>NZ_BOOH01000019.1 GCF_016863135.1 Planobispora longispora
CCACAGGCCGGCCGCCATCCCGCCGCGGGGCGGGTGCCACAGGACCTCGCAGCTCAGTGGGCACGTCGGCGACCGTTACAGAACCTTGCTCTTGTCGCTCCGGCGCGCGGGTGCTATCACTGCTTATACGTATAACCATCGCGTCACCCCCCTGTGAACAGCGCGAAAGGATTCCTTCACCATGCCGACGAGCCGCATATGAGCGCCCTCAAGACTCCCCCCGCCGAGACCCGCAGGGACGGCCTGCCCAAGCTCCTGACCGTTCTGGGCGTCTCCAACGCCGTCATGTTCGCGCTCTACCTCGGCGTCGGCGGCCTGCTCGTGCAGACGCAGATCGCCGAGATCGACCCCGAGAACAAGGTGTCCAACGTCGCCCTGGTCGCGGGCGTCAGCGCCATCTTCGCCACGGTCTTCAACCCGATCGGCGGCACCCTGTCGGACCGGACCCGCTCCCGCTGGGGACGGCGCAACCCGTGGATCCTCGGCGGCGCCGTCGCGGCGCTGGCCACCATGCTGCTGATGAGCCAGGTCTCGACCATCCCGATGATCCTGCTCGGCTGGTCGCTGGCCCAGGCGATGATGAACCTCTACCAGGCCGCGCTGACCGCGATCGTCCCCGACCGGGTCCCGGAGGAACGGCGGGGCACCGCCTCGGCGGTCATCAGCGTGGCCACCTCCATCGGCATCATGATCGGCACCCAGGTCGCGGCGTTCTTCGTGGCCAGCGTCTCCCTCGGCTACCTGGTCTTCGGCTCGGCCGTGGTCCTCGGCGCGCTCCTGGTCGTCTCCACCACCCACGACCCGCGCCCGGGTGAGTACGAGGTCGCCGAGCGGCCCAAGGTCTCCCTCGCCACGGCGATCCGGGACTTCCTCTCGGCCCTCGCCCACCGCGACTTCATGTGGGTCTTCATCGGCCGCGCCCTGATCATCCTCGGCTACTTCATGGTGCTGCTGTTCACGCTGTTCATCTTCCAGGACTACATCGGGCTGCCGAAGGAGGAGGCTCCCCAGGCCGTCGCGACGCTCACCATCGTCTCCACCCTGGCCGCGATGGTCGCGGCGGTCGTCTGCGGCCCGCTCTCGGACCGGCTGAACCGGCGCAAGCTGTTCGTGACCGTCGCGGGCGTGGTCACCGCCGTCTCGATGCTGCTGCCGCTGCTCTGGCCCAGCATGACCTCGATGCTCATCTACGCCGTCATCCACGGAGCCGCGTTCGGCGCCTACGGCGCGGTGGACATCGCCATCGTCACGCTGGTGCTGCCCAGCAAGGGCGACGCCGCCCGCGACATGGGCATCCTCAACATCGCCAACGCCGGCCCGCAGATGATCGCACCGTTCATCGCGGGAATGATCGTGACCACCTTCGGCGGCTACGGCGCGCTCTGGGTCATCGCGATCATCGTCTCCCTCGTCGGCGCGGTCGCCGTACTCCCGATCAGATCGGTCCGGTAGCGGCCCGGCCGGTCCGCCGGGAGGCCGGATCCGACCGGCGGGAGAAGATGAGTCCGCCATCCATTGAAAGAGAGAAATCCCTGATGAGACTGAACACGTGCGAGTGGGGCTCCGGTGACCGGGTCGCCGTGCTGATCCACGGCATCATGGCCAGTTCCCGGTGCTGGTGGCGGGTGGGACCCGCGCTGGCCGAGCGGGGCTACCGGGTCGTCGCGGTGGACCTGCCCGGGCACGGCGGCAGCCCGCGCGGCGCGGACCCCGCGGACTACTCCCCCGAGGCGCTGGCGGCCTCGGTCCTGGAGTCGGTGCCCGCCGCGCCGGAGCTGGCGATCGGCCACTCGCTGGGCGGTCTGACCCTCGCCGTCGCGGTGGAGCGGCTGCGGCCCGGCCGGGCGATCTACTCCGACCCGGCCTTCCGGCTGCCGGTGCTCGACGGCGTGCCCATGACCGACCTGTTCGTCCAGGGCAAGAACGCCACGTTCGAGCAGATCGCGGCCGCGCATCCCGACTTCCCCCCCGACGAGGTCGAGGTCGAGCTGGAGATGCTCAAGGACTGGGACACCGGCACCGCGCTCGCGCTGGGCCCGTACTGCGGCCGGGACTTCACCCCCGAGCCGGTGGTGCCGTCCCTGGTCCAGCTGGCCGACCCCAGCTTCCTCGTCCCGCCGGACTTCGCCACCGAGCTGAAGGAGAAGGGGTTCGAGGTCCGGACCGTCACCGGCGCCGAGCACACCATCCACCGGCACCTGTACGACGACTTCACGGCCTCGATCGACGACTGGCTCTGACGGCCTCGTCCTCCGCACGGCCGCACGGTCAGGAGCAGATTCCGTCACCGGGAGCCTCGCCTCGATACACGCGAAGGCTCCCGGCTGCCGACAAGCACGGAAGCGCTGCCTCCCCAGGCGCGCGGAGTTCTTCGATCAAGTCCTGCAGATTCACGACCAGTGACCAAATGTAACGGGGATCGAGTTGCATTTCCCTAGGCCACAGTTGCATTTCCTCGGCTCACAGTTACATTTACGCTGTTTCAGTTACATTTGCGTGCGGTGCTGCGGTCAGGTGATGTCCACGATGGGCAGGCGGAGCGCGCCCGGGGCGGCGGCCGGGACGACCGGGTTCTTGGGGACGACGGGCGCCAGGCGCACGTAGGCCGTACCCAGCGCGGGGCGGGCGTCGGTCTCGCCCCGGTTGGGCCAGAACGCCATGGCGCGCTCGGCCTGGGCGGTGATGGTCAGCGAGGGGTTGACGCCCAGGTTGGCGGAGATGGAAGAGCCGTCCACGACGTGCAGGCCCTCGTGCCCGTAGACGCGGTGATAGGGATCGATCACCCCGTCGGACGGCGAGGCCCCGATGGCGCAGCCGCCCAGGAAGTGCGCGGTGGCGGGGATGTCGAACAGGTCGAGCCAGGAGCCGCCGGGCATGCCGCCGATCTCCTCGGCCGCGTGCCTGACGAACGTGTGACCGGCCGGGATCCAGGTGGGGTTGGGCTCGCCGTGGCCCGGCCGGGAGCGGAGCTTCCAGCCGAACGGGCCCTTGCGGGCCGACAGGGTGATCGAGTTGTCCTTGGCCTGCATGACCAGCGCGATGATCGTGCGCTCGGACCACCGGCGGTGGTTGAACAGGCGCGGGACCAGGTGCGGCCGTCTGGCGGCCTCTCCGAGGAACTTCAGCCAGCGCGGAGCGCTCCCGCCGCCGTCGATCAGCAGGCTGCGGAGCATGCCCATCGCGTTGGAACCGTTGCCGTAGCGGACGGGCTCGATGTGGGTGTGCGCGTCGGGGTGGATGGAGGAGGTGATCGCCACGCCGTGGTTGAGCTTCTCACCCTTGACGCTCAGTCGCTCGAATCCGAGCAGCGCCTCGGAGTTCGTCCTGGTCAGCGCGCCCAGCCGGTCCGAGAGCCGGGGCAGCGCGCCGGTGGCCTTCAGGCGGTGGAGCAGGCGCTGCGTGCCGTACGTCCCGGCCGCGAAGACCACCTGCCCGGCGGTGAGCGTACGGCGCCGCCAGGGCGCCCCGGTCCTGCGCACCTCGACCGTGTAACCGCCGCCGCGCGCCGGGCGGACCGCGGCGACCGTGGTCTCCGCGTGCACCTTGGCCCCGGCCTTCTCGGCGAGGTAGAGATAGTTCTTGATCAGCATGTTCTTGGCCCCGTGCCGGCAGCCGGTCATGCACTCGCCGCACTCGGTGCAGCCCCTGCGGCGCGGCCCGGCCCCGCCGAAGTAGGGGTCGTCGACCTCGACGCCGGGCGTGCCGAAGAAGACCCCGACCGGGGCCCGGTGGAAGCTGTCGCCCACGCCCATGCGATCGGCGACCTTCTTCATGATCTCGTCGGCGCGGGTGAGCGTCGGGTTCAGCACCACGCCCAGCATCCGCTTGGCCTGGTCGTAGTACGGCGCCAGCTCCGCCTTCCAGTCGGTGATGCCCGCCCACTGGGCGTCGGCGAAGAACGGGTCCAGGGGTTCGTAGAGGGTGTTGGCGTAGACGAGCGAGCCGCCGCCGACTCCGGCGCCCGCCAGGACCATGACGCCCGTGCCCTTCGCGCCGCGCAGCACGTGGATGCGCTGGATGCCCTTCATGCCCAGGCCGGGCGCCCACAGGAAGTCACGGGTCCGCCAGGAGGTCTTGGGCAGCGTGCTCTCGTCGAAGCGCCGTCCGGCCTCCAGGACGCCGACCTTGTAGCCCTTCTCCGTGAGCCGGAGCGCCGCGACGCTCCCGCCGAACCCCGACCCGATCACCAGCACGTCGTAGTCGAACACGTCGCGGTTTCCCTTCCGGCCCTCGGCCCCGTCCCCTGGCGTCCCCGGCGTTCTCCCGGCTCGCCGGCTCACTTCAGGCGGAGCGCCTTCATGGTCTTGAGCAGACCGGCGAGCGTGTCGGCGTACTTGTCGTAGGTCATGCCGAGGACCGGCTCGAAGCCCAGCCAGGAGGCCTGGCCGGCGATGTTCTGCACCTCGGTGTACTTCAGCAGGCCCTCGGCCCCGTGGCGGCGGCCCAGGCCGGAGGACTTCATGCCGCCCATGGGGGCGTCGTAGGAGGCGTAGGCGGAGCCGTACCCCTCGTTGAGGTTGACGGTCCCGGCCTTGATCCTCCGCGCCAGCGCCCGTCCGCGCGCCGTGTCCCGGGTCCAGACGGAGGCGTTGAGGCCGTAGACGGTGTCGTTGGCCTTCGCCACGGCCTCGTCCTCGCCGGAGAAGCGGTAGATCGAGACGACGGGGCCGAAGGTCTCCTCGCGGCACAGGTCCATGGTCTCGTCCACGTCGGCCAGGATCGTGGGCTCGTAGAAGAGCGGGCCGAGGTCGGGGCGGGCCCTGCCGCCCGCGAGCACCCGGGCGCCCTTGGCCACGGCGTCGTCCACGTGAGCGCTGACCGCGTCGAGCTGGCGCTGCGAGGTGAGCGAGCCCATCTGCACGTTCCAGTCGAGGCCGGAGCCGAGCCGCATGTTCTTGGCCTGCCGGACGAACTTGTCCGCGAACGCGTCGTACACGGCGTCGTGGACGTAGAGGCGCTCGATGGAGATGCACAGCTGCCCGGCGTTGGTGAAGCAGGCGCGCAGCGCGCCCTGGGCGGCCACGTCCAGGTCGGCGTCGTCCAGGACGATCATGGGGTTCTTGCCGCCGAGCTCCAGCGAGCAGCCGATCAGCCGCTTGGCCGCCTCCTCGGCGATCTTCCTGCCGCCCCGGGTGGAGCCGGTGAACGCCACGTAGTCGGCGTCGTCGAGCAGCGGGTCACCGATCTCGGCGGGCTCGCCGAGCACGACCTGCCAGATCTCGCGGGGCATGCCGAGGGAGACCAGCAGGTCGATCGTCCACAGGGTGGACAGCGCGGTCTGGGTGTCGGGCTTGTGCACCACGGCGTTGCCCGCGAGCAGGGCGGGGACGATGTCCGTCACGCCGAGGGAGAGCGGGTAGTTCCAGGGGGAGATCAGCGCCACGACCCCCTTGGGGTGGCGCTCCTCGGTCACCTTGGTGGCGACGGGGAAGATGCCCGCGCGCCGCCTGGGCGCCAGAAGGCCGGGCGCCCGCCGGGCGTAGTAGAGCGTGCAGCCCGCGACGTCGAGGACTTCCTCGAAGGCGTGCCGGCGCGCCTTCCCGGTCTCCCACTGGACCACGTCGAGGATCTCCTCGCGGCGGTCGAGGAGCGCGTCGTGCAGCCGCAGGAAGGGCCTGACCCGCTCCCGCACCGGCAGCGCGGCCCACGCCTCCTGCGCCGCGCGCGCCCGGGCGTGGGCGGCGCGGACGTCCTCGGCGGTGGAGACGGGCAGCTCGGCGAGGGTCTCGCCGGTGAACGGCGCGATGATCGCCTGGGTCTTCCCGCTGGAGGTCACCTGCCGGGAGACGCGCTCGATCATCAGCGGGTCGAGTGTCCGGTTCGCTCCGATAGTGGCAGCCATGACCGAAGGGTATGCGGGGGAACGCATCCATGGCTACTGGTCGGTAGCTATCCGGGCCGAGCGGTGACCGGGCATCCCGGACCGGACGGCGAACCGGACATGCCGGACCGGATGGTGAACCGGGCAGGCGCGGCATCCGTCATGGGGGCATGAGGACATCGATTCGTACGGCGACGCGCGCGGGCGCCCCCTCCGGGACCCTCCGGTGGGGCGCCGTCACCCTTGCCACCGCCCTGCTCGCCACGGCGTGCACCTCCACCGGGACGGACCCCGGCGCGGCCCCTACGAGCGAGCCGGTGAAGCTGGGGAATGTGAAGCTGGTCGCCTACAGCGGATGCGACGACATGCTGACCGGACTGCGCGCGGCGGCAGCCAAGGTCGTCGGACCGTGGGGGCTCGGCCGGCCGGAGATCTACCGCAGCGCCATGCAGGAGGACGCTTCGGCCTCCCGCGGCAAGCAGCAGCCCACGGCTCCGGAGCACTCCACCACGAACACGCATGAGGCCGGGGTCGACGAGCCGGATCTGGTGAAGACCGACGGCAACCGGGTGATCACCGTGAACCGGGGCGTGCTGCGCGTGGTGGACACCGCGACCCGGAAGGTCACCGGGACGGTGAAACTGGTGGACGCCGAGCAGGCGTGGGCCCCGGCGGACCTGCTGGTCAGCGGGGACCGGGCACTGGTGCTGTTCTCCGGCGGCGGGATCATCCCCTTCGGCGCGACCGCCAAGCTCGCCCCCAGCCCGGGACCGCGCTACACGCTGGTCGACCTGTCCGGGGAGCCGAAGGTGCTCGGCTCGATCACCCCGGACGGCTCGCACGTGGACGCCAGGATGGTCGGCTCGACGGTACGGCTCGTGGTGCGCAGCGAGCCCCGCATCGAGTTCCCCGACCCCGGTCCCGACGCCACGGAGACCGAGCGCACGCGCAGGAACGCCGAGACGGTCTCCAAGGCGCCGCTCGAGGCGTGGCTGCCGACGTACGAGGTGACCGACGCGAGCGGCGCCACGACGAAGAAGTCCGTCGCGTGCGAGCAGGTCAGCCACCCGCAGGAGTACACCGGCGCCTCGATGCTGAGCGTGCACACCCTCGACCTGGGGCAGGGCGCCGCGGCGCTGTCGGAGAGCGCGCCGATCAGCGTGGCCGCCGACGGGGACACGGTCTACGGAACCGGCTCCAGCCTGTACGTCACCAGCAACCCCCGCTGGTGGTGGCCCATGCCGGTCGAGCCGATCATCATAGAGGAGGCGCCCGCGGCCTCCCCCGAGGAGACGTCCGGCGGGGCCCCGAACGTGGAGCCGACCCCGGCCGAGGAGACCGTCGCCCCGCCGCCCGAGGGCCAGCCCACCCTCCTTCCCGACCCGGTGACGCCCACCCCGACGGCTTCCGCCTCCACCTCCGCCCCGACTCCGACGCCCACCCCGACCCCCACCCCCACGCCGACGGACACGCCCGACTCCGCCAAGACCCCGGTCGCGCCTCCGGAGGAGACCGAGGTCCACCGCTTCGACATCACCGCGCCGGGCGCGCCCCGCTACGTCGCCTCAGGCAAGGTCCCCGGCAGGCTGCTCAACCAGTACTCGGTGTCCGAGCACGAGGGGCACCTGCGGATCGCGACCACGCTGAACACGGAGAAGAGCAGTTCCAGCGCGGTCTACGTGCTCAACGCCGACACGCTGGCCGAGGTCGGCGAGGTCGGCGGCCTGGGCGAGGGCGAGCGGATCTACTCCGTCCGGTTCATGGGCCCGGTCGGCTACGTGGTGACCTTCCGGCAGGTGGACCCCCTCTACGTCCTCGACCTGCGTGACCCTGCCGCGCCGAAGAAGACGGGCGAGCTGAAGATCACCGGATACTCCGCCTACCTCCACCCGGCGGGTGACGGACGGCTGATCGGCATCGGTCAGGAGGCCGACAAGAACGGCCGCACGCTCGGCACCCAGATCTCCCTGTTCGACGTGAGCGACCCGGCCGCCCCGCGCCGCCTGTCGCAGCTGTTCCAGAAGGACTCCGGCTCCGAGGCCGAGTGGGACCCGCACGCCTTCCTCTACTGGGCCAGGACGGGCATGGCCGTCCTGCCGCTGAACACCTGGAACGGCACCGAGCAGACCAACGGCGCCGCCTTGGTCCTGAAGATCGACGACTCCGCCGTCGCCAAGACCGGCACCGTCGTCCACCCCAAGCCCAAGCCCGTGGGCGACACCCGCGTCGTCCCGTACGACCCGGGCATCCGCCGCTCGATCGTGATCGGCGACAACCTCTGGACGGTCTCCGACCTCGGTCTCAAGGTCAGCTCCATGGCCGACCTGTCCGACCAGGCCTGGATCCCGTTCGACTGATCCGGTCCGGTACGGCCGAGCCGTACCGTCTCCCGCCGCCCCGGAGCGCACGCCGCGCCCGGGGCGGCCGCATGACCGGGTCGCCCGCGATGATCGAGCCGATCGCAAGCCGGCTCCAAGACGGGCACCGGAGACTGCCGGTTCATGAAGGTTCCGGTCATACTCCAGCACAGCATGGTGGAATGCGGCGCGGCGTGCCTGGCGATGGTCCTCGCCGCGCACGGGCGGCGCGTCCCGGTCTACGCCCTCTCCGAGGAGATGGGCATCGGCCGGGACGGGGTCAGCGCGCTGACCCTGGTCCGCACCGCCCGGGCGCACGGCCTGACCACCCGGGCCGCCTCCGTGCCCGCGGCGCGGATCGCCGAGCTTCCGCTGCCGGCGGTGGTGCACTGGCGCAACAGCCACTTCGTCGTGGTCGAGCGGGTCTCCCCCGGCCGGATCGGGATCATCGATCCCGCGCTGGGACGTGTGGGCACCACCCCCCGGGACTTCGCCGACAGCTACAGCGGGGTGGCGTTCACCTTCAGCCCGGGAGCGGATTTCCGCACGGGCCGCGTCGGCGACCGGACGGGCTGGTGGTCCCGGTACCTCCGGGTGATCGTGAGCCGCCATCGCGGCCTGCTGGCGCTGCTGGTCCTGCTCAGCCTGGCCCTGCAGGCCCTGGGCCTGGTGCTGCCCGCCGTGACCGAGACGGTCGTGGACCGGGTTCTCACCGCGGGCGAGGCGGACCTGCTGACCCTGCTCGGGCTGGGCATGGCGGTGACGGCCGCCGCCCAGTTCGCCGTGGGCGCGGCACGGTCCTGGGCGCTGGTCGCGCTGCGGACGCGCGCGGACACCACCCTCCTGGACGAGCTGGCCCGGCGCCTGCTCTCGGTGCCCTTCCGCTTCTTCGCCCACCGGGGCTCCGCCGACCTGGTCTCCCGGATCTCCGGGGTGACCCTGCTGCGCGAAATCCTCACCGGCCAGGCGCTGACCGCCCTGCTGGACGGGCCGCTCGCCGCCGGATATCTCATCGTGGTCGCCGTACGGTCGCCGCTGCTGGGCGCGATCCTGGTGGCTTTCGCGGCGGCGCAGATCATCCTGCTGACCATGACCCACCGCCGGCTCGCCGATCTGACCCACCGGGAGATGGAGGCCCGCAACGAGGCCCAGGGGCAGCTGATCGAGAGCGTCCGCGGCATCGAGACGATCAAAGCGGTGGGGGCCGAGGAACGCGTCCTCGGCCGCTGGTCACGGCTGCTCACGACGCAGATGCGGCGGGCGCGGCGGAACGGGATGGCGCAGGGCCTGCAGGACTCCGCCCTGGCGGCGTTGCGGTTCGGCACCCCCATGGCCCTGCTCTGGGCGGGAGCCTGGCAGGTCACGACCGATCAGCTCAGCCTGGGCGCCATGCTCGGCCTGCAGGCCCTGGCCGCGGCGGCCCTGGCCCCGCTGGCGGCGCTGACCGGCGGCCTGCGCAGCGCGCAGCTCGCCCGGGTGCACGGTGAACGGCTGGCCGACCTGTGGAACACCCGGCCGGAGTCCGGCGTCCGGAACGGTCTCTCCGGGCCCTCCCCCGACGCCCCCGCCGTTCCCCCGGCCGGTTCCGGAGAAGCCGCCGAGGTCGCCGATCCCGAGGACGTCCCCGGCAGGGCGTCCGGCGCTCCGGGCCGCACCGGTCCGGTGGAGATCGAGCTGCGCGGAGTCGGATTCCGGTACACACCCGAGAGCCCCTGGATCCTGCGCGGCATCGACCTGAGGATCCCTCCCGGCCGGAAGATCGCCCTGGTCGGCCGGTCGGGCTCCGGCAAGAGCACCCTGGCCAGGGTGCTGCTGGGCCTGCTCGGACCGGCCGAGGGCGAGATCCGTTACGGCGGGATCCCCCTGTCCGGAGCGGACGCGGGCCGGCTGCGCCGCCGGTTCGGGGTGGTGACGCAGGAACCGGCCCTCTTCACCGGGACGATCCTGGACAACATCACCCTGGGGGACCCGGACGCGCCCCTCGCCCGGGTGCGCGAGGCGGCGCGGCTCGCCCACGTCCACGACGACATCGACGCCATGCCCATGGGCTACCACACCCACCTGACGGAGGGCGGCGGCGTGTCCGGCGGGCAGCGGCAGCGCATCGCCCTGGCCAGGGCCCTGCTCACCGGCCCGGACATCCTGCTCCTGGACGAGGCCACCAGTCATCTCGACACCGACAGCGAGGCGGTCATCGACGCGAACCTCGGCACGCTTCCCCAGACCCGCATCGTGATCGCCCACCGGCTGAGCACCGTCCGCGACGCGGACCTGATCGTCGTGCTCGACGGCGGCCGGATCGCCGAGACCGGCACCCACGAGGAGCTTCTCCGGCTGGGCGGTCACTACGCGCGGCTCGCCGGGAGGCAGGCCGACGGCGAGGCCAGCGGGTTTGCACCCCTTCGCAAGTCGCTTCCAAGACGGCCCTGACAGCCTCTCGATCAAGGAAATCCCGAAAGGGATCCCGATCGGAGGGGGACCCATGAACGACGGTGCGCGCAGCCGGATCGAGGACCTCGCGCCGCTGGGCGAAGAGCTCGACGAGAGCGCCCTGCACGGCATCAGCGGTGGTGCGCCCAGGCTCATCGCGATGACCCACGTCGACCCGCCGGGTTACTGCGCAATGGACTGAGCCCGCGGTCGAGGTAGAGCCGGCCCTTCCCCGGAGACCGGCCCTTCCCGGAGAACAGCACATCCACGGAGAACAGGAGGAACAACGCCATGAACCGGACCGAACTGAACGACCTCGCCCCCGTCGGCGACGAGCTCGACGAGAGCGCCCTGCACGGCATCAGCGGCGGCCGGCCGCGAATCCTCGTCATCGAGGTGGGGGGCACCCAGATCGACCCCCCGGGCGTCTGCGTCGAGGACTGACCGGGCGGAGAGGGCCCGTGCCCTCTCCGTGAAACCCGCCTCATGAAACCCGTCCTCCTGTGCAGGACGGGAGCGGCGCGTCATCGGATCCGCGGCAGGAACCCGTGACGCGCCGCGCCCCACGTTCCGGCTCCCAACGGAGGAAACCCGTGTCCGCCCCGCATGTCCTCGTCCTCACCGGTGACGAGGACCCGCACGCCGCGCGAGTCGCCGGCCTGCTCACCGGACGCGGTGCCCGCGTCACGGTCTTCGACCACCGGCTCTACCCCGCGGAGGCGCACGTCGAGCTGGCCTACACCGGCCGGGGCCTCACCCGGCGCCTGCTGCGCACCGGGACCGGCACCGTGGACCTGAACGAGCTGACCGCCCTGTGGTGGCGGCGCCCGACGCCGCCGGAGGCGCATCCCGGGTTGACCGACCCCGCCATCGCGGCGTACGCCGCGGGGGAGAGCGCGAGCCTGATCTCGGACCTGTGGGAGCATCTGCCCTGCCGCAAGGTGCCCGCGGCCGAGTCGGTGCTGCAGCGGGCCAGGCGGAAGTCCTCCCAGCTGATCATCGCGGCCGAGCTGGGCTTCACCGTGCCGGACACCTTGATCACCACGCAGGCCCGGGAGTTGTGGGACTTCCACGACCGCCACGACGGCCAGATCGTCACCAAGCCGTTCGGCAGGCCGTGGGTGGAGAACCTCCGGAGCGGTGACACGATCTCCCGTTTCTGCGAGCCCGTCTCCCCGCGCGACCTGGCCTACGCGGACGCGCTGCGGTTCTGCCCGATCATCGTGCAGCGGTACGTCCCCAAGCGTCTGGAGCTGCGGGTCACCGTCGTGGGCGGCCAGATCTTCGCCGCCGAGATCCACTCGCAGGCGTCCAACCGGTCCCGGCTGGACTGGCGCCGCTACAACACCGACGTCACCCCGCACCGCGTCCACCGGCTCCCCGACGAGGTCGGCCGGCGCTGCCTGGCCATGGTGGACCGCCTCGGCCTGCTGTACGGCGCCTTCGACCTGATCCTCACGCCCGAGGACGAGTACGTGTTCATGGAGATCAACCCCAACGGCCAGTGGCTGTGGATCGAGCAGCTGACCGGCCTGCCGATCAGCCAGGCCGTCTGCGACCTGATTCTGGAGGGACCCCGAGCATGAGCCCGGAGACCGCGACGCCGCCGGACGCCTCGGCGCCGGAGAGCGCGACGCCGCCGGAGGCTCCCGGGACCGTGACCCCCGGGCTTCTCGGTGACGCCCTGACCTGGCTGCGCGGGCTGGACGGGGCCGCGCCCGAGGAGGCGCGCGGGCGGCTCGGCGCGTTGCGCTCCCGGCACCCCGGCGCGGACATGCGGCTGGTGTGGCAGCGTGAGGCCGCCACCGGCGACTACCACTACGACCTGCTCCTGCCGTCCGCCGGCGGCACCGTGTCCCTGGCCTTCGCCCCGGACCGGGCGATCCCGTGGCCGCTGCGCAACAGCCAGCGCTCCGGCGAGCAGGTCGTCCTCCGCGTCGACGGCGTCGACGTGGAGATCGAGCACGTCGTCTCCCTGCTCGACGTGTTGTGGGAGGACGCCGGTCTGGCCGTCCGCCTGGTCAACGCCTGCCTGGTCGAGCAGGAGGTGGCCGCCTCCGCCGATCTGACGGACGAGGAGCTGCAGGCCGCCACGGACTCCTTCCGCCGCGCCCGGGGCCTCCTCACCGCCCGCGCGACCGAGGAGTGGATGGCGGAGCGCGGCCTCGGCCAGGCACGCCTGGAGCAGATCGTCACCGTCGAGGCGAAGGTGGCGCGGCTGCGCCGCCGGGTGACCGGCGGACAGGTCGAGGGCTACTTCGCCGAGCACGGCGCCGGGCTGGACGTTCTGCGCGTGGTCCGCCTGCGCTACGGCGCCCGCGCCGACGCCGACGCCGCGGCGGCCCGGCTCCGGGAGCGGTCCCGGACCGCCACGGCGGAGGAGGTGGGCGCCCTGGCGACCGGCCTGGCGACGGAGGCCGCGCTCGCCGGTCTGGGCACCTGCCGGATCGAGGGGAACCCGCGGGAGGACCTCGCCGCCCTGCACGGTGAGGACGTGCACGACGCGCGGGCCGGGGCGGTCCTGGGGCCCCACGCGACCGGTGACGGAGGATTCGGCGTCACCGTCGTGCTCGCGGTGGAGCAGGCGATCTTGGACGTCGCGGCAAGGAAGATCGCCGAACGGCGGATCTTCGACGACTGGCTGCGTGAGCGGCGCCGGCGCGCTCACGTGCAGTGGTTCTGGGGGAGTACGGCCCGCACCGACGCGCTCGACACCGCCCTGAAAGCCTGACGCCGCGACCGGCACGCCTCCACCGGTCCGGCAGATCCTCGGCCGCATACCCGCCAAATCCCCGACAGCTCGACATCGATACGACCCTCGCCACAGCGCTGGTCGATCCCGTGGGGTTCGCCCGGCACGGCGCGATCCCCCGGGCCATCGACGAGGTCCAGCCCGGCGGGGACGCCCTGGTCCGCGCCATCAAAGTCCAAGTGGACGCCGACGACACTCCCGGGCAGTCCCTCCTCACCGGCTCGGCCGGCTTCCTCACCGTGCCGACTCTGTCGGAGTCCCTGGCCGGACGCGCGGTCTTCTTCGAGCTCTGGCCCTTCTCCCGGGGAGAACTGCGCAGCGAGCCGGACGGCGGCGTCATCGGCATCGAGGTCAAGTCGGGCCTGACCGTGACCGGTAAGAGCTTCGCCCACCTGGCCCATCTCCGCGACCGGATGGGCGACGCCTTCGTCCACGGCTACGTCCTCAGTTTCAACCCCGATCCCCTGCCGTTCGGCGACCGGCTGACCGCGCTCCCGATCTCCTACCTCTGGCAGGCGGGCTAATTTCGCCCTATTACACCGACTTATCAACCTTTACTAGATCTTGTCATGACACCGAACCAGTGTTACTTCTGGCGCAGCAGGCGTGCTCCACGCGCGCCATGGCCAACGGCGGCCATCTCCCCCAGGAGGCACGGTGTCAAGCAAGCCCTGGTTACGTATCACCGTCGTCGCCGCAGCAGCGGCATCCCTCTCACTCCCCGCTCTCGCACTCCCCGGCGCCGCCCAGAACGGGCCCGCCGGGAAGACTCCCGACATCCACGACTTCCAGGCCGAGCAGCACGGCAAGCCGGACGTGGACAACCGGAGCGGCTCCGTCGCGCCACCGCAGGCACGGGCCAAGGCGGCCGGCGCCGCCACGATCCGCTGGAACGCTCTAGGCACACCCGCCGTCGTCACCGGTTCCGCGCCGCTGGCCGAGGGGCTCGGCGCCGATCCCGAGCAGGCGGCCCGGGCCTACCTGAAGGCCAACGAGAACCTCTTCGGCCTGGACGCCGCGGCCGTGGACGCGCTGGAGAAGGTCGCGGTCAACCCGATCGGGGGCGGCCACGCCGTACTGCTCCGGCAGAAGTTCGGCGACCTGCCCGCGGGTGTGGACGGGCAGGTGGCGGTCGGCGTCCGGGACGGCAAGGTCCTGCACGTCACCTCGACGCTCTCCCGCTCCACCGCCGCTCCCCCGGTCGCCGCGCTCACCGAGCAGCAGGCGCTGGAGGCCGCCGCCCGGGACGGCGGGATCGACCTGGCGACGGCGACCGTCAAGAAGGTCACCGCGGTGGCCGTGCCCGCGCCCGACGGCACGCACAGCGCCTACCAGGTGGTCCTGATCGGCGGCGGCGACGAGCCCGCCGCCTACACCACCCACGTGGACGCGGTCAGCGGCGCGATCCTGACCCGCGAGAACCTCGTGGACCATCACGCCGAACCGGACAACCCGCAGTGGGAGGTCTTCCCCGCCAACCCGCCGGCCGACTACTCCTCCACCGACACCCGCGCCCGGTGGTGCTACGTCCCCGGGCCGGGCTGCGACTACGTCGTCGGCGGCGATCCGGCGACGGGACGGGCCTGGGACGTCGACCACGCCACGAACACCCCGACGAACACCAGCATCGGCAACGCGGCCCGGACGTTCGAGAACCGCGCCAGCGGCGACCCGTTCACCGTCGGCACCCGCAGCAACGTGCTCACGCCGAGCCGGAACTACGTCTACCCGTGGACCAACCGCTGGTACACCGCCAAGTGCGACCCGGCCGTCTTCGACCAGCCGGGCGAGGCCGACCTGGAAGCCGCCATCGCCAACCTGCACGCCATGCACAACCGCATGCACGACTGGTCCTACCGGCTCGGCTTCACCGAGACGGCCTGGAACATGCAGGACGAGAACGGCGACCGCGGCGGTCTCGGCGACGACCCCGAGCAGGGCAACGCCCAGGCGGGCGCGCGGGTGCTGAGCGTGCGCGACAACGCCAACCAGATCACCGGTCCCGACGGGGTCGCGCCGATCACCAACATGTACCTCTGGCAGCCGATCGCGGGCGCCTTCTACGCGCCCTGCGTGGACGGCGACTACGACATGTCGGTCATCGGGCACGAGTACACCCACGCGATCTCCGGCCGCATGGTCGCCGGCCCGAACGCCGGGTGGAGCGGGGCCCAGCCCGGCGCCATGAACGAGAGCACCTCCGACCTGTTCGCCATGGAGTACCTGGCCGAGTACGGCTTCCGCCCCGCGGGCGACACGCCGTACGTGACCGGCGGCTACGTCACCGGCGACAAGAGGGCGGGCATCCGCAACTACGACATGTCCAACTCCCCGCTGAACTACAGCGACATCGCCTACGACCTCGTCGGCCAGCAGGTCCACGCCGACGGCGAGATCTGGTCGGCCACCCAGTTCGACGTGCGCGAGGCGTTCGTCAGGCGGTACGGCAAGGGCACCCCGGCCCTCCAGCGGGCGTGCGCCGACGGGAAGATCGCGGTCGACAAGTGTCCCGGCAACCGGCGCTGGGCGCAGCTGTCCTTCGACGCGCTGCTGCTGATGGCCTCCGGCGCGGTCAGCTACGTCGATCACCGGGACGCGCTGCTCGCGGCCGACGCCATCCGCTTCGGCGGGAAAAATCAGGACATCATGTGGCGGGCGTTCGCCGAGCACGGCCTCGGCGAGGGGGCGGCGAGCGTGAACCAGAACGACCCCGACCCCACCCCCAGCTTCGTCAACCCGACCGGCAAGAACGGCAAGCTCCGGCTCAAGCCGCTCGCCGACGCCTCCGGCGCCGCGCTCCGGCTCTACGTCGGCCACTACGAGGGCCGCGCCGTACCCGTCGCCGACACCGACCCGGACACCGAGCTCGGCGACACCGTGGAGATGACCCCGGGCCTGTACGACTTCCTGGTCGTCGGCGAGGGCTACGGGCACACCCGGATCAAGTTCGCGGTGCTGCCCGGCGTGACGCTCCCGCTCCCCCTGGCGCTGCCGAAGAACCTCGCCTCCACCGCGCTCGGCGCGACGGCGACGGGCGACGGCGTCAACCAGGCCCGGCTGATCGACGAGACCGAGGCGACGAACTGGGCCTCGCTCACCGGCGCGGTCGCCGGCAAGTCGGTCACCGTGGACCTGGCCGGATCCGACCCGGTCAAGGTCCGGCGGGTCCAGGTCAGCGCCATGCTCCGGCCGAACACCGGCGACTCCGCCGACCCCGGCGGCCAGAACCGCTTCAGCGCCCTGCGCGCCTTCGAGGTCCTGGCCTGCGACGCCGGCGCGAAGGACTGCTCATCCCCGGCGAACTTCTCGGTCGTCTACACCAGCCCGGCCGACGCCTTCTCCACCCGCCTGCCGCGCCCGCGCGGCGCCGATCTGATCATCAAGTCCTTCAAGATCCCGACGACCGCGGCCACCCACCTGGCCCTGCGCGTCGTCTCCACCCAGTGCACCGGCAACCCGCTCTACGCCGGTGAGCAGGACAACGACCCCAACTCCGCCACCGACTGCGGCACCGCCAGCCCGGCCCGCGAGCACGTCCGCGCCGCCGAGTTCCAGGCGTTCGCCCACTGACGGTCCACCCGGCCCGTCTCGTACGGCTCCCGCTCCGTCCCGGGGCGGGAGCCGTCCCGCGTGCGGCGTCCCTCACTCCCCTGCCCCGGCGCCACTCACCGCGCCGTCTCCTCGGCGTCACTCCGTCCGCAGCGCGTGGGCCAGGCTCAGCCGGGCGGCGGTCGCGGCGGGGCGGGCGGCGAGCAGGTTCATCGCCAGGAGCGTGACCGGGCCGATGAGCAGCAGCGCCCACGTGGGCACCGGGGGCACGTAGAACAGGGGCGTGTTCTCCGCGACGGCCTGCCACAGGACGCGCCCGAGGGCGAGACCGGTGGGCACGCCGAAGGCCAGGCCGATCACGGCGAGGGCGCCGGCCTGGGTGGCCACGCTCCACCGGGTCTGGGCGGGCGTCATGCCCAGCGCGCGGAGCACGGCGATGTCGTGGCGGCGGCGCCGTACGGCCGTCACCGACGTGTACCCGGCCGAGGCCAGGGCGAGGAGCGCGAGGAAGGCGCCGAGGGCGACGGGGAGCGCTCGGACGCCCTGGACCTCGGCGAGCTGTTTGGGCTTGAAGGACGACAACAATCCGATGTGGTCGCCGCCGGGAAGGGCACCGACCGTCTGGCGGAGCCGGGCGGTCGCCGCCGTGACGTCCGCACCGGGCCGGAAGGAGACGAAGCCCATGCGGATCTCGAAGGACGCGAACAGACTGTCGTAGCCGGCGGGAGTTACCAGGACGCCTTCGGAATAGGTGTTGGACGGTCCTTCGGGGACGAATCCGATGCCCGAGACCGTGAAGCCCCGGCCGCCCCGCGCGCCGGTGAGATGGATGCGCTCGCCGACATCGTCCTTGAGCACGCCGGTGTCCCTGAGCTTGCCGGCCGTGTCGACGGCCAGCATGATCTCCTGGTCGGAGGCGGGCAGCCGTCCGATCTTGAGCTCGATCGGCGGGGGCGTGCCGACGGCCGTGTAGTCGTATACCGGGAACGTGAGGTCGCCGGACGCGGCGCTGAAAAAGCGCCGGTCCTCCACTCCCGCCACGTCCGGGTCGCGGGCCAGCGCCGCCAGCACCCGCTCGGCGGGCCCGCTCTGACCGTTGACCCCCAGGAAGACCAGGAGGTCGTGGGTCTGGCCGTACCGGGCGGGATTGCTCGCGGCGTCGCTCACCCCGGCGGAGAAGGTCAGCGCGGCCATCACCCCCGCGATGCCCGCGGTGGATCCGATCAGAGCCGAGCGCACCGGCAGGGCGGTACGGCCGTGCCCACGTTCCAGGGCCAGGCGGAGACCGACCAGGACCGGCACCGGCCAGCCCATCCGGCCGACGGCCGCGGCGACCGCCGAACGGCTGGACGTGCCCGCGGGCTTGGCGGTGACGGTGAGCCAGGCGTACCCGCCCGCGCCCGCGGCGACCACGACGGGGACCGCCACCAGACCCGCGAGCAGGACCGGCCAGTCCAGGTCGAGGCCCGGACGGGGTTCGAAGTTGGCCGCGACGCCGATCGGCGTCCATCGGGAGGCCAGAGCCGCCCCTATGACGCCGAGCACCGCGCCGAGCAGGGCGGCCGCCGACGGGCCGAGCGCGGCGGCGACCACGGCCTGGCGGGGCGTGAGCCCGGCCGGGCCCAGGACCCGCAGCTCCGCGAGGGAGACGGCGACCAACCGGGCGGCGAACTGCCCGATCACCAGGGCGGCGGCCACCAGCGCGGACAGCCCGAACGCCAGCAGGGCGATCGCCTCGTACCGGACCAGCCGCTGATTGTGGCGGAGACCGTCGGCGAGGTTGTCCACCCGGATCTCCGGACGACCCGTGGCGGCCGCGAGCCGGCTGCGGAATTCGGCCAGGCCGCCCTCGCCGTCCTTCAGGCGAACCAAGGCGTTGGTGAATTTACTGCGCCGCGTCCCCAGGAAGTTGTCCTGATATTTCAGGAACAATCCCGGCGAGGGGATGGCGAAGCCCTCGCCGGTGGCGCTGCCGGATGTCTCACCGACGCGGTCGGCGAACCACGGCGAGCGGATGACCCCGACGATCCTCGCCGTGACGCGCGGGCCGTTCGCCCTGATCTGCGTGTTGCCGGTATTGGCCACGTCCGCCCGGAGATCGAGATCCGCCTCCTGCGGGGTGGCGAGGCGGATGACCACGGAGTCGCCGACGCCTTTGCCGTACCGCTCGACGAACCGGGCGGAGACCGCCATCTCGTCGGCGCGGGCCGGGTCGGGCAGCCGGCCGGCGAGGAGCACCGGCCGTTCGACGTCCCGCCAGACGGATGGGTCGACAGGCGGTACCGAGTCCCAGCCGAGGTGGACGCCCTCGATGTACATGGCCGCGGCGACGAAGGGCGCGACCCCGAGGACCCCCGGAATCGCCCGGACCTCGTCCCAGTCGAACCCCGGATCCTGGATCAGCACCTGAGCGTCCGCGGGCAGCGTGCCGGCGCGCAGCCGATCCAGGGCGCTCTCCCCGCGCCGCGATCCGGCCACCGCCGCCAGGACCGTGGCCAGGGAGAAGGCGACGAGCACGACCAGCGCGGCCAGGGACCGCCGGCGGCGGCGGAATTCGAGCCCCAGCCAGGCACGCGGGAACCTCACGGGCCCAATCTCCTCCGGACCGGCGTGCCCCGCCAGGGTGCTAGCCCCCCTGAAGCGACGGGCAGGCGGTGGCGGCCACCCGGGAGTCACCGAACCCGCCCACCGCAACGTCCTGCGGGACCCGCCGCCTATCGTCCACCGATAACGACTCGCAACCGAGAGAATGCAAAGAGTATTCAAGATGGTGCATCATGAACGCATGGAAGTCCGTCAGACCCCCGTCCCCTTGACCCAGCACGACCTGGAGTTCCTCGAGGCCGTCCGCACCCCCGGCAGTCCCGAGTACACAGTCGTGCGCCGCCTGGCGGGAGGTTCGCCGAAGCTGGAGAAATCCTCCGCCGTCGCGTTGCACGCCCTGATGAGCATCGCCCACAAAGCCGTCCTCGAAGAGGTCATGCTGGCCGGATACGCCATGCTCGCCGCCGCGCAGACCGGCAAGGACCATGCCGCCCATCGGGCGGCGTGGCACCGGGCCGCCGAAGTGGCCGGCCGGGAATGACGCCCGGCCATGAATGGCCGCTCCGCGGCCGTGTCTATATGACCGACCTCCGCGGGGAGCGGGGTGAGAAGCCGTACCTCATCGTGAGCAACAACGCCCGCAACCGGATCCTGCCGAGCTATCTCGCCGTACGGATCACCACCTCGCAGACGCCCCCGCTTCCCAGCATCGTCGAGATGGCGCCCGAAGATCCCGTGCCCGGGCGCGCGCTCTGCGACGACATCGTGATCCTCTTCCCCGAGGACCTCCGGCGCGACCTCGGGACACTCAGCCTGGAGACGATGACGCGCATCGGGCGCGGGCTGCAGCACGCGCTCGCCCTGTGACACGGCGGCTCCCGCGAGGGCGATGACGACCGGCGCCGCCGCCATGGGCGGTGTCCGCGCGGCAACCCGACGCGTCTTCACCGGAGAGGCGAAGAGCACCCTGGAGCGGGTCCGCCGGAGATACCGCGGTGGATTGACCCCCGCCGGGGACATACCGCGGAAAGTGGAGAACGATCTTCAATCTCGGGGTTGACGTCTACCGTGCGGCAGCGCATTAGCCTCGGTCGCGATGCAGACACGTCGAGGCTGCGAAGAGGCGGCAGGCGCCGCCGAGCCGGAAGGGGTGCCATGAAGAAGATCTCGATCCTGCTCGGGGCGGCACTGCTCACGGCGGGTTGCCAGTTCTCCCCGGGTTCCTCGCCCAGCGCTTCCGGCCCGCCCGCCCAGGCCGCGTCGAGCCAGCCGCCGTCCCAGCCGCCGTCCCAGCCCCCGCCCTCACCGTCGGCGGCGGCGGCGAGCCTCCCGGCCGAGCAGGTCATCGGCAGCCGGGAGATCACCGGGAACAACTGGTACAAGGTCCGCATCGACCTGTACTCCATCCAGCGACAGGAAAAGCTGATCACCGTCAACTTCGCGGCGACCGTGCTGGAGCACGATCGCGCCAGCGGATGGGACGTGGGGAGCGCGTTCTCCGCCGTTCCCTCCGACGTGCCCACGGTGGACGGCGTCTATCTCGTGGACACCAAGAACGCCAGGAAGCATCTGGTGGCCACGGACGCCGAGGGCAAGTGCCTGTGCAGCTCCGGCCTCGTGGAGATCGACACGGATCGGACGATCGTGTTCTCCGCCACGTTCGCCGCCCCTCCGGCGGATGTCGGCACGATGGACGTGTTCATTCCGCAGGCGGGGACGTTCAAGAATGTTCCGCTCGGTTAGCGCCGCACTGGCCGCACTGGCCGTCGCCGCGCCCTCTCCCGCCCCCACCCAGGACCCCGGCCCCGCGCCGGGACCGCCGGCGCGGGCGCCCATCGTCGAAATCCGCGCGCCCGTGGTCGACATCGAGCTCCGCGTCAGCGACCTGGAGGAGTCGATCATCGACGCGGACACCCCCGCCAGGAGCAGGATCACGATGGCGGCCGACATCCTGTTCGCCTTCGACAGGGCCACGCTCACGGCGAGGGCCGACAAGCAGCTGGCCCGGGCCGCCGCCACGCTCAAGCAGGAGGCGGGCGGCAAGCGGGTCCAGATCGACGGCCACACCGACGCCCGGGGCGAGGACGCCTACAACCTCGCCCTCTCCCTCAGACGCGCGAAGGCGGTGGAGCGAGCGCTCGCTCCGCTGGTGGAGGGGTCGGGCATCACCTTCACCGTCAAGGGCCACGGCGCCGCCGTCCCGGTCGCGGCCAACACGGCGCCCAACGAGTACGGCCAGATCGTCGACAACCCGAAGGGCCGCGCGAAGAACCGGCGCGTGGAGATCACCTTCTCCCGCTGAGGACCCGCGCGCCCCGGCCCCGGAGAAGGAACTCCGGCCCCCGGAGGAGACACCCCGGCGCGCCCCGCCCGGTCGCGCGCTCGCGGGCTCGCGGGCGCGTCAGACGGGGTCGGGGGTGGCGACGGGGACGATCTCGGGGGCGCCCAGCCGGATGGCGTCGGCCTCGTGGTCGGTGTCCTGCTCCTGGGAGAGGCGCTCGGCCTCGATGCGCTTGGTGTAGTACTCCACCTCGCGTTTGACCTGCTCGGCGTCCCAGCTCAGCGGTCCGGCCATCAGCTCGGCGACCTCCTCCGCCACGGCCAGGCCCCGGTGGAAGGTCTCGATGGAGATGTGGGTGCGCCGGGCCAGCACGTCGTTGAGGTGGCGGGCGCCCTCGTGGGTGGCGGCGTAGACGACCTCGGCGCGCAGGTGGTCGTCGGCCCCGGAGAGCGGGCAGGCGAGCGACGGGTCCCGCTCGATCAGCGTCAGCACTTCGTCGATCATGGAGCCGTACCGCTGGAGGAGGTGCTCGATCCGCGCCACGTGCAGCCCGGACGCCTGGGCCAGCCGCTGGCGGGAGTTCCACAACGCCTGGTACCCCTCCGCCCCGGCGAGCGGGATCCGGTCGGTGCACGAGGGCGGGACCCGCTGGTCCAGGCCGTGCGCCACGGCGTCCACCGCGTCGCGCGCCATGACCCGGTAGGTGGTGTACTTCCCTCCGGCGATCATGACCAGCCCGGGCACCGGATGGGCCACCACGTGCTCGCGGGAGAGCTTGGAGGTCTCCTCCGACTCCCCGGCCAGCAGCGGCCGGAGCCCGGCGTAGACGCCTTCGACGTCGTCGCGGGTGAGCGGGACCGACAGCACCTGGTTCACGTGCTCCAGCACGTAGTCGATGTCGGAGCGGGAGGCCGCGGGGTGGGCCCGGTCGAGATTCCAGCGGGTGTCGGTGGTCCCGATGATCCAGTGGCGGCCCCAGGGGATCACGAACAGCACCGACTTCTCCGTGCGGAGGATGATCCCGGTGAGGGAGTGGATGCGGTCACGCGGCACCACCAGGTGAACGCCCTTGGAGGCGCGCACGTGGATCTGGCCCCGCCCGCCGACCAGCTCCTGGATGTCGTCGGTCCAGACACCGGTGGCGTTGACCACCTGCCGCGCCCGCACCTGCCGCTCGGTCCCGGTCTCCAGGTCGCGCACCCGGACCCCGGTGACCCGCTCGCCCTCCCGCAGGAAGCCCACCACCTGCGCCCGCGAGGCGACGTGCGCCCCGTAGGTGGCGGCGGTGCGCAGCACGGTCATCACGTAGCGGGCGTCGTCGACCTGGGCGTCCCAGTACTGGACCGCCCCGGAGAAGGCGGTACGGCGCAGCGCCGGGGCCAGCCGCAGCGCCCGCGTGCGGGACAGGTGCCGGTGGCCGGGCACGCCGCGGGTGAACCCGAAGGAGAAGCCGAGCGAGTCGTACATCACCAGTCCGGCGCCGACGTAGGGCCGCTCCCAGCCGAGGTGGGTGAGCGGGAACAGGAACGGCACCGGCCGCACGAGGTGCGGGGCGATCCGCTGCAGCAGCAGGGCGCGCTCCTGCAGCGCCTCCCTGACCAGGTCGAAGTTGAGCTGCTCCAGATAGCGCAGCCCGCCGTGGATCAGCTTCGAGGACCGGGACGAGGTGCCCGAGGCGAAGTCGCGCGCCTCCAGCAGCCCGACGCTCAGCCCGCGCGTCGCCGCGTCGAGCGCGACCCCGGCGCCCACGATCCCGCCCCCGATCACCACCAGGTCGAGCTCCTGGGCGGCCATCTGCTCCAGTGCGGTGGACCGCTCGGCAGGACCAAGCCGTGCGGTGCCCATTCGCGCCGTCATGTTGACTCTCCCCGAGATGCGCCGGTCATTCTGTGCGAGATCCGGTCCCGGCCGGGGCCGGGAGCGGGACCCTGGAGTATCTACCCTTTCACGCCGAACGTCACTACTCACGAGTAGCGGGCGCGGACGAGATTCCCGCCACACCCGGCCTCACCCGGCAGCTCCCCCACCCCGTCGCGTCCCGCCGCTCCCGTCCCCGTCGCCCCCCGGGCGTCTCGCGTCCGCCCGCAGGATCAGCCGGCCGCCGGATCGCCCGGCCGGTCAGGCGCGGACGACCTTGACTCCCGCGTCGGTGAAACGGGCGGCGGCCTCCTCGGAGAGGCTCTCATCCGTGATCAGGGTGCCGAAGGCGTCGAGGGAGCAGATGCGCGCGAAGGCGCGGCGGCCGATCTTGGAGGCGTCGGCGACCACGATCACCTCGGCGGCGCGGCTGATCAGCAGGTTGTTGACGCTCGCCTCGCCCTCGTGATGGGCGAAGGCGCCCGCCTCGGCGTCGATCGCGTCCACCCCCAGGAACGCGACGTCCAGCGTGACCTGCTCCAGCACCGGCGCGGCCAGCGGCCCGATCAGCTCGTAGGACTGCGGCCTGGCCACCCCTCCGGTCAGGACGATCTTCACGTGCTGGCGGACCGTCAGCTCCGCGGCGATGTTCAGCGCGTTGGTGACGATGGTGAAACCGATCTCGGGATCCGCCCGGATCGCCAGGGCGCGGGCGACCTCCGAGGTGGTCGTGCCGCCGTTCATGCCGACGATCGCGCCGGGCGTCACCAGCTCGGCGGCGGCCTCGGCGATGCGCTGCTTCTCCCCCGCGTGCCGGGCGGTCTTGTACCGCAGCGGCAGGTCGTAGCTCACGCTCTGCGCGACGGCCCCGCCGCGCGTGCGCATGAGCATCTGCTGCTGGGCGAGCTGGTCGAAGTCGCGCCGGATCGTGGCCGTGGAGACGTCCAGCGACTCGGCGGCCCGCTCGACCGTCAGCCGGCCCTCCTGAGCGAGCAGTTCGAGGATCGCGTTCCATCGTTCGTATCGGCTCACGGGGAACAGATTGACACAACGATCAACCAAAACCTACCGATGCACAGTTATGCTCATTTTTGCTATAAATCAGTCATAAACAAACCACGTAGGAGGCTCGCCGTGATCACCCACACCGAGACAGAGATCGCGTCGCAGCCCGCCTGCTGGCGGCGCGCCGTCGGCGAGACCCTCGGCGATGTCCCGGCCGACGCCCTCCCCCGGCCCGGAGAGCGGGTGGCCGTGGTCGGCTGCGGCACCTCCTGGTTCATCGCCCAGACGTACGCCGTGCTCCGCGAGCGCGCGGGCCACGGCGAGACGGACGCCTTCGCCGCGTCCGAGGCGCCCGCGGGCCGCTCCTACGACCGGGTGCTCGCGCTGACCCGCTCCGGCACCACCACCGAGGTGCTGGACCTGCTCAAGAGCCTCAAGAGCGCCGCCGTCCGGACCACCGCGATCACCGCGGACCCGGACACCCCGGTCATGACCCTGGCCGACCGGGCCGTCGTCCTCGGCTTCGCCGACGAGAAGTCGGTCGTGCAGACCCGGTTCGCCACCACTCAGCTGGCCCTGCTCCGCGCCCACCTCGGCGAGGACCTGACCGGCGCGATCGCCGACGCCGAGCGCGCGATCGCCGAGCCCCTCTCCCCGGAACCTCTGTCCGCCGAGCAGTTCACGTTCCTGGGCAGCGGCTGGTCGTACGGCCTGGCCCTGGAAGCCGGGCTGAAGATGCGCGAGGCCTGCCGCGCCTGGACCGAGGCGTATCCCGCGATGGAGTACCGCCACGGCCCCATCAGCATCGCCGGGCCCGGCCGGATCACCTGGATGCTCGGCGAGGCCCCCGAGGGACTGCGCGACGAGGTCGAGGCCACCGGCGGCACGTTCCTGCACAGCCCGCTGGACCCGATGGCCGAGCTGGTGAGGGTCCAGCGGGTGGCCGTGGCCCGGGCGCTGGCCCGGGGCCTCAACCCGGACGAGCCGCGCCACCTGACCCGATCGGTGATCCTCTCCTCATAGGTCCTTCCGGGAGAGGAGAGGATTGTGCCATGACCATGACACTCGCCGACGCCCGCGTCGTGACCCCCGAGGGTGTGCACGACGGCTGGCTGACCATCGAAGACGGCCGCATCACCCACGTCGGCCAGGGAACCGCCCCGGGACCGGGCCGCAGTCTCGG
The DNA here is from genome assembly GCF_016863135.1 of Planobispora longispora. Lineage (GTDB taxonomy): Bacteria > Actinomycetota > Actinomycetes > Streptosporangiales > Streptosporangiaceae > Planobispora > Planobispora longispora. Next base: position 25,780 of record NZ_BOOH01000019.1, read on the forward strand.
CGGCCGGTACGTCGTGCCGGGCTTCGTCGACATCCACAACCACGGTGGGGCGGGCGGTTCCTTCCCGACGGGCGACCCGGACGAGGCGAGCCGGATCGCGGCCCTGCACGCCCGGCACGGCACCACCACCCTCGTCGCCAGTCTGGTCACCGCCTCCCTCGACAACCTGGCCAGGGCCACCTCCGCCCTCGCCGACCTGTGCGAGGACGGCCTGCTGGCCGGGATCCACTTCGAGGGCCCCTACATCGCCAAGGCCCGCTGCGGCGCGCACGACCCCGCGCTGCTGCGCGAGCCCTCGGTCCGGGAGTTCCGTGAGCTGCTGGCGGCGGGCCGTGGTCATGTGCGGATGCTCACCATCGCCTCCGAGCTGCCGGGGGCGCTGGACACCATCCGGGAGGCGGCGGCGAACGGCGTGATCGCCGCGCTCGGGCACAGCGACGCCGACTACGGGCGGACCATCGCGGGAATCGAGGCAGGCGCCCGCGTCGCGACGCACCTCTACAACGCCATGCCGCAGCTCGGGCACCGCGACCCCGGCCCGATCGCCGCCCTGCTGGAGGACGAGCGGGTCACGGTCGAGCTGGTCAACGACGGCGTTCACGTGCACCCGGCGATGCTCCGCCTCGCCTACCGGGCCGCGGGCGCGGGCCGTACGGCGCTCATCACCGACGCGATGGCGGCGGCCGGCGTGGGCGACGGGAGCTACGGCCTCGGCCCGCTGAAGGTCGACGTGGTGGACGGCGTGGCCCGGCTGGCGGACGGCCCCGGCGCCGGCTCCATCGCGGGCTCCACCCTGACCATGGACGTCGCCTTCCGCCGCGCCGTCCACGAGCTCGGACTGTCCCTGCCCGAGGCCGCCGAGGTCACCTCCCGCACCCCCGCCCGGGTGCTCGGTCTCTCCGACCAGCTCGGCTCCGTCTCCGCCGGCAGGCGGGCCGACCTGGTGGTCCTCACCGACGGCCTGGAGGTCGCCGGCGTCATGAGGCACGGCGCCTGGATCACCGAACCCTGACCGGAGCACGAATCTCGATGACCTCCTCACCGTCCGCCCCGCACACCGGGACGATCCTCACCGTCACGCTGAACCTGGCCCTCGACGTCACCTACGTGGCCGACGCCGTCGACTGGGACGGCGTCAACCGGGTGCGGACGGTGCACCGCAGGGCGGGCGGCAAGGGCGTCAACGTCGCCCGCGTGCTCGCGGCCCTCGGCTGGGACGTCCTGGTCACCGGCCTGGCGGGCGGCGTCGTCGGCGATGCCGTCCGGGCCGACCTCGCCGCGGCCGCCCTGCCCGCCGCCCTGACCCCCATCACCGGCGAGTCCCGCACCACCCTCGCCATCACCGACTTCGCCCCCCTCCCCCCGACGTCACCGAACACCGCCCCGGGCCACGCCCTCACCCACCCCACGCCAGGCCAGCCACCCGCCCTTCCCGCGCCCGCCGCTGCTTCACCGGGTGGCGACGCGGAGCGAGCCGCGCTGTGCCCTCGGCGGCGGACAGCGCTTTTCAACGAGCCGGGCCCCGTTGTGTCCGCCGGGGAACTGGACCGGTTCGTCGATGACTTCGAGGCCCGGCTCCGCTCCGGCGGGATCGCGGCCGTGGTGATCTCGGGGAGCATGCCGCGCGGCGTGCCCGCCGACTTCTACGCGATCCTCGCCCGCCGCGCCCGCGGCCACGGCATCCCGGTGATCGTGGACGCCGACGGGGAGGCGCTCCGGCACGCGCCCTCCGGACGGCCCTCGATCGTCAAACCCAACATCGAGGAACTCGCCCGAGCCCTGGCACCGACACCGACGGTCCCGGCATCGGAAACGCCATCGGCATCGGCATCGGCATCGGCATCGGCATCGGAGGGAAGCTTCCACGGAGCAGGGCCCCCCGGCCCGCGGGAGGCGCTGCTCGGCGCCGAGGCGCTCCGGGCGGCCGGGGCCGAAGCGGTCGTCGTCTCCCTCGGGGCGGACGGGCTGCTGGCCGTGACACCCGAGGGCGCCTGGCGGGCCGCCATGCCGTACCGGGTCGAGGGGAACCCCACCGGGGCCGGGGACGCCCTGGTCGCGGGGCTCGCCCTGGGCCTGGTGGAGGGCACGCCCTGGCCGGAGCGGCTGCGCAGAGCAGCGGCCCTGGGCGCGGCGGCGGTGGCCGCGCCGGTCGCCGGGGACATCGACCGGGATGTGCTCCGGGCGGTCTCCCCGCAGATCCGGATCGAACCGGTGCACCCGTAGCCCGACCACCCGGTGAACTACACGAAAGGCCCAGCATGCCTGTTGTCGGCATAGGCGACATCGTCCGGGACGCCCCGGCGGGCGTCGGCGCGTTCAACGTCATCCAGCTCGAACACGCCGAGGCGATCGTCGCCGGGGCGGAGGCCGCCGGTGCCCCGGTCGTCCTGCAGATCAGCGAGAACTGCGTCCGTTACCACGGTGCCCTCGCCCCCATCGCCGCCGCCTCGCTCGCCGTGGCCCGGGCCTCCTCGGTCAGCGTGGCCGTCCATCTCGACCACGCCACCGACCGCGCGCTCGTCGAGGAGGCGGTCGAGCTGGGGATCGGCTCGGTGATGTTCGACGCGTCCGCGCTGCCCGACGAGGAGAACACGGCGCTGACCGCCGAGGTCGCCGCCTGGTGCCGCCGGCGGGACGTGTGGGTGGAGGCCGAGCTCGGCGAGATCGGCGGGAAGGACGGCGCGCACGCCCCCGGCGCGCGGACCCGCCCGCACGAGGCGGTCGACTACGTGGCGCGCACGGGCGTCGACGCCCTCGCCGTGGCGGTCGGCAGCTCCCACGCCATGACGACCCGCGACGCCGTGCTCGACCTCGCGCTGATCGCCGAACTGCACGCCGCCGTCCCGGTCCCCCTGGTGCTCCACGGCTCCTCCGGAGTGCCGGACGAAACTCTGCGCGCCGCCGTACGGCGCGGCATGAAGAAGGTCAACGTCGCCACCCACCTGAACAGGGCCTTCACCCGGGCGATCCGCGACCGCCTGGCCGCCGACGAGAAGCTTGTCGATCCCCGTAAGTACATGAGGGAGGCCCGTACGGCCGTCGCCGCCGAGGTCACCCACCTCCTCGGCGTGCTCGCGGGCTGATCGCCGCCCACCGGCGCCGGACCACGCCGTCCCCCTCCTCGCCGACCCGGCGTCGAGCAGGAAACCGGCGGAGCGACGAGTGAGCCGGGGCGATCCGGCGCTCTGCGCAAGGGCCGCGCGAGCGAGGCAGACGCCGTGACGCCCCAGCAGAAGAGACCGTGACGCCCCAGGAGAAGACGAAGGGACGCCCCGGGAGAAGACGAAGGGACGCCCCGGGAGAAGACGAAGGGACGCCCGGCCCACGAGGCCGTGCGTCCCTTCGGCGTTTCCGTCCGGTGGTCCCGGGCGGCGGGTCAGGGCTGCTGCGGGGCCACGACGACCTCGACCCGCTGGAACTCCTTCAGGTCGGAGTAGCCCGCGGTGGCCATCGTGCGGCGCAGCGCGCCCATCAGGTTCATCGAGCCGTCGGCGACCGAGGACGGGCCGTGCAGGATCTGCTCCAGCGTGCCGACCGTGCCGAACTCGACCCGCTTGCCGCGCGGCAGCTCGGGGTGCTGCGCCTCCGAGCCCCAGTGGAAGCCCCGGCCGGGCGCCTCGGTCGCGCGGGCCAGCGGCGAGCCGACCATGACCGCGTCGGCGCCGCACGCGATGGCCTTGGCGATGTCGCCGGAGGTGCCCATGCCGCCGTCGGCGATGACGTGGACGTACCGGCCGCCGGATTCGTCCATGTAGTCGCGGCGGGCCGCGGCCACGTCGGAGATCGCGGTGGCCATCGGCACCACGACGCCCAGCACGGTGCGGGTGGTGTGCGAGGCGCCGCCGCCGAAGCCGACGAGCACGCCGGCCGCGCCGGTCCGCATCAGGTGCAGCGCCGCGGTGTAGGTGGCGCAGCCGCCGACGATCACCGGGACGTCGAGCTCGTAGATGAACTGCTTGAGGTTCAGCGGCTCGGCCCGGCCGGAGACGTGCTCGGCGGAGACCGTGGTGCCGCGGATCACGAAGATGTCCACACCCGCGTCGATGACGGCCTTGTGGTGCTGGACCGTGCGCTGCGGGGACAGGCGGACGGCGGTGGTCACCCCGGCCGCGCGGATCTCCTCGATGCGGCGGCCGATCAGCTCGTCCTTGATCGGAGCGTTGTAGATCTCCTGCAGGCGCCGGGTCGCCGCCTCACCCTTGAGCCCGGCCACCTCCTCCAGCAGCGGTTCCGGGTCCTCGTAGCGGGTCCACAGACCCTCGAGGTCCAGTACGGCCAGGCCGCCGAGCCGCCCGACCTCGATCGCGGTCTTCGGGGAGACCACGCTGTCCATGGGGCTCACCACGAGCGGCAGGTCGAACCGGTAGGCGTCGATCTGCCAGGCGATCGAGACCTCCTCCGGGTCCCGGGTCCGCCGGGACGGGACGATGCCGATCTCGTCGAGCGCGTAGGCCCGGCGGCCGTTCTTGCCGCGGCCGATCTCCACCTGAGTCATATGTCTGTCTTTCCCATTTCATGCGAGTACGGCTCCCGCCGTCGGGGCGGAAGCCGTACGAGGAAACCTATCGACGGTGGTAGTTCGGGGCCTCGACCGTCATCTGGATGTCGTGCGGGTGGCTCTCCTTGAGGCCCGCGGCCGTGATCGGCATGAGCTCGCACCTGGTGTGCATGTCCCCGATGGTGCGGCACCCGGAGTACCACATGCCCTGGCGCAGGCCGCCGACGAGCTGGTGGGCGACCGCCGCGACCGGACCGCGGTAGGGGACCTGACCCTCGATGCCCTCGGGGATGTACTTGTCCTCGCCGCCGACGTCGGCCTGGGCGTAGCGGTCCTTGCTGAAGGAGGCGCCGCCGCGCTCGCGGTTGCGGACCGCGCCGAGCGAGCCCATGCCGCGGTAGGACTTGAACTGCTTGCCGTTGATGAAGATCAGCTCGCCGGGCGACTCCTCGCAGCCGGCCAGCAGCGAGCCGAGCATCACGGTGTCGGCGCCGGCCGCGATGGCCTTGACGATGTCCCCGGAGTACTGCAGGCCGCCGTCGCCGATCACCGGCACGCCCGCCGGGCCGCAGGCCAGCGAGGCCTCGTGGATGGCCGTCACCTGCGGGGCGCCGACGCCGGCGACCACGCGGGTGGTGCAGATGGAGCCGGGGCCGACGCCGACCTTGACCGCGTCGGCGCCCGCGTCGATCAGCATCTGGGCGCCCGCCCGGGTGGCGATGTTCCCGCCGATCACATCGATCCGGCTGTTGGCCTTCATCTTGGCGATCATGTCGGCGAGGCCCTTGGAGTGGCCGTGCGCCACGTCCACGACGACCACGTCGACGCCCGCCTCGATCAGGGCCATCGCCCGCTGCTCGGCGTCACCGCCGACGCCGATGGCCGCCCCCACGACAAGCCGGCCGTCGGCGTCTTTGGTGGCGAGCGGATACTGCTCGCTCTTGGTGAAGTCCTTGACCGTGATCAGACCGCGGAGCCTGCCGTCCGCGTCGACCAGCGGGAGCTTCTCGATCTTGTTCTTCCCGAGCAGGTCGAAGGCGTCGTCCCTGGAGACCCCGACCGGCGCGGTGACCAGCGGCATCGCGGTCATGACCTCGCGCACGGGACGGCCGTGGTCGTTCTCGAAACGCATGTCGCGGTTGGTGACGATGCCGACCAGCACGCCGTCCGCGTCGGTCACCGGGACGCCGGAGATCCGGTAGGTGGCGCACAGCCGCTCGACCTCGGCGAGCGTGTCGTCCGGGGAGCAGGTGACCGGGTTGGTGACCATCCCGGCCTCGGAGCGCTTGACGAGGTCGACCTGCCGGGCCTGGTCCTCGATGGAGAGGTTGCGGTGCAGGATGCCGATGCCGCCCTGACGGGCCATGGCCACGGCCATCCGGGCCTCGGTGACGGTGTCCATCGCCGCGGAGATGAGCGGGATCCGCAGGGTGATGTTGCGGGACAGACGGGTGGCTGTGTCGGCCTCACCGGGCTGAAGGTCCGAATACGCGGGCACCAGAAGCACGTCGTCGAACGTGAGCCCCTGCTCGGTGAACTTGGCCATTTCCAACCCTCCTGCCACGGCGCGCTATGGGTGGGGAGAGGCGCCGGTCCCCGGGGCACAGTTTAGAGCCTGGTGCCAAACGGACGGATGGCAGGGGAAAGACCCGAGGGACCGAGCGGTCGGTGACCCGCTCGGTCCCTCGGTCACCGGCAACACCAGCGGGACGCCTTCCACCGCCGAACCCCCCTCCGTGTCCGAACGGCGACGTCACACGCTCACGGTGCCGACGCTGAGTCAAGAGTGCGTCACCATGCGTCGGCATGCAATGGGCAAAGGTGCAATTGCACGAAGTTGCACCCGGGATCTACCAGTCCGTGCAAGACCCGGACAGGGCAAGCTCTCCGAGTTATCCTCGCGGGAGTCGTGTCACTTCAGGAGCCCCCCGCCGATGCGTACCGACTCACCTGATCCCCTGGAGGCGCTGGGTCTCACGTCGGCCCAGACCGCCCTGTACAACGCGGTTCTCCGCCTCCACCGCGCCACCTGCGCCGAACTGGCCGAGGCCACCGACCGCCCGCCCGGGCCGCTGGGCCGCGAGCTGACCACGCTGGTACGGCTCGGCGTGATCGACGAGCAGGCCGGAGAGTACCTCGCCCGGCATCCCGCCGCCGCCCTGGGCCGTCTGATCGCCGAGCGGCTGGACCACCTCGCCGAGGAGAGCCGCCGGATCGACAGCGTCCTCGGCTCCATCCGCGGCCTCATCCACCAGTACGACGCCGGCCGCGACTACCAGAACGGGCAGTTCCCGGTCGAGCTGGTCGGCGGGGCCGACGAGCTCTACGAGAGCGTGATCGGCATGGCGGTCCAGGCTCCGCCGCTGGAGCTGCTCTCGGCCGTGCCCGACCTGCGGACGATGAGCGACTTCACCCACCGCTACGCCGACCAGTGGATCTCGACGCACCATCGCGGCCTGCTCTCCTGCCGGACCGTCATCCCGGTGGGCGCGCTGGAGATCCCCGGCATCCGGGACAAGCTCGTGGAGTTCGAGCAGGCGGGGGCCATGGTCCGGACCCTCCCCTCGGTTCCGAGCTGGTTCCTCGTCGCCGGCTCCGACACCGCGGGCATGCCCGCCCAGTGGGGCGGGGCCCTGGCCGAGAACGCCTACAACTTCTATCTGGTCCGGGCGGCCGTGGTGGTGGCCGCGCTCCGCACCCTGTTCGAGGAGCTGTGGGCCCGGGCCGCGCCGCTGCCGTGGTCGCGCTCCGCCGACGCCGCGGTGCGCGTCCTCCGGCTGGCCGCCCAGGGAGTCGGCGACGAGATGATCGCCCGGAAGCTGGGGATCTCGGTGCGGACGGTCCGCGCCCGCTTCGCCGAGGCGATGGCCGAGCTCGGCGCCCAGTCGCGGTTCCAGGCGGGGGTGGAGGCGGCGCGACGGGGCTGGCTCGTCTAGATCGTGCCCGGCGGATCGGCCCGCGTGGACGGCGGGGTCGTGCCCGGCGGATCGGCCCGCGTGGACGGCGGGGTCGTGCCGGGCGCCCCCGTCCGGAGGCCCGTGTTCGCGGGGTTCCCCGTATGCCGCTTGCGTGAAGGCCATAAAGTGGGATCGTGCTGGAAGACGTCCCACGCGACCCGTTCGCGGACGACCCCGACGACCCGGCTGCGGCGCTGGGCGAGCCCGACGATCCCGAGCCCCTGACGCCCGCCGAACGCGACGAGGCCATCACCGACCTCGCCGACGTGGAGGTCTTCCGCGCCCTGCTCGAACCCCAGGGCATCTCCGGCCTGGTCCTCGACTGTCCCGAGTGCGGCGAGCGCCACTACTTCGACTGGGACCTGCTGCGCGGCAACCTCCGCCAGATGATCGAGAACGGCCAGCCGCAGGTTCACGAGCCCGCCTATCAGCCCAACCCCTCGGCCTACGTGAGCTGGGACTACGCCCAGGGCTACGCGGACGGCGTGATCGACACCGAAGAGCAGCGCTGATCGGAGGGGCCGCACTGGTCGACGTCGTCGATCAGCGCCAGCAGCAGCCTGACGGCCTCGTCGTTCCCGGCGGCCTCTGAGACGGGCCGCCTGAGCGACAGGGCCTGGATGACGGCCTCGGCCTCGGATACCGCCGGATCCTCCTCCGGCCCGTATCTCCGGGCCGGACGTCGCGGGTGGACAGCGGTCAAGCTATCGACTCCAGCTCCGCCATCGCCCGCAGCCGGGCCAGCGCCCTGTGCTGGGCGACGCGAACCGCACCTGGTGACATGCCCAGTACATTACCGGTCTCCTCCGCAGACAGACCGGACACCACCCGTAACATCAGCAGCTCACGCTGATTGTCCGGGAGCCGGGACAGCAGCCGGCGCGCGTGCTCGGCCTCGATGTAGCGGACCACGGTCTCCTCCGGGCCGGGGCCCTCGTCGGGTCCGTCGGGAAGGTCCTGCGTCGGCACGGCGGAGCGCACGGAGCTGCGCAGCGCGTCGGCCACCTTGTGAGAGGCGATTCCGAAGACGAAGGATGCGAAGGGGCGTCCCATGTCACGGTATCTGGGCAGCGCGGACAGAACCGCGATGCACACTTCCTGGGCCACGTCGTCGGCAATGTGATATTGACCGGAAACCCGGCCGAGACGAGCACGGCAATAGCGCACCACCATCGGTCGCAGCTGCGCGAGCAAGGATTCGATCGCGGTGCGATCCCCCTGAACGGCGAGGCTTGTCAGATCTTTGAGGTCATCCCTGTGGGCTGCCCCGTCAGATCTCGTCGCAAGCCTTACCCCACTTTTGGCGTCGGCGACGCATCCCTCGGTCACGTTAGGCATGATGCCCGCCCTGATCGGGCGTGTCGTCATAGCGAACGGCTACGGATTGGTCACATTGGGGCGGAGGTAGCGGAGCGTAATCAAATGACGACAGAAGGGCCTTTAATATGCCCTGATATTTCACCCGATCGTCATATATGTCGGCTATTTGTGATAACCAAGCGCATGCGGGAGCGCAAATCGGATGACGACGCGCTGCACCCTCTTTTGGTTTACCGCAAAACGCAACGGCCCGCCCCTCTTTCGAGGCGCGGGCCGTACGGGTCGATCGACCGGAGCCGCGCGGGTCGGACGGGCGGTGACGCGCGCCCTCCCCGCGGATCCCGGAAGATCAGTGGCCGTGACCGTGGCCGTGGCCGTGACCGGCGGCGGCCGGGGACTCCTCCTCGGGCTTGTCCACCACGAGGGCCTCGGTCGTCAGCAGCATGCCGGCGATGGAGGCCGCGTTCTGGACGGCCGAGCGGGTGACCTTGACCGGGTCGATGACGCCCTGGGCGATCAGGTCGCCGTACTCGCCGGAGGCGGCGTTGAGGCCGTGGCCGACGGGCAGGTCGGAGACCTTGGAGGTCACGACGTAGCCCTCGAGGCCGGCGTTCTCGGCGATCCAGCGGGCCGGCTCGACGAGCGACTTGCGGACCACGGAGACACCGGTCGCCTCGTCGCCGGACAGACCCAGGTCGTCCAGGACCTTGGAGACGTGCACGAGCGCGGAGCCGCCGCCGGAGACGATGCCCTCCTCGATCGCGGCGCGGGTGGCGGAGATGGCGTCCTCAAGGCGGTGCTTCTTCTCCTTGAGCTCCACCTCGGTGGCCGCGCCGACCTTCAGCACGCAGACACCGCCGGACAGCTTGGCCAGACGCTCCTGGAGCTTCTCACGGTCCCAGTCGGAGTCGGACTGCTCGATGGCGAGCTTGATCTCCTTGACGCGGTCCGCGATCGCCTGGGCGTCGCCGGAGCCGTCCACGACCGTGGTGGCGTCCTTGGTGATCACGACGCGGCGGGCGGTGCCGAGCACCTCGGTGCCCACGTGCTCCAGCTTGAGGCCGACCTCCTCGCTGACGACCTGGCCGCCGGTGAGGATGGCGATGTCCTGCAGCATGGCCTTGCGGCGGTCACCGAAGCCCGGCGCCTTGACGGCGACGGAGGTGAAGGTGCCGCGGATCTTGTTGGTGACCAGGACGGCCAGGGCCTCGCCCTCGACGTCCTCGGCGATGACGAACAGCGCCTTCTTGGTCTGGGCGACCTTCTCCAGCAGCGGCAGGAAGTCCGCGACGGAGGAGATCTTGCCCTGGTGGATCAGGATGTAGGGGTCCTCCAGGACCGCCTCCATCCGCTCCTGGTCGGTCACCATGTAGGGCGACAGGTAGCCCTTGTCGAACTGGAGACCCTCGGTGAACTCCAGTTCCAGGCCCATGGTGTTGGACTCTTCGACGGTGATGACACCGTCCTTGCCCACCTTGTCGAACGCCTCGGCGATCAGGTCGCCGATCTTGGCGTCCTGCGCGGAGATGGTCGCGACGTTCGCGATCTCCTTCTTGTCGGCGACCGGGCGGGCGGACTCGATCAGCTTGTCGCTGACGGCCTTGGCCGCGAGGTCGATGCCGCGCTTGAGGGAGAGCGGCGAGGCGCCGGCGGCCACGTTGCGCAGACCCTCGCGGACCATCGCCTGGGCGAGGACGGTCGCGGTGGTCGTGCCGTCACCGGCGATGTCGTTGGTCTTGGTGGCCACTTCCTTGGCGAGCTGGGCGCCGAGGTTCTCGTACGGAGCCTCCAGCTCGACCTCGCGGGCGATGGTGACGCCGTCGTTGGTGATGGTCGGCGCACCGAACTTCTTGTCGATGACGACGTTGCGGCCACGCGGGCCGAGGGTCACCTTGACAGCGTCCGCGAGGGCGTTGACGCCGCGCTCGAGCGCGCGGCGCGCGTCCTCGTCGAACGACAGGATCTTCGGCATGACAATCCTCCTAAAAGTACGTCGGCGCATCAAAGCCCCGGGTGCGACAGCAGCCCGGGGCTCGATGCGTCATCTCTGAAGCGTGGATTACTTCTCGATGATGGCGAGCACGTCACGGGCGGAGAGCACGAGGTACTCCTCGCCGCCGTACTTCACCTCGGTGCCGCCGTACTTGCTGTAGAGGACGACGTCGCCCTCGTTGACGTCGAGAGGGATGCGCTTGGCGCCGCTCTCGTCCCAGTTGCCGGGGCCCACCGCGAGGACCTTGCCCTCCTGCGGCTTCTCCTTGGCGGTGTCCGGGATGACCAGGCCGGAAGCGGTGGTCTGCTCCGCCTCGAGCGGCTGGACCACGATGCGGTCGCCGAGCGGCTTAACGGGAACCTTGGTGGCGGTCGTCACGTCGGACCTCCCCTTCAGATTTGAATGATCTAGAAGAGGCGACCAGCGGTCTGCCGTCGCGGGTGTCAGACCTGCCTCGTCGCATGGATTTGGCACTCTCACCGGGAGAGTGCCAATACGGAACAGTATGCAAGGAGCCCTTGACAGTCAACACGAACCGCCTCACTGCGCTCGCGGCGAACATCCCGTTCCCCTCCGGGACACGTCCGCGCAGGTGAACGGTCACGCAACAGCCACCTCGCAGAAAACCGCCGTCCGGCCCGTCCGCGCACCGCCCCGCCGGAGGTCATATCGGTGACGCCGCGGCCCGTTCGGGGGAACATACGAGGAGACGCGCGAGCCCCGACGGAGATGTGAGCAGATGACCACTGATAGTGACGGACAGGGCGCTACGGTGGACGACGTGACCAGCACGATGAGCGAGACGACGGACACCCGGCGTGACGCCGACTCCCTGCTCGCCAACTGGCCCTATCCCCCACCCGGCGGCTGGACGGCCGACGACCTGGACCTCCTTCCCCCGGACGGTCCCAACGGCGAGCCGGACTTCTTCAAGCGCGTCGAACTCCTCGATGGAGCACTCATCTTCATGTCCCCCCAGCGACGCATCCATGAACGGCTGATCCGAGGGCTCACGAACTACCTCGACGCCCAGGCGCCGGAGCACCTCGCCGCCGTCAGCCAGATGGACATCAAGATCAATAAGGTTCAGCGCCCCAGCCCCGACATATTGGTCATCGACACCGAGGTGGCCGACGACGACCGGACCTCCTACGACCCGGCCGAAGTCCACCTGGTCGTCGAGGTGGTCTCGCCTGAGTCGAAGTTCCGCGATCGCAAGATCAAGCCCCTGCGGTACGCGTCAGCGGGGATCAAGCATTTCTGGCGCATCGGGACTGAGAACGGAGGGCCGATCGTGTACGTGTACGAACTCGACCCCGCCTCCCAGACCTACGTCCCCAGCGGGATCCACCACGGCGAGCTCTCCCTTGAGGTGCCGTTCTCCATCAAGCTCGATCTGAACGACCTCCTGACGCGCAGCAGCGCCACCGGATGATCCGCAGCGCTGTTCCGCCCCGCCCGGAAGGCCGTCGGTAACCGCTAGTAGGAGCCGCCGGTGAGGTCGGCGACGAGGCCGGGGCGGGACGGGGTCCAGCCGAGCTCCTCGCGGGTCCGGGCCGCGCTCACCGTCTGGACGAGGGCGAGCGCCTCGGCGTAGGCCGGACCGAGTTCCCCTCCGGCCTCCTCCACCGGCCAGGGGTCGACTCCCCCGCCCGCGACGCCCGCCGCCTGCGCCGCGGCCTTCGCGACCGCCTCCAGCGGCACGGACTCCTCGCCCACACCGTGGAAGACCGCGCCGGACCCGCCTCTCTCCACGACCGTGACGTACAGGTCGGCCAGGTCGTCGACGTGGACCGTGGGCCAGGAGGGCTCCCGCCCGGCCACCGCGACGTAGCGGCCCCGGCCGTGCGCGGCGGCCGTGGCGACCAGGGAGGCGGGGATGCCCCCGCCCCCGCCGTACACGACCCCGGGCCTGATCACGATGCCGCCCCCGTCGAGCACCCGGCGCTCCACCGCGGCCCGGAAGCGGACGAGCGGGACGGGGTTCGTCGCGCTGCCCTCGTCGGAGGCCCCGGGGCCCAGCACCCAGATCCCGCTCGTGTAGACGAGCTTCGCCCCGCCGGCCAGCAGGGCGTCGACTGCCGCGAGCTCCACCGCCTCGTCACCGCTCGGAGCGGTGGCGTGCACGATCGCGTCCACGCCGGCGACGTCGAGGGAGGCGGGGTCGGTCAGGTCGCCGTACCGCACCTCCGCCGCCCCGGGCACGGTGCGGCTCTCGCCCGCCTTCGGCCGGACCAGCGCCACCACCTCGTGACCGCGCTCCGCGAGCCGCCCCGCGACGGCCGAGCCGATGTAGCCGGTCGCGCCCAGCACGAGAACCTTCATGTCTCCACCTCAAACACTTCAATTCTGAAAGATGCGATGGCGAAACGTTAAGCCGATGGTCGCGGCGATGTCAAACAGTTCGACGTTGAAAGGTTTGCTATCGTGGGGACGTGAACGACGCCGTGGACAAGATCCTTGAGCAGTGGGGCGCCGCACGGCCCGGCCTCGACGTCTCCGCCATGGGCGTCGTCGGGCGCGTCTCCCGCGCCTCCCGCCTGCTGGAGCGCGGCGTCAAGGCCCACTTCGAGGAGCACGGCCTCGAAGCCTGGGAGTTCGACGTGCTCGCGACCCTGCTGCGCGCCGACCGGACGCTGTGCATGAGCGACCTGGCCGGAGCCGCCATGGTCAGCTCCGGCGCGCTCACCAACCGGATCGACCGCCTCGTGGCCAAGGGCCTGGTCACCCGGGCCACCTCCGAAGACAACCGCCGCCTCGTCCTGGTCACCCTCACCGCCGAGGGACGCCGCCTGGCCGGCGATCTCCTCGACGGCCACGTCGCCAACGAGGAACGCCTGCTGTCCGGGCTCACCCCCGCCGAGCGGGCCGAGCTGGCCGCCCTGCTGCGCAAGCTGCTGTGCTCCCTGGGCGACACCGACCTCTGAGCGGGAGGCGGTAGCGTCGGGTGACGTGGACCTCGACGCATTCCGGCAGCTGCTGACCCCGCGAGGCCAGGAGGCCCTGCGGGCCGCGGCGGAGACCCCCGGGTCCGACCCGGTGGCGGCGGTGACCCGGCTCAGGAAGAGCTTCGACGCCGGCCTCACCTCGGCGGCGCTCACCCAGGCCACGCTGCGGCGGCGCGCGCGGGAGAAGTTCGGCGCCGACGCCGACCTGATGTACTTCACCCCGGACGGCCTGGAGCAGGCCACCCGCCGCGAGGTCGCCGACCACCGGGCCCGGCGGATCGCCCCCGGCTCCCGGGTCGCGGACGTCTGCTGCGGCATCGGCGGCGACCTGCTCGCCCTGGCCAGGGCCGGCTGCACCGTGGAGGCCGTGGACGCCGACCCGCTCACGGCCGAGGTCGCCCGCGCCAACGCCGAGGCGCTGGGGTTCGGCGACCGCGTCTCGGTCCGTACGGCGGACGCCGCCACGATCGACCCGGCCGCCTTCGACGTGCTGTTCGCCGACCCCGCCCGCCGTACCTCCCGGGGACGGACCTTCGACCCCATGGCCTACTCGCCGGCCTGGCCCGAGGTGCTGGACATGGTCGGCAGGGCGGAGGCGGCCTGCCTGAAGGTCGCCCCCGGCATCCCCTACCCGTTCATCCCCGCCGGGGCCGAGGCCGAGTGGGTCTCCTACCGGGGGGACGTCAAGGAGGCCGTGATCTGGACCGGCACGCTGGCCGGTGAGACGGCCGGTGAGACGACCGACGCGGCGACCGGTGAGACGGCCGGCGGGGCGGGGCGGCGGGCCACGATGCTGCCGTCGGGCGTGACGATGGCCGCCGGCCCGGTGGAGCTGCGGGCCGGCGCGGGCCCCGTGTGCCGCTACCTCTACGAGCCGGACGGCGCGGCGATCCGGGCGCACCTGGTCGCGGAGGTCGCCGCGCTGGTCGGCGGGCACCTGCTCGACCCGAACATCGCCTACATCACCTCCGAGGCCCCCGCCGAGACCCCCTGGGCCTCCCGCTACGAGGTGCACGAGGTGCTGCCGTTCTCCCTCAAAAGGCTCCGGGCCGCGCTGCGGGAACGCGACGCCGGAAATGTGACGGTCAAAAAACGCGGTTCAGCAATCGACATCGAACGGCTAAGGAAAGATCTACGGCTCTCGGGGAACGCATCGGCGACGGTCGTCCTGACCAGGATCGGAGAAAAGCCGTTCGCCCTTGTCTGCTCTCCGATCTGACCTCGCCTTCTCACGTTGATCTGCCCGAACGGCCATTAATGGCATTCCGCAGACAATCGCGATCTTTCAAATTCGACACCGGAAAACCTTGATCCAGAGGCTAGGGTTGCCGGGCGGGAATTCTTCCCGCCTGCGGTTCACCCGCATTCACAGCAAACCGGACCAATGGCACCGCTCGGCTGTCCGTCGGCGAGTGAAGGAGTTTTTCGGTGGATCACGCCAATCACACCACCCTGCTTCAGGCCGGCGGCCACAACCCGATACCGGACCGCATGCGCGAACTCCTCGCCCGCGCCGCCCAGGACCACGTCTACGAGAAGCGCACCCAGGGCGCCGTGCTCGACGAGCTCCGCCAGCGCCTCGAAGGCATGGAGTGGCTGCTGCGGGAGGTCAGGGAGCGCGAGCTCAGCGGGTTGAACGGCACCCTGGAGTCCGTCCACGGGCGCCTGGACGACATCGCCGTCCGCCCTCCCTCCTGGGCCGAGAGCCTGGCCCAGCACGTCGAGGCCGTCCGCGACCACGTCGACGTGGTCGGTGAACGCGTCGACGCGGTCGGCGAGCGCGTCGGCTCGGCAGGGGAGACCGCCGGCGAGGGGATGGGCGGTCTCGGTGAGCGGATGGACGGCCTGGGCGAACGGGTGGACGGTCTGGGCGAGCAGCTCGGCCGGCTCCAGGCCAGCATGGAGGCCGCGGCCGTCCGGTTCACCCGTCTGGACAGGTCGCTGGCCGAGCTCGCCGAGCGCGCCGAACGCGTGGAGGACGGCCTGACGGCGCTGCCCGGGAGCGTGCAGGAGATCGTCGGCGCCGTCGCCGACCGCCTGCTGTCCGCCGTCGAGCGCGTCAACGACAAGGCCGACCACGTGATCACCCGGATGGACGACCGGATGGACGGCATCGAGAGCCGCGTCGACCGGGTGGACGGACACATCGTCGCCGTCGACTCCCGCCTGACCTCGGTGGACGGCCGCATCGAGACCGCGGACGCCATCCTCGCCGACATCGACACCCGGATGAGCGACACCGAGAGCCGCCTGGGCGGCCTGGACGTCCGGCTCGGCTCGGTCGACACCCGCCTGGAGTCGGTCGACTCCCATCTGGAGTCGGCGGAGACCCGCCTGGGCGGCCTGGACACCCGCCTCGGCGACGCGGCCACCCGCCACGACGGCCGGTTCGACACCCTGGACGAGCGCCTGGACGACGTCGAGGGACGCGTCACCAGCCGGATCGACGCCGTCGACTCCCGCCTGACCGCGCTGGACGGCCGCGCGGAGCAGGCCAGGGAGCAGCTCGAGGCCGTCGATGACCACGTCGAGGCCGTCAACCAGCGCATCGGCCAGCTGCCCGCGACCCTCGCCATCGGCGACGTCCACGAGCGCGTCGGCGAGCTGATCTCCGCCCAGACCGGCGACCAGGCCGGCCGGTTCGACCTCCTGGACGAGCGCCTCGCCCGTGCCGAGGCCGCGCTCGCCCCGCTGGCCGACATGCTCCGCACCCGGCCCGACCGCGAGCAGCTCACCGAGGCCCTCGGCGAGGTCGTGGAACCCGCCCACACCGACCTGACCCGCCGCCTGGCCGCCCTGGAGGAGACCATGCTCGCCCTCGCCGAGGCGCTCCTGCGCCCCAGCCGCACCACCGACTGACCGGGTACGGCGCGGGTTGCCCGGTACGGCGTGGGTTGCGCCGGTACGGCGCGCACTCGGACAAGGAGTCGGCGCCGGTACGGCGAGGCGCCGTACGGAGTCATCCGGCGCCGCACTACGGTGCGCAACCCGCCCCCGGGACCCGGCTCCCGACTCCCGGCTTCCGGTTTCCGGCTTTCGGCTGTGGAGGGGCAGTGGCCGGGCTTGTGCTGGGGTGGGGGCGTCTGTGTGGGTCATGGTCGCGCTGTGCGGGCGGACATTCCAGCCGGCCGTCGGGGTTCTCTCTGGTTTCTCAGGCCTCCGGCCTGGCGGGCGCGCAGGGTCCTGGCCCTTTTTCACGCCGGCTGGAATGTCCGCCCGCGCCGCGCTCCTCGCCCGCCGCCGTAGCCGGTGCGGGCCGCATGGATGCGACTCCGTCTCGGACGACCATGGTGCTCGCCGCCGCTGAAGCGCGCACGCGGCACCGTGCAGGGTTGAGCGCCGTCGCCTGCGGCCATGCCGTCGGGAAGGAGCTCAGGGCGGGCCGCCGTAGCTGCGCCCGCTCCCGGAGCGTTTCATCCGGGCGATCACCCCCAACGCCCCGCAAGACGATCTCCGCTCATCTGGACGGCACTGCCGGGTTGAAAGAGTTTCCGAATTATCCTGCGCACATGTTGATCACGGATGAGGAGCTGGCGCTGACGGCGGCGCAAGCAGGGGCTGCTGTCGTACACGCCATGTACAGGACGTCGCTGACGCGTTTCGAGAAACCTGGAGGTGATTTCGCCACGGCTGCGGACATCGAAGCGGAGCAGGCAATCCTCGACGTCATTCGCACCGCCCGGCCAGACGATGCCGTGACCGGTGAGGAGAGCGGACACACAGGGCGGGACGGCGCCGAGCGTATGTGGCTGGTCGATCCTCTGTGCGGCACGCTGAACTACGCCGCGCGAAACATGCTGGTCGCGGTGAACGTCGCTCTGCGCGTAGGTTCCGATACCACCGTGGCGGCCTCAGCCGACCCGTTCGCCGACGAGGTGTTCTGGACCGACGGCGCTCATGCTTACGTCCGCTGCGGCGGCGTGGACGAGCGCCTTGCGCCGTCACCCGACTCGCGACTGGTGGACGTCAATCTCGACCCGCCGTTCCCGAACGAACCGGACTTCCGGGCTGTCCGGCTCCTCGCCGACCCGGGATTCTCCGAGCGCTTCCGCCCGCGCGTCGTCTCCACCACCCTGGCGGTGGCGTGGGTCGCCGCCGGTCGGCGGGCCGGATATGTCACTGACGGAGATCTGCCGGACAGCGTGCACTTCGCCAGCGGAATCGCATTGTGCCAGGCCGCCGGGTGCGTGGTGACCGGCCTTCACGGTCAGCCGCTGCACACCGGTGCGGGCGGACTCGTCGTGGCGGCTGACGGGGAGACGCACGCCGCTTTGCTGGAACTCATCGGCAGCCAGTTCCCACCCGATCGATGAACTGTCCCCTCCTTGTCCCCGACGCGGGTACGGCCGGTGATTCACCACCAGCCGGCATCGGCGGTGTCTGTCGCACCACGAAGATTGTGCAGGGCACCTCCATCGTGTGGGGCGTTGGGGGTGATCGCCCGGATGAAACGCTCCGGGAGCGGGCGCAGCTACGGCGGCCCGCCCTGAGCTCCTTCCCGACGGCATGGCCGCAGGCGACGGCGCTCAACCCTGCACGGTGCCGCGTGCGCGCTTCAGCGGCGGCGAGCACCATGGTCGTCCGAGACGGAGTCGCATCCATGCGGCCCGCACCGGCTACGGCGGCGGGCGAGGAGCGCGGCGCGGGCGGACATTCCAGCCGGCGTGAAAAAGGGCCAGGACCCTGCGCGCCCGCCAGGCCGGAGGCCTGAGAAACCAGAGAGAACCCCGACGGCCGGCTGGAATGTCCGCCCGCACAGCGCGACCATGACCCACACAGACGCCCCCACCCCAGCACAAGCCCGGCCACTGCCCCTCCACAGCCGAAAGCCGGAAACCGGAAGCCGGGAGTCGGGAGCCGGGTCCCGGGGGCGGGTTGCGCACCGTAGTGCGGCGCCGGATGACTCCGTACGACGCCTCGCCGTACCGGCGCCGACTCCTTGTCCGAGTGCGCGCCGCACCGGCGCAACCCACGCCGTACCGGGCAACCCACGCCGTACCGGGCAACCCACGCCGTACCCGGTCAGGTGAAGCAGGCCCCGGCCTCGCGGCAGACGTTGTCGCGGACCACGGCCAGCAGCGAGGACAGCGTCTCCACCTGTTCGGGCGTCAGCCCGCGGGTCAGCTGCCGCTGGACCTCCGTCATGACGCGGTCGAGCTCGGGACGGAGCGCGTCACCCGCCGGGGTGGTGCTCACGATGCTGATCCGCCGGTTGGTCGGGCATGGGCTGCGGCTGACGAACCCGCTGCGTTCGAGGCGCTGCAGCATCTTGGTCATCGTCGACACGTCGATGCCGATGAGCCGGGCCAGCGCGTTCTGCGACTGCGGCCCGTTCTCCCAGAGTGTGAACAGCGCGCGGTCCTGACCCGGGTAGAGATCGATCTCAGCCAGGCGGGCGGCGAGCAGCACCCGGTGGCCCCGCGTCGCCTGGGCCATCACGCAGTTCAGATCGTCGGAACTCCCCCCGCACGCGTTCGGCGGCTCACCGGAGTGCTCTTCACGCGCGTTCGATCCGCTCGACTCCTCTGACATCGTCAGCTCCGCCATGTCCGGCCCCTCTCTCAGGGCCCCAGCCTACCGCTTGCATATTGGCCGACCAAGTTATATAACACTCTTGGTCAGCCAAGTTGGCTGCCCAAGAAAGGACGAAGAGTCATGCCGTTCACCCCGTTCGACCTCGGCCAGCTTCGACTCCCCAACCGCCTCGTCATGGCGCCCATGACCCGCTCGCGGGCTTATGCGGACGGGATCCCGTCCTCGCTGACCGCCCTCTACTACGCCCAGCGCGCCTCGGCCGGTCTGATCGTCACCGAGGGGATCCAGCCGAGCCCCGCCGGCCAGGGATACATGAACACGCCCGGCCTGCACACCGACGAGCAGGTGGCGGGCTGGCGCGAGGTGACCGACGCCGTCCACGCGGCGGGCGGCCGGATCTTCGCCCAGATCATGCACTCCGGCCGGATCGGCCACCCCGACAACACCGGCCGCCTGCCCGTCGCGCCCTCGGCCGTACGGCCCGCGGCGCAGATCTTCACGCCGTCCGGCATGCAGGACATCCCCGTCCCGATCGAGCTGTCCACCGCTGAGGCCGAGGCGACGGTCCAGGACTTCGCCGACGCCGCCCGACGGGCCGTCGACGCCGGATTCGACGGGGTCGAGCTGCACGGCGCGAACGGCTACCTGATCCACCAGTTCCTGTCGCAGAACGCCAACCTGCGCGACGACCGTTTCGGCGGCTCGGTCGAGAACCGGATCCGGTTCGCCTTGGAGACCGCCACGGCCGTCGCCGAGGCGATCGGGGCCTCCCGGACCGGCATCCGGATCTCCCCCGCCACCGGCGCCCAGGACCTCGTCGAGGACGACGCCCACGAGGTCTACCCGGCGCTGGTCTCCGCGCTCGCCGGGCTCGACCTGGCGTACCTGCACGCCCTGGCGTCCCCCTCGGACGAGCTGAACCGGCGGATCCGCGAGCTGTGGCCGCACACGCTCATCGTCAACGACCCGTCGGCCGGGCACCCGGACGAGGCGCTCGACCGGTGGCTGGGCCGGGGCGCGGACCTGGTCTCGCTGGGCAAGTACTTCCTCGCCAACCCCGACCTGCCGCTGCGCGTCCGGCTCGGCGCGCCGCTCAACGAGCCGGACTTCGGCACGGCCTTCGGCGGCGACCACCGCGGCTACACCGACTACCCGGCCCTCGCCCTGCACCCGGCCGGGGACCCCGCCTGACGGCGGGGGCTCCCGGCGGCGCTCAGACGTGGACGGTCGTGATGGGCATGGAGGAGTCGGCCGGGATGTCCAGCAGGGACGGGGTCACCCCGGCCGCGACGAGATCGGAGCCGAGCGCGGCGACCATCGCGCCGTTGTCGGTGCACAGGCCGGGCCGGGGCACCCGCAGGCGCACCCCGGCCGCGTCGCAGCGCTCCTGGGCCAGGGCCCGCAGGCGCGAGTTGGCGGCCACGCCGCCGCCGATCAGCAGATCCTGGACGCCGTAGCGCTTACATGCCTGCAAGGCCTTGCGGGTCAGCACGTCGACCACGGCCTCCTGGAACGAGGCCGCCACGTCGGGCACGTGGACGCTCTCCCCGGCCCGCTCCTTCGCCTCGACCCACCGCGCCACGGCCGTCTTCAGCCCGGAGAAGGAGAAGTCGAGCGTGCCGTCGTCCAGCTTCCCCCGGGGGAAGGCGACGGCGGAGCCGGACCCCTCCCGGGCGACCCGGTCGATGTGCGGCCCGCCGGGGAAGGGCAGGCCCAGGACCCGGGCCACCTTGTCGAACGCCTCGCCCGCCGCGTCGTCCACCGTGGAGCCGAGCGAGACGACCTCCCGCGCCACGTCCGGGACCAGGAGCAGGGAGGAGTGCCCGCCCGAGACGAGCATGGCGATGCACGGCTTGGGCAGGGCGCCGTGTTCGAGCTGGTCCACGGCCACGTGGGCGGCCAGGTGGTTGACGCCGTAGAGCGGCACGCCCAGGCCCAGGGCGTACGCCTTGGCCGCGGCCACCCCGACCAGCAGCGCCCCGGCCAGGCCGGGGCCGGCCGTCACGGCGATCGCGTCGATGTCGGACAGGCGCAGGCCCGCCTGCTCCAGGGCGCGCTCGACGGTCGGGGTCATCGCCTCCAGGTGCGCCCGGGAGGCGACCTCAGGGACGACCCCGCCGAAGCGGGCGTGCTCCTCGACGCTGGAGGCGATGGTGTTGGCCAGCAGGGTGTGACCCCGGACGATGCCCACGCCGGTCTCGTCGCAGGAGGTCTCGATCCCCAGGACCAGGGGTTCGTCACGCATGGAGATCCTTCTTCATGATGATGGCGTCGATGCCGCCCTTGTAGTAGCGCCGCCGCACGCCGATGGCCTCGAAGCCGAACCTGTCGTACATCGCCTGGGCGGGCGGGTTGTCGGCGCGCACCTCCAGGAAGACCTCCCGGGCCTCGCGCCGTACGGCCTCCGCCAGCAGCTCGGTCAGCATGGCCGCGCCGACCCCGGAGCGCCGCTGCCCGGCCACGACGGCGATGGTCTGCACGTCGGCCTGCTCCCCCGCCGCCGCGAGCCCGGCGTATCCCACGATCTCCCCCTCGACCAGGGCGACGATGTAGTGGCGGGTCCGGGGCTGGTCGTCCAGCTCGCCGCGGAGCATGCCCTCGCTCCACGCGTCGTCGGGGAAGGTCTCCCGCTCGATCACCATGACCCTGGGCAGGTCGGCCGCGGTCATCTGGCGCAGGACCGCGCGCGTGCCCGGGGGTGAGCTCACTGCGAGACCTTCTTGGGGGGCGAGGGCACCTGGGCGTCGGGACGGCGCAGGTAGATCGGGCGGGGCAGGCCCAGCACGGGGTGCGTGCCGCCCTCCGCGCGCTCTCCCGGCTCCGCGAGCTCCGCGAGCTCCTTGATCTCCGCGGCGTCCGCCCGGCCCAGCTGCTCGACGGCCAGCGCGGCCAGCGCGCCGGCGTGCGGGAACTCCGGCGCGTCCCGCAGCCGGGAGGCGCCGATCACCTCGGCGTACATGCGCGCGCCCGCGCCGACGACCGGGAGGTCGGGCGGGAGGTCCTGCGGCTTGTCCACCGCGGGCCCGGACAGCCGGGTGGAGGCGTCGGCGTAGCGGCCCCAGAAGACTTCCTTGCGCCGCGCGTCGGTGGCGACCAGGAACGGCTCGTCCAGCCCGCTGCCGTAGGCGACGGCGTCGAGCGTGCACACGCCGTACGCCGGGACGCCCAGGGAGGTCGCCAGCGCCTGGGCGGTCATCAGGCCGACCCGGAGCCCGGTGTAGGGGCCGGGGCCGCATCCCACCGCGATGGCGGTGACGTCGGCGAGCGCCGTCCCCGCCTCCGCCAGGACACGCTGGACGGTGGGCGCGAGCAGTTCGCCGTGACGGCGCGCGTCCACCGTGGTGGACTCGGCGAGGACCCTCTCACCGTCGTGCAACGCTGCGGTGACGGCGGGGGTTGCGGTGTCGAAGGCCAGGACCAGCACGGTGCCAAGCCTAGACCCACCGGCGCCGCCGGCTGCCGCAAAAGGCGGAGGCCGGGGCGGAGAGGGGCGTCCGCCTCCGCCGTTCAGAGAAACCTGAACAGAGTTCTAGAAAAGCTTGAAGCGTTTACTAACCCATCCCCATACAAATAGTGGATTTCCATGTCAATGACCGATATACCTCAACGATTGCCAAATATCTAGACATACATGTATAAACCTCGTTCAGCGGTCGATCACAACCAGGGAGGCCGGGTGGGAGCCTGTCGCGAGGTGCGAGTTCTGGGGCCGGTCGAGGCCGACGTGAACGGCGCATCCGTGGCAATACCCGGCCGTCGCCAGCGCATCGTCCTGGCCCTCCTCGCCCTGAACGCGGGCCGCGTGGTCCCCCTCGACGTGATCATCGACGCCGTGTGGGGGGAGAGTCCGCCGGCCTCCGCGCGCAACCAGATAGCGATCTGCGTGACGCAGCTGCGCCGCGCCCTGCAGGGCGCCGACGAGGAGCTCATCGCGGCCGTCCCGCCGGGCTACCAGCTGCGGTCCGACGCGGTGACGGTCGACCTGGGCCTGGCGGAGGACCTCGTCAGGGCGGGGCAGCTGGCCAGGAAGCAGGATGACGCCGGAACCGCCGCCGAGCACCTGCGCGCCGCCCTGGACCTGTGGCGCGGGGAGACGCTGAGCGGGCTCGCCAGCGAGACGATGGCCGCCGAGGCCTCGAAGCTGGAGGAGTGGCGCCTCACCGTCACCGAGGAGTACATCGACCTGAAGCTGGCCCAGGGCCTCGGCTCGGAGGTGATCACCGAGCTCACCGCGCTCGTCGGTCACCATCCCTTCCGGGAGACGCTCCGCGCCGCGCTCATGCGGGCCCTGTACGGCGCGGGCCGCCAGGCTGAGGCCCTGGAGGTCTACCGCGAGGGCCGCGCGATCCTCGCCGAGGAGCTGGGCGTCGACCCCGGGCCCGAGCTCCGGGCGGCCCACGACGCGATCCTCCAGGGCGAGCCGGCCGCGCCCGCTCCCCCGCCGCCCCGCCCGAACCCTCCCCTGGCCATCGCCCAGCTCCCGTCGAACATCGCCGGGTTCGTCGCCCGCGAGCGGGAGCTGGCCACGATGGACCGGATCTTCGCCGAGTGCCGGGCCGCCGGGGTGCCGACCTGCATCGTGGTGACCAGCATGGGCGGGGTCGGGAAGACGGGCCTGGCCATACGCTGGGCCCACCGGGTGGCCGAGCACTTCCCCGACGGGCAGCTCTTCATCGACCTGCACGGCTACACCGAGCAGGCCAGCCCGCTCACGCCGGAGGACGCCCTCGACCGGTTCCTGCGGGCGCTCGGCGTCCCCGGTGAGCGGGTCCCTGCGACGCTGAACGACCGCGAGGCGCTGCTGCGCAGTCTCCTGGCCAACCGGCGGGTGCTGTTCCTGCTCGACAACGCCCGCACCTCCGCGCAGGTGCGCCCGCTGCTGCCGGGCGCGCCCGGCTGCGCCGTCGTCGTCACCACCCGGGACCAGCTGACCGACCTGGTCGTACGGCAGGGCGCCCGCCCGCTGCGGCTGCCCACCCTGACCGAGGAGGAGTCCGCGGCGCTCCTGGACACCATCGTGGGCGCGGAGCGGATGGACGACGACCGCGCGGCGACGGCCAGGATCGCCGAGCTCTGCGACGGGCTGCCGCTGGCCCTGCGCATCGCCGGGGCCCGCCTCCTGGCCCGGCCGCACTGGACGCCGGCGACCCTGGCCGCCCGGCTCGACGACGAGCAGCGCAGGCTCGCCGAGTTCAGCCACGGCGAGGTCGGGCTGCGGGCCAACTTCTCGCTCAGTTACCGGGAGCTGCCCCGGCCGGCGGCGAAGCTGTTCCGGCTGCTGGGGCTGCTCGACGCCCCGGACTTCGCCGACTGGGTCCCCGCGGCGCTGCTGGACACCGGCCTCGCCGAGGCCCAGGACCATCTGGAGAGCCTCCTCGACGCCCAGCTCGTCCACACCGTGGGCCGCGACCCGGCCGGCCAGCTCCGGCACCGCATGCACGACCTGGTCCGGCTCTACGCCAGGGAGCGGGTCGTGGAGGAGGAGCCGCAGGAGAGTCGCAGGGACACGGTGGCCCAGGTTCTCCGGTGCCTGCTCACTCTCGCCCACGAGGCGAACCGCAGGGAGCGGGGCGGCGACTTCGCCATCGTCCGCGGCACGACGCAGGCGTGGTCGCCCCGGGGCATACCGGTCGACGACCTGCTCGCCGTCCCCTTGGACTGGCTGGAGAGCGAGCGGCGCACGTTGACGGCGGGGGTGGCCCAGGCCGCCCGGGACGGGCTCGACGAGCTCGCCTGGGAGCTGGCCCACGCCGGGATCGTCCTGCAGGAGACCCGCAACTACCACGACGAATGGCGCGCCGTGCACGAGTCGGCCCTCGACACGGTCCGCCGTGCGGGCAACCGGCTGGGCGAGGCGGTCATGCTGTACGGCCTGGGCGGGCTGGAGCCGTACCGGCGCGAGTCGTCCGATCCCCTCAACCGGGCGCTCGCGCTCTTCGACGAGCTCGAGCACTCCTACGGGCACGCGCTGGCCCTGCGCAACCTCGGTCTCGTCGACCACTTCGCGGGCCGGTACGGGGCGGCGCTCCCGCGCTACGAGGCCGCGCTGCCCGGGCTGCGCCGGGCCAGAGACCGTTCCACCGAGGCCCACGTGCTGGGCTGCATGGCGCAGATCGCGGTCGCCTGCGAGGACTTCGGGACCGCCGACGCCCGGCTCCGGGAGGCGCTGGACATCTGCCGGGAGATCGGCCACCAGCGCGGCCAGGCGCAGGCCCTGTGGCGCCTCGGCGAGCTGCACCTGCGCCGCGACGAGCCCGTCCAGGCCGCGGAGCGGTTCACCGCCGCCCTGGAACCGGCGCGCCAGCTGCGCGACATCCTCGGCGAGGCGTACATCCTGTGCGGGCTGGGCGAGACGCAGATCTCGCGCGGGCTCTTCGACGACGCCCGCAAGACCCTCGCGCACGCCCGCCGGCTCGCCATGGACACGGGGGAGTCGGTCGTGTGCGTCAGAGTGTGCTACTCGCTGGGCCGCGCCCTGGCCGCGGGCGGCGATCCCGAGGCGGCGAGGAAGCTGTTCGAGGAGGCCCTGACCGTCGGGAACGGCACCGCCCCGCTGTGGGAGAAGCGCGCGCTGGCCGCTCTCGACGACCTCTGAGCGGGCCGGGAAAGCAGAAAGCCCCGGGGGTCCGGGGCTTCGGTCGGTCGGGTGGGAACCGCGGTCAGATCCACTTGTCGTTCTCGGCGCGGCCGCCGCCCGGCGGGTGGGGCATCGGGAAGTTGGACGGCATGTGCCCGCACGTCGGGATCCCCGGCCGGCAGGCCGCGGAGACGTCCGCGACGGACGAGTCGATCCCGGTGGCGCCGAAGAAAGCTCCGCAGGCCATGGCGGCGAACAGCACCTGAATCTTACGAAGCACGGTGTCTCCTCTTTTCCCGTTCCGTGGTGGGCGAGAGACACTGTAGGAAAGAGCGATTTCTCCGCTATTTTCACGCGCTATCCTGCCGGAAAATCGTGGAGGCTCCCGCCGGAGACGGGAGCCTTCCTCATATCTTTCCGGGCTTTCCCTACGGTCAGCGCCGCCCCCGCCGCAGGGCCGCGATCACGAGGACGAGCGCCACGACGCCCCCCAGCGCCGCCCACGCCCAGGTCTGGCCGGCCGCGACGAGCCGGACGACGCCGAACATCGCGGCCGCGAACGCCACGGCCAGCGCGCCGGCGTACTTCGCCGGGACCTCGACCCTGCCTCCCGCCTTCCGCACGGCCAGCACCGCCTGGACCGAGCCCGCGATCAGCAGCGCCAGGCCGACGCCCCAGATCCACATGATGTCCTCGACGACGGTGAGCCCGCCGCCGAGCACGAGCGCGCCGGCGGCCGCGAGGAGCAGCCAGCCGCGGGCCGCCACCGGACTTTCCTGCACCGATCTGGTCATTGGTCTCTCCCTTGTCGTGTGATTCGTCATGCGATTCGTCATCCGATGAGCGCCTTCGTCTCCCGGTCGGCCGCGACGATCCCCAGCAGGGCCTCCTCCCTGGGCAGGAAGCCCAGGCGGTTCATCATCATGTGCGACTGGTGGAAGACCAGGTGTTGCGGAGTGAGCCCGACGCGCATCCGCTGGGCCCGTACGAGCGAGTCGTCGATGACCTCGCCCCACCGGCGCAGCCACGGATCCACCGTGCTGTCGGCGAACAGCGAGTCCGTGATGGAGCGCAGGCCGTGCGGATCCTCCTCGGCGCTGCGCCGCAGTTCCGCCTGGAGCTCGGGGGCGTGCCGCGCCAGATCGGCCGTCCACCAGGCCAGATGCCGGTCCCAGTAGCGCTCCCAGCTCACCGCCCGCCTGCGCCGGTCGCCCGGGGGCATCACCGGTTCGGCGCTGAGGTCGCCCGGGCGGCCGTCGATCAGCGCCCGGACGGCCTCCCGGAGCAGGAGGACCGCGAACGCGGCCCGCTCGGGGATCTTGCCGAACCGGGTCGTCGCCCAGATGGCCAGGTCGCTGGAGAACTCGAAGACCCGCTCGGCCAGCTCGACCCCCTGCGGCCCGCCGTACTTGCCGTACTCGGGCTCGTAGAGTCCCGAGGCGAGACCGGTGCCCGAGTCGCCGAGCATGCGGCCCATCGGGATCGACGCCAGCCAGGCCGCGTCGTCGTCCACCGCGGCCACCATGGCGTCGGCGTGGCGCTGGATCCGGGCCAGCGACCGGTGCATCCGGTCGACGGTCTCCCTCGGCCCGAAGACCCGCACCCGCAGGTGAGGCCCGGAGGGGTCGGTGTAGCGGATGAAGAACCAGCGGAACGCGCCGTGCGCCCGCGCCTCGGCGACCAGAGGCGGCAGCACCTCGGTGACCAGCAGGTCGCTGGCGGCGAAGCCGCCCGTGTAGAGCCGGACGAACCACCACTCAGGCGTGTCGAGCATCGGCTCACCCCCCGCCGGGGCGCGGGCGGTCCCAGCGCAGGTAGGACACGTGCTCCACCGCGTGGTGACGCCCGTCCGGGCCGGGCAGCCAGTAGCCGTGCCGTCCCGGCAGGGGCTCGGCCAGCGCCATCGCCACCACGCCGTCGACGGCCAGGCTAGCGACGGCGTGCAGCGAGTGGGGGCTGCGGAAGTCCAGGAGCACGGGCTTGCGCTTGCCGTGCTCCAGCGAGATGCCGGGGGTCTCCAGCGAGACGAAGACCTCCTCCGGGACGCCGAGCCGACGCCGCCACCGGTCGGCGCGGTGGAAGTAGCCGGCCGCGGACTCCCCGCGCTCCGGCCGGGGGAAGTCGGCGGGGCGGACCCGCCAGGTCGCCCTCCTGGTCACGACCCGGCCGAAGCCCTGGCGGGGGACCGTCTCCACCTCGCCGGCGGGTTCGGTGATCCGCTCGGAGGGGCTGCGCGCGCAGGACAGGCCGCTGCCCTGGATCCACGGGTCGCCGATCACCATCAGGTACCGGGCCGGGCCCAGCACCAGGTGCTGCGGCACGACGCCCAGGTAGACCGGGGCCACCGGGCGTCCGTGGGGGTCCAGCAAAGTGAGCGTGCCCGTCGCGGCGTCGTGGACGACGGAGAGCTCGCTGACCGCGATCGCGTCGCCGCCGTCGGCCAGCGGCAGCTCGCTCGGCCAGGTGAGCGCGGGGATCGCGCCGCAGCAGGCGTACTGCAGGCCGTTGACGTCAGCGGAGATCACCAGCTCGCGCGGCTGCGCCTCCGGGAAGTTCCCGCCCGTCCAGGCGCGCAGCCGGTCGGCCAGCCCGTCGGGGCCGTCGAGCACGCCGCGGAAGCGCGCCACCAGGCCGCCGGAGCCGGGATTGAGCTGGTTGACCACCAGCCGGTGGTCACCGCGGCGCAGCGCCTGCTCGGACTCCGCCACGACCTGGTAGGCGACCGCCACGGTGGGCGGCGCCGAACTCGGCCCGACCGGCAGCCAGGCCCGCTCGGTGGCGCGGCCCCGGGTCTGCGCGTCGGCGCGGATGGCCGCGTAGAGCCTCCGGGTGAGATCGGGACTGCCGGAGACCTCCATGCAGAAGCGCAGGGCGTCCGGGCAGCGCCCGCCGGCGCCGTACCGCTCCACGAAGATGTCGACCAGCATGTCGTACATGTGGCTGCGGAAGATCATCGGTCGCATGCGCGCGGCCAGCTCCCGCAGGTCGGCCTCGACGGAATCGCCGAGGGACGGAACGTCCACGATCGCCTCGGCGTCGTCGTAGACGGCGAAGCCGGTGCGGTCCGCGGAGACGCCCAGCCTCTTCAGCTCCGTCCGCGCCCGCTCGGCCATCGCCTCCAGGGTCGTCACCCGCCGCGGGCCGTCCTCGGCGGCCAGCGCCACCGCGTCGGCGTGCAGTCCCCGCAGCAGGTCCGCCATGGCCGCGGCGTACTCGGTGCCGACCCGCCGCACGCTGTCGGCCACGGCGAGCAGCGGGGCGGGGTCCCCGCGCCGCCACGGGGCCACCACCCGCAGCATCCCGGCGTCCAGCAGCCGCTGCAGCGCCGCGAAGGGGTCGGCTCCGCCCAGCCGGATCATGTACTCGGCCGCTCCGGCCCGGCCTATCCCCGCCAGCGACCGCATGATGTCCCGGTACACGGAGACGTCGGTCATCTCGTCGGTGCGCCACGCGAAGGCGTCCCCGATCCGGTAGGCCGACACCAGCGCCCTCGGCTCGCCGTCGATCGTGCGCGCCGCCTCGATCGGTTCGAGGTCGAAGGCGGTGACCAGCCGCTCGTCCCTGACCAGCGCCTGCAGCCAGGCGAAGACGTGGGTCTGGGAGAGGGCGGTGTTGCTCCGCCCGCCGCTGCGCCTGCCGTACAGGGAGATGCCGGTGAAGGTCGAGAAGGGGCTGGTCTTGCGGGCCGCCCGGACCGCGTAGGAGAACACCGAGCGGGAGGTCTTGCTCCCGGGGTGGAAGGCGTCGACGTCGACGTGCTTGATCAGGTCGGCGCTGGCGTGGGCGATCCCGGTCGAGAGCGCGGGCGCCGCGAGCAGGGCCCGCAGGCGCCGCCCGGCCTCGGCCGTCTCCCGCTCGTAGACGCCGGGGAGGCGTTCGAGCAGCCGGGCCCGGGCCAGCGCGGCCGCCGCCCACCGGCGGAACACTCCCGCCCCGTCGGCGGGCAGGGCCTCGGCGATCCGCTCCAGCCCCGCCTCCTCGATGTTCAGGGGCTTGTCGCTGCGGGTGGCCCGCCTGATCTTCAGGACGGTACGACGCAGCCCCGGGTCGTGGTCGAGCAGCGGGACCAGCCCGTAGAGGATGTCGCTGACCTGGTCGGCCACCTCGGCGAGGAACGCGTCGTGCCCGGCGATCTCATCGAGCAGCAGGCCCGTCTCCGTCAGGCCGAGGTCGATCACCTCGACCGGGAGCCCGCACACGCGGTCCACCCGCGGGCCGGAGACCTCCGCGTCCGAGGCCGCGGGGCGGGGGAGGGTCATGGTCATCGGAACAGCCCCCCGACCATGGACCACAGGTTGTTGACGACGAGGACCGCGAGGCCGACCGCGTACAGCAGGCAGAGGGCTCCGAAGGTCAGGTAGCCCGCCCGCTTCCAGGCTCCCAGGCCGTGCATGCTGGAGGGCAGCGGGCTGCGCAGCACCACGTGCGACAGGTAGGCGAACGCCCGGCCCCGCAGGTTGACCGCCCGCACGGCCGCCGCGGCGGCGTGGTAGCCGTCCGAGGGCAGCAGCGGGTTGAGGTTGACGACGGTGAGCAGCGCCTGGAAGACGAGCAGGACGTAGGCGATGTCGCCGACCGTCCCGGGGACCGTGAGGGCGATCACTCCCGTGACGCCGAACCAGATCTGGTCGCTGAAGGGCCCGGCGAGCGCGATCATCACCCGGCCCGCCCTGCTCCTGATCCGGTAGGCGTCGGTCCGGTCGACGTAGGCGACCGGCATGAAGTAGAGCATGAGCCCCACCCCGGCCTCCCGGATCGGGGCCCGCAGGTACTGGCAGGCCAGCGCGTGCGCGGCCTCGTGGAAGATGACCTGGACGATCAGGATCGGCAGCGCCACCCACCACAGCGCCGGGTAGGCGCGGCCTTCGGGGTGGGTCAGCGCGTACCCCCCGATCACGAGACCGGCCAGCACCAGCGCCAGCACGGCGCCGGTCAGCAGCCGCGGGGGGATCCGGCGCAGCAGCGCGGCGACCGGCTCCATGATGTGCTCGATCCGGCCGGTCAGCTTGAGCCTGGGCATGTGCTCGCGCAGTGAGAAGCGCAGGATCCTGGACTTGCGGTCCGGCTCCTTCGGCTCGACGGTGAGCACGCCCGCCTGGCGGAGGTCGCCGAGGAAGACGTCGATGCGCTCGCGCAGGTCCTCGCGGCCGCCGGCGAGCCGGTCGGCGATGGCGGCGCCCGTCCTGCTCCCGTCGAGCAGGCCGAGCATGCGCGCTCCCGCGGGGGTGAGGGCGACGTAGCGCCCGCTGTCCGGGTTGAACAGCAGCGGCCGGTCGTCGATGCCGGTGATGACCTCGACGTCGGGCTTGAGTTGGAGGGGGATGGTGCGCATCCAGTCGGTGTCCGCAGCGACCGTGCCATGCGCTGCGGTTCCGGCGGAGTTATGCTGGGTGGCGGATCGCATAGTGCGCCTTTCTGGTCTTCGCGCCGAGCGTGCTGCCTTCACGCTCGGCGTGTTCGGAGTCGGAGCCGGCCGCCTGCGCCGACAGTGCCGGGACCTGCGACAAGGTCCCGGCACTACGTGTTCCTCGGGTCCGGTCAGTTGCCGGTGCTGGAGAAGGACGACGCCGTGCTGGCCGAGGAGGCCGGGCAGGAGGCGCTGCCGCCGGTGAAGGCGGTGTTGGCCGTGGTGAAGCCGGCCGAGGTGACCTCGCCGAGCTCCTCGGCGCCGACTTCCTCGGCGGCCAGGTCGATGCGGTCGGCGTTCGGGTTCTGGTCGGTCATCTTCCGTGCCTTTCGTCTAGGGAAGTTCTTCGGGGTGTTACGGGGTGCTTCAGGAGTCCTGCGGGAGCCGGACGCCGCGGGAGCGCTGCCTTCGTTCCCGGGGCATCCGGCGGAGCCCGGTCAGTTGCCGCTGGTGGAGAAGGTCGACGCCGTGCTGGCCGAGGATGTCGGGCAGCTGGCGGTGCCGCCGGTGAAGGCGGTGTTGGCGGTGGTGAAACCGGCCGAGGTGACCTCGCCGAGCTCCTCGGCGCCCACCTCCTCGGCCGCCAGGTCGATGCGCTCGGCGTCCGGGTTCTGGTCGGTCATCTGCTGCTCCTGTCCGGTTCAGCCGAAGGACGAGGCGCTGGAGGCGCTGGAGGTGGTGGACGCCGGGCAGGAGGCGGAGCCGGCGCAGCCGGCGCTGCTCCAGGTGCCCAGCAGGTTGGTGTCGGCGAGCTCCTCCACGGAGAGCTCCGCCGGCTCCTCGGCGTAGAGGTCGATGTCCTTGTCGTCAGCCATGTCGTTGCCTTTCTGCTTCAGCCGAGCGAGGAGACGCTCGACGCGCTGGATACGGGGCAGGATGCGGAGCCGGCGGTGCCCACGCTGCTGAGCGCGCCGACCGCGCCGAGCTGGTGAGCCTCGTTGAGCATCTCCGCCTGGAGGTCGGCGGGCTCTTCCGCGTAGAGGTCGATGTTCTTGTCGGTCATGCCGGGTCCTTTCTCTGGGGGTTTCCTGATCTGCCGGGGAGTTGTCGGACGGACATGGCAGAACAGGGTGTTCAGGCCGTGCTCGCCGTGCTCAGGGAGCCCAGCAGCGTCGTCTCGTTGAGCTGGTACAGATAGAGCTCGTCGTCGCCGATCTCCTCGGCGAACAGGTCCATGTCCATTTCCGTCACCTCCTCAGCGGTTCACACGGTCAGCGGGATCCGTCACCCGTAGCTGCTGGC
The DNA here is from genome assembly GCF_016863135.1 of Planobispora longispora. Lineage (GTDB taxonomy): Bacteria > Actinomycetota > Actinomycetes > Streptosporangiales > Streptosporangiaceae > Planobispora > Planobispora longispora. The sequence continues at coordinate 58,257 of NZ_BOOH01000019.1, forward strand.
GGTGGTCGCCGAGCTGGCCGAGCTGACCGGGCAGGAGGCGGAGCTGGTCGAGGAGGCGGTGCTGAGGGAGGCCAGGGCGGTGTCGCCGGGGAGGTCCTCCGCCTGCAGCTCGGCCAGGTCCTCCGCGTAGAGGTCGACCGACTCTTCGGGGTGGTGGGCCATGTGGCCGCTCCTTTCTCGTGGTGTTTCTCGGTTTCCCGTACGGCGGGCGCCGCACGGAAGTCTCAGGGGCGCGGGTAGCCGAGGGAGACGGCGAACAGCTGCCGCTGCCGGTAACCGTCCAGGTCCACCAGCGGGCGCAGGCCCGACTGCAGGAAGCCCGCGAAGACGCTTCCCACCAGCCCGTACGCGCTCGCGTGGATCAGGGCCGCGTACGCGAGCCCGGACGCCCTCGCCATCAGCGACCGGTGGCCGTGGGCGCCGTGCCGGGCCAGCGCGGTGGACAACGACCCGGTGACGGCCAGGATGACGGGGCTGGCGGCGTACTCGATCTGCAGGACCATCTCCTCCGCCGCCCGCCCGTCCGCCGCCAGGCCGGCGAGCGGCACCAGCCGGGCCCCGTCCTCGTCGGCCCGGTAGACGGCCTGTCCGAGACCGGCGACGGTGCGGGCGGCGACGAGCACGCCGAGCTCGTGGCCCGCCGCGCAGTCGTCGGGCCAGCCCTCCCGGTCCATCCGGAACGCCGCGGCGAGGCTCGCCGCGATCACCTCGACGGGGACCGCCCTGTCGGCGTAGTCGCGGATCGAGACCCGGTCGGCGAGGATGTCCTCCAGCGGCCGGTCCGCGGGCGGGGCCGCCACCGGGCGCACCGGGGCGAGGTCCGTCCCGGCGCCGCGCGGGCCCACCGGCCGGGCCCGGTCCGTCCGGGGGGACGGTCCCCTCAGCACGTCCTCGGCCGTCAGCCGGGTCTCGTCGCGCAGCCGGGTGAAGATTCCGATGTGGTCGCGCAGGACGGTCACCGTGCCTCCTCCGTCGTCGGGTTGACCGCGAGGACCGCGGTGATCGGTTCGGTGTCGAGGTCGATGGAGAGCAGCGCGGCGAGCGCGGCGTCGTCCCAGCGCGGCACCACGCGGGTGGCGATCCCCCGCTCGGCCGCCACCAGGCGGAGCTGGGCGAGGGCGACGCCGGCGTCGAGGTGCACGACCCGCCAGGCGAAGGTGGAGTACTTGGACGCCACCCGGTTCAGAGCTCCGGTGACCACGATGGTCGCCTCGGCCTCGACCAGCCCGGCGATCGGCTCGTACGGGTCGGCCCAGGTCAGGTCGGCCAGCCGGTGGGTGTCGACGCGGTAGCCGTACACCGCGGGATCGAGGCCGTCGACGTCGCGGGCGATCACGTGGAGCTGCGCCGAGCCGAGGTTGCCCCCGGTCGGGGCCCAGCGCTGGACCTTGTGCGAGCCGCCCGCCCCGTCGTCGCGCAGCCCTCCCGCCCGCCGCAGCAGCGCGCCCAGGGCGGTCACGTCCAGGCGCCGGCCCGCGGCGATCCGCGTGCTCGCCGGGACGGGGCCGGAGCCCTCCCGGTCCGGGGCGTCGGGCAGCGGGACATGGCGCGCAGACGGCCAGCGCTTGCACTCGATCTGGAGCGCGATGTTCCCCGGCCGGTAGTGCACCTGGTGGTCGCGGGGGTTGGTCAGGCTGCGGGGCGGGAAGGCGACCGACTCCTCGTAGGCGAGCGCCGCGGGCGCCTCGGGTTCCGCGGCGCCCCCGTCGCCGCAGTTCGGGCAGCCGGGCAGCCCCGCCACCGGGTAGGAGCGCTGGTGCCAGCCGACCAGGTCGGTCCTGACCAGGCCGTGCAGCGTGTGCGTGGAGCCCACCCTGGACAGGAGCGCGACCGCCTCCGCCGTGACCAGCGCCGCGGTCAGGTCCGCCGCCAGGTCCGGATCCGGCTCCGACGGCTCGGGGACCTCGAGCGCCTCCCCGGCGTCCCGCTGCGCGGCGACGCACTCCACGCAGGCGGTGAAGGAGGTGTCGACGTACGGCCCCAGCCAGGCGACGCCGCCCTCCAGCCGCAGGGGCAGGACCGGCACTCCCGGATCGGCGGGCAGGCCCCCCGCCAGGATCAGCAGGTCCGCTTCCGCGCCCGCGCCGTCCCAGGACGTCACGGCGCCGATCCCGCCGTCCAGGAGCGCCCGCCGTACGGCCGCCGCGAGCCGGGTGTCGGCGACGGCGAGGGCGACCCGTGCGGCGGCGAGCCTGCGGGCCGCCTCTCCCCCGGAGACGTTGACCCGGCTGGAGTCGATGGACCGGCTCAGGAAGACCGCGCTCGGCTCGGGCGTGCCCTCCGGCATCGCCGGGCCCGCGGCGTCCTCCAGCATGCCGCAGGTGTAGAGCAGGGAGACGGCCTGGTGCAGGTGCGCCGGCGGCAGATCCAGGTCGGCGGCGAGTCCGTCGATGTCCCTGCGCCCGTCCAGCTCGGGCAGGAGCCGGGGGATCAGGGTCCGGGCCGCGGCGCCGCGCAGCGCCTGCCGGGTGGGGGTGCCCTCGACGAGCAGCCCGTCGGGCAGGGGCAGGGTCACCAGGCCGGGCACGAGGCGCGGACGGCGGGGCATCCGGAACTGCGGGTCGAAGGCCACCGCGTGGCTCATCGCCTCGGCGGGGATCAGGCTCGGTTTGGCCATCGGTCGTCCTATCCGTGGGTCGGGGCGAGCAGCTCGGGCAGTTCGTCCGCCAGGTCCCGCCACGTCGACTCCCGCTGGTCGGGCGTGGTGCGGCAGCGGCGGCAACCGTGCACGCCGACGACCGTGGACCGGCCCAGGGTGCCGTCCAGCAGGTGGAACTGGCGGACGTGGCCCGCTTCGGCGGCGCCGCCGTCGTCGCAGACCGACTTCACGAGCTGCACGGTGAGCAGGGCGGCCAGCTCGACGTGGTGGGGCAGGTACCCGCCGGGCCCGAGGGCGGGGTCGGCGGTGTAGGCGTCGGCCAGCGTCCCGGTCAGCCGCTGGCCCGGGTCGTGCTGCCGGCGCCGGGCCTGGAAGCAGCGGGCGCAGGCGCCGTGGCCGGGGGCGACGACGGGCCCGACCCTGAGGCGGGGGTGCTCCACGACGACCGGGAACCACGGGGTCCGGTAGGCGCAGGAGGCTCCGTCGAGGGTCTCCTCCAGCCTCGGCGCGGGCCGGAAGGCGGCCAGGGCGCGGACGCGGGCGTTGGGCCACAGCGAGGAGTCGAGGTAGCCGTGCTCGTCGGCCGGGGTGACGGCCACCGAGTCGAGACGCTCGCGCACCCGCTCGGCCACGGCGGCCCCGAAGGCCCCCAGAGTGATCAGGTGAAGCTCGTGCATGGTGTTCGTCCTCCTCTCAGGCGAAGGGCTGGGGAAGCGGGTTGAGGTCGGCCTCGGCGTGCACCGGATAGCCGAGGCGGGCCGGCGCCTCGTAGAGGCGGGGGTGGGCCGTGTAGCGGGCCGTGTGGATGAACGAGAGCGGCATGAGCTGGGGGATGATCACGCGGACCACCCGGAAACCGACGTCCCGGGCCTCGTCCGTGGTCATCTCGACGGCTATCACGTCGCACCCGGCGGACTTGAGCCGGTCCACCAGGAGGCGCAGGTCCCCCGCGGGGGTTCCGGTGGACAGGTCCGGCATGCTCGACAGGGTCCGCCGCTCCCGGCCCTCCGTCAGGAAGCCGAAGTCGCCGATCCGCTCCGGCGCCCCCATGTAGGAGGCTCCGTGGAAGACGTTGAGGAACTCGTCGGGGTCCTCCGGCCGGGGGCGGGGAACCTGCATGGCGATCCTGGACGACGCCGACTCCCGCATGATCTTCCCGACGGAGGTGACCGGGTCCAGCGCCGTGTTGCACATCACCAGCTGGCCCAGGACCTCGTTGTCCGGCGTCAGGTCGATGGAGTAGATCGTCGGGATGCCCAGGTCGGTGGTCGCGTCGTAGAAGCGGGTGCGCACGTGGCTGGCGCCGTACCGCTCCGCGTACGGCGCGAGCCGCTCGGGGATCTCGTCCAGCTCGATGCGCGGCCAGGGGATGCGCTGCAGCCAGGTCAGGGCGATCGAGTCGCGCTCCACCACCTCGCAGATCGCCCCGACGAGCGCCGCGGCGATGTCGGAGTGGGCGGCGCACCCGGTCGAGATCGGCATCGTCAGCCGCTCGGCGGCCGACTTGGCCCTGATGTGCATCCAGACCATCACCGCCGGCACCCAGACCGGCCGGTTCCCGGTGAGCGACCAGCCGCGGGCCCAGCGCATCGGTCCCGCCGGGTCGGGGGCGGTGACCAGGCTCTTGGGGTGGGCCAGCTCCCGGGGCGCGCAGCGCGGGACCGTGGCCAGGTCGAGGGCCTCCTCGCCCAGCTCCTCCGCGGTGGCCCACATCAGGGCCGACTCGTCGAAGACGCAGCTGGAGTAGCGTTCCAGCGCCTCGGCGACGCAGAGCCGGCCGGCCCGCTCGGCGCCGAGGGCGCCGCCGGCCCCGTCCATGCTGCCGCGGATGTCGGCTCCGGCCGCGGACTCGGCGATGTTCGCCGCGACGGCGGTCAGGTCCCCCATCGCGGCGGTGAAGATGGGGAAGCGCGGCTCTCCGGGGTGGTTGGGCAGCTGCTGCACGCGGCTGACCAGGCTGTAGGAACCCACCAGGCGGTCGAGGTCGGCCAGCCGGCCGAGGGAGTCCGTGGTCTCGGCGGTCATCGCTTCTCACCGTCCGTCCAGCTGAAGAGGGTGACGGCCACCGTGGCGGCGACGGCCGCCACTCCCGCCATCACCAGCCAGGCGGTGGTGATCGATCCGCCGGGCACCCCGACCAGGTCCTGGCGGAGCGCGTCGGCGAAGTAGGAGGTGGGCAGGCGTTCCGCGACGGCGCGGACCCCCTCGGGGAGGATCTCCAGCGGCAGGAAGACCCCCGAGAACATCAGCAGCACCGGCATGATCAGCGCCAGCACGCCGTTGGCGAGCTCGGGGTTGCGCATCCTGGCCGCGACCATGTAGCCGAGCGCGAAGAGCATGGCCAGGCCGAGGGCGCAGCTGATCAGGAGCCTGCCGATCGCGGAGGGCTCCAGGAAGCCGGTCGCCAGGGCCGCCGCCGAGAGCGCGGCCAGCTGACCGAGGGCGATGGCGAACCGCACCGGCGCCTGCGCCAGGATGAAGACCGTCCTGTTCAGCGGCGTCGTCCCCAGCATGCGCAGCGTTCCCTTCTGCCGGAGGGAGATCAGCGGGGTCGCCGTGCCGAAGAAGGCCAGGGACATGAAGGCCATCAGCAGGACCGCGGGGATGCCCGACCGGATGGGATCGAAGCCGCCGGGGCCGTCGGCGGGGTTGAGGGTGCCCATGAAGAGGAACAGGGCCATGAAGATGAGCGGGAAGACCAGGACGAAGAAGAAGTTCTTGGGATCCCTGATGAGCTCGCGGGCGTTGGCCTTGGTGAGCTCGGCGAACGCTCCGTACTCCCGGACGCGGGCCGAGGGGGTGGTGAGGGTCGTCATCTGCTCGCTCCGTTCCGCTCGGCGGCGGTGCTCTCGTGGTGCTCGGCGGCCAGCCTGAGGAAGACGTCCTCCAGCTGACCGGTGCGGACCTCGATGTGCCGGGCGGCGAGACCCGCCACCGTGCGGACGACCTCGTCGGTGTCGTCGGTGACGACCGTCACTCTCCGCCCCTCCGTCTTGACGGCCGTCACGCAGTCCAGGGACTCGACCGCGGCCAGGTCGGCGTCGGTTTCGAAGGACACCTCGTGGGCGACGCCGAGCCGGTGGACCAGCTCGCGGGGCGTCCCCAGGCAGACCAGCCGGCCGCCCACGACGATCCCCACCCGATCGCACAGTTCGGTGGCCTCCGTCATGTCGTGCGTGGTGAGGACCACCGTGGTCCCGTCCGCGCGCTCGGCCCTGATCAGATCCCACAGCCGCTGGCGGGCCTGGGGGTCCAGACCGGCCGCGGGCTCGTCGAGGACGAGCACCCGGGGATTGGCGATGACCGCGACCCCGAGGAGGAGCCGGCGGCGCTGGCCCCCGGACAGCGCCTTGGCCTTGACCCCGGCCTGCTCCTCCAGGCCGATCCGCCGGATCGTGTCGGCGACGCCGCGGGGGGCGGCGTGCAGGGAGGCCCACAGGCGCAGCGTCTCCTCGACCGTGAGAGTGGGGAAGAGCGACGCCTCCTGCGGCTGCACGCTGACCCGCCGGACGAACTCCGCCCGGTCGCGCAGGGGGTCGAGGCCGAGGACCTCGATCCTGCCCTCCGTCGGCTCGCGGAGGCCGACGAGGCACTCCACCGTCGTGGTCTTGCCCGCGCCGTTGGGTCCGAGCAGTCCGAAGACCTCTCCGGGAGCGACGTCGAGGCTGAGGCCGTTGACGGCACGATGCCCGCCGTAGACCTTCACCAGGTCGCTGATCTCTATCGCGGGTTTCCGGTCGGGGCTGGCGGGCGACTCCGTGCGCTCGGCACGTTTCCCGTTGTCGAGCATTACCATGCCGTTCTCTCTCACTGCCGTGACCTGCTCTTCGATCTACGGCTGTGAGATTAGGAACAGCTGATTTCTTCTCGGTTTCCTGCCTGTTTTCCGGTCAGGCCCCGCGGGCGGCGGGCTTGACCAGGGTGGCGTAGACGATCACGTTGTCGTCGTATTCGCCCTGGTCCCAGTCGAACCTGCCGCCGCAGGTGATCAATCTGAGGCCGTCCTCCAGGTAGACCTTGTCCGCCGGGAAACGGTCCTTGTCCACCTGCTCGATGGAGTCCACCCGGTACTGGGCCACCTTGCCGTCGCTCCGCACGACCTTGATGACCTGTCCCTCCCGCATGGTCTTGAGCTTGTAGAAGACCGCGGGGGCGGTCTTGGTGTCGACGTGCCCGAGGATCACCGCGGCCCCCTCGTCGCCGGGGACCGCGCTGTCCTTCACCCAGCCGGCGGTGTCCGGCTTCTCGTACGGCGGCAGCTCGACGTCGCCGTCGACGACGCCGAGCTTCATCAGCGGCGCCTTGATGCCCAGCGACGGGATGTCGATGCGGCTGGGCACGACCGCGGCGCGGACGGGAGCCTCGCCCGCGCCGCCCCCGCCCTTGTTGAAGGCGACCAGGACGGCGCCGGTGACGACCCCGGCGACGACGACCCGTGACCAGCGGGAGGATTCGGCCATCGGAGATCAGGACGGTCAGGAACGGCGCCGCCGGACGACCGCGAGACCGACGCCGCCGGCCAGGGCCGCGGCCAGCAGGACCCCGGTCATCCCGGCCGGCATGCCCGAGTCCTCGGGACCGCCGGCCGCGGTGCCGCCGCCGCCGGTGCCCGGTCCCCTGGTGCTGATGGGCGTGCGCGTGGTCGTCGGCCGCGCGGTGGGCGTGCTGTCCACCAGGACGCGCAGGTTGGCCGTGCCGGTGTCGTTGGTCCCGTCACACCTGACGTTGATGACGTACTCGCCCGGCTCGGTGTCGTCGGCGACCGTGGCCTGCCCGCGGACCCAGGGCCGGGGCAGCGGCGTGGCGGTGCCGGGGGGCGCCGGCGAGGCCGTCGCCGGGATGGGGTCGAGCGTGACCGCGGTGAGGAAGGCCTCCGAGGAGGCGGTGCCCCGGTGCTGGGGGCCGCCCTGGGGAATCGGGCAGTTGGCCAGGATCCAGACCCGCTGCCCGGCCCTCAGCCTGTCGGGCTGGAGCTGGACCTCGATGTTGGCGCGCGCGGCGCCCGACCGGGACACGGCCGGGGTGGGCGTTCCCGTGGGATTCGAGTTGGCCTCGGCCGTGCACCCGACCGTTCCGACGAGGACGGTGACCCCGAGGGCCCCGAGAACCGCGACACGCTTGACCCTTGGCACCGTCGTACTCCACTTCGCACTCCGGCCGACGACCCTCGCCCGGCACGACTTCCCACCTGTCCCCATTAAACATGGGCAAACCAGCAAGAGTCGATCATCATCCGTGATGATCTAGACCAAGTGGGACACAGTGTCAGAGTGCCAGGATTTCCCTGTCTACGTGGGTGAATCAGGCAGCATTGAGCGGACTCAGGCGGCACATGAGGACCGGAGGGCACGTCAGGACCACGCGCCGCGGGTCAACGGCCCAGCGGAGTCAGACGACGCCCTCCCAGCGGGGACCGACCCCGCGGAGCCGTACCGTGCGCTCCTCGCTCGCCTCGCCCGCCTCGCTCCGCTCGATGGAGATCTCCAGCCGGTCGTCGGCGAGGCCCTCGACCAGACCCTCGCCCCACTCGACGAGCGTCACCGACTCCTCCAGCGAGGCGTCCAGGTCGAGGTCGTCGACCTCCAGGTCGCCGCCGAGCCGGTAGGCGTCCACGTGCACCAGCGCGGGACCGTCCGCCAGCGACGGGTGGACCCGGGCGATCACGAAGGTCGGCGAGGTGATCGGCCCGCGCACCTTGAGTCCTTCTCCGATGCCCTGGGCCAGGGTCGTCTTGCCCGCGCCCAGCGGCCCGGAGAGCACCACCAGATCTCCCGGGCGCAGCAGCCCGGTCAGCTCGGAGCCGAGTTCGCGCATCTCCTCGGCGGTCGCGACGGCTCTCACCGTTCACCCGCTCCCGTGACGGCTCTCACCGTTCGCCCACCCCTTCGCCGGTCTCTCACCGGCCGTCGTCCGTTCCCATGTCCGCCGCCGCCCGCTTCAGCAGGTCGCGCAGCGCGTCGTTGACCGCGGCCGGCCGTTCCAGATGGACCAGGTGCGAGCTGTCGGGCACCTCGGTGAACCACGCGCGCGGCAGCGCCGCCGCGATGGCCTTGCTGTGCTCGACGGGCGTCAGCCAGTCCTTGTCGCCGACCACGATGGAGGTCGGCACGTCGTCCAGGACGCTCAGGGCGGTCAGCTTGTCGTGCGACATCAGCGCCGGGTAGAAGTCCGCGATCACCTCGAAGGGCGTCGAGCGGATCATCGACTCGACGAAGTCCACCACCGTGGGGCTGACGTTCTTGGAGTCGCCGAAGCCGAAGTTGCGCACGACCAGGAAGGCGATGTCACTGGCCGCATGACGGCCCCGGTCCACCAGCGCGCCCCGGCGGCCGAGCACCGACACCGCGCCCGGCGTGACCTTGTGCACCGCCTTGGACAGCAGCGCCGGCAGGCCGAGGGAGACCTCCGCCAGCTTCCCGGCGGAGGTGGCGATGAGCGCCACCCCTTTGATCCGGTCGCCGAAGAGCTCGGGATGCCGGTCGGCGAGCGCCATGATGGTCATGCCGCCCATCGAGTGCCCGACCAGCACGCACGGCCCGGGCACCAGCTTCTCGAGCACCTCGAACAGGTCCTCGCCGAGCCGGTCGATCGTGGAGTCCTCGGCCGCGCACCGCTGGGAGAGCCCGTGGCAGCGCTGGTCCCACAACACCAGGCGGTGGTAGTCGCGCAGGTCGCGCCGCTGGTAGTGCCAGGAGTCGAGATTGAGCGTGTAGCCGTGGCAGAACACCACGGTCAGCGGGGCCTCCTCGGGACCGTCCGCCTCCGCGTGGAGCTCCACGCCGTCGGAGGTCGTGATCGTGACCCGACGCCCGCGCAGCTCGCCCAGGGGCTCACTGGCCTCCGGGTCGGGACGGAGCCGGATGCGGCCCACGGCGTACCGCTTGGCGAGGGCGGCGGCCGCCACTCCGGCGGACGTGACGCCGACGACCGCGCCCGCGATCCCGACTCTGCGTCGTGTCGTAGTCATCCAGACCCCCTTTTACCCGCCCTCACCGGTAAACGCGTGGCACGCGCGAACCGATCCCGGTCACGATCTCATGGGTGATCGTGTCGAGGGAATCCGCCCATTCCTGCGCGGTCGGCTCCCCTTTCGAGCCGTCACCGAACAGAATCACCTCGTCCCCCTCGGTCAGCGGGTCGTCCCCCAAATCGATCACGAACTGGTCCATGCAGACCCGTCCGGCGATCCGTCTGCGCCGGCCGCCCGCGAACACCTCCGCCCGTCCGGTGGCGTGCCGCAGGATCCCGTCCGCATACCCGAGCGGGACAAGGCCAAGCTTTGTTTCGCGATCTGTGACATAAAGGTGCCCATAGGACACGCCGGAACCCGCCGGGACCCGCTTGACCAGCGCGAGCCGCGCCGTCAGCGTCATCGCCGGACGGAGCCCGAAATCCCCCAGCTCCGGGATCGGGCTCAGGCCGTAGGCCGCGATGCCCGGACGCACCATGTCGTAGCGGGCCCGCGGCAGCGTCAGGTTCGCCGCCGAGTTGGCGATGTGACGGATCACATGCGACCCGCCCGCGCCCGCCTTCTCCGCCACGGCCAGAGCCTCGTCGAAGGCGCCCAGCTGAGTATCGATCGACGGATGCCCCGGGATGTCGGCGCAGGCGAAATGCGACCAGAGACCGACGATCTCGATCGTCCCCTCCGCCTGCCGGGTCAGCGCCCGGTCCACCAGCGCCGGCCAGTCGGCGATCGGCGAGCCGCCGCGCCCGCTGCCGGTGTCGGCCTTCAGGTGCACCCGCGCCGCCCGGCCGGTACGGCCCGCCGCCTCGGCGATCGCGTCCACCAGCCACGGCGCGGCGGCCGACAGCTCCACCTCCGCCGCGACCGCCTCGTCCAGCGGCTCCCCCGGCGGGATGATCCACGACAGGATCGGCGCGGTGACCCCCTCGGCCCGCAGCTCCAGGGCCTCGCGGATGTAGGCGGTGCCGAGCCGCTCGGCCCCGCCCTCCAGGCACGCCCGCGCGGCGGCGGTCATCCCGTGCCCGTAGCCGTCGGCCTTGACCGCGACCATGGTCAGCGCCCCGGGGGCGTGGCTCCGCAACAGCGCGACGTTGTCCCGGATCGCCGAGAGGTCCACCCGCGCCTCGGCAGGAGTCATCGGGAAGCTCATCTTTCCATTCTGGCGGCTCAGCGCCGTTGCCGAGGCCGGTTTATGACGGACCTCATAACCTCCGGGAGAGCCCGCGCCACGTCTCCGGCGGCCACGGGGCCGTGCCGTCCGGCGATCCCGTGGAGGTACGCCGCGCAGGAGGCGGCGTCATAACAGTCCAGCCCGGCGGCCAGCAGCGCGCCCGCGAGCCCGGCCAGCACGTCGCCGGTGCCGCCGGTGGCCAGCCAGGGGCTGCCGGTCGGGTTGACCCGGACCGGCCTGCCCTCCTCGGCGACCAGCGTGGTCGAGCCCTTCAGCAGCACGGTCACGCCCAGCTCCGCGGCGGCCCGCCGGGCGTGCTCCAGCCGCCGGGCCTCGATCCGCTCCCGGGGCGTCTCCAGCAGGCGCGACAGTTCCCCGGCGTGCGGGGTGATCAGCACGGGAGCCCCGGTGCGGCGGCGCAGCAGCGACCTGTCCCGGGCGATCAGCGTCAGGCCGTCGGCGTCCACGAGCACCGGGACGTCGCCCGCCAGGACGGCGCGGGCGACGGCGTGCGCCTCGGGGCCGGTGCCCAGGCCGGGTCCGAGGACCCACGCCTGCACCCGGCCGACGTCCTCGATCTCCTCGCCCGGGTCCGCCGCGTCGTCGCCGTTCGCGGAGGCCAGTTCGGTGATCACCGCCTCCGGCCAGCGGGCGCGCACCTGGGCCACCGGTTCGGCGGCTCCGGCGTAGCGCACCATGCCCGCCCCGGCCCGGATCGCGCCGCCCACGGCCAGCACCGCCGCGCCGGTGTAGCGGCGGCTGCCGGCGGCGACGCCGACGACGCCCCGCCGGTACTTGTCGGAGGAGGCCCCGGGCCGGGGCAGCCGGAGCGCGACGTCCCCGTCGGTGAGCGCCGTCGCGTCGGGGTCCGGCAGGTACGGCCCCAGCCCGATGTCGACGAGCTCGACGCGGCCCGCGTGCCCGGCTCCCGGATCGACCAGCAGCCCCGTCTTGAACGCCCCGAACGTGACGGTGACGTCCGCCCGGACCGCCCGGCCGTCGACGTGCCCGCTGCTCGCGTCCACCCCGCTCGGCACGTCCACCGCGACGACGTCCCCGGCGCTCTCCGCGGTGATCGCCGCCAGCGTCGCGTACGGCTCCCGCAGCGCCCCCGCCCCGCCGATCCCGACCAGCCCGTCCAGGACCAGGTCGGCGGCGGCGACGACCTCCCGGACCGCCTCCGGCCCGCCGGCCGCCGCCCCTGAGGCGTCGTCTCCCGTGCCCGGAACGGCGTCGTCTCCCGTGCCCGACGAGGCGCCGCCCCGGAGGTCCACGACCCGGCCGCCCGCGCCGCGCAGGGCCGCCAGCCCGGCCTCGTGCACCCGCGAACCGGCCAGGACCGCGTGCACCCGGGCTCCCCGGGCCGCCAGCCGGGCTCCGGCGTAGAGGGCGTCGCCGCCGTTGTCGCCGCTGCCGACCAGCAGCGCGACGCGGGAGCCGTACACCCTCCCGAGCATCGCGGCGCAGCGCGCGGCCAGCCCGGCGGCGGCCCGCTGCATGAGCGTCCCCTCGGGCAGCGTCGCCGTCAGCGCCGCCTCGGCCGCCCTGATCTGGTCGGAGGTGTACGCGGTCCGCATGCTCCGAACCTAACCCTCGGCGATCACATAGGCGACGGCGACGCCCCCGTCGTGGGTCAGCGAGACGTGCCACCGGGTCACCCCCAGGGCCGCGGCCACCTCGGCGGCCCGGCCGGTCACCCGCAGCTCGGGGCGGCCGTGCTCGCCGCTCACCACCTCGGCCTCCACGTGGAGCAGGCCGGGCGGGGCCCCCAGCGCCTTGGCCACGGCCTCCTTGGCCGCGAACCGCGCGGCCAGGGACTCCGGCCGCAGGCCGCGCTCGGCCTCGGTGAACAGCCGCGTCCGCAGCGCGGGCGTCCGGGCCAGTGTCGCCTCGAACCTGGCCACGTCCACCACGTCCACACCGATCCCCACGATCACCCGCCCAGCGTAGTGTTCCGCCGCCGTCGTGACCCCGCGGGCCTGATGACAGGTGAGAGCCGGGCCACCCCCGCGGCTCAGGAGGGGAAGGACGCAGTGGACGGGGCGGACCGGGCAGGGCGCCTGGAGAGTGCGGCGAGGACGGCGAGCGCGGCGAGGACGGCGAGGACCGCGGGGGCGAGAGGCGCAAGAGGCGCCACGGGGGCGACCGGCGCGACAGGTGCGACAGGTGCGACCGGCGCGACGGGCGCCGCCGGTACGGCGGGCTGTTCCGGGGCCTGGAAGATCTTGACGACCTCGGGGACCTCCGGGACCCCCGGGATCTCCGGGGCCATTCCTCCCACCACCGCGACGAGGGCCGCGGCGAGGAGCACGTTCCTGATCCTTGAGCCGTTCATGATGGTTTCTCCGTTCTTCTCGGTGGGATCAGCCAAGCCGAGGACCGGTTACCGGGCGGGAACGGCGGCGGTTACCCCGTTGTAACCGGAGGCAGGGCATCCTGGTGGATCATGAGGGTGCTGGTGGTCGAAGATCTTGAAGAGCTGGCCCAGACGGTGGCCGTGGGGCTGCGCCGCGAGGGCATGGCCGTCGACGTGGCGCTGGACGGCGCCGCGGCGCTCGAACGCACCTCCGCCAACCACTACGACGTCGTCGTCCTCGACCGCGACCTGCCCGGCCTGCACGGCGACGACGTGTGCCGGGCGCTGGCCGGCGCGGGTCACCCCGCGCGGGTGCTGATGCTCACCGCGGCCGGGACGATCGACGACCGGGTGACCGGGCTGGGCATCGGCGCCGACGACTACCTTCCCAAACCGTTCGCCTTCGCCGAGCTGATCGCCCGGATCCGCGCGCTGGCCCGGCGGGCGGTCCCGGCCCTGCCGACGGTGCTCGTCCACGGCGACCTGCGCCTCGATCCGGCCACCCGGATCGCCACCCGCGACGGACGGCGGCTGCCGCTGAGCCCCAAGGAGTTCGCGGTGCTGGAGCTGCTGCTGATCGCCGGGGGCTCCGTGGTCTCCGCCGAGCAGCTCCTGGAACGGTGCTGGGACGAGTTCGCCGACCCGTTCACGCAGACCGTGAAGGTGACGGTCAGCCGGTTGCGCCGCAAGCTCGGCGACCCGCCGCTGATCGAGACGGTCCCGCAGGCCGGATACCGGATTTGAGGCGCGCGAGCATATGAGGTGGACGATACGGCTGCGCCTGACCCTGTTCTACAGCGGTCTGTTCCTGGTAGCCGGGGTACTGCTGGTGACCCTCATCTATCTCCTGGTGGAGCACTCGCCCTTCCCCACACCGCCGGACGCCCCCACAGCCCCGGACGCCCCGGCCGCCCCGAAGGCCCCGGCCGCCTCCGGGCCGCCGGTCGCTCCCACGGCGTCGGTCGCTTCCGCACCGCCCGCCGGGCCCGAACTGCCGGTCACGGCCCCCGCGGCAGCATCCGCACAGGAGAAGAACCTGCGCCGGTTGCTGGTCAACTCCCTGATCGCGCTGGTCGTCATGGCGTTCGCCTCGATGGCGCTGGGCTGGCTCATGGCCGGGCGCGTGCTGCGCCCGCTGGGCGAGATGACGGCCACCGTACGGCGCATCACGGCCGACCGGCTCGACCGGCGGCTGGCCGCCTCCGGACCGGACGACGAGCTCAAGGAACTGGCCGACACCTTCGACGAGCTGCTGAACCGGCTGGAGGCGGCGTTCACCGCGCAGCGGCGGTTCGTCGCCAACGCCTCCCACGAGCTGCGCACCCCGCTGACCCTGCAGCAGGCCATGGCCGAGGTCGCGCTCGCCGACCCGGAGGCCGACGCCGGGTCCCTGCGGGCCGTGCTGGAGCGCCTGCTGGCCGCCGGAAAGCACCAGGAACGGCTCATCGAGGCCCTGCTCACCCTGGCGCGCAGTCAGCAGGGCCTGCACCACCGGGAACCCCACGACCTGGCCGAGATCACCGGACAGATCCTGGACCTGCGCGGAGAGCCGGAGGTCCGCCTCACGTCCGTTCTCCGCCCGGCACCGGCCTCCGGCGACCGCGCCCTGCTGGAGCGCCTGGTGGTGAACCTGCTGGACAACGCCTCGCGGCACAACGTGCCCGGCGGCTGGGTGGAGGTGGCGACCTCCGTACGGGACGGCCGCCCGACCCTCAGGGTCGCCAACAGCGGCCCGGTGATCCCGCCCGGCCGGGTCCCCGAACTCCTCGAACCCTTCCAGCGCCTGGAGACCGGCAGGAAGGCCGTCGGCGACGGCCTGGGGCTGGGCCTGTCGATCGTGGCCGCCGTCGTCGCGGCCCACCACGGCACGCTGGAGGCCCGCGCGCTGCCGGAGGGCGGCCTCGAGGTGACCGTCTCCCTGGATCTCCCCGCCGATCGGGTGGTGACGGACGACGACGGCGTGGCTTAATGCGTAACGCGGATGCCGCGTGTCGTTTCCCCGTGGACGGTGATCATGCCGGAGAACAACAGCTGTCAGGTCTGCGGCCGGACGTTGCCGAGGCGGAGGGGGAAGCCGGGCCGGGCGTCGGTCTACTGCTCGGCCGCGTGCCGGCAGAAGGCCTACCGGTCCCGGCGCGACCCGTCGCCGGGCGAGACGGTGCACGAGCTGATCGCCGACATCGAGCGCCGGGTCCGCGGGCTGGCCCCGCAGCGTCCCGGGGTGTTCTACCGGGAGGTGACGGCCCTGTCGTCCTCGGTCGGCAGGCTCCGCCGCGTCGCCCGCACCGCGCTGGACGCCGCGCAGGTCACCGCGGAATCCGCAAGCTCCGCAGGCTCCGCAGGCTCCACGGGCTCTGAGGGTTCCACGGGCTCTGAGGGTTACGGGGAGGCTCCGGAAAACGTCACACCGGCGCCGGTGACGGAATCGGCGGCCGGATCCGGGGCGGACCCCGGGGCGGAGGCCGCGGCGGGGACGGAACCCGGGGCAGGGATCCCGCCGGGTTCCGGGTCGGACGGGGAGCAGGACGCCGCGGCCGCAGCCGCCCTCCGGTCGGGGGACGAGTGGGCCTTCGCCGGTCTGGTGGAGCCGTACCGGCGGGAGCTGCAGGTGCACTGCTACCGGATGGTCGGCTCCTACGACGACTCCGAGGACCTGGTCCAGGAGACCCTGCTGCGGGCCTGGCGCGGGCGGGACGGGTTCCAGGGGCGTTCCTCCGCCCGCGCCTGGCTGTACCGGATCGCCACCAACGCCTGCCTGGACTTCCTGCGGCGCACCACCCGGCGGCCGGGACGGTACGGGCCCGTCGAGGGGATGGACCACGGCAGCCAGGATCCCCCGCCGCGGGTCACCTGGCTCCAGCCCTACCCCGACCACCTGCTGGAGGACCTGGGGGGCGCGGTCTCGGGCGAGGCGTCGCCGGAGGCCGCGGCGGTGTCCCGGGAGACGGTGGAGCTGGTCTTCCTGGCGGCGATCCAGCACCTGCCGCCCCGGCAGCGGGCGGTGCTGATCCTGCGGGACGTGCTCGGGCTGCCGGCCGCCGAGACGGCGGGGATGCTGGAGATGAGCCTCGCCTCGGTCAACAGCGCGCTCCAGCGGGCCCGGCCCGCCCTGCGCGAGCACCTGCCCGGACGGCGCGCGGAGTGGACGGGCTCGGCCCAGCCCACCGAGGAGGAGCGCGAGATCCTGCGGCGCTACATGGAGGCCACCGACCGTTCCGACGTCTCCGCCGTGTCCGCCCTGCTCAGCGAGGACATCCGGCTGACCATGCCGCCGAACCCGTTCTGGTTCGTCGGCCGCGAGGCGATGCTGGCCTTCCTGGAGCCGTCCCTCGACCCCGCCTCCCCGAGCTATTTCGGGAAGTGGCGGCACCTGCCCACGCGGGCGAACGGGCAGCCGGCGGCCGCGGGCTACGTGCAGCGGCCCGGCACCGCGGTGTACCGGGCGCAGGTGCTGGACGTGCTGCGGATCCGGGACGGGAAGATCGTGGAGATCACGGCGTTCGAGCCCCACCTGTTGCCCGCGTTCGGCCTGCCGCTGAAGCTGTAGGGGCGACGCCGGGCCGTACGGCTGAGCGATGAGTTTCCGGGCCCGGGTACGTCTCAACGGTCGAACTCCGCGCGGAACGGACCCGCGCGGGCCGCGAGACGAGAACGGAGCACTCCCGATGGCCAAGGTGATCGCCAACATGTCGATGTCCCTCGACGGCTTCGTCGCCGACCCCTCCGACGGGGTGGAGCACCTGTTCGGCTGGTACGGCAACGGCGACGTCACCATCCCGACCGCCACTCCGGGCCTGACCTTCCAGGTCTCCGAGGCCAGCGCCGCCCACCTGCGCAGCGCGATGGAGAACGTCGGAGCCCTGATCGTCGGCCGCCGCCTGTTCGACATGACCGACGGGTGGGGCGGCCGCCACCCGATGGACGTGCCGGTGTTCGTGGTCAGCCACACCGTCCCGGACGGCTGGCCCCGCCGGGACGCCCCCTTCACCTTCGTCACCGACGGGGTCGAGAGCGCCGTCACCCAGGCCAAGGAGGTCGCCGGCGACGGCTGGATCGGCGTCGGGTCCAAGATCGCCTCGCAGTGCCTCAACGCGGGCCTGCTGGACGAGATCCGGGTGGACCTGGTGCCCGTGCTCCTGGGCGGGGGCGTCCCCTTCTTCGAGGGCCTCACCTGCGCCCCGGTCGAGCTGGAGGGGCCCCGGGTCATCGAGGGGACCGGCGTGACCCACCTCTACTACACGGTGAAATCCGGCGAGACCAAGTGAATCCGAAGAATCCGGATAAGGCCGGAATCACCCGACGGAATCCCGCCGGGCGCTCCGGCCCTCCCGGCGCTTGGGACGACTCGAATGACATTTCATGCTTGACCGGTATTTTCTGGATATATGCGGATAACTTCTGGAGCGCCAGGTCATCGCGGGCTCCCTGCGGGAATTTCAGTGAGCGTTCAGCGCCGGTAAAGCAGCCGAATTTACTCTCGCGAAAGACTGAAAGCTCTTCCGCGAGAGAGGCAGACCATGATTCTGCGCAGGACTCATCTGGCCGTCGCAGCCGCACTCACCGCCGGAGTCGCGGTCGTCGCCGTCTCCGCCGCGGCCGAGGCCGTGCCCTCGGGAGGCGATCATTCCGCGGCGGCCACCATCCGCGACGCCGAAGGCAAGGCCGTCGGCCGGCTCACCGTCATCCGCGAGGGGTACGGCAAGGCCCGGCTGACGGTCACGGTGAAGGGCCTGACCCCCGGCTTCCACGGCTTCCACATCCACGCCACCGGCAAATGCGACCCGAAGGCCGTCGACCCCGCCACCGGGAAGGTCACCCCGTTCTTCTCCGCGGGCGGCCACTTCAACCTGGGCAAGGGCTCCCACGGCGAGCATTCGGGGGACCTGCCCCCTCTGCTCGCCGGCAAGGACGGCACCGCCACGGCCTCCGTCGTCACCGACGCGTTCAGGGTGCGCCAGCTCTCCGACAAGGACGGCAGCGCCGTCATCGTCCACGCGCTCCCCGACAACCTCGCCCACATCCCCGAGCGGTACAGCACGAAGATCGATGAGATGACCCTGAAGACCGGTGACGCCGGGGGCCGGGTGGCCTGCGGAGTGATCAAGTGATCCGGCCCTGACACGACTCCCCCGGCCCTGACGTGACCCCGCCTCGACTCTGACGCGGCCGAGCTCCCTCCGGGCGACCGGCGGGCCCGCCCCCGGCGCCGCACCGTACCTTGACTGCCTCCCTTGACGGCGTCGGCTTGATCGGTTAGGACCGCAGAGGGCCCGTCGATCACTTTTCAGGGAGGACGTCATGTCTGGCAGAGCACTGGTACGACGCGCTGCGACAGCCGTGGTGACGGCGGGCTCACTGGTCGCCTTCGGCGCCCTGCCCGCCGCGGCGGCCGCGGGCGGGGCCGGGGACAGGCCGCCGAAGACGACGAAGGGCCCGTGCCGCTACGCCTCGACCCCGGACGAGCCGGCCGCGCGCAAGGTTCCGCTGCCCCCGGACCCGCGCCGCACCCCCACCCGGCCGGTCTCCGCGGTTCTCAAGACCAACCACGGCGACATCGGGCTCACCCTCCACCCGGACAGGGCGCCCTGCACGGTGCAGAGCTTCGTCCACCTGGTCAGGCACAGGTTCTACAACGACACCTCGTGCCACCGGCTGACCGCCTACGACCGGCTGAAGGTGCTGCAGTGCGGCGATCCGAGCTTCACCGGCGAGGGCGGGCCGGGTTACCGCTACAAGGACGAGCTGCCCACCGATCTGCCGCCGTGGCCGGGCGACCCCACCGGGGTGCGCAAGACGTACGCGCGCGGGGTGCTGGCCATGGCCAACGCCGGCCCCGACACCAACGGCAGCCAGTTCTTCCTGGTCTACGGCGACTCCGGGCTGGCCCCCAACTACACGATCTTCGGTACGGTCGACGCCGCCGGGCTCGCCGTCCTGGACCGCATCGCCGCCGGCGGCATCCAGCCTGTTCCGGACGGCCCGACCCCGCCGGTGGACGGCCTGCCCGTGCTCCCGGTCGACATCGACAAGGCCCGGATCGCCCGCCGCTGATCGAATGCCCACTCCCTCTCGCCGGGTGCCGTTCGTGTGCTCGCCCCGGAAATCACACGGAAGGAGGCGTGCAACGGTTTCGCCCGGAACGCCCTCTCGGAGATGAGGAACCGACGAAGGGCGGAGGCAGGTGGAGGCAGATTCCCGCTTTGCGGAGTTCGTTGCCGAGCGTGGCGACGCGCTGCTGCGCTACGGCTACGTGCTCGCCGGGAACCCGCACGACGCGGCCGATCTGGTGCAGGAGGCGCTGCTGAAGCTGCGGGCGGCCTGGCCGAGGGTGCGGCTCAAGGAGAACCCGGAGAGTTACGCGCGCACCACGATGGCCAGGCTGCACGTCGCCGCGTGGCGGTTGCGACGGCGGGAGCAGCCCGCCTGGGACCTGCCGGAGCGCGCCCATCACGACGCCCTGCCCAGCGGGGACGAGCAGGCGATGTGGCGGGCGCTGGCCGGGCTGCCGCGCAGGCAGCGCGCGGTCCTGGTGTTGCGGTACTACGAGCAGCTGAGCGACGCGGAGATCGCGGGCGTGCTGGGGATCTCGCGGGAGACCGTGCGCAGCCAGGCGTCACGGGCGCTCGACAAGCTGCGCGCGGCCGTACCGGAAGGGAACGGGAGCGGCCGCGGGCCGCGGTCCGGCGAGCGGGCTGCGGCCCGTACGGGGAGAGTGCGATGAACGACCTTGAAGAGACGTTGCGCAGGACGTTGGGGAACGCGGCGGAGCAGGCGCCGCGGTTGCCGGGCGGGCTGCCGGAGCGGTTGGAGACCGGATACCGGCGGCGCCGCAGGCGGGCCCGGACGGCGCTGGCGGCGGCCGCCGTCGTGGTGGTCGCGGGCGGGACGGCGGCAGGGCTGCGGGTCGGCGCGTCCCCGGTCGCGGCACCCGGGACCGACCCCACCGGCGTGTCGTCGGCGACGGTCGGCACGGAGCCCGGACCGCGGGCGGACGCGCTGCCGGAGCCGGTCGGGACCGTATGGCCGCAGGCGGTGCGCACGGTGCCCGCCACGGGGCCGGACGGACGGGACTTCGAGCCGCTCGCGTTCATCGACGATCGGACGCTGCTCGTCACGATGAACGCGGGGTTCAGGAAGAATGACGCCCTCTACGCCTACGACCTGGACGGCCGCACGTTCCGCAAGATCGCCGATGTGCCGATTCCGGTGGGGACCGTGATATCCCCGTCGGACTTCACCGTGGGCAACGGGCATGTGGTCTGGTGGACCGCGTCCGCGGACGCCTTCGGGCAGATCTGGAGCGCGCCGCTGGCCGGTGGCGAGGCCAGGCTCGTCGCAGACAAGAAGATCGCGGACGTGCCCGACAAGGGTCTCGGCAGCCTGGCGGTGATCGGTGACCGGATCGCGTTCTCCGAACAGGAGGGCGGGGTGTACACCGTGCCCGTCCAGGGCGGGACGGTGGAGGCGGTGCCGGACAGCGCGGGGATGCACCTCCTGGACTGGCCGTGGATCGGCGGGCCGGGACTGCGGGTACCGGCCGGCGAGGCGCGGTTCGGCCGGATCCGCAACGTCGAGACGGGCGAGACCGACACCGCGGTGATCCGGCCGGGCGAGCGGTCGGTCACATGCGACCGGACGACCTGCTCGGGGACGAGCCCCGGGGGCAGGGGCTTCCACCGGTTGCGCGACGGCTCTCAGGAGAAGGAGCTGCCCGGCGGGATCTCCCCGGTGGAGCCGCCGGCCCGGGGACGCTTCCACGTCGTGACGGTGTGGAACGAGGGCTCGATCCTCGGCGTCGTCCTCCAGGACCTGGCCACCGGGACGTCGGGCGGCCTCGGCGTGCGGCCGGAGGGCAGGTACGTCCGCAAGCCCCGGATCGGGAGGGACGGGAGGCTCCTGGCCTACCCGGTCGGGGACGAGATGTACGTCATCGACCTGGCGAAGATCCAGTAGACCGCCGCGCCGGATCGCGGGACGGCGCCCGTCGGTCCTCGGCTGAAGGCCCTCCGGCCGCGGGGATCCGGCCGGGCGGTACGGGGCGGCGGGCCTTCTTGCGGGCGCCTCGTGCCCAGGCTCGGGCGGCCTGGGCACGAGGCGGTTCCGAAGTTGTCGCTAGAGGGCCGACTTGTCGAGGATGGCCGCCACTTCCGCCGCCCTGAACACGAACCCCGCATGCGTGGTGTCCAGGGTGTGGACGTCGTAGGGGTTTCCGGGAGTCAGCGCGTCCGCTTCGGCGATCAGCCTGTCCTGCATGGCCGGCGGAATGGACCGGTCGCCGGTGAGACGGATGTAGGTGCGGGCGATCGTGCCCCAGGTGTCGGCGTGACCGCGGGCGTCGGCCGTCATCACCGCGATCGACTCGTCCGGCTGCAGGATGTTGAGGAAGGCCCTGAACTGCTCGTCGGTGACGTCGGCCATGGTCGCCGCCTTGAGACCGGCCAGCAGCTCCGGGTCGGCGGTGCGGTAGTTGGCCCGGCCGACGCCGAGCAGGGTCGGGTCTCCGACGTTGAACGCGGCCAGGGACGGCATCAGGCTGTCCGCGAACTCGGGCTCCTGCATGTACTCGATCGGGTTCGACCGTTGCACGCAGGCCCACGCGGAGATGTACACCAGCCGATCCACCAGATCGGGGATCGTGTTGCCGACCGCGGTGACGGTCGCGCCTCCGAGGCTGGCGCCCACCAGCACCACCGGCCCGTATCCGGCCACCCGGCGGACGACGTCGACGACCGTGTCGACGTTGTCCTGGAGGGTGGTCCCGGCCAGCGTCGACGGTTCGGCCGCCCACGCGTCGAGGTCCTGCGGAGCCTGGTAGGCGACGGGGTACTGCGCGTCGAGACCGTGTCCCGGCAGATCGACGGCGAAACTGCGGTGGCCGAGCAACGCCAGTTCACGCTGGACGGAGGACCACATGAACGAGCTGGATCCGGAGCCGTGGACCAGCACGAAGGTGGGAGCGGCGCCGGACGCGGACCGAGGGTGCGACAGGCCGGCGGGGATGGATGACATGTGAATCAGTCCGATCGGATCGAAGCGGGGCGAACGCGGCGGGGGCGGGCACGGCGGGGCGCCGGATGCCCCGGGTGGGGCCGCTGCTGATGCTGAGACGGTGGGCGCGCCCACCGGTGGACTCGCCGGGACGCGATGACGACACAGGAGACCGTGGACGCGGTGGCGGCTGATCGCCGGGCGACCGGCGGGACGGCGTCTCAGGCGGTCCGGAGACGGATGAACATGTAGACCATGATCGGGACCGTACCAGATGGAAGATCTTGTAAGCGACGGGAATAGCGTGCCGCTCCGCACGGGGGAGCCCTCGGCCTGCGGTGCCGCGGCCGCTCCGCGTTCAGTATTCACTGAGTGAATACATCGAGTGTATAGTCGCGATCATGTCGATCCGACACGTCCTGCTCGGGTTGCTCGCGGAGCGGCCCAAGCACGGATACGAGCTCAAGAAAGAACACGACCACCACCTGCCCGGGGCCAGGCCGCTCGCCTACGGGCAGGTCTACGCGACACTCCAGCGGCTGGAGCGGGATGGATTCGCCGAGGTGGCCGAGATCGCGCAGGGAGGAGGCCCCGAGCGCACGGCCTACGCCATCACCGGCGAGGGCCGGGCCGAGCTGGAGCGATGGCTGGCGGAGGTGGAGGAGCCGGCGCCGTACGTGGCGAGCCCGCTGTTCTCCCGCGTGGTGGTGGCAACCGTGACCGGCGGGGCCGCCGACGGCTACCTTCTCCGGCAACGTGCCGCCCACCTGGCGCGGATGCGGGAGCTCACCGCCGAGAAGAGGTCGGGCTCGCCCGCGCGGGTGCTGGCCGCCGACTACGCGCTTCAGCACCTCGACGCCGACCTGCGGTGGATCGAGACGGCGATGGAACGGCTGGCGGATCTGAGAGGGGAGATCGATGCTTGAGGCGCGTGCGCTCCGCAAGACCTTCGGCCGGACCACGGCGCTGGACGGGGTGTCGCTGGAGATCGGCGAGGGGGAGATCGTCGCGATCACCGGGCCGAGCGGCTCGGGCAAGTCCACCGCGCTCCACTGCCTGGCCGGCGTCATCCGCCCGGAGTCGGGGGAGGTCCGCCTGGACGGACGGCGGGTGGACACCCTCGGCGAGGACGCCCGGACCAGGCTGCGCAGGGAGAACTTCGGGATCGTCTTCCAGTTCGGCCAGCTGGTCCCGGAGCTGAGCGCGGTGGAGAACGTGGCTCTGCCGCTGCTGTTCAACCGGCACGGGCGGCAGGAGTCGTCGCGCGCCGCCCGGTCCTGGCTGGAGCGGCTGGATGTGGCCGGCTGCGCCGACCTGCGGCCCGGGGAGCTGTCCGGGGGCCAGCTCCAGCGTGTCGCGGTGGCCCGCGCACTGGCTGTCGGGCCCCGGGTGATCTTCGCCGACGAGCCCACCGGCGCGCTCGACTCGCTGGCCGGGGAACAGGTGATGGACGCGCTCGTCGGCACGGCGCGTGAGAGCCGTACCGCCCTCGTGGTCGTCACCCACGACAACCGGGTGGCCGCCTACGCCGATCGGGAGATCGTGCTGCGTGACGGCGCGGTGGCCGGGACGTCCACGGCGGGGGCCTCCACAGCGGGGGCGTCCGTGGCGGGACCGTCCGCGGCGGACGGGGAGGTGACGGCGTGATCACTGTCATGCGGATGATGGTCAGGGGCCGGTCCCCCCGCGAGCGGGCGCGGGCCCGCCTGATGTCCGCCGGCGCGGCGCTCGCGACGTTCCTGCTCTGCACCGCGGCGAACCTGCTGTCCTTCCGGATCGACGCGCCGCACGACCGGCTGTGGGTGTTCACCGAACACGAGCCGCGCCTGCTCGCCGCACTGACCCTGACCCTGCTGGTCGTGCCCGCCACGGTCTTCACCTACCAGGCGAGCCGCCTGGCCACCGCGACCAGGGAGCGGCGGCTGGCCGCGCTCCGGCTCGCCGGGGCCACGCCGTACGAGACGCGGCTGGTGGGGGCCTACGAGGTCGGACGGCAGGCACTGCTGGGCGGGCTGCTCGGCGGCGTGGCCCATCTCGCCGTCAACGTGGCGCTGTGGCGGTCGCTGGACGGAGTCGTGCCGCTGCTCTCACCGATGTGGACGCTCGTCGTGCTCGCCGCGGTGGTGCTCATCGGGGTGGGGTCCGGGCTGGCCGCCGGGCGGCACGTGGTGGCCTCCCCGCTGGGGCTGGTCCGGCGGGCCCGGCCGCGGGGGCCCAGGGCGGTGGACCTCCTCCTCGTCGGGCTGGGCGTCGCGCTGTTCGCCGCCGGGTTCATCGGGAAGGGCCGGTTTCCCGTCGGCGGGCCGTACGGCGCGGCTCTGTCCGTCACCGTCGGAGCGGTACTCCTGCTGTTCGGGCTGGTGCTGGCCGCCACCTGGCTGATCGGGGCGGTCGCCCGGCGGGCGGGCCGGACGGCCGCCGCCCCCGAGACGCTGCTGGCCGCCCGGATCGTCCAGGCCGACCCCCGGGCGTGGGCCCGCGCGCTGACGGTGGTGGGGCTGACGGTGTTCTTCGGCTCGGCGGTGGGAGCCCAGCAGGGAGACATCCTCTTCAGCCCCTGGCTCACCACTTCCAAGGTCGTGGCCTACCTGCTCATCGATCTCGCCCTGCTGCTGGCCCTGGTCACCTCCGCCGCCGCGCTCGCGGTCCACCAGGCGGAGGCGCTGCTGGACCACCGGCGCTCGTTCGCCGTCCTGGCCGCCTCCGGCGTGCCCGCCTCCGCGCTGGGCCGGGTGCTCACCCGGCAGGCGCTCATCGCGGCCTCCCCGGTGTGCCTCGTGGCCGCCGTCGCCGGGGCGGGGATCATCATCCTCACGACGGCGGACGCCCCCGGCTGGTCGCCCGGGACCTTCACCTTCGCCGCCGTCCGGGCGGCGGTCACGGCGGGTATCGGAGTGCTGGCCGCGGTGCTGGTGGCACGGGTCTCCCGGCGGACCCTGCGCGGAGCGCTGCGTCCCGAGGAACTCCGTGCCGGATGACGGCCCCGGAGTGAGCCGGCGGCCCGGCGATTTCAGGCCGGGACGGCCAGGACCCTGGTGACCGCCTCGCGGACCGCGAGGCGGACGGCGGCGGGGTCGTCGAGGTCGAAGCCGACCACGAGCCCGTCCCTGAGCAGGATGAGGATGTCGGCGGTGCGATCGGGGTCGGGGTGGCCGCAGTCGGCCAGCAGGCCGCGGAACAGGTCGCGGATCCAGGTCCGGTGCTCGTCGATGACCTGCCGTACGGGATGGGACGGGTCGGGGTATTCGGCCGCGGCGTTGAGGAAGGCGCAGCCGCGATAGCCGGGGGCCGCGCCGACCTGGCACATGAACTCGAAGGCCGCCGCCACCGTTTCGCGCGGCTCCCGCGCGGGGAGCCCGGCGACGACGGCGCGCTGCATCCGGCTCTGCTCGGCCAGGTAGGCGCGGACGAGGTCGTCCTTGGACGGGAAGTGGTGGTAGAAGGTCGCCTTGGCCACCGCGGCCTCGGCGATGATCCGGTCGATGCCCACCGAGTGCACGCCCTCGGCGTAGAACAGGCGCGCCGCGGTGTCGAGGACACGGGTGCGCGCCGGGCTCCTTCGGGTCTCCACCTTCTCCGCGTTCACTCCTTGACACTACCAGACAGGTCTGTCTAGCATCGTGCCATCCAACTAGACAGACCTGTCTGTCTATAACGAAGGGCAGGGAAATGAGCCTCTACACCGCGATCGCCACCGCCGCCGGACGTGACGGCCGCGCGGTCAGCTCCGACGGCAAGCTGGACGTCACGCTGGCCCTGCAGAAGGAATTCGGCGGCGACGGCGACGGCACCAACCCCGAACAGCTCTTCGCCGCCGGCTACGCCGCCTGTTTCGCCAGCGCCCTGCAGCTGGTCGCGGGCAAGAAGAAGGTCGACGCCTCCGAGGCGTCGGTCACCGCCGAGGTCGGCCTCCACCCCAACGGCGCGGGCGGCTTCCAGCTCGACGTCACCCTGCGGGTGGAGCTGCCCGACGCGCTCTCCGCGGAGACCAAGCACGAGCTCGTCGAGGCCACCCACCTGGTGTGCCCCTACTCCAACGCCACCCGCGGCAACATCCCCGTCTCCCTCGTGATCGAGTAGCGATCTCCGGCCGTCAGAAGCCGCCGCGGTGCCAGGGGCCCCAGACGGCGAAGCTGACGCCCTGGGAGGACTGGACGTTGACGTAGAGCGTGTGGCCGCCGGGTCCGAAGGTGGATCCGGCGAACTCGGCCCCGGTGTCGCCCGCGACGGGCTCCAGCCGGGAGAAGTCGAAGATCTCGCCGCGGCGGGTGAGTCCGCGCAGGTAGTTGTCGCCGCCGCCGTCCTCGCACAGCACCAGCGTGCCGCGGGGGCTGGTGGTGATGTTGTCGGGCAGGTCGAGGGTGACCGCGC
Organism: Planobispora longispora; assembly: GCF_016863135.1. Lineage (GTDB taxonomy): Bacteria > Actinomycetota > Actinomycetes > Streptosporangiales > Streptosporangiaceae > Planobispora > Planobispora longispora. The sequence continues at coordinate 84,709 of NZ_BOOH01000019.1, forward strand.
CGGGCGACTCGTAGACCAGCCTCAGCCTGCCGCTCCACGTCTCGTACGCCCACACCTGGCCGCGTCCCTTGCCGAACCCGCTGGGCGGGGTGTCTCCGGGAGCGGTCGCGCCGCCCTGGGTGGAGACGAAGTAGATCGTGCCGTGGTGGTTGATCGCCCCTTCGAGGCGGGAGAAGAGCGCCGCGCCCTTGGCCCGGCCCTGGAGGCCGACGGCCTGGATCGCGGTGTCGTTGCTGGGCCTGCCGGTGAAGGTGGGATCGGGGTCATCGATGTCCACCCAGGTGGTGGCGTAGGAGGCCCCGGCGGGCTGGCCGAGCGAGAGGTCCTTGCCCGGCTCTCCCCGTACGGCCAGCATCTGGAGCCTGCCGCCGTCCAGGATCCTCCTCGCGTGCAGCGGGTTCTTCGGCGGCAGGTAGCGGTAGAAGCCCGAGGGGAAGGCGAAGTTGTCCTCGGTCAGATAGATCGCCCCGGTCCGCGATTCGAACGCGGCCGACTCGTGGGCGAAACGCCCGGCGCTCCTGATCGGCCCGCCCGGCGAGCCGTCGACCGGCACCTCGAAGATGTAGCCGTGCTTCTGCTGGAGCTTGGTGTTGTCCTGGCCGGTGAAGTCGTTGCCGACGTCGGGCCCGTTGACGGTCTCCTCGCACGTCACCCAGGCGCCCCAGGGCATCGGCCCGCCGGAGCAGTTCATCTGGGTCCCGGTCAGGCTGGGCCCGGATCTGACCACCCGGCCGTAGCGGGTCACCTGGAGCGTCGCCGTGCCGCCGCCCGCGGCCGGGTCGTAGGCCCTGGCCGGGTCGCCGAACGCGCCGACGGGTCCGTTGACCTCGTGGTTGCGGATCAGGATCGCGTTCCCGCGCGGCCCCCGGAAGGCGGCCATGCCGTCGTGCCTGCCGGGAGTGGCCGAGCCGTCGGTGAACGCCTCGCCGGCCGGGTTGAACGAGCGGTACTTGAACCCCTCGGGCAGGTGCAGCCGGACCTTCCCGTCGCGCTCGTCGGGGACGGGGACCAGCGGCCCGTAGCCGCCTCCGGGACGCAGCTCCCCGGTCTGTCCGGCCCGGGCGACTCCGGCGAAGGGCCCGGCGACGCCCACCGCCGCCAGCGTGGTGGTCCCGGCGAGGAAACGACGGCGGTCCATGCGCGACTCCCTTGGATCCGATTGATTCACGCTACGTTAATTCGTCATCACCTATCCGCTATATGGCATATATCGCCAATTAATGCCCCTGGGGTCACGTCACTCTCCGGGCGCTCCACGGCCCGGGACCCCCGTTCCGGACGGACTCGCAGGTGAGGCCGGGCGGGACGGCGACGCGGAGGGTCCCGGGGAACCCAGAGCCGATGCACCGGTGACCGGTCAGTAGGCTTGCGGGCTATGGCCAACGGGTGGGACACGACGCCGTACGTCGAGCTGAGCAGGGCTCAGTGGAGCGAACTGCGCAAGAACACGCCGCTCACGCTCACCGAGGAGGAGCTGGAGGAGCTGCGCGGCGTCGACGACCCGATCGACCTGACCGAGGTCACCGACGTCTACCTGCCGCTGACCCGCCTGCTCAACCTGCACTTCACCGGGTCCCGGCAGCGCAACGCCGCCCTCAACACCTTCCTGGGCACCGGCCGGGAGCCCGCGCCGTACATCCTGGGCATCGCCGGGAGCGTCGCGGTCGGCAAGTCCACCACCGCCCGGCTCCTGCACACGCTGCTGGCCCGCTGGCCCGAGCACCCCCGGGTGGAGCTGATCACCACCGACAGCTTCCTCTACCCGAACAAGGTCCTCTCCGAGCGGGACATCATGCACCGCAAGGGCTTCCCGGAGAGCTACGACCGGCGGGCCCTGGTCAGGTTCGTGGCCGACGTCAAGGCGGGGGTCCCGGAGGTCGGCGCCCCGGTCTACAGCCACCTGGAGTACGACATCGTGCCCGGCGCCGCGCAGACGGTGCGCCACCCCGACATCCTCATCGTCGAGGGCCTCAACGTCCTGCAGCCCGCCCCGCCGGCCGCGCTGGCGGTCAACGACTACTTCGACTTCTCGATCTACGTGGACGCCAGGACCGAGCACGTCCGCGAGTGGTACGTGGACCGCTTCCACAAGCTCCGCCGTACCGCCTTCGAGGATCCCAAGTCCTACTTCCGGCGCCTGACCGAGCTGTCGGAGGAGGAGGCCACCGCCTTCGCCAAGGACGTCTGGCGCGACATCAACGAGCGCAACCTGGTGGACAACATCGCCCCCACCCGGGGCCGCGCGGATCTCGTGCTGCACAAGGGGTCCGACCACTCCATCCGGAAGGTACGGCTGCGCCGAGGCTGACGGCCGGGACCGGGTGCGCCGGGACCGGAGTCGGGATCGGGATCGGGATCGGGTGCGTCGAGGGCGGGGCCGGGCGCGCCGCGGGCGGGCGGCCCGGGGCCGGTCGGGGATGACCCCGGGGCGGGTCGGGGATTCCCCTCCCCCGCGGATGAGGGACGGGTCATTCCAATGGCCGAGGCGCTCGCCGGGCCCAGACGGATAACCTCCGCTCATGACTATCCTCGCCACCGACGAGCTCAGCAGGAGCTTCCCCCGGGTGACGGCGCTCGATCGGCTGACCATCTCCGTCGGCCCGGGCGTGACCGGGCTGGTCGGTGCCAACGGCGCGGGCAAGTCCACGCTGATCAAGATCCTGCTGGGCCTGCTGGAGCCGTCCGGCGGGAACGCGCAGGTGCTCGGCATGGACGTGCGGACCCGCGGCGCCGAGATCCGCCGGGTCGTGGGTTACATGCCCGAGCACGACTGCCTCCCGCCCGACCTGTCCGCCACCGAGTTCACCGTGCACATGGCCCGCATGTCGGGCCTGCCGCGCACCGCCGCCCGTGAGCGCGCCGCCGACGTGCTGCGGCACGTGGGGCTCTACGAGGAGCGCTACCGCGTCATGGGCGGTTACTCCACCGGCATGAAGCAGCGGGTCAAGCTGGCCCAGGCGCTCGTGCACGACCCGCAGGCGGTCTTCCTCGACGAGCCCACCAACGGCCTCGACCCGCAGGGCCGCGACGAGATGCTCGCCCTGATCCGCCGGATCGGCGCGGAGTTCGGCATCAGCGTGCTCGTCACCTCGCACCTCCTCGGCGAGCTGGAGCGGATCTGCGACCACGTCGTCGTGATCGACGGGGGCAGGCTGCTGCGCTCCTCGGCCATCGCCGAGTTCACCCAGGCCACCGAGACCGTCACCGTCGAGGTCGAGGAGGGGCAGGAGGCGCTGGCCTCCCGCCTGGCCGAGCGGGGCGAGTCCGTCACGGCCGACGGCCGGACGCTCCTGGTCCGGGTGCGCGCCCCGGAGACCTACGACGCGCTCCGCGACGCCGTCGCCGACCTCGACCTCTGCCTGATCCGCCTCGAACAGGGCCGCCGGCGCATCGAGGACGTCTTCAAGGAGCCCGCCGATGTCTGAGAGCCTTCCCGCACCCCCGTCCTCCGCCCCGGCTTCTGCACCGGCGGGCGTCATCCACGACATCGGATACCGCCACTACGACGGGCCGCGCCTGAGCCGCGGCCACGCCACCCTGGCCCTGACCGTGCACAGCCTGCGCGGGGTCTTCGGGCTGGGCCGCACGGTGCGCGCGAAGATCATCCCCTTCGCCCTCTTCGGGATCATGATGCTCCCGGCCGTGGTCTCCATCGCGATGATGGCGATGCTCAAGGAGAGGGGGATGGCCTACAGCCAGTACACGGTCATCATGCAGGCCATTCCGGCGATCTTCCTGGCCTCGCAGTCGCCGTACACCGTGGCCCCCGACCTGCGCTTCCGCGTGCTGCCGCTCTACCTGTCGCGGCCGGTGACCATCCGGGACTACGTGTCGGCCAAGCTCGCGGCGATGACGGCCGCGCTGTTCCTGCTGCTGGCCGTGCCGCTGACCGTGCTGTTCGTCGGCGAGCTGGTCGTGGACATGCCCGGCCCCGCGCAGACCTCCGAGTACCTGGCGAGCCTGGCCGGGGCCGCCGGCCACGCGGTGCTGCTGGCCGCGCTCGGGGTGGCGATCGCCTCCTTCACCCCCCGGCGCGGCCTGGGCGTCGCCGCGGTCATCGCGTTCTACCTCCTCTCCTCGGGCGTCTCGGGAGCCCTCGTCGGGATGATGGAGTCGGTCGGCGACGACGCCGCCGCCGCCTGGGCCTGGCTGATCAGCCCGTTCTTCGTGGTGGACGCGGCCATCCACGTCGGCGTCTTCGGCCTGGACCCCGCCGCCGACTCCTACCCCGGGGGATTCGGCGTGGCCGCCGCGATCCTGATCATGCTCGGGTTGATCGCGCTGTCCGTGACCGCCCTGATCCTGCGCTACCGGAAGGCCGCCTCACGATGAACATCGAACTGGCCCAGGTCTCCCGCTGGTACGGGAACGTGGTGGCCGTCAACGACGTCACCATGACCATCGGCCCCGGCGTCACCGGGCTGCTCGGCCCCAACGGCGCGGGCAAGTCCACACTGCTGCACATGATGGCCGGTTTCCTCGCGCCCTCCGGCGGGACCGTGACCCTCGACGGCACCCGGATCTGGCAGAACCACGAGATCTACCGCTCGATCGGCCTGGTCCCCGAGCGCGAGGCCGTCTACGGCTTCCTCACCGGCTGGCAGTTCGTGCTCTCCAGCGCGCGACTGCACCGCCTGCCCGACCCGGAGGGCGCCGCCCGCAAGGCGCTGGCCACGGTCGAGATGGAGGACGCCGCGAGCCGCCGGATCGAGACCTACTCCAAGGGCATGCGCCAGCGGATGAAGGTCGCCGCGGCCCTCGTGCACGAGCCCCAGGTGCTCCTGCTGGACGAGCCGTTCAACGGCATGGACCCGCGCCAGCGCATGCACATGATGGACCTGATCCGGACCATGGGCACCGCGGGCAAGACGATCCTGTTCAGCTCGCACATCCTGGAGGAGGTGGAACGGGTCGCCCAGCACATCGAGGTCCTGGTCGCGGGCCGGCACGCCGCCTCCGGCGACTTCCGCGAGATCCGCCGCCGGATGACCGACCGGCCCCACCTGTTCCGGGTGCGCTCCAGCGACGACCGCCGCCTGGCCTCGGCCCTGATCGCCGACGCCTCCTCCGGGACGGTCTCCCTCACCGAGGCGGGACTGGAGGTGCGGGCGGTCGACTTCCGGCGCTTCACCTGGTTGCTGCCCCGCGTGGCCCGGGACGCGGGCGTGCGGATCTGGCAGGTCTCCCCCGCCGACGAGGACCTGGAGAGCGTCTTCTCCTACCTGATCAACAGGAGCGGCTGATCATGAACGGTGTCATCGCCGGAATCTCCTACCGGTCGCTGCTCGGCCGGCGGCGGGTCTGGCTCCTCGTCCTGCTGCCGGTGGTGCTCCTCGCCCTCGCCGTCCTGCTCCGCGTGATCGGCGCCGACGGCGAGCGGGCGACGGTCACGCTCCTGCAGACCTTCGCCATCGGCACCATGCTGCCGCTGCTCGGCGTGATCGCCGGGACCGGGGTGATCGCTCCCGAGATCGACGACGGGACGGTCATCCACCTGCTGTCCAAGCCGATCTCCCGCCCGGTGGTCGCGCAGACCAAGTTCCTGGTCGCGGCCTCGGTCGTGGCCGCCTTCGCGGCCGTGCCCACCTTCGCCGCGGCCTACCTGCTCGTCGGCCTCGAATCGGGGGTGGCCTCCGGCTTCGCCCTGGCCGCCCTCGTCGGCGGCGTGGCGTACGCGGCGGTGTTCATGCTGCTGGGCGTGGTCACCCGGCACGCGGTCACGATCGGCATCATCTACGCGGTGATCTGGGAGGGCGTGGTCGGCAACTTCGTCCCCGGCGCCCGCCGCTACTCCGTCCAGCAGTGGGCCCAGACGGTCGCCGACCAGGTGTCGTCCTCGGTCTTCCTGACCACCGACATCGGGATCGGTTTCGCCGTGTCCGCCCTGGTGATCGTCGTCGTCGGCGCCGTCTTCTGGGCCGGACGCCGGCTGCGGAGCTTCTCCCTCACCGGTGACGAGTGACCCGCGTGTCATAGCGGGACGAGAGGCCGTGCTGAAGAACTGAGGGGCCGTCCGGTCATCGCACCGGACGGCCCCTCATGCGTCACACGGGGAAGCCCCCCGGGTCACGCGGGGAAGTCCTTCGGGTTGACGCCGCTGGTGCTGGCGTTGCCGCCGGGGACGGCGTTCAGGGTCAGCGTCCAGACCGACCAGGCGGTGGAGGTCGAGACGAACTTCAGCTTGTCGTTGAACCGCTGGTAGGAGGCGGCGCTGGCGAAACGGCCCTTGGAGACGCTGAACCGGTAACCGGTGGTGAAGTAGATCCGGTAGGTGCCGCCCCTGACGGTCTTGATGCTCGCGGTCGACCGGGCGCGGACGTAGATGCTGATCGCTTTCTTCTTGCCGCGGACGAGGGTGACGACCCCGTCCTTCCTGGTCCCGTTCTTGATCTTGAGGACGCCCCGCCCGCCGCTGATGCCGGCGTAGAGGATCTTGCCGTTCTTGGGACGGGCCGCGGTCTCGGCCGAGGAGACTGCGGACTCCTGGGTCGAGGGCGCGGTGGCAGCCGAGGCCGGCGCCGCCGCATAACCGGAGAGAAGAGCAGCGGCGAGCGCAAATCCCGCTATAGGCCGTAAAGAGATCATTTCGCAATGATCTCGGATTGATCTTCGACCCGTCAACGTGATAGGAAGCTCAATTCCCTACTCAACCGGCAAGGCCGATGTCGCCTTCCCGGGGCTTCTGCCGTACGGCTCCCGCCCCCACCGGGGGAGATCGGGGGCGGCCCTGGTCCGATCGGCCCGGGTGGCCTACGTTCGAGCGATGAAGGGCCCTTACCAGGTCTACTTCGAACGCGCCCGGGTGCCGATCGTCGCGGTGGACGGGCTGGGCCGGATCAGGGAGAGCAATCCGGCCTTCCACGCGGCGCTCGGCCGCGACGGCGCCGCGCTGCTCGGGCGCCCGGCGGAGGAGTTGCTCGCCCCCGGTGAGCGGGAGGCCCAGTGGCCCCACTGGCGCCTGCTCGCGACCGGGCGGCTGGACGCCTACCGGACGTGGATGCGGCTGCTGCGGGGGGACGGTACCGTCATCGTCGCCCGGGTCAGCGCCTCGGTCGAGCCGCGCCGCAACGGGCTGCCGTGGCGGGCGGTGGCGGTGCTGGAGGAGGTCGCCCCGGAGGCCCCGGCGCTGAGTCTGCTCCAGCGCGAGGTGCTGCGCCTGGTGGCGGCCGGGGCGTCCAACCGGGAGATCGCCCGGCGGCTCTACGTCACCCGCCAGGCCGTGGACTACCACCTGGCGCGGCTGCGCGCCAAGCTCGGCGCCGGCAGCCGGTCCGCGCTGGTGGGCCGGGCCTTCGTGCTCGGGGTGTTCGTCCACGACGTGTGGCCCCCGACGTTCTGCCCGGCCCGGACCGGCGGCCGGACCGGCGAGCGGTCCGGCGACCGATCCGGGCCGGGCGGGTCAGACGATCCGGGCAGGTCAGACGGGTCAGACGGGTCAGACGGACCGCGCGGGTCGCGCGGGCCGGACGGGTCAGACGGACCGGACGGGTCAGACGGACCGCGCGGGCCGGGCGGGCCCTATTCGACGCCGAGGAACTGAACGGCCGGATCCGTCCGGGCCGCGGCGCCCCAGACCGCGTCGTACTGGCCGCCGTCGTCGGCCAGGTAGTACAGCAGCCAGGACGTCGTCACCCGCTTGGTGATCGACTGCTGTACGGCGCGGCTGATCGACCCGCTGTCGCAGCCGAAGCCGCCGGAGTCGGTGAACCCGCAGTGGAAGCCGCCGACGATCGTGCGCAGCTGCTTGGGGGCGAGCTTGGCCTCGTAGATCGGGATCTGGTGCCCGGACGGCCCCGCCACCGTGTCCCTGGACCCCGCCACCAGCTGCATCGGAACCCGCGTGGTGGCCGCGGCGGCTCGGGCCGAGGGGTTGGTCTCGGCCGCGGCCAGGTTGGTGACGGTCCGCACGCCCGGGTTGCGCGCGGCGGCGAGAACGCTGGCCCCACCGCCCATGGAGTGGCCGGACAGGGCGAGCCGGTCGGTGCGGACATGGGCGCCGAAGCGGGAACCGGGCGCGGTGTCCTGCTGGACCATCCAGGTGAGGGCCGCGTTGAGGTCGTCCGCGAAGGCGCTGTGGCTGGGGAAGAGGCCCCCCTGGGAGGCCGGCATGATCGTGATCATCCCCCAGGAGGCCCAGTGCCTGCCGAGCGAGGCGTACTTGCCGATGCTCTGGAAGAAGCCGTGGCCGAACGAGACGACGGGGAAGCGCCCGGCGGCGACGGCCGTGTTGTTCCCCGCCGACACGGCCGGATAGTAGACCCGGGCCGAGAACGACCTGCCGGACGCCGAGACGTTGACGTCGGAGTACCCCACCGCCTGCGGGCCGGGAGCGGAGAGGTCCAGGGCGGTTCCGGCGGGGGTTCCCGCGGGGGTCCCGACGGGGGCGGAGGGGGCGGCGTGCGCCGGGACCGCGGTGAGCAGGAGCAGGGCCACGCCGGCGAGGCAGACCCTGGACAACCAAGCGCGCATAACGCTTCACCAGACTTTCTGCGGGGGGATGTCACACCGATTTTGGAAACGCCGGTTCCCTCACGGCAACAACCTCACGCAGAAGACTGGGCGAATGCCAAAACACCCCCGCTGCGGCGCCCCCGGAAAGCGACCGGCCCCGGCTCCCTGAGGGAGCCGGGGCCGGAATGCGATCAGACACGGACCTCGCGGCCGGGACGGACCTCGCAACGTCAGACCCAGAGCTCGCGGACGAGACGACCCTCGTAACGGTCAGCCCCAGACCTCCCAGCCGGGACCGACCCCGCAACGGTCAGACGCAGACCTCGCGGACGACGCCGGCCAGGCGCTCGGCCAGCGCCTGGGCCTGCTCGGCGGAGGCCGCCTCGACCATCACGCGGATCATCGGCTCGGTCCCGCTCGGCCGGAGCAGCACCCGGCCGGTCTCGCCCAGCTCGCTCTCGGCCGCCTCGACGGCCGCGACCAGCTCGGGCACCGACGCCTTGGCGCGATCCACGCCCTTGACGTTGATGAGGACCTGCGGGAGCCGGGTCATGACCGACGCGAGCTCCGCCAGCGGCTTGCCCGCGCGGGCCACCGCGGCCAGCAGGTGGAGCGAGGTCAGCAGGCCGTCCCCGGTGGTGGCGTGATCGAGCATGATCACATGCCCGGACTGCTCGCCGCCGAAGGTGTAGCCCCCCTCGCGCATGGCCTCCAGGACGTAGCGGTCGCCCACGGCGGTCTCGAGCACGTCGATCCCGGCCTCCCGGAGCGCGAGCTTGAAGCCCAGGTTCGACATGACCGTGGCGACCACGGTGTCGCGCGCCAGCTTCCCCTCGGCGCGCAGGGCCAGGGCCAGCACCGCCATGATCTGGTCGCCGTCGATCACCTCGCCGTTGTGCGCGACCGCCAGGCAGCGGTCGGCGTCGCCGTCGTAGGCGATCCCGACGTCCGCCCCGCGGGAGACCACGATCTGCTGGAGCTTGTCCAGATGCGTGGAGCCGACACCGGCGTTGATGTTGAGGCCGTCGGGGCGGGCCCCGATGGTCTCGACCTTGGCTCCGGCCCGCGTCAGCGCCTCGGGGGCGACCGTGTGGGCCGCGCCGTGTGCGCAGTCGATGACCACGCTCAGGCCGTCGAGCCGCCCGGGCAGGGTGGACAGCACGTGGGAGACGTAACGATCGGCCTCGCCGTACGCCTCGCGCACCCGGCCGACGGACGCGCCGGTCGGCCGGTCCCACTTCTCGCCGAGCCGCTGCTCGATCTCGTTCTCGACCGCGTCGGGCAGCTTGAAGCCGCCGCGCGTGAGGAACTTGATCCCGTTGTCCGGGGCGGGGTTGTGGGAGGCGGAGATCATCACGCCCATGTCGGCTCCGAGAGCCGTCGTCAGGTAAGCGACCGCCGGGGTGGGCAGCACGCCGAGCCGGAGGACGTCCATGCCGGACGACGCAAGGCCGGCGACCACCGCGGCCTCCAGGAATTCTCCTGAAGCCCGGGGGTCCCGGCCTACGACGGCGATCGGGCGGCTGTGCGAGGCACTGGGCCGCCCGTCGCTGGCACGGAACGCTCCGGCATCGCCGAGGACATGAGCCGCGGCCACGGACAGGTCCATGGCGAGCTCGGCCGTGAGGTCGCGACCAGCGACCCCACGGACCCCGTCGGTGCCGAAGAGGCGCCCCAACTTAACGCTTGCTGTACTGCGGGGCCTTACGGGCCTTCTTGAGGCCGTACTTCTTGCGCTCGGTGGCGCGGGCGTCACGGGTCAGGAAGCCGGCCTTCTTCAGCGGCGGGCGGTTGACCTCGACGTCCAGGACGGCCAGCGCGCGGGACAGGCCCATGCGCAGGGCGCCGGCCTGGCCGGTGACGCCGCCGCCGTCGATGCGGGCGATGACGTCGAACTGGTCCTCGGCGCCGAGCGTCACGAAGGGCTCGTTGACGATCTGCTGGTGGACCTTGTTCGGGAAGTAGACGTCAAGCGGACGGCCGTTGATCGTCCACTTGCCGGTGCCCGGCACGATGCGCACGCGGGCGACGGCCTCCTTGCGGCGGCCGGTGCCGTACGAGTTGCCCAGGGTGATGGGCTTGCGGACGGCGGCCTCGCCGCCGACCGCGGACTCGCTGGTGTACTCGGAGGGGAACTCCTCCGCGTTGTAGTCGTCCAGCTCGCCCTCAATGGGCGTCTCGACACCGGTGGGCTCAGCCACGGTTCTCCTCAAACTTTCCTACTCGGCGTCGGCCATCGGCCAACGCTGCTGGCGACAGCAGCTCGTGCGACTACTGGGCGATCTGGGTGATCTCGAAGGGCACCGGCTGCTGCGCCTGGTGCGGGTGCTCGGAACCGGCGTAGACCTTGAGCTTCTTGATCATCTTCCGGCCGAGAGCGTTCTTCGGCAGCATGCCCTTCACGGCCTTCTCGATGGCGCGGTCGGGACGCTTGTCCATGAGCTCGGCGTAGGTCACGGAGCGCAGACCGCCGGGGTAACCCGAGTGGCGGTAAGCCTTCTTCTGCTCGAGCTTGTTGCCGGTCAGCGCGACCTTGTCGGCGTTGATGACGACGACGAAGTCGCCGGTGTCGACGTGGTTGGCGAAGATCGGCTTGTGCTTACCGCGAAGCAGCGTCGCGACGTGGCTTGCCAGCCGGCCGAGCACGATGTCAGTGGCGTCGATGACATACCACTGACGCTCGACTTCAGCAGGCTTGGGTGTGTACGTGCGCACGGTCGTATGCCTTCTTTGTTCGCGTCTTCGGGACTGCCGGGAACGGCAGCCGCTTGGTCGGTAGGTGCGGGCACACGACAGCCCGGACCTCCCGTCTCCCGAGATGAAGGAGATGACGCCGGACGCGCCGCGCATCGGTCTCAAGCGATGGAGACCAATTCGCACACAACGAAGTAGCAGGATACAGGCCGGAAAGAGGAGGGGTCAAAAAGATCTGGCCCTCCGGGCCCGCACCACAGAAGAGTTTACCCGCCGCGGGAGATGTCCCGGCCGGATCGGGAGCCGTTCAGAGGTGGAGCCGTCAGACGCGGAGCCGGCCGGATCGGCGGCGGGAGTCCTGCCGGGGACCCGCCGGATCGGCGGCGGAGGTCCCGCCGGCCTCGGGAACGACCCCGCCTGCGACGACGGAGATCCGCTGGCCGCTACCACATTCGAGGCTCCACCGAACGGTTACAACTCATTCTCGACATTCTCTTCTTCAACTATCTCAACATCCCTATCTTTGTTAGCGGTATGTGGCAGTCCCCTTACCCCAGGCATACCCAGCGGGCCCGGCTGCGCCGCGTGGGGGCCTTCGCGTGCCTGACGGCGGTCCTGCTGGTCGGGTTCGTCCTCGGCAGGAGCAGCCGCGAGCCGGAGACGGTCGAGCAGGTCTACCTGAACGACGCTCCCGGCACCCCCTCGCCCACCGTGGTCCGGGGGGCGGGCCGGGCCGTGGAGCGGCGAGCCCCCCTCGGCCGGGTCGCCCGGCGCGCGGAGGTCTCCCCGACCCCGCAGCCGTCCTCCACCCCACGCCTGTCGAGCAAGCCGAGGGACATGATCAACGGCTCTTTCGGCGACGGCGACTCCCGCTCCCCCCTCCGCGGACAGGACGGCACCGGCACCACCCGGGCGCTGGTCACGCTGGAGAACGAGGTCGTCCAGCTGACCAACGCGGCCCGCAGGAAGGCCGGCTGCGCCCCGCTGCGGGTCGACTCCCGGCTGCTCAGGGCGGCGCGCGCCCACTCCGCCGAGATGGCGGCGAGCGGCGACTTCTCCCACACCTCCCCCGACGGATCGTCCCCCTGGACGCGCATGGAGAACGCCGGCTACAGCGACGGCGGCGCGGAGAACATCGGCCGCGGCGCCGGCTCCGCCGATGAGGCGATGCGGACCTGGATGTCCAACCCCGGCCACCGCGGGAACATCCTCAACTGCGCGCTCAGGGCCATCGGCGTCGGGGTCGTCGAAGGTCCGGGCGGCCCGTGGTGGACGCAGGATTTCGGATATTCGTGACCGGATCCGTCCCGATACCCGGCTACGCTCACCCCATGGGTTCTCCCGGTGATTCGCCGCGCCGCCAGCCGTACGGACGTCCCGGCGCGCCGCAGCCGTACGGCCGTCCCGACGTGCCGCGGTCACCGTCCGCGCCGGAGAACGGGGGTGAGAACTGGTTCGCCCCCACACCGCACGGTCAGGCCTCCCCGTCGCCCGACACGGCTCCCCCGCCGCGCGGCCAGACCTCTCCTCCGCCGGACCGGACCGTCCCGTCCGGGACCCCGGAGCAGCCGACGGCGCCGCGGAAGCGGGCGGAACGGCCTCGCCGGGAGATGTGGAGCCCCTACGACGAGGGCCCCCGTTCCCGTCGGCCGATCATCATCGCGTCCGCCGGACTCGCCGTGCTGATCGCCGGCGGCGTCGGGCTGGCCATGCTCGCCAGGTCCGACGACGGCGTCCAGCCCGTGGCGACGGACTCCGCGTCCCCGTCGAAGGACACCGCCGTGCCCCCCGCCGCGCCCGGCGACGAGTTCGGCTTCGCAGCCTCCCGCGCCACCGATCCGCACGCGCTGACGGAGAAGGAGCTCTTCGGGAAGACGAAGGTGCGGGTCAAGGGCCAGACCTACACGATGACCGTCTCGCGCAACGACAAGAAGTGCAAGAACGCCGTGGTGGGCCCCAAGCTGCAGAAGGCCCTCGCCACGGGCAAGTGCAACCAGCTCGTCCGCGCCAGTTTCCGCGACCCGTCCGGGAAGATCATCGGCACCGTGGGCGTGGCCAACCTGGGCACCTCCGCCTCGGCGTCGCGGGTCGTGAAGGCGGTCAGCGGCAAGAAGCTGGAGGACTACCTCAAGGTGCTGCCCGGCAAGGACAAGGTCACCAAGTTCCTGGGCACGGGCGAGGCGTTCGCGGGCGGATGGCGGCACGGGCACTACGCCGTCCTCGTCTGGTTCCAGTACAAGGACGGGCACGCGCCGAGCAAGAAGGAGGCGAAGCAGCTCAACGCCGCCGCGTTCGGCGTGGCCGACGCGACCGTCACCCCCGCGCTCGAGTCGCGTTCGCTGACCGGCAGACGCCCCTGACGGGGACCGGCGAGAGGCCCCGGCGGGAATTCCGGTGGAAGATTTTTTCCATCGTTTTTCGCGGTAGAACCGGCAAGGGGCGCGGTTGGGAACACTCATACCCGCGTGGCGATCTCCAGCTGTCGCTACGCTGCCGAGTATGCGTGGCCAGGAATCCGGGTCCGAACACGAGCACGACGCCGGTGATTCGGCCGTACCGGCGACGCCGCCGCCGAGTTTCGGCCGGCCTTCGCCGCACGTGCCGCGGACCGATCACACAGGTGAAGAGCAGCCTCACACCCCTCCGGGGTGGCCGGAGCCGATCTCTCCCACGCCCCCGGCCGAGCAGCCGTGGACGGTTCCCGACGACGGAGGGGCGCCCTACGACTGGCTGGCCGACACCGGGAGCGGCCTGCCCGGTCCCGATGCCCCGAGCACCTCGCCGACCGGTCCCGACATCCTGAGCGCCTCGCCGACCGGTCCCGACGCCCTGAGCGCCTCACCGACCGGTCCGGACGCTCCGCTGACCGCCTCCGACGCCTCTCCGGCCGGTCCGAACACCCCGGACGCCTCGCCGTCCGGGTTCACCTCCTCGATGGCCGCCCCCGACGGGCCGCCGTCCGATCCCGCCGCACCGCCGCCCGCAGGCCCCACGGGCTCCCCGGGCTCCCCGGGCTCCACGGATCCTGTTCAGTCTCCCGCCTTCCCGCCGGAGCATCCCTGGGTGAGCCGTCCGATCAGCGGTGAGGCCGCGGCGCCTCCGGCCCCCGTACGGCTGGACAACCCGCCGCTCCCCGGCGCGCCCGTTTCGCCGGAGGCCTCCGCCTGGCAGCCGCCTCCCGCCTTCACCGCCGCCGCGGCGGGCATGCACGTGTGGCCGTCCCCGACCTCCGGGGCCTCGGACAACCCGCCGTGGCCCGCCGCCACGGGTGAGCCGGTCGGTGAGTCGGCATGGCCCGAGCCCGATGAGTCGGCCCGCCCCGGCGAGCCCGGCGACGTCGCCGTCTGGCCCCCGCACCTGGCAGCCCAGGGGAACACTGGGGAAGAGGAGGAGGGAGAGGACACCGTCAAGGTCCGTCTCCCCGCACCCGCCGTACCGGAGGGACAGGCTCCCGCGCCTGAGGGGCGGATCGCCGAACCTGAGTGGCAGACCGGCACGCCGGCCGCGCAGCCTCCCGCGCCCCCCGCGTCAGCCGCGCAGTTCGCCCAACCGAGCAGCCAGCCACCCGCACCGGCCGCGCGACCTCCCGCGTCGACCGGCCGGCCGCCCGTCCCTTCTGCCCAGCCGTCCGCACCGGCTGCGCAGTTCCCCCAGCCGAGCAGCCAGCCACCCGCATCAGCTGCGCAGTTCCCCCAGCCGAGCAGCCAGCCGCCCGCACCGGCCGCGCAACCTCCCGCGTCGACGGCTCAGTTCCCCGATCCGGCCGCACCCCCGGCCGGATGGTCCTCCGCTCCGCCCCCGGCGGCCTTCCCCGCCGACATCCTGTCCCAGGGGCCCGCGCGGCCCGCGGATCCGGGCGTGCCCCCGCCGTCCCTCGGGCCGGTCCCCGGCTCGTTCCTGGCCGACCAGCCGACCCCGCCGGGCGGCATCCCGGTGGTCTCGCCCCCGGTTCCGGCTCCGCCGGGCCTCCCGGGCGACCGGTCACCGGTCCCGCGGCCCCCCGCTCCCCCGACGGGTCACCTCCCGGTCCCGCAGCCTCCCGCCCCGCCGGTGGGAGATCGCCCGCCGGCGTCCTTCCCTCCGGGAGCGCCCGGAGGCCGGCCGCCGGTCTCCGGACCCGGCGGCCCAGCGCCGGACCGCACCTCGCTCATGCCCGCTCCGGCCGCCGCGCCCGGTCCTCCGGGTGCCCCCGGCGTCCGCCCGGTCAGGGGCAAGGGCGCGACCGTCCTGGCCGCGGCGGCCGTGGCGATCGTGGTGGGCGGCATCGGCACCGGCGTCTTCCTCGCCTACCGTTCGTCGGACTCCGGGAAGACCCCCGACGCCGCCACGAGCGCCCCCATCACCGGCGCCCCCTCCGAGGAGCCCGCGAGCTCGCCTTCCGAGCCGTCCCCGGCCAACACCACGATGCTCAACTCCGAGCTGACCGACCCGGGCAAGATGACCCTGTCCGACGCCTTCAGCAAGAAGGTCACCGTCGGCGGGACCACCTTCACCCGGGTCAAGACCCACCTGACCCAAGACTGCGACAAGGCCGCGGCGGGCGCGTTCGCCACCGCGCTGCGCAAGGAGGAGTGCCGCCGCGTGCTGCGGGCCACCTATGTGGACAGCACCAAGAAGTACGCCGTGACCACGGGCGTCGCGGTGCTGCCCACCCGGGAGTCGGCCGTGGCCGCCGACCAGGCCAAGAACCTGGAGCGCAACCTGTGGTTCCGCGGCCTGCCCGGCACCCCCGGCAGCGGGGCCGAGCGCGTGCACATCGCGGGCGGCTACGCGGCGGGGCTGGTGTGGGGCCGCTACATCGTGTTCAGCTACGCGACCTTCGCCGACGGGCACACCCCGACCGCGAAGGAGAAGGGTCTCGGCAAGGTCAGCGGCGCCTTCCGCGACCAGACCGCCAAGGTCGTCGAACGCCGCGTCACCGGTTAGCCGTACCGGCGGCTGACCGGGGAACGTGCCGTATCGTCGATCCCCGTCGCGACCGGAGTCCGGCGGGGGCGGGGCGAGGGGGCGGGGCCGAGGAAGCCCTGTCCGGGGCCCGCGATGATCCTGTGCCCGTCCGGGGTCACTCTCCCAGGGTGCGTACTCTCCGGGTCGCCGCGGCCCGCCGGGCGAGCTCCGCCGCCTCCGGGTAGCTCACCTCTTCCAGGCAGAGCCCGTGCGCCGGTGCGACGTGCACCCTGGAATCCCGTACGGCTCCCGCCAGCACCTGCCCCGGCCAGTCGACCGGCAGGCGGCCCTCCCCCACCGCGAGCAGCGATCCCACCAGCGCCCGCACCATCGAGTGGCAGAACGCGTCGGCGACCACGGTGGCGACCAGGAGACCGTCCTCGTGAACCCAGTCGAGCCGCTGGAGTTCGCGGATGGTCGTCGCGCCCTCGCGCTTCTTGCAGAACGCCGCGAAGTCGTGTTCGCCGATCAGGTGGGCCGCGGCCGCGTTGAGCCTGTCGAGATCGAGGGGCCGCGTGTACCAGACGACCTCGCGACGGCGGAGCGGGTCCACACCGCCGGGCGCGTCGCAGACCCGGTAGGCGTAGCGACGGGACATCGCAGAGAAACGCGCGTCAAAGCCCTCAGGAGCCACCGTAACGCGATAAATCCTGACATCTGGGTCCAGGATGCCCGCCAACCTTCTCCGGAGGATGTCGAGGCGCTCAGCGACGCCGCTCTCCCCTTCCCACCCGGGCAACCGCTCCCCGCCCAGCGGACCCGCCCCTGCGGATCGGCCCTCATCCGGGGACTCGCCTCCGGCGGGCCCGTGCGCGGGCGACGAGCCGCGCCTGCGGCGGTTCTCCAGGACCAGGAGCGCGTCGGGCTCCACGTCCAGGTGGGCCACCTGTCCCCGCGCGTGGACCCCGGCGTCGGTCCGCCCCGCGACCGTCAGCGAGGGCGGTTCGGTCAGCCGCAGGGCCTTGGCGAGCGCTTCCTCGATCTCCCCCTGGACCGTGCGCCTGCCGGGCTGGCGGGCCCAGCCGGAGAAGCCGGTGCCGTCGTAGGCGAGATCCAGGCGCAGCCGTACCACCACGATGTTCCTCCCGGAGAACGCGAAGCGGGCCCGGCACCCCAGATGCGGGGATGCCGGGCCCGTTCACACGGCCTGACGGATCAGGCGTTGTCCTTCTTGGCCTCGGTCTCCTCGGCCGGAGCCTCAGCGGTCTCCTCAGCCGGAGCCTCGGTGGCCTCGACGGTCTCCTCGGCGGGAGCCTCGGTCACGGCCTCGGTGGTCTCCTCGGCCGGGGCCTCGGTCACGGTGGCCTTGGGAGAGGCCGGCGCCTTGGAGACGCTGACCTGGTTCAGGGCCTCGGTGACCAGCTCGATGACCGCCATGGGAGCGGCGTCGCCCTTGCGCTGACCGATCTTGGTGATCCGGGTGTAGCCACCGGGACGCTCGGCGAACGTCGGGGCGATCTCGGTGAAGAGGTGGTGGACGACGCTCTTGTCACGGACGACCGTCAGCACCTGGCGACGGTTGTGCATGTCGCCCTTCTTCGCCTTGGTGATCAGCTTCTCCGCCAGCGGGCGCAGGCGCTTGGCCTTCGTCTCGGTGGTCTTGATCCGGCCGTGCTGGAACAGCTGGGTGGCGAGGTTCGCCAGGATCAGCTTCTCGTGGGCCGGGCTGCCGCCGAGACGGGCACCCTTGGTGGGCCTGGGCATTTCTTGTTCTCCTTGAGAGTTAACCTGCCCCGGCCGTGTCAGGTACCGGGATCAGGCCGCGGGAGCCGCTTGCGGTTCCCGCGTCACCGAACCCCCTCCGAAGAGGGACTTTGCCGGGGACGGGAACCGCGAGTGGTTCCCGTCCTGCCGGACGCCCCGGACACGGCGATGCGTGCCGGGGACGTGGGGATCGCATGCGATCCCCGCTTCCAGGACCTCTCCGAAGGGGACGGTGCCCTCTCGGAGAGTCGCGGGGGCGAAAAGCCCCCGCGAGGTCAGTACTGCTCGGTCTCGACGTACGCGCTGTCGTCGTCGTCGTAGCCGCCGCCGGCCACCGAGGTCGGGTCGAACCCGGGCGGGGAGTCCTTGAGCGCGAGCGACATCTCGTGCAGCTTCTGCTTGACCTCCTCGATGGACTTCGCACCGAAGTTGCGTATGTCCAGCAGGTCCTGCTCGCTGCGGGCGACGAGCTCACCCACGGTGTGGATGCCCTCGCGCTTGAGGCAGTTGTAGGAGCGGACGGTGAGGTTCAGCTCCTCGATCGGCAGCGCCAGGTCGGCGGCCAGGGCCGCGTCCGTCGGCGACGGGCCGATGTCGATGCCCTCGGCCTCGACGTTCAGCTCGCGGGCCAGGCCGAACAGCTCGACCAGGGTCTTGCCGGCGGAGGCCACCGCGTCACGCGGCTTCATGCTCGGCTTGGTCTCGACGTCCAGGATCAGACGGTCGAAGTCGGTGCGCTGCTCGACACGGGTCGCCTCGACCTTGTAGGTGACCTTGAGCACCGGGGAGTAGATCGAGTCGATCGGGATGCGGCCGATCTCCTGGCCCGGCTGCTTGTTCTGCGCCGCGGAGACGTAGCCGCGACCGCGCTCGACGGTGAGCTCCATCTCCAGCTTCGCCTTGCCGTTCAGCGTGGCGATGCGCAGCTCGGGGTTGTGCACCTCGACGCCGGCCGGAGGGGCGATGTCGGCGGCGGTGACGTCGCCGGGGCCCTGCTTGCGCAGGTACATCACCACGGGCTCGTCGTGCTCGGAGGAGACGACCAGCTCCTTGAGGTTCAGGATGATGTCGGTGACATCCTCCTTGACCCCCGGGACGGTCGAGAACTCGTGCAGCACGCCCTCGATGCGGATGCTGGTCACGGCCGCGCCCGGGATGGACGACAGCAGCGTGCGCCGCAGCGAGTTGCCGATGGTGTAGCCGAAGCCGGGCTCCAGCGGCTCGATGATGAACCGGGACCGGTTCTCCTCGAGGTTCTCCTCGAGGAGGGTGGGACGCTGAGCGATCAGCATGTGGGTTCTCCCCTGGCCGTGCGGCGCCCGCTATTTGACGCCGCTCGTTAACAACAGCATAGGTGCCGTACGGCGAACCGTACGGCACCTTGCGAGAGCGCTACTTGGAGTAGAGCTCGACGATCAGCTGCTCCTGGACCTGCGTGTCGATCTGCTGACGGACCGGCAGCTGGTGGACCAGGACGCGCATGCTCTCCGGCGCGACGCCCAGCCAGGCCGGGAACGTCTTGTCACCGGCGGTGGCGCGGGCGACCTCGTACGGCATGAGGTTGCGGGCCTTGTCGCGGACCTCGACGATGTCGTGCTCGCGGACGCGGTACGACGGGATGTCGACCTTCCTGCCGTTCACCAGGATGTGGCCGTGACGGACCTGCTGGCGGGCGGCGTCGCGGGACTCCGCGAAGCCGGCGCGGTAGATCACGTTGTCGAGACGGCTCTCCAGGATCTGGAGGAGGTTCTCACCGGTCTTACCGGCCTTGCGGTTGGCTTCCTCGTAGTAGTTGCGGAACTGCTTCTCGAGGACGCCGTAGATGCGGCGGGTCTTCTGCTTCTCACGAAGCTGGAGCTGGTACTCAGACTCCTTCGGACGGCCGCGGCCGTGCTCACCCGGGGGGTAAGGACGGATCTCGATGGGGCACTTCGCGGACTCGCACTTCTTGCCCTTGAGGAAAAGCTTGACCTTCTCCCGGCGGCAGAGCTTGCAGTCCGCACCCGTGTAACGAGCCATTTCTCTCTATCTCCTGGAGCTCAGACGCGGCGGCGCTTGGGCGGGCGGCAGCCGTTGTGCGGCACGGGGGTGACGTCCTGAATGGAGCCAACCTCGAGGCCGGTCGCCTGCAGCGAACGGATCGCGGTCTCACGGCCGGAGCCGGGGCCCTTGACGAAGACGTCGACCTTGCGCATGCCGTGCTCCATGGCGCGGCGGGCGGCGTTCTCGGCGGCCATCTGCGCGGCGAACGGGGTGGACTTACGGGAGCCCTTGAACCCGACGTGGCCGGCGCTGGCCCAGGAGATCACGTTCCCGTTCGGGTCGGTGATCGAAACGATCGTGTTGTTGAACGTGCTCTTGATGTGGGCGTGCCCGTGAGCGACGTTCTTCTTTTCCTTGCGGCGCACCTTCTTCGGGGCGCCCTGGCGGCTCTTAGGAGGCATTCTTTGCCTTCACTCCTGAGGTCTTCGGTCCTGCGGCTGCGCGGACTACTACTTCTTGCCGGGCTTCTTCTTGCCGGCCACGGTCTTCTTCTTGCCCTTGCGGGTGCGTGCGTTGGTCTGCGTGCGCTGACCGTGCACGGGGAGGCCGCGGCGGTGCCGGATGCCCTGGTAGCACTGAATCTCGATCTTGCGACGGATGTCGGCCTGGACCTCGCGGCGGAGGTCACCCTCGATCTTGAAGTTGGCCTCGATGTAGTCACGCAGCGGCACGAGCTCTTCGTCCGTGAGCTGGTGGACCCGCAGGTCGCCGCTGATGCCGGTGGCCTTCAGGGTCTCGAGCGCGCGAGTGCGGCCGATTCCGAAAATGTAGGTGAGAGCGATCTCCAGCCGCTTGTCGCGGGGGAGGTCGACGCCAACCAGGCGAGCCATGGTCGGGCATTCTCCTTCTTTGTGGCGGAGGTCCTGCGCTCCACTGCCCCTCCCCATGCCCGGGGTGAGGGCCCCGGCCTCCGACCGGGGGTCTCCCGCGGGGTACGGCCCTGCCGGACCGCCTGCGCGGGTGTGGAACGCGATTACTGTGCTGTGGCCTCACATGGATCGAGCCCGCCTCTTGGAGCGGACTCTGTGTAAGACCGGATTTTCTGCGACTAGCCCTGGCGCTGCTTGTGGCGCAGGTTGTCGCAGATCACCATGACGCGACCGTGCCGGCGGATCACCTTGCACTTGTCGCAGATCTTCTTGACGCTCGGCTTGACCTTCATAGTCCTTGTTCGTCCCTCAGACGCTTACTTGTATCGGTAGACGATCCGCCCACGACTCAGGTCGTAGGGGCTCAGTTCGACGACAACCCGGTCGTCGGGAAGGATGCGGATGTAGTGCATGCGCATCCGCCCGCTGATGTGGGCCAGGACCTTATGGCCGTTGTCGAGCTGCACCCGGAACATTGCGTTCGGGAGCGACTCAACCACAGTGCCCTCGATCTCGATGGCGCCGTCCTTCTTGGCCATGTCCCTCGCGTTTCGCTGATCGGTCGTCTGAGGCTTCGGCACACTAAGCAGCCGCGACCACGCGCCTTACGGGAGAGCGGCGGCAACGAGGCCGCGAAGGCGCAATAGTCATAGTGAACCGAAAAAGGAGTGTACGGCACCGGGCGATGAAATGCGAAACAGACGGCCGGTACCTTGACACAACTGCCACCCAGGATACCTCCATTGCGGGGGTGGGTGCGCACCCATCCCACGGTTCCCGGCCCGTGGACGGACATCGCCCTCTCCCCCGTGCGGCTCCCGCACAACCGGAGAGCTTCCCGCACCATCGATGACCTCTCCCGCGTCCCACCCCCGCGCAACCGAAGACCTCTCCCGCGCATCCCGCCCCCGCACAGCCGAAAGCCCGCCGGTGACCTGGTCACCGGCGGGCTCTGCGAAGTCGGCTTCCCCCCTGGACCGGTCCTCCGCCTCAGCGAAGGTCCGGCGCGATGGGATTAGAAGGCGTCGCCCCAGTTGCCGCAGTGCTCGAAGCGGCTGTCGCCCTCGCAGACGCGGATCTTGAAGTCGTCGAAGCCCTTGCTCTTCTTGAAGCCGCCGAACTTGTCGAAGTGACGGAAGCCCTTGGTCTTGTAGTACTTGGTGTGGTGACCGAACTTGTCGTGCCAGCGGAACCACACGTAGCTGTACTCGTTGTCGCGGTCACGGTCGACCAGGTCGCCGAAGAACCAGTAGCGGCCGTCCTTCTTGTACCAGTAGCCCTTGAAGTAGGACCGCTTGCCGAAGCTCTCGCCCTTGCCGTACTTCGAGTAGTACGGGCCGAAGAAGTGCTTCTTCGGAGCCTGCGCCTGCTGGGTGGCGGCGCTGTCGGCGGTCGCGGTCGCGGCCTGGGCCGGCGCGGCGGCCAGACCGGCGGCGAGGGCGCCGGCGAGAGCGGTGCCGACGAGAGCGGTACGGATCTTGCTCATTTCTTTCTTCCTCCTGTGAAGGGTGTCCTGCCGTTCGGACACCGCTCACGTTAGGAAGATTCGATCCGCCCTTCTGCGGAGGAATGCACACTCATCCCCCAGCGTGCACTATTACGACTTGTCGTCCCAGCCGAGCTTCGTCGCGATGGTGCCGACCAGCAGAATCGCCCCCCACGGGCCCATCACCCACAGCGGCCAGGGGTACGGGAAATCGAAGCCGTCCGTCGCCCCGATGATGAACCAGATCACCCAGTTGATCGAGCTGGCCACCGCCCAGAAGGACCAGTGCTCGACCAGGTCCTTGCGCTTCTTGCGCTCCGCGAGCTCCTTCTGCCTGCGCTGCTCCGCGACGTCGGGGAGGTTGCGCAGATCCACGCCCGGGAGGTCGGAGGTGAGGGTGGCGAGCTCGCCGTACGTCTTGCTCGTGTAGAGCCGCTCCAGCCGCTCGTCGAACTCCTCGACGGTCAGGCGCCCCTGCGCGTAGTGCTCACGCAGCACCGAGGCGACCTTGTCCCGGTCTCCGTCGGACGCCCGCATCTCTGGACTCGCCGCCATCGTCACCCACATCCGCTCACCGCGACGGGCCGGTCACTCCCGGCTCGCATCGTCTCCCAGCAGGCCGGCAAGCCGCTCTTTCCCCCCGTCAAGGGCGGTCAGGACCCACGGTCCATTATGGGTCACGGCGACGCTGTGTTCGAAGTGCGCGGAGGCCTTTCCGTCGATCGTGACGACGGTCCAGTCGTCCTCCAGCACCTTCGTGCGGTCGGTGCCCAGGTTGACCATCGGCTCGATCGCGAAGCACATGCCCGGCTCGAACTCCGGCCCCTTGCCGGGTTTGCCGTAGTTGGCGACCCAGGGATCCATGTGCATCTCGGTGCCGATGCCGTGCCCGCCGTACTCCTTCGGGATGCCGTAGCGCCCCTGGGCACGGATGTACTTCTCCACCTCGTAGCCGATGTCGGACAGGTGGCGGCCCACCGTGAGCGCGGCGATCCCGTGCCACATGGCCTCCTCGGTGACCCGCATCAGCTCGGTGAGCCGGGGGTCCACCTCACCGACCGGGACCGTGATCGCCGAGTCCCCGTGCCAGCCGTCGAGGATGGCGCCGCAGTCGATGGAGATGACGTCGCCCTCGCGGAGCGCGCGCCGGTCGGTCGGGATGCCGTGCACGACCTCGTCGTTGACGGACGCGCAGATCGTCGCCGGAAAGCCCTGGTATCCCTTGAACGAGGGGATGGCGCCCTCGTCCCTGATGGCCTTCTCCGCGATCGCGTCGAGGTCCAGCGGGGTCATGCCGGGCTGCACGCTCTCCCGGAGCAGCTGCAGAGTACGGCCGACCACCAGGCCGGCGGCCCGCATCTTCTCCAGCTGCTCAGGCGTCTTGACTTGAATCCCGTGTCTCTTCTTCTTGAACACGTCCACACCCCCGGGTGATAAAACGGGCGACTTTAAGCACAATTCCCCTGATTGTGCCCCAGCACCTGCCCTAACAACAGCACGCCACCCATGAGGGAACCCATGGGTGGCGTGCCGGTGAAGTCGTCGGACCGCTAGCCGATGTAGGGGGCCAGGGCCTCCATCGCGCGATGGGTGACCTCTTCCACCGGGCCGGCCGCGTCCACGCCGACGAGGATCTCCTCGTCCGCGTAGAACGTGATGAGCGGAGCGGTCTGCTCCTGGTAGACCTCCAGACGACGCCGGACGGTCTCCTCCTTGTCATCGTCCCGCTGGTAGAGGCTGCCGCCGCAGGCGTCGCAGATGTCGTCCTTCTTGTCGTCGAAGTCGACGTGCCAGATGCGGCCGCACTGGCTGCAGGTCCGGCGACCGGCGAGACGGCGGACCACCTCGTCCTCGTCGACCACGAGCTCCAGGACGATGTCCAGGACGACGCCGAACTCCGCGAGCATCTTCTTCAGGATCTCGGCCTGGGGCACGTTCCTGGGGAAGCCGTCGAGCAGGAAGCCGTCCTGCGCGTCGTCCTCGGAGAGGCGGTCGCGGACCATGGCGATGGTCACCTCGTCGGGCACGAGGTCGCCCCGGTCCATGTATTCCTTGGCAAGCTTGCCGAGCTCCGTGCCGCCCGAGACGTTGGCACGGAAGATGTCACCTGTCGAGATTTTCGGGATGGACAGGTTCGATGCGATGTACTGGGCCTGCGTCCCCTTACCCGCTCCGGGGGGCCCCACCAGGACGAGACGCACTACTTCAGGAAGCCTTCGTAGTTGCGCTGCTGGAGCTGGCTCTCGATCTGCTTCACGGTGTCAAGACCGACACCCACCATGATCAGAATGCTCGTCCCTCCGAACGGGAAGTTCTGGCTCGCCCCGACGAGCGCCAGCGCGACGATCGGCACCATGGAGATCAGGCCCAGATAGAGCGATCCGGGAGCCGTCAGCCGCGAGAGTACATAGCTGAGGTACTCGGCCGTGGGGCGCCCCGGGCGGATGCCCGGGATGAAACCACCGTACTTCTTCATGTTGTCGGCGACTTCAACGGGGTTGAAGGTAATGGACACGTAGAAGTAGGTGAAGAAAACGATCAGCAGGAAGAACGTGGCCATGTAGACCGGAGTGTCACCGGTGACCAGGTTCTGGTTGATCCACTGCACGATCGCGTTCGGCTCTTCCTGGGTGTTGCTGAAGAGCGTGGTGACCAGCTGCGGGAGGTAGAGCAGCGAGGAGGCGAAGATGACCGGGATGATGCCGGCCTGGTTCACCTTGAGGGGGATGTAGGTGGAGGTGCCGCCGTACATCCGGCGGCCGACCATGCGCTTGGCGTACTGCACCGGGATGCGGCGCTGCGCCTGCTCGACCATGACGACCAGGGCGATCATCGCGATGCCGACGGCCATCACCACGGCGAAGACGAAGTAGCCCTTGGTCTGGGCGATGCGCAGCAGTTCGGCCGGGAAGACCGCGATGACCTGCGTGAAGATCAGGATGGACATGCCGTTGCCCACGCCGCGGTCGGTGATGATCTCGCCCAGCCACATGACGACGGCGGTGCCCGCGGTCATCGTCAGCACCATCGTGACGATGGAGAAGACGTTGTCCTTGTCCAGCAGGACGTCCTGCTGACATCCGGGGAAGAGCTGCCCGCTGCGCGCCAGGGCGATGAAGGCGGTCGACTGGAGGATCGCCAGGCCGACCGTGAGGTAACGGGTGTACTGCGTGATCTTCGACTGGCCGGCTTGGCCCTCCTTCTTGAGGGCTTCCAGGCGAGGAATGACCACGACCAGCAGCTGGAGGATGATGCTCGCGGTGATGTACGGCATGATGCCGAGCGCGAACACCGACAGCTTCAGCAGTGCGCCACCGCTGAACAGCTGCACCATCCCATAGATATTGCTCGAGCTGCCCGCCTGTGCGTCCTTGAGACACAAGGCGATGTTCTCGGTGTGAACACCCGGGGTCGGAAGCACGGACCCCAGACGGAACAGGGCGATGATGCCCAAGGTGAAGAGCAGCTTCTTACGCAGGTCCGGCGTACGGAACGCTCGGGTAAACGCGGTCAGCACGGTCCCTCCTGCGCGCCTGAAAGGCGAGGTCGGTCAGCGATGGGGCGGGGGTGGTCCATCTTGCTATCTCAAGTCAACGAGCGCGTGGAATGTGATTTGACACTCACTGTCCAGCGAACTCTAACGCACCACGGGCGCGAGAGCCCATTGCGGGCCCTCGCGCCTCGTGTCATGCCTACAGCTCGGAGACGGAGCCCCCGGCAGCGGCGATCTTCTCCTTGGCACTGGCGGAGAAAGCGTGCGCCTGCACGTTCAACGCCACGGAGATGTCGCCGGTTCCCAGGACCTTCACCAGCTGGTTCTTGCGGACCGCGCCCTTGGCGACCATCGTCTCGACGGTGACGTCGCCACCCTCGGGGAACAGCTCGCCGAGCTTGTCCAGGTTGACGACCTGGTAGGTCGTCTTGAAGGGGGCGTTGGAGAAGCCCTTCATCTTGGGCAGGCGACGCTGCAGCGGGACCTGGCCACCCTCGAAACCGAGGGGAACCTTGTTCCGGGACGTCGTGCCCTTGGTGCCACGACCGGCGGTCTTGCCCTTGGACGCCTCGCCGCGGCCCTTGCGGACCTTCGACTTGTTGGCGCCGGGGGCCGGACGCAGGTGGTGGATGCGGAGCGGAGTGTTCTCTGCCATGTCTAGTCGACCTCTTCCACGGTGACGAGGTGCGACACCACGGAGACCATGCCGCGGATCTCCGGGCGGTCCTCCTTGACGACGACGTCACCGATTCGCTTCAGACCGAGCGAGCGCAGCGAGTCACGCTGGTTCTGCTTGCCACCGATCTTCGAGCGGACCTGAGTGATCTTCAGACGCGCCATCGACTAGCTCACCGCCTTGGCGGCCGCGGCCTCGGCGAGACCCTCGGCGCGAGCCTTGAGCATCGCCTTGGGAGCGACGTCCTCGATCGGCAGGCCGCGGCGGGCGGCGATCTCCTCGGGGCGGCTGAGGCCCTTCAGAGCGGCCACCGTGGCGTGCACGATGTTGATCGGGTTGTCCGAGCCGAGCGACTTGGACAGAACGTCGTGGATGCCGGCGCACTCCAGCACGGCGCGCACCGGGCCACCGGCGATGACGCCGGTACCGGGCGAGGCCGGACGGAGGAAGACGACGCCGGCCGCCTCTTCACCCTGCACGATGTGCGGGATGGTGCCCTGGATGCGGGGCACCTTGAAGAAGTGCTTCTTGGCCTCTTCGACGCCCTTGGCGATGGCGGCGGGGACTTCCTTGGCCTTGCCGTAGCCGACACCGACCAGGCCGTTGCCGTCACCGACGACAACCAGGGCGGTGAAGCTGAAGCGACGACCACCCTTCACGACCTTGGCCACTCGGTTGATCTTCACGACGCGCTCGATGTACGAGACGCCCTTGTCAGCGTTGCCACCGCGGCGGTCATCACGACGACCCTCACGCCGCTCGCCACCGGCGGCGCCACCGCGACGCGGAGCTCCAGCCATCAGTGGTTCCTCTTCTCATTCATAAGACGGGCCATTTGCGATCCTCGGGACGGAGTCATCAGAACTCCAGCCCGCCCTCGCGGGCGCTGTCCGCCAGGGCCGCGATGCGGCCCGCGTAGCGGTTGCCACCGCGGTCGAAGACGACGGCGGTGATCCCGGCAGCCTTGGCCCGCTGAGCGAGAAGCTCGCCGACCTGCTTCGCCTTGTCGGTCTTGACACCCTCGGCCGTGCGCAGAGCGCTCTCCATGGTGGAGGCGCTGACCAGCGTGTGGCCCTGGGAGTCGTCGACGATCTGCACGAACAGGTGCCGTGCGGAGCGGTTGACGACCATGCGCGGACGCACGGCCGTGCCGACCACCTTCTTGCGGACGCGGGTGTGGCGACGGGCCCGCGAGACGGCGCGGGCGGCCGTGTGCTTGCCGAACGCAGTCTTGCCAGCCATGCCTACTTACCAGCCTTTCCGACCTTGCGGCGGACAACCTCGCCCTGGTAACGCACGCCCTTGCCCTTGTACGGGTCGGGCTTGCGCAGCTTGCGGATGTTCGCGGCGATCTCGCCGACCTTCTGCTTGTCGATGCCGTCCACGTGGAACAGGGTCGGCTTCTCGACGCGGAAGGTGACGCCCTCGGGGGCGTCCACGATCACCGGGTGGCTGAAGCCCAGGGCGAACTCGAGCTGAGTCGGGCCCTTGGCCTGCACGCGGTAACCGACACCCACGATCTCCAGGGTCTTCGTGTAGCCCTGGGTCACACCCGTCACCATGTTGGCGATCAGGGTGCGGGACAGGCCGTGCAGCGCACGGACCTTGTTCTCGTCGCTGGGACGGGTGACGGTGACGACACCGTCCTCGCCCTTGGCGACCTCGATCGGCTCAGCGACCGAGTGAGAAAGCGTGCCCTTCGGGCCCTTGACCGTGACATTCCGGCCGTCGATGGTGACATCGACACCGCCCGGCACGGGGATGGGCAGCCGTCCGATTCGCGACATGCTGTTCTACTCCCCTCTTACCAGACGTAGGCGAGGACTTCCCCGCCCACTCCACGCTTGCCGGCCTGCTTGTCGGTCATGAGGCCGGCGGACGTCGAGATGATCGCGACGCCCAGTCCGCCCAGGACTCGGGGCAGGTTGTCCTTCTTTGCATAGACCCGCAGGCCGGGCTTGGAAACCCGGCGCAGGCCCGCGAGCGACCGCTCACGGCTCGGCCCGAACTTGAGCTCCACCACGAGGTTCTTTCCGACCTTGGCGTCCTCGACGCTCCAGGCCTGGATGTAACCCTCCTGCTGGAGGATCTCGGCGATGTGCGCCTTGATCTTCGAGTACGGCATGGCCACGGTGTCGTGGTAAGCCGAGTTCGCGTTTCGCAGACGCGTCAGCATGTCTGCGATCGGGTCGGTCATCGTCATGGCCGGTGGCCTTCCTCACCGCGGTTTCCCCAGGGGACCTTCGGTGCGGTCATGGGCGCCGTGAGGCGGCGCCCGGTGAATACAACTTCTCGTGTGCGGCTGGCACCGCGCGGGCCCGGGGAAAACGCCGGGCCCGCGCGGAGACTACCAGCTCGACTTGGTGATGCCGGGCAGCTCGCCCCGGTGCGCCATCTCGCGGAAGCAGATGCGGCACAGGCCGAACTTCCGGTAGACGGCGCGGGGACGACCACAGCGCGAGCACCGGGTGTAGGCCCGGACCTCGAACTTGGCCTTGCGAGCAGCCTTGACCTTGAGCGAAGTCTTCGCCATGATCAGGCCTCCTTGAAGGGGAAGCCGAGGTGCTTCAGCAGCGCCCGGCCCTGGTCGTCGGTCTTGGCGGTGGTCACGACCGTGATGTCCATACCACGCTGCCGGTCGACCTTGTCCTGGTCGATCTCGTGGAACATGACCTGCTCCGTGAGACCGAAGGTGTAGTTGCCGTTGCCGTCGAACTGCTTCGGCGACAGGCCGCGGAAGTCGCGGATGCGGGGAAGCGCCAGGGACAGCAGACGGTCCAGGAACTCCCACATGCGGTCGCCGCGCAGCGTGACGTGCGCGCCGATCGGCATGCCCTCACGCAGCTTGAACTGCGCGATGGACTTGCGGGCCCGGACGACCGCCGGCTTCTGGCCGGTGATGGCCGTGAGGTCACGGACGGCGCCCTCGATCAGCTTCGAGTCGCGAGCCGCCTCGCCGACGCCCATGTTCACCTTGATCTTGGTGATCGTGGGGATCAGCATGACGTTCTCGAACCCGAAGTCCTCCTGCATCTTCGCGATGATCTCTTCGCGGTAACGCTGCTTGAGGCGGGGGAGCGTGCGCTCTTCGGAAGTCGCGGTCATCAGTTGTCCTCACCCGTCTTGTCGGCCTTCTTCTCGGCCTTCTTCTCGGCGGGCTTCTCGTCATCCTTGAGCTTCTTGACGTTGCTCACGTGGATGGGGGCCTCCATCGTCTGCACGCCGCCGGTCTTGGCGCCGCGCGGACCCTGGAGGGTCTCCTTGGAGTGCTTCTTGATCATGTTGACGCCCTCGACCACCACGCGGTCCTCGCGCGGGTAGGCGGCGATCACACGGCCCTTGGCACCCTTGTCCTTGCCGGCGATGACCTGGACCAGGTCACCCTTCTTCACATGCAGCTTCGGCATTTACAACACCTCCGGCGCGAGCGAGATGATGCGCATGAACTTCTTGTCACGCAGCTCGCGGCCGACCGGACCGAAGATACGCGTGCCACGGGGGTCACCGCTGTCCTTGATGATGACCGCCGCGTTCTCGTCGAAGCGGATGTAGGAGCCGTCGGGCCGGCGACGCTCCTTGACGGTGCGCACGACGACAGCCTTGACGACGTCACCCTTCTTGACGGTGCCGCCGGGAATGGCGTCCTTCACCGTGGCGACGATGATGTCGCCGATACCCGCGTAGCGCCGACCCGAGCCGCCGAGCACGCGGATGCAAAGGACTTCCTTCGCACCCGTGTTGTCGGCGACCTTGAGTCGCGACTCCTGCTGGATCACGTCTACTCCTGTGTGTCTCGCCGGTTCTCGCCCCTCGGGGCGAGCCTTGCGGAACCTACTGTGGTCTTTTTCCCTCGACGACAGCGCCCGGATGACCCGGAACCGCCGCCGCGGGCGGTGCGAGGGCGGTCCCCGGCGGGGAACCCTCACACCCTTGGACACCGTCATGGGGGGTGGACCGAGGCCACCCCCCACGAGGCGCGTTCTTTACTTGGCCTTCTCGAGGATCTCGACGACCCGCCAGCGCTTGCTGGCCGACAGCGGCCGGGTCTCCATCAGAAGGACGCGGTCGCCGACGCCGCAGCTGTTGGCCTCGTCGTGCGCCTTGTACTTGGTCGTCCGGCGGATGACCTTGCCGTACAGCGGGTGCTTGACGCGGTCCTCGACAGCGACGACGACGGTCTTGTCCATCTTGTCACTGACGACCAGACCCTCGCGGGTCTTGCGGTAGCTCCGCGTGGTCTTCTCAGTTGCCTCAGCCATCGATCGACTCCTTCTCAACCGTCACAATGCCGAGCTCGCGCTCACGCATCACGGTGTAGATACGGGCGATCTCGCGGCGGACGGCGCGCAGCCGCCCGTGGCTCTCCAACTGGCCGGTCGCGGCCTGGAAGCGGAGGTTGAACAGCTCCTCCTTGGCTTCCTTCAGCTTCTGGACCAGGGCGTCCTGGTCCTCAGCCCGCAGCTCACCGGCGGTCAGGCCCTTAGCCATCACGCCTCACCCACTTCACGCTTAACGAACCGGCACTTCATCGGGAGCTTGTGCATCGCGCGGCGCATGGCCTCGCGGGCCACGGGCTCGGCGACACCGGACAGCTCGAACATGACGCGGCCGGGCTTGACGTTGGCGATCCACCACTCAGGCGAACCCTTACCGGAACCCATGCGGGTCTCGGCCGGCTTCTTGGTGAGCGGGCGGTCGGGGTAGATGTTGATCCACACCTTGCCGCCACGGCGGATGTGCCGGGTCATGGCGATACGAGCCGACTCGATCTGACGGTTGGTCACGTAAGAGTGCTCAAGCGCCTGAATGCCGAACTCGCCGAACACGACACGGGTGCCGCCCTTGGCGGCGCCGCTGCGGTCGGGCCGGTGCTGCTTGCGGTGCTTGACCCTGCGCGGGATCAGCATGGTCAGCTCCCTTCAGCACCCGGCTGCGCAGCCGGGCCGGTCTCGGGGGCAGCCTGCGAGGCCGCCTCGTTCCTGGGGGCGCGGTCGCCACGGCCACCGCGACGGGGACGGTCGCCACCGGCGCCGCCACCGCGACGGGGACGGTCGGCGCCGCCACGACGGTCGTCGCGCTCACGACGCTGGCCCGCACGGGCGCCGGCGGCGGCCGCCTCGCGCTCGGCGCGGCTGGTCGGAGCCTCACCCTTGTAGATCCACACCTTCACGCCGATGCGGCCGAAGGTGGTACGGGCCTCGTACAGGCCGTAGTCGATGTCCGCGCGGAGCGTGTGCAGGGGCACGCGGCCCTCGCGGTAGAACTCCGAGCGGGACATCTCGGCGCCGCCCAGACGGCCG
This sequence comes from Planobispora longispora, assembly GCF_016863135.1. GTDB lineage: Bacteria > Actinomycetota > Actinomycetes > Streptosporangiales > Streptosporangiaceae > Planobispora > Planobispora longispora. Next base: position 116,372 of record NZ_BOOH01000019.1, read on the forward strand.
GAGCACTGCACCCGGATGCCCTTGGCGCCGCTCTTCATGGCCGACTGCATCGCCTTGCGCATGGCACGGCGGAACGAGACACGGCTGGACAGCTGCTCGGCCACGCCCTGGGCGACGAGCTGCGCGTCGATCTCAGGGTTCTTGACCTCGAGGATGTTCAGCTGGACCTGCTTCTTGGTCAGCTTCTCGAGGTCACCGCGGATCCGGTCCGCCTCGGCGCCGCGGCGGCCGATGACGATGCCCGGACGGGCGGTGTGGATGTCGACCTGAACCCGGTCGGTGGTCCGCTCGATCTCGACCTTGGAAATGCCGGCCCGCTCCATGCCCTTCTTCAGCATGCGGCGGATCGCCACGTCCTCGGCGACGTACGACTTGTAGAGCTTGTCGGCATACCACCGGCTCTTGAAGTCGGTCGTGATGCCGAGGCGGAACCCGTGCGGGTTGACCTTCTGACCCACTAGCGGGTCCTCCCCTTCGGCTCGCGGGACTCCACGATCACGGTGATGTGGCTCGTCCGCTTGTTGATCCGATAGGCACGACCCTGGGCGCGCGGACGGAACCGCTTCAGCGTCGGGCCCTCGTCGACCCACGCACGGCTCACGAAGAGCGTGTCGCGGTCGAGATTGAAGTTGTGCTCCGCGTTGGCAATGGCGCTGGACAGCACCTTGTACACGGTCTCGCTCGCCGCCTGGGGAGCGAACTGCAGCACGGCCTGCGCCTCCGAAGCGGGCAGCCCGCGAATGAGGTCCACCACACGGCGGGCCTTCATGGGCGTGTGGCGCGCGAACCGCACCTGAGCCCTGGCTTCCATCGCTTACTCCTCTTAACCTTCTGCTTCGTTTAAGGCGCTTACCGCCGGCTGCGGCGGTCTTCCTTGACGTGGCTGCGGAACGTCCGCGTGGGGGCGAACTCGCCGAGCTTGTGACCGATCATCGACTCGGTGACGAACACCGGGACGTGCTTGCGGCCGTCGTGAACGGCGATCGTGTGACCGAGCATGTCGGGCACGATCATGGAGCGCCGCGACCACGTCTTGATGACGTTCTTGGTGCCCTTCTCGTTCTGGGCGTCCACCTTCTTCTGAAGGTGGTCGTCCACGAAGGGGCCCTTCTTAAGACTACGTGGCATTTCGGCTGCTCCTACCGCTTCTTCCGCTTGGTCCGACGACGGATGATCAGGCGGTCACTGGCCTTGTTCGCCGCACGGGTCCGGCCCTCGGGCTTGCCCTTCGGGTTGACCGGGTGGCGACCGCCGGAGGTCTTACCCTCACCACCACCGTGCGGGTGGTCGACCGGGTTCATCGCGACACCGCGGACGGTGGGGCGCTTGCCCTTCCACCGCATACGGCCGGCCTTACCCCAGTTGATGTTGCCCTGCTCGGCGTTGCCGACCTGGCCGATGGAGGCCCGGCAGCGGACGTCGACCTGGCGCATCTCGCCGGACGGCATACGCAGCGTGGCGTACTGGCCCTCCTTGGCGAGCAGCTGGATCTGCGCACCGGCGGACCGGCCCAGCTTGGCGCCACCGCCCGGACGGAGCTCCACCGCGTGGATGAAGGTACCGGTCGGGATGTTGCGCAGCGGGAGGCAGTTACCCGGCTTGATGTCGGCCGTGGGACCGTTCTCGATCTTGTCGCCCTGCTTGAGGCCGGTCGGGCAGAGGATGTAGCGCTTCTCCCCGTCGGCGTAGTGCAGCAGCGCGATCCGGGAGGTGCGGTTCGGGTCGTACTCGATGTGAGCGACCTTGGCCGGGATCCCGTCCTTGTCGTGGCGCCGGAAGTCGATGATCCGGTAGGTGCGCTTGTGGCCGCCGCCCTGGTGGCGGGTGGTGACCCGGCCGTGGACGTTACGGCCGCCCTTGCTGTGCAGGGGAGCAAGCAGCGACTTCTCGGGCGTGCTGCGGGTGATCTCGGAGAAGTCCGAGACACTCGAGCCGCGGCGACCCGGAGTCGTCGGCTTGTACTTACGGATGCCCATCTTTTTCGTTCATCCTTCGTCGGTTAATCCGGCCGGAGCCCCTCGCCGTACGGCGAGCCATGCGGCGAGGGGCCTCCGACGCGTCACTTACTGCAAGCGGTCTCAGCCCTGACCGAAGATGTCGATACGGTCACCCTCGGCCAGGCTCACGATCGCGCGCTTGGTGTTCGGGCGCTGGCCGTAGCCGAACCGGGTCCGCTTGCGCTTGCCCTGGCGGTTGATGGTGTTGACGCTGGCCACCTTGACGCCGAAGATCTGCTCAATCGCGATCTTGACCTGCGTCTTGTTGGCCGTCTTCCGCACCAGGAACGTGTACTTGTTGTGCTCGTCGATCAGGCCGTAGCTCTTCTCGGAGACAACCGGCTTGATGATGATGTCGCGCGGGTCGGCGATCTTCTCCATCAGGCGTCTTCCTTCCCGCTCTTGCTCAGGCGCGCGACGACCTTGTCGTACGCCTCCTGAGTGAAGACGACGTCGTCGTGGCAGAGCACGTCGTAGGTGTTGAGCTGCCCCGCGTCCAGCAGGTGGACCTCGGGGGCGTTGCGCAGGCTCAGCCAGGTGAGCTCGTCACCCTCGTCGACGACGACGAGGACGCTGCGAGCCTGCGTGATCTTGCGCAGCGCCTCGATGGCCACCCTGGTCTTCGGGGTCTCGCCGGTGACCAGACCGCTGACCACGTGGACGCGACCGCCGTTCGCCCGGTCCGACAGGGCGCCGCGCAGGGCGGCGGCCTTCATCTTCTTGGGGGTCCGCTGCGAGTAGTCGCGCGGGACCGGACCGTGGACGGTGCCACCGCCGGTGAACTGCGGAGCGCGGGTCGAACCCTGACGGGCGCGGCCGGTGCCCTTCTGGCGGTACGGCTTCTTGCCGCCACCGCTGACCTCGCCACGGGTCTTGGCCTTGTGGGTGCCCTGCCGGCGAGCGGCGAGCTGGGCCACGACCACCTGGTGGATCAGCGGGATGTTGACCTTGGCGCCGAAGACGTCTTCGGGAAGGTCGACCGAGCCGGCCTTGGCGCCGCTGGCGTCGAGGACGTCAATGGTGCTCACTTGGCAGCCCCCTTCTTGGCAGCGGTACGGATGAGGACCAGGCTGCCGTTGGCGCCGGGGACCGCACCCTTGATGAGGATGAGGTTCTTCTCGACGTCCACGGCGTGGACCTTCAGGCTCTGGATGGTGGTCCGGGCGTTGCCCATCCGACCGGCCATGCGCAGGCCCTTGAAGACGCGACCGGGGGTGGCGCAGCCGCCGATGGAGCCCGGCGAGCGGTGCTTGCGCTGGGTGCCGTGCGAGGCGCCCAGACCGCCGAAGCCGTGCCGCTTCATGACACCGGCGAAGCCCTTGCCCTTGCTCTTGCCCGTCACGTCGACGAACTGACCGGCCTCGAAGGCGTCGGCCAGGATCTCCTGGCCGAGGGTGTACTCGCTCGCGTCCTCGGTACGGATCTCCGTGAAGTAGCGACGCGGGGTGATGTCGTGCTTGCGCAGGTAGTCACCGAGCGGCTTGTTGACCTTCCGCGGGTCGATCTGCCCGAAGCCGAGCTGAACGGCGGAGTAGCCGTCCTTTTCCGGAGTGCGGACGCGGGTCACGACGCACGGACCAGCTTCGACGACGGTCACCGGGACCATCCGGTTGTCCGCGTCGAAGACCTGGGTCATGCCGAGCTTCTTGCCCAGGACGCCCTTGATCTGCTTAGCCATGTCTGTGCGTTCCCTCAGAGCTTGATCGAGATGTCAACGCCGGCGGGGAGGTCGAGTCGCATGAGCGAGTCGACCGTCTTCGGCGTCGGGTCGATGATGTCAATCAGCCGCTTGTGCGTGCGCATCTCGAAGTGCTCGCGGCTGTCCTTGTACTTGTGCGGCGAGCGGATGACGCAGTACACGTTCTTCTCCGTCGGCAGCGGAACCGGGCCCGCGACCTTAGCGCCAGTCCGCGTCACCGTCTCGACGATCTTCTTGGCCGAGCTGTCGATGACCTCGTGGTCATAGGCCTTGAGCCGGATGCGGATCTTCTGTCCCGCCATAATGGCCTCGGTGTCCTTCGCTGTCGTCTGAAAAAGTTACATGCGGCCGGTGGCCGCTATATGAAGGGGCGATTCAGCTCCGCCTTGCGGCCCCGCGGTCCGTCCTTCGACGTCCCGGCCGCGCCCGGCTCGGCTTCCTCTCCCTTTGCTGTCCCACGTAGCAGACGCTGATGATCTGCGCTTTCTTCCGTGATCTGGCAGTTAGTTCGGTCACTTTCACAGCCGAACCGACTGCGAGATCACGGTTCGTGGGGTCGCGCCGGGGACCCGTGCGGGTCCCCGCGTGGTGCGGCGGCCGGCCCTCCTGGGAGGGCCGGCCGCCACTCCGCGGTCGAACTACTTGAGGATCTTGGTGACGCGGCCCGCGCCGACGGTCCGGCCACCCTCACGGATCGCGAACTTGAGGCCTTCCTCCATCGCGATCGGCTGGATGAGCTGGACGGTCATCTCGGTGTTGTCACCGGGCATGACCATCTCGGTGCCCTCGGGCAGGTTCACGACACCGGTCACGTCAGTCGTACGGAAGTAGAACTGCGGACGGTAGTTGTTGAAGAACGGCGTGTGGCGGCCGCCCTCGTCCTTGGACAGGATGTAGACCTGAGCCTCGAACTCGGTGTGCGGGGTGGTCGTGCCCGGCTTGATGATGCACTGGCCGCGCTCGACGTCCTCACGCTTGATGCCGCGCAGGAGCAGACCGACGTTGTCACCGGCCTGGCCCTCGTCGAGCAGCTTGCGGAACATCTCGACGCCGGTGACCGTGGTGGTGGTCTTGGCTTCCTTGATGCCGATGATGTCGACGGTCTCGTTGACCTTGACGATGCCGCGCTCGATACGGCCGGTGACGACTGTGCCACGGCCGGTGATCGAGAAGACGTCCTCGATCGGCATCAGGAACGGCTTCTCGGTCTCACGAGTCGGCTCGGGGACGTTGTCGTCCACAGCGGTCATCAGCTCGATGATGCTGTCGCCCCACTTCTGGTCGCCCTCGAGGGCCTTCAGAGCGGAGACGCGCACGACCGGCAGGTCGTCGCCGGGGAACTCCTGAGCGGAGAGGAGCTCGCGAACCTCGAGCTCGACGAGCTCCAGGATCTCCTCGTCGTCCACCATGTCGGCCTTGTTCAGGGCGACGACGATGTAGGGGACGCCGACCTGGCGGGCCAGGAGGACGTGCTCCTTCGTCTGCGGCATCGGACCGTCGGTGGCGGCGACCACGAGGATCGCGCCGTCCATCTGCGCCGCACCGGTGATCATGTTCTTCACGTAGTCGGCGTGACCGGGGCAGTCCACGTGGGCGTAGTGGCGCTTCTCGGTCTGGTACTCGACGTGCGCGATGGAGATCGTGATGCCACGAGCCTTCTCCTCGGGCGCCTTGTCGATCTTGTCGAACGGGGTCGCCTCGTTGAGCTCAGGGTAACGCTCGTGGAGCACCTTGGTGATCGCCGCGGTCAGAGTGGTCTTGCCGTGGTCGATGTGCCCAATGGTGCCGATGTTTACGTGCGGCTTGGTCCGCTCGAACTTGGCCTTGGCCACTGGTCTGTCTCCTTAGAGATTCTGACTTGACTTTCGTCTTTTCACTCGGGTCCGGGAAGCCGGCCCCTTCCGGGGCCGGCGGGCGATGAACTACTCGCCCCGGACCTTCGCGACGATCTCCTTGGCGATGTGCTGAGGCACTTCCGCGTAGGAGTCGAACTGCATGCTGAAGCTCGCCCGTCCCTGCGTCTTGCTACGCAGATCACCCACGTAGCCGAACATCTCAGAGAGCGGCACGAGCGCCTGGACGACACGGGCGCCGGCGCGCTCGTCCATCGCGCGGATCTGTCCGCGGCGACCGTTGAGGTCACCGATGACGTCACCCATGTAGTCCTCGGGCGTGGTGACCTCGACGGCCATCACCGGCTCCAGGATTACGGCGTCCGCCTTGCGCGCGGCCTCCTTGAAGGCCATCGAGCCAGCGATCTTGAAGGCCATTTCGGACGAGTCCACCTCGTGGTAGGCGCCGTCCTGCAGGGTGACCTTCACCCCGACCATGGGGTAGCCGGCGAGAACACCGAACTCGGCGGCCTCCTGGGCGCCCGCGTCGACCGACGGGATGTACTCCCGCGGGATGCGGCCACCGGAGACCTTGTTCTCGAACTCGTACCCGTCGTTGCCCTCGCCCAGCGGCTCAATGTCAATGATGACCTTGGCGAACTGGCCGGAGCCACCGGTCTGCTTCTTGTGAACGTAGTCGACCTTCTCCACCTTGCGGCGGATGGTCTCGCGGTAGGCCACCTGCGGCCGGCCCACGTTGGCCTCGACCTTGAACTCGCGGCGCATCCGGTCGACCAGGATCTCCAGGTGCAGCTCGCCCATGCCCCAGATGACCGTCTGACCGGTCTCCTCGTCCCGGCGGACCTGGAAGGACGGGTCCTCCTCGGCCAGCCGCTGGATGGCGGTGCTGAGCTTCTCCTGGTCACCCTTGGTCTTGGGCTCGATCGCGACGTTGATGACCGGGGCCGGGAACGTCATCGACTCCAGGACGACCGGGTGAGCCGGGTCGCACAGGGTGTCACCGGTGGTGGTGTCCTTCAGACCCATGACGGCGACGATCTGACCGGCGTGCGCGGACGGGCGCTCCTCGCGCTTGTTCGCGTGCATCTGGTAGATCTTGCCGATCCGCTCCTTCTTGCCCTTCACCGAGTTGATCACGCCGGTGCCGGTCTCGAGCGTGCCCGAGTAGACGCGGATGTAGGTGAGACGGCCCAGGTGCGGGTCGCTCATGATCTTGAAGGCCAGCGCGGAGAAGGGCTCCTTCACGTCCGCGTGACGCTCGATGACCTCTTCCTCGTTGTTGACCGCGTGGCCCTTGAAGGCCGGGATGTCGGTCGGCGCGGGGAGGTAGGCGACGATCGCGTCGAGCAGCGGCTGCACGCCCTTGTTCTTGAACGCGGTGCCGGTCAGGACCGGGTTGATGGCGCTGGCCAGCGTGGCGCGGCGGATGGCCGCCACCAGCTGCTCCTCGGTGGGCTCGACGCCCTCCAGGAAGAGCTCCATCAGCTCGTCGTCGTTCTCGGCGACGGTCTCGACGAGCTTGTCACGCCACTCGCGGGCGGCCTCGGCGTGGTCCGCCGGGATGTCCACGGTCTCGTACATCTCGCCCTTGGCCGCCTCGGCGCTCCAGAGCAGACCCTTCATCTTGACCAGGTCGATGACGCCCTTGAAGCCGGCCTCGACGCCCCAGGGAAGCTGGATGACGGCGGGGGTGGCGTTCAGACGGCTGACCATCATGTCGACGCAGCGGTGGAACTCCGCGCCGACCCGGTCCATCTTGTTGACGAAGCAGATGCGGGGCACGCCGTAACGGTCGGCCTGACGCCACACCGTCTCGGACTGCGGCTCGACACCCGCCACACCGTCGAACACGGCGACGGCACCGTCGAGGACGCGCAGCGAACGCTCGACCTCAATGGTGAAGTCGACGTGACCCGGCGTGTCGATGATGTTGATCGTGTGGCCGAGCCATTCACAGGTGGTGGCAGCGGAGGTGATGGTGATACCACGCTCCTGCTCCTGCTCCATCCAGTCCATCGTGGCTGCGCCCTCGTGGACTTCACCGATCTTGTAGGTGATGCCGGTGTAGAACAGGATGCGCTCGGTCGTCGTGGTCTTGCCCGCGTCGATGTGGGCCATGATGCCGATGTTTCGGACCTTGGCCAGGTCAAGCGTGGTGGCCACTTCTCTCGCGTCCTCGTCGTCTCGTCGAACCCGCTGTTACCAGCGGTAGTGGGCGAAGGCCTTGTTGGACTCGGCCATCTTGTGGGTGTCCTCGCGCTTCTTGACCGAGGCGCCGAGGCCATTGCTGGCGTCGAGCAGCTCGTTCATCAAGCGCTCGGTCATGGTCTTCTCACGGCGGGCGCGGGAGTACTGCACCAGCCAGCGCAGGGCCAGGGTGGTGCTGCGCGCGGCGCGCACCTCGACCGGGACCTGGTAGGTCGCGCCGCCGACGCGGCGGCTGCGAACCTCAAGGGTGGGCTTGACGTTGTCCAGCGCGCGCTTCAGAGTGACGACCGGGTCGTTGCCGGTCTTGTCCCTGCAGCCCTCCAGAGCGCCGTAGACGATCGACTGCGCGATGGAGCGCTTGCCGTCCAGGAGCACCTTGTTGATGAGCGCGGTGACCAGCGGCGAGTTGTGGACCGGGTCGGCCATGAGCTGGCGACGGCCAGGAGAACCCTTGCGAGGCATTCCTTACTTCTCCTTCTTCGCGCCGTAACGGCTACGGGCCTGCTTGCGGTTGCGGACACCCTGGGTGTCGAGCGAGCCACGGATGATCTTGTAGCGAACACCCGGCAGGTCCTTAACACGACCACCGCGGACGAGCACGATGCTGTGCTCCTGGAGGTTGTGACCGACACCCGGGATGTAGGCCGTGACCTCGATGCCGTTGGTGAGCCGGACACGCGCGACCTTGCGGAGGGCGGAGTTCGGCTTCTTGGGGGTCGTGGTGTAAACGCGCATGCAGGTGCCGCGTCGCTGGGGGCTGGCCTTGAGCGCCGGGGTCTTGGTCTTTGTGACCTTGTCCTGGCGGCCCTTGCGGACCAGCTGCTGAATCGTAGGCACCGCGTCTCCGTTCGTGCTTGCCGGTAATCGAAATGTGGTGCTTTTCGCAGGTACTGCCGGTGTCATGACCTGCGCTTTTTCCATTCGCTCCGACCCACGCGGTCGGGCGTGTCGCGCTCTTGTCGCGTCACTTCCGAGCTCAGCCGGTCCAGCGAAGGAAGGCCATACGGCGTCTTCGTCGACTCCTTATCGGGAACCTGCCGACACGCACGCATGAGAGCCCATGAAGCCACGGGCACGAAGGGAAACACTACCTATTCCCGCGCAGCACGTCAAAACAGCCGCACCACCGGATGCCGTTGTCAGCGTCCGTGCTCGTGTTGTCGTGGCTCCCGCGGCCGGTTTTGCGGCCGACCGCTGTGGGCCCGGATCAAGTTTACCCGTTGCGGCCCGGTTCTCCGTCCGTTCTCGGATAACAGCTGCCTTTCATCACCTGAAACTCTCGTGACATAAAGCCGAAGCCGCAAAGTCGCGGTCACGGCGGTCAACGCGAACGGCGCCTGAATCCCCTCGGGAATCCAGGCGCCGTCGAGAGCGCGTTAAGAGGTGTCAAGCGGATCCTTGCCGTGGCGCGGATCCGCCCGCCCTCTCAGAACCGCCGGCGATCAGCGGTTGTACTGACCGAAGTCGTACTCCTCCAGCGGCACGGCCTCACCCGAGCCCGAGCCGAAGGTGTAGTCAGCGGCGGAGCCGTCGTAGCCGCCGACGGTGTACATCGCGGCCTTGGCCTCCTCGGTGGGCTCGACCCGGATGTTGCGGTACTGCGGCATGCCGGTACCGGCCGGGATGAGCTTGCCGATGATGACGTTCTCCTTGAGACCGAGCAGCGAGTCCGACTTGGCGTGGATCGCCGCGTCGGTGAGCACCCGGGTGGTCTCCTGGAAGGACGCCGCCGACAGCCAGGACTCGGTCGCCAGCGAGGCCTTGGTGATGCCCATGAGCACCGGACGGCCGGAGGCCGGCGTGCCCTGCTCGGCCACGCACTCGCGGTTCATCCGCTCGAAGCGCGGACGCTCGACCAGCTCGCCGGGGAGCATGTCGGTGTCGCCCGACTCCAGGACGTTCACCCGCTTGAGCATCTGGCGCACGATGATCTCGATGTGCTTGTCGTGGATCGACACGCCCTGCGAGCGGTAGACCTGCTGGACCTCGGCCACCAGGTGCAGCTGCACGGCCCGCGGGCCGAGGATGCGCAGCACCTCGTTGGGGTTGACCGCACCGGCGATCAGCTGCTGGCCGACCGTCACGCGCTGCCCCTCGGAGACCAGCAGGCGCGAACGCATCGACACCGGGTAGGCGATCTCGTCGGAGCCGTCGTCCGGAACGATGACGATCTTGCGGGTCTTGTCGGTCTCGTCGATGCGGACCCGGCCCTCGGCCTCGCTGATCGGGGCGACACCCTTGGGGATGCGCGCCTCGAAGAGCTCCTGGACACGGGGCAGACCGTGGGTGATGTCCGCACCCGCCACACCACCGGTGTGGAAGGTCCGCATGGTCAGCTGGGTGCCCGGCTCACCGATCGACTGGGCGGCGATGATGCCGACGGCCTCGCCGACGTCCACCAGCTTGCCGGTCGCCAGGGAGCGGCCGTAGCAGGTGGCGCAGACACCGATCTTGGCCTCGCAGACCAGGGCGCTGCGGGTCTTGACGGTCTCGATGCCGGCCTCGACCAGCGCGGTCACGTGGGTGTCGTTGATGTCGACGCCCCCGGTCGCGATGATCTTGCCGTCCACCTCGACGTCCTCGGCCAGGATGCGGCCGTGCACGTTGCTCTCGGCATTCTCCGCCTTGACCAGGTTGCCCTGGGCGTCGCGCTCGCCGACGTGCAGCGGGACCGAGCGGTCGGTGCCGCAGTCGATCTCGCGGACGATGACGTCCTGCGCGACGTCCACCAGACGACGGGTCAGGTAACCCGAGTCGGCGGTCCGCAGCGCGGTGTCCGCCAGACCCTTCCGCTGACCGTGGGTGGAGATGAAGTACTCCAGCACCGACAGGCCCTCGCGGAACGAGGCCTTGATCGGACGCGGGATCGTCTCACCCTTGGTGTTGGACACCAGACCGCGGATGCCGGAGATCTGGCGGACCTGCATGAGGTTTCCTCGGGCGCCCGACTGGACCATCATCCAGACCGGGTTGTTCTTCGGGAACGCCTTCTGCATGTCCTCGGTCACGTCACTGGTCGCGTGCGTCCAGATCTCGATGAGCTCCTGACGGCGCTCCTCGTCCGTGATGAGACCCCGCTCGTACTCGCGCTGGACCTTGTCGGCCCGGCGCTCGTACGACTCCATGATCTCGGCCTTGTTCGGCGGCGCGACGACGTCCTCGATCGAGATCGTGACACCGGCGCGGGTGGCCCAGTAGAAGCCGGCGTCCTTGAGCGCGTCCAGCGCCGTGGCGACCTCGACCTTGGGGTACTTCTCCGCCAGCTCGTTGACGATGACCGACAGCTGCTTCTTGCCGACCTGCATGTTGACGAACGGGTAGTTCCCGGGCAGCGTCTGGTTGAACAGGCACCGGCCCAGGGTGGTCTCCAGGCGGTACGGGTCGCCCTGCTCCCAGCCCTCCGGAGGCGTCCAGCCGCGCGGCGGCGGGACGTCGCCCTTCATCCTGATCTGGATCTTGGCCTGGATGTCCAGCTCGCGCCGGTCGTAGGCCATGAGGGCCTCGGCGACCGAGCCGAAGACCCGGCCCACGCCGGCGCCCTCGCCGTCGTCCTTGATCGTGGTCAGCGAGTAGAGGCCGATGATCATGTCCTGGGTGGGCATGGTCACCGGCTTGCCGTCGGCCGGCTTCAGGATGTTGTTGGTGGACAACATCAGGATGCGGGCCTCGGCCTGCGCCTCGGCCGACAGCGGCAGGTGCACGGCCATCTGGTCACCGTCGAAGTCCGCGTTGAACGCGGTGCAGACGAGCGGGTGGATCTGGATGGCCTTGCCCTCGACCAGCTGCGGCTCGAAGGCCTGGATGCCCAGGCGGTGCAGGGTGGGCGCGCGGTTGAGCAGCACCGGGTGCTCGGTGATGACCTCTTCGAGGACGTCCCACACGACCGGACGGGCACGCTCCACCATGCGCTTGGCCGACTTGATGTTCTGCGCGTGGTTCAGGTCGACCAGGCGCTTCATCACGAACGGCTTGAACAGCTCCAGCGCCATCTGCTTGGGCAGACCGCACTGGTGCAGCTTCAGCTGCGGGCCGACGACGATGACCGAACGGCCGGAGTAGTCGACACGCTTGCCCAGCAGGTTCTGGCGGAACCGGCCCTGCTTGCCCTTCAGCATGTCGCTGAGGGACTTCAGCGGGCGGTTGCCGGGGCCGGTGACCGGACGGCCGCGACGGCCGTTGTCGAACAGCGCGTCGACGGCCTCCTGGAGCATCCGCTTCTCGTTGTTCACGATGATCTCGGGGGCGCCGAGGTCGAGCAGACGCTTGAGGCGGTTGTTGCGGTTGATGACCCGGCGGTACAGGTCGTTCAGGTCCGAGGTCGCGAACCGGCCACCGTCGAGCTGCACCATCGGGCGCAGGTCCGGCGGGATGACCGGGATGCAGTCGAGGACCATGCCGTTGGGCGAGTTACGGGTGTTCAGGAACGCGGAGACGACCTTGAGACGCTTGAGCGCGCGGGCCTTCTTCTGGCCCTTGCCGCTGCGGATCGTCTCGCGCAGGTTCTCGGCCTCGGCGTCGAGGTCGAAGTTGGACAGGCGCTCCTGGATGGCCTGGGCGCCCATGCCGCCGCGGAAGTAGCGGCCGAAGCGGTCGCGCATCTCGCGGTAGAGCAGCTCGTCGCCCTCGAGGTCCTGGACCTTGAGGTTCTTGAAGCGGCTCCAGACCTCGTCCAGCCGGTCCAGCTCGCGCTGGGCCCGGTCGCGGAGCTGACGCATCTCGCGCTCGGCGCCCTCGCGGACCTTGCGGCGCTGGTCGCCCTTGGCCCCGGCGGCCTCGAGCTCCGCCAGGTCGGCCTCCAGCTTCTTCTGCCGGGCCTCGATGTCGGCGTCGCGGCGCTGCTCGACGTGCTGCCGCTCGACGGAGATCTTCGCCTCCAGCGAGGGCAGGTCACGCTCGCGCAGGTCCTTGTCGACATGCGTGATCATGTAGGCCGCGAAGTAGATGACCTTCTCCAGGTCCTTCGGGGCCAGGTCGAGCAGGTATCCCAGGCGGGACGGGACGCCCTTGAAGTACCAGATGTGCGTGACGGGCGCGGCCAGCTCGATGTGGCCCATCCGCTCACGGCGCACCTTGGCACGGGTCACCTCGACGCCGCAGCGCTCACAGATGATGCCCTTGAACCGGACGCGCTTGTACTTGCCGCAGTAGCACTCCCAGTCCCGGGTCGGACCGAAGATCTTCTCGCAGAAGAGTCCGTCCTTCTCGGGCTTGAGGGTCCGGTAGTTGATGGTCTCGGGCTTCTTCACCTCACCGTGCGACCACTGGCGGATGTCGTCAGCCGTCGCCAGGCCGATCCGAAGCTCGTCGAAGAAGTTGACGTCCAACATGTGTTTTCCCCTCCTCAGCTTCTAGATCAGACCTCTTCGACACTGCTCGGCTCACGCCGGGACAGGTCGATGCCGAGCTCTTCCGCGGCGCGGAAGACGTCCTCGTCGGTGTCCCGCATCTCGATGGACATGCCGTCGCTGGAGAGCACCTCGACGTTCAGGCACAGCGACTGCATTTCCTTGATGAGGACCTTGAACGATTCGGGGATGCCCGGCTCGGGGATGTTCTCGCCCTTGACGATGGCCTCGTAGACCTTCACGCGGCCCAGGACGTCGTCGGACTTGATCGTCAGCAGCTCCTGGAGGGCGTAGGCGGCGCCGTACGCCTCCAGCGCCCACACCTCCATCTCACCGAAGCGCTGGCCGCCGAACTGCGCCTTACCACCCAGCGGCTGCTGCGTGATCATGGAGTAGGGGCCGGTCGAGCGAGCGTGGATCTTGTCGTCGACCAGGTGGAGCAGCTTCAGGATGTAGATGTAGCCGACCGAGATCGGGTGCGGGAACGGCTCGCCGGAGCGGCCGTCGAACAGCTGGGCCTTGCCGTTCGGGCCGACCATGCGCCCGCCGTCCCGGTTGACCAGGGTGTTGTCGAGGAGACCGATGATCTCCGCCTCGTGGGCGCCGTCGAAGACCGGGGTGGCGACGTTGGTGCGCGGGGCGACCTCGCCGAAGCCCTTGTCCCGCAGACGCTCGGCCCACGCCTCCTCGATGCCGGAGATGTCCCAGCCCCGTGCGGCGATCCAGCCGAGATGCGTCTCCAGGACCTGGCCGACGTTCATTCGGCCGGGGACGCCGAGCGGGTTGAGGATGATGTCGACCGGGGTGCCGTCCTCCAGGAACGGCATGTCCTCGACCGGCAGGATCTTGGAGATGACACCCTTGTTGCCGTGGCGGCCGGCGAGCTTGTCACCGTCGGTGATCTTGCGCTTCTGGGCCACGTAGACGCGGACCAGCTCGTTGACGCCGGGGGGGAGCTCGTCGCCCTCCTCGCGGCTGAACACGCGCACACCGATGACCTTGCCCTGCTCACCGTGCGGCACCTTCAGGGAGGTGTCGCGGACCTCGCGGGCCTTCTCACCGAAGATCGCACGGAGCAGGCGCTCCTCCGGGGTCAGCTCGGTCTCGCCCTTGGGCGTGACCTTGCCGACGAGGATGTCGCCGGGGACGACCTCGGCGCCGATCCGGATGATGCCGCGCTCGTCGAGGTCGGCGAGGACCTCCTCGGAGACGTTGGGGATGTCCCGGGTGATCTCCTCGGGGCCCAGCTTGGTGTCACGGGCGTCGACCTCGTGCTCCTCGATGTGGATCGAGGACAGGACGTCGTCCTGGACCAGGCGCTGGGACAGGATGATCGCGTCTTCGTAGTTGTGGCCCTCCCACGGCATGAACGCCACCAGGAGGTTCTTGCCGAGCGCCATCTCGCCGTTGTCCGTGCAGGGGCCGTCGGCGATGACCTGGTTGACCTCGATCCGATCGCCCTCCGCGACGATCGGCTTCTGGTTGAAGCAGGTGCCCTGGTTGGAACGCTTGAACTTGGCGACACGGTAGGTCGTGCGGGTGCCGTCGTCGTTCATGACCGTGATGTAGTCGGCGGAGACCTCCTCGACCACACCGGCCTTGTCGGCGTTGATGACGTCACCGGCGTCGGTCGCGGCGCGGTACTCCATGCCGGTGCCGACCAGCGGCGACTCGCTCTTGAGCAGCGGCACCGACTGGCGCTGCATGTTGGAGCCCATGAGCGCGCGGTTGGCGTCGTCGTGCTCGAGGAAGGGGATCATGGCGGTCGCGACGGACACCATCTGGCGCGCCGAGACGTCCATGTAGTCGACCTCGCCGGCCCGCAGGGACTCGAACTCCCCGCCCTTGCGGCGGGCGAGGACGCGGTCCTCGAGGAAGGTTCCGTCGGGGCCGATCGGCGTGTTCGCCTGGGCGATGACGAAACGGTCCTCCTCGTCGGCGGTGAGGTAGTCGACCTGGTCGGTGACCCGGCCCTCGACGACCTTCCGGTACGGGGTCTCCACGAAGCCGAAGGAGTTGACCCGGCCGAAGGAGGCCAGCGAGCCGATCAGACCGATGTTCGGGCCTTCCGGCGTCTCGATCGGGCACATGCGGCCGTAGTGCGAGGGGTGCACGTCACGGACCTCGAAGCCGGCCCGCTCACGGGAGAGACCGCCGGGACCCAGCGCGGACAGACGGCGCTTGTGCGTCAGACCGGCCAGGGGGTTGGTCTGGTCCATGAACTGCGACAGCTGGGAGGTGCCGAAGAACTCCTTGATCGACGCCACGACCGGGCGGATGTTGATCAGGGTCTGCGGCGTGATCGCCTCGACGTCCTGGGTGGTCATCCGCTCGCGGACGACGCGCTCCATACGGGCCAGGCCCAGGCGGACCTGGTTCTGGATGAGCTCGCCGACGGTGCGCAGACGACGGTTGCCGAAGTGGTCGATGTCGTCGGTCTCGACGACGATCTCACGGCCGCCGGCGCCCGGCATCGAGATCTCGCCGGCGTGCAGCCGGACGATGTACTCGATGGTGGCGACGACGTCCTCTTCGGTCAGCGTGCCCTGCGTGATCTCCGAGTCGACCCCGAGCTTCTTGTTGATCTTGTAGCGGCCGACCTTGGCGAGGTCGTAGCGCTTGGGGTTGAAGTACAGGTTCTCCAGCAGGGTCTGCGCCGACTCACGGGTCGGGGGCTCGCCCGGACGCAGCTTGCGGTAGATGTCGAGCAGGGCGTCGTCCTGGCCGGCCGTGTGGTCCTTCTCCAGGGTCGCGCGCATCGATTCGTACTGCCCGAAGCGCTCGAGGATCTGCTCGTTCGTCCAGCCGAGCGCCTTGAGCAGGACCGTGACGGCCTGCTTGCGCTTGCGGTCGATGCGGACGCCCACGCTGTCGCGCTTGTCGATCTCGAACTCGAGCCAGGCGCCGCGAGAGGGGATCACCTTGCAGCCGTACAGGTCCTTGTCGGAGGTCTTGTCGATGCTGCGATCGAAGTAGACGCCCGGGGACCGGACCAGCTGGGAGACCACCACGCGCTCGGTGCCGTTGATGATGAACGTGCCCTTGCCGGTCATGAGCGGGAAGTCGCCCATGAACACGGTCTGGCTCTTGATCTCACCCGTGGTGTTATTGATGAACTCCGCCGTGACGAACATCGGGGCGGAGTAGGTCATGTCCTTGTCTTTGCACTCATCGACTGAGTACTTCGGCGGCTCAAACCGATGGTCCCGGAACGACAGGGACATGGTTCCGGAGAAGTCCTCGATGGGACTGATCTCCTCGAAGATCTCTTCGAGACCCGACTGGGCCGGAACGTCCTTGCGCCCGGCCTGGCGAGCCGCCTCGACCCGCCCCTTCCACTTCTCGTTGCCGAGCAACCAGTCGAACGACTCGGTCTGCAGAGCGAGAAGATCAGGAACTTCGAGCGGCTCCTGAATGCGTGCGAACGACACACGACGGGGACCAGCGGGTACGGCGGAGGCGTTGCGCGAGGCTGCCAACAGATGTCCTTCCGAGGGCTCGCGGCGGACTGACTACACGCACGCCAGACGACCATGCATCAGAGCACCAAAAGAAGCGGGTCGTCAAAGGGCAGCGCAAAGGGGCAGTGTAGCCGAACGGCACACGCCTGTCCACCCCGGTCTCGCTGCATGCTCCACGTTGGTCGCAGCATCGCCCGTCCGCGCCGAAACGTCAAGCCCGGAAGCCGACATTCCAGCTGAAACTCCAGCTCAAGGCTGGGAGTTTTCCCGCCGATTGACCTGCGCACGCCACCGGGTTCAGGACGTTACCCCAACCCGGGACGGTCACACCCGTCAGCCGGCGGTTCGAGCGCCAACCGGTAACCGGTCGACGATCGACGCTGCCATGGCCGATGTACCCCCGGTCAAACCTTCTTCAAACACAGCCTTTGCTAACAATTATATAACGCGCCACACCATGACTCCCTACCCGCAAGGCGGCGCCGCCTACCAGCACCCCCCGAATCGCGGCCCGTCAGCGTCGCCATCGACACAGCGTCGCCGTAAGAGCAGTCACAGGGGCGGGGCGGCTCCCAGGAGTGTGGAGAGCTCCGTGACCAGCCAGCGGGAGCCGTCCCGGACCATCACGAAACGGACCCGTCCCCGGGTCACCTGCCGCCGGGGCTGATCCTCCCCCGCCGGGGTCCTGGCGGTGTTCATGTTCACGAACAGCAGCACCTCGGCGTGGTCCGGCCCCGCCGACTCCACCGCCGCCTCCACGACCGTCGCCGACTGCACCAGCCGCTGCTGCCGGGCCGGCGGCCCCATGGTCGCGGCGAGCCGCCGGTAGTGCTCGGCGAGCCCTCCGGTGGTGTATCCCCCGGCCCGCGCGAAGTCCTGCTCGATCGTGCGGTAGTCGTAGGACAGCATGTCGGCGGCGAAGGAGCGGGCGGCGGCGAGCGCGTCCCGCCCCGCGTCCTCACCCGCGCGCAGCCGGCCGAGGTCGGCCAGCATGACTCCGACCGCCGCCGCCAGCACCAGCGCCACGAGGCTCAGCACCCCGGTGACCAGCAGGGAGGCGCGCCTCATGGGACCAGCTCGGCCTTCGACACGAGCCACGTCCCGCCGGTCCTGGTCACTTCCATGCGCCACCGGTGGAAACGCTCCTGCGGGGGGCTCTCACTCCCCTCCCACCTGATCACCGCGTCCCCGGCCACCAGCACCCGCGCCGTGTCCCCCTCCAGCG
Organism: Planobispora longispora; assembly: GCF_016863135.1. Taxonomy (GTDB): domain Bacteria; phylum Actinomycetota; class Actinomycetes; order Streptosporangiales; family Streptosporangiaceae; genus Planobispora; species Planobispora longispora. The sequence goes on from NZ_BOOH01000019.1 coordinate 134,160, forward strand.
CGACCAGCCCGACGGCGCGCAGCGCGCCCGTCTGGACGACCTTCTCCTCGGCCGTGGTCTGTCTCAGGGTGGCGGCGTTCCTGGCGTACTCGGCCTTGGCCGGCCCGGTGGAGGAGGCCAGGACGCGCGCGATGTCGGCCTCGACGGTCCGGTGGCTCACCGACAGGAGGTTGACCGCGTGCGCGCCCGCCGCCCGCAGCACCGCCGCGCGGTCGTCGTCGGCCGCCTGGGCGTCGCGCAGGTCTCCGCCCACCCAGAAGGCCGCCGCCGCGAGGCAGGCGATCAGCAGGCCCGGCAGCCAGGGCAGGAGTCTCCTCAGCACGCTTCGATCTTCCAGCTCGGCTGTCACCGTCACGGTCGATCACCATCAACCATAGCGAACGGGATCGATCAGCACCGATGGAACATCGAACTCATCTCCTGGCGGAGATGCGCCGCGTCATGCGGGAACGCTCTTCGTCACACCGTGTCCTCCGCCCCGGGACACGGGGGAAGGCCGGGGACGGCGGTGGGACGAAGCAGGGAGAAGCGGGAAACGGGGGAAAGGGGTCGGGAAGGCCGGAGGCCCGGCTGTCACCGGACGCCGTTGAGATGCGCCTCGACGAGGCGGGGATACTCCTCCAGCCAGTTGCGGCCCCGGTCGTCCACGAAGGAGTTCACCGGCGGGATGACGCCGTTGGCGGCCAGCCACTCGCCCGGCGGGCGCTGCGTGCGCCGGATCCGGTTCTCGCTCGGCATGAGCTGCGGCGGGATGGGCGGCAGGCCTCCCGGGTCGTGACCCAGCTGCGCCTCGGCCTCCAGCTCGGAGACGTCCTTCTCCTCCGACATGCCGATCGGGCCGTGCCTGCGCGCGTTGAGGAACTGCCGCACCACCGGCTCGTCACTGGAGAGCAGCATCTCGCGAGGACCGAACATGATCAGCTCGCGCCGGAACAGCAGTCCGATGTTGTCCGGGACCGTACGGGCGGTGTTGATGTCGTGCGTGACGATGAGGAAGGTGGCCTCGATCTCCGCGTTGAGGTCCACGATCAGCTGGTTCAGATAGGCCGTGCGGACCGGATCGAGACCGGAGTCCGGCTCGTCGAACAGGATGATCTCGGGGTCGAGGACGAGCGCCCGGGCCAGGCCCGCCCGCTTGCGCATGCCTCCGGAGATCTCGCCGGGAAGCTTGCCCTCGGCGCCGATCAGGCCGACGAGCTCCATCTTCTCCATGACGATCTTGCGGATCTCGGTCTCGCCCTTCCTGGTGTGCTCGCGCAGCGGGAAGGCGACGTTGTCGAAGAGGTTGAGCGAGCCGAAGAGGGCGCCGTCCTGGAACAGGACGCCGAACAGTCTCCGCAGCTCGTAGAGCTTGTCCTCGCCGCAGTTGGCCAGGTCGTGGCCGTCGATCCAGATGTGGCCCCGTTCGGGCCTCAGCAGGCCGACGAGGGACTTGAGGAAGACGGACTTGCCGGTGCCCGAGGGGCCGAGCAGGACCGAGATCTCACCCGCCGGGAGCGTCAGCGTGACGTCCTCCCAGATGACCTGCCTTCCAAACGACTTGGTCAGTCCCTCGACCACGACTTCGACGCCCACGTGCAGTCCTCCAGAAGACCGGTGCACCACCGTAGTGACGATCGCCCCGAGCGGACCGGATTCCCAGGCGATCCGGCGATCGTTACAACACGGTTATGAGACTAGCCGTCCAACAAGTGGGCGAGGAAGGGCCCGGACACGCAAGAAGAGCGGGCCACCGGCACCTGGTGGACCCGCTCTTCCCGGCGTAGCGAACTACTTGACGGTGACGGTGGCGCCGGCGCCCTCGAGGGCAGCCTTGGCCTTCTCCGCCTGCTCCTTGTTGACCTTGCCGTCGAAGACCGGCTTCGGAGCGCCGTCGACCAGGTCCTTGGCCTCCTTCAGGCCCAGGCTCGTCAGGGCGCGGATCTCCTTGATGACCTGGATCTTCTTGTCGCCGGCGGCCTCGAGGATGACGTCGAACTCGTCCTGCTCCTCGGCCTCCTCAGCGGCGCCACCGGCGCCACCGGCGGCCGGGGCGGCGGCAACGGCGACCGGAGCGGCGGCCTTGACGTCGAAGGTCTCCTCGAAGAGCTTCACGAAGTCGGACAGCTCGAGGAGGGTCATCTCCTTGAACGCGTCGAGCAGCTCGTCGTTGCTGAGCTTCGCCATGATTTCCTCCGTATGGATCTAGCTGGTTAAAGAATCGGGACCGCGGTTACGTATGCGCTAATCCCCTGCGACCGCTTGCGCGGACCTACTCGCCGGCCTCGGCGCGCTTGGCGCGCAGAGCCTCGGCCAGCTGAGCCATGTTGGTGGGCAGCGCGTTGAAGACGGCGGCCGCGTGGCCCTGCTTCGCCTTCATGGCGCCGGCCAGCTTCGCGAGGAGAACCTCACGCGACTCGAGGTCGGCAAGCTTGCTGATCTCGGCCGGGGTCATCGCCTTACCGTCGACGACACCGCCCTTGATGACCAGGAGGGGATTGGCCTTGGCGAAGTCACGCAGACTCTTGGCAGCCTCGACCACGTCGCCGTCGACGAACGCGATCGCCGACGGACCCGCGAGCAGGTCGTCGAGCTGGTTGATCCCGGCCTGGTTGGCCGCGATCTTGGTCAGCGTGTTCTTCACCACGGCGAACTGCGCATTCCCACCGAGAGCAACGCGCAGCTGCTTGAGCTGAGCGACGGTGAGACCGCGGTATTCGGTCAGAACAGCAGCGCCAGAGCCTTCGAAGCTGCTCTTGAGCTCGGCAATGGACGCCGCCTTGTCCGCCTTCGCCATGGGCCTCCTTCCAGATGTACCCGCCGGGAAAGGCCCACAAATGACAACAGCCCCGGGCGCAGGCGCACGGGGCTCACACGAGGACAGTCAGAACGATCCCAATGAAAACTCACATCACACCTGCGCGGGCCGTCCACTGAGTGGATCCTTAGGCCGTCTGACATCAAGTCAGACGACGACCGGCGGTCTTCGGCGTTGACAGCTTACGCCCCGTCAGAGGATTGACCAAATCGGGGGACGGCCGTGCCCTGTCCCGGGGACCGACGGGACCGACGGGGCCGGCGAGCCGCTCTTCTCATGGGTACGGCCCGCACCCCGGCCGGACATCCCGGGGTGCGGGCCGTACCACGACCGGTCAGTTCCCGCCGGGGTTCTTCGGCAGGTCGCCCACCTGGTCGGCGGGCGGGGCCGTGATCGTCGCGGCCTCGTTGAAGTTCCTGAAGTGCGCGGCCATCGAGAACGACGTCCCCTGCTCGGACCCGCTCAGCGTCACCTTGCGCGGCAGGTACTGGGCGTCGGCCCACAGGTCGAACTTCACGTTCTTGGCGTGCGAGAACTGGTCCTGGAGCCGCTCGCGCTCCTGCGGGGCGAACGCCTGGACCGCCTCGGCGAGCGGGAAGGTGCCGCTGTAGTGGGTGGTCTCCACCCCGCCGACCGTCTCGGTGCCGACCGCCTTGACGTCCTTCGACGCGGTCAGCAGCTTGACCGTCCCGGCCAGGTCGAACTGCCGGGCCTGGTCCATGAACTGCCTGATCTCGGCCTGTCCGCCGGTGTCCAGGTCGCCGACCGACACCTTCACCCACGGCTTCGTCGCCCCGGCCAGCTGGGTGAGCAGCTCGGACTTCACGTAGACCGTCTCACCCAGCAGGATGGCCCGCGCCCCTCCGGGCACGTTCCGCCCGCCGAAGGAGATCACGTCCAACGTGATGTCGGTCGCCAGCTCCGGCTTGCTCTGGTAGACCATGCTGCCCTGGATCTTGCCGGAGTCCTCGGGTCCTCCGGTGGCCTCGACCACCACGTCGGCGGAGTAGGAGGTGACCTCCTCGGCCTTCTGGGCGCTCTCCTGGACCGCCTCGGCCGCCGCCAACTTCACATTCCCCAGGGGCACCACGTCCCCCTGGGCTCCGCATCCCGTGACCGCGACCAGCGCAGCCGCCCCCAGTGCCAGCGCGGGAGCCAATCGACGCATCCGCCTCACCCCTTCACATCCCCCGATTACTTGTCTCTTCGAGACTATGCGGGCGGGGAAGAACTCGCCTCGTCCATGGGAACGATAAAGGGCCTCAGCCGAATGGCCATTCGGCTGAGGCCCTTTGACGTCTGAGGACTGAGAGATCAGGCCTCGAGCTCCGCGGTCAGCGCCCGCGTCAGGTTCGGGTCGACCGGGATGCCGGGGCCCATGGACGTGGAGAAGGTGACCTTCTTGAGGTAACGGCCCTTGGCCGCCGACGGCTTGAGACGCAGCACCTCGTCGAGGGCGGCGGCGTAGTTCTCCACGAGCTGACGGTCGTCGAAGGAGACCTTGCCGATGATGAAGTGCAGGTTCGCGTGCCTGTCGACACGGAACTCGATCTTTCCGCCCTTGATGTCGGTGACGGCCTTGCCGACGGCCGGGGTCACGGTGCCGGTCTTGGGGTTCGGCATCAGACCACGCGGACCGAGCACGCGGCCCAGGCGGCCGACCTTGCCCATGAGGTCCGGGGTGGCGACGACGGCGTCGAAGTCGAGGCGGCCCTTGGCCACCTCGTCGATCAGCTCGTCGGCGCCGACGATGTCGGCGCCCGCGGCGCGGGCCTCCTCGGCACGGTCACCGGTCGCGAAGACCAGGACCCGGGCGGTCTTACCGGTGCCGTGCGGGAGGTTGACGGTGCCGCGGACCATCTGGTCCGCCTTGCGCGGGTCGACGCCCAGTCGCAGAGCGACCTCGACGGTGGCGTCGAACTTGGTGACGGTGGTCTCCTTGGCCAGCTTGGCCGCCTGGGCCGGGCTGTACAGGTTCTCGCGGTCCACCTTGGCCGCGGCGTCGTTATGTGCCTTGCTGCGCTTCACTTGCTCACTCCTGATCTGAGTGTCCGTGGTGCGGGCCAGCGCCTGGCCCTCCCACTCGATTCGAGGTCTGTGCCGCCGGAGGCCGGGACGGCTAGTCGGCGATGGTGATGCCCATCGACCGGGCGGTGCCGGCGATGATCTTCTCGGCGGCCTCGATGTCGTTGGCGTTGAGGTCCTGCATCTTGGTCTCGGCGATCTGGCGCAGCTGCTCACGGGTGAGCTTGCCGACCTTGTCCTTCTGCGGGACGGCCGAGCCCTTCGCCACACCGGCGGCCTTCTTGATCAGCTCCGGCGCCGGGGGCGTCTTCGTGATGAAGGTGAAGCTGCGGTCCTCGAAGATGGTGATCTCGACGGGGATGATGTTGCCGCGCTGGGCCTCGGTGGCAGCGTTGTACTGCTTCACGAAGTCCATGATGTTGACGCCGTGCGGACCGAGGGCGGTACCGACCGGCGGGGCGGGCGTGGCCTGGCCAGCGGGGAGCTGGACCTTGACCAGGGCCGCGATCTTCTTCTTAGGAGGCATGAGATTTTCTCCGGGTCCTCATCGGATTGATGCGGTTCCCCGCAGAGACGGGGAACATGTCGGAGGCCGTGCTTCGCGAAACACGGCCACCGAACGTCTTAGTTTATGCGACGACGTCAGATCTTCGAGACCTGGTTGAACGAGAGCTCGACCGGGGTCTCGCGACCGAAGATCGACACGAGCACCTTGAGCTTCTGCGACTCGGCGCTGATCTCGCTGACCGTCGCGGGCAGGGTGGCGAACGGGCCGTCCATGACGGTGACGGACTCGCCCACCTCGAAGTCGACGGTCGCGGCCGCGGCCTTGACGGTCGTCTTCTTGGCCTCCTCGGTGGGCTCCGGGGCCAGCAGCTTGGCGACCTCGTCGATGCTCAGCGGGCTCGGCTTGTTCGACAGACCGACGAAGCCGGTCACGCCGGGGGTGTTGCGCACCGCGGACCACGACTCGTCGGTGAGCTCCATGCGGACCAGCACGTAGCCCGGCAGCACCCGCTCCTTGACGAGCTGACGCTTGCCGCTCTTCACCTCGGTCACGTGGTGCGTGGGCACCTCGACCTGGAAGATGTAGTCCTCCATGTTGAGGGACTGCGTGCGGGTCTCGATGTTGGCCTTCACGCGGTTCTCGTAACCGGCGTAGGAGTGGATGACGTACCACTCGCCGTACTGACCGCGCAGATGGCGCTTGAACTCCTCGACCGGGTCGACGTCGGGGAGGACGTCACCGTCCTCGTCGACGGCGCCGACCGGGGCCTCCTCGGCCTCGGCTCCGGCCTCTTCCTCGTCGGACTCTTCGTCGCCGACCTCATCGACGTCGACCGCTTCGTCATCGGCCTCTTCATCGCCGACCTCATCGACGTCGGTCTCATCGACATCGGTCTCGCCGGACTCGTCGAGCGAGCCCTCCACGGCGTCGATGGCCTCTTCCGGCTCGCCCTCCCACTCGTCGCGGGACTCGCCGGCCGGCTGTGAAGACTCGGACACGGTGGCTCTTTCTCTTTCCGTCGATGGGCTGACTGGACTTGCGGAGGGGCTGGGTTCGCGGCGGGGCGGCCCGCCGGGCACCGGCTCAGGATCCGCCGAAGATCCTCAGCACGCCCTCGGTGAACAGCGCATCGAGCCCGGACACGATCCCGACCATGATCAGAACGAAGACCAGGACGATGATGGTGTAAGAAATGAGTTCCTTGCGCGTAGGCCAGATGACCTTACGCAGCTCAGCGACGATCTGCCGATAGAAAAGGGCGGGAGAAGTGCGCTTGGTCTTCTTCTCACCGCTCGGCTTGTCTGCGGTCTCGCCGCGCGTGTCGATCGCCACAGTCCTCACCTGATCCGTCGTATCCAACGCATAACAGCGGCGCGCTAGACGCCCTGATGCGCGGACCGCTCTTCGCAGGGCACGAGGGACTCGAACCCCCAACCGCCGGTTTTGGAGACCGGAGCGCTACCAATTGCGCCAGTGCCCTAAGACATGAACCACCATACCCCGGTTGACCCGAAGTTTGTCCGTGGCTCACCAGCCAGGCCGACGATCACGCATTCGACGGCGAGGCCACGCCGGAGTCTACGTGGGAATGAGCGCCACGTCGAACCGGGGGCGATTCCCCAGGTCAACCGCCCTTTCCGCAGTACACGCGGCGTGTCGAACATATCCCTTGAAGCACTACATGACATCAAAAAGGATCACGAAATACCTGGAGAGATCTCCGGTGGCTCCCCGGAAGGCGGGAGCGACACCCGGGCGACACCTCCGGGATGTCCGGATGACGGATAAGCCGGGGAACCCCGCGACGGTTCTGTAACCATGGAGGGCATGACCCGTCCTCGCATCTCCGCGCGCATCTCCGCGATCTCCGAGTCCGCCACGCTCGCCGTGGACGCCAAGGCGAAGGCGATGAAGGCGGCGGGCCGTCCGGTCATCGGCTTCGCCGCCGGTGAGCCGGACTTCCCGACCCCGGACTACATCGTCGAGGCCGCCGTCGAGGCGTGCCGGACTCCCCGGTTCCACAAGTACACGCCCGCCGGCGGTCTCCCCGAGCTCAAGCAGGCCGTCGCCGACAAGACCCTCCGCGATTCCGGCTACCGGGCGGAAGCGGCCCAGGTGCTGATCACCAACGGCGGCAAGCAGGCGGTCTACGAGGCCTTCGCCACGCTGCTGGACCCGGGGGACGAGGTCCTGGTCGTCGCGCCCTACTGGACGACCTACCCCGAGGCGATCAAGCTGGCCGGCGGCGTCCAGGTCGACGTCGTGACCGACGAGACCACCGGTTACCTCGCGAGCGTGGAGCAACTGGAGGCCGCCCGCACCGACCGCACCAAGGTCCTGCTGTTCGTCTCCCCCTCCAACCCGACCGGCGCGGTCTACACGCCGGAGCAGGTGGAGGCGATCGGCCGCTGGGCCGCCGAGCACGACCTGTGGGTCGTCACCGACGAGATCTACGAGCACCTCACCTACGGCGACGCGAGCTTCACCAGCATCGCCACCGCCGTCCCGGAGCTGGGCGACCGGGTCGTCATCCTGAACGGCGTCGCCAAGACCTACGCGATGACCGGCTGGCGGGTGGGCTGGCTCATCGGCCCGAAGGACGTCGTCAAGGCCGCGACCAACCTGCAGTCGCACGCCACCTCCAACGTCTCCAACGTGGCCCAGGCCGCCGCCCTGGCGGCCGTCACCGGCGACCTGTCGGCCGTGGCGCGGATGCGCGAGGCCTTCGACCGCCGCCGCCAGACCATGGTGCGCATGCTCAACGAGATCCCGGGCGTGGTCTGCCCCGAGCCGAAGGGCGCATTCTACGTCTACCCCTCGGTCAAGCAGCTGCTGGGCAGGGACCTCGGCGACGGCAGGCGGGCGCAGACCTCTTTGGAGCTCGCCGAGATCATCCTGGAGGAGACCGAGGTCGCCCTCGTCCCCGGCGAGGCGTTCGGCACCCCCGGATATTTCCGCCTGTCCTACGCGCTCGGCGACGACGACCTCGCCGAGGGCGTGAGCCGGGTCGCCAAGTTCCTGTCCGGGACGCGCTGACCCCGGAACGCTTCACGGGCACGCCGACGTACGGCCCGTGCCCTCGACGGGCCCGGGCCGGCACGGCCCGGGCTCAGCCGTCTTCCGCGGGCGTCCGGCCGCCGGTCGCGGCGACGCCCTGCAGCGCGTATTCCACGGCGGTCGGCAGATCGGTCGCGCGGCCCTGCTCGACGAGCCGTTCGTACTCCTTCTCGTCCGTACGGCCGCGCAGCCTCGCCTCGGAGCGGTCGAGCACGCCGGCGAGCATGGACGGGCACCTGAACCCCGCCGTGACGGTTCCCCGGGCCCGGGACGCCGCGCCGAGCAGGACCGTGGCGAGCGCGTCGTCACCGTCGTCCTCGGCGATCGCGGCGAACGTCTCGATCCCCTCGACGAGGGCGATCGTGTCGTCGAACAGCCGGGCCCCGCGCAGGGACTCCCGGACGGAGGCGGTGGCGGCCGTGGTGTTGCCGAGGATCCGCTCGGCCTGGGCCAGCAGCAGGTCGAGGCGGGCGAGGGTCCAGTAGTCGCCGCAGGAGCCGCAGAGCTCCCGGCCCTCGTGCAGCACGGACACGGCCTCCTCGTACCGCTCGGCGAGCATCAGGGCGGCGGCCACGACGATGTAGGTGGGCAGGAACCCGGCGACCAGGTCTCCGGCCGAGCGGTGGCCCACCCTGGCTTCCTTGATGAGCCGCATGGCCTCGGCCAGGTCGCCCCTGGCGACGGCCAGATGGGCCTGGAAGTGGCTGATGTAGGCCGTGGCGTCCCACTCTCCGGGGCCGGTCGCGCACTGGGCGAGGGTGCGTTCGGCGCTCTCCAGGTCACCGTGCTGGATGAGCATCCAGGTGTAGACCCACAGGGCTCTGCTCCGCTCGGGCCCCGGCTCGCGCTCCAGGTCCAGGCCGCGCTGGAGGAGCGCGTACCCGGTGTCGTGCCGGCCGCAGCAGTTCCACAGGAACCACAGGCAGGCGATCAGGTCGAGGCCCCGGCGCACCTCCTCGGGCCGGCTGTAGCAGTATTCGACGGCCAGGCGGATGTTGGGCAGGTCGGGCTGGAGCCTGCGGCACCAGCCGAGCTGGTCCTCGCGCCAGCCGCGGGCCGCCTGGTAGGAGAGGGCGAGGAAGTGGTCCCGGTGGCGGCGGCGGGTCTCGTCCGTCTCCCCCAGCTCGTCGAGGCGGGCGGCGCCGTACCGGCGCACGGCGTTGAGCAGGCGGTAGCGGACGCCGCGGTCGTCCTGCTCGCGGATGAGGACCGAGCTGGACGTCAGGTCGGACAGCGCGTCGAGGATCTGCCCCCGGGTGAGGTCGCCGGCGGCGCAGACGTGCTGGGCGGCCGCGGCGTCGAAGCCTCCGGAGAAGACCGACAGGCGCGCCCACACGAGGCGCTCCTCGACGCCGCACAGCTCGTGGCTGAGGCCGAGCGTGTCGCACAGGGCGCCGTGCCGGGGGGAGGCGGGGTCGGGGGTGGCCGCCGCCCGTTCGATGGCCAGCGGGAGGTTGTCGAGCCGCCGGCAGAGGTCGGCCGGGTCGGCTCCGCCCAGCTTGTCCCCGGCGAGGGTGATGAGCAGGTCGACGGCGTCGGCCGTGGACAGGGCCTCGACCGGGTAGACGTTCTCGTGGGGGAAGCCCAGCGGCTGCCTGCTGGTGGCCAGGATGCGCACCCCCCGCACCTCGCGCAGGAGGCGGTCCACCAGGATGCCCGCGGTGTGGGCGACGCGGTCGCAGCCGTCCAGGACGATCAGGCCGGGGTTGACGCGGAGACTGTCGACCACGGTCTCCAGCGCGGGCAGGCGGGACCGCCCGCGGGCGCCGTTCGCGCTCTTCCCCGCGGGCGCGCCCGGCCGCTCCCGGCCGTCGCTCCCGCCGTCGAAGGCCGCCGCGAGGGATTCGCTCAGCGCGACGATGTCGTCCGGCGTCTCGGACAGGTCCACCACGTGGACGTATCCCGGGGACTCCCGCTCCAGGGGCTCGGCCAGGCGCAGCGCCAGGCGGCTCTTGCCGGTGCCGGCGGCGCCGGTCAGGGTGACATGCCCCGCCCTTCCGAGCAGGCCGCAGATGTCAGCCAGCTCCGTCTGCCTGCCGACGAAGACGTCCGCTTCCATAGCAGCCCCGGCGTCGTCCCAACTGTTCGTGTTCCCACCGTCGCACGGATGCACGTGTCCACGAAACCCCATCGACGATTTTCCCCGTGTTTTCAGGCTTTGCGGGACTTCGCGGGCCCGGTACGGCTCCCGCCGCCCGGACGTGGGAGCCGTACCGGGATCGCCGGGGAGGTCACTTCTCGGGCGTGACCCCTTCGACGATCCTCCTCATCTCCGCCTGGGCCTCCCGCTCGCCGAGCCGGTCGAAGTAGTCGGGGCTCATCATGATCTCGACCACCAGCCCCTTGCGCTCCGTCCAGATCGCGGTCGGAGTGCCGCTCTCCTCGATCCTGCCCACGGCCTCACCGGTGCGGACGATGTAGACCCGCTTCCCGTCGATCGTGACGGGTTCGGCCCCCTGGTCGCGGTAGCCCCTCATCCGCGCGGTCGTCCGGGCTGCGGCGTCACCGTGGTAGACGACCGCCTGGACGCTGTACATCCCGGGATCGAGGCCGGGCTCCGCCCACGAGGTGCTGTAGCTCGTCGTGCCGAAGCCGTCCTTGACCGACCACTCGCCCCACTTCAGGCCCTCGGGCAGGTGGGCGAACTCGACGCCGCCGAACTTCCGGCCGTCGCCCAGATCCCCGAGGTCCTGCGGCATGGGCGCGTCCTCGCCCTCGGACGGGTCCGGGGTCGGGGTCGGGCGCTCCGCGGGAATCTCGACCACGACCAGCGTGACGGTCCGCCCCTCCCCGACCTTCTCGCCGGCGGCGGGATCCTGCCGCGCCACCTGCCCGGCGGCTCCCCCGTCGCCCTCGACCGCCGCGGCGAGCCCCGCCTGTTCCAGGACGGCGACGGCCTTGTCCGCCGACAGGCCGACGACCTCCGGGACCGTCACCTCCCGGACCGCGACGGCCAGCGAGTCGGAGCCGGTCCGGGAGGCGGGCCCGGCCACCGAGGACGGCGGGCCCGCGTTCACCGCCAGGTAGACCGGGACCGATCCGGCGATCGCGACGGTGACCAGCGCGGCGCCCGCCGTACGAAACCAGATCCTGCGCGTGCGGTGGCGGTCGCGGACCGCCCCGGCCATCCCCGGCCCGGCGTGCACGCCGCGGACGTGCGCCTCCATCGCGTCGGCCAATTCGCGGGCGACCTGCCCGTCCGGCAGGCCCGTCCGATCGTCGCCGCGGTTCATCCCAGCACCCCTTCCCGTGTTCCCATGCGTTCGCGAATCCTGGCCAGCCCCCGTGCGGCCTGGCTTTTCACGGTCCCGGCCGAGCAGCCCATGAGCGCGGCGGTCTCCGCCTCCGACAGGTCCTCCCAGTAGCGGAGCACCAGCACCGCGCGCATCCGCGCGGGCAGCCTCCGCAGCTCCGCCACGAGGGCGTCGCGGAGGTCCAGGTCCGGAGAGTCGGCCGGAGTGTCCGGCGGCCGGGCGAAGGTGATCTCCCGGATCACCTTGCGGCGGCGGGAGACGCTGATCGCCGCGTTCACCACGACCCTGCGGGCGTAGGAGTCGGGATTGTCGTGCCGGATCCTGCTCCAGTGGCGGTAGACCTTCTCCAGCGCGTTCTGCACCAGGTCCTCGGCGTCGTGCTGCGACGCGCCGCAGACCAGGATCGCGGTGCGCAGCAGCGCCGTACTCCGTGCGGCCAGGAACTCGTCGAAGGCCGCCTCGTCTTCTTCCGTCATCAGCGAGGTCCCCTTTCGCCCTCCCCAACGCGTGAGCGCCCCGCCGGGTTGAGAGGCCGGAGACGGGAATCACCGGAGAATCGCCGGGGAGTCGGCCGCGGGTGACGGGGGAGGTACGGCAGCATATGGAAATGCCACGTCCCCTCAGCGACCTTCCCAAGGCACACCTGCACCTGCACTTCACCGGTTCCATGCGGCACTCCACCCTGGTCGAGCTGGCCCGGGAGCAGGGCCTGCACCTTCCGGACGCGCTGGAACAGAACTGGCCGCCCCGGCTCCGGGCGACCGACGAGCGGGGCTGGTTCCGGTTCCAGCGGCTGTACGACATCGCGCGCTCGGTGCTGCGGCGGCCGGACGACATCTACCGGCTGGTGCGGGAGACCGCCGAGGACGAGGCGGCCGAGGGGTCGCGGTGGCTGGAGATCCAGGTCGACCCGTCCGGGTACGCCCAGCGGTTCGGCGGGCTGACGGCCACGCTGGAGTTGATGCTGGACGCGGTGGACCGCGCCGCCGGGCACGCGGGCATCGGGATCGCGGTCGTGGTGGCGGCGAACCGGACCCGGCACCCGCTGGACGCCAGGACGCTCGCCCGCCTCGCGGTGCAGTACATGGACCACGGCGTGGTCGGGTTCGGGCTCTCCAACGACGAGCGCCGGGGCCGGGCCCGCGACTTCGACCGGGCGTTCCGGATCGCCCGGGGGGCGGGGCTGCTGGCCGTCCCGCACGGCGGGGAGCTGCTGGGCGCGGCGAGCGTGGCGGAGTGCGTGGAGGAGCTGGGGGCCGACCGGGTGGGGCACGGGGTGCGGGCGGCGGAGTCGCCCCGGCTGATGGAGCTGCTCGCGGAGCGGCGGATCACCTGCGAGGTCTGCCCGATGTCGAACGTCGGGCTGGGGGTGGCCGAGCGCGCCGAGGACGTGCCGCTGCGGCGGTTGTTCGAGGCGGGGGTGCCGATCGCGCTGGGCGCCGACGACCCGCTGCTGTTCGGCTCGCGGCTGCTGGCCCAGTACGAGCTGGCCAGGGGGGTGTACGGCTTCGCCGACGCGGAGGTGGCCGAGCTGGCGCGGCAGTCGGTCCGGGGGTCGGCGGCGCCGGAGGCGGTCCGGAAGGAGCTGCTGAAGGGGATCGACGACTGGCTGGCGACGGGGTCACTGGACTGACCGCGCGTGACGCCCGAGAACCCGGGATCGGGCTCAAGTCGGGGCCGGGGTCGCGGTCGGGGTCGGGGTCGCGGTCGGGGTCGCGCTCGGGGCTCACTGGACTGACCGGGCGATCTCTCGGGCCCTTTCCCGGTCGGTGACGCCCTCCAGGCGGAGACCGACCCCGCCGCGCTGCCAGACGAGGGTGGGGCCGGACAGCCGGGTCTCGACCGGCAGCCCGCCCGCCCGGGGCAGGTAGGTCAGGCCGTGCTTGGCCGGGACCCACTCCGCCCGCGAGCCGTCCACGGTGGTCTCCTCGGGCCAGGGAGGGCCCAGCTCCTTTCGGAAGACGACCTCCAGCGTGCCGTCGTACTGGTCCAGCCTGATGCCGGGCCACACCATCGAGACCACCCTGCCGCGGTCGCTGATCCTGACCTCGTCCGGCTCCCCCAGCTCCGCGGGGACGACGATCGGGAACACCACCTGCCGGCGGGCTTCCTCCAGCGTCGTCGTGCCCTCCATGGGCAGCGGCCTCGGGCTCCCGGACGGCAGCGGCCCGGGATCACCGATCCGCAGCTCGATCCCGGCGAACTTCAGGATTTCGACCACGGCGGCCCGTCCGACGGGGGTGGCCCCGAAGAACAGGGCCACGAGGAGGGCGACCGCCGAGACCACCACGCGCCGCCGCACGCGGGCGCCGGACCGCGCCGTACGCCATGCCCGCCGTACCGGCGCGGGAAGGAAGCCCCGGGAGCGGCGGGAACGTTGCGCGGGACGCGATGGCCCGGGACCCGATGGCGCGGGATGGGACGGGTCCGCGGGACGCGATGGGGCGGGACCCGAGGACACCGGACGGGACGGGTCCGCAGGACGCGATGGCCCGGGATCGGATGGGTCGGCGGGAGGAGACGGATCCGCCGGAGCGGGGGTGGCCTCCGGGTGGGGGGAGAGGGCTTCGAGGCGTGCGCGTACGGCGCGAGCCGTGGCGGCCGGAGGCGGGACGGGGATGTCCAGGGACTCGCCGAGCGCGAGGAGCTGGACCTCGAGGTCGTCGGGTTCGTCAGTCGAGGCCACGGTCCACCTCCTCACGCAGACGGGCCAGGCCGCGGGAGGTCCGCGACTTGACGGTTCCGACGGGCAGGTCGAGCACCTGGGCGGTCTCGGCCTCCGACAGCTGCAGGAAGTACCGGCAGACGACGGCATGACGTTCCCGTTCGGGAAGCGTACGCACCGCGTCCAGGAGCCGGGCGCGGCGGTCGGTGGCGACGGCGGCGTTCTCGGGGTCCGCCGGGTCCGCGGGATCCGAGGCTCCCGGCCGGTCGAGTCCGGTGATCTTGACGGTGAGCTCGGCCCGGCGGCCGCGGGCGCGGGTCAGGTTGTGGGTCTCGTTGGCGACGATCCGCAGCAGCCACGGGCGGAAGGGCGCGTCCCGGCGGAATGTGTCCAGGTGGCGGTAGGCCTTGACGAACGCCTCCTGGACCACGTCCTCGGCCTCGTCCCCGGCACCGAGCATCGCCGCGGTCCGGTGCGCGAGCGCGCTGTAGCGGGTGACCAGCGCCTCGTAGGCGGACAGGTCACCGGCCAGGGACCGGGCGATCGCCTCGTCGTCGTCCGTCTCGGGGCTCCTTCAACTGCTCTGAACAGATTCCTCCGCCCGATGTTCTGACAGATTCCACCGCATGGGAGCCCTCCAGCGGAAGTCCCGGATCATGCCCCGGGAGGGCGGTTCCCGAGACTCGGGCTCCGGGAGGCGTCCGGCTCCGGGAAATAGCCGAGGGCGTAGGCCACCGCGGCGTCGGGGTCGTCGTCGCGCCCCTCGGCGAAGGCCGTGTCGTAGCCGTCGTCGCCGAGCAGCTGGCGGGCGGTGCGCTCGGCCACGGTCCTCGGCTCCGACATGCTCTCCGAGCCGAACCCCCGCAGCCCGAACGTCGTCCACAGCCGCATGCCCGAGCCCTGGAGCCGTGCCGTACGGTGGCCGTCGCCCCGGACCGCGGCGATGATCGCGAGCTGGTCGAGGGCGAGCGCGACCCCGGTGGTGTCCCGGAGCCGCCACTTGGCGTCGAGGCACTGCCGGGCGGCGCACTCGGCCTCCTCCACCCGCCCCAGGCCGAGCTGGGCGATGGAGAGCACGTAGTCGCCGTAGGCCCGGGCCCAGCGCTCGCCGTGGCCGTCGCACAGGCGCTGGGTCTCCTCCAGCACCGTGATGGCCTTGCCGAAGTTCCCCTGCCAGGTGGCCGCCATGGCCACGGTCACCATGGCGAGCGGCTCGCCGACAGTCATGATCTTCGCCTTCCGGAAATGCTCTCGCACCTGCTCGATGCTGGGTTCGACCTCGTCGAGCGCTCCGATGCACAGGGAGCGGGTGGCCAGCCGGAGCTGGGCGTGCCCCGCCGCCGCGTAGTCGCCCCAGTCGAGGGCGGCGGCCAGCGCCGCCTCGGCCCGGTGGCGGCCGGACTCCAGGTCTCCCTGGGCCATGGCCACGCAGCCGTCGGCCCACAGGAGCTTGGGCAGGCTGGGGTCGGTGATGGGCGCGGCGTCGATGGCCCGCTTCATGTAGTAGCGGCCCTCCTGCATGCGGCCGAGGCAGAACCAGAGGATCCAGAGGGTCCCCGCGAGCTCGATGGACAGGGGGTTGGACGGGGGGTCGGAGTCGAGGGCCAGCCGGAGGTTGGTGATGGAGAAGTTGAGGCTCCTGGCCCATTCCTCCTGGTCGGGGCCGTACCAGTTCTCGTCGGCCCGGCGGGCGAGGTTGAGGTAGTAGTGGCGGTGCCGCAGCGCGAGCCGTCGTTCGTCGCCGAGCCGGGCCAGCAGCTCCCTGCCGTACTCCCTGACCGTGTCGAGCTGCCGGTACCCGCCGGGGACGGGGATGAGCAGCGAACTCTTCACCAGGTCGGCCAGGGTGTCCGGCACGTTCGGCAGGTGCTCGTCGCCGCAGACCCAGACGGCGGCCTCGGCGTCGAAGGGCCCGGCGAAGACCGACAGGCGCGACCAGAGCAGGCGCTCCTCGCGGCTGCACAGGTCGTGGGTCCAGCTGACGGCCGTGCGCAGCGTCTGGTGGTGGGAGACGAGGGCGCGGTTGGCGGAGAGCGCGGCGAACCTGCCGTCCAGGCGCTCGGCGAGCAGGTCCGGGGGCAGGGTCCGCAGCCGCCCGGCCGCCAGCTCGACGGCGAGGGGGATGCCGCCCAGACGCCGGCAGATCCGTACGGCGGCCCGCAGCCCGGCCTCGTCCTCGGCCAGACCGGGCGCCGTGGCCGCCGCCCGGTCGAGGAAGAGGCGGAGCGCGTCGTTCCCCTCCGGTCCCCGGGCGCCCCCTGCGGAGCTCACGGGGCTCGTGGAGCTCGCGGAGCTCGCGGAGCTCGCGGAACTCGGGACTGCGAAGGGCTCGACGGGCAGGACCGCCTCCCCGGGCAGGCCGAGGGGCTGGCGGGAGGTCGCGACGATGCGCACGCCGGGGGCCCTGGCCAGGATGGCGGCCACCAGTTCGCGGCAGGCGGGCAGGAGGTGCTCGCAGGTGTCGAGCAGCAGCAGGAGCTTCTTGCCCGCGAGGAACTCCACGAGCAGCTCGTGCTGGGGGCGGGCGGACTCCTCACGGAGTCCGAGGACGGCGGCGACCGTGTGGGGAAGCAGGTCGCCGTTGCGTTCGCCGGACAGTTCCACCAGCCAGGCGCCGTCCAGGTAGGAATCGCGGCGTTCCTCCGCCACTTTGGCGGCGATCCGCGACTTTCCGACGCCTTCGGCGCCGACGATAGTGACCAGAGACGTTTCGGCCAGCAGTTTGGCCAGCTCCCTGATTTCGGCCTCACGGCCGACGAAGGTGCTCGTCTCCGCAGGGAGGTTCCCCCGCCACCATGGATTCGGCATTCGTTCGCGCTCCTTCCACGTGACAGCCATAACACCTGGCCAGAGTCACGCCCGGGGACGCCGGGGGGTCGCGGGTAGGAATTTTTACACCCACGGTATAAATCTCGTCACACAATGAGGCCGGAGTTCCTCTCTCCCCCTTTAAAAAACATGAGCCGGCCACATTTAAAAGTTCAATCAACTAGAAATAACAATAAAAGGTGATAAGTCCGATCCTGGGGCCTCGCTGCCGGGTCTTCATGATCAGAGGGAAGTTCGATGAACCGTGTCGAAGGAAGGGCCACTAGACTCTGCCTGTCCATAACCGTGGCCGACGCGCCACGGCCCTCCGCGAGCTGGACGGAAGCGCATGTCTGGGTATGACCGTGTAGTGCAACCCGCGGCCGGTGACGGGGCCCTGGAGAACCACCTCGGTGGCGACGAGGCCAAGAACTACCGGCAGTACGAGTTCGACATGGTCGCCCCGCACGTGGGCCGCTCCCTGTTGGAGATCGGCTCCGGCCTGGGCCACTTCGCCGAGCAGTTCCTGCCGCGTCTGGACCGGCTGGTGGTCAGCGACTTCGACCCCTACTGCGTGGAGCAGCTCACCAAGCGCTTCGCCGACCACGACGACGTCGACGTGCTGCAGTTCGGCCTGCCGACCGAGATCCCCATCGGGGAGAAGGTCGACACCGTCGTCATGATGAACGTCCTGGAGCACATCGAGGAGGACGTCGAGGCCCTGCGCTCGCTCGCCGCGGTCACCCTCCCCGGCGGCCGGATCGTCATCTGGGTCCCCGGCTACATGCAGCTCTACGGCGACTTCGACCGCAAGGTCGGCCACGTCACCCGCTACACCCCGGCCACGCTGCGCAGCACGGTCTCCAAGGCCGGGCTCGACATCGACGTGCTCAAGCCGATCAACTTCCTGGGCGGCATCGCCTGGTGGGCGGCGGTCCGCCGCGGAGGCGTCGGCTACCCCGACCCCCGCCTGGTGAAGATCTACGACCGCACGGTCGTGCCGACCACCCGCTTCATCGAGCGCTTCATCCGCCCGCCCTTCGGCCAGACGGTCTTCTGCGTGGCCCGCGTCCCCCACTGACGCGCCTCCGGCGCGCCCCGCCGGGCGCGCCGGACTCTTCCCGGCATCCCCTTCCCGGTGGACTCTTCCCGCCGGCTCCCTTCTCACCGGCCCCCTTTCCGCCGCGCCCTCACGCCGGCCTTCCGCCGGGCTCTCATGAAGTTCCCAGGTTTCTCCTCCGATGCTCCCAGCGCCGGACGGTTGCCTGATCGGCACCTCCCGCCGGGGAGGCACCCTCACAAGGAGCATCATGAAGAGGAAACTGGCGCTCGGCGCCGCCGCCGTCACGGCGTCGATCATGTTGACCACCTCCGGCGCCTGGGCCACGGAGAACGCCGCCCCCGTGCCGTCCGGGGTGACCGCGATCGCCGACGAGCTGCTGAAGGCCGACTCCACGCTGCGCGGGCCCGGCCTGCGCACCCACTACAACCTCTGGGTGGTCGGGATCCACGGGCAGGCCACGGTCCGCGACAAGAAGCAGGTGTTCATCAACTACACCTGGCAGCGCGGCGTCATCACCGCCAAGGCCGACGGCCGGCTGACGGTCAAGAGCAAGGACGGGCTCTACCGGAACTGGAATCTCGACCCGACCACCCGGTTCCGCAGGCTCGGCGCGCCCGCCGACCTGTCCAAGCTGGTGGTCGGGGACGGGGTCTTCGTGATCGGCGTCCCGACCGCCACCGACCCCACGGCCGCGGCGGTGTTCGTGCCGCGCAACCGCGCCGTCCTGGAGCAGCCGGCCACGCCGGGCACGCCGACCACTCCGGCCACTCCGGGCAGCTGATCGGGGGGCGGTGGGGGCCCCGTTGAATGCGCCGGGGTCCCCACCGCTTCGCGCGTCCCCGCGGCGCAGGGGAAGCCCGCGGGGACGCGAGTCCGCCCGTCGGGGCCCGCGGGGACGTGAGGATCCGCCCGGTGGAGGGGCGCGGGAGCGCGGGATCCGCCCGGTGGAACCGGGACGGGTTCCCGGCTGAACGGAGGACGCCCGGGGACGGCTCCGAGGGGAGCCGCTCCTGCGGGAATTAGGTAAGAATTGGCACCCCATGAGCGAGATATCCGTCCTTGTGGTCGAGGACGACCCCAACATCCGTGACATCGTCGAGGTCACCCTGCGGTTCCACGGGTTCCGCGTGCGGGGCGTGACCACCGGCGCAGACGCCCTGGCCGAAGTGGACCGTGATCCGCCCGCTCTGGTCGTGCTGGACGTGCTGCTGCCCGACATCGACGGGTTCGAGGTGTGCCGCCGGATCCGCGCGGCGGGCCGGCACACCCCCGTGATCTTCTTGACCGCCAGGGACACCACGTCCGACACCGTGCACGGTCTCACGCTCGGCGGCGACGACTACATCACCAAGCCTTTCTCCGTGGAAGCCCTCGTCGCCCGGGTCCGGGCGGTCCTGCGCCGGACCTCGGCCCCCGCGGGGGAGGCCGGCGGCGTGCTCCGGGTGGCGGACCTGGAACTCGACGAGTCGCGCTGGCAGGTGCGGCGGGCCGGAGTCGCGGTGGACCTGTCCCCCACCGAGTTCCGGCTGCTCGCCTTCCTGATGGAGAACCGGGGCCTGGTCCTGACCAAGCGTCAGCTGCTGGAGCACGTCTGGGGCTACGGCGGCCCCTCCCAGGTGGTCGAGACCTACATCTCCTACCTGCGCCGCAAGCTGGACCCGCTGGGTCCGCCGCTGATCCACACCCAGCGCGGAATCGGCTACACGCTGCGCGCACCCCAGGTCTCCTGATGTCCCTGCGCGCCCGCCTGCTGACGGGCCTGCTGACGGTGAGCACGGCCCTGCTGCTCACGCTCTCCGGCGTGAGCGTGCTCGTCCTGCACGAGCACCTGCTCCAGCGGGTCGACGGGCAGCTCCGCGCGGCCACCGCCACCGCCGCCAAGCGGATCGCGGCCGCTCCCGGCGGGCCGCTCTCGCAGACGCTGACCGGCTCCACCTACGCGGTGGCGGTGATCAGCCTCGCCACGGGACGCGCCCGGCTGGTCAACGGGGACGCCCCGGAGACCACGGTCGTCCCGCACCTGGTGGAGCGGCTGGGCCGCGACCGGCTGAAAGGCTACGCGGCGGCGCAGGAGCGCTTCGACCTCGATCCGACGGGCGAGTACCGCCTGATCGCGCGGGTGGCCAAGGCCCGTCAGGGCAACCGGCTGGTGGTCGTGGCGGTCTCGCTGGAGTCCGTCGAAGACCCGATCCGCCGTCTCGTCATCACCGAGCTCCTGACCGGCGGCCTGCTCATCCTGCTGCTCGCCCTCATCGGCCGCATGCTGATCACCCGCGGGCTGACCCCGCTGGCGCGGATCGCCGGCGCGGCCTACGCCATGGCCAGCCACGGCGATCTGTCCGTCCGCATGCCCGAAGGGGCCTCCGAGGTCGGGCGGCTCGGGGCCGCGGTCAATCTCCTCCTCGAACGGATCGCGGGCGCCTTCAGGGACCGCCAGGCGTCGGAGGAGCGGGTCCGCCGCTTCGCCGCCGACGCCTCGCACGAGCTGCGCACGCCCCTGTCCACCATCCGGGGGTACGCCGAGCTCTACCGGACCGGCGCGCTGGGCGCCGAGGACCTGCCGCGCGTCATGGGCAGGATCGAGGACGAGGCGACCCGGATGGGCGAGCTCGTCGGGCAGATGCTGGAGCTGGCCCGGCTGGACCGGAGCGCGGCGCTCCAACCGGCCGAGACGGATCTGGCCGACGTGGCGCGCGACGTGGCCGCGGACTGCGCGGCGGTCGACCCGGACTCGCTGGTCGTCGTCGACGCCCCCGCCGCGCTGCCGGTCGTCGCCGACGAGGCGCGGATCCGCCAGGTCCTGGTCAACCTCCTGGCCAACGTGCGGGCCCACACCCCCCGGGGGACCGTCGCCACCGTACGGCTCGCGCGGCCGTTCGAGGGCACCGTGCTCGTCGAGGTCCACGACGACGGACCGGGCATGTCGCGCGAGCAGGCGGCCAGGGCCTTCGACCGTTTCCACCGGGGCGAGGAGCGGGTGCGGGAGGGCGCCGGCCTGGGGCTGTCGATCGTCAAGGCCATCGCCGAGGCGCACGGCGGCCGCTGCTGGATCACCTCGGCTCCCGGCGCGGGCACATGCGTGCATGTGGCGCTTCCCGATCGCCCGCCCTTTCTCGGGGCCCCCGCCCGGGCGTAACGTCGGTTGCATCCGCGCCCGAGGAGGTCACGATGACCGAGTACGCCAAGGCACGCGAGGTGGCCGAGCAGGCCCGCGAGAAGGAGTGGGTCCGGCCCAGCTTCGGCAAGCAGCTCTTTCTCGGTGATTTCCGTCTCGACCTGGTCCACCCCGCCCCGGCGCTGGCGGAGGAGGAGGCCAAGCGGGGCGAGGAGTTCCTGCGCTCCCTGCGGCGCTTCCTGGACACCCGGGTGGATCCGGCGCTGATCGAGCGGACCGCGCAGATCCCGGACGAGGTGGTCAAGGGACTCGCGGCGCTGGGCGCGTTCGGGATCACCATCGAGGAGGAGTACGGCGGGCTGGGGCTCAGCCACCTCTACTACGGCCGGGCCCTGATGCTCGCGGGCTCGTACTGCGGGGCGATCAGCACCCTGATGTCGGCGCACCAGTCGATCGGGGTGCCGCAGCCGGTGAAGCTGTTCGGAACCGAGGAGCAGAAGCGCGCCTTCCTGCCCCGGTGCGCCAAGGGGGAGATCTCGGCCTTCCTGCTGACCGAGCCGGACGTCGGCTCCGATCCCGCCCGGCTGGGGACCACGGCCACGCGCGACGGCGACGACTACGTGCTCGACGGCGTCAAGCTCTGGACGACCAACGGGGTCGTGGCGGGGCTGCTGGTGGTGATGGCCCGGACCGGCTCGGGCATCTCCGCGTTCGTGGTCGAGGCGGACAGCCCCGGGATCACCGTCGAGCGGCGCAACGCGTTCATGGGGCTGCGCGGCATCGAGAACGGGGTGACGCGGTTCCATCAGGTCCGGGTGCCGGCCGCCAACCTGATCGGCCGCGAGGGGCAGGGCCTGAAGATCGCGCTGACCACGCTGAACACCGGCCGCCTGTCGCTGCCCGCCTCCTGCGCCGGGAACGCCAAGTGGGCGGCGAAGATCGCCCGCGAGTGGGCCGTGGAGCGGGTGCAGTGGGGGCGCAGGATCGGCGAGCACGAGGCGGTGGCCCGGAAGGTCGCCTTCATCGCCGCCACGGCCTACGCCCTGGAGTCGGTGATGGACCTGACCTGCCGGATGGCCGACGACGAGAGCAACGACATCAGGATCGAGGCCGCCCTGGGCAAGCTGTACGCCACGGAGATGGCCTGGCGGGTCGCCGACGAGCTGGTCCAGATCCGGGGCGGGCGCGGCTACGAGACCGCCGAGTCGCTGGCCGCGCGGGGCGAGCGCGGCGTCCCCGCCGAGCAGCTCCTCCGCGACGTGCGGATCAACCGGATCTTCGAGGGGTCCACCGAGATCATGCAGCTGCTCATCGCCCGCGAGGCGGTGGACACGCACCTGTCGGCGGCCGGGGACGTCATCGACCCGTCGGTGACGGGCCGCGACAAGGCCCGCGCCGTCGCCCGCGCCGGCGGCTTCTACGCCCGCTGGCTGCCCACCCTGGTCGCGGGCGCGGGCGCCCGGCCCGGGGCCTACGCGGAGTTCGGGCCGCTGGCCCGGCACCTGCGCTACGTGGAGCGCGCCGGCCGCAAGCTCGCCCGCTCCACCTTCTACGGCATGTCGCGCTGGCAGGGACGCCTCGAACACCGGCAGGGTTTCCTCGGCAGGATCGTGGACATCGGCGCCGAGCTGTTCGCGATCACCGCGACGTGCGTGCGCGCCCGGGAGGAGGCGGCCGATCTGGGGTGCAGGCCCACCGAGCTGGCGGACGTCTTCTGCCGCCAGGCGCGGCTGCGCGCCGACGCGTCGTTCCGGCGGCTCTGGGTCAACACCGACGCCCGTGACGTACGGCTGACGCGGTATCTCCTGGACGGGCGCTACGCCTTCCTGGAGGAGGGCATCCTCGACCCCTCGATCGAGGGGCCGTGGATCGCCGCCGCCGATCCCGGCCCGTCGGCCGTGGAGAACGTGCACCGGCCGATCCGCTGATTTCCCGGATGTGTGGGTACGGTCCGCGCCCCGCCGTACCCACACCCTCTCTCCGCCTGCCGGATGACTCGGAACGGACAGGTCCTCAAACGGCAGGACATTAAATGGCTTGCACGGTCCGGGACCCGCGGCATACCGTCGACGGCATGTGGATTAACTCCTAGGAAGCCGGCGTCGATCAGCCCACGCTGATCCGCCCGCGCTCAGCCCTCCGGCCCCGTTCGTCTGACGCGGCAGCTGAGTTCTCCGGCACGGCCCTGCGCGGCGCCGCGTCGTCACCGATCCAAAGGAGTCCCATATGCGAACCCGCTCAGGCAAGAAGCGTTCCGGGAAGAACAAGCCCGGCGCCACCGATCTCCCGCTCCCCGAGTGGGCCATGCCAGCAGCGCCCCGGCAGATGCCCAAGCCGCACCTGCCGATGAGGCCGACCCAGCAGCCGCGCCGGATCCCCGGCAAAGGCGGCCGCTAGAGCGCGTCCCGCGGACGCCCGCGACGGCGGGGATCCGCGGGGACGCGCCGAAGAGCGGACGCCGCGGTCCCGTCCACTACCGGGACCGCGGCGTCCGCCTTCCTCTCAACGGGTGACACCGGAAGCCCGCCGGTTCCGGCGCCACCCGTCGCATCGCGGCGGCGCGGGGAACGCGGCCGGCGATCCGGCCCGCGAGCCCCGACGCCGCTCGGGGGATGCGGTCAGAGCCGCTCGATGATGGTGACGTTGGCCTGGCCGCCGCCCTCGCACATGGTCTGCAGGCCGTACCGGCCGCCGGTGCGCTCCAGCTCGTGCAGGAGCTTGGTCATCAGGATCGCGCCGGTGCCGCCCAGCGGGTGGCCCAGGGCGATCGCGCCGCCGTTGGGGTTGACCTTCGCCGGGTCGGCGCCGATCTCCTTGATCCACGCCATCGGGACCGGGGCGAACGCCTCGTTGATCTCGGTGGCGTCGATGTCGTCGATCGACAGGCCGGAGCGCTTCAGCGCCTTCTGGGTCGCCGGGATCGGCGCGGTCAGCATGTAGACCGGGTCGTCGCCGGTGAGCGCCAGGGTGACGATGCGGGCGCGCGGGGTCAGGCCGTGGTCGCGGACCGCCTGCTCGGAGGCGATCAGGATCGCGCCGGAGCCGTCGGAGATCTGCGAGGAGGTGGCCGCGGTGATCTGGCCGCCCTCGCGCAGGGTCTTCAGCCCCGCCATCTTCTCCAGCGTGGTGTCCGCGCGCGGGCCCTCGTCGTCCTCGACGCCGTTGATCGGGGCGATCTGGTCCTTGAAGTAGCCGTTGGCGATGGCCTTGGCCGCCCGCTGGTGGCTCTCGTAGGCGAAGCGCTCCAGCTCCTCCCGCTTGAGGTCCCACTTCTCGCACATGAGCTCGGCGCCGCGGAACTGGGAGATCTCCTGCTTGCCGTACCGCTCGACCCATCCCTCGCCGAACGGGAAGGGCATGCCCTTCTCCAGCGCGGCGGTGATGCTCGACCCCATGGGGACGACGCTCATGGACTCCACGCCGGCCGCGACCACGAGGTCCTGGGTGCCGGACAGGACGCCCTGGGCCGCGAAGTGGATCGACTGCTGGGAGGAGCCGCACTGGCGGTCGATGGTCACGCCGGCGACGTTCTCCGGCAGGCCGGCCGAGAGCCAGGCGTTGCGCGCGATGTCCATGCTCTGCGGGCCGAACTGCATGACGCAGCCCATGATCACGTCTTCCACCGCGGAGGGGTCGACGCCCGTACGGTCGATCAGGGCCTTGAGCGTGTGCGCGGCCAGATCGGTGGGGTGGACGGTGGACAGGCCGCCCTTCTTCTTTCCGACCGGGGTACGGACCGCCCCGACGATGTACGCCTCTGCCACAGTGCCTCCTGGGTTCCGTCCCTACTCAGACCGGACGATGCAAACCGAGCATTATTCGGTCAGTAGGAGGTTACAACAGAACATACGTCTACGCCCTCCCCGGGGAGGATGATTGTGATTGCCGTAACACTCACCTCCGCGCGGGAGACGGAAGGTCCCCGCCCGGTGGCGCCGGACGGGGACCGTGACGGCCGCGGAGGTCGTCAGAGCATGGTCAGCGCAGGTAGACCTTGGGCTGCGGCGGGGCGGACATGCCGGAGCCGATGAAGAAGCTCGGGTGCGGCGGCTGGTTGTAGGCCGTGTTCTGCCAGGCGACGGCGACGCGGTACTGGGTGTCGTGCATCAGCGTGTGGACGCGCCGGTCGGTCTGGTGGGGCGTGCTGTAGATCCGCAGGGCCGTGTTGTCGCCCGTCGGCCAGACGACCTCCTCGCGCCAGTCGCCGAACAGGTCGCCGGAGAGCGACGGGGTGGACTTGGTGCCGTTGTTGGAGTGCACGCCGGAGGCGGTCAGCAGCCGGGTCTCCCCGCCGGTGCCGTACTTGTCGACGCGGGTGGCGTCCACCAGCTCGCGCACCGGGTCACCGTCCCACCAGGCCAGGAAGTTGATCGAGGAGGGCTCGCGGCCCAGGGACGCGCCGGTGGTGCTGCGCAGGGCGGTGTCCCGCGCCGACCACGACTCCGCTCCCGGGCTCCCGGCCCAGACGTCGGCCGAGACGCCGCGGCCGTTGTCGCCGCCGGAGGCGGTGGACCACAGCACCTGGCCGGTGCGGGCGCTGGCGAACCACGAGCCGGGCTTGGAGGAGTCCTCGCTGACCTTGAAGTACTCCAGGCCGGCCCGGGAGGGGTCCAGGTCGCCCAGGTGGGCCGCGTCGCCGTGGCCGTGGCGGGTGTTCCACAGCGGCGCGCCGTCGTCGTCGATCGCGGCGGCGCCGAAGACGATCTCGTCCCGGCCGTCGGCGTCCACGTCGCCGATCGTGAGGCTGTGGTTGCCCTGCCCGGCGTAGGTCGTGTCGCCGTTGGAGTCGAAGGTCCAGCGCTTGGTCAGGGCGCCGTCGCGGAAGTCCCAGGCGGCGATCACGGCGCGGGTGTAGTAACCGCGCGACATGATCAGCGAGGGGCGCTGCCCGTCCAGGTAGGCCGTCCCGGCCAGGAAGCGGTCCACCCGGTTGCCGTAGGAGTCGCCCCAGGAGGAGACGGTCCCGCGCGGCGGGTCGTAGTTCACGGTGGACACCGCGGCGCCGGTCCGGCCGTTGAACATGGTCAGGTACTCCGGCCCGGCCAGGACGTAGCCGGAGGAGTTGCGGTGGTCGGCCGAGGACGAGCCGATCACCTTGCCGGCGCCGTCCCTGGTGCCGTCGGCGGTTTTCATGGCCACCTCGGCCCGGCCGTCGCCGTCGTAGTCGTAGACCTGGAACTGGGTGTAGTGCGCCCCGGCGCGGATGTTGCGGCCCAGGTCGATCCGCCACATCCGAGCGCCGTCGAGCCGGTAGGCGTCCACGTAGACGTTGCCGGTGTAGCCGGACTGGGAGTTGTCCTTGGCGTTGGACGGGTCCCACTTCAGCACGAACTCGTACTGGCCGTCGCCGTCCAGGTCGCCGACGCTCGCGTCGTTGGCGGCGTAGGTGTAGGCGACCCCGTCCGGCGTGGTCCCGCCGGACGGCGCCTGGACGGGCACGTCCAGGTAGCCGTTGCCGAAGCGCAGCGACGGCTCGGAGGCGGCCTGCTCGGCGCCGCCGACCACGGCCCGCACGGTGTAGACCGCGTCGGCGGCGGCGCCGGCGTCCAGGTGGTTGGTGGAGCCGGTGATCGGCGAGGAGTTGACCTTCGTGCCGCCGCGGTAGAGGTTGAAGCCCGTCGAGGCGGCCTCGGTGCCCAGCAGCCGCCAGGACACGAGGTTGCCGGTGCCGGACCGCACGCTGATCAGGCCCCGGTTCAGGTCCTCCGCCTGCCTGGCGCCCGCCGGGATCGTCGTCGGGGACGCGGTCGGTGTCGCGGTGGGCGTGGCGGTGGGGGTGACGGTGGGCTTCACGGTCGGTGTCGCGGTGGGCGTGGCGGTGGGGGTCGCCGTGGGCGTCGCCGTCCCGGTGCAGGCGACCCCGTTGAGCTCGAACGCGGCCGGGACGGGGTTGGCGGAGCCGTTCCACGACGCGTTGAACCCGAACGCGACCGTGGCGCCGGTGGCGACGGCCGCGTTGTATCCCACGTTCTCGGCGCTCACCCGGGCGCCGCTCTGGGCCACCGTGGCGCTCCACGCCTGGGTGATCTGCTGGCCCGCGCCGAAGGCCCAGTCCAGGGTCCAGCCGTTCACCGCGGCGCCCAGGTTAGTGATCTTCACCTCGCCGGTGAACCCTCCTCCCCACTGGGAGGACACCGCGTAGTCCACGCGGCAGCCCGCGGCCGCGTGGGCCGCCGGACTCCAGCCGCCGAGCATCGCGCCCGCCGCCACGACGGCCGTCACGGCGCCCGCCGCCCGGCGGGGCCGGGAGGCTGAACGGTTTGAATGTCTCACTTCGAGCTCCGATCTCAGCTGTCCGGGGAGCCGGTGGCGGGAACTCGGGGTCCCCTCCGCTCCGGGTGGCCGGAACCGCGGCAGCGTCCTCTTCCGGGAGGCCGTACGGCGGGCACGCGGATCCTCGCGGACCGCAGGAGGATGGGGTGTAAGCGCTTTCCAAGCGCTCAGACCGTAGAGCATTTCCGACAAAGGCGTCAATCTAGGAAACAACCGACTCCTGTGCCCCAGGTCGCCCGGAAGGGAGGAAGCCGAGGTCAGCCAGGACTCCCTCACGGAGGAGACCGGACATTCGGGAACGGGGAGGCTGAAACTTTCAGGAGGGCCGGTTCAGCGCGGCGCTCTCAGGAGGGCCGGTTCAGCACGACGTAGCCGTCGCGCTCGTAGACCTTGCGATAGCCCTCCTGCAGGGCCTGCTCGACCCGCTGCCGCTGGGCGTCGTGGGTGGGGAAGGGGAAGGTCCACCGGTCGACGTCGGCCACGATCCACGGCGCGCCGTACGCGCTCGGCCCCCACAGCAGCACGGTCGTCCGCGAGGTGAGCGCCGGGCCGGCGTGGTTGACGGCCTCCACCAGCACCCCGTCCGGAACCTTGGCCACCGCCTCCCGGGCCGCCGCGACGTGCGGGTCGCCCTCGTAGAAGGACCACTCGACGAGATTGCCCAGCGCGAACCGCGGGATCAAGGTGATCCCGATCACGCACACGGCGATCGCCCAGGGACGGCCGAGGTCCCGGCGCGGGTTCCGGCCGCCGTCCCTCTCCCGGAGCCGCCTGCCGAGCCGGTCCACCCCGTCCACCGCGGCGCAGAACAGGATCGCCACGATGAAGGCGTTGTAGTGGTGTTCCGGCCCCCACCACTGCGGGCGGTCGGCCAGGAACCGCTCGGCGACCAGCGGGAGCGCCACCAGGACCAGCGGGGACAGCAGCGCGGTCAGCAGCACCGGCCAGAGCAGGAAGGCCAGCGTGTCGACCTTGATCTCCGGGCTGACGAACTGCCACAGCGCGCCCAGCGGATCGCGCGCGAGGCCGAGGGCCACCTCGCCCAGGCTCTGCCCCCACCTGCCGTAGGCCCAGTGGAAACCCGCCTCGCCCGATCCCGCCATCGGCATCAGCACGCTGCGGATCATCACCAGCGCACCCAGGGAGAAGACCACGAACGCGGCCCCGAGCAACCGCCTGCGCGTGAGGAAGAGGTAGACGCCGAAGCCCGCCACGAGCAGGCCCATGTCCTCCTTGACCAGCAGCAGGCCGAGCGCGGCCACCACCGCCGGCGGCATCCGCCCGGCGTCGGACCGCTCGATCATGATCGCGCTCAGCAGCGGGACGAAGGCCGCCTCGTGGACGTCGAACCCGGCGGCCTGCGCCACGGGCCACGACACCGCGTACGCCGCCGCGACCAGGTAGGCGCTCCCGGCGCCGAGGCGGCGCTCGGCGTAGCGCCAGATCGGGATCGCGGCCAGCGCGAACAGCACCGCCTGGGCGATGATCAGGGTCTCCGGCCCGTCGTGGATCCAGTACAGCGGGGCGAACAGGGCGACGATCGGCGAGAAGTGGTCGGCGAGCTGGACGAAGTCCATCCCCCGGCCGTAGAACATGCCGACCGAGGGCTCCAGCGGCGGGCCGAAGCCCGCGTAACCGCTCACGGCCTGGTCGAAGATGACCAGGTCGAAGGTGCTGGCGCGGAAGGTGGCCAGTTTGACCAGGCCGAGGACGGCGTAGGCGGTCGCGGCGAGCACGACGATCAGCAGGAGCGGCGGCGTCTGCGGCAGGTTCCACCATCCCCGCGACCGGCCCCGAGAGGTCTCCGCCGCGTCCCCGGCCTCCTCGACGGTCCCGGTCTCCCCGAGGTCCCCGGTCTCCTTGACGGTCTCCGACTTCATGGCGGTTCCGGATCCCCCGATCGCTCCGGTCTTCCCGAGCCCCTCCGCCTCCCCGGGCTCGCCGGTCCCGGAAACGGTGTCCGCGCTCATGCCCGGCGGGTGCTCGTCATCGTGGCATAGGCGATCACGTTGTCCGTGTAGTGACCGGTCGAGCGGTTGTAGGTCCCGCCGCACGTGATCAGGTGGAGCTGCGGGCTGGGCGACTCCCCGTACACCCGCTGCGTCGGGAACACCGACTTGTCCGCCTGCTCCAGCCCGCCCACGGTGAACACCGCGATCATCCCGTCCTGCCGGTGCACCTCGATGACGTCACCGTTGCGGATCTCGTGGAGGCGGCTGAACACCGCGCTCCCCGTCCGCGTGTCCTTGTGTCCCAGCATGATCGACGGCCCCGCCTCCCCCGGCGTCGGCCCCTCCCGGTACCAGCCGGCGAGGTTGGCGTTGTTCACCGGCGGCACCTCGATCGCGCCCTGCCTGTCGAGCCCCACGGATTTGATCGGCGCGTTGACTCCGAGACGCGGGATGACCAGGCGCACCGGGGTCGAGGGCTGCATCGCCGGGGCCGCCGGAAGAGTCGGCTGCGGCGGAGGCACGTTCGCGGGCGCCTGGAAGTACGGGTCGGCGGGCGCGGCGGTGTTCTGCTGCTGCGCCCGCGGCGGCAGCGCGGTCCGCTGATCCGCCAGGCCGTACTCCTCGGGCGAGGAGACCATGAAGATCAAACCGATCAGCACCGTGATCACTCCGGCGACGGCCGCCAGCACCAGCACGGAGCGCAGGACCCGCCCGCCGCCGGCCGGATCCTCGTACGGCTCGCCGTACCCGGGCGGCGAGTACCCCGGCGGAACATACCCGGGCCCTCCCGGAGCGGCCTGCCGGTAACCGGGCCGAGGGTACGGCTGACCGGGCCTCCCGTGTCCCGCGGGCGGCCCCGGCCACCGGCCGTCCGGCGTCGGTGTGGTCATCGCCGGGCTCCGGTCAGCCTCGCGCCGCCGTACGGCGCCGCAGTGCCAGCCCGCCGATCGCGGCCCCGCCCACCATCAGCGCCCCGGCAAGCATGATCACCCGCGCGTCCGGACCGGCGTCCCCGCCCCCGCCCGTGGAGGCCCCGCCGTCGGGCGTCTTGTCGATCTGGCCCGTCCTCGTCCTGGTGGCCCTCGCCGTCACGGTCTCGAAGACGGTGACCGTCGGCTTCACCGACGGGGTGGGCGTGGGTGTGGGCGTCGTCGGAGTGCTGCTCGGCGTCGTGCTGCTGCTGGACGACGTGGACGGCTTCACCGTGATCCGCAGCGCCGCCGCCGACGCTTCCGCAGTCGCGACCGTGCACTCGTACAGCTCACCATCGGTGTCGGACGCGTTCGTCGGCGCCAGGTAAAGCGAGAAGTTGTCCGGCTGCACGGCGATGACGCCGGTCGCCGTCGGGGTCATCGTGATCAGCAGATTCGGCGGCTGGAGCGTGGCGCCCTGCGATATCGAGGCGGCGGCTCCGGTGGCCGCGACCGAGCGAAGCTCAGAGGGGACGATCGTGGGGCTGGAGGTGATCAGGACATCGGCGTCGGCGACGAGCTTCTCGGTGTTGGGAATCGCCGAGGGCGCGGTGAGACCGCTCGGCGAGGCACTGGGACCGATCTTCCAGGTCGCGACGACCGTAGAGCTCGGCACCGGAGCGGTCGGTCCCGTCAACTCCATTTGGATCTTGTAGGTGGCGCTTACACCCGCTTCCGTCTCACAGGTGTAGGTGACCGGCACGGGCGCCGCCGCCATTGAGGCGAGCGCCGGAACGGCTCCGAAGATAAGTCCCGCACCCACCGCTCCGATGGCTGCCGTCTTGGCCATGACGCGCCGTCGCGTCTTGGACTTCAGCACGGTCTGTCTCCATTTCAGTGCGGTTGACCGGCCGGGGACATTACCCGCAATTCCAGCCAATGGTCACGGTCCGCCCTAGATCTTACGGAGACATCCCTAGAAGCGGGAACCCGTTAGTAAAAGGGGCATAGATTATCTTCTGCCCCAGAAGATCACCATGAGGGGGGATACGGGTGGTCCAGCAAAGCCCCTTCCCCGATTCAAGGAACGATCAGCGCCGGAGTGGTGACGGAGAGACCGGGAAGGAGCCCGACCACCGGTCCCGCCGATCACTGTGAGGAACCATGAGGCTCCTGGCCCGCCCGCACCAGATCCTGCCGCGCCTGGCCGCCGGCGCACTCATCCTGAACTCGGGCCTGACCAAGGGCTCCGTCGACAAGGAGACCGCGGCGCAGCTCCACGGGATGGCCGCGGGCGCCTACCCCTTCCTCAGGAACATGGACCCGAAGGAGTTCGTCCGGCTGCTGTCCAAGGCGGAGATCGCCCTCGGGGTGGCGCTGGCGATCCCGCTGGTGCCCTCGGCGGTGGCGGGCGCCGCGCTCACGGCCTTCGCGGGCGGGCTGTTCGGTCTCTACCTCAAGACCCCGGGCATGCGTGAGAAGGGCAGCGTGCGCCCCACCCACCAGGGCATGGCCCTGGCCAAGGACGTCTGGCTGCTCGGGATCGGCGCCGGACTGGTGGCCGAGGCGCTCCGCCGCGACTGATCCGGACCGGCCGCGACCGGCCCGGCCCCCGTCCCGTTCCGCCCGGGGCGGGGGCCGGCCGCGTCCCGACGGGAACGGCACGGGAGGAGGTCAGAAGTTCTTCGACCTCCGCAGGGCGGGTGGCCGTCCGTCGGGGTCCACCGCGAGCCGGTACATCGGCATCGCCAGCACTCTGCGCCACCGGCCCAGCTCCGGCTGCGCGTGCGGGCGCAGCCGTCCCGGCGGCCTCGCGCCCTGGCATCCTCCCCGGTGCCAGGCGTCGAGCGCGTCCGCCGAGCGGGCGAACGCCTCGAAGGCCTCCTTCGGGTCGCACAGGTCGTCCACGTCGGCGGGGTCGCGGTCCAGGTGCTCGGCGGCGAGGGCGAGGCGCAGCTCGCGGGCGTACCTGCGGGCTCCGGCGGGCGGGCGGGGATCGGGCTCCTCGTCGATCACCGCGCAGCTCAGCTCCGAGTCGTAGGTCCACGACCGCAGGTTGACGTTGTCCGAGCCGACCGCCGCCCACACGTCGTCGACCACGCACACCTTCGCGTGCACGTACACCGGCGTGCCCTCGTGGTTCTCCAGGTCGTAGACCGCGATCCGGTCGCCGCCCGCCTGCTGGAGCCTGGTGAGCGCGTCGGCCCTGCCGATCAGGCTGGCCGGCCCGGCGAGCCAGCCGTCCTGGTCGGGGTGGCGCGGGACCACGATGACCATGCGGAGCTCCGGTTCCCGCTCCAGCGCCTCGGCGAAGGGCTCGATCACCTCGGTGGACCACAGGTACTGGTCCTCCAGGTAGACCAGCGAGCGGGCCGCCCGCAGCACCTTGTGGTAGGCCCTGGCCACGCTCCGCTCCCCTTTCGGCGCGAACGGGTAGGCGCTGCGCCGGTAGGGATAGGTCCGCAGAAGCTGTACGGCGTGCGTGCCCACGGGCTCGGGAGGCGGTCCCGGCTTGGGCAGCGGCGGCACGTCGTCCATCCGCTCGAAGTGGTCGCGCAGCCGCTTGATCGGATGGCGGGTCTCGGGGGCGGGGTCCTCCCAGCGCTCGCAGAAGACCGTCTCCACCTCGGCCACGGCCGGTCCCTGGATCATCACCTGGACGTCGTGCCAGGGCGGCCGGTCGCCGTACGCCTTCGGCATGGCGACGGTCTGCGGGTCGCCCCGGTGCTCGGCGTCGTCGCGGCGGCTGTGGCACAGGTCGATGCCCCCGAGGAAGGCCACGTCCTCGGCGGAGTTCTCGTCGTGCCGCAGGATGACGAACTTCTGGTGGTGCGAGCCGCCCCGCCGTACCCGGGTGTCGAGCAGGCACTGGCCGCCGGTGGCCTCGATGTCCTCGCCGAGGTGCCGGTTCTCCTCGGAGCTGAAGCGCAGCGCGTCCAGGTGCGAACGCCAGATGAGCCCCCTGACCAGCGCCCCCCTGTCCGCCGCCTGGGCCATCACCTGCGCCACCCCGGGGCCGTCGTCGGTGAGCCGCTCGTCGGGGTCGCCGCGCCAGTCGGCGAACAGAAGGAGATCGTTCTTGGTGAGCCGGTCCACGCGGGCCTTGAGCTCGGCGAAGTAGGCGGCGCCGTGGATGAGGGGACGGACGAGGTTCCCGGTCGTCCAGGCGCCGAGCCGTGTCGCCGGGTTGTCCCGTTCCTCCTCCGTGAGGAACCAGTCGTCGAGTCTCACCCAATCTGGCTACCCGGCCATCGCTCCGGCATTCCCCCTCAGTACGGACATCCCACCGTGAAGAGATGCGCCGCCCGTCACTGCCGCCCCCTCAGGTGCGGCGAGTGGCGGAGAGGGTGGCGTAGACGATGATGTTGTCGGTGTAGTGGCGGGTCTTGGGGTTGTAGACGCCGCCGCAGGTGATCAGGCGCAGAGTCGCCTCACCCGTGTTGCCGTAGACCCGCTTGGACGGGAAGGTCGACTTGCTGACCTGCTCGACCCCGTCCACGGTGAACTCCACGACCGCCCCGTCCGTGCGGGACACCTTGATCTTGTCACCGCGCCTGAGCTCCTTGAGGCGGCTGAAGACGGCGGCCCTGCCGTGGGCGTTGACATGCCCGAGGACGACCGAGGGGCCCTGCTGCCCGGGGATGGGGCCGTGCTTGTACCAGCCCGCCAGTCCCGGCTTGCTCAGCGGGGGCGTCTGGACCCGCTGCCTGGCGTCGACCCCGAGGGACATCAGCGAGGTCATCACGCCGATCTTCGGAATGGCCAGCTTCCTGGGCATGACGCGGGTGCCGGTCTTGAGCGGCTCCGGCGGCATCACCACGGGCAACGGCGGCGGAGCCGTGGGCGCGGCGGCGGTGAGCACCTCCGTCCCGCCCGGCCCGACCTGTTCGGGCAGGGGCGCCGGGTCCTGCCCCTGCGGCTGTCCCGGGTTCACCTGCTGCCCCTGCTCCGGCGCGTTCTCCAGCGGCATGGTGGCCGCCAGCGGAGCCGGGGGCCCGTAGGGCTCCTCCTCGGCGGGCGGGGCGAGATAGGCGAGCAGCCCCGCCATGACCAGGCCCACGCCGGCGAGCGACCCGGCCACCAGGAGTCCCGGGAGCAGCATGCCCTTGCGCCTGCCGCCGGGTGGAGGGGTCGTCTGCCCCTGATAGGGGTCCGGCGCGCCGTACGAAGGCCCTTGATACATCCTCGCCGCTCCCGTCTACTCCCGGCCGCCCGCGTGGGACGCCCGGCTCCGCCTGAGCGCCACTCCGCCGAGCACGCCGCCGAAGATCATCGCTGATCCGGCCCCGACGAGAACGAATCCCGGCGTCTGCTCGGGACCCACGCCGGTGTCGGCTCCGCCGTCCGGGACCAGTGTGACCTGGGGCGTGGTGGGCGTCGCCCGGGTGGGCGTGACGGTCGCGGTCACGGTGACGGTCGGCTTGGGCGTCGTCCCCGCGGCGGACGAGGAACTGCTCGCGGAGGAACTGCTGCTGGCGGAAGAGGAACTGGAGGCCGAGGGCGACGAGCTCCTCGTGGGAGTGCTCGTGGCGGTGCTCGTGGAAGTGGGCGAGGAGCTCCCCGTGGGGGTCGAGGTGTTCGAGATGGTGACGTCCACGGACACCGGGTCGCTGATGAGCGTGCAGGTGGCCCGGTACTGCGACGGCGGGCTCGCCAGCTCGTCGGTGATCACACGGAAGGCGTCGAGCTGCGCCCACTTGTCCTGTTCGTCGTTCACGACCTGGACGCGGTGCTTGCCGTAGGGGAGGCCGCGGAGGCTCCACAGCGTCAGTCCGCCCTTGTTGGCGAAGTTCGTCGGGGTGCCGTCGTCTTCCTTCGAGGCGTCGACGTAGGCCGGCGTGGTCTCCTTGCCGTCGACGTAGAACCGGACCCTGCCCGCGCGGTAATCACGCTGGGCGACGTACTCGATCCCGGTTCCGGTGAACTCCAGGGCGGCCCTGGAATCCTTCTGCGTCGCGCGGTGGATGTCGTGGTGGTGGTTGCCGTGGTGCGCGTCCTGGTCGTTGAGGTCCTGCCAGTCGCCGGTCTCGTACTGCACCCGCGGGTCGTCGTCGTTGACCATGACCTCGCCGGCCGGGGGCGTGAAGTCCACCACCAGGGTCTTCGGCGTGACCTTGACCTTCGTCGCCCGGGTGGTGTGCGCCGCGTCGGAGATCCCCTTGGGGAGTTCCAGCGGGGTGTCGGGCCGGAGCGGGCCGGACTGCTCCAGGGCGCCGGTCGGCTTGAGCACGCCGTACCAGCCGCCGGAGAGCTCCACGTCTCCGGTGACGGTGACCTTGCCCTTGGGCGCGAAGAAGTCGGGGGAACCGAACTTGGTGCCGTCCATGTAGGCGATCGACCAGTCGACGCCGAGCGGCTGTCCGACCGTGAGCGTCGTCGGGATCGAGAGCGTGGTCCGGAGGTTCACCGGCCCGTTCTTCGCGACTCCGCCCGTGCACGTGTAATCGACCACCAGGTCGACGTTGTTCGCGGCGGCCGTGCCGGAGGACAGGACGACCAGTGCGCCGCTCAACAACCCCAGGGCCGAAACCGCGACCGCTCCGCGGAGCCCCGCTCCCCACCGCACCACTGGACACTCCGCTCGCGAGGGCCTGGCCACAAAAGTGGCCATTTGATCACAACCGGTCAGGATCGTACTGGTATGCGGAGGTTGTCGGCAGAGGTTCGGGAGACTCTCAGGACACTGTGGCGGAGTTGTGATCTCAGTCCGGCCCGAAGTCCTGCGCAGTCCCGGCGACCTCCTATACCTCTCGGTAACAGAATCGTATTCTGGTAAGCGAGACCTGACGCTCTGGAGGCAGTCAATGCAGCGAGACCTCTTCGACGAGGAGCACGATCTCTTCCGCGAGACCGTGCGCGAGTTCCTGGCCCGGGAGGTCGTGCCGAACCACGACCGGTGGGAGAAGGACGGCATCGTCCCCCGCGAGGTGTGGAAGAAGGCCGGCGAGATCGGCATGTTCGGCTTCGGGGTGCCGGAGGAGTTCGGCGGGGCGGGGATCACCGACTTCCGGTACAACGCCGTGATCGTCGAGGAGATCATCCGGATCGGAGCCTCGGGACTCGGCTTCTCCCTGCACAACGACGTCATGGCGCCGTACTTCGTCGAGATGACGAACGACGAGCAGAAGGCCCGCTGGCTGCCCGGGTTCGCCGCCGGGGAGCTGATCACGGCGGTCGCGATGACCGAGCCGGGGGCGGGCAGCGACCTGCAGGGGATCCGGACCACCGCCCGCCGGGAGGGCGACCACTACGTCGTCAACGGCCAGAAGACCTTCATCACCAACGGCATCAACGCCGACCTGGTCGTGGTCGTGGCCAAGACCGACCCGGAGCAGGGCGCCCGGGGCACCTCGCTCCTGGTCGTCGAGCGCGGCGCGGAGGGCTTCACCCGGGGCCGCAACCTCGAGAAGATCGGCATGAAGGCCCAGGACACCGCCGAGCTGTTCTTCGAGGACGTACGGGTCCCGGCCGCCAACCTGCTCGGCGATCAAGAGGGGCAGGGCTTCTTCCAGCTCATGGCCAACCTGCCGCAGGAGCGCCTGTCGATCGCGGTGGCCGCCGTGGCCGCCGCCGAGACCGTCCTGGCGATGACCGTCGAGTACTGCAAGAGCCGCAAGGCGTTCGGGCGGAACATCGGCAGCTTCCAGAACACCCGGTTCGTCCTGGCCGAGCTGGACACCGAGGTCGAGATCGCCCGGCACTACCTGGACAAGTGCATCCGCGCCCTCAACGCCAGGCAGCTCACCGTCGTGGACGCCGCCAAGGCCAAGTGGTGGACCACCGAGCTGCAGACCAAGGTCATCGACCGCTGCCTCCAGCTCCACGGCGGGTACGGCTACATGATGGAGTACCCGGTGGCCAAGGCCTGGATCGACAGCCGGGTGCAGACCATCTACGGCGGCACCACCGAGATCATGAAGGAGATCATCGGCCGCTCCTTCGGGTTCTGAGGATCTGCCCCGGAGCCTCCATCCCGCCTTCCCGCGGAGCACGGGGTGGAGGCTTTGACTAATGACCGGCCCTCGCCGCCCGATATCTGTGTCGTGAAACTCAGACGTCTACGAGCGGGCTCTCCCCTGGCGGGGGTCCTCGTCCTTGTGGTCGTCGCGCTCGGTTTCCTGGCTCACCGCCAGCTCACCGTCACCGCGTTCGACCGGGTCGAGGCCGACCGGGTGGCCCAGGAAGCGCAGCGGGTGCGTGTCGCGCTGGACTACGAGACCCGGTCGCTCAGCGACTACGGTGCCGCCAAGTCCATCTGGGACAGCTCGT
Organism: Planobispora longispora; assembly: GCF_016863135.1. Taxonomy (GTDB): domain Bacteria; phylum Actinomycetota; class Actinomycetes; order Streptosporangiales; family Streptosporangiaceae; genus Planobispora; species Planobispora longispora. The sequence continues at coordinate 171,857 of NZ_BOOH01000019.1, forward strand.
TCACTGACGTGCGCACGGCCGACCCGTCCACCTTCGCGGCGGACTTCCCGCCGCGCGACATCCAGCGCATCTCCGGCGTGGACGGTGTCGTCAGCACCGGCCCGGACGGCATCGTGCGGGCCGGCGGGCTGGTCGGGACCGGGGCGGGCTTCGACCCGCTCCCCCAGGAGCTGGCCCGGCCCGCGCTGCTGAAGCAGCTCTTCGACATCGAGGGCGAGGCGGGATCGGCTCGCTGCGGCGTCGTCCGGACGTCCACCACGGCCTTGCTGTACTGCGGTTTCGCCAGCTATCCGGGGAACGGGGCCGGCGAGCCCGCGGGCGGCCTCATCTACTTCAGGGCCCTGGACCAGACCCGCCTCACCGCGCTCGGCGACCAGGTCGACCTGCCGGTGACGCTGGCCGACCGGGCGCACGCGCCCGGCGACCACTCGCTCACGCTGCCCAGCCGGCTGGGGGACCTGAAGGTCACCACGGACGTGCTCGACGAGCACCGCGTCAGCGTCGACATCGCCCTGCCCACCGTGGGAGGACCCGCGATCGTCCTGGAGACCGTACGCGACCGCCCGGTCCACAGGACGGCGACGGAGGTGTCGCGCAACGTGCTCGCGCTGATCGTGGTCGCGACGGCGGCCCTGCTCGGAGCGGTGACGACGCTGGTGCGCCGGAGGATCAGGCAGCAGGTGGGAACGGTGCGCCGTGCCGCCGAGGCCGCCATCGCCTCCGGCCACCGCGCCCTGCGCGAACGATCCGACGACCGCGGCGAGATCCGCGCCCTGGAGACGGTCATCGACACCATGCTCGACACGATGGCCAAGCAGGACGCGGCCCTGGAGCGCGCCAACGCCGCCCGGGAGGAGCAGCAGCGCGCCTCGTACGCCCAGCGCCAGCTCAACGAGCAGCAGGCCCGCCGCCGCGCCCAGGAAGTGATCAACGCCAACATCTCGACCATCATGAGCGAGCTCCGCGTGGTGGCGGACGCGACCGCCGAGCTCCTCGGTGTGGCGGGCGCCGTCGACAGGCAGGTCTCCACGACCGACGCCCTCACCAGTCGCATCATCGAGCAGGCGCGCAGGGCCAGCGACTCGACCACGCAGCTCGAGACGAGCCTGCGCAAGGTGGAGGGGGTCGCCCACATCATCTCCAGCGTGGCCGCGCAGACCCATCTGCTGGCGCTCAACGCCACCGTCGAGGCCGTCCGCTCGGGTGAGACCGGCAAGGGCTTCAACGTCGTGGCCCAGGAGGTCAAGGAGCTGGCCACGGCGACGACCCAGTCCACCGACGAGATCACCGCCATCATCCGGTCGCTGGAGCAGAACACCAGCGCCATGGCGGGCGCGCTCACCGGGATGACCGGCGGCGTCGTCGACCTCGACGAGGCGGTCGCCCAGGTCAGCACCATCGTCCAGGAGCAGCACTCCAGCGTCGGCCTGCTCAGGGAGTACCTGGAGCGGGCGATCCACCGGATCTCGACCATGGAGGACCTGACCAAGCAGCTCGAGCGCCGCGGCGACCCGCGCGTGGCGGTCAGCGGCGCGACCCAGCTCCGTCTGGGCGGTCAGAGCTACCCCGTCCAGCTGCTCGACCTGAGCGTCTCCGGGACGCAGTGCACCACCGTCCAGGACGTCCCGCTCCAGCCGGGAGACCTCGTCGCGATCGACATCCCGCTGCTGGGCGAGCGCCCCGTGAAGCTGCGCGCCGGAGTGGTCCGCTGCCGGAAGAACGACGGCGTCACCGAGATCGGCCTGTGCTTCACCGATGTCTCGCCCGCCGCGGCGAGCAGCATCAACCAGTACGTCATGGCGGCGCTCTTCGAGCAGGCCTGACCGGAGACCGGGAAACCGGCCGACCCCGCTCCTTGCTCCATCTATCGATTATCGATAGATTTAAATCGTAGTTCGATCGATGGAGGAGTGATGGGAAAGCTGACCGTGTACGCGCTGCGCGCCGTGCTCGCGCTGCTGCTCGCCGGTTCGGTGTTCGTCCAGGCGGTGATGGTGCCGCTGTTCGCCGCCGACCTGGAGATGCTCAAGCCGGAGTTCGCGTACCTGCGCCTCCCGCTCATCGCGATCCCGTTCCTGGGCATCGTGACGGCCGAGGTCATCCTGGTCTGCGTCTGGCAGCTGGTGACGATGGTCCGGCGCGGGACCGTGTTCTCCCACGCCGCCTTCCGGTACGTGCACATCGTGATCGGCGCGCTCGTGGCGGCCGCCCTCCTGGTGTTCGCGCTGGCGGTCGTCCTGGCCCCGGGCGACCCCGTCGCCCCCGGCATCGTCCTGTTGATCTGCGGGGTCTCCCTTGCGATCCTCGGGGTCGCGCTCATCGTGCTCGTGCTGCGGATGCTGCTCGCCCAGGCCGTCGCGCGCGACGCCGAGGCGACGCAGATGCAGGCCGAGCTGGACGAGGTGATCTGATGCCGATCGTCGTCGACATCGACGTGATGCTGGCCAAGCGGAAGATGTCCGTGGGCGAGCTCGCGGACCGCGTCGGGATCACACCCGCCAACCTGGCGGTGCTCAAGAACGGCCGCGCCAAGGCGGTGCGCTTCACGACGCTCGCCGCCCTCTGCGAGGTGCTCGAGTGCCAGCCGGGAGACCTGCTGCGCTGGGAGGACGGGCAGGATCCGGCCGGGGTCAGTTCCTGACGATCTCCTCGATCTCCGTGGCCAGGTCGTCCTGGATCGACACCTTGGCGTAGAGGGAGACCCCCGACTTCAGGGCCTTCTTCAGCTGGTCGACACTGCACTTGTGCGGGATCGCCCCGGTGTCGCAGATGCTCCCCTGCGCGTCGAGCACCACGGTGAACGGCGTCAGCGTGGCCTCGTACGCCGCGGCGTCGTCGCCCTCCACCTTGATCGAGTCCGCGCCCTTCAAGGTGACCAGTCCCGTCACGTCCCTGTCGGCCCCGCTGTCCCGGAGACTGCTCGGGGCCGCCTCCGAGCGCGTCGTCTCGGGCGCCGGGGACTCCGGGACGGCGGATTGCGAGGCGTCGGGCGTGGCGGCCGAGGACTCCTGGGCGGTCGGCTGCGGGGCCTGGGACGCGGCGGCCGAGGCCGAGGGGGCGGCCTCGGTCCCTCTCTGCTCCGCCGAGCAGGCCGCCAGGCCCACCGTGAGAGCGGCCGCCAGCAGGACGCGGGTTACCTTCAGAGCTCCGTTCACGGGCTCACCATCCCACGGATGCCGGTCAACACTCACATCACGCGCAACAGCGGCATCCACGGCATCCCGGGTCGCGCAGCTTCTCCCGCCCGCCATCGGGCGGGCCCGGGACTCCCGTCACCGGGCCCGTCCGGGATTCGCCCGCCGCCGCACGGCGCATGCGGCGGCCGTACCGCGCATACTGGTCAGCGAAGGCTCCCCCGAGGCGGTGACGATGGACAGCGGACTGATCCTGCTCGTCTTCCTGGCGTTCCTGTTCGCCTGGGGGCTGAACCGGGTGCGCCGGGCCTTCCGGTTCGGTCCGGTCGCCTACGCGGGCGTGATGATCGTTTTCATCATCGTGATGCTCGCCGTCTGGGGCCAGACCATGCGCTGACCCCCTCCCCGGGAGAGGCTCCACGGGGCGTTCTCCAGGGCTTCTACAGGGCGGAGGCCTCCAGCAGCACCCGGGCGATCAGCTCGGGGTCGTCGCTCATCGGCACGTGCCCGCACCCCTTCAGCAGCTTCACCCGCTGCCCCGACCACTTCGCGGCCCGTACGGCCTGCCGCCGCAGCAGCAGCCGGTCGTGCTCGCCCCAGGCGATCGTGATCGGCGTCTTCGGCGGCGCCGGAGGCATCAGCCCGGTGAACGAGTCGAGGGTCTCGTCGAACCCCACGGCACCGCGCAGGGCCTCTCCCGCGGCGAGGACGGCCTCGTCGCTCATCCTGCCCGGGTGGGCCACCATCACCCCGGTGGACAGCGCCTTGGCGATCGGGTTGCGCACCGTCAGGTCGGCCCGCTCCGGCGGGGTGGCCAGGGCCAGCCCCCTGGTCGCCCGGAGCACGCTCTGCGCGTAGACGAGCTCTCCGCGGGTCCAGAAACCCGCCGGGGAGAGCGCGCACGCCGTACGGACGACGCCGCGGGAGGCGAGCTCCAGCGCGACGTAGCCGCCCAGCGAGTTGCCCGCCACGTGCGGCTCGCGGAGTCCGAGCATCGTGCAGAAGGACTCGACCGCGTCGGCGAGCGTCTCGGCGGTGTACGGCGTGCCGGCGGGCAGCGGCGGCGAGACGCCGAAGCCCGGGAAGTCGACGGCGATCACATCACGCTCGGCGGCGAGCCGGTCGAGCACCGGCAGCCATCCCTGCCAGTGGTGCCCGATGCCGTGCAGCAGGACGAGGGGCGGTCCAGCCCCGCGCCGTTCGAAGGCCAGCTCCATCCCCCCACTCAAGCACCGATCGGGACAGCGGCCTAGTGTCTCGTCACCATTCACCGGCGTCCCGCCGCACCCGGGCGCCCGCCGCGCACGGGCGCCCGCCGCGCACGGGAGGCCGACGGAGTCCGGCCGGCCCCGGCCGGAGCCGCCGGGACCCGGTGAGGCTCAGGAACCCGGGGACGCCGGTGAGAGGTCAGCGGGACTTGGTGGGGATCTCGAACCAGACGGCCTTGCCCTCCGTGGTGGGGCGGGAGCCCCAGCGCCTGGCGAGCTGGTCGACCAGGTAGAGGCCGCGGCCGCCCTCGTCGTTCTCGCCCGCGCTGCGGATGCGGGGCAGGCGCAGGTCCTGGTCGAAGACCTCGACCCAGACGGACTCCCCGCCCCGGCGGAGCCGGAGCGTGAACTCCTTCTCGGCGATGATCTCCTCGTCGAAGCCGGGGACGTCCCAGGAGTCCTCGAACCCGCCCAGCATGCCGCCGTCCACCACCAGTTCCCGGCGCGGGACGCTGGCGCTGGCGGCGTGCAGCACGACGTTCGTGACCACCTCGGAGACGAGCAGGCAGGCCAGTTCGGCGCGTTCTTCCGGGACGTTCCAGCCGGCGAACGCCTCGGCCGCCATCCGCCGGGCCTCGCTCACCATGATCGGCTGAGCCGAGAAGGTGCGCTCTTCGACGTCGAGGTCGGTGGCCGACGACCTGACCACCAGGATGGCCATGTCGTCGTCGATCTCCCCGGGCACCGCGACCGTCGCGGCCTCGGCGATGCTCTCCACCGAGGTGTCGGAGGCCTCGACGAGCTTGTCGCACAGGAGCGAGAGCGTCTCCTCGTCGCTGAGCGGCGTCTCGCCGGAGTCGCGGGCGGGGCGGCGGTCCACCAGGCCGTCGGTGTAGAGCAGCAGGGAGGCCCCGGGCGGGAGCGTCCGGGTCTCCTCCTTGTAGACCAGGTCGGCGTGCATGCCCTTGGCCCGGACGCCGAGCGGCTGGCCGACCTCCTTGATGTCGAGCTCGACGCAGGAGCCGTCCACGAGGAGCAGCGGCGGGGCGTGCCCGGCGTTGGCGAAGGACAGCTGGCGCGACCAGGCGTCGTAGACGAGGTACTGGCAGGTGACGATCGGGGGGACGCTGATGTCGGCGCCGCTGTCGTCCTGCTCGGGTGTGGCGATGATGCGGGTCCACTCGTCGAGCCGGGCGAGGATCTCCGCGGGCGGCTTGTCGTCCTGGGCAAAGGCGCGCAGCGCGGCGCGCAGCTGTCCCATGACGGCGGCCGCCTTGGCGCCGCGGCCCTCGACGTCGCCGATGACGATGCCGACCCGGCCCGCGGACAGGGGGATCACGTCGTACCAGTCGCCGCCGACCTGGGTCTGGATGCCCTGGCCGTGCGAGGCCAGCGGAGCGGCCGGGAAGTAGCGGACGGCGATCTCCAGCCCGTCGAGCTGGGGCAGCTCGCGCGGGAGCAGGTGCTTCTGGAAGGACTCGGCGGTGTGCCGCTCCTCCTCGAACAGCAGCGCGTTGTCCACGGCCAGCGCGACCCGGGTGGCGATGGCGCCGACGAAGTCCCGGTCGAAGGTGTCGTAGTGCGGGCTGCGCCGGTCGGTCAGGTTGGACAGCCCGAGGTACATCAGCCCGAGGGTCTCGCCGCGCACGCACAGCGGCGCGACGATGGCGGAGGTCAGGCCGACCTCGGCGGCCAGGCGGGTGCTGCCCTCGCTGGGGCTGGGGTAGTTGGTCTGGGCGAAGTCCTCGACCAGGATGGTCTCCTGGCGGCGGAGCGCGGTGTCGGCGTAGTGGCCCGCCGGGTAGCGGATCTCGGCGCCGAGCGGAGCCCAGGTGTCGGGGGGCGGGCTCCAGCCCTGCACGTGGGTGGAGACCCTCCGGGTGAGCCGGTCGCCCTCCATCAGCTCGATGAAGCAGTGGTCGGCGAACTGCGGGACGAGCATCTCCGCGACGCGCTTGAGCGTCTCCTCGACGTAGAGCGAGCCGGCCAGCCGCTCGCCGATCCGCTCCAGCAGGCCGAAGCGGTCTTTCTCCCGCTCGTTGCTGCGCATGGCCTCGCGGGCCGTGATGACGATCCCCGTCACCGACCCCGAGGGGTGCCGCAGCGGCACGGCCTGGGCGCGCACGTAGAGCATCGTCCCGTCCGCGCGCTTGACGTCGAAGGTGCCCTCCCAGACACCGCCCTTGAGAACGTGCTTGGCCAGCTCGACGGCGAGCGGGTTCTCCTTTTCCAGGATTCCGAGAGTGAAGCCTTCGGAATCGCCCGGCCCCTGGGGGCCGGGACGGCCGAACAGCTTCTCGGCGAACGGGTTCCAGTAGAGAAGGTTGCTGAAGCGGTCGGTGACGACCACCGCCATCTCAGCCTGATCGAGGACGGAACCCGCCGATAGATGGTCGGCGGCATCCTCTGACAGATCCCCCCACCGCTTCATCCGTTGACCACCCCTCGGGGACGGCTGTGCGCAAAGCGAACCACGGTTGCTCCTGCTGCAGTCTCGGCATGGGAGTGGAGGGTCTCCCGTGTGGGATCCAACCAAGCAGGAGCACGCCGGTCAGCGCGTGGCGACGAAGACGTGGGCAGCGGTTTCCCGCGGCAGGACCGCAACAGAGTTGCCCGTCTCATCGTCACCCGTCACCCGCACACCGTCGTCGCTCGCCGCGAGCGTCACCTCGCGTCCGGGTTGTATCCCAACTTGCTTGAGTTTAAGCATCACAGCGGGATCGCTTTGCACTTGTTCGCTAATTCGACGGACGACGACGGGTATATCCCTGGGTCCGGCCACGTCGGCCATGGAGGGCAGGGTCTCCCCCTCGGCCCCGGCGATGCCCGGGACGCCGAGTTCTTCCAGGCCCGGAATGGGATTGCCGTGCGGGTCGCGGGTGGGATTGTTCAGCAACGTGACCAGGCGGGCCTCGACGGACTCCGACATCACGTGCTCCCAGCGGCACGCCTCGATGTGCACCTCCTCCCAGGGGAGGCCGATCACCTGGGTCAGCAGGCATTCGGCGAGGCGGTGCTTGCGCATGACGCGGGTGGCGAGCGTGCGCCCCAGCTCGGTCATGGTCAGGTGCCGGTCACCCTCGACCCGGACCAGGCCGTCTCGCTCCATCCGCGCGACCGTTTGGCTGACGGTCGGGCCGCTCTGCTGGAGCCGCTCGGCGATTCGCGCACGCAGAGGGACGATTCCCTCTTCCTCCAGCTCGAAAATCGTGCGGAGGTACATCTCCGTGGTGTCGATCAGGCCGTGTGCGGTCAAGGCTCCTCCCGTCCTATCTCGATGTTACGTCCATGTCCTGCGCCGGTCTGCCGTCCGTACGGTCATGACGGACTGGAAAGTCCCATACGGCCACGCCCGACCGGAAAGTCTCAGACCCCGGACCGGAGTCTCAAATCGAAGCTCGAACTCCGACCCTATTGGGAGAATCACCCGCGGTGACCCACGACGGCAAAGGACACCAACACCGCGACGGCGTAGATCCTTCCCTACCTGCTCAAACCGCACGTGAAGCCGAGGAGTACTTTCTGAACGCCGGTACGGCCAGCCCCGCGGCGAGCACCGCGACCGCGCACGCCAATCCTCCGCCGACCCATGACGCGGTGGCGCCGAGCCAGGTCGCCACGGCCCCGGCGCGCAGATCGCCCAGGCGGGGGCCGCCGGCGACCACCACCGTGAACACCCCCTGCATCCGCCCGCGCATCTCGTCGGGCGCGTGGGTCTGCAGGATCGTCTGCCGCCACACCGCCGAGATCATGTCCGCGGCCCCGCCGACCGCGAGCAGGGCGACCATCAGCCACAGCTCCCGGGCGAGTCCGGAGGCGGCGACGCTGAGCCCCCATACGGCGATCGTGATCGTGAGCGCCAGGCCCTGGCGCCGTACCCGGCCGACCCAGCCCGACAGCAGGCCGCCGAGGACCGAGCCGATGGCGATGCTCGCCGTCAGCCAGCCGAACGCGATCGACGAGCCGCCGAAGCGCTCGTCCGCGATCTCCGGGAAAAGCGCCCTGGGCAGCGCGAACGCCATGGCGATGATGTCCACGACGAACGACATGAGCACCACCCGGTTGCCGGCGATGTAGCGCAGGCCGTCGGCCACCGAGCGCAGGCCGGGGCGGGTCGTCTCGCCCAGGGGCGCGAGCCGCGGCAGCCGTACCGCGGCGTAGAAGCCCGCGCCGAACAGCACCGCGTCGACGAGGTAGACCAGGGCGAAATCGCCCCGGGCCAGCACGACGCCCGCGATCAGCGGGCCGATCACCGAGCCCAGGCTCCAGACCAGGAAGTTGAGCGTGTTGGCCGCCGGGACCAGTTCCACGGGGAGCAGCCGGGGGATGATCGCGACCCGGGTCGGGCTGGTGACGGCGAATCCGGTGGCGTGCACGGCCACCGTCGCCAGCAGCAGGCCGACGCTCGCCACGCCGAGGACCGTCTGGAGCAGCAGGGCGAGCGTCCCCGCCCAGGCGACCAGGGCGGCGCGGATCAGCAGCTTGCGCCGGTCGACCGCGTCGGCGACCGCCCCGCCCCAGAGCCCGAAGACGACCAGCGGGATGAGGTTGGCCGGGCCCAGCATGCCGACCCAGAAGGACGAGCCGGTCATCTCGTAGATCTGCTTGGCGACCGCCGTCGAGGTGAGCTGGAAGCCGATGAACGACACGCCCTGGCCCGCCCAGAGCCGACGGTAGGCGGGGGTGCCGAGCGGCCGGACGTCCACCAGGTGCCTGCGCAGGGAATCCGCCAGCCCCACGATCGCTCCCTCCACCGACCGGATACATCGGATATTTCGGAAAACACATGATCTCAGGGGGGAGCGAGCCGGAGGACGTCAGGGGGCCAGGCGCTCGACGGCCCAGGAGCCCCCGGAACGGCGGTAACGCAGGCGGTCGTGCATGCGGTCGAGCTGCCCCTGCCAGAACTCCACCTCCGCCGGCACGACCCGGAACCCGCCCCAGAAGTCCGGCACCGGCGGTTCCTCCGGCCAGCGGGCCGCCAGCCGGGCGTACCGCTCGTCCAGTTCCTCCCGGGAGCCCACGACCGCCGACTGGCGCGACGCCCAGGCGCCGATCCGCGAGCCGTACGGCCGCGACCGGAAGTAGGCGGCCGACTCCTCGCGCGGGATCCGCACCACCGAGCCCTCCACCCGCACCTGGCGGCGGATGGAGTGCCAGGGGAACAGCAGGCTCGCCCGGGGGTTCTCGGCCAGATCACGGCCCTTGCGCGACTCGTAGTTGGTGTAGAAGACGAATCCGTCGGCGTCATAGCCCTTCAGCAGCACGGTCCTGGCCGTCGGCCGGCCGCCCGCCGAACAGGTCGCGACGATCATCGCGTTCGGCTCGGGAAGCCCGGCGTCCACCGCCTCCGCGAACCAGGCGGCGAACTGCGAGATGGGATCGGATGCGAGATCGGCCTCCAGCAGGGGAAGACCCTCGTAGGTACGGCGAAGCCCCGCCAGCGACGGCGGGCGCGAGGTGGCGTCCACGAAACGGTATTGTCGCGTGTTTGACGGAGAGCCTGCGCACCGCCCCTCACCTGGGGCTATCGCGTTCAGGCGGGTCCGGTGACACGCCACCGCGACCCAGCGGGTTGAATATGACCCGCCGGTATCTCGACATCAAGGCTTTGACTTCAAGAAAGGGAGGCGGCCGAGAATGTCCGACTTCAAACCCGGGCTCGAAGGCGTCGTAGCTTTCGAGACGGAGATCGCGGAACCGGACAAAGAAGGGGGCGCCCTCCGCTACCGGGGCGTCGACATCGAAGAGCTGGTCGGCCGCGTCTCGTTCGGCAACGTGTGGGGCCTGCTCGTCGACAACAAGTTCCAGCCGGGCCTTCCCCCGGCCGAGCGCTACCCCATTCCTGTCCATTCCGGTGACATCCGCGTCGACGTGCAGAGTGCGCTGGCCATGCTGGCCCCTCACTACGGCTTCCGGCCGCTGCTCGACATCGACGAGGATGAGGCGCGCGACAACCTCGCGCGCGCAAGTGTGACCGCCCTCAGCTTCGTCGCCCAGTCGGCGCGCGGCCAGGGCCAGCCCGTGGTCCCGGAGAAGCGGGTCGACGAGGCCGAGAGCATCGTCGAGCGCTTCATGGTCCGCTGGCGGGGCGAGCCCGACCCCAAGCACGTCAAGGCCATCGACGCCTACTGGGTCTCCGCGGCCGAGCACGGTATGAACGCCTCCACCTTCACCGCCCGCGTCATCGCCTCCACCGGCGCCGACGTCTCCGCGGCGCTGAGCGGCGCGGTGGGCGCCATGTCGGGCCCGCTGCACGGCGGCGCCCCGGCCCGCGTGCTGCACATGATCGAGGGTGTCGAGCAGGTCGGCGACGCCAAGAAGTACGTCCAGGGCGAGCTCGACAAGGGCCAGCGCCTCATGGGCTTCGGCCACCGCGTCTACCGCGCCGAGGACCCGCGTGCCCGGGTGCTGCGCCGTACCGCCAAGGAGCTCGACGCGCCGCGTTACGAGGTCGCCGCCGCGCTGGAGAAGGCCGCCCTGGAGGAGCTGCACGCCCGCAAGCCCGACCGGGTGCTCGCCACCAACGTCGAGTACTGGGCCGCGGTCATCCTGGACTTCGCCCAGGTTCCCTCGCACATGTTCACCTCGATGTTCACCTGCGCCCGCACCGCGGGCTGGGCCGCTCACATCCTGGAGCAGAAGCGCACGGGCAGGCTCGTCCGCCCCAGCGCCGACTATGTCGGCCCGGCCCAGCGTTCGGTCCACGACGTCCCCGGCGCCGCCGAGATCCTCGGCGACGCCTGACCGTTCCCGGAACGGCCTGACCGCCGTCCGATCCCGGTCCGATCCGGCCCGGCGCATCCGGCCGGAACGGCTGCCGCGCGGTTCCCCGCGCGGCAGCCGTTCCGCATTTCAAGCACGGATGTCTCAAACCCCGGACCCAGGTCTAGTCCAATGAGCGGGCTTAGTAGGCTGGCCAGGTGGCTGACATCGTTATTCCCTCAGACCTCAAGCCCGCCGACGGCCGTTTCGGCTGCGGGCCCTCCAAGGTGCGCCCCGAGCAGCTGGCGGCGCTGGCCGCCTCCGGCTCCTCCGTCCTGGGCACCTCTCACCGCCAGAAGCCGGTGAAGTCGCTCGTCGGACGCGTCCGGGCGGGCCTGTCGGAGCTGTTCTCCCTGCCCGAGGGATACGAGGTCGTCCTCGGCAACGGCGGCACCACCGCGTTCTGGGACATCGCCGCCTTCGGGCTCATCCGGGAGCGGTCGCAGCACCTGCACTTCGGCGAGTTCTCCTCCAAGTTCGCCTCCGTGGCGGCGAAGGCCCCGTGGCTGGGCGACCCGTCCGTCATCAAGTCCGAGGTCGGCAGCCACCCCGAGGCCGTCACCGAGGCGGGCGTGGACGTCTACGCGCTCACCCACAACGAGACCTCGACCGGCGTCGCCATGCCCATCAAGCGGGTCGGCGAGGAGGGCTCGCTGGTGCTCGTCGACGCCACCTCCGGCGCCGGCGGCCTGCCCGTCGACATCAGCGAGACCGACGTCTACTACTTCGCCCCGCAGAAGAGCTTCGCCTCCGACGGCGGCCTGTGGATCGCCCTGATGTCCCCGGCCGCGCTGGCCCGGGTCGAGGAGATCGCGGGCAGCGGGCGCTACATCCCCGAGTTCTTCAGCCTGCCGATCGCGATCGACAACTCCGCCAAGGACCAGACCTACAACACCCCGGCGGTCGCCACCCTCTTCCTGCTCGCCGAGCAGATCGAGTGGATGAACGGCAACGGCGGCCTGGCCTGGACCACCGCCCGCACCGCCGACTCGGCCGGCCGGCTCTACACGTGGGCGGAGAAGACCTCCTACACCACGCCGTTCGCCGGTCCGGAGTTCCGCTCCGATGTGGTGGGCACCATCGACTTCGCCGACGGGGTGGACGCCGCCGCGGTGGCCAAGACGCTGCGCGCCAACGGCATCGTCGACACCGAGCCCTACCGCAAGCTCGGCCGCAACCAGCTGCGCATCGCGATGTTCCCGTCCGTCGACCCGGCCGACGTCGAGGCGCTGACGCACTGCATCGACTACGTGGTCGAGCGGCTCTGACAGCCCCTGTACGGCTCCTGTCAGGCCCGGGAAGGCCCGCCCTTCCCGGGCCTGACTCATTGCGGGCCGCACGCTCCACGGGCCCTACAGCGCCGCCCGCACCCCTTCCCCGCCTCTCTCAGCGCTCCGGCCGCGCGGTGTGCCGGCCGTGCAGCATCAGCGCCCGGACCAGGCAGGCGAGCGCCGCGGTCGAGGCGACCGTCCGCGTGGTGTTCCAGGCCGTCCACACCCCCTCGTAGGAGGCGCGCGCCGCCGCCGGGTCGGCGAGGGAGGCCGGGTCCCCGGCCGCGGCGAGCTGCTCGTTGAGCGGCACGTTGACGCCCATGGTGATGCCGAAGGCCGCGCCGTACAGCACGAGCGCGGCGACGACCCAGCCGAGCACCGGCCGCTGCGCCCGGCCCAGGTGCAGTGCGGCGGCGACGGCGGTCACGAGCAGCGCGCCGAAGAAAGCGGGCGCGAACCAGACATTGCGCACGGTCGCGTTGATCCACTGCATGGAGTCGATGAAGGTGCGGTCGTCGACCCGGGCCAATCCGATCATGACGGAGCAGGCGTAGGCGTAGAAGAACCCCGCGATGAGTCCCATCAGCGTCGTCGCGGAGGCCAGCGTCCAGCCGCGCACGCGCCCGGCGGTCCGGCTCGGGGAGGGGGCGGTCGTGATCGTGGCCGTGGTCGTCTCGGTGGACGACGGGGTGAGCGGCATGGGAGGCCTTCCGGTGGAGCGGCTAAAATCGAACCATCGAGTACGTTTTAAACCGTACCCGATGGTTCGATTAAGAGCGAGCGCACATCCAGGAGAGACCGTGACCGGACAGAGCCGCCGGGGCCGTCCCCGCTCGGGCGAGCAGGCCGCCAGGCGCCGGGCGGCGCTCGACGCCGCACTCGCCGAACTCGTCGAGCACGGCGTGGAGGGCATGACCATGCAGGCGGTGGCGGCCCGTGCCGGGTCGTCCAAGGAGAGCCTGTACACCTGGTTCGGCAACCGCCAGGGAATGCTCGCGGCGCTGATCCAGCGGCAGTCCGAGCAGGTCAACGCCGCGGTGACGGCGGCGCTGGAGCGTCCGTCCGAACCGCGCGCCACCCTCACCGCCATCGCGGAGAACCTGCTCGCCCTGCTCGTCGGCGACGCCTCGGTGGCGCTGAACCGGGCGGCCATGGCGTCGGGAGAGCTGTCGGAGCTGCTGCTCCGGCACGGCCGCCACAGCACCGGCCCGCTGGTCGAGGACTATCTCGGCCGGCTGGCCGCGGAAGGGCTGCTGCGGATCGACGACCCGGCGGAGGCGTTCCGGCTCCTGTACGGCCTGGCCGTACGCGACCTGCAGATCCGGGTGCTGCTGGGCGAGCGCCCCCCGTCGGCGGACAGCGTCCGCGCCGACGCCCGAACCGCCGTCGACCGTTTCCTGGCCCTCACCGGCGGAGGCCGGTGAGGTCAGTAGGGGGAGATCCGGGGGCGCCTGCGGCGCAGGACCCAGGCGGCGAGGACGCCGCCCACCAGGCCGAACAGGTGGCCCTGCCAGGAGACCCCCTCCTGGGTGGGCAGCACGCCCCAGATGATGGAGTAGTAGGCGATGGCGACGCCGACGCCGATCACGATGTCGAGGGCGCGGCGGTCGAACAGGCCGCGCGCCAGGACCAGGCCGAAGTAGCCGAAGACCAGGCCGCTGGCGCCGACCGTGATGTAACCGGGTTCGCTGGTGAGCCAGACGCCCAGGCCGCTGACCAGGATGATGATCAGACTGGCCCCGAGGAACCGGCCCAGGCCGCGCAGGGCGGCCAGGAAGCCGAGGACCAGCAGGGGCACGGAGTTGGCCATCAGGTGGGCGAAGTCGGCGTGCAGGAACGGGGCGACCGGGATGCCGCCGAGGCCGCTGACGTCCCACGGGCGCGAGGCGTCCCACGCCTCGATGCCGTAGGCGTCGAACTCGCCGGGGAGCACGTAGTCGGCCACCTCGATCGCCCACATGCCGGACACGAGCAGGATCACCAGGAGCGCCGCGCCCAGCGCGCCCGCCGCCAGGCTGCCCGCGGTACGGCGCAGGTGCGCGCCGGAGAACCGGTTGGAAGGATTCATCCCGGTCGGGTAGTCGCTCATGCACACTCCTGGCCTCATGGAGCCGCCACGTGAAGGTCACGTGCCCGTGTCGCACGCGCCCACACCTTCACCGTACGTACACCCGCCGGGAAACGCGCCGGGCGCGACCCTGAGGGATCGCGCCCGACATGCCGGAAACTTCGTAAGACCATTCCCGCCGGCGGAACACCCGCCCCGCCGGCGGCGACGGCCGGGAAGGATCGGCGGTCACGACACCCGATGGCCGGGAAGGGGCGTCACTCGCCCTTCCACTGCGGAGCGCGCTTCTCGGCGAAGGCCGCCGCGCCCTCCATGGCGTCCTTGGAGCCGAACACCGGGTTGATGATCTCTCCCTGCTTCTTGAACATCTCGTCGAGGCTCCAGTCGGCGGACTCGACGATCACCCGCTTGGTCGCCGCCACCGCCAGGGGGGCGTTCGCAGCGATCTTCTTGGCGAGCGCGACGGCCGTGGCCAGCGCCTCGCCCGCGGGCGTGACGTAGTTGACCAGGCCGACCTCGTAGAGCCGGGAGGCCGGGAAGTGATCGCCGGTCAGGGCGATCTCCATGGCGATGTGGTACGGGATCCGCTGCGGCAGCCGCATCACACCGCCCGCCCCGGCGACCAGGCCGCGCTTGGGCTCGGGCAGCCCGAACTTGGCCTCCTCGGAGGCGACGATGATGTCGCAGGACAGGGCCAGCTCGAAACCGCCGGCCAGGGCGTAGCCCTCGATCGCGGCCACCATGGGCTTCTTCGGCGGCGCCTCGGCGATGCCGCCGAAGCCCCTGCCCTCGACGACCGGGAAGTCGCCGGTCAGGAAGCCCTTGAGGTCCATGCCCGCGCAGAACGTGCCGCCCGCGCCGGTCAGGACGTAGGCGGAGACGTCCTTGCGCTCCTCCAGTTCGTCCAGCGCCGCCGCGACGGCCCGCGCCACGACGCCGTTGATGGCGTTCTTGGCCCTGGGACGGTTGATCGTGATGACGGCGACGCCGTCCTCGACCTGGACCAGGACCTCGTCACCGGCTCCGGAGGCCGGCGCGGAAGTCGACTCGGACAAGGTGACTCCTACTTGGGCTGGAAGCGGATGCCGCCGTCGAAGCGGATGGTCTCGGCGTTCATGTAGTCGTTCTCGATGAGCGCGCGGACCAGGTGGGCGAACTCCGAGGCCTGTCCCATGCGCTTGGGGAAGACGACCGGGGCGACCAGCTTGGCCTTGAACTCGTCGGAGTTGGGCGAGAAGCCGTAGATCGGGGTGTCGATGATGCCCGGGCAGATCGTGTTGACCCGGACGCCGACGGCGGCCAGGTCACGGGCGGCCGGGACGGTCATGCCGACGATGCCGCCCTTGGAGGCCGAGTACGCCACCTGGCCGGTCTGGCCCTCCAGCGCCGCCACGGAGGCGGTGTTGATGACCACACCGCGCTGGCCGTCCTCGTCGACCGGCTCGGTCTTGGAGATGGCGGCGGCGCCGATGCGCATCAGGTTGAAGGTGCCGATCAGGTTGACGTCGATGACCTTGCGGTAGGAGGCCAGGTCGTGCGGCGAGCCGTCGCGGTTGACGGTCCGGGTGGCCCAGCCGATGCCCGCGCTGTTCACCACCACGCGCAGCGGCTTGCCGGTGGCCACCGCGGCGTCCACGGCCGCCTGCACCTGCTCCTCGTCGGACACGTCGGTCTTGACGAAAACCCCGCCGAGCTCGTCGGCGAGCGCCTTGCCGCGCTCCTCGTTCAGGTCGGCGATGACCACGGTCACGCCATGCGCGGCGAGGTCACGGGCCGTGGCCTCACCGAGGCCGCTGGCACCACCCGAGATGATTGCTACTGCTCCGTTCAGGTCCATGAGCGGACTTTAACGCGGATACCGAATGAAGTTCTACTCGGGGTGGGCCAAATCTCCCCCACCCGGAGTGAGCCGGATCTCTACCGCTCAGGCCGGGAACGGGCCCGCGCACCAGGATTCCCCCGGGCCTGCTGTTGACTCCTCGGAGCGGGCGCGTCACTGCCCGGCCGGCCGGTAGAGCGGGCGTCGCCGCGGCCGGCCGGTCGCCCGGGCCGGCTCAGAGCGCTTCGACGGCCGCGCCGACGTCGGGATAGACCTTGATGCGGCGGTCGAGGCCGGTCGTGCGCAGGATCCGCGCCACCGGCGCCTGCGGCGCGGCCAGGCAGACCCCGCCGCCCTGGCCGGTCGCCAGCCGCCAGGCCTCGATCAGCACGGACAGCCCGCTGGAGTCCATGAACGACAGGGAGGTCAGGTCGAGGACCAGCCGGGATCCGTCGAGCTTGATGGCGTCACGGACCTCGTCGCGGAGGAAGGGCGCGGTGAACAGGTCGAGCTCTCCCTCGACCGCCACCACCACGGCGTCGCCGACAGCCCGGCGAGCCAGCCGTAGCTTCATCAGTCCTCCTCGCGGCCATGAGGCAGACCTAACTTTACTTCGCCCTCACCGTATGCGAGACCGGACGGCTTCGCGATCAATCCCGGATCATAAAGGAAGGATCATGTCCATAACCCCGCCCGTCACTCCCGGATGACCCGGGGAATCGCGCGGCGGCCGCCCCGCGTGCGGCGGGCCGGCGGTCCCGGGACTCAACCGGCGGTCCCGGGACTCAGCCGGCGGAGAAGCCGTACGGCAGTTCCAGCCGGTGCGCGGCGAGCAGCTCGGCGTCGGCGAGGATCTCCCGGGTCGGCCCGTCGGCCGCGATCACCCCGCCGGACAGGATGAGCGAGCGCTCGCACAGCTCCAGCGCGTAGGGCAGGTCGTGGGTGACCATCAGCACGGTCACGTCCAGGCTCCGCAGGATCTCGGCGAGCTCGCGGCGCGAGGCGGGGTCCAGGTTGGACGAGGGTTCGTCCAGGACGAGGATCTCCGGCTCCATGGCCAGCACGGTCGCCACCGCCACCCGGCGGCGCTGCCCGAACGACAGGTGGTGCGGGGGCCGGTCGATCGCCTCCAGCATGCCCACCCGCTCCAGCGCCGCCTTGACCCGCTGGTCGAGCTCCTCGCCGCGGACGCCCATGTTGGCCGGGCCGAAGGCGACGTCCTCCCGGACGGTCGGCATGAACAGCTGGTCGTCCGGGTCCTGGAAGACGAGGCCGACCCTGCGCCGGATCTCCTTGAGCGAGCCCTTCGCGACCGGGAGACCGGCCACGGTCACGGTGCCGTGCCCGGCGGTCAGGATGCCGTTGAGGTGCATGACCAGGGTGGTCTTGCCCGCGCCGTTCGGCCCGAGCAGCGCGACCCGCTCGCCGCGCTCGATGCGCAGGTCCACGCCGAACAGCGCCTGCGTGCCGTCCGGGTAGGCGTACGCCAGCCGGTCCACCTCCAGCGAGGCCGTCATGTCACCATTCCCCCGTCTTGAGCAGCACGCTCCCGAGCAGCACCGCGAGCGCCGCGCCCGGAAGCGTACCGGCCGCCAGCCACTGCCGCGCCGAGGCGGTCAGGTCGTGGATCACCGGCATCGACCCGGTGTAGCCGCGGCTCAGCATCGCCAGGTGGACCCGTTCGCCCCGCTCGTAGGAGCGGATGAACAGCGCCCCGGCCGAGCGCGCGACCACCGGGATGTGCCGCACGTCCCGCGCCGTGAACCCCCTCGACTCCCTGGCCACCCGCATGCGGCGCATCTCGTCCAGGATCACGTCCATGTAGCGGAGCATGAACATGGCGATCTGCACCATCAGCGGCGGCAGCCGCAGCCGCTGGGCGCCCAGCAGCAGCATCCGGGGCTCGGTCGTGGCCGCCAGCAGGACGCTCGCGACCACGCCGAGGGTGGCCTTGGCCAGGATGTTCCAGGCCGCCCACAGGCCGGGCAGGCTGAGTGAGAGTCCCGCCACCGAGATTCGCTCCCCCGTCCCGACGAACGGGATCGCCAGCGCGAACAGCACGAACGGGACCTCGATCGCCATCCGCCGCAGCACGAAGCCCGGCGGGATCTTCGCGAGCAGCAGCACGCCCGCCAGCAGCAGCGCGTACGCCGCGAAGGCCGCGAACCACTCGCGGGGCGTGGCCACCACGGTCACGACGAACCCGACGACCGCCGCGAGCTTGCACTGCGGCGGGAGCCGGTGGGCGGGCGTGTCGCCCGCCCGGTAGAGCTGGTGGTGATGGCCCGCGCTCACTGAACGTCCTCTCCGGCAGGTGCTTCGGCCCCGAGACCCGTCCGGATGACTCTCGCGCCGGGAACCGTCCCGTTCAGCGCCGTCAGACCGTCACGTCTTCCCGACCGCCCTCGCGGCCGGCTTCCCGGTCGCGGCGGCGGGCGGCGTAGCCGACGGCTCCGGCGACGATCAGCGTGATCCCCACGCCGACCACCCCCGTGACACCGACCGGGATCCCGCCCACGTCACCGTAGTCGGCCAGCAGCCACGAGCCGAACGCGTGGTCGGTGGCCTGGCCGAGGAAGCCCTCGTCCTCGGCCACCTTCTCCAGCCCGTCCGGGTCGCCGGAGGCGAAGAAGGAGACCACGCCCGCCAGGACGAGCGTGACGCCGACGCCCGCCAGCAGGAACGGGCGCGACCGACCGGCCGGGGCCGTGACGCGCTCCTCGCGCTCCGGGACCACGGTGACGTCTCCGTCGGGACCGCGCAGCACCAGCGGGGCGGCCAGCCCGTGCGCGCCGTACACCAGGTCGGGCCGGGCGGCGAGCACGGTGGCGACGGTGACCGCGGTGATCAGCCCTTCGCCGATGCCGATGAGCACGTGCACGCCGCCCATCGCGGCGGCGACCGTGCCGATCTCGATGGGAGCCGTCCCGCCCACCCAGAACAGCAGCGTGAACGCCAGCGCCGAGGCGGGCACCGAGACCAGCGCGGCGGCGAACGACGCGGCGGTGATCGCGGCGCGGCCGTTCAGGCTCCGGGTGATCAGGCGGAAGACGCCCCAGCCGGTCAGGACGGTGACCAGGCCCATGAGCGTGATGTTGACGCCCAGCGCCGTCAGGCCGCCGTCGGCGAAGAAGATGCTCTGCACCAAGAGGACCACGGCCATGCACAGCACCGCCGTGTACGGCCCGACGAGGATCGCGGCGAGCGCTCCGCCGAGGAGGTGGCCGCTCATCCCGGGGAGGACCGGGAAGTTGAGCATCTGGACGGCGAAGACGAAGGCGGCGACCAGGCCGGCCATCGGGGCGGTCCGGTCGTCGAGCTCGCGGCGGGCGCCGCGCAGGCAGACCGCGGTCCCGGCGGCGGCGACGGCCCCCGCTGAGATCGAGACGGCAGCGGTGAAGAAGCCATCGGGAACGTGCACAACAAGCCTCCGAGGTGCGGATATGACCCTTACTTTAGGCCATGGACTTGTTATTGCAATCGATGGGCATTAGCGAATGGATTGCCCCAAGTGAGAAAACGCAGGTCAGCGAGGGGTAAGACGGGAGTCAGCGGGAGACCAGGACAGGGGCCGCCGAAGGCCCGGACGGAAACCGCCGGAAGGTCAGGGCGAGGGCCGCAGGAAGATCAGGGTGGAAACCGCCGGGAGGTCAGGGCAGGAAGCGGCGGAGGAACGCCTTCGGGGTGACGGTCCGCACGATGACGCTGAGCCGTCCCTTCCCCGCCGTGGCGTACGGCTTGACGGTGCGCAGCACCACCCCCCGCCACCACGTGCGCGGCGGCGCGACCAGCTCCGCCTCCGCCTCGATCCGGAACCGCGCCGGCGGCCCGCCGAGGTCCAGTTCCAGGTAGGCGTCCCAGGTGCCGGGCCCCAGCCGCCCGAACGCCTGCCGCGCCGTGAACCCCCCGCCCGCCCGGGCCGCGACCGGCACCCGCCGCTCCCGCCCGGAGCTGCGCTCCCGCCACACCAGCCGGCGCACGGCCCGCGCGTCGGGGGTGATCGCCCCCATCGTGATCTCACCGTCGAGGACCAGCCGGTGCCCGGCCGCCCAGCGGGAGCGGGCCAGCCGTACGACGCCGGACGGGGTGACCACGTGACCGCCGATGTCGACGCTGAGGTTGCCGTAGGGCCGGGTGAAGTACGGCAGGGCGATCACGCCGCCGATCATCCGGGGCGCCGGGCGGGCGATCTGCCCGTCGCGGTCGGCGCCGAGCCGTGCCGTGCGGACGACCCCCTCGCACTCGACGGCCACGTGGACGTCCCAGACCCCGGGGGAGAGCACGCCCAGGTCGAGCACCCCGGCGAACGCCTCCCCCTGCCGGATCACCGGGACGGTGACGTCGTCCTGCCCCTCGGACGCCTGCCGGGGGCGCAGGACCAGCGTGACGGCCCCGGTGACGATCTCGGGGTGGCGGTCGGGCTCCAGGGCGTCCAGCGCCACCCGGCCCGTGACGGCCAGCCTCGTGTCGCCCTCGTCCCAGCGCAGGCCCGTGAGCTCGCGGCGCACCACGGCCAGCTCGATGTGCGCCAGCCGTACCAGGCGGTCGATGTCCTCCAGCGCGGCGATCCGGCTGCGGTCCACGGCGCCGAGCCGGTCGCGCACCCCGTCGGTCATCCAGCGG
Source organism: Planobispora longispora (assembly GCF_016863135.1). GTDB lineage: Bacteria > Actinomycetota > Actinomycetes > Streptosporangiales > Streptosporangiaceae > Planobispora > Planobispora longispora. The sequence goes on from NZ_BOOH01000019.1 coordinate 192,745, forward strand.
TCGCACATGTCGGCCACCTCGGCCGCGATCTCCTTGCGCTCGACCTCGCCGGCCTCCAGGAAGGGCCGGCCGAGGCGGGCGAAGGCGTCCATCCGGAAGTGGCGCCGGAGCAGGTGGTCGCGGAGCGGGCCGGGCCGCACGTGGCCGACCATCAGCTCGATCGGCTTCTTGATCATCCGTAGCCACGAGAGGGCGTCGCGGCTGGCCGGGCGCTGCATGATGCTGGTCCCGTCGGGCCTGTCCACCAGGTGGTAGCAGTCGTAGTCGGCGACCACGGAGATCACGCCGGCGTGGCAGTAGGCGTGGGTCGTGAAGACGATGTCCTCGCCGACCAGGAGGCTCTCGTCGAAGCGGATCCTGTGCCGCTCCAGCATCTCCCGGCGGAACAGCTTGAAGCAGCTCAGGCTGTTGTAGACGGCGCTGTCCTCCAGCGGCGCCCGGTCGACGCTCTCGTTGAACATGGAGACCGGGGCCCTGCGGCCGTGCCCGACGATCTTCCCCAGGACGATGTCGGAGCCGTTGCGCTCGGCCATCGCGAGCATGCGCTCCAGCGCCTCGGGGCCGAGATAGTCGTCCGCGTCGCAGAAGAACACGTATCTGCCCCGGGCCAGGGAGAGCCCGGTGTTGCGCGGGCCGCCCGCCCCGCCGGAGGCCTCCTGGTGCACGACGCGGATGGTCCTGGGGTGGCAGGAGGCGTACAGGTCGGCCAGCTCCGAACCGCCGTCGACGGAGCCGTCGTCCACGACCACGATCTCCATGCTGACCCGCTGGATGAGCAGCGAGGTCAGGCACCGGTCCAGATAGGCGCGGCAGTTGTGGACCGGGACGATCACGCTGACGTCGATGCCGGTCCGGGCGGCGACCTCGACCAGGGCGCCCTCGCCGGACTTCGCGCCGCCGGGTCCCGCGCCGGCCCGATGGAGGATCGCCCGCGTCATCGCCACACCCTCCGTCGACTACTTTCCGCTTCCGCTGAGCATCAGTATGTGACGAAGAGATGCCGCTGCGTGGCCGGTTCGGCTTGTTGGTTCTCCTCCGTTCACCCGGAGGTTGCCGTAGTTGGGGAAAAACAGATGGTTCGCCAGGTTTCTCCCTCGAACCGGCCGGTGCCGCCGGATCACGGAACATCTAAATTCTTCCGAGGCGGATGTCGAGGACGCGTCACCGGTTCCGACCCACCGGTGAGAGCCGCCCCGGCCCGGGGCCGGCGCTGCAAGGAGGAGAACCGTGAAGTACATGCTGCTGATCTACAACCGTCCCGGTTTCGCGGAGGAGCTGTCGGAGGCCGAGCGCGACGAGCTGTTCGGCGGGGTGGACGCGCTCATGAAGGAGCTCACCGAGTCCGGGGAGCTGATCGGCGGCGAGGCCCTCGCCGACCCCTCGCAGACGAAGACCGTCCGGGTGCGCGACGGCGTGCCGGCGGTCACGGACGGGCCGTACATCGAGGCCAAGGAACAGTTCGCCGGGTACATCATGGTCGACTGCGAGACCCCCGGGCGCGCGGTCGAGATCGCCGCGCGCTGGCCGGACGCCAAGCGCTGGGCCATGGAGGTCCGGCCCCTCATGCAGCAGTCCGGGACGGAGATGTGAGAGCCGACGACCGCGTCGAGGACCTGCTGCGCGCGCTGGCGCCGCAGGTTCTCGGCGCGCTCGTCCGCCGCCACGGGCAGTTCGACGCGTGCGAGGACGCGGTGCAGGAGGCGCTGCTGGCCGCCGCCGTGCAGTGGCCCGAGGAGGGCATGCCGGACAACCCGCGGAGCTGGCTGGTCACGGTCGCCTCCCGGCGGCTGATCGACCAGTGGCGCGGCGAGCACGCGCGCCGGGAACGCGAGGTCGCCGTCGCGACGCGGGAACCGGCCGACCTGTCGGTCGTGCCCGCGCCCGGCGAGGAGCGCTCCCCCGGCCAGGACGACACGCTGACCCTGCTGTTCCTGTGCTGCCATCCCGCGCTGTCGCCCCCCTCCCAGGTGGCGCTCACCCTGCGCGCCGTCGGCGGCCTGAGCACCGCGGAGATCGCCCGCGCGTTCCTGGTCCCCGAGGCGACCATGGCCCAGCGCATCAGCCGGGCCAAGCAGCGCGTCAAGGCCGCCGGCGCCCGCTTCGCCATGCCTCCCCAGGCCGAGCGGGAGACCCGGCTACGGGCCGTGCTGCACGTGCTCTACCTCGTCTTCAACGAGGGCTACACCACCACCTCCGGCCCCGACCTGCAACGCGCCGACCTCACCGGCGAGGCGATCCGCCTCGCCCGGGGCCTCCGCCGGATGCTGCCGGACGACGGCGAGGCCGCCGGGCTGCTGGCGCTCATGCTGCTCACCGACGCCCGGCGCCCGGCCCGCACCCGCCCCGACGGGGCGCTGGTCCCGCTCGCCGAACAGGACCGCGCCCTGTGGGACCGGGCGATCGTCGCCGAGGGGATCGAGCTGATCACCGAGACGCTGGCGCGGGCCCCGTTGGGGCCGTACCAGCTCCAGGCGGCCATCGCCGCGGTCCACGCCGAGGCCCCGCGCGCCGAGGACACCGACTGGCCGCAGATCCTCGCGCTCTACCGGCTGCTGGGCCGCATCGCGCCCAACCCCGTGACCACGCTGAACGAGGCCGTCGCGGTGGGGATGGTGCACGGGCCGCGGGCGGGGCTCGACCTGCTGGAGACCCTGACGGCCGACGACCGGATGACCGGCCACCACCGCCTCGACGCGGTCCGCGCGCACCTGCTGGAGATGGCCGGCGACCACGAGGCCGCCCGTACGGCGTACCGCTCGGCGGCCCGCCGTACCACCAGCCTGCCCGAGCAGCGCTACCTGGAGACCCGGGCCGCGCGGATGGCCGAGGCCGCCCGTACCGATTCGTAAGCGTGTCGTGCCACCCCGTAACGGCTGATTTCATGCCTCGCTTCCCGGCCCGGAGTAAGCTTGCCGTGCGGTCCGGGACGCCACGGTTCCACGACGATCCCGGCCCGGGACCGCGAAGGACCGAAGGGAAGCCCCGACCCTCGGGTCCGGCGCGAGGAGCTTTCTATGCTTCGCCACGGTGTGGCGTATCTCGGCAAGGTCGTGCCGCTGGCGATCCTCTACGCCGTGACCGCCCAGACCGTCTTCGCCCTGGCCTCCGTGCACACCAGCATCTCCCCGATCTGGCTGCCGAGCGGCCTGGCGGTGGCCGCCGCCGTCCTGTACGGCTACCGCGCGCTTCCCGCGATCCTGCTCGGGGCGTTCGCCTTCAACGCCTCCACCGACATCCCGCTCTGGGTGGCCGCGCTGATCGCCGCGGGCAACACCCTGGAGGCGGCCGCGGCCGGATGGCTGCTGCGCCTGTCCGGCTTCCGCCGGCCCGCCGACCGGATCCGCGACGTGCTGGCCCTGGTCGGGCTCGCCGGCCTGGCCGCGACGGCGGTGAGCGCCACCGTCGGCGTCACGGCGCTGTGGGCCGGCGGCGTCATCCCGGCGGCCGAGGCGGTCTCCTCGTGGATCCTGTGGTGGTTCGGCGACGCGATCGGCGTGATGACACTGACGCCGGTGCTGCTGGTGGCCTGGGCGCGCCGGCGACGGTGGCGCCGGCCGAGCCGGACCAGGACGGCCGAGGCGGGGTTGCTCTCCCTCGCGCTCCCGCTGGCCACCTGGCCCGTCCTGGGAGCCGGGCGGCTGACCCTCGTCGTGCCGGTGCTGCTGTGGGCCGCGATCCGCTTCCGGCTGGTCGGCGCGAGCCTGGCCTGCCTGTTCACCACCGCGGTGGTGATCTACGCGGCGGCGCGCGGGGTGGGGCCCTTCGTGCAGCTGTCGTCCCCGGGCACCTTGCTGACCACCCAGAACTACACCATGGTGCTGATCGCCACGAGCATGCTGGTGGCGGCGATCATCACCGAGCGCGAGAGGGCGACCGCGGCGCTCCACGCCCAGCAGGAACGCACCCGCTCGATCATCGCCACCGCCCGCGACCCCTTCTTCGGCTTCGACGCCGACGGCGTGGTCACCGACTGGAACAGCAGCGCGGAGACGACCTTCGGCTGGCCGGCGCGGGAGGCGATCGGCCGCCCGCTGACCGACCTCATGATCCCGGCGGACGTCCACCGCGAGCGCTTCCCGGAGGCGATGACCGCCGCCGAGGACCGCATGGAGATCCTCGCCAGGCACCGCGACGGCCGGCCCCTGCCGGTGGAGCTCACCGTCTGGTGCGTCGAGTCCGCCGGTCACCGGCACTTCAACGCCTTCGCCCGGGACATCGCCGAGCGCAAGCAGTTCGAGCGGGACCTGGCCACCGCCCGCGACCAGGCGCTGGAGGCCTCCCGGCTCAAGTCGCAGTTCCTGGCCACCATGAGCCACGAGATCCGCACCCCGATGAACGCGGTCATCGGCCTGGCCGCCGTCCTGCTGGCCGGCCCGCTCGGCCGCGAGCAGCGCCGGCAGCTGGAGGGCATCCTCACCGCAGGGCAGACCCTGCTGGCCATCATCAACGACATCCTCGACCTGTCCAAGATCGAAGCCGACCAGCTGGTGCTGGAGGACGGCGACGTCGACCTCGACGTCCTCGTGCACGACGTCGTCGGGCTGTTGTCGGCGACGGCCGGGGCCAAGGGCCTCGCGCTGGGCGGCTCGTGCGGCCCGGAGGTGCCCGCCGTCCTGCGCGGCGATCCCACCAGGATCCGGCAGATCCTGCTCAACCTCGTCGACAACGCGGTCAAGTTCACCCCGGAGGGAAGCGTGACCGTCCACGCCGGCCTCACCGGCGCGGCCCCGGACGGCAGGCTGGAGGTCCGGATCGAGGTCGCCGACACCGGCATCGGCATCCCCGAGGACAAGCGGGAGCAGCTGTTCGACCCGTTCGTCCAGGCCGACGCCTCCACCACCCGGCAGTACGGCGGCACCGGCCTGGGCCTGGCCATCTCCCGCCGGCTCGCCCAGGCGATGGGCGGCGACCTGCGGGTGTCCGGACGTCCCGGCCGGGGCAGCGTCTTCACCTGCACGATGTCGCTGGCCCCGGCGCCCGCGCAGGAGCCGCCCGGCGCGGAGGACCCCGTCCCCGCCGCGCCCGTCCACCGCTCCCGGCTCCTGCTCGTGGAGGACAACGAGCTCAACCAGATGGCGGCCATGGAGGTGCTCGCCATGCTCGGCTACCACGCCGATCTCGCGACCAACGGCGAGGAGGCCATCGCGATGACGGAGAAGACCGAGTACCAGGCCATCCTGATGGACTGCCAGATGCCCGTGATGGACGGCTACACCGCCACCACCGTGCTCCGCCGGCGGGAGGGGGCCGCCCGGCGCACCCCCATCATCGCGCTGACCGCCGGCGTCTTCGCCGAGGACCGCCGGCGTTGCCTGGCCGCCGGCATGGACGACTTCATCGCCAAGCCGTTCGACTACACCGAGCTCGCCGCCACCATCGCCCGCTGGACCGGCCGCCCCGACGGCCACCCCGTCCCATGACCCCGGGGGCCCCTACCTGTCCCAGAGAGCGCTGATCGGCAGGCCGCGGAGGCCACCTCATCCGTCCGGGTCCGCGGTACGGGTGACAGAGTGAGGGAATGGACCATGTCTCTCATTTCCACCGGGAGATCCGAGCGTTCCAGGCCGCGGCGCGCCGGGCGGCCGACACCGGCGAGGCGCCCCCCGTGCCGTCCTGCCCCGGCTGGTCGGTGTCCGACCTCGTCATCCACCTGGGCGGGGTGCACCGGAGCGTCGCCCGTGTCATCAGAGAACGCCTCGCGGAGCCGCCGGACTTCGCCGATCTCGCCGCCCTCGGCCTGCCCCCGGACCTCGACGGCTGGCCCGACCCGCAGAACGCCCCCAACCTCGGGCCGGTCCCGGCGAACCTGCTCACCTGGTTCGCGGAAGGGGCCGCCGGTCTCGAAGAACAGTTCAGGGACACCGACCCCGGCGAGCCGGTCTGGACCTGGTCGGCGGAGCGGACCGCCGGGTTCTGGCTGCGGATGCAGACCATCGAGGCGGCCGTGCACCGCTGGGACGCCGAAGGGGCGGTCGGGACGGCGCTCCCGGTGGACGCCGAACTCGCCGCCGACTCCGTCAGCCAGACCTTCGAGGTCATGGCCCCGGCCCGCCGGGCGTTGCGGCAGGCCCCGCCGGGACGGGGCGAGCGGTACCGGTTCCGGCGGACCGACGGCGCGGATGTCTGGACGGCGCGCTTCGAGGGCGACGACGTCCGGCTCGTGGAGGACGGCGGGCCCGCCGACGTGGAACTGGCCGGTACGGCCTCGGACCTGATGTTGTTCCTCTGGCGGCGGCTCCCGGCGGAGCACCTCGACGTGAGCGGTGACGAGGCCGTGCTCGACCGCTACTTCACCCTGGTCCCGCCCGTGTGACCGGACCGGTCCGGGTCCGGCGGGCGGGGAAGGCTGACGGGCGGGGAAGGCCGGTCTGTCGTAGGGATCAGCCCGTCGTCCAGGGCCGGAGCTTCTCGGGATTCCGTACCCCCCAGATGTGCGTGATCCGGCCGTCGGCGACCTCGAACGCCATCACCCCCTCGGTGACGCCGTTCTGCTGGATCACCAGACCGGGCCGGCCGTTGACCGTGCGCTCCAGAAGCGTCAGCCCGGGCACCCGGCCGGCGATGTTCCTGGCGTAGCGCGCGATCTGCTCGGCCCCCTCGATCGGGTGGAGCGCGGCGCTGACCAGGCCGCCGCCATCGGCGATCATCGTGGCGTCGGGGGCGAGCAGGCCGATGAGGGCGGCGATGTCCTTGGTCTCCCAGGCCTGCTTGAAATCGCGGACGACGTCGGCCTGCCGGGCCGTCGGAGCCGCGGGCGTCTGGGCCGCGCGGATGCGGCGGCGGGCCGAGGAGGCGAGCTGGCGGCAGGCCGCCGGGGTCCGGCCGACGATCTCGGCCACCTCGGCGAAGGAGTAGCGGAAGACATCGTGCAGGATGAACGCCACGCGCTCGGCCGGGGTCATCGCTTCGAGCACGACCAGGAACGCCATGGTGATCGACTCATCCAGAGTGATGCGGTCGGCCGGGTCCGCCCCCGCGCCCTCCGATCGCCCGGGGCGCCACTCCGCCGGGTCGGGCAGCGGCTCGGGGATCCAGGCGCCCACGTAGCGCTCGCGCCGCGCCCGGGCCGAGCCGAGCAGGTCCAGGCAGATGCGGCTGGCGACCGTCGTCAGCCAGGCGCCCGGGGACGCGATGGCCTCCTGCTGCTCCCGGGACATGGCATACCAGCGGGCGTAGGTCTCCTGTACGGCGTCCTCGGCCTCGGCCAGAGAGCCGAGCAGCCGGTAGGCGAGATTGATCAGTTGACGCCGCTCGCTCATGATCGCGCTCAGGCTCGGATCGAGCTGATCCGCTCCGGACTCGGACGGGGTGGTCATGACCTCACTGGCTCCCTCGATCGCATCCGCTCTCACCCGATCGACGAGACAGCGCACCGGAATGTGAGGCCGGCCGCGCCGCCTCACATTTCCGGCGATCGTTTCGTCGTACTGCCGGGGCGAGCCCATCATCCGGCTGACAGGCCCGCCCCGGCCACCCCCGCGTGGGACGCGATCACCGCTCCGGCGCCGAACCGGAGCCGCGCACCCCGACAAGGAGAAACCTGATGAACCTCGCTCTGTGGATCGTCGCCGGACTGCTGGCCACCGCCTTCCTGGCCGGCGGCGTCATCAAGCTGGTCACTCCCAAGGAGAAGCTGGCCGCCACCCCCCTCGGGGGATGGACCGAGGACTTCAGCGCCGGCGCCGTCAAAGCCATCGGGCTCCTCGAGTTCCTGGCGGCGGCGGGCCTGATCCTGCCCGCCGCGCTCGGCGTCGCGCCGGTTCTGGTGCCGCTGGCCGCCGTCGGCCTGGTGCTCCTGATGGTCGGCGCGATGATCACGCATCTCCGCCGTCACGAGACCAAGGTGATCGTGGTGAACCTGGCCTACATCGCCCTGGCCGGCTTCGTGGCGTGGGGCCGCTTCGGCCCCCACCCCTTCATCGGCTGACCGGGGACGGCACGGCCGCGTCACCCGCTCATCAGGCCGGACTGGCGTGGGCGGCCAGGATGCGCCAGCCGTACTCCTCGGTGTGGACCCAGGTCCGGGTGTAGCGCAGCCGCCCGGCGAACGGCTCACCCGCGAAGGAGCCCTCCAGCGTGCCGAGGAAGCAGGTGACCCCGGTGTTCCCCGCGACCAGGACGGTGAGCTCCTCCTGAGCCACCTTCGTCATGACCTGCGTGCGCGAGCGGTGGTTCTCCAGATCGAGCTGCTTCGCCCCCGGGTGGCACCGGCCGTCCGGGGGTCCGGTGAAGACGAGCTCGTCATGGAGCAGCCGGTCCAGCTCCTCGACGTCTCCGGCGAGCTGCGCCGCCTGCAGCCGCTTCTCGGCCTCGTGCAGTTCGTCCGTCAGAGCGCGATCAGCCATGATGCTCCTTTCCCACCGGCGTCGTGGTCGGCGTCCCAGCGATCCTCGCCTGTCAGCAGAGGTGTTAGCAAGATCGCGGTTTCGTCCGGGCACGAAGAAGGCCCCTGACGGCGTCGCGCCTGATCAGGGGCCTTTCTCATTGCGAGCCGACGAGGGGAATCGAACCCCTGACCTACGGTTTACAAGACCGTTGCTCTGCCGATTGAGCTACGTCGGCGTGGCCGCCTGACGAGTGTAGTCGGCTTACACCCCGGACGTCACCGCGTAAAGCCCGCGCGCCGTACGGAAATGTCAGAAAGAGCTTACGGCGGAGGAGTCAGCGCTTGCGGTGGCGGGCCACCTCGTACAGGGCGATGCCGGCGGCGACGCCCGCGTTGAGGGACTCGGCCGCGGCGTGCATGGGAATGCGGACGACCAGGTCGCAGGACTCGCGGACGAGGCGGGACAGGCCCTTGCCCTCCGAGCCGACGACCACGACCAGGGGGCCGTCCAGGAGGTTGGCGTCGCCGACGTCGATCCGTCCCTCGCCGTCCAGGCCGATCACGAACAGGCCCGCGTCGCGGTACTCGCGCAGGGTCGCGGTGAGGTTGCTCGCCCGGGCGACGGGCATGGTCGCCAGCGTGCCCGCCGAGGTCTTCCAGGCTCCGGCGGTCACCCCCGCGGAGCGGCGGGCCGGGACGACCAGGCCGTGGGCGCCGAAGGCGGTGGCGGAGCGGGCGATGGCGCCGAGGTTGCGCGGGTCGGTGACGCCGTCGAGGGCGACGATCAGCGGCACCTCCGCGGCGTCCTGGGCCTGCTGGACCAGGTCGTCGGGGTGGGCGTAGTCGTAGGCGGGGATCTGCAGGGCCACGCCCTGGTGCACGCCGCCCTCGGTCAGCCGGTCGAGCTTCTCCCGGGTGACCTCCAGCATCGCGATGCCCCGGTCGCCGGCGATGCGCATGGACTCCTTGACGCGGTCGTCGTTGTCGATGCGCTGCGCGACGTAGAGGGCGTTGGCTGGCACACCGGCGCGGAGCGCCTCGACGACCGGATTGCGCCCGCCGATGTACTCCGGCGCGTCCTCGCTGCGCCGGGTCCGGGCCGGAGTGCGCGGGGAGGACGACCGGCCGGTCCGCTCCTCGCGCTCGATCCGCTCGGTGCGGGCCTTGTCCTTGAACCAGTGCCGCATGTGCGCCGGCGGGGTCGCCCCCTTGCCCTCCAGGCCACGGCGGACGTTGCCGCCCGTGCCCTTGGTCGGACTCTTCTTCTTCGCGGGCCGTCCGGCCCCTTTACTACCCCCACCAGCCATGGTCACTAGGGTACGGCCTGCCCGCCGCAGCACCGGACGCCTCCCGGTGAAACCGGACGGCGGGAAGGCACGCGACGGCGCGTCCTCCCACCGCCCGGTCCCGTCCGGCGGTCCTACTTCGCCAGCTCCCAGCGGGGACCCTGCGGGGTGTCCTCCACGACGATCCCGGCCCCGGCCAGCTGGTCGCGGATGGCGTCGGCGGCGGCGAAGTCCTTGCGGCCGCGGGCCGCCTGGCGCTGCTCCAGGGCCACGGCGACCAGGGCGTCCACGGTCGCGCGCATCCCCGCGCCGTCGCCCCCCGAGGAGCGCCACTGCTCCGAGCGCGGGTCCAGGCCCAGCACGTCGAGCATGTTCTGCGTCTCGGCCAGCAGCCGGGCCACCTGCTCCTTGTCGCCCCGCGCGAGCGCCACGTTGCCCTCGCGGACCACCTCGTGCACGACGGCGAGCGCCTGGGGGGTGCCCAGGTCGTCGTCGAGCGCGTCGGTGAACGCCTGCGGCAGCGGGGCGTCGGCGTCCACGTCGTGGATCATCTCCGCGGCGCGGGTGACGAAGCCCTCGATGCGCTGGTAGGCCGCGGCGGCCTCGAACAGCGCCTCCTCGGAGTAGTCGATGGAGGAGCGGTAGTGGGGGGCGGCCAGGTAGTAGCGGAGCTCGACCGGGCGGATCTTCTTGGTCACATCGGGGATCAGCAGGGAGTTCCCGAGCGACTTGCTCATCTTCTCCGCGCCGATCTTGAGCATGCCGTTGTGCATCCAGTAGCGGGCGAAGCCGTCGCCGGCCGCCTGCGACTGGGTCAGCTCGTTCTCGTGGTGCGGGAAGATCAGGTCGACGCCGCCGCCGTGGATGTCGAAGGTCGCCCCGAGGTATTTGGTCGCCATGGCCGAGCACTCCAGGTGCCAGCCGGGACGGCCGCGGCCCCAGGGGGTCGGCCAGGTCGGCTCGCCGGGCTTCTCGCCCTTCCAGAGCGCGAAGTCACGCGGGTCGCGCTTGGCCGAGTCGGTGTCGGTGTCACCGGCCGCCCGCATGTTCTCCAGCTTCTGGTTGGACAGCGAGCCGTACCTGTCGGCGTAGGAGACGACGTCGAAGTAGACGTCACCGCCGGCGGCGTAGGCGTGGCCCGCCGCGATCAGCCGCTCCATCAGCTCGATCATCTCGGGGACGTGGCCGGTGGCGCGCGGCTCGACGGTCGGCGGCAGGCAGCCGAGCACCTGGTAGGCCCAGGTGAAGGCGCGCTGGTTGCGCTCGGCGACCACGAACCAGGGCACGCCCTCCTCGGCGGAGACCCTGATGATCTTGTCGTCGATGTCCGTGACGTTCCGGCAGAAGGTGACGTCGTAGCCGGAGCGCGTCATCCAGCGGCGCAGCACGTCGAAGTTGACGCCGGAGCGGATGTGCCCGATGTGCGGCGGCGCCTGAACGGTGGCACCACACAGGTAGATCGACGCCCGGCCGGGCTCCACCGGAACGAACTCACGGACCGTACGCGTGCTGGTGTCGTAAAGGCGCAGACTCACGGAAGCAAGGCTAATGCCTGGCGACATCTTCCCGATCGGGATTCGGAGCACAGATCATGCGGGGTGCCGATTCTGTACGCTCGAAGGGTCATGGACGTGAAATCCCCCGCGGCGGCAGGCCCGGTCTCCCGCCCGACTCCAGCCCTGCCCGCCCCCGCCGAGCCGGGCCGGGCCGCCGTCGCCCTGCGGCACGCGGGCATCGCCCTCGCCGGCATCGGCGTGGCCGCCCTCACCGGGGCGGCGTGCATGCTGTCCTTCGAGGACCTGCGCGGTCTCGCCGTCCTCGGCGAGGCCCGGCCCGACCTCGCCTACCTCTATCCCGCCGGCTTCGACGCGCTGCTCGTCGTCGCGATGATCAGCGTGCTGCTGCTGCGTGGCGGGCGCTGGCCGGTCCGCCTGCAGGCGGGGCTCGTCCTCGTCCTGCTGCTCGCCGGCGCGGTCGCCGCCGAGGTGGTCACGGCCATGCGGATCGCGGTGCAGGCCCGGCCGGCCGCCCTCACGGTGGCCGTCGCCCCCTGGGTGATGCTGGCGGTGGCGCTGTGGCTCTGGCTTCTGCTGATCAAGCACGCCCAGGCCCGGCGGACCGCTCTGGACTCCCGTCAGGCCGGTGCGGGTCACGGGCACGACATCGTCCCGTTCCCCGACGCCGCCATGCCGACCGCGGAGTACCCGCGTCCGGAGGCGCCCGCGGGCTCGGCGGTCCCCGGTCCCCGCCTCCCGGCGCAGCCCGCGCTCGACCCGCAGGCGGCCCCGCCGATGGAGTCGGCCCCGCACCACGATCTCCCGGCGGTCCCGGTGGTCGGTCCCACGCCGGCGCCGGAGACGCCCGAGGTCGACGATCTGCCCGAGCCCGCCGGAGCCCGCGATCCCGGTCCGGCCCCCGGTCCGGCGGATCCGGTGGAGACCGTGACGCCCGCCGCGGCGGCCGGGGCTCCCGAGGCCGTACGGCCCGGGCCTGCGGAGCGCCCGGAGCCGGTGGAGCCCACGGGATCCGCGTGGCCTGAGCCCGTGGAGCATGTGCGCCCCGGGTCCGCGCAGCCCGTGGAGCCCGCACCGCCTGCGGAGCCCGTACGGCTTCCGGAGTCCGCGGAGCCCGTGCGGCCCGCGGCCGCCGCGGCGAAGGAGCCGGACGCGCCGGTGCGCTGGGGCGACCTGACCCGTCCCGTCCGGGGTGACCTGCTCGTCCATCCTCCCCGCCCCGCCGCTCCCGACCCCGGCCACGAGGGCCGGATCAGCGAGCGGGTGGAGACCTGGGGAGCGGCGACGGAGCCCGTCACGACCTCGGCCGGGACCCCGCGCCACGAGGAGGCCGAGAGCTCCGGGCACGGCGCTTCCACGCAGCCGATGCGGGTGGTGACCGGCGACTCCCCCGATCCGGCGCTCGGTTCCGACTCCCCCGATCCGGCTCCCGGCTCCGACCTTCCGGATCCGGCGCACGGTTCCGAGGCCGCCGACCTGGAGGAAGCGGCCTCCGATCCGCAGGAGGGGGCTTCCGACCGGCGTCCTCCGTACAGCGGCGACGACGCGGTGGCGCCGCCCTCCAGCCGCGTGCGCAGCACCCCCGTCCCCCCGGAAGAGTGACGGCTTCCCCGGAAAAGCGAGACGCCCTGCCCGCCCGATGAGGGCCGGCAGGGCGTCGATCGTTCGGGGCTGTTCCGGTGAGAACGCTCGGAGCCGCACGGTACGGCGCCCGGCGTATCCGCGATCGGCCGTTCGACCGGTGGGTGATCGCTTCCATCGCCTGGGCGGCCTTGCCCGTGACGACGGCCGGGCGAGCGCCCGGCCGTGGTCCTGGTGCCGGAGACGGTGCTCCGGCGGCACACCCGGTGGGTCAGCTCCGGGGCCTCGGAGGAGCTGACCCGGTTCTCGGGTGCGACCTTTCACCGGTCATGGACCGGCCCGCAGTTCTCGCTCACACTTGGTGAGCGGCGCCCCACTGCGGGCCGGCGATTTGCTCACCTCAGGGTCCGTTCCGATAACCCTGTCGCAGGTCACACCCTGGAACGGCGCAGGCCGGCGACCAGGCCGACACCGACGACCGCCAGGACGACCTGCATCACGAGTTCGATCCAGTCGATGCCGTCCGTCGTGGCGACATTGAGCACCTGGGCGATGGCGGTACCGATGAGCGCCGCCACGATCCCGACGACGATGGTCAGGATCCAGCCGATCGGCTGCCTGCCGGGAAGCAGGAGACGACCGATGGCGCCGACGATCGCGCCGATGACGATGGCGCCGAGAATGGATGCGATGGTCATATCAACCTCCCCGTGAGGGTGAGACCTTCACTCTCACGGGGAGTCGGCTACCCCCTGCACCACGGATATTCCTGGAAACCGCAAATTTCCAGGTCATCCGAGATTTCTGTCGGCCCTTCCCGTCCGACCGGGGCGCATCTGAGTGACGAGCAGCACCCCCGCCACCGCGAGGGCGAGCTGGAGGATGTGCTCCCACCAGTCGATGCCGCTCGTGTTCGCGATCCCCAGGGCTCCCGCGATGAGGGTCCCGATGAGTGCTGCGGCGATGCCGACGATGAGCGTCAGCGCGATGCTGATGCTCTGCCTTCCCGGAATGACGAGGCGCGCCAGCGCTCCGACGATGGCTCCGATGACGATCGCGGAGACGATCGATCCAATCATGTCCAGCTCCCCCCATGACGAGGACATGTCATTAGGGAGCTACCCGGACATTCGCAAAGTATCCGCCCCAAAAGGGGCGACCCGTACCGCGCCAGGAGAACGGGTCGCCTCCTCGGGTGCTGCGACGGGCTTTCCGCGCCGCCCGCCGGGGTGCTCGCGCACCCCTTAGGAGACGCCCGGTTCCTGATTCGGGTTGACGCCGACCAGGATCGCCGTGGCGATGGCCGCGACGCCCTCACCGCGGCCGGTGAGGCCCAGGCCGTCGGTCGTGGTGGCGCTCACGCTCACGGGTGCGCCCACGGCCTCGCCGAGGACCTTCTCGGCCTCCGTACGGCGGGGCGCCAGCTTCGGGCGGTTCCCGATCACCTGGACGGCCACGTTGCCGATCTCGAAACCGGCCGCCCGGACCTGCCGGGCGGTCTCCTCCAGCAGTGACACGCCGGAAGCCCCGGCCCAGCGGGGATCGGCGGTGCCGAACAGGCCGCCGAGATCACCGAGGCCGGCGGCCGACAGCAGGGCGTCGCACATGGCGTGCGCGGCGGCGTCACCGTCGGAGTGACCGGCCAGCCCCGTCTCGTCCGGCCAGTGCAGACCTGCCAGGTGCAGCCGCCGACCGGATGCGAAAGGGTGGACGTCGGTTCCGACGCCCACCCGTGGAAGTGTCGTGTTCAGGAGTCGAGCACCTCTCTCGCACTCTCAGCGGCCCGGAACCTCACCCGGACGCCGGGAGTTCGGCGCTTCGCCGGATCTCAGGAGTTGAGAACCTCGTCGAGCAGCGCCTCGGCCTTGTCCTCATTGGTCTTCTCGGCGAGGGCGAGCTCACTGACCAGGATCTGCCGTGCCTTGGCGAGCATGCGCTTCTCGCCCGCGGAGAGCCCGCGCTCCTTGTCCCGTCGCCACAGGTCGCGAACGACCTCGGCCACCTTGTTGACATCACCGGACGCCAGCTTCTCAAGGTTGGCCTTGTAACGGCGTGACCAGTTCGTGGGCTCTTCGGTGTGAGGCATGCGAAGCACGTCGAAGACGCGCTCAAGACCTTCCTGCCCGACCACGTCGCGAACTCCGACGAGTTCGGCGTTGTCAGCAGGCACCTGGACGGTAAGGTCGCCCTTGTCGACCTTGAGAACCAGGTAGGTCCTTTCCTCACCCTTGATGGTTCGGGTCGTGATCGCCTCGATCCGAGCAGCCCCGTGGTGGGGGTAGACGACAGTGTCGCCGACCTGGAAAGTCATGTGACAAGTACCCCTTCCGCTGTACTCCAGAGTACCACGTATCCACAGGCTCCCGGAACAGTGAAATCACCATAACTGCAGGTCAAAGCCGCGTTTTAAGCCTTGACAAGTGCTCAACTGTGTGAATCGAGAGGTAAAAAACAGCGATGACCTGGGGGACGCGTTCGTCCCCGATCAGGCGGGTCGCCGGAAAACCCGGGAAAGTCCACGGATAGGGTTGGCCTGTCCTATCTCTTGTGTGACAAGGAGAACTCGTACCGTGACCCGCAACAACCGTCACTGGGCGGTAGCCGCCGCCGCGTTTCTCGCAGCCGCCCCGGCTCTGGCGGGCTGCGGCACCGGCTTCGACGCGATCACCGCCCAGCCGTACACGCCCACCGAGGCTCTGAGCGTCAAGGTCGAGAACAAGGACCTCAAGATCTCCCAGGCGTACTTCCTGGGCCCGGACTCCGGCGGATCCCTGCCCGCGGGCGGAAGCACCCCGCTCTACCTCTACATGGTCAACACCGGTCCGCAGGAGGACCGCCTCGTCGGCGTCGGCGTGGACCCCGCGCTGGGCACCGCCAAGGTCCCCGCGCCCGTCCCGCTGCCGGCCCTCGGCAAGCAGGCCGCCGTCGTCGGCCGGCCCACGCCCTCGATCGTGATCGAGCAGCTGAAGAAGCCGCTCAGGGGCGGCGAGTCGATCCGGGTCCAGCTGCAGTTCGAGAAGGCTGGCATCGTCTCGCTGCACGTCCCGGTGGTCACCCGCAGCCGCGAGTTCACGCAGCTGCCGGCCGTCCCGGGCGCCTCCGCCGCCCCCACGCCGACTCCCACCCCCACGGTGGACGTGGAGGGCGAGGGCGGCCACTGAGCGCGGCGGCCACCCGGCCGCCGGGAGCGGTCACCGCGCTGCGCCGGAGGCGGCCCGCCGCGAGCGCGGCTCCGGAGAACACCGAGGGGGTGTGCGGCTCACACGAGCCGCACACCCCCTCTTCGCGTCCGGAGCCTTCGTGTCCTGAGCCGTCGCGTCGTCCTGAGCCGTCGCGTCGTCCATGGCCTCCGCGTCCGGGAGGGTCACTCCTCCACGGGGTCGAACTTGTAGCCCAGGCCGCGGACGGTGAGGATGCAGCGCGGGTTGGAGGGGTCGGCCTCGACCTTGGCGCGCAGCCGCTTGACGTGGACGTCCAGGGTCTTGGTGTCACCCACGTAGTCGGCGCCCCAGACCCGGTCGATGAGCTGGCCCCGGGTGAGCACCCGGCCGGCGTTGCGCAGCAGCACCTCCAGCAGCTCGAACTCCTTCAGCGGGAGCTGCACCTGCTCGCCGCGGACGGCGACGATGTGCCGGTCCACGTCCATCCGGACCGGCCCCGCGCTCAGCACGGCCGACTCCACCTCCTCCACGTCGCCCTGGCGGCGCAGCACCGCGCGGATGCGGGCCACCAGCTCGCGGGAGGAGAACGGCTTGGTCACGTAGTCGTCGGCGCCGAGCTCCAGTCCGACGACCTTGTCGATCTCGCTGTCCTTGGCGGTCAGCATGATGACGGGCACGTTCGAACGCTGCCGGAGGGAGCGGCAGACCTCGGTGCCGGGCAGGCCGGGCAGCATCAGGTCGAGCAGCACCAGGTCGGCGCCGCTGCGGTCGAAGGTGTCGAGCGCCTCGGGCCCCGTGGCCGCCACCGCGACCTCGAACCCCTCCTTGCGCAGCATGTAGGACAGGGCGTCGGAGAACGACTCCTCATCCTCGACGACAAGAACGCGGGTCACTGCGCGGCCTCCATGGGGGTTGCGATGGTGCTGGGTGATGCGGAAACCGCCAGGCCGCCGAAGGCCGGCAGGCGGAGGGTGAACGTGGAACCGGAGCCTTCCTTGCTCCACACCGTGACGGCCCCGTTGTGGGCGGCCGCGACATGCTTGACGATGGCGAGACCGAGGCCGGTGCCGCCGGTGGCGCGCGAGCGGGCGGCGTCGACGCGGAAGAACCTCTCGAAGATCCGTTCCTGGGCGCTCTCCGGGATGCCGATCCCCTGGTCGCTCACGCTGACCTCGACGGAGTCGCCCGCAGGACGTGCGCTGATCACGACGCGGGTGTGCTCGGGGCTGTAGGCGACCGCGTTGTCGATGAGATTGCGCAACGCGGTGACCAGGAGCTCCTCGTCGCCCCAGACCTGCAGGCCCTCGGTGCCGCCCGCGACGAGCGCGATGTCCTTGGACGCCGCCGTGGTGTTGCAGCGGTCGATGGCGTCGTGCACGGCCTCGTCGACCTGGACCGGGCCGGGTGTGGGGATGGGCTCGGCCCCCTGGATCCGGGACAGGGTGATGAGGTCCTGGACCAGGTACGTCAGGCGGGCGGCCTCATGCTGCATGCGCCCGGCGAAACGGGTGACCGCCTCCGGGTCGTCGGCGGCGTCCTGGATGGTCTCGGCCAGCAGGCTCAGCGCGCCCACGGGCGTCTTGAGCTCGTGGCTCACGTTGGCCACGAAGTCGCGGCGGACCGCCTCGACGCGGTGGTACTCGGTCTGGTCCTCGGCCAGCACGAGCACCTGCCCGTAGGAGCCCAGCGGGGCCACCCGGACCGCGAAGTTGGTCGCCTCCTGGCCGAACTTGTGCCCGGGCACCTCGATCTCGCTCTCGCGGATCTCGCCGTCCCTGCGCACCTTCCTGGCCAGCGCCAGCAGCTCCGGCGCCACCAGGCGATCGCCCTTGACCAGGCCGAAGGCCCGCGCGGCCGAGCTGGCCCGCAGCACCCGGTCCTCCCGGTCGAGCACGACCGCCGAGGACGGCAGGACCGCGAGCACGGAAGCCACCCCCGGAGGCAGCGCGCCCGGCTCGATGTCGTCCACCGGGGTCACCACCCTCGGCCGGCCCACGTTCTGGCGGACGACCAGCATGGTCAGAACCCCCACCGCGAAACCGGCCAAGACGAAACCGGCCAGCGCGGCCAGGCTCGCCGTCAGCTCATTCACGTGGCCCTCCTGTCGGATTCACGTCCTCGATGGTAGGCAAGGCTTTCCCCTTTCGTGACCGCGCAGAAGGGCATGACCACCGCTTTCCCGCAAAGTTCACTTCGTGGTCGAAGTTCGTTCACTGACGCGCGCGTACGGTGAGTGCCATGCGTGACGCCTACCACGAAGAACTCGACGCCCTCACGATCAAGCTGGTCGAGATGACCCGGCTCGTGCGCTCGGCGATCTCCAGGGCCACCACCGCCCTGCTGGACGCCGATCTCGAACTGGCCGAGAGCGTCATCTCCCGCGACGCGGAGGTCGACCGGATCTTCGCCGAGGTCGAGGCGTCGATCTTCGAGCTGATGGCCCGGCAGCAGCCGGTGGCCGTGGACCTCCGAATGATCATCACGGCCCTGCGGATGGGCACCGACCTGGAGCGGATGGGCGACCTCGCCCAGCACGTGGCCAAGGTCGCCCGGCTGCGCCACCCCGACTCGGCGATCCCGCCGGAGCTCCGCGCGACCATCCTGGAGATGGGCCAGATCGCCGAACGCCTGGTCACCAAGACCGGCAGCTGCATCGCCTCACGTGACGTGGAGACGGCGCTGGAGCTGGAGCACGACGACGACGCCATGGACAAGCTGCACCGCAAGCTGTTCCGGGTCCTGATGGCGCCCGACTGGAAGCACGGCGTCGAGCCGGCCATCGACGTGACGCTGATCGGCCGCTACTACGAGCGCTACGCCGACCACGCGGTCCGCGTCGCCCGCGACGTGGTCTACCTGGTGACCGGCTCGCGTCCCCATGGCGACGCCAACGCGTCGCTGCTCGGGGGCTAGTAACCGGCGCCTTCCCTCGACGGGCCCATGGCGACGTCGACGCGTCGCTGCTCGGGGACTGATCCCGGAAAGCTGAAGAGGGCGCCCTTCCTGGGGAGGGCGCCCTCTTCCGTGTCCGTACGGCGGTGCGGGGTTACTTGCCCTGGTTGGCCACGGCCTCGATGGCCGCCTTGGCCGCCTCGGGGTCGAGGTAGAGGCCGCCCTTGGCGACCGGGCGGAAGTCGGCGTCCAGCTCGTACAGGAGCGGGATGCCGGTGGGGATGTTGAGCCCGGCGATCTCGTCGTCGCCGACCCCGTCCAGGTGCTTGACCAGGGCGCGCAGCGAGTTGCCGTGCGCGACCACCAGGACGGTCCGGCCCGCCGACAGGTCGGGGACGATGCTGTCGTACCAGTACGGCAGCATGCGCTCGACGACGTCCTTCAGGCACTCCGTCTTCGGCATCAGCTCCTTGGGCAGCAGCCCGTAGCGGGCGTCGCCGGCCTGGGAGAACTCGTCCTCGTCGTCGATCGGCGGCGGCGGGACGTTGTAGGAGCGCCGCCAGAGCATGAACTGCTCGTCGCCGAACTGCTCGCGGGTCTGCGCCTTGTTCTTGCCCTGGAGCGCGCCGTAGTGGCGCTCGTTGAGCCGCCAGGACCGGGTCACCGGCAGCCAGAGCATGTCGGCCGCCCCCAGCGCGAGGTTCGCCGTCTGGATCGCGCGGGTCAGCAGCGAGGTGTGCACGACGTCCGGCCGGATCCCGGCCTCCAGCAGCAGCTTCCCGCCGCGCCGCGCCTCCTCCTCGCCC
This sequence comes from Planobispora longispora, assembly GCF_016863135.1. GTDB lineage: Bacteria > Actinomycetota > Actinomycetes > Streptosporangiales > Streptosporangiaceae > Planobispora > Planobispora longispora. The sequence goes on from NZ_BOOH01000019.1 coordinate 212,311, forward strand.
TTTGCCGAGAGCCCCGCGTCCACCCATCCGGTGAACAGACCCTTGGCGTTCCACTCGCTCTCACCGTGCCGCAGCAGCACCAAAGTCGCCATGCGCCCAAGCCTAGCGAGCGGCGCGGATCAACCACGCTCCGCGTCGGGGTCAGCGAAGCGGGCGAACGCCTGGAGGTTGGCGAGGGACTCGCCGCGCTTGGCCCGCCACTCCCACTCCTTGCGGATGGAGGAGGCGAAGCCCAGCTCCAGCGCCCGGTCGAAGCCCTCGTCGGAGTAGGTGAGCACGCAGCCGAGCAGCCGGTCGACCTCCTCCTCCGAGACCGCCGCCAGCGGGACGCGCCCCACCAGGTAGACGTCGCCGACGGGGTCCAGGGCGAAGTGCACGCCGTACATCGTCCCGTTCTTGGTCAGCAGCCAGCGGTAGAAGGCCTCGTGGTTCTCGTCGGGCTGGCGGCAGAAGAACGCCTCCACGTTCAGGGCCTGGTCGCCGATGATCAGCCAGGTCATGGTGGCGAGCTTGTGCTGGCCGGGGAGCTTCGCCAGGAAGGCCCCCGGCCGGGGCTCCTCGTAGGAGATCTCCGCGCCCTTGAGCGCCGCCTCGATCACTTCGCGCATGGACTCACCCTACGAGGAGCCCCCCGGGCCCGGCGAGGATCACCCGACCCCGGGGGTTCATCGCGATCGGGGGCTTCAGGAGTTCACCGCGATCGGGGTCCGGTACAGGTGCGCCATGGCCTCGGCGTAGACGTCGGCGAGCCGGGCGGCGGTGACCGACCAGCCGAAGCCCGCGGCCCGGGCGACGGCCCCGGCCGCCAGCTCCTCGCGCCAGGCGGGTTCCCGGACGAACCGGCCGAGCACCTGGGCCCAGTCGTGCGGGTCGTGCCCCTCGACGAGCACCCCCGACGCGCCGTCGCACACGGCGGTGCGCAGACCGCCCACCGAGGCGGCGGCGACCGGGGTCCCGCAGGCCTGGGACTCCAGGGCGACCAGGCCGAACGACTCGTTGTGCGACGGGACGACGGTCACGTCGGCCGCGCGGTACCAGTCGGCCAGCTCGTCCTGGGGCGCAGGGGGGACGACCCTGACGATGTCGGAGATCCCCAGCTCCACGGCGAGGTCGGTCAGATAGGAGGGACGGGCCAGGCCGTTGCCGCTGGGCCCGCCCACGCAGGCGACGACCAGCTTCGAGCGGAGCGAGGGGTCGTCGACGAGCATCCGGGCGGCGGCGCGCAGCAGCACGTCCGGGGCCTTGAGCGGCTGGACCCGGCCCACGAACAGCAGCATGTGGGCGTCGCGGGGCAGTCCCAGCCGGCGCCGGGCCTCGTCCCCGGAGGAGGGCCGGAAGACCGCGAGGTTCACGCCGGGGTTGACGACCTCGATCCGGCCGGGTTCGGCGCCGTACAGCTCGGCGAGCTCCCTGGCCTCGGTCGGCGTGTTGGCCACCAGCCGGTCGGCGATCTCGACGACCTGTTCCTCGCCGAAGACGCGGGCGGCGGGCTCGGGCCTGTCGTCCTCGGCGAGCAGGAGGTTCTTCACCTTCGCCATGGTGTGCATGGTGTGCACCAGCGGGACGCCCCAGCGTTCCTTGGCCAGCCAGCCCACCTGGCCGGAGAGCCAGTAGTGGGAGTGGATGACGTCGTAGCGCCCCGGGTCGTACATCGCCTCGGTGCGCAGCACGCCGGACAGGAACGCGCACAGCTGCCCGGGGAGGTCGCCCTTGTCGAGCTCCTCGTACGGCCCGGCGGTGATGTGCCGGACCGAGACGCCCGGGGCGATCTCCGCCAGCGGAGGCAGGTCCCGCGCCGTCTGCCGGGTGAAGATCTCGACCTCGATCCCCAGCTGGGCCAGCCGTTTGGCCGACTCCACGATGTAGACGTTCATCCCACCCGCGTCCCCGGTCCCCGGTTGATCCAGGGGGGACGTGTGCATGCTGATCGTCGCGACCCGGCCGACCCGTCGCCGCTTCACCGACACCACCTCCGAGACGGGACAACTACTCACACCTTCGCGACATTCCCGACATATGGGCGGCCAGGTCCGGTAGCGCCCGAGCCTGGCAGGATGGCGAGCCATGAAGAAGACAGCTGTGGTGACGGGTGCCAGCAGCGGAATCGGCGAGGCGACCGCCCGCCGGCTGGCCGCCGAGGGCTTCGACGTGATCGCGGCCGCGCGCCGGCGGGACCGCCTGGACGAGCTGGCCGCCGAGGTCCCGGGAATCCGGCCGGTGATCCTGGACGTGACCTCCCAGGAGTCGGTGGAGGAGCTCGCCTCCGGCCTGGACCGCTGCGACGTGCTGGTCAACAACGCCGGCGGCGCGATCGGCCTGGAGCCGGTGGCCACCGGGAAGGTCGCCGACTGGCAGCGGATGTACGACGTCAACGTGCTCGGCTCGCTGCGCGTCACCCAGGCGCTGCTGCCCAGGCTCATCGCCTCCGGCGACGGGGTGCTGGTGATGCTGACCTCGGTGGCCGGCCTGGTCTCCTACGAGGGCGGGGGCGGCTACAACGCCGCCAAGCACGCGCAGACCTCGATGACCGAGGTGCTCCGGCTGGAGCTGTGCGGCGAGCCGGTCCGCATCGTCGAGATCGCGCCCGGCATGGTCCACACCGAGGAGTTCTCGCTGAACCGCTTCCGCGGCGACGCGGACCGGGCCGCGAAGATCTACCAGGGCGTTCCCGACCCGCTCTCCGCCGACGACGTGGCCGACGCCATCTCCTGGTGCGTCACCCGCCCCGCCCACGTGAACATCGACCGCCTCGTCATCCGCCCCCGCGCCCAGGCCGCCCAGCACAAGATCCACCGCGTCACCTCCTGACGGGGACGCCGCGTCGGCCCGGGAGGCGGACCCGGTTCCCGGTGACGCCCGCGGGCCGCGCCTCCCGCGAGCGCCGCCCCGGTTCCAGGAGTCCCGGAACCGTCCGACAATGGGGGATGCGCTCCAGGAGGCCGGTCGGCGAGATCACCAGGGGGACGACCGGCCACAACCGGCTGCGCCGGTCCGACCGCTGGATCACCTTCGTGCACGGCCCGCTGCTGCGCTCCGCCGACCGCCCGCTGATCGTGGACCTCGGCTACGGCGCCTCGCACATCACGACGCTGGAGCTGTTCCGCCGGATCCGCCGCGTGTCCCCGGACGCCGAGGTCGTCGGGATCGAGATCGACCCGGCCAGGGTGGCCGCCGCCAGGCCGTACGAGACCGAGGGGCTCTCGTTCCGGCTGGGCGGCTTCGAGCTGCCGGTGGACCGGCCGCCGCTGATCGTGCGGGCGTTCAACGTGCTGCGGCAGTACGGCGAGGCCGAGGCGTGGCACTACTGGGACCTGCTCAGATCCCGGCTCGCGTCCGGCGGGATGATCGTGGAGGGGACGTGCTCGGAGGTCGGCCACCGCGCCGTCTGGACCGCGCTGGACGCCTCCGGGCCGCGGACGCTGACCCTGTCGGCCCGCTTCGACGCCTTCGAGCGCCCCTCCGACCTGGCCGACCGCCTGCCCAAGACGCTCATCCACCGCAACGTGCCCGGCGAGCCGATCCACGCCTTCCTCCGTGACTTCGACCACGCCTGGGCCGTCAGCGCCCCGCTGGCCTCCTACGGCGTACGGCAGCGCTGGGTCGCGGCGGTGGAGGCGCTCGCCGCGACCTGGCCGATCCCCCGCCGCCCCCGGCTCGGCGGCCGGTCCCGCTGGCGGCTGGGCGAGGTGACCGTGTCCTGGGACGCGATCGCCCCGGCCGGGTGAGGCGGCCCCCTCCGTGCCCGCGTCACGCCCCCCGCTAAGGTCTCTGATCATGTCCCAACTGCGCTTCGTGACGGACCCCGAGCTGACGCCCGAGCTCGTCGACGAGCTCGTCGAGGTCTGGACCGACGTGAGCAACGCGGGCGGCGCCGTCGGGTTCGTGCCCCCGGTGACCACCGCCGACGTCCGCCCGACCGCCGAGGCGGCCTTCGCCCGCTGCGGCGGGCCCGACCACCTGCTCGTGGGGTTCGACGCCGACGGCCGGGTCGCCTGCTCGCTGATCCTCTCCGACACCGGCTCCGCGCTCCGCTCCCACTGGCGCTGGATCCTGCGCGTGATGGTCCACCCCAAGCACCAGGGCCGGGGCTACGGGGGACAGCTCATGCGCGCCGCCGAGGACTGCGCCCGCGACCTCGGCCTTGAGGCCCTCCAGCTGACGCTGCGGGGCGGCACCGGCGTGGATGCGTTCTACGCCCGCCACGGGTACGTCGAGGTCGGCCGCGTCCCCGGGGCGATCCGCGTGGCCCCCGGCGACGACCGCGACGAGGTCTACATGCTGCGCCGCATCGAGCGCGCGTCCTGAACTCGACAGCCCGTAGTACTACCCGTCGTGGTAGCAAGTTAGTCTGGAGATGTGAAGGGTCTCGGCGAGCTTGAACGCAGCATCATGGATATCATCTGGGCGCAGCCCTCGGCCGTGACGGCCCGCGAGGTGGGGCGCCTCATCGCGGACCGGGATCTGGCTCCCACGACCGTGATGACCGTGCTGGACCGGCTGACCCGCAAGGGCTTCCTGGAGCGCACCCGCGACGGGCGCGCCTGGCGCTACGCGCCCAAGGAGAGCCGCGACAGCTATGTCGCCGAGCTTATGCTTGAGGCGCTCGACCTGACCGGTGACCGGTCGGCCGCTCTGACTCGCTTCGCCCAGGCCGTCTCCGGCCCCGAGGCCGAGATCCTGCGGAGAGCCTTAATGGAGCTGGAGGAAGAGTGATCACCGCGGCGGCCCTGGCGCTCCTCGCCCTGGTCTGCGCGGTGGGGGCCTGGCGGCTGGTCCGGGCGCGGTGGACCTACCGCGCCCCGCACGTCGCCATCGTCCTGTGGCAGGCGCTGGGGGTGACCTGGGGGCTGGCCGGGACCGGCGCGCTGCTCGCCTACGCCCTGGAACCGTACAACCTGGGCGTGCTCCGCGGCCTGCACGCCTTCGCCGCCTCGGCGGTCGAGGGCGGGTACGGCCAGCCGGAGCCGTACGACCTGCCGCGGATCTTCGCCCTCATCGCCGGGCTGACCGCGCTCAGCGTGCTGATCGTGGTGCTGCTCGCCGCGGGCGCGCAGACCTTCCGCGCCCGGCGCCGCCACCGCACACTGCTGGCCCTCATCGCCCGCGAGGACCCCGAGGTCCCGGGCGTGCGGGTGGTCGACCACCCGGGCGCGGCCGCCTACTGCGTGCCCGGCCTCCGCTCCCAGGTGGTGGTCAGCGAGGGCACACTGCAGCTGCTGTCGGCGGCGGAGCTGACCGCGGTGCTGGCCCACGAGACCGCCCACGTCCGCGAGCGGCACGACCTGGTCCTGCTCCCGTTCGCGGCGCTGCGCAGGGCGCTGCCCTGGTCCCGCACGGTCGAGGACGCCCAGCGCGAGGTCGGCCTCCTGGTGGAGATGGCCGCCGACGACGTCGCCCGGCGCTACTGCTCGCCGCGCCGCCTGGCCACCGCCCTGCTCCGCTTCGGGACCGCCGGCGCCGTCCCCACCCCGCACGGGGCCCTGGGCGCCCTCACCCCCGCCTCGGCCGTGATGGCCAGGGTCGAGCGGCTGGTCACCCCCGGCCCCCGGCTGCCCCGCCGGATCCGCTACTCCATCGTGGCCTTCTCCCTCGCCCTGACCGCCTCCGCCCCGCTGCTGTGGCTGATGCCCCACTGACCGGACCGCCCCGCTGACCGGACCGCCCCGCTGACCGGACCGTCCCACCGGCACGGCGTCCCCCGGCCCCCATGCTCCGTCGGTCCCCGTCCGATCCTCCGGCGAACACACCTCCATTGCTTGCAGCTGTTATCCAGCGCGTTTGCAACTGCAAGCACCGTGAGGCAGAATGCCGCTATGGCACTACCCAAGGTCGGCTCGATCGGCGAGTACATCCGCGAGCAGCGCACGCAGGCGAAGATCTCCCTGCGCCAGCTGGCCGCGGCCGCCGGGGTCTCCAACCCCTACCTCAGCCAGATCGAACGCGGGCTGCGCAAGCCCAGCGCGGAGATCTTGAACCAGATCGCCAAGGGCCTGCGAATCTCCGCCCAGGCGCTCTACGTTCAGGCGGGTCTCATGGAGGACCGCGAGCCGGACAGCGACGTGCTCGCCGCGATCAGAGCCGACGGGTTCATCACCGAGCGGCAACGCCAGGTGCTGATCGACATCTACGAGTCGTTCCGCAAGGAGAACCGGGCCGAGGCTCCGGACGAGAACGCGCAGACCGCCAAGAACGCGCATTCCGCACCGGAGCCCCGTGAGCGTGACGCCGGCTCCCCGCCGAACGACGAGGCGCCGCTGCCCGAGGAGGTGTTCGCCGGGTTCGAGCCCGATCCGGCGTCCTCGGTCAACGGCCACGTCACACCGGAAACGAGGGAAGGTTAACCCATGACCCTGGCCACCGAGGTCAAGAAGCTGACAGAGTCCAAGCCGTTCTACGCCGTCGCCGGCGCCGGCGACTTCGCCGTGGAGAAGATCCGCGAGCTGCCCGAGCAGATCCAGAAGCTGCAGAGCCGCCGCGGGGACCTCCGCGAGGCCACCAAGGACCTGCCCGAGCGGGCCCGCAAGTTCGCCGACCGCGCCGAGGACTACGCCAAGCAGGTCGGCGGCCGGGCCGAGGAGTACGCCCGGGAGTTCCCCGAGAAGGCCCGGGACTACGCCGACCAGCTGACCACCAAGGCGAACGAGCTCTACGAGGACTTCGCCGCGCGCGGCCGCAAGGTCGTCTCCAAGGTGAGCGGCGAGGCCGCCAAGGAGCTGGAGGACGTCTCCCACGCCGCCGAGCCCGCGATCGCCGCCACCCCCAAGCGGAACGCCCGCGCCAAGGCCGCCCCCAGGACCACCGCGAAGGCCTGACCGGCCCGCGCGGACCGTCCCCGCGTCCCGAAGACCCGTCCCGGCGCCGCCGGGGCGGGTCTTTTCCAAGGCCGTGTTCAAGGGCCGTGTTCAAGGGCCGTGTTCAAGGGCCGTGTTCAAGGCCACGCTCAGGGATCGCGCTCAAAGATCACGCAAGTGATGCTTAACAGACCCATAAGAGACCGCTGACCGGGCAAAACATCCCATAACGTACTCCCGTGTCCAGCATCGCAGGGCCCCCGCTCGAGGGCCGGATCCCGGCCGTTCACCACCCCGCGCCCGCCCGTCCCGGGCCCTTCCGCCTCCGCGTCCCCTCACCGCCCGGCCTCGGCGCGGGCGCGCCCTCCCGCCTCCGGTTGCCCGCCCTCGCCCGTCTCCACGTGGCCGGCGTCTTCGTCGAGAGACCCGGCGTGATCTCGGTCTACATGGTCGGCGAGAACCTCGGCGCCCTGCCGTTCGAGCCCGGTCAGTCCTTCCGCTGGCACTTCCTGACCCGGCGGCTCTGGCAGACCTCGCTCGCGCTCCCGCTCTCCGCGCCGATCTGGGAGGACACCCTCCGCGTCACGGTCCGGACGCTCGGCGGCCGGGCCCGCCCGCTGCGGCGGCTGCGGCCCGGGACCCGGGTCGTGGCCGTGGGGCCCTTCGGCGGGCTGACCGGGCGGAGCCGTACCCGCAGGAAGGTCCTGCTGCTGGCCGCGGGGATGGGCGTCGCCCCGCTGCGGGCCCTGTTCGAGACCCTGCCCGGCGGCCCCGGCGACGTCACCCTCGTGTACCGCGCGCGGTCGTCCACGGACCTGCTCTTCACCCACGAGCTGGAGGCCATCGCCCAGCGCCGGCAGCGCTACCTGCACTACCTCCTCGGACCCGAGGACGGCCCCGGCGGCCCGCTCACCCCCGGCCGCCTGCTGGAGCTCGTCCCCGACCTCGCCGAGCACGACGTCTACCTGTGCGGCCCCGCCGAGATGACGGCGGCGTCCGTCACGGCGCTGCTCGCGGCCGGGGTCCCCCGGGAGCGCATCGGCGCCGAGCGGTCCGCCGGCTAGGGATCGGCGGGCCCATCCCCCGCGGGGCGGGAACCTGCCGATACGCACCCGGCATCGCCTAGGCTGATGGATACCACTGAGGCGAGCGGTTGGAGTGACGATGTTGGGCGGGATCGGCACCGCGTTGGACCTGATCTTCTGGATCCTGAGCATCATCGCGTTCGGCATGTCCGCCTGGGCGCTGTTCCACGCCCTGCGCACCCCCGCCCGCGCGTTCGCGGTCGCGGGCAAGCAGACCAAGAAGCTGTGGACGATCATCCTGAGCCTCTCGACCCTGTTCTCCTTCGCCTCGGCGGTGGGTTACTTCGGGATCGGCCTCGGCCAGCTCAACATCTTCGCCATCGCCGCCGTCATCGCCGCCGGGATCTACCTGGCCGACGTGAAGCCCGCCGTCGGCGACTCCGGCAAGGGCGGCAACTCCGGCCCCTACGGCCCCTGGTGAGACGGCGGGTCCCGCGTGCGGACATCTGGTAATGGATTTGCCCCGATCCACCGGGACCGATAGAACACCGAGTGATGTTCGCCAGCAAACCCACCCTCTCCGGTGAGCGCGTGACGCTCCGGCCCGTCGGCCCGCAGTACGTCGACGGCCTCTGGGAGCTCGTCAACGACCCGGAGATCGCCCGGCTGACCGGCTCGCACGGCGTGATCGACCACACGGCCACCAAGATCTGGTACGGCTCCCGCCACGAGCACGCCGACCGGCTGGACCTGGCGATCTGCGCCGCCGAGGACGACTCCTACGTCGGTGAGATCGTGCTCAACGACCTGGACGCCGCGAACCTCTCCTGCAACCTGCGGATCGCGCTGATCGGCCCCCGGGTGTTCGGCAGGGGGTACGGCACCGAGGCGATCCGGCTCGTGCTCGACCACGCCTTCGCCACCACCGACCTGCACCGGATCGAACTGGAGGTCTACTCCTTCAACGAGCGGGCCGCACACGTCTACCGGAAGATCGGTTTCGTCGAGGAGGGCGTGCGCCGGGACGCGCTGCGCTGGGACGGCGAGTGGCACGACGCGATCATGATGTCGATCCTCGCCCCTGACTGGAGAGTCAGAGTAATCTGACAGACATCGAGTGATTTTCTGGAAACATCTTTTGACGCCCCCGAAACAATGCTACGTTCTCTGGGAGCGCTCCCACCTGCACGACTTTTAGGTGTGGAGGAACTATGCCCGAGCTGCCTACTCTTGCCCAGGTCGCCGCTGCAGCAGGTGTCTCCCCGGCCACGGCGTCCCGGGTTCTTACCGGCTCTGTCAGAGTCACCACCTCGACGCGCCGTCAAGTGCATGACGCGATCTCCAAGCTCGGTTACGTCCGGCACCGCGCTCCGCGAGGCGGTTCAGGACGCCGCTCCGACCTGACCGTGGCCGTGGTCGTCTGCGAGCCCGCCCAGCGATTGTTCACCGAGCCGTTCTACGCCCGGGTGATCACCACCACGGAGGAGGTCCTGGCCGCCCACGGCATCCCGCTCACCGTGATGACCGCCGCCTCCACCGCGTCCACCGTCACCACCCCGCAGCTCGTCTCCGGCGCGGTCGACGGCGTCCTGCTGGTCGGCGCGCGGGAGCGGCACCCGCTCGTGGTGACGCTGGGCGCCTCCGGCATCCCGGTGCGCTGCGTGGGCCGGCCGCCGGACGGCGTCGAGCTGCCCTACGTGGACATGGACAACTACGACGGAGGCAAGCAGGCCGCCGAGCACCTGCTCCTCGGCGGGCGGCGGGCCATCGCCGCCATCGCGGGACCGCCCGGGCTGCCGGCGGCCCGGGACCGCCTGGAGGGCTTCACCAGGACCCTCACCCAGGCCGGGATGGCGGGCGTCCCGGTGGCGTACGGCGACTTCACCCACTCCTCCGGCGTGCACGCCGTGCAGTGGCTGCTGCGCAGGATGCCGCACCTGGACGCCGTCTTCGCGGCCTCCGACGTGATGGCCGCCGCGGCGGTGCAGACCCTGCGCCGCGCCGGGCGCCGGGTGCCCGACGACGTGGCCGTGATCGGCTTCGACGACGCCCCGATCGCCCGGCGCGCCTCTCCCACGCTGACCACCGTGCGCCAGCCCGTGGAGGAGCTCGCCGCACTCGCCGCCCGGCTGCTGCTGGGCTCGATGGGCGCCGATCCGGGCGCCGCCAAGCAGGCCGGGGCCAATCCCACGTTACCGACGGAGCTGGTCGTACGTGAGTCGGCCTGAGCCTCGCGGGTTGCGCGCGGGGGACGTGCTCACCCGCAGATACCGGCTGATGGAGCCGATCGGCAGGGGCGGCATGAGCGTCGTCTGGCGCGCCTTCGACCAGTCCCTGCAGCGGACGGTCGCGGTCAAGGTGCTGGACGCCGACCTCGGGGCGGATCGGGAGCCGATCCGCCGCGAGGCGCGGGCCACCGCCCGGCTCATCCACCCGGACGCGATCGAGGTGTACGACTACGGGGAGACGATCACCACCCAGGGCCGCCTGGCGGCCTACGTGGTGATGCGGCTGCTGGAGGGGCGCCCGCTGGCCGAGCGGATCGCCGAGGGGCCGCTGCCCTGGCCCGAGGCGGCGGAGGTGGCCCGCAGGGTGGCCACCGTCCTGGCCGCCGCCCACGAGCGGGGCATCGTCCACCGGGACGTCACCGCCGAGAACGTGCTGCTGACCTCGGACGGGGCCAAGCTGCTCGACTTCGGCATCGCGGCCCTCGCCGGGGAGGAGGACGACGAGCAGGCCAGCGAGTCCGGCACGCCGCCCTACGTGGCGCCCGAACGCCTGATCCGCACGGGCGCCCATCCGGCGAGCGACGTCTACTCGCTCGGCGTGCTGCTGTTCGAGATGCTCACCGGCGGCACGCCGTACCCGGAGCAGACCTGGGAGGAGATCGAGCAGGCCCAGCGCGAGGGGCCGCCGCCCGCCGTCGACGTCCCGGGTCTGCCGCGCGAGATCGCGGAGCTGTGCCGGCGCTGCCTGGCGCACGGCCCCCGGTCCCGGCCGCGGGCCCAGGAGGCGGCGGCCGTCCTGGAGAAGGCCCTGGCCCGGAACCAGGCCAAGGACCGGGCGGGCTCCCACGCCTGGGTGGCGCTGGCCGGGTCGGTGGCGGTGGCGGCCCTCATCGCGGGCGTCGTCTTCTGGCTCCCCGCGGGCGGGCTCCCGGGCGGGTGGCCCCCCTCCGCCGTCGCCTCCGGCTCGACCTCGCACCCGCAGCCCACGGCGGAGTCCGGCTCCCCCGCTCCCACCTCCCCCTCTCCCGGGCCGGGCGTCGGCAGCGCGCCGCCCACCGGCGGACCGGAACGGGAACGGTCCGACGAGCCGACGGGCCGGCGGGCCACGGAGCCCGAGGCCACGCCGGAGGCGACGCCGACGGTCCTGCTGGAGACCGTGGGGTCGTCCGAGCCCACCCTCGACCGCAGCGTCCGGCTCTTCAACGCCCTGCTGGCCAAGGGGGAGAAGACGGGTGAGATCCGCCCGGACGTGGCCCTCGACCTGCGGCAGGTGCTGGCCGAGAGCGTCTGCTGCGGCGGCGACCTGGCCCGGGTCCAGCAGAAGATCGCCACCCGCTACCGCGAGGGGGCTCTCTCCGACCGGCTCCGGGCGGCCCTGAACAGCCAGCTCCTGGAGGTCGGGCGCGCCCTGAGGCGCTGACCCCGCGCTCCGGCACGTGCCGGTACGGCAGCCGCCGGCTCCGCTCCGCGGCGGCCTGCCGTACCGGGAGCGGACAGGGCGTGCGGGGTCAGGCGACCGTGGGGGGCGGGGTGGGGCCGGCGGAGCGCCGGACGGGCGCGTGGCGCAGGGAATCGTCGAGCGTCGCGTCGATGGGGAAGGCGTCGCTGAGCCGGGTGAGCTCCAGGAGCCGCTGGAGGAAGCCCCGGACTCCCGCCAGGCGCAGCCAGCCGCCCGCCTCGTAGGTCCGGCGCAGCCCCGCCAGGAGCAGCCAGACCCCGGTGGAGTCGCAGAACTCGAGCTCCGACACGTCGGCGATGATGTGGACGTGACCGTCCGCCAGCAGGTCCGTGAACGCCTGATCCAGGAGGGGAGCCGAGACCTTGTCCAGATCTCCGGCCACCGAGACGACCACGCAGGTGCGGTAGTGAGTGACCTGGATAGACAGCTTCGTCATGGTTCGCCTGCCCTAGGAGCCTGGCCGCGGGAACGGTGTTGTGGTTCGACAGGCGCGATGGCCGGTTAAGGCCAACGTACAGGGACGATCAAGGGGAAACAGCCCCGGACTCCCGACAATACGAGAATACTTGCCGCGCGTGTCTGTCCTCACTCCCGGGAGCCTCTCCTCCATGCCCGGACCCACCGCTCACAGCCGAGGTCTTTCATGGTCATGGGCAAGATTCCCACGGAATAAACACCATATGACCATCATAAAGATGGTGGAAGCTAGATGAAGCAGAAAAAACCCTCACATATGACCATGGACTGTCCTTTATGATCCTTGTCGAGTTTCGACGGGGGGAACATGGAGGCTTTGCGGGACGGCGACCCGCGCCGGGTGGGGTCCTACGCCCTTCTCGGCAGGCTGGGCCAGGGGGGCATGGGGCTGGTCTATCTCGCCCGTGACGAGGCGGGCGCCCAGGTGGCGGTCAAGGTGCTCCACCGGCACCTGACCGAGGACCCCGACTTCCGCCGGCTCTTCCGCCGCGAGGTCGCCGCCGCCCAGCGGGTCGCCCGGTTCTGCACCGCGCCGGTGCTCGCCGCCGACGCGGACGGGGACCCGGCCTACCTGGTGACGGAATTCGTCCCCGGCCCCAGCCTGGAGCGGGCGGTCCAGACCGGCGGCCCGCTGACCGGCTCCAGTCTCGACGGGCTGGCGGTCAGCATCGCGGTCGCCCTGCGGGCCATCCACGGCGCGGGCATCGTGCACCGCGACCTCAAGCCGTCCAACGTGCTGCTCTCCCCGGTCGGCCCGCGGGTCATCGACTTCGGCGTGGCCCGGCTGGCCGACAACCGCAGCCAGGTCAGCAGCGTGCTGGTGGGCACCCCCGGATACATGTCGCCGGAGCAGGTGAAGGGGGAGCCGATCACCGCCGCCTCGGACGTCTTCGCCTGGGGCGGCGTGATGGTCTTCGCCGCCACCGGGCACGGCCCGTTCGGCACCGGGGCCGTGCCGGCGCTCCTGTACCGGGTCGCCCACGACGAGCCCGACCTGACCGGGATACGCGGCCCCCTCCTCCCGCTCGTCGCCGCCGCCCTCGCCAAGAACCCCGCCGACCGCCCGACCCCGCAGAACCTGCTCGACGCGCTCAGCGCGGGCTCCGAGGCCCTCCCCGTGGGCCCCGGCGGGCTCGGCGCGGGCCCCGCGGTTCCTCCCCCGGGTCCCGTGAACCCGGGGACGACGGGCCCGGGAGCGCCCGCCGCGGCGGGCGGGCACGTGACCCTCCCGAACGCGGCGGCCGCCGGCCAGGAGGCCCGGACCGGCGGGACCGCGGGCGCCGGAAGAGACCGCGAACCCACCCTCGGGCGCGCCCTCACGACGTTCGGCCGCCGCCGCCCCTGGGTGAGCGCGGGGGCCGTGACGGGCGCCGTGGCCGCGACGGTCGCGGTCGTCATCGCGCTGCAGTCCGGCTCCGCGGGGGACGCCGCCCCGTCCGTGTCGTCCCCCGTCCCCTCGGGTACGGCGGCGCAGGCGAGCGAGCCCGTCGCCGCCCCGCCGTCCCCCTCCGCCTCGACCCCGCCGTTGAGCGCCTCGGGCCCCAACCCCCTCGACGAGGGAGGCGTCCGCCTCTTCGCCCAACCGGACGGCGACGCCGCCCGGCAGGCGAAGCTCTGGGCCGCGGCCGGGCGGGCGAAGGACGCGGAGCTGATGACCGCCCTGGCCGAGACCCCCCAGGCCATCTGGCTGAAGGGCCCCGCCGACAAGGCCCGCCGTACCGTCTCCGCGACCGTGAAGCTCGCCGCGAAGGAGAACTCCGTCCCGGTCTTCGTCACCTACAACATGCCGTTCAAGGACTGCCGCCCGCCCGGGCCGGCCGGAGGCGCGACGGATCCCGCCTCCTACCGCTCCTGGATCGACCAGGTCGCCGAGGGGATCGGCGACGCGCGGGCCGTGGTGATCCTGGAGCCGCAGAGCCTCGTGAACGTCCCGGGGACCGCCGAGTGCGACCTGGGAGGCCCCACGGGCGCCGAGGACCGGTTCGGCAACCTCTCCTACGCCGTCGGCAAGCTCGGCGCGCTGCCCCGCACCGCGGTCTACCTCGACGGCAGCTTCGAGAAGTGGCCCAGCCTGGAGGAGATGGCGCACCGGCTCGTCAGGGCGGGGGTCACCGAGGCGGACGGTTTCTTCCTCAACGCCAGCGGCTACCAGCCCACGGCGGGACTCGTCGACTACGGCGGCCGGCTCGCCAGATGCGTCCACGTCCAGGTGACGGAGGGGACGGAGGACTGCCTCGACGCGGAGATCGCGGCGGCGCCGGACGACCCGTCCGCGCTCCCGCACTTCGTGATCGACACCAGCCGCAACGGACAGGGCGAGTGGGTGCCGGACAAGGAGTACGCCAAGCCGCAGACCTGGTGCAACCCTCCCGGGCGCGGCGTCGGCCTCCGGCCGACCACGTCGACGGACTCCGAGCTGGTGGACGCCTACCTGTGGATCTCCATGCCCGGCCACTCGAACGGGACGTGCACGCGCGGCACCGACGGCCCCGAGGACCCGGTCTACGGCACGGAGCCCCCGGGCGGCGGGGAGTGGTGGCCGGAGCTGGCCCTGGGCCGCGCCGAGCTCGCCAGCCCGCCCCTGCGCTGAGTCCCGGCGAAGCTCCGGGACGTTCGGAAGCCCCCGGGAAGCGGGCGCCCCAGCCTCTCGAAAGCCCCGGTTCCCAGAGGCTGCCGGCTCTCGTGGACCCCGTCTCCCCGGCGGTCCCCGGCCCTGGAAGCGCCGCCCCGCCTGAAAGTTTCAGATTCCGGAAAACCGCCGTGCCGGTCGCAACCGCCTGACCGGCACCGGAGGGAAACCCCCGCGTAACCGGGAACTCATGCCATTGACATCCGCCCGGCACTCTCCAGAATCCTCTTTTGGGAGCGCTCCCACAGCCCTTCATCCTTGCTTGATCTAACGCGATGCCTCTACCAGCGGAATCGCAACGGGTCACCCCTGGAGGATCTTTTCACATGCATCCGTACCCCATGAGAGCGGGAGCGCTCCCACGGACGAAGAGGCGGAGGCGCGTCGCCGCGCTGGCGCTGCTCAGCCTGACGTCCGGGATGTTCACCGCTCTCGCCGCCTCCCCCGCGCACGCGGCCGTCTCCTGTGACGTCGTCTACTCGACGAACGACTGGCAGGGCGGATTCACCGCCAACGTGACCATCAAGAACCTGGGCGACCCGCTGGACGGCTGGACCCTCGGCTTCGACTTCCCGACCACCACCCAGAAGGTGGTCCAGGGCTGGAGCGCGACCTGGGCGCAGACCGGAGCCTCCGTCACCGCCAAGAACCTCGACTGGAACCGCCGGATCCCCACCGGCGGCTCGGTCGGCATCGGCTTCAACGGCAGCTGGTCCGGGAGCAACCCCAAGCCGGCCGCCTTCACGATCAACGGACAGACCTGCGGCGGCGACCCGGGCAACCAGGCCCCCAGCGTCAAGATCACCAAGCCGGTCGCGGGGGCGTCCTTCACCGCGCCCGCCACGGTGGAGATCACCGCCGACGCGGCCGACGCCGACGGCACGGTGGCCAAGGTCGAGTTCTTCAACGGCAGCACGCCGCTGGGCACCGACACCAGCGCGCCGTACTCCTACAACTGGACCGGCGTGGCGGCGGGCGACTACTCGATCACCGCCAGGGCCACCGACGACAAGGGCCTGACGAAGACCTCCGAGCCGGTCGGGATCAGCGTGAAGACCGACACCACGCCCGCCGTGGTCGTCACCCCCGCCACGCTCGCCGTGCCCGAGGGCGGCGACGCGAACCTGTCGGTCAAGCTCTCCAAGGCCCCGGCGGCGAACGTCACCGTGACGACCGCGCGCAGCAGCGGTGACGCCGATCTGACGGTGGACACCGGCGCCTCGCTGACCTTCACCCCGGCCGACTGGAACACCGCCCAGACGGTGAAGATCAAGGCCGCCGAGGACGCCGACACGACCTCCGGCAGCGCCGAGTTCACCGCCACCGCCACCGGGCACACCGCCGCGAAGTCCACCGCCACCGAGGTCGACAACGACACCCCCGGCGGCGACAACGAGTACGTCAAGCGCTTCACCACGATGTACAACAAGATCAAGGACCCGGCCAACGGCTACTTCTCCCCCGAGGGCGTGCCGTACCACTCGGTCGAGACGTTCCTGGTCGAGGCCCCGGACCACGGGCACGAGACCACCTCCGAGGCCTACAGCTACTACCTGTGGCTGGAGGCGGCCTACGGCAAGGTGACCGGCGACTGGAGCAAGTTCAACGACGCCTGGGCGTCGATGGAGAAGTACATCATCCCGGCCACGGCCGACCAGCCGACGAACTCCTTCTACAACCCCTCCAAGCCCGCGACCTACGCCGGCGAGTGGGACGACATCAAGCAGTACCCGTCCAAGCTGGACGGCGGCGTCAGCGTCGGCGTGGACCCGATCGCCAACGAGCTGAAGACCGCCTACGGCACCAGCGACGTGTACGGCATGCACTGGCTGCTCGACGTCGACAACACCTACGGCTTCGGCCGCTGCGGCGACGGCACGACCAGGCCCGCCTACATCAACACCTACCAGCGCGGCCCCGAGGAGTCGGTCTTCGAGACCATCCCGCAGCCGTCCTGCGACACCTTCAAGCACGGCGGCAGGAACGGGTTCCTGGACCTGTTCACCGGTGACTCCTCCTACGCCAAGCAGTGGAAGTACACCAACGCCCCCGACGCCGACGCCCGAGCCGTCCAGGTCGCCTACTGGGCGCACACCTGGGCCAAGGAGCAGGGCAAGGAGTCGCAGATCTCCGCCACGGTCGGCAAGGCCGCGAAGATGGGCGACTACCTGCGCTACGCGATGTACGACAAGTACTTCAAGAAGCAGGGCTGCACCAGCACCTCCTGCCCGGCCGGCACCGGCAAGGACAGCTCCGCCTACCTGCTGAGCTGGTACTACGCCTGGGGCGGCGCGATCGACACCTCCGCGGGCTGGGCCTGGCGGATCGGCTCCAGCCACAACCACTCCGGTTACCAGAACCCGATGGCCGCCTGGGTGCTGTCCAGCGTGGACGCGCTCAAGCCCAAGGGGGCGACCGCCGTACAGGACTGGAGCACCAGCCTGAAGCGGCAGCTGGAGTTCTACCGCTGGCTGCAGTCGACCGAGGGCGCGATCGCCGGCGGCGCGACCAACAGCTGGCAGGGCCACTACGCCGCCCCGCCGTCGAACCTGCCGACCTTCTACGGCATGGCCTACGACTGGCAGCCGGTCTACCACGACCCGCCGTCCAACCAGTGGTTCGGCTTCCAGGCCTGGTCGATGGAGCGCGTGGCGGAGCTGTACTACGCCACCGGCAACGCCGACGCCAAGGTCGTGCTGGACAAGTGGGTCAAGTGGGCCACCGACAACACCACGATCAACGCCGACGGGACCTACCAGATCCCCTCGACGCTGGTGTGGACCGGCCAGCCCGACACCTGGAACCCGGCCAGCCCCGGCTCCAACGCGAACCTGCACGTCAGCATCCGCGACTACACCACCGACGTGGGCGTGGCCGGCTCCTACGCCAAGGTCCTGATGTACTACGCGGCCAAGTCCGGCGACACCAAGGCGCGCGACGTCGCCAAGGGTCTGCTCGACGGCATGTGGAAGAACAACCAGGACCCCAAGGGCGTCTCGACCACCGAGACGAAGGCCGACTACAACCGCCTCGACGACCCGGTCTACGTCCCGGCCGGCTGGACCGGCAAGATGCCCAACGGCGACGTGATCGACAGCAACTCCACCTTCCTGTCCATCCGGTCCTTCTACAAGAACGACCCGGACTGGCCGAAGGTGGACGCCTACCTGAAGGGCACCGGCCCCGCGCCGACCTTCACCTTCCACCGGTTCTGGGCCCAGGTCGACGTGGCCGTGGCCCTGGCCGAGTACGGCCGGCTCTTCCCCTGACCTGACCGGCCCGCGAGACCCCGGGGCACGGCGGTACCCCTGACCTGCCGCCGCGCCCCGGGCACCACCCTTCTCCACGAGAGGCACGTCCTACTCCCCGAGAGGCACCCCCGATGAAGAAACCCCTGGCGGTGCTCGCCCTGACGGCCCTGACGGCCGTCCCGGCGCCCGCCGTCGCCTCCGCCGCCTCCGGCCCCTCCGCCTCCGCGGCGGCGACGTTCAACTACGGCGAGGCGCTGCAGAAGTCCATCTGGTTCTACGAGGCCCAGCAGTCCGGGAAGCTGCCGAGCTGGAACCGCGTCTCCTGGCGCGGCGACTCGGCCCTCGACGACGGCAAGGACGCCGGGCTCGACCTGACCGGCGGCTGGTACGACGCGGGCGACCACGTGAAGTTCGGCCTGCCGATGGCCTTCACCACGACCGTGCTGGCCTGGGGCGCGGTGGAGTACCGCGACGCCTACGCCGACTCGGGCCAGCTCACCCACCTGCTGAACAACCTGAAGTTCGTCAACGACTACTTCATCAAGGCGCACCCCTCGCCGAACGTGCTCTACGGGCAGGTCGGCCACGGCGGCCGGGACCACGCCTGGTGGGGCCCGGCCGAGGCGATGCCGATGGACCGGCCCGCCTACAAGATCGACGCCACCTGCGGCGGGTCGGACCTGGCCGGTGAGACGGCGGCGGCGATGGCGGCCTCGTCGATCGTCTTCCGCCCGACAAATCCGACTTATGCTGACACGCTGGTGAAGCACGCGCGGGAGCTCTACACCTTCGCCGACACCGTGCGGAAGAAGTACAGCGAGTGCATCACCGACGCCCAGGGCTACTACAACTCCTGGAGCGGCTACAACGACGAGCTGGTCTGGGGCGCGATCTGGCTGCACCGGGCCACCGGCGAGGCGTCCTACCTGACCAAGGCCGAGTCGTACTACGACACCCTCGGCACCGAGCCGCAGTCCACGACCAGGTCCTACAAGTGGACGATCGCCTGGGACGACAAGTCCTACGGCGCCTACGTGCTGCTGCACAAGCTCACCGGCAAGCAGCGCTACCTCGACGACGCCAACCGGTGGCTGGACTACTGGACGGTCGGGGTCAACGGGCAGCGGGTGAACTACTCGCCGGGCGGGCAGGCCGTACTCGACCGGTGGGGGTCGCTGCGCTATGCGGCCAACACCTCGTTCGCGGCGCTCGTGCACGCCGACTCGATCACCGACACCACCCGTAAGACGAGATATCACGACTTCGCGAAGCGGCAGATCGACTACGCCCTCGGCGACAACCCCCGCAACTCCTCCTACGTGGTCGGCTTCGGCGCCAACCCGCCGAAGAACCCGCACCACCGCACCGCGCACGGCTCCTGGACCGACCAGCTCACCAACCCGGTCGAGACCCGGCACACCCTGTACGGCGCGCTCGTCGGCGGCCCGCCCTCGCCCGACGACGCCTACACCGACAAGCGCGACGACTACGTGATGAACGAGGTCGCCACCGACTACAACGCGGGCTTCACCGGCGCGCTGGCCCGCCTCTACAAGGAGTACGGCGGGACCCCGGCGGCGAACTTCCCCGTCGAGGAGACCCCCGACGGCCCCGAGATCTTCATCGAGGCCGGGGTGAACGCCGCCGGGAGCACCTTCACCGAGATCAAGGCGATCGTCCGCAACCAGTCCGCCTGGCCCGCGCGGAACCTGACCGACGGCTCCTTCCGCTACTACTTCACCCTCGACGGCGACACCGCCGCGAGCCAGATCACGGTCTCGTCCGCCTACAACCAGTGCTCGGCCCCGACCGGCCCGACCCTGCTGTCCGGCAAGACCTACTACGTCACGATCAACTGCTCCGGCACCTCGATCTCCCCCGCCGGCCAGTCGCAGCACCGGCGCGAGGTCCAGTTCCGCATCGCCAGCTCCGGGACCTGGGACCCGTCCAACGACTGGTCGTACAAGGGCGTGTCCACCACGCCGGGCTCGACCCCGGTGCGGGTGGACAACATCACGGTCTACTCCGGGAGCACCAAGATCTGGGGCAACCCGCCCGGCGACGAGCCGCCGCCCGAGGACGACGAGATCGCGCCCTCGAAGCCCGGCAAGCCCGCCGTCTCCGCGATCACCGGCAGCACCGCCCGGCTGACCTGGACGGCCTCCACCGACAACGTGGGCGTCACCGGTTACGACGTCTACCGGGGCTCCGCGAAGGTGGGAACCGCCTCCGGGACCTCCTTCGACCTGACCGGGCTGTCCCCCGCGACGCCGTACACCGTGCACGTGGTGGCCCGGGACGCCGCGGGCAACTCCTCCGAGGCGTCGGAGAGCACCTCGTTCACCACGACCGACGCCCCACCCGGCGGCTGCTCGGCCGTCTACAAGGTGACCAACTCCTGGCAGGGCGCCTTCCAGGGCGACGTCACCGTCACCAACCAGGGCAGTTCCGCCGTCAAGGGCTGGACCGTCACCTGGAAGTTCGCGAACGGCCAGGTGATCAGCCAGCTCTGGAACGGCGCGCACACCCAGACCGGCGCCGACGTCTCCGTCAGGAACGTCGCCTGGAACGGCGGTCTGGCCCCGAACGCGTCGGCGTCGTTCGGCTTCACCGCGAGCCAGAGCGGCACCAACGCCGTCCCGACGGTGACCTGCACCGCGAGCTGACGCCCCGCTGAGGAACACCCCGGGAAACACCCTCTCCCAGAAACACCCTCTCCCAGAGAACACCCCACAAGCCCCGGCCGGGCGTAGCGGACCCCTCCGCCCGGCCGGGCCCCCTCCCTGAAGGCTCCCTCCTGAGGTAGGTCATGAGAGCACGACTCACCATCGCGGCGCTCGCCGCGACCGTCGCCTCGGTCTTCGTCGCGGCATCCCCCGCCCACGCCGACACCGGCATCCACGTGAGCGACGCGAAGATCGTCGAGGCCGACGGCACACCGCTCGTCATGCGCGGCACCTCCCACGCGCACACCTGGTACCCGTCCCAGACGAGCTCCTTCGCCGGGATCAAGTCCCTGGGCGCCAACGCCGTACGCGTGGTGCTCAGCGGTGGCCGGTGGACCGCCAACAGCGCCGCCGACGTGGCGAACGTCGTCTCGCTGTGCAAGCAGAACAAGCTCATCTGCGTGCTGGAGAACCACGACACCACCGGGTACGGCGAACAGAGCGGCGCCTACACCCTCGACCAGGCCGTGAACTACTGGATCAGCGTGAAGAGCGCGCTGGAGGGCCAGGAAGACTACGTCATCGTCAACATCGGCAACGAGCCGATCGGCAACAACGCCGTCACCCCGGACTGGACCACGGCCACCGCAGGCGCGATCAAGCGCATGCGGGAGGCCGGGTTCGACCACGCGCTCATGGTCGACGCCCCCAACTGGGGCCAGGACTGGCGCTTCGCCATGCGGGACAACGCCAAGACCGTCTTCGCCGCCGACCCGGACCGCAACACGATCTTCTCGATCCACATGTACGGCGTGTTCGACACCGCGGCCGAGGTCACCGACTACCTCCAGGCGTTCCAGACCGCCGGGCTGCCCCTGGTCATCGGCGAATTCGGGTTCAACCACTCCGACGGCGACCCCGACGAGGACACGATCATGGCCCAGGCGCAGGCGCGGGGCCTGGGCTACTTCGGCTGGTCCTGGAGCGGCAACGGCGGCGGCGTCGAGTATCTCGACCAGGTCACCAACTTCAACGTGAACGCGCTGACCACCTGGGGGCAGCGCCTGTTCAACGGTCCCAACGGCATCGCGCAGACCGCCGTCGAGGCCAAGATCTACGGCGGGGGCGGCGACCCGGACACCGAGGCGCCCACCCGGCCCGGCAAGCCCGCCGCCTCCGCCGTCACCTCGACCGGGGCCACCCTGACCTGGACCGCCTCCACCGACAACCGGTCCGTCGCCGGTTACGACGTGTACCGGGGCGCCACCAAGCTCGGTTCCTCGGTCACGAACTCGCTCGCCCTGACCGGCCTGAGCCCGGAGACGGCCTACACCGTGCACGTCGTCGCCCGCGACGCCGCCGGGAACGTCTCCGCCGCCTCCGAGACCGCCTCGTTCACGACCACCTCGACCCCGCCGAGCGACTGCGCGGCCGCCTACAAGCTGGTCAACTCCTGGCCGGGCGGCTTCCAGGGCGAGGTCACGGTCACGTGCGCCGCCGCCGTGACCTCGTGGAAGACCACGCTGACCTACCCGGCGGGCGTGAAGGTCACGCAGAACTGGAGCTCGGCCCTGTCGGCCTCCGGCACCGCCTTCACCTTCTCCAACGCCGCCTGGAACGGCTCCGTCCCGGCCGGCGGCTCGACCACCTTCGGCTTCATCGCCTCCTGGACCGGCACGGGCGCCCCGCCCGCGCCCGTCGTCTCCTAGTCCCGAGGGGGTGCGGCCCGCGCCGTACCCCCTCCCCTCGGCCGGTTTCCGAAAGTTTCTGTCTACAGCCGAACATTTCTGTCTCAGGAAGGGACCCCATGTCCAGACTCCGCAGAGCGCTCCTGACCGGGGCGCTCACCGTCCTGCCGGTCGCGACGGTCCTGCTGCCCGCCGTACCGGCCCACGCCTCGGACACCCTGCGCGCGCACGCCGAGGCGCGCGGCAAGTTCATCGGCACCGCCGTGGCGACCTCACCCCTGGCCAACGAGAGCGCCTACCGCACCATCGCCGCCTCGGAGTTCAACCAGATCACCGCCGAGAACGCGATGAAGTGGGACGCCACCGAGCCCAGCCAGAACCAGTTCACCTTCAGCGGGGCCGACCAGATCATGGCCTTCGCCGAGGCGAACGACCAGCAGGTGCACGGCCACACGCTGGTCTGGCACAGCCAGACGCCGAGCTGGGTGCAGAACCTCGGCGCCGACGCCATGCGCTCGGCGATGCAGAACCACATCGCCAGGGTCGCCGGGCGCTACGCGAGCAACCCCGTCCTGAAGTCCTGGGACGTGGTGAACGAGGTCTTCGAAGAAAACGGCAGCATGCGGAACTCGTTCTGGTACCAGAAGCTGGGCGACAGCTACATCGCCGACGCCTTCCGGTACGCCCGCGCGGCCGACCCCGACGCCGAGCTCTGCATCAACGACTACAACGTCGAGGGGATCAACGCCAAGAGCACCGCCATGTACAACCTGGTCAGGACGTTGAAGGCGCAGGGCGTGCCGATCGACTGCGTGGGCCTGCAGAGCCACCTGGCCATCCAGTACGGCTTCCCCGGCCAGGTCCAGGAGAACATCCAGCGCTTCGCCGACCTCGGGGTGAACGTCCGGATCACCGAGATCGACATCCGGATGCAGATGCCCAGGGACGCGACCAAGGACGCCACCCAGGCCACCTACTACACGAACATGGTCAAAGCCTGCCTGGCGGTGACGCGGTGCACCGGCATCACGATCTGGGGCTTCACCGACAAGTACTCCTGGGTCCCCGACACCTTCTCCGGCCAGGGCGCGGCCCTGATCTACGACGAGAACTACGGCAGGAAACCCGCCTACACCGCCGTCCACGACGCCCTGGCGGGCGGGACCACGCCGGACGACACCACGCCGCCCTCCACGCCGGGCAAGCCGGCCGCCTCGGCGGTCACCGCCACCGGGGCCACCCTGACCTGGACGGCCTCCACCGACAACCGCGCCGTCACCGGCTATGACGTCTACCGGGGCGCCACCAAGCTCGGCTCCTCGGCCACGAACTCCGTCACCCTGACCGGGCTGACCCCGGAGACCGCCTACACCGTCCACGTCGTCGCCCGCGACGCCGCCGGCAACACCTCCGCGAACTCCGAGAGCACCACCTTCACCACCACCGCGGGCTCCGGCACCGGCTGCACGCCGGCCTACCGGGTGGTCAACTCCTGGCCGGGCGGCTTCCAGGGCGAAGTCAAGATCACCTGCGCCGGTCCCGTCACCTCGTGGCGGGTCACGCTGACCTACCCGGAGAGCGTGCGGATCACCCAGAACTGGAGCTCGACCCTGAGCAGCTTGGGCACCGCCTTCACCTTCTCCAACGCCGCCTGGAACGGCTCCGTCCCGGCCGGCGGCTCGACCACCTTCGGCTTCATCGCCTCCTGGACCGGCACGGGCGCCCCGCCCGCACCCGTCATCTCCTGAGGCATCTCCTGAGGCCGGTACGGCGGGCGGCCCGGTCCGGGCCGCCCGCCGGGCTCAGGTGAGGCCCGGCACACGGCCGATGGCGGCCGGGTGGCGGGCGCCGAAGCGCAACGTGCGGACGGTGGAACGCACCACCTGCTCCTTCACCCACGCCGCCGCCCGTCCCGTCAGCACGAGATCCCGCGGCTCGTCCTCGCGGCTCAGGACCTGGATCAACCCGTCCCCGCGGCCGAGGCTGACGCACTTGAGCCAGTACCGGAACCGCAGCGGTCCCGGCCGGTCGCCGCGCGCCTCGCGCAGCAGCGTCCCGGCGGCCTGGGACCCGGTCGGCATCGCGGTCGCGCACGCCATCCGCAGCCCGGCGCACGCGTCACCGGCCACGACGACCTCCGGATGGGAGACCGACCGCAGCGCCTCGTCGACACGGACGCGCCCCGATGCGTCCAGTTCCAGGCCCGCCTCCGCCGCGAGCCCGGTGTTGGCCGCCATCGCCGACGCCCACACCACGACGTCGGCGTCGATCGCGTCGGGCGACTCCACGGCCGTGCCCTCCTCGACGCGCACGCCCAGCCGCGCCAGCGCCGCCCGCACGTGCGCCCGTCCCCTCCCGGAGAGGTCGGGGCCGACTCGTCCCGCGGTCAACAGCCGTATCCGCCACTCCGGGTGCGCTTCGGCGAGTTCGGCGGCCATCTCGATCCCCGTCAGGCCGCCGCCGACCACGGCCAGCCCGCCGGGGCGGCCGGACAGCGCCGCCGCGAGCCCGGCGGCGGTCTCGGCGGTGTACACACGTGCCCCGCCCGGGCTCGCGGTGCGGCTGCCGAGGGCGTACACCAGCCGGTCGTACTCGACCTCCGTCCCGGCGGTCACGTGATCGTCCGTCCCGCCGCCGGGGCCGTCCGTCCCGCCGCCGGGGCCGTCCGTCCCCCCGCCGTGGTCGAGGCGGACCCGCCGCGCGGCCAGATCGATGCCCACGGCCCGGGCGCGTACGTGCGTGACGCCCGTCCCGGCGAGCAGGGTCTCGTACGCGTGCCCCACGGACGCCCGGCTACCGGCCGCCAGTTCGTGCAGCCGGACGCGTTCGACGAAGTGGGCGCGCGGGTCGGCGAGCGTCACGCGGTGGTGCGGCGCGAGGCGCAGCGCCGCCGCGAGCCCGGCGTAACCGCCTCCGAGGACGACGATCCTCTGCCGGGCGGGATGGGAGTTCTCCGTGGTCATGCCCTCCAGACGACGCAGCCCGCCGGACTGTGACGGTGACCCGGGTCACCCTCCCGGAGAGGTCCGCGGCCAGGGGTCCGGGACCGCCACGTGCCGCAGCTTGTCCGGATTGGCGATCATGATGACCTCCACGAGCCGGCCGCCGGTGACGGTGAACGCGAGCACGCTCTTCCACCTCCGCGCGGCGTCGGCGACGACCAGACCGGGCGCGCCGTTGACCTCCCGGACCGCGATCCGCGTGCTGTCCGGGTCGAACCCGCGCGCGAAGCGCCGGACCAGGCCGGCGACGCGCTCGGCGCCGGTGACGGGCACGCGGGCCGCGATCACCTTGCCACCGCCGTCCGACCGCCACACGACATCGGGATCGAGCACGCTCAGCAGGTTCTCGAAGTCACCGCCCGTGACGGCCCCGACGAACGCCTCGACGACCCTGCGGTGCTCGGCCAGGTCGATCGGCCGGTGCGGGGCCTCGGCGCGCACCCGCTTGCGTGCCCGTGACGCCAGCTGCCGTACGGAGTCCGGGCTTCTGCCCACCACGCCGGCGATCTCGGGGAACGGCACCGCGAAGACGTCGTGCAGGATGAACGCGGTGCGCTCGGCGGGCGTGAGCCGCTCCAGCACGGTCAGCAGCGCCATCGCCACGGACTCGTCCACGGTGACCCGGTCCTCGGGGGAGACGTCGTCGGTGACCAGCGGCTCGGGCAGCCAGGGCCCGACGTACACCTCGCGCCGCGCCCGGGCGGAGCCGAGCCGGTCGTAACAGATGCGGCTCACGACCCGGGTCAGGTATGCCTGCGGGTTGTCCGCCTCGCCCGCGGGCAGCGACTGCCAGCGCAGCCATGCCTCCTGGACGGCGTCGTCCGCGTCCATCACCGACCCGGTGATCCGGTACGCGATGCCCCAGAGCCGTCCCCGCTGCTCCTCGAAGTCCGCCAGTTCCGCCACCGCGCCGCCTCTCCCCGGTCCAGAGCATGCCTCACCCGACCAGACGACGCAGCCCCGGTGACTGTGACACGCACCGGACCGGACCCCGGTGGTGACCGTGGCCGTGACGGGTGCCGGTGGCGTGCGGGCCGGATCAGGGGGCGACGTGCACGCCGTTCTCGCGCAGGGCGGCGACCAGCCAGCGCCCGATGTGGACGTGCCCTTCGAGGGTGGGGTGCACGCCGTCGGGAAGGGTCGTGCCCGGCCCCCAGTCCCGGCCGAGCGGGTCGAGGAAGGTCACGCCCGCCTCCCCGGCGGCGTGTTCGAGGGCGTCCCGCACGTCGTAGGCCCACGGGGGCGCGGCCCCCATCCACAGGGGTCCGATCACCAGGACCCTGGTGGCCGGCCAGTGCCCGCGGGCCATGTCCAGCAGCCGCGCGGCGGCCTCGTGGACCTCGCCCGGCGGGGTGCCGCGGTCGTTGTGACCGCCGGAGACGATCAGCAGGTCGGGCGCCGGGCGCCAGGCGAGCTCGTCGGCGAAGGAGTCCTCGAAGGTCCGGTCCACCCGGCCCGGGTTGACGAAGCCGGTCCCGCCCGCCCCCGCGGTGATCAGCTGCCAGTCCAGCTCGCGGGCGGCCTGCGCGGCGTAGCTCTGCCAGCGCGTGACGGGGCCCGACCCGACGGTGAAGCTGTCCCCGATGATCATGACCACCGGAGCCCTGCCCGCGGGCGTCACCCCCGGAGCCTCGGCCCCGGGGACCGTCCTCGACGGCGCGGCCTGGTGGTCCGGCGTCGCCGGCCGTACCGCGGCCTCGCTCACCGGTACGGCCCCGCCCATTCCGCCACAACCTGAAATAAGGCACGAAATCACCAAAAGAACGACAGAGGGGGAGAAGGGACGTCGTTTTTCAGCAGGAGCGCGCATGCCACCTCGGAGCATTCTCGACCGCCGACACAAATGACGGCCCCGTGGCACGCCCGGCGTGTGCGCCGCGCGCCCGTCCCGGGCGGCCGCCCCCCTGCCGCCACCCGGAGAGACCGTCGTGAGCAGTGGTAATTCTATTCGGGCACGGGCAAGCGGCCACAGAAATCACGAGATGGAAAAACTTATCAATCGGCCGTCCAGGTATATCCCTCTATATGGGGTCAAACCCTCAAGGACGGTCCATCAAGCGCCGATTCATTCGCTGGAGAACGACAACCCTCCTGGGTATCAAGCCGTCAACAGTCTGGTACTCCACCCCCCGGACAGGAGGAGAGGCGCATGACTTTCGCGTACGGCCTGCCGTCAGGCTCCCGTCCCTATCCCGCCCGCCACGGTTGCGCGGCCCGGCGCTCCCGGCCGAAGAACATCCTCGGCCTGGCGTCGCTCGCCACGGGCGGGGTCGCCGTCCTCGCCGGGATCCTTCCCCTCGACCCGCTCGCCTCGGCCGCCCTCACGCTCGCCTCCGTCGCCCTCGGCTTCGCCGCCCTGGGCCGGGCGCACCGCGCCGGAGCGCACCGCGCCGGGCCGCGTCGCCCCGGAACCCGCCATACCGGGACTCCGCGCGCGAAGACCGGCTGGCCGGGCCTCGTCCTGGAGCTGACCGTCGGCGCCCTGGTGCTCTGGGCCTCGATCGTGCTCCTCACCGCCCTCGCCCAGGCGGGCGACCCCCGGGAGCGGGCCGGCGACCGCGAGCCCCGCGAGCTCCGCGGCGCCGCCGTGCAGTGCCTGCGGGACGGCGCCGGTCAGCTGACGTGCGAGGCGGGCGCGCTCCAGGTGTTGCAGTAACCCGGCCGGGCGTACTTCCAGCCGTGGTCCAGCCAGGCCGCGAAGTTCTGCCCGTTGCCGTGGTCGCGCTTGCCCAGCCCGTTCTGGTCGTCGCCGCGCCGGTAGTCCTGCTCCAGCACGGCCTGCCAGCGCGCCGCGGTGACGCCGAGCGGGACCCGCACGGTCCGGATGAAGGTCCCCGAGAAGCACTGGGCCTGCAGCTCCGCCCGGCGCGAGTGCGCGTCCTGGGCGGCCTTCGACCGCTCGGAGACCTCCCACCACCAGGCGCCGCCGATGCCCGCCATGGTCTGCACGTGGTGGCCGTACTCATGGGCGAGCACCGCCAGGTAGGGCACGTGGTTGCGGGCGGGGTCGGTCTGGCCGCTCTGCTGGATCACATGGGTCAGGCCGATGTACATGCCCCGGTTGGACGGGCAGTAGTAGGCGGCGGCGCCGGAGGCCGGGTAGCTCCCGCAGGGGCCGCGTCCGGGGCGTGCCCAGAAGACCCGGCGGGGCGCCAGGAAGACCGCTCCGGCCTGGGAGAACTTCGCCGACCAGGCCCGGTCCAGGCAGCCGGTCACCGCGTTGAGGTAGGCCTGCATGGCACGGGGCTGGGTCGAGGGCCGGGGGGCCCGGCAGCTGGTGGGGCGCATCACGCCGGTGCCGTACAGCGGGTTGCGCTTGAGCCGCACTCCGGTCTGGGAGCGGCTCATGGAGCGCAGGTCCACCCTCATGGTGCTGCTGGAGGCCAGCACGATCTCCGCGGCGCCGCCCGGCTCGCCCAGCGAGCCGAGTTCCAGCTTCTGCGGCGGCCGGTAGGACGGCGGGGCGATCCCGGCGCCCCCGTCGGAGGCCGGACCGGGCTGCTCCGTCGCCACCGGGCCCGCCCCGGGACCGGCCGGGGTCTCCGCATCGTCCCCGCCCGCCAGGGCGGCGACCACGACGACCACGGCGAAGGTCGTCGCGAGCACGCCGAAGGCGCCGAATGCCAGAGAGCTCGATCCGCGTGGGCGCATGGGGGGCCGCCTCTCCAAAGACTGGATCACCGGGCGGCAATCTACCGAATATCCCCATATGCCATCTCATCGACTTAAAAATCATGACTAGCCGTCATCGGGTGCGGCGGTTGTCGATAGGCTCCCGACCCATGGCGGGATCTTTCCTACACAGGGCGGCCGGTAGCCTGGCCGCGACGGCCACCCTCGTGATGGCCCTCGGCGCGTCCCCGGCCCTCGCGGCCGGCACGGCGGACACCTCCTCCGCCGCCGGCGTGGTGAAGAACGACCAGGTCGAGCTCCAGCTCCGGCAGAACGGCGTGCTTCACGTCAAGGAGACCGTCACCTTCGAAGGGACCCCGCCCACCCGGCAGCTGGTCGACCGCACCCGCTACGACGACGCCAGCGACCGGCTCTACCAGGTCAGCGGCCTCAAGGGCGACGCCACCCTGAGCGGCGGCGCGATCACCCTGAAGGGCGCCGGCACCGCCACGTTCGAGTACGACGTCACCGGCGCGGTGACCCCGCTGAACGACATCCAGGAACTGCGCTGGTACGCCGTGGGCAGCTGGTCGGTCCCGGTGGAGCAGGCCACGGTCAAGGTGACCGGCCCGGCCCAGCTGCAGAACCTGTCCTGCTTCGCAGGGGTGCTGGCCTCGGCGACCGCCTGCACCGTCGCCGCCCCGGACCACAACGGCACCGTCGCCGAGTTCGAGCAGCAGGACCTCGGCGCGGGCGAGATCCTCACCGTCGTCGTCGGCTACCCGGCGGGCGCCACCACCGGCGCCCCCGTCCTGGAACGCCGCTTCGAGCTCGCCAACTCCTTCACGCTCAACGCCCTCACCGGCGGCGCGCT
Organism: Planobispora longispora; assembly: GCF_016863135.1. Taxonomy (GTDB): domain Bacteria; phylum Actinomycetota; class Actinomycetes; order Streptosporangiales; family Streptosporangiaceae; genus Planobispora; species Planobispora longispora. The sequence goes on from NZ_BOOH01000019.1 coordinate 242,013, forward strand.
GGCCGGTCTGCTGATTCTGATGCTCGGCGGCGTCGGCCTCCTCTACTGGACCCGGGGGCGCGACGCCCGCGTGGTCGGCCACGAGTCCGGCGCGCTGACCCCGATCGAGAACGGCCACTTCGCCCCGCCGGACGGCGTGCGCCCCGGCCAGATCGGCACGCTCATGGACGAGCAGGCCGACGTGATCGACGTGACCGCCACGATCGTGGACCTGGCCGTCCGGGGTTACCTGCGCATCGACGAGCAGCCCCGGCAGACCTACGACACTCCGGACTGGATGCTGGTCCGGATGCCCAGCGCGCCGGTCAACTCGCTGCTGCCGTACGAGCGGGCGCTGTACGACGCCGTCTTCGACGGCCGCGACGCCGTCCTGCTCTCCCAGCTCCGGGGCTCCTTCGCCGGCAAGCTCGGCAAGGTCCGCGACGCCCTCTACCGCGACGTGGTCACCCAGGGCTGGTTCGCCCGCCGCCCCGACGGCGTCCGCACCCGCTGGACGACGCTGGGCGTGGTGCTGATGGCCGCCGGAGTCCTCGGCACGGTGGCACTGGCCTGGTTCACCACGTACGGCCTGCTCGGCCTGGCGCTGATCATCGGCGGCGCGGCCCTGGCGGCCGGCGGCCAGTACATGCCCGCCAAGACCGCCAAGGGCTCCGCGGCCCTGGCCCACACCCTCGGCTTCCGCCGCTATCTCGCCGAGGGCTCCCTCAACGGCGAGATCCCCCAGGCCCAGCGGGTGGAGCTGTTCTCCCGCTACCTGCCCTACGCCGTGATCTTCGACAGCGTCGACCGCTGGGCCCGCGTGGTCTCCTCGGTCACCGGCAACGGCCAGCAGGCCGACAACCTGTACTGGTACCACGGCCCCGCCGAGTGGGACCTGTCCAAGTTCGCCGACTCGATGCGCACCTTCACCATGACCACCTCCGGCGCCATCTCCGCCACCCGCCAGTTCCGCTCCCTCTGACGCGGCGGCAGTCACGGAACACGAAGGCACGCGGGCTTCCGGGCCGGTGGCAGGCGCTGCACGGCGATGGGCTCTCCCGGCGGGGGGCCGCCGGGCGTAACGTCGCGGTGTGACGGAGCTGCTTGAGCGCTCGTCGCTGCTGGACGAGCTGAGCCGTGCGCTGACCGCGACGGCGGCGGGCGGGCGCGTCGTCCTGGTCGCGGGCGAGGCGGGCATCGGCAAGTCGGCGCTGGTCGGGCGGTTCGCCGAGCGGCACCGCGCGGACGCCCGGTTCCTGCTCGGGGCCTGCGACCCGCTGCTCACCCCCCGGGCCCTCGGCCCGTTGCACGACCTCGGGCGCCAGACGGGCGGCCGGCTGGCCGCCCTGCTGGCCGCCGGGAGCCCGCGCGAGCAGCTGTTCGCCGCGCTCCTCGACGAGCTGGACCGGAGGGCCCGGCCGCAGGTGGTCGTGGTCGAGGACGCCCACTGGGCCGACGAGGCCACCCTGGACCTGCTGGTCTTCCTGGGCAGGCGGCTGGAGCGCGTTCCGGCGATGCTGGTCGTCACCTACCGCGACGACGAGCTGGGCGCCGACCACCCGCTCCGCGGGGTCCTGGGCGTGCTGCCGCGGGCTCTGGTGCGTCGTGTGCGGCCCGGACCGCTGTCCGAGGCGGCCGTGGCGGAGCTGGCGCGGCGGGCCGGGCGCCCGGCCACGGGGCTGCGCGCCCTCACCGGCGGGAACCCCCTGCTGGTCACCGAGGTGCTCGCCACCGCCGACGCCGGTGTGCCCATGACCGTCCGCGACCTGGTGCTGGCGCGCCTGGCCGGCCTGCCGGCGGACGCGCGGGAGCTCGTACGGCTGGTCTCCGTGGTCCCGACCCCCGTCGAGCTCTGGCTGCTGGAGGCGGCCCTGAGGCCGGAACCGGCGACGGTGGAGCGCTGCGTCGAGGCCGGACTGCTGGTGATGGGCGAGGAAGCGGTCGGGTTCCGTCACGAGCTGCTCCGGCGGGCGGTGGAGGACTCGCTGTCGGCCCTGAGCCGCCGGGAGCTGAACCGCCGGATCCTCCGGGCGCTCTCCGCGACACGGGATCGGGAGGCGTACACCGCCCGGCCGGGCCGGGAGGTGGACATCGCCCGGCTGGTGCACCACGCCCGGCAGGCCGACGACGCCGAGGCGGTGCTGCGGCACGCGCCCGCCGCGGCCCGGCAGGCGGCGGCGGTCTCGGCCCACCGGGAGGCCGTCGAGCACTACCGGGCGGCCCTGGCGCACGCCGGCCGGCTTCCTCCGCGCGTCCGGGCCGAGCTGCTGGAGGGCTACTCGTTCCAGGCGTACGTGTCGGGGCTGGCCCAGGAGGCGCTGGAGGCCCACCGGACGGCGCTGCGCATCCGGGAGGCGGAAGGCGGCAGCCCGGAGCGGTTCGGTGAGAGCCTGCGGTGGTTGTCGCGCCTGGCCTGGTGGGCGGGGCGCCGGGCGGAGGCGGAGGCGGCCGCCGAGCGCGCGATCGCCGTACTCGAACGCCAGGAGCCCGGTCACCAGCTCGCGATGGCCTACAGCAACCAGGCGCAGCTCGACATGCTGGCCTACCGGACCGAGGCGGCGCTGGCCTGGGGGGCGAGAGCGATCGAGCTGGCCCGGAAGCTGGGCGATCAGGAGGCGCTGACCCACGCCCTGACCAACATCGGCTCGGCGAGGCGGATCGGCGGCGACCCGGGCGGGCGGGAGGACCTGGAGCGGGCGGTGGAGGCGGCGGTCGCCGCCGGGCTGGAGGACCACGCGGCCCGGGCGCTGGTCAACCAGGCCTCCTGTGACATGGAGTTCCGGGACTACCGCCACGCCCGCGAGGACCTCGACCGCGCGCTCGCCTTCACCCTGCGGCACGACCTGGCCGGCAACGCCCAGTACATGCTGGGGATGCGGGCGCGCCTGCGGCTGGAGCTGGGCGACTGGGCGGGCGCGGAGCAGGACGCCCGGACCGCCCTGGCCGGGCTGGAGCAGCGCCGGCAGGGCCCCAGGGCGGTGGACGCGCTGGTGACGCTGGGCCTGCTCCAGGCGCGCCGCGGCGATCCGGACGCCGACGGCACGCTGGAGGAGGCCGCCGCCCGCGCCATGCCCACCGACGAGCTGCAGTGGATCGGGCTGGTGACCGCGGCGCGCGCCGAGCACGCCTGGCTGAACGGCGAGCCGGACCGCGTCGCGGCCGAGGCCGCCCCGGGGTTCGCGATGGCGGTACGGGCCGGCCACCCCTGGTTCGCCGGGGAGCTGGCCTGCTGGTTGTGGCGGGCCGGCGCGCTGGAGGAGGTCCCGGCGGTGGCGGCCGAGCCGTACCGGCTGCTGACGGCCGGCCGCTGGCGGGCGGCCGCCCGTTTCTGGCACGCGCTGGGGTGCCCCTACGAGGAGGCGCAGGCGCTCGCCCTCGGGGACGACGAGGCGTGCCTGCGGGCGCTCGGGCTCCTGGACGGCCTGGGCGCCCGCAGGACGGCCCGGTCGCTCCGGCGCCGGCTCCGGCAGCGCGGCACCCCGCACGTCCCCCGCGGCCCGGCCCGGACCACGGCCGCCAACCCGGCCGGCCTCACCGGCAGGCAGGTCGAGGTGCTCGGGCTGCTGGCCGGGGGGCTGACCGACGCCGAGATCGCCGCGCGGCTGTCGTTGTCGGCCAAGACGGTCGGCCACCACGTCTCCGCGCTGCTCGCCAAGCTCGGCGTCGGATCGCGCCGCCAGGCCGCCGCGGCCGCCCGCCGGCTCGGGATCGTCCCGGGCGGAGATGGGGAACCGGGCGACCTGAATTAGGGAATCGCTCCCGATTTCACCTCCCAGAGGGCGTTTCTAGCGTTTTCCTGACCGACTTCACGGACAGGTCGTGACCAGGGAGGAACGGAAATGGACACCACCACCATCAAACAGAAGCAGCAGGCCGCCTGGGCCTCGGGGGACTACTCGGCCATCGGCACCCGCCTGCTGCCCACCGCCGAGCTCCTGTGCGAGGCCGTCGATCTGCGCGCCGGGCAGCGGGTCCTGGACGCCGCCTGCGGCAACGGCAACGCGGCCCTGGCCGCCGCCCGCCGCTTCTGCGAGGTCACCGGCGTCGACTACGTCCCCGAGCTGCTGGAACGCGCTCGCCGGCGGGCCCTCGCCGAAGGGCTGGAGGTGTCCTTCCAGGAGGCCGACGTCGAGAACCTGCCCTTCCCGGACGCCTCCTTCGACGTGGTGCTGTCCACCTGCGGGGCCATGTTCGCCCCGGACCAGGAGCGGACGGCCGCCGAGCTGCTGCGGGTCTGCCGGCCCGGCGGCCGGATCGGCATGGTCAACTGGACCCCCGACAGCTACGTCGGCGAGCTGTTCCGGGCCATCGGCCGCTACGTGCCACCGCCGCCGGGGCTGCGCCCGCCGGTGGAGTGGGGCGGCGAGGAGCGGCTGCGGGAGTTGTTCGGGCCCGGAGTGAAGATCTCGGCCCCGCGGCGGAGCTTCCGGTGGCGGTTCCCTTCGGCCGAACACCAGGCCGAGTTCTTCGCCAGCTTCTACGGTCCCACCCACAAGGCGCTCGCGGCGCTGGAAGCCGACCGCGCCGCGGGCCTCAAGGCCGAGATGGTGGAGACGGTCAAGCGCTTCAACGTCTCCGGCGACGCCACGCTGGTGCTCCGGATGGACTACCTGGAGGTCGTCGTCGACAAGCCCGCGACGCCGTAGCGGCGGCGGGCGTACTCCCTCGGGGAGGGTCTGGCGGCGTCCCCGGGGAAGCACGCCCCGCCGCGCACGGCGGGGAGGGGCCGCTCAGTCGGCGGAGCCCTGCGGTTCCCGGCGCAGGCGGATCTCTCCGACGGGGTGGCCGCCGCCGTACAGGGTGCCGGCGGCGAGATCGTCGAGTTCGGGGGCGTCGAGGCCCAGGGCGCGCAGGGCCGCCACGGTGACGGGGGTGCGGGCGCGCTGGCCGCCGTCCTCGATCTTGACCGTGCCCGCGCGGCCGTCCTCGAAGACGAAGGCGTCGAAGGCCTCGGCGCCCGCCTTGACCAGCAGGCCGGGGATCGCACGCATCAGCCGGGCCTCGGGACGGGCGGTGCCGGAGGTCCACTCGGGGTGGGCGCGGAAGGCGTCGGCGACGCGGCGCTCGGGGGTGCCTGGCTCGGCCAGGACGAGGGCGCGGAACGCGCGGGTCACGCCCAGCATGGAGACGAAGAACAGCGGGGCGCCGCAGCCGTCGACGCCGGTGGCCGCGACCCGTTCGCCGGTCAGCTCCTCGACCGTGGCGCGGATCGCCCGCTGCAGCGGGTGCGCCGGGTCGAGGTAGGTCTCCACCGGCCAGTCGTTGGCCGCGCAGGTGGCGAGCATCGCGGCGTGCTTGCCCGAGCAGTTCATGTAGATCCGAGCCTTCTCCCCGCCCGAACGCAGCACCTCCTCGCGCGCGGCGGCGTCCTCGGGCAGGTCCTCCGGGCAGCGCAGGACGCCCTCGTCCAGCCCGGCCCCGGCGAGGATCTTGCGGGCGCCGTCCACGTGGAACGCCTCCCCCGCGTGACTCGCGCACGCCAGCGCGAGCAGCTCACCCTCCAGCGCGAGCCCGCTGCGCACCATGGCGAGCGCCTGCAGCGGCTTCATCGACGAGCGGGGCGAGACCAGCGCGTCCACCGCGCCGTGCACCCGCGCCGGGGAACCGTCCGCCTCCACAGCCAGCATGCGTGCCCGGTGCGTGGACTCCACGAACCCCGATCGCACGACTTCGACAACCAACGACCCAGTAGACACCTTTGTCTCCTTTCGCCCCGAGTCTATGGAGACCTCGGAACACGGGATGATGGGGGCATGCGTGCGGTCGTTCAGCGGGTGAGTTCCGCGTCGGTGGTGGTGGACGGTGCGACGGTCGGGGCGATCGACGAGCCGGGGCTGCTCGTGCTCGTCGGGGTGACCCACACCGACACCCCGGCCGAGGCGGCGAAGCTGGCCGCCAAGCTCTGGGGCCTGCGGATCCTGCACGGCGAGAAGTCATGCTCCGACGTGGGCGCCCCGCTCCTGGTGGTCAGCCAGTTCACCCTGTACGGCGACGCCCGCAAGGGCCGGCGTCCCACCTGGCAGGCGGCGGCCCCGGGACCGGTCGCCGAACCGCTGGTCGAGGCGGTCTGCGCGGAGCTGCGCGCGCTCGGCGCGCACGTGGAGACGGGCGTCTTCGGCGCGGACATGAAGGTCGCGCTGACCAACGACGGCCCGATCACCCTGATCCTGGAGACCTGACGCCCGCGGATCCCGGAGATTCGGCGCCTGCGGATCCCGGAGACCTGGCGCCTGCGGATCCCGGAGACTTGATGTCCCCGGATCCCGGAGACCTGACGCCCGCGCCGGCGCCCTTCAGCGGATGCGGCGGCGCAGGGCGGGGTCGATCTGGACGTTGCGCCCGGCGTCCGGCGGGACGATGACCTCCTGGGCCGCCGCCACCCCGTCGGCCTGGAGCGGCGCGTCCACCGGTACGGTCCGCTTGACCACGGCCAGGGCGATCGGGCCCAGCTCGTGGTGGCGGGCGGCGCTGCCGACGAAGCCGACCTCGTTCTCGCCGTCGGTCACCGGGGCCCCGCGTCCGGGCAGCCGGTCGGCGCTGCCGTCCAGGTGCAGGAAGACCAGGCGGCGCGGCGGGTGGCCGAGGTTGTGCACCCGGGCCACCGTCTCCTGGCCCTTGTAGCAGCCCTTGGTCAGGTGGACGGCCGCGCCGATCCAGCCCACCTCGTGCGGGATCGTCTTGTGGTCGGTCTCGAAGCCCAGGCGGGGACGGTGGTCCTCGATCCGCAGCGCCTCGTAGGCCCAGAGCCCGGCCGGTCGCAGGCCGAGGTGCTCGGGGAGCAGCTCACGCGGGAGGAGCACGTCGTCGCCGACGAGGACCGCCCCGGCCGGGAGGGTGAGCCGCGCGCCGTCGATCACGCTGACCACCGCGTAGGCGTCCGTCACCTCGGCGACCTCGACCCGGAGCATGAAGCGCATCTTGTCCAGGAACGCCGCCAGCTCGCCCGCGGCGCCCGGCTCGACGTGCGCCCAGACGGCCTCGCCGTCGTCGACGAGCGTCAGGTGGTGCTCCACTCTGCCCTGGGCGTCCAGCAGCAGGGTCTGGGTGGCCTGTCCGGGCTGCAGATCGTTGAGCTTCTGCGAGCTCAGGTCGTTGAGCCAGCTCAGCCGGTCGGGCCCGGAGATCTTCACGATCTCGCGGTTGCTCCGGTCGACCACCGCCTCGCCGGCCAGCAGCGCGCGCTGCTCGGCGAACGGGTCGCCGTAGTGTCCGGCGACGTCGGCGTCGGGGGCGTCGGCGGCGACAGCGCCGGGGGTCTCCAGCAGAGGGCTTCGCATGCCCACAAGCCTATGCGGTGCCCGGCCCCGCGCCTCGGCCGCGTCGGTCTCGGCGGCCCCCCGCCCGCACGCCCTCGGCGACGCCCTCAGCGACGGGCGGTACCCCTCAGCGGCACTTGCGGCAGCGGCCGAAGACCGTCAGGTGATGCACGTCGGTGGCGAACCCCAGCTCCTGGTCGAGCCCGTCCACCAGGGTCTGCACCAGCTCCGGCCGGACCTCGCTGATCTCGCCGCACCCCCGGCAGACCAGGTGCACGTGGTCGGCGTCGGCCGCCAGGTGGTAGGTGGGGGCTCCGTGCCCGAGATGGTTGTGGGCGACCATCCCGAGCTCTTCGAGCAGTTCGAGGGTCCGGTAGACGGTCGAGATGTTCACCCCGCGAGCGGTCTCCCTGACCCGGTTGCAGATCTCCTCGGGGGTGGCGTGCTCCAGCGCCTTGACCGCCTCGAGCACCAGCTGCCGCTGCGGGGTGACCCGATAGCCGCGCGCCCGCAGCTCCTCATGCCACGACGTCTCGGTCATGTGCAGAGTCTAAATGCTGGCGCGGATCTGATCGGCGATCGGCGGGAAGCCCGTCGCGCCCGCCGTACCCCGCCGCCCGCCCAGACCCGGAATGCCCCTTCCCGCCTGCGCAAACTCACTTGTCGAATATTTACTTGCCCGGGCGGATCCGGTCGCATAACGTACGGATCACGCCGAAAGGAGGTGGTCCGAACAATGGTTGATCATAGTTGGGCTAGCGAGGTGGCTGTCCGCTAGGACGCCGCAGCTCCGGACTCTGTCCGGACGTCCTGCGACGTTCGGCGAATCCACGACAATCACCGGAACCCCGGGCTGCCGGAAGGCGGGAATCCCCCGCCTCTGGTCCATCCGGCCCTTCCGCCCCGCGCGGAAGGAAGCAGCCCGGGGTTCTCTCTTCTTCAGCGGCCGCCGCCTTTGCCGGCGGCCGCGACCTTTTTCCGGAAGCCTCGTTTCCGGAAGCCTCCCAGGATTCCGCTCCCAGGCTTCAGTGCTCCCCGCGGGCCGGGACCCCGAGCGCGGCGCAGGCCTCCCGGTAGAGGCGGACGACCTCCCAGCGGACCTGGGCGCGCTCGGTCAGCGTCGTGCTCCACGGGACGCGGACCCCGACCTCACCCCCGCCGACCACCGCGACGAACTCGATCGCCTCGGCGTCCACGCCCGACGTCCTCGCGGCGGTGGCCTCGGGCTGCCCGCCCAGGCCCCTGACGATCAGCAGCGCGTCGTCGGCGTGGTCGTCGTTCATGTGCCGCTTGATCGCCTCGACCGCGTCAGGCGTGAAAGGGGTGCTCATGCCCGGCATCGTAACCGCGACGGCGCCGGGACCGCCGCCGCACGCCCGGGGGCGGAACCGTCAGGCCTCGGGCGGGAGCCGTCAGGCCTCGGGTATGGAGCCGCCGGACACCGGGGGCGGAGCGGTCAGAGGTCGGGGACGAAGTCGCCCACGCGCTTGAGCTCGGCCGAGATGTGCGACTGGAGCGGCTTGCCCACCGCCGCCATGTCGTAGGCCCACATCAGGTTGCCGTTGACCAGGCCGTAGAGGCGCTGACCCGCGCTGTACTCCTTGGCGGTGGCGGTGCGCGCCACCACGTCCGTACGGAGCTCGATCTTGTGGAAGACCACCTCGCCGATGTAGATCTCCACGATGCCCGTCGGGTGCGACAGGCACACCTCCAGCTGGCGCTCGGGCAGCTGCCGCCAGAACCCGGTCTCGGTGCCCAGCGGCCGGACCCGGTTGCCCCCCTCGTCCAGCAGCCAGGTGCGGCTGGTGTAGGTCAGGAACGGCTTGCCGTTGTGCCCGAAGACGATCTCCTGGCCGAAGTTGAAACTCTCGATCGTCGGATATCCGCCGACCCCGGCCCCCTCCCACCGGCCCACGAGGAAGGAGATCGGCTCAAGGTCGGGATGCAGCTCAGGAACGTCCATGGCACCACAGGGTATCCAAGGGGATCCGCGGGGACGGCCCTGTCCCGCCCCGGCTCGCGCGGGCGCCCCGGACCCGAATAGTCTTCAAACATGGCACGATCATTAGTGATCAAAGTGACCGCCGGCTCGGACGCCCCGGAGCGCTGCAACCAGGCGTTCACGGTCGCCGCCGCCGCGCTGGCGAGCGGGGTCCCCGTCTCCCTCTGGCTGACCGGCGAGGCCTCCTGGTTCGCCCTGCCCGGCCGGGCCAAGGAGTTCGCCCTGCCGCACGCCGCCCCGCTGGACGACCTGCTCGAAGCGGTGCTGGCCGGAGGCCGGGTCACGGTGTGCACGCAGTGCGCGGCCCGGCGGGAGATAACCGTGGACGACGTGATCGAGGGCGTCCGCATCGCCGGGGCCCCCACGTTCGTCGAGGAGGCCCTCGGCGACGGGGTGCAGGCGCTCGTCTACTGACCCCGGTCCGGGGCCGGTCCTCCGGCCCCGGCCTGCCCTCTCGCCGCCGCACCCGCCGGCGGCGGACCGGGCGGCGGTGTGACCGTCAGGCGCGGGGCAGGGTCGCGGCGAGGCGCTCCTGGCGGAGCCGTTCGAACCAGACGTCGTCGATCGGGGCCGGCTGGGCGCCCGTCGCCCAGGTCAGCAGCAGGTCGGCCAGGCCGGGGTTGCGGGCCAGGGCCGGGCCGTGCAGATAGGTGCCGACGACCTTCCCCGCGTAGCAGCCCTCGGTGCCGTCGCCGTTGCCGGTGCCGACGACCGTGCGGGACAGCGGGCGCACGCCCGGACCGAGCCGGGTGACGCCCATGTGGTTCTCGAAGCCGGTCAGGGTCGGCACGCCGAGCGCCGGGTCGGTCTCGGCGACCAGCTCGCCGACGGCGCGCCCGGCGCCGCGCCCGCTGGCGATGTCGAGCAGCCCGATGCCGTCCACCGGCTGCCCCTCCTCGCCGCCGAACACGCTGCCCATGATCTGGTAGCCCGCGCAGACGGCCAGCATCGCGGCGCCCCGGGCGATGGCCCGGTGCAGCCCGCCGTCGCGGCGGAGCCGCTGGGCGGCGAGGATCTGCGGCCGGTCCTCACCGCCGCCGATCAGGTAGATGTCACCGCTCTCGGGCACCGGGTCGGCCGAGCGCACGTGCACGGTCTCGACCGGGATGCCCCGGCGCCGGGCACGCTGCTCCAGGACCAGGACGTTGCCCTGGTCCCCGTAGGTGCTCAGCAGGTCCGGGTAGATCCAGACGAGACGCAGGACGCTGTCAGACGGCACGACCGAACTCCGATCGAATCTGCTGGAAGGCGGTGTAGTTGGCGATCACGTCGACCTTGCCCGGCGGCTGGGCGGCCAGCGCCTGCGCGAAGGAGCCCATCAGCTGGAACGGCACGTCCGCCACCTCGAGGCGGAGCGCCAGGTCGAACTTGCGCTCCCCGGTCACGTAGACCGGCCTGCCCCGCAGCACCCGGTAGTCGACGTCCCACAACCAGGAGGTGTCGCGGCCGTCGGGGCCCTGGGCGTTCACCGAGAGGATCACCGGCAGCGTGGGGTCGAGCACGTCGAACGCCTCCAGCCAGCCCGCCGGGTTCTTGGCCAGCAGCAGGCGGGCGTGGCGGCCCTCGCGCTCCACCGTCGTGTAGCGGCCGGCGACCGACGTGACCTCGCGCAGGCGGGGCAGCGCCCGCTCGACCGGCAGGCCGAACGCCTCCGCGGTGGCCAGCGCGATCACCGCGTTGGCCCGGTTGGCCCGGCCGGGCAGCTGGATGTCGAGCGGCCAGCGCCGCCCGCGCGGGTCGATCGCCGTCTCGCCGTCGAGGATCCAGGACGGCTGCGGGCGGCGGAAGGAGCACTCGCGGCAGGCCCAGTCGTTCTCGTCCTGGGTGGCCGGGCCGACGACTCCGGAGACGTGGCCGCCGGGCGGGACGTAGTCCAGCCCCTTGCGGTCGAGCGGGCCGCCGCACTCGGGGCAGCACCAGGAGTCTTCCTTCCACGGCTGCCCGGCGGAGACCCAGGTCACCGAGGGGGCAGTGGACGCGCCCCAGGTCACCAGCGGGTCGTCCGCGTTGGCGATCACGTGGGTGTTCCGGCCCGCCAGCGCGCGGCGCCACTTCTGGGCCAGCAGCCAGATCTCGGCCGCCCGGTCCATCTGGTCGCGGCTGAGGTTCATCAGGACCACGACGCCCGCGCCGGTGGTGTCGATCACCTCGGGGAGGTACTTCTCGTCGACCTCCAGCACGCCGTACGGCGCGTCCTTGGCCGAAGAGAGCGCCGACACGTGGCCGGCGGGCATGTTGGCGCCGAAGGCGTTGGTGGCGACGTCGCCGAGCTCCTGGAGCGCGGAGGTGATCAGCCGGGTGGTGGTGGTCTTGCCGTTGGTCGCGCTCACCAGCGCGAGCCTGCGATCCTGCGCGAGCTTGCGGAGCAGGTCCGGCTCCAGGGCCAGGCCGACCCGGCCGCCGATCACCGACCCGTCGCCGCGCCCGGTCGCCCGGGACAACGTCGCGGCCGTCCGGCCCAGCGCACTGGCGAGCTGCGCCCGCAGCGGTAGCTGACTCATGCGCCGATACTACTGACTAACGCGCTGATCCCGGCCGCGCCGCCGTACGGCGTCCCCGGTCCGCCCTCGGTCCGTCCCCGGTCACTCGGTGAACGTCAGCTCCACGGTCTCCGGCGACTCGGCGTCGAACGGCAGGACGAACCGGTGCGGCCACGACAGCACGTCCTCCAGCCATCCCGCCCCCATCGTCTGGGCCACGTGCCGCAGCCGCTCGGCCGGGTCGATCCCGACCGTGACCGTCATGACGTCCCGCTCCACGCCCGCGTGCTCGTCGTCGCCCAGCAGGACCCGCCAGGCCAGGGCCCGGTTCCGGTCCACCTCCATGGACAGGGGGTGGTGGCGCAGCGCCCTGGCGCGGTGCCCGAGCAGTTCGGCGCCGGTCGCCGGGTGGTCGAACAGCGGGTAGTCCATGGCGGGCGCGGGGGCGTGCGGGTCGGGGGCGGGGTGCCCGTACGGGAAGAGCCGGTCCACCTCGTGCAACCATCGGACCTGCGGGATCACCCAGGAGGGTCCGGGCCGCTCGCCGGGCCTGCGCTCCGGGCCCAGGATCCGGGTCGCCGCCAGGGCGAGCTGCTCGGTGAGCCCGGCGGGGTCGGCCACGGTCCGCAGCGCCCAGGCGCGGCGGCCGACGGCGCGCTCCACGGCGGTGGCCAGCAGGCACTCGCGCCGCCGCGCGGGCAGCTCCGCCCACAGGTCCGTCAGCGCCCGGGGCGCGCCCGGCAGCGGGCGGTTGACGCAGAACGCCAGCGCCAGCGTGTCGGTCCAGATGCGCAGCCAGGCCCACTCGGGGGACTCGGCGAGCAGGTCGGCCTCGCGGAGCTCGACCAGCGTGCACGCCCGGCCGCTCCGGCACTCGTGGCCGCACGCCGCCGAGCGGCGCCCGCAGATCGGCGGGGTCTGCCCGGGGAGCGCGTGCTCGCGGTCCTCGCCCAGCGGCACCTGGATGCGGAGCGGGCGGTCCATCCCGTCGGCGAAGACGGCGGCCGTCCCGGGCTGGAGGGAGACGACCTGCCGGGACTGCTCCTCGCTCAGGTTCATCGCGGCGCCGACCAGATGGCGGTCGTCCTCGGCCGGGAGCCGGTGCACGACCTTCAGCGCGGTGTTCTTCACCACGTCGGAGACCAGCTTGGTGGGGATCTGCTCGGCCACCACGATGCCCTCGCCGTACGCGCGGATCTCGGCGAGCATCCCGGCCAGCAGCTCGACGGCGTGCGTGCTGGCCCGGCCCGCGCCCCGGTCGCGCAGGAGCCGGTGCGCCTCCTCGATCACGATCACGTGCCGGAGCCCGGAGGTCTTGGCGGACCTGGCCCGCATCCGCAGGTGCTCCACGATCCGGATGATCAGCGTGCCCATCAGGAACGCCTTGTCCTCGTCGTTGGCCACGTCCTCGATGGCCAGGACCACGTTGCGCTGGAGCAGGTCGCCGATGTCGGCGGGGTGGCCGCCCTCGAAGAACCGCCCGGCCGAGCCGACTCGGAGCGAGCGCAGCCGCAGCGAGATGAAGCCCTCGACGTCGGCCTGGACCTCCCGGCCGTAGCCGATCTCCTTGATCACTTCCATCGCGTGGTGCTGGAGCTGCTCCAGGGTCGGCACGGCCGGCCGCACCGCCGCCCCCGGGGCCGCGCCGCCGGTGACCACGTCCCAGCCGTTGGTCTCGTACACCCGCTGCAGCGCGAGCGACATGATCTGCGGGAACGGCTCCTCGGCGTCGAAGGCCGCCATGAACAGCGCCCGGACCATGTCGATGTGGGCCTGGACCGGGTAACCGGGCTCGGGGGCGAGCGGGTTGACGCTGAACGGCACGTTGTCGGGGGCCGAGGGATTGATCACGGTCACCGGGGCGAGGTGCTGGACCCGGCCGCCCATCGCGGCGTACTCGGACTTGGCCGGCTCGATGGCCAGCCACGGGATGCCCGCCCCGGTGAGCTGCTCCAGCAGGTGGCGCACGGTCTGCGACTTGCCGGAGCCGGTGGCGCCGGTGACGAACGCGTGCCGGTTCAGGGTCGCCAGGGGGACCGTGAACGACCCGACCGCGCGGTCCTGGCCGTCCACGATCGCGCCGAGGTCGAGCACCGGCTCCCCGAGGGGCGCGTCGGCCTCGCTGGTCACGTCGAAGAAGCCGGCGTCGAGCACCCGGACGCCGGGAACCTCGCGGCGGGGCAGCCCGGCCAGCGCGGCCAGCGCCCCCGCGGTGGCGGCGAAGGGGGTGGCGGTGCCGTCGGCGGGGTCCTGCAGGGCGGTGGCGAGCACCTCCTCGAAGGTGAGCGCCGGGGCGGACAGCGCGCTGCGCAGGCGGTAGGGGTGGTGGCTCATCTCGACGGAGCCGACCAGCACCGGGGCGATCTGCCGCAGCTCCTCCGGCCCGGCGGCCCCGGCCAGCACCCGCACGTTCCAGAGCCCGGCCTCGCGGAAGGCGTCGAGCTCCTGCATGCGCCGCTCGGCCCGCTCGGCGTCGTAGCGGGAGCGCTCGGAGGCGTCGCCGTACTGCCGCAGCACGTTGAGCTGGGTCCGCAGGTGCGCGATCTCGGCGTCCAGCAGGTCGGTCGGCTCGGCCACCACCAGCCACGCGAACGGCCGGGACATGAGCGTGACCAGCGTGGACTCGAACAGGGTGGGCCGCCGCACCTCGTCGGGGTCCGGCTCGCGGCGGCCGCTCAGCGGCGGCGCCTGCCGTCCCGGGCAGGTGGTCCAGGCGAGGTCGGACAGGTCGCTGAGCCATTCGTCGCCGATCCGCGTCCCCCGGGCGCCGCCGGGGAACAGCAGCGGCTCGGGACCGGCGGGGACCGGTTCGCCCTCGGCGGCCGCGGCCCGGCGGGGCGAGCGGGGCGGGGTGAGCGGCCCGGCGTTGGTGATCAGTTCCAGCGGGGCGCCGGATCCCCGGGAGAGCCAGCCGATCACGAAGGGACGGCCGCGCTGGGCCGCGGACAGGACGGCGGGCAGAACGGTGACGAAGTCCCACTCGGCCGACGAGCTGCGCGACGGCGCCGTGATCGACTGAATCCGGTACCAGGGGCCGGTCAGGCTGTGCGGAAGACGGGGCACGCTCTGCTGCATTCGCTCTCCACCAGGGTGACCCGGCTCCGGGCCGGAAGGTTGACGCTTCACCTACGGTCGGGCCTCACTGCCTGCGCCGCCTCCCCGTTGACCGAGTCATTACCCCGTCCACATTCTGTCCATAGGATGTCCGCCGGGCATTCTGCGGGATCTTCGTACGGCGTCCCGCGGGGCCTCCCGGCGCCCGCACCGGTCATCAGCGCTTGCGCCAGTCGAGCCGGGGCGGCGGCGGTCCGAGGTTGGGCGGGGCGAAGTTGGGCGGGGTGAGGTCGGGCGGGGCGGCTTCGAAGGGGACCGGCTCGCGCGCCTCCCCCTCCCCCGGCTCGACGGCGTTCCCCGTCGTCGCGGCCCGGATCTCGTCGAACTCCCCCAGCGTCGTGCGGGGGAAGGTGAGGATCGCGGGGTTGGCGTCGGCGAGCCGCACCCGCCGGCCGTTCGCGGTGGCGTCGGTGACGATCACCGAGGTGGTCGGGAGCTGCTGGAGCTGGTGCGGCTCGACCAGGAACTCCCTGGAACGATGCAGGACGCGCTCGGTCTCTCCCAGCGCCTTGCTCGCCCTGCGGCCCCACTCGGTGGACTCGGTGATGTCCTCGCGCAGGTCCGCGTGGCCCACGCCGCGGCCGTCCTCGTCGTCTCCCGCCCGGCCGACCGTGGAGACGTAGCCCCCGTCGAGCCCGGCCCCGGCGGCGCTGATCGTCTCGGTGAGCTGGGCGAGCTCCAGCCGGTGCTCGGTGCCCACGTGCTCGCTGGCCACCCGGGCGTCCTCGGCGTTGCCCAGCCGCATGAACGCCACCGCGGCGTGCCCCCGCCCGAGCCGCTCGCGCACGGTCGGGGTGAGCGAGCGGTAGGTCAGCACCAGCCCGGTCCTGGAGGTCTCGCAGGCGTCCATCAGCCGGTCGAGCACGTCGCCGCGGAGCTTGTCCGCCCCGGCGACGATGATCGTGTGGTACCACGGCCGCTCGGCGGCGGGCGACTGGCGCAGGATGTGGGTGAGCGCGGTGGCCACGTAGGTGCCGAGGACCCGGTTGCCGAACACGCCGGCCTGGCGGTCCATGGAGACCACCCGCAGGCGGGCGGGCGGGAGCCGTACGGCCTCCGAGCCGAGCGTCTCCAGCTTGCGCAGCTGCGACTCCAGCGCCCAGGCCCGCTCGATCACCACCCGGTCGCTGACGCCCCGGCCGAACAGCGTGCCGATCCGCTCCAGCTGGGTCGCGGTGATCAGGCCGTAGCGCAGGTCGTCGCGGGGGTCGCCGACCTGGGCCAGGGCCCGCAGCGCGGCGGTCACCTGGTTGATCGTGGCGTTCTCGCCGAGGACCTCCAGGACCCGCTCCAGGATCGCGTTGTCGAACGACAGGTCCCTGGTGGTGCGGTGCTCCTCGCTGACGCTGACCACGTGGGCGAGCACGTCGGCGAAGGCCTCCGGCGCCAGGGTCGCGCCGAGGTCGAGCCGGGGCAGGTCCACCGGGAGCACCCAGACCAGCGGCTCGTCGCCGCCCCGGCGGGCCAGCTCGATCAGGTCCTTGGCGACGGCGCCCTCGGACAGGTCGAGCACGGTCAGGTGGCCGCCGCTGTAGAGCCGGGTCGCGCCGAGCAGGGTGATCAGCGCCGACCATCCGGGCAGCGTGCCGCCGGCCACGTCGATGCGGTCGATCTCGTCCGGTACGGCCACGGCGTACCAGGTGGTCTGGCGGTCGTAGCGCTCCCTGCGCTCCGTCCACTCCCGGTAGCGGGCGGCGTGTTCCTCCTGGGCGCGGTGGAGCTCGCGGTCGCGATCCCTGCGCAGCTTCTCCCCGGCCGCCTGGTGCTCCCGGATCCGGTAGCGGACCGCGCGGTTCCCCTGGTAGATCGCGTAGCTGCAGAACCCGGCGATGCCGAGCGCGACGACCAGCCCGGCGACGGCGAACGACCAGTCCAGCGGCCCGATGACGGCCAGCCCCAGGACGAGCAGGGCCAGACCGATCATGAATCCCCGCACCACCTTCACCGGGCGGTTCAGCAGGTCCTCGTTGAGCCGCTCGCGGCGCACCCACTCGGGGTCGATCTCGGGGGCGGGGTTCTCCGCGGGGGACGGGCGCCGGGGAGCCGGCCCCGGGTCGGGAGAGAGCAGGGCATATTGCCAGCCCAGGTAAATCCGGTCCGCCTGGAGCTGCGCATGCTCGGGATGCACGTCCGTCACGGAACCTCCGCCGTCGGGCTCTCGTCCGCCTCCGTGACAGCGTAAAAGTTCTGTCCTCGGTTGGGGCGGCCTTCATGGCAATCCACTGTATTTTCCCCGCGTTTACCCTGACTTATGGGATCAATGGGTCTGGCGTGGATGGGATCAGCTACTACCATCCTTTGTCATGACGTCTCCCCCCGGTGGCGGTACCCGTCGGCGACGCCCGGTCGCGGTACCCCTCGCCATTCTGGCGATCGCCACCGGACTGGGAATCACCGCCGCCCTCGGCGGGTTCGCGGAAGCGCCGAAGGAGCCTCCGAAACAGCTCGGTCCCGGCGCCGCCGTCGACCAGAAGCTCTTCCTCACGAAGTTCGTGGCGTCGCGGACGGTGTTCCAGCCCGACGAGTACGGCGGCGAGGGAAAACGGTTCCTGGAAGTCGAGCTCGAGGTCACCAACAAGGGCGACCGGACCGAAGGGGTGGGTTCTCCGGGCCAGGGAGGCAAACAGGGTCTCCTCTACGGCAAGTCCCTGCTGAAGATGACCCCGGAGATCACGAACGAGTTCGGCCCGATCTCCATGATCATCGACGAAGGGGTCCCGAGCCAGCAGCTCCACCCGGGGATGACCTCCGCCGTCGTGTTCCGGTACGAGCTGGCGCAGGGACAGCAGGCGCCGGAGAACGTCACGTTCGACGTCGGGGTCTTCGATCCCGACCCCGACAGCGTCACGGGCGCCGACCTCGGCCTGATCCTGGAGTCCGAGAGCGACGCGAAGGGAGCACCGCCCAAGGTCGAGGCGAAGGTCACCCTGCCCGTCCAGCGAGGCGAGGCCGGTTGATGCGTTCCGTACCCCTCCCGACATCCCTTCGCGCGTTCCTCTCCGCGCCTCTCCTCCGGCGCGAGGGAGTCCGCCGATGAGCACCGTGACCCCCAGCACAGTGACCCCCGGCCGCCCCGGGACGACCGCCCCCCGCCCCGCCACCCGGCCCCCGGGCCGGCTGCGTCGGGCGGGCGCGGTGATCGCCGGAATCGCCCTGGCCGCCGCCGCGGTGGCCGTCCAGGCCGCCGCGCTGGAGCAGGAGGATCTCGTCGGCAACCTGACCTGGACCGGGCGGAGAGGGGACGAGGTCGTCGCCTCCCGGTTCAGCGCGCGGGTCACCGGGGTGCACGGCGCCAAGAGCATCCAGACCACGGACGCCGCGGACAAGGTGGAGAAGGCGACCACTCCGGGGATCTTCGTGGTCGTCGAGGTGGGGGCGACCGCCCACCGGGAGCCGCAGCGGTTCGGGCCCCCGGTGCTCCTGGCCGGGGACGGCAAGCGCTACACGGCCACCGACAAGGTGAAGTCCTCGCTGACCATCACCGAGCCCTACATCCAGCCGGGCTGGTGGTCGGAGAGCGTGGCGGTCTTCGAGGTCCCGGTCGCGGCCCTGACCGGCTCCCGGATCGTGCTGGGGCCGAAGCAGGGGCTCATCGGCGAGACGTACCTGCCGGAGGTGGAGATCGACCTCGGTCTGGACGACGCGGGTACGCAGAGCCTGATCTCCCAGGCCGAGGACGTCTACCCGCTGGGGGGCAGGAAGTGACCGGCGCCCCGCCCCCGGAGGAGACCCCCCGCGACTGGTTCGCCCCCCGCCAGGACGCCCCTCCCGCCCCGCAGGACGGCTCTCCCACCCCGCAGGACGGCCCTCCGCGGCGCGAGCAGGGCGGCTTCCCGCCCCGCGAACAGGTCGGCGCCCCTTCGCCCCTCCCCCGCCGGCGGCCCCGGCAGCAGTTCGCGCCCCAGCAGCAGTTCGCCGCGCCCCGAGAGCCTGAGGATCTCCAGGAGCCGCCCCGGGGCGCGCCCTGGCCCACCGCCGGTTCCTGGCCGCCGCCCCCGGAAGCCGCCGGGCCGCCCGCGCCCGGCCAGGCGCCGCGCGCCCCGCGGCCCCAGCGTCCCGTGAGCCCCGGCCACCGGCCCGGGGGTTCGTGGCCGCCCCGCCGGCAGGCCTTCTCCGATCAGCAGGTCTGGCCGCCTCCCCAGGAGCCCTCCGATGATTCGCCGGGAACCGCCACCCAGCCCTTCCCCGCCATCCCGGCCTCTCCGCTCCCCCGGCACGCCTTCGCCGCCGCGCAGGGCAGGCAGGACGGTCTCGGCGCGGGACCGGCGCGAGAAGACGACCTCGGCGCCGGACGAGTACGAGCCGACGACCTCGGCGCCGGACGAGTACGGGCCGACGACCTCGGCGCCCGAGGGCCGCAGGAGGACGAGCCCGGCACCCGGCGGGAGCCGGAGGACACCTCCGGAGCCGGGCGGGAGCCGGTCTCCGAGGCCGACGGCTCCCCTCGGCCCCCGCGCCGCCGCCGTACCGTGTTGCGGGCGATCGGGGCGGTCCTGGCCGTGGCGCTGGCCGTCGGAATCCCCACCTGGGACGACTACCGCCTCTACCGGACCGGCAACCCCGACTACCGGTTCCACCCCGTCGCCGCCGGAGGCACCGGCACACTCATGAACGTGGCCTGGCAGGTCGAGGTCGAGCAGGCCGACAGCCTGCCGGGTGCGGGACCCGCCAAGCCCGGGCGGCAGTGGCTGAAGATCAGGGTGATCAGGACCTCCCTGAACATGGAGGGCGTGGTCCGCAGCGCCCAGCCCGAGGTCGAGGTCAGGCACCCCGACGGCCGCTCCTGGCAGGCGCTGTTCGACAGCAACGACCTCCCCTTGGACCTCAAGGAGCACAAGGTCGGCACCCCCTACCGTTACGACCTGATCAGCGTGGTCCCCGAGGACGTCGCCGACCGGGTCCAGGTCCACGTCATCCCCAACCCTGCCCGGCTGTCGCTGGAGGAGCAGAGCGTCGAGGAGCTGTTCAAGAGCGCCGCCACGGAGAAGCCCGAACCGCAGGACCAGGTGCTGGTGTTCAGGCGCTGAGCGCCCGCCGCCTCACGCGCCGAGGGCTCGGCCCGCCTCCCGGCTCCGGGTGGCGGCGATGTCGAAGGTGGCCGCCAGCAGGCACACCGTCAGCATCCCCGCGAGCAGTTCCCGCACGAAGTCCAGGGGGCTGCCGAACACGAGCCAGAAGAAGGGGGAGTCGTTTCCGACCAGCGCCCGCGCCGCCCGGTCGGCGTACTCCGTCCCGACGTGGATCACCACGTAGCACAGGCAGAACATGCCGAACAGCGCCGCTCCGCCGCGGGTGACGAGCCGGAAGGCGTTCGCGGGCGGAATCCAGCGCTCCTGGAAACCGGTCGTCGACCTGGTCACGGTCGTCCGGGTGAGCGCGTGCGTACGGTCCATCCGGTCGGCCACGGTGTCCAGCCGGGTTCCCCGTACGACCGCGCGCGTGTCCTGGGCGAAGGCCCCGTAGACGAGCGCGGCGACCGTCAGCCAGGTCAACGGCTCGACCAGCGCGTCCACGATGAACGGCCACACGTCCGCGACGGTCTCCCAGAACGCCTTCCAACCGGGGATCGTCTTGTCGGCATGCTCCAGCCAGCCCTTGACCGTGGCCGTCGCGACCCGTCCGTCCAGCCACTCCGACCGCGCCGAGACGAGCTCGAATATCGCGTTGATGCCGTAGAAGGCGAAGGCCAGCTCGAAGAAGGCGGTGAGGATGCCGCTCGCCTTCCCCTTGCCGTTGGTGTGCCACCACGCGAACAACATCTTGAGCAGGTACGCGATCACGGCGACCACCGCCGAGAGCCACACCTCCAGCCCGATGAGCAGGTCGCCGCCCTCTCCCTTGATCCCGGCGAAGGATCCCGCGAAGTCCTGGTCGATCCGTTTCATGGCGTCGAGGGCGATCAGTTCCCTGGCGTCCTCGGCGTAGAAGCTCCAGGCGATGTAGATCGTGGCGAAGACCAGGGTGGACCGGTCGAGCGCGCCGAACAGGCTCTCGTCCGCCTCGTCCCCGGCCCGGCGCGCCCGGATCTCCCGCAGCGAGCCGCGCACCGAGTGGAGCATGCCCACCGTGACCACGAGCTTGGTCAGCACGATCAGGGTGAACAGGAACATCACGACGCCGAAGCGCACCTGCCGGTGATCGCCGTGGGCGACCTCCGTGGCCGCCCACATCAGCGCCGAGCGGACCGCCTGCCCGGCCGCGAACCAGAGCACCAGCGAGAGCAGGCAGGAACCGAGGATCCTGAGCGTGTGCCCGGGCAGCGACCACGCCGAGAGGGGCCGGGCGGCGGGAGCCGGGGACGGAGGCGCGGGTGGGGGCACAACAGACGTTCCGGACACCCGACGAATCGTAGCGATCGAGGCGGCGGCCGTACACGAGAAGCGCCCATGAGGGGCGGGCGGGCGCACACAGACGGGCGGGCGACCGCACACGACGGACACGGCTGCCGCACACGGGGAAAGGCGGGCGGACGCAGGGAAAGGCTGCCGCACACAGAAAAAGGCGGGCGGACGCGGAAACCGGCACCCCTCCGGAAGGAGGGATGCCGGTTTCCGTCAGCCGGGAGACCCGGTCAGAGGGTCACGGACAGCTCGGTGACCTCACCCAGGCGGGCCTGGGCCGGGATGTCCTTGGTGACGCCGCCGCCCGCGATGATGCGGACGGTCCAGTCACCGGGGGCGGCGAAGAAGCGGAAGACGCCCTCGTCGGAGACGACGACCTCGCCGGTGAACTCACCGGAGTGGTCCAGCAGGCGGGCGTAGGCCCGGCCCGCGCCGGACACGACGCCCTGGATGACGGCCTGGGTCGACAGGTCGATCCCGGCGGGCAGGGCAACGGTCTGCTCAGGTGCTGCGCACCCCTGGGCAACAGTCATCAGCGGGCCTCCCCCAGCTCGATCGGCACGCCCACGAGCGAGCCGTACTCGGTCCACGAACCGTCGTAGTTCTTGACGTTGGGCTGCTCGAGCAGCTCGTGCAGCACGAACCAGCTGTGCGCCGAGCGCTCGCCGATGCGGCAGTAGGCGATGGTGTCCTTGCCGAAGTCGACGCCCTCGCCGGCGTAGAGCGCCTGCAGCTCGTCGTTGGACTTGAAGGTGCCGTCGTCGTTGGCAGCCTTGGACCACGGGATGTTGCGGGCGGTGGGCACGTGGCCGCCGCGCTGGGCCTGCTCCTGCGGGAGGTGGGCCGGGGCGAGCAGCTTGCCGGTGAACTCGTCGGGCGAGCGCACGTCGACCAGGTTGAGCTTGCCGATCGCGGACACGACGTCGTCGCGGAAGGCGCGGATGGACAGGTCCTGGTCCGCGGCGGTGTAGGTGGTGGCCGGGCGCTCGGCGACCTCGGTGACCAGCTCGCGGGAGTCGAGCTCCCACTTCTTGCGGCCGCCGTCGAGGAGCTTGACGTTGTCGTGGCCGTAGAGCTTGAAGTACCAGTAGGCGTAGGCGGCGAACCAGTTGTTGTTGCCCCCGTAGAGCACCACGGTGTCGTCGTTGGAGATGCCCCGGGCCGACAGCAGGGCCGAGAAGCCCTCGCGGTCCACGAAGTCGCGGCGGACCGGGTCCTGGAGGTCCTTCCTCCAGTCGATCTTCACGGCGCCACGGATGTGGCCCTTGTCGTAGGCGCTGGTGTCCTCGTCGACCTCGACGAGAACGACACCAGGGGTGTCGAGGTTGGCCTCGACCCAGTCGGCGTCCACCAGGGCGGCGGAGCGGCTCATGGGATTCCTCCGGGGTTATCTTGCGGCGGGCAGTATCCGGCGAATGATCAGGTACATCTCGCAGCCGAGGCACAAGCCGAACGCGGCGTTGAGAAAGGCGGCGAACAGGGCCGCCGCAGTGGCGCCAAGGGCCAGTGGCGTTGTCTGTGTTGCGTATCCGACCGTACCCACCAGGGCGAAGATGAGACCGACCAGCTGCGCGAAGCGCGGCGGCCGGGCGTCCTCCGACTCCCGGGGAGGGCTTTTCACTATCCCTTTGAAGATCATCCCGTACGGCGAGGCGCCGAGGGCTCCCAGTGCGAACACCGCGGCCTGAGCCGCCAGCAGCCACCCGCTGCCCGTGACGAGGACGAGCGCGAGGACTGCCGTGGTGACGGCCGCGGCGAAGCGTAGGGCCCGGGGATCGGCTTGCATCGCTCGATGCTCCTGAAGGGTTGTGCAGATCGGTGCGGCTCGGGGCCGCTTGAGATCGCCCTTAGGAGACGCGACAGAGCGCGGTGGCGACGCGGCAGAAGTCGACCGCGCGCCGCTTGGTGAGCAGCTCTGTCGTGGGGTGCATGCCGATGACATTACCCCGGCGTTCCGGTATCTGTCACATCCATGTCCAGTTCGTGAGACGAAAATGCCCGGGAGGCGGTAAAGTGCCCGCCCGGCACGCGAGGATCCGCTGCTCAGCCCTCAGCTGGTCAGCCCCCGGCCGCCCAGCCCTCGACTGCTCAGCCCTCGACGGCCTGCCCGAGAGCGGCGATGACATCGGCCTTGCGGGGCTGGCCCGAGGCGCGCTTCACGACGCGGCCGGACGGGCCGAGGACGAGCACGGTCGGGGTGCGCAGGATGTTCAGGGAGCGGACCAGCTCCAGCCGGGACTCCGCGTCGATCTCCACGTGCGCGACGCCGGGCACCAGCTCCGCCACCTCGGCGAGGATCCGGCGGGTCGCCCGGCAGGGCTGGCAGAACGCCGTGGAGAACTGCACCAGCGTGGCCCGCTCGCCCAGCTCCGCGCCCAGGTCGTCCGCCGTCAGCCGCTCCACGCCGCCGTCCTTCACCTCGCGGGGCACGCCGTCGCGGCGCCGTACGACCACGCCCACGAGCGTGGCCACGGCGAGCGTCGCGGCCAGCACGGCCAGCCCTGTCACTCCAGCCATCGAGCACCACAACGCCCGGCGCCGCCGGCCCATTCCCGCCGCTCCGGCCCAGGAGCGATCGGCCGGCCCGGCGGACCCGGACCGGGGGCGCCGTCCTCTCCGGCGGATGACCGGCCCGCCCCCTCCCGCTCCGGTCAGCCGCCGTGGGCGGGGACCGTGAGCAGCAGACGCCCGCCGGAGGTGAGGACCTCGAACCGGTCGATGCCGCCCGGCGGGATCGTGGTGGAGCCGGAGAAGCCGCCCGACTCGTCGTAGGCCGCCTCGTCGACGATCCAGTTCCCGGCCGTCTGACGGCTCCCGTCGGCGGCGACCACGTCCAGCCGGAAACGGGTGCCCGTGGCGACCCCGGAAATCATGATCTTGACCGTGGTCGCCTTCTCGTCCGGCCGCGCGGTCACCGTGGCGCGGACCCTCCCCTTGGCCCCCTTCGCCGCCAGCGTGTCGCCCTGGTCGCCCATCACGACGTCGGGAGTCGGCGTGCCCTCCGGCGCGAGCCTGCTGTCGCGTGCCGCGTCCTGGGGAGACCGGCTGGGGGCGGCCTTCGCCTCCGCGCTGCCCGCGCCGCTGCCCGCGTCCTCGGAGAAGGGCGCGGCCGCGCGGCTGTCGGTCGCCGCCTCCGGGGCGGACTGCGCCGTCGTCACCGCATCGTCCCCGATCCCGGCGGTCGTCGCCCAGTAGGCGCCGCCGAGCCCGATCACCACGGCCGAGGCCGCCAGCGAGAGCATCACCCGGGCCAGCTTGCGCCGCCGCGCCCGGGCGTTCAGCAGCCGATCGAGAACCGCCCGCGGCGGACTGGCCGCCTGGGCGATGTCGTCCTCCGAGACCCGGCCCAGGAAGCCGGCCACCCCGCCCAGCTCCGCCAGCTCCGCGCGGCAGTCCGCACACCCTTCGAGGTGCGCCTCCACCGGCGCCCGCTCCTCCGGATCCAGCGCCCCGAGGACGTACACCCCGAGTGAGATCCGGGCTTCGTCACAGGTCATGTTCATGGCGCCAGCCCCCGCTCCTCCAGCGCCAGCTTCAGCGCCCGGAGCGCGTAGTACGTACGTGATTTCACCGTTCCCGGAGGGATGCCGAGCGTCTCCGCCGCCTCCTTCACCGACTTCCCCTGGTAGTAGACCTCGACGAGCACCTCGCGGTGCTCCGGCCTGAGCGCGGCGAGCGCCTCGGCGACCGCCCACGACTCCACGGCCCGTTCCAGCTCGTCGTCGGCGGGCACGACGGCGAGCGCCTCGTCTCCCGTCTCCTGGGGCCGCGACTTGCGCGCCCGGTGCTGGTCGAAGACGAGGTTGCGGGCCACGGTGAACAGCCACGCGCGGATCGAGCCGCCGCCGAGCGCGTCGGGATGCCGCCAGGCCCGCAGCAGCGTCTCCTGCACGACGTCCTCCGCTCTCCCCGAATCGCCCGTCAGTCTCAGGGCGTAGCCGTACAGTGGCCCGCCGTGTTCGTCGAAGAGAGCCCTGACGAGCTGCTCATCGGCGGTTCCGGCGTGACTCACATCCTCACGACGTACGGCGGGGCGGTTCGGTTCAGGCGTGACCGGATCGGCTTCGGGCATGACCGGACCCGCTCACCCCCGCAGCGGGACGTCCGCCGCCTCGGCCGTGATGCGCAGCCCCTCGGCGCCGGGCTCCACCCCGGTCACCTTGAGATTGAACGGCAGCTTCCCGAGCGGGATGCGGTAGGTGATGAACCGCTCGGGGTCCGGCACCGTGATGCCGCCGCCGAGCGTGACCTTCTCGGGCGTGAACCGGACGCCGTTCTCGGTCAGGTCGATCTTCATCCTGGCCTTCACCGGCACCTTCTGCCCCAGGAAGGTGATCTCCCCGTTGACGTCGAGACCCGCGTCGCTGACCTGGATCTCGATTCCCTGGGGCGCCCTCTGGTTCAGCACCTCCTCGGGGACCACCACCGAGCCCACGACCCGCTCGGCGCGGATGTCCACCTGGTCGGCGCGGAGCACCAGATCCGACAGGGGCGCGGTCACCCCGTACAGCGTGGCGTTCACGTCGGACATGCGGATGCCGGCGAGGGTCATCGCGCCCATGTCGACCTTGACCTCGTCATAGCGCCCGGCGACCGCCTGGGTCAGGAACGGGATCCCCTCGATGGTCACCTTGGGCGGGGCGGCCAGGTCGTAGCGGGCGGTGGCCTGGGTGGCGATCTCCTTCTCCACCCCGGCGACCGCGACCCGGTCCAGGACGGCGACGAGGACGAGCAGCAGGATCAGAAAGGCGAGCAGCTTGCGCATCCGACTCCTCGTCGTTCGTTCTCAGCCCTGTTCCCGCCCGGGTGGGGCCGGAGATCCCGGGTTCAGGACAGGGTGCCACCGGAGCACGTCCCCCGGCAATCTTGTCCGAAACGCAGGCGTCATCCTCCCGCGAACGGCGGGAGGACCTCCACCGTCGCCCCCTCCGGGAGCACGACCGCGTCATGCGCCCTCCTGCCCACCGGATCGCCGTCCACCAGGAAGGACGAACGGGCGGCCACCCGCCCCAGCTCGTCGCGGCCCGCGGTGACCTTGGTCACCAATTCCGCCAGGGTCGCGGCCTCGAAAGGCTCCTCCGCCGTCCCCGCCGCGTCCTTCGCCGCCGCCCAGTAGCGGATCGTTCCCGTCGCCATGTGGCATCCAACTCCTAGAAAGCATCCATTGTGAGGTTACGGTTACGTGGAATTAACCGCATATCAACTGTTCACCAGGTGGACGATCAGTGGACGTCCCTTCTTCGTCGGATATCCTCGCCTAGGGACCTGGGCGACGTAGCCCCCGGGTCCTTACGTGTTTTTTGTACGGCTGCCGCCGGCATGACGCGCAAAGGAGGTCCGTGACGCACCGAGGGAAACGGGCCGCCGCACGCGACGGTCTGGGGGAGAGCCCGGCGAAGGAGTGCCCGTGAGCAACCTCCTGCTTCTCACCAATGCCCTGGAGCCCTCGGCCGAGGTGCTCCCGGCTCTGGGGCTGCTGCTCCACTCGGTCCGCGTCGCCCCGGCCGAGGCGTCGGCGCTGATCGACGCTCCACCCGCCGACGCCGTCCTCGTCGACGCGCGCCGCGAGCTCGTCCAGGCCAAGGGGCTGTGCCGCCTGCTGCGGACGACCGGCCTCGACTGCCCCCTCCTGGTGATCGTCACCGAGGGCGGCCTGGCCGCGATGACCGCCGAGTGGGGCGCGGACGACGTCATCCTCGACAGCGCGGGCCCGGCCGAGGTCGAGGCCCGGCTCCGGCTGGCCGTGGGCCGGCTGAACCTGACGACCGCCGACGAGACCCCCGACGAGATCCGCAGCGGCGACCTCTCCATCGACGAGGCGACCTACACCGCGCGGCTCCGCGGCCGCGCGCTCGACCTGACCTTCAAGGAGTTCGAGCTCCTCAAATACCTGGCGCAGCACCCCGGACGGGTGTTCACCCGGGCGCAGCTCCTCCAGGAGGTCTGGGGCTACGACTACTTCGGCGGCACCCGGACCGTGGACGTCCACGTCCGGCGGCTCCGCGCCAAGCTCGGCGCCGAGTACGAATCGCTGATCGGAACGGTCCGCAACGTCGGTTACCGCTTCGTGCCCGAGCGCGGGAACGAGCCCTCCGACGACCGCGAGCCCGCCCGCCGCTGACCCTCCCGACCCCGCCGGGCGTCCGACCGCGAGCCCGCCCGCCGCTGACCCTCCCGACCCCGCCGGGCGTCTGCCCGCCGCCGCCTCTTCCCGGCCCGCCGGGCGTTCCGCCGTGGAACGCCGAGAGGGCCCGCCGGACGAATTCGGCGGGCCCTCCCGTCATTCCCGCGCGGTCACGGCTCGTTCCCGCACTGCCGTGCCCGCGTGACCGCGGTCACCACCGCTACGGCTTGACCGTGATGTGGTCGGGAACCGGCGGCGCGATCAGCGGGTTGGCCGCGAAGTAGGCGGCGAAGGCGTCGATGTCGAGCGGGCCGCTCCACAGCTCCGTGCTCAGCTCGAAGGTGTCGAAGGCGTCGCCGCCGCCGACGAGGAAGTTGTTGGCGGCGACCCGGATGGTCTGGGTGTCCGTCACGGGAACGCCGTCGATCTTCATGTCGGAGATCTTCGAGCCCCACGCCGCGCCGGCGCTGTAGGCGTAGGTGAAGTTCGACGACGGCTGCAGGATCTTGGTGAAGGCCTGCTTGTTGGGCCCGCCGGGGAACTGCTCCTCCAGGATGGTCTTGAGCTGCGCGCCGGTGACCGTGACGACCTGCACGAGGTTGTTGAACGGCTGGACCGTGAAGGCCTCGCCGTACGTCACCACGCCGTCGCCCTCGCCCGCGGGCGAGCCGGCGTAGTTGAGGCTGGCCCGCACGCCGCCCGGGTTCATCAGCGCGATCTGGGCGTTGCCGCCGGTCTTGGTCGCGGCGAGCTGGCCGTCGGCGATGAGGTTGCCGAGCGGGGACTCGCCGGAGGCGACGGCCGTGTTGACGATGTCGGCCGTGATCTTGCCGATCGGCTTGTTGGCGACCGAGGAGACGCGGTCCTTCCAGGTCTGGACGAACGTGGAGATCTCCGGGTCGGGGGTGACGGTCCGGGTCACGACGTGGTTGTCGGCGACCACCGAGGAGCGCACGACGTCGCGGGTCCGGGCGTCCACCTGGAAGTCGACCTGGGTGATCACCCGGCCGAACGAGCCGCCCTGGCTGTAGAGGCGCTGGTTGCCCTTGGGGTCGGTCACGGTGCACAGGTAGGCCTGGTGCGAGTGGCCGCTGAGGATCATGTCGATCTCGGCGTCCACCTGGGTGGCGATGCGGTTGCCCGCGCCGGGCACGGCGCTGCAGGCGTCGGGCGACTGGTTCGGGGTGACCTGGTCGCCCTCGTGCACCAGCACGACCTGGGCCTTGACGCCGACCAGCTTGAGCAGCCTGGAGGCGACGTTGGCGGCCTTGACCTCGTCGATGAACTCCAGGTCCTTGATGCCCTCGGCGGTGACGATGTTCGGGGTGGTCTGGGTGACCAGGCCGATGAAGCCGACCGGAACGCCGTTCATCCAGCGGATGGAGACCGGGGGCAGGGCGGGGATGCCGTAGTCCTTCAGCAGCGCGCGCAGCGAGTTCGGGTTCGCCTTCCCGCCGAGGGCGGCCAGGGCCTCCTTCTCGGCGGTGGCGCTCTTCCGCTTGAGGAGCACGTTGGCGCCGATGTAGTCGTACTTGGCGCCCTTCCACTCACCGGCGGGCGAGCAGCCGTCCACCGGGTGGCAGCCGCCGTACATGATGCGCTTGAGCTCGGCGTAGCCCTCGTCGAACTCGTGGTTGCCCACGGCGGAGGTGGTGACGCCGATCTTGCCGAGGAACTCGACCGACGGCTCGTCGTGGAAGGCCGCCGAGACCAGCGGGGTGCCGCCGATCAGGTCGCCCTGGGCGACCTTCAGGGTGTTCTTGTCGGACAGCTGCTTGAGGTGGGTGGCGACGTAGGCCGCGCCGCCGGCCTCGACCGTGGCGCCGTGCTCGTCGACCATGCGGCCCGAGGAGCCGGTCGGCGGCTCCAGGTGGCCGTGGAAGTCGTTGAGGGAGAGCAGGCGGACCGGGACCGTCTTGGCGGGCTTGTTCCCCGCCTCGGCCGGCCCGGTCGCGATCACGAGCCCGGCCGAGGCGAGGACGCCGGCCAGGGCCAACCGCTGGAAGGAACGGGACATCATGAATCACGACATTAGAGCCGTTATCTATGCAAAGAATGTCTGCAAGGTAACGATTCGCCCTGCTCTGAGATGGCGTTTCTTGCCAACACCCGGACGATCAAGATCGTTTCGATCCGTCCGGCGGCGCTCACGACACTCACAACGATCACCGGTCCGCGCCGGCGCCCCCGGCGACTCCGGCGTCCCGGCGATCTCCCCGGACCGCCGCCCGCCTAGAGTCCAGAGCATGAACGTGCGTGTGGAACACCGGGGACGCCTCGACCAGGCGGAGGTCGCCGCCGTCCTCGGGGTGGTCGAGGCCGCGACGGAGGCCGACGGGGTCCGCCCCCTCAACGAACATGTGATGCTGCACCTGCGGTACGGGGGCGACGAGCGCGCGGGCGCCGTACTCCTCTACGCCGGCGACGAGCTCGCCGGGTACGCGCACGTGGACCCCACGGACCCGGCCGAGGGACCGAGCGGGGAGCTGGTCGTCCACCCCGCCCACCGGCGGCGGGGGTACGGGCGCCGCCTGCTGGAGGCCGTACTGGAGCGGACCGGGGGCAGGCTGCGGCTCTGGGCCCACGGCGGGCACCCCGGCGCCGAGGCGCTCGCGGCGTCGGCGGGGCTGGCGAAGGTGCGGTCGCTGTGGCAGATGCGGCGCCCGCTGGAAGTGCCGCTCGACGAGTACGGGCTCCCCGACGGGGTACGGCTGCGCACCTTCGTCCCGGAGACCGACGGGGAGGCGTGGGTGGCGCTGAACGCCCGCGCCTTCGCCACCCATCCCGAGCAGGGCGCCTGGACGCTGGAGGACCTGAAGCGGCGCGAGCAGGAGTCCTGGTTCGACCCGGACGGCTTCTTCCTGGCGGTGCGCGGGGACCGGCTGGTCGGCTTCCACTGGACCAAGGTGCACGGCGCGGGCGACCACGCGCACGGGCCGATCGGCGAGGTGTACGTGGTCGGCGTGGACCCCGCCGAGCAGGGTGGCGGGCTGGGCCGGTCGCTGACCCTGGCGGGCCTGTCCCACCTGCGCTCACGCGGCCTGGCGCAGGTGATGCTGTACGTGGACGAGAGCAACGCCGCGGCGGTCCGCCTCTACGAGAGGCTGGGGTTCACCCGGTGGAACACCGACGTGATGTTCCAGAAGGGCTGATCACCGGGCTTCTCCCTCCCCGGCACCCGCCGAGCGCACATCGTCCGGGCGTGTCCCTCCGGAGACGGGGCACGGTCTGTCCGTGCCCCTCCGGGCAAGGGACGCGATCCGGGCGTGTCCCTCCGGAGAGGGGGCGCGACCGGAACAGTCTCCCGGCCGTCATGCGAAGACCCTGCCGCCCTCCGGATCGGCGCAGGCTTCCCGATCACGGGACTCGACCTGCGGCACGTGAGCCGACGCCTCCCGGGCGCCCCCCTCGTTCCGCCTGGACGGCCGGATGCCCCTCTCGGGGCGCGCCCTCCACGCGGCCAGCGCCCTCTGCATCCTGGCGGTCTCCTCCGCCCGCTTCCTCGCCGCCTCCGCCCGCTTCCCCGCGGTCTCCGCCCGCTTCCCCGCGGTCTCCGCCCGCGCTCTCGCGGCCTCGCTCCGTGCTCTCGCGGCCTCGGTTCGATCGCGATATCCGTCGCCGTCCATCGTCTGATGGTGCCACGAGGAGGAGTCACGATAAAGGTGGCTTCTCGATTACGGAACGTGATGGGAACCAGTTCCGGGCCGTACGGCGAAGAGCCCCGGCCGGGACGGACGGCCCGCGAGATCAGGAGATCCCGGGAGCCGCCCGCCGGCCGGGGCTCTCCCCGTCGGCGACCGTTCGGCCGTCTACTCGACCATCCAGTGCAGCGCGTAGTAGGACAGCGCGGCGACGAGCGCGGCAGCCGGGATCGTGAGGATCCAGGCGGTCACGATGTTGCCCGCGACGCCCCAGCGCACGGCCGACAGGCGCTTGGTGGCGCCCACGCCCATGATCGCGCTGGTGATGGTGTGGGTGGTGGAGATGGGGGCTCCGAACCCGATGGCCGCGCCGTACAGGACGGTCGAGGCCGCGGTCTCCGCCGCGAAGCCCTGCGGCGGGTCCAGCGCGATGATGCGCCGGCCGAGCGTCCGCATGATGCGCCAGCCGCCCGCGTAGGTGCCCAGCGAGATCGCCGCGGCGGCGGCCAGGATGACCCACTGGGGGATGGGGTCCTTCTCCTGGACGTGACCGCCGACCACGAGCGCCAGGAAGATGACGCCCATGGTCTTCTGCGCGTCCTGCAGGCCGTGACCGAGGGCCATGGCCGCCGCCGAGACCGTCTGGGCGAAGCGGAAGCCGCGGTTGGCCTTGCCCGGGTTGGACCGGCGGAAGATCCACAGAATCGCGATCATCACGGATCCGGCCAGGGTGAAGCCGACCAGCGGAGAGATGATCATCGGGATGACGACCTTCTCCAGCACGCCGCCCCAGTGGATGACGCTGGCCGAGGCGAGCGCGGATCCGATCAGTCCGCCGATCAGCGCGTGGCTGCTGGAGGAGGGAAGCCCGAAGTACCAGGTGATGAGGTTCCACGTGATCGCGCCGATCAGACCGGCGCACACGATCACGAGCCCGTGGGAGCCCTTGGGGGCGTCGATGATGCCCTTGCCGACGGTCTGGGCCACCTGGGTGCCCAAGTGGGCGCCCAGGAAGTTCATCGCCGCGGCCATGAACAGGGCGGCCCTCGGGGTCAGCGCGCGGGTCGAGACCGAGGTCGCGATCGCGTTCGCGGCGTCGTGGAAGCCGTTGGTGTAGTCGAACACCAACGCCACGACCACCACGCCGATGACGAGGGCGAGCGAGAGATCCACTTAGCTTTCCTTGACCGCGATCGACTCGATCGTGTTGGCCACGTGCTCGAACGCGTCCGCGGCCTCCTCCAGCTGGTCGATGACTTCCTTCATCTTCAGCACGGTGAGCGCGTCGTACTCACCGCCGAAGAGCCGGGCCAGCAACCGCCGGTAGACCTGGTCGGCCTGGTTCTCCAGGCGGTTGACCTCGATCCAGTACTCGTTGAGGTTCTTCATGGAACGCAGCCGCGGCATGGCCTCGGCGGTCAGCTCGGCGGCGCGCTCCAGGACCTCGACCTGCCGGACGACCTCCTTGGGGAGGTGCTCGATCTGGTAGAGGACGATGAGGTCGGCGGCGGCCTCCATGCAGTCCATCACGTCGTCGAGGTTGGCCGCGAGGCGGTAGATGTCCTCGCGGTCGAAGGGTGTGATGAAGCTCTCGTTGAGGCGGTTCATGATCGCGTGGGTGCGCTCGTCACCCGCGTGCTCACACGCTCGCATCTTTTCGGCCAGGGCTTCCCTGTCCGAACCTTCACTAATGATCTCGACCAGCAGACGGGACGCTGTGACGAGGTTGTTCGCCGAGTCGGCGAACAAGTCGTAGTAGCTGTCCTCACTTGGTGTGAGACGCAGGCGCACGTCGTTCTCCAGATGTGCGGGGATGGTCCGCAGAGAAGAGTAAGGGTTACCAGCGGAAATGCGAACTTCACCCGGTAGACGCCTACTCTTCGACTTCTGGCTACCCTGCGTATGCCTGGTAACACCCTCGGCGGGAGGGCTTGACAACATCTTTCCGCCGCCCGCTTTATCCGAATTTATCCGCTTTGTGACCACAAATGATCACATGCGGAGGCGCGGCACCCCCGAGGCAGGCATCCGCCTCCGGCGCGAGCCCCCTCAGATGCGGGTGCGGTGGAAGTTCAGGTACGAGCGGCTCGGCGTCGGACCCCGCTGCCCCTGGTAGCGGGAGCCGTACACCTTCGACCCGTAAGGATGCTCAGCCGGCGAACTGAGCCGGAACATGCACAGCTGGCCGATCTTCATCCCGGGCCAGAGCTTGATCGGCAACGTCGCGACGTTGGAGAGCTCCAGCGTCACATGCCCGCTGAACCCCGGGTCGATGAAGCCGGCCGTGGAGTGCGTGAGCAGGCCGAGCCTGCCGAGGGAGCTCTTGCCCTCGAGCCGCGAGGCGATGTCGTCGGGCAGACCGATGACCTCGTATGTGCTGGCGAGCACGAACTCACCGGGATGCAGGATGAACGGCTCGTCCCCCTCGGGCTCGACCAGCCGCGTGAGATCCGACTGCTCGATCGCCGGATCGATGTGCGGGTAACGGTGGTTCTCGAAGACCCTGAAGTAACGGTCGAGGCGCACATCGACACTGGACGGTTGGATCATCTCCGGGTCAAACGGGTCGATCTTGACCCGTCCGGACTCGATCTCGGCTCGAATGTCACGATCGGAAAGCAGCACGTGAGGCAACCTACCAACGCGCGCCGCACCGGAGAGCGCCGGGAAACTCAGTGCCCCGGAGGGTCCAGCGCCGTGTGATTTTCCGCTACAGTGGGGGACGCGGTTCACCGCTGCGGGTGTAGTTCAATGGCAGAACATCAGCTTCCCAAGCTGACAGCGCGGGTTCGATTCCCGTCACCCGCTCCAATCGTTAAGGCCCAGGTCAGGGAGACATCCCCAACCTGGGCCTTGTTCATTTGAGGAGCTGCCGACCGCTTTCCCAAGGCCCGCCGTCGGTACGCTGAAGTCGGGAGCCCTTCCACCGTTCCTCTGTAAGCTCAGAGACAGCGAGAGGAGCCGCCCGTATGACCGCGCAGCCACAGGACTTCCCCGCCATCCCATCCACTCCAGAGAAGAACCTGCGCGCAATCCGTACCGCGCTGGTCACACCGCAAGACCGTGAAGCCTTCGACTCCGGCCTCAAAGCCGTGCTCGACGAGGTCCGGGTCAGCCTGGATCTCAGCGTGCTGAACGCCTTCGTCCATCGCTGGTGGATCTCCGCCTGCGACTCGGCGAAAGATCCCGAAGGACGCCGCCAGATGCACGCCAAGGCCGAGCAGATCACCGCAGGCAAGCAGGCCCTCCGAGGGAAGCCATGGCGTAAGGTCCTGACGGAGCGCGGGGTCGAGCTGTAGGTGTACCACGTCCTGCTCGACCCGATCGCCGAGGAGCAGATCGCCGCGCTTCCCGACGGAGCCCTGCATCCGCTCGCGGAATTGTTCGCCCTGTTGGAGGTCGCGCCGTGGAGCGGGCAACCGTACAACCCGGCCAATCCGAAGGCGAACATGCTCACCCATACCTTCGGCGAGCGCGGCCTCGCCACCTACATCGTGCTCGACGAACAACGTGAGGTGTACGTCATCCGCATCGAATGGCCTTGATCCCGATCTCCCGTGTTCGGTACATCCGCAGTGATCGGCCTTGGGGTAGTTCTTTACGGGCGCTCGAACCCCACCCGATTCTGACCGCGTGCCAGATCCGTGCCAGAACAGACGGGAAACCGCGGTCACTCACGGGGACTCACGGTCAACCGACCCGCCCTGACCTGCACCCCCGTTTTCCCAGCTCAACCCAGCGTGATCAGTAGCCGGTTCCCAAGCTGACAGCGCGGGTTCGATTCCCGTCACCCGCTCCACACTTGAAGGCCCAGGTCAGGGAGACATCCCCCACCCGGGCCTTGATCGTTTCTGAGCCTGTTCTCACCCGCGTGCCAGATCAGTTGATCTTGGCTCCGGCAAGGGGCGGATCGTCACCGTCCTCGCCGTCATCCTTCTGCGGCTTGAGCCCTTCCTTGACGATCTCCCCCAACGCGTCGGCGATCGCCCGGTCTCGGTCCTTGGCGGCGTGCAGATAGATCATCGCGGCCTTGGTGCTGGAGTGGCCCATGCGCGCCATCAGCTCCTTGAGAGAGGCAACGGTCATCGCGGCCAAGGTGTTGCCCGTGTGACGAAGATCATGGATATGGATTGCCGGAAGATCGGCGTCCTTGATCGCCTTGGCCCAGATCTTCGTGAAGTTGCTCCGCCGGAGCTGTGCACCCTTCTCCCCCACGAAGACCAGGCCATCGGGCTCCGCTTCGCTGAACCTCTGAAGGTGCCAGGTCAGGTCACCGATGACGATCTCTGGCAGGACGACCGCCCGAGCGCCCGCATCCGACTTCGGTCGGCCGGTGACCAATTTCCCGGTCTTCATCTCCGAGACCGACGCCTCGATCCTGACCGTCCGCGCCTTGAGGTCGAGGTTATGGCGCCGCAGAGCGGCCAACTCGCCCCATCGCATACTGCCGAAAGTCGCGAGGAGGACCAGGGCGCGGAACCGGGGAGGTACGGCGGCGGCCAAGGTGAAGACCTCGGACACCGTGAGCACGGGCCGTTCTTCCGGACGCTCCACACCGGCGTTCTTGATCCGGCACGGGTTCTTCTTGATCAGATCATCCTCTACCGCCGTGTTGAGGATGCCCCGCAGCAGCCGATACGCCTTGGCAACAGTGGACGCCCCGGGGCCGTCGTCGCTCAAGCGGCGGCGCGCCGCACCCAGCGCCCGCCGCTCCCTTACAACCCGCCGCACCGAGGCCGCGCCACCGCCCAGCCCCGCGTCAACCGGACAGGTCGGCCATGCGATTCCTCATCGCACTCTGTCGCCACCAACGCAGCACCCCATACGATCACCCGCATGAGTGATCCAGAGAACGTGTCCTACGGCTTCCTGGCGCTCTTGAGCCTGGGACTTCTCACCTTGGTCACATCGGGCTTCATCGCGTTCGCCACGGGTCAGCTAGCGGCTTTGGCCATCGTCGGTGTCGGCTTCGTCATCGCCGCCGCGGCCCTGGCCATCTATCAACAACGGAAAACCCCAGCCTCCGGCGGGGGCACTCGGCTCCGGGATGATCACCCGAACGAGCCCGTAGAGCCGTAAGCGGCTGAGGTGGGGCCTGATCTTCCCGTCTGCCTCATCCCAGGCGGAGCCCAGCAGACCGGCTCCTCCGACTCAAGCCCGTCTGTGACCGTTGGCATCCGATGATCGAGGAACGGCCATTGGCTGAGGGACACACGAAAACGGGCTTGCCTCTCCGTCGCCGGCCCGCTGCCCTTCGGGTGGGACGAGGCAGACGGGAAGATCAGTCCGGGCGGGAACGTGCGGGTAGAAGGGTGGTCCCCGGTGCTATCCAGCGTCCCGACGTCGTGCCCGATCGCCTACGACTCAGCTCGCCGAGCCGTACCCCTGCGGGGAGGGGCGGCGCAATGCCGGAGACCATCCGTGACGAGGTTACCTCCGTGCCCGTTGTGTGCCCGTCAGAAGAGTGATCAAAGGGGGCTCACGGGGAACCAAGGGGAACCGAAGCGCTCCCCCGCAGGTCAGTGCTTCCCCAGCTCAGAGACCATGATCGTTCGAGACTTCCCAAGCTGACAATGCAGATCGCTCTATTCCACGCCAGCTTTCCTGGATCGTTCAGAGTTCAGCCAGTACTGAAAGGATGAACTCGTAGATTTGAGCACGGTGGGATCACGTGGCGGCTCAGGCCAGATCTGCAGGAAGTAGTGATCACCTATTTCGATCGCGACCTCTTCGTCCATACCTCTGACGTGGTATCGCAAACGATATGTTCCGGGGCCGGCGGGCAGCGGAGGAAGAGTGTGTGTTGTTCCCCCTCCCCACTCCTCCAGAGAGATCCGCCCTGATGGGGACTCATAGCTGATCTCGACGATGTCTTCATAGCCATCGAGATCAGCACCCGGATCCCGATCGGCGACAGCCACCGTGAACTCCACCGTTCCCCACTGAGGACCCACAACCAGGGAGGCCCTGCCTTTTTCGACTTGGATGATCCCTACAGGGTGGTCCGGCACGCCATCAAACTGGCCGTACGCGTCACACCCTTCATCCACGAGATAGACCTGGCTGTAATCCACCCCCACATCCAGCTGCTTGATCTGCACGACAGGAGTCTCATCTCTGGTCATGGGCGGGAAGCATAGACTTCGCCACCGACAAGATCACCTATTAGCGGCAACGCAACCAGGCCGCCGTCAAGTGATAGACGAAGAGCGAGCTTCCCGTGCCAGATGCGTGCCAGAACAGGCGGGGAACCGCGGTCACTCAGGGGGACTCACGGGGACTCGACCCGCCCTGACCTGCACCCCTGTTTTCCCAGCTCAGCACAGCAAGATCAGTAGCCGGTTCCCAAGCTGACAGCGCGGGTTCGATTCCCGTCACCCGCTCCACACTTGAAGGCCCAGGTCAGGGAGACATCCCCAACCCGGGCCTTGATCGTTTCTAGAGCCTTTCCACGGTGCCGACGCGGATGTCCCAGTCCCGCCGCCGATAGCCGTCGTTAGAGTGATGCGCTGTGACGTCTGACTCCGGCGGGCCGGTCGATCTCGCTTCCTTGCCCAAGGCCGAGTTCGCCTTCCCCGGCCCGTTGCGCGATGCGCTTGTGGCAGCGATCCTCGACGGCCGCAAGACTGCTACGACTGGTCTGATCGCCGAGTACGAACATGAGGGCGAGCCGCTGCCCAAGGTCGGCGAGCGGTCGGTGGTGGTGGACTCCGCCGATCGCCCGGCGGCTGTCATCGAGGTGACGGGCGTGCGTGTCGTGGCGCTGGGGGAGGTGGATACCGCCCATGCGGTGGACGAGGGCGAAGGCTGCACAACGGTCGCGCAGTGGCGTGCGGCCCATGAGAAGTTCTGGCGCAGCCAGGAGATGCGCTCGGCGCTGGGCGATGCCACCTTCACCGTGGACGACACCACCCCGGTGGTCCTGGAACGCTTCCGCGTCATCACCGATCTCCGTACCGCATGACGGCCACGCGCCAGACGGGATGGGATCCGCGGAGGGGGTGTCCCCCTGCAACAGGGGACATTGCTCGATGCGCCACCAGCGATTGAGCCTGTGACAGCCGTGACGGCTCACACCGATTGCCACTCTGATACGCCGCCTACCATGACGCCATGGCCGAGAACCCCATCGATGCAGACAGCCGCTACACCGAACTCCGCAAACTCGGCGAAGAAGAGCGCTACCTGGCCCGAGGACTCCAAGAAGTCCGCGCTGAGATCGCGAGCCTCGTCCATCGGCTCCTGCCGCACCACTCCCGCGCAGAAAAGATCGACGAAGTCGTCAAAGCCAGCGGATACAGCCGCCATCTGATCGACGTTCTCCGCTACAAGGACCACCCCTGGCACCGCCATAGCTCCAAGCGGCAGGACCAGTAAAAACCACCTACGGTCGGTGCCTCCGGCTCCGGGGTGATCGCTCAAGCTGATCATGCACAACGAGATCACCGAGGACGGCGACCGGTCGAACGCCCAGCTCAACCGCCCGGCGAGGCGTCATCCACGCACTTCCCGAGCTGACAGCGCGGGTCCGATCCCGTCCCCCGCTCTAACTACGGGGGTCCACATCAGGAGTCGAATCCTCATCCGAGGCTCAATCGTTTTGGCGAGTCAGTCGATCCTCTGTAGCGCGCATTCCCTCGGGCAGCACATACTTGAGGGGATGAAGCCAGCCAGCGGCGCACCCCGTCGTCACCTGCCCACAAGTCCCTTCAAACCTCCGTCTCCCGCTCCGCCCGCCAGGCGGTTCAGCGTGAACGACCAGGTGACCCATGATCGATATGGTCTTGGCGTCGTCATGAGTGTAGAAGACGAGGTCGCCGTGTTCGTCGATTTCGGATCGCGGCAGGAGCGAATCACCACACCATTCAACAAGCTGTACAAGCTATGAGCCGCGCTGCGGAGAAGCACACAGTGTGAGTACATGCACGCCGCAGGTGAGGATCCTTTCTCCCTCGACCCGGCTGAACGAACACAGGCATGCCGTGGGTAGCGGAAAGCCATACTCTCCCGTGCCCGTTCATACAGCGATCAGTGAGCAGTCACAGGCCCCACGGTCACTCGACCGGCATACGCCCAGTCCAGGGAGAGATTCTTAACCGGGGCCTCTTCCTTTGGGGAGGTGTCGATCACCTTCCCGAGGCCCGCCGTCGGTCCGCTGAAGCCGGAAGCCCTCCCACCGTTCCTCTGGAAGCTCATGGACAGACGAGAGGAGTCACCCGTATGACCGCGCAGTCACAGGACTTCTCCACCATCCCATCCACTCCGGAGAAAACCTGCGCGCAATCCGTACCGCGCCGGTCACACCGCAAGACCGTGAAGCCTTCGGCTCCGGCCTGAAAGCCGTGCTCGACGAGGTCCGGGGCAGCCTGGACCTCAGCGCGCTGAACGCCTTCGTCCACCGCTGACGGATCTCCGCGTGCGACTCGGCGAAAGATCTCGAAGGACGCCGAGGAACAGATCGCCGCGCTTCCCGAGGGAGCCCTACATCCGCAGTGACCGACCTTGGGGCAGTTCTCTGCGGGTCCTCGAACCCCACCCGATGCTGACCGCGTGCCAGATCCGTGTCAGAACAGGCGGGGAACCGCGGTCACTCACGGGGACTCGAGTCAGGAAGAGATTCCCGACTCGAGCCTTGACGGCATGCTGACAGCTCATCGAGGCCACCACGATCACGCCCGTGGACGCGTGCCGCGCTCCGAGCGTCCGCCGTCCGGAGCTGCTGGACTGATCCCGTGACCGGAAGCGTTCGCCCGGTTCCACCGGCCGGACAAGCGTGGAGTCGCGAGATCTCTGGTAGACACGCATTCATGAGCCTCCCTACGACTCAGCACCTGCGCATCGTTTCCCCAGTGTTCGTCGTCGAGCAACTGCCGCACGGAGCGTCGCCCGGGGACGACTGGGTCGTGCTCGTCCGCGGGCCGGAAGGGGTGACCGTTGTCCGTGCGGCCCGGCCCGTGGACTCAGGGGAACGGTGGATCGGTTTCTACAGTGGCGCCACGGCTCATGGCCTGGACGTTCCCGGAATGCTGGCGGCGATCGTCAAGCCGCTGGCAGAGGCGGCGATATCGGTCTTCGTGGCCTCGACCTCCCACGCCGACCTGGTTCTGGTTCCCGAGCGGAAAGAGCAGCAGGCCGTCATCGTCCTGAAGGAGGCGGGACACCAGGTGGAAGGCGGGGACGACGAGACCCGCGAACCTCTCTGGTCGCAGCGCTAGCGATCGCCCCCAGAGCGGATCGCTGCCGAATCGTCCTCACAGGAATCGACGGCGCATCGCGCCACCGCCCCAGGCACCCGCCATGGGCGCTCACAGCACGAACTACGCTCCCCTCATGAAGCCGATGAGTTTTGAGCGGACCATCGCCGCTCCCGTCGAGAGCGTGTGGGCCGCCCTGACCGACATCCCCCGACGCGCGGAGCTCTTCAGCAAGATCGACGTTGTCGAACCGCTCACGGACGGTCCGTTCGGGCTCGGAACGCGCTGGCGTGAGACCCGTACGGTCTACGGTCAGTCATCGAGCGCGAACGTCGAAGTGGTCGAACTCGACGCTCCTCACCGCTTCCTCACCGAGTCCGTCGTCGGACCGCGTTCCACGATGGAGTACGTTCTTCTTCCCGCCCGAGACGGCGCCTCGACAACGGTGCGCGTCACTTCAGAGACAACGGGCGGCAGCCTGATCTACAAGATCGGGGAGGCGCTGGGCCGTTCCCGGATCACCCAGTGCATCGTCGAGAACAACACTCAGGATCTGATCGACCTCGCACATGATTGCGAGTCCCGGCGGGCTTCTTGACCTGAGGAAAGGCCATAACCCGTGCGTCCCTCGCGATCGCCTGGGGGTGGCCGATCTCCGTACGGGGTGGGGGCGGAGCAGGTCATCAGGCCTCACGCCCACGTCTTCCGAACCGGCTCCGCATCGGGAGCACTCAGCGGGCCTCTGGCGAGCGTCGCCGTGGACTCGATGTCCACCTGGACGTCGCCGTCGAGAAGCAACGTCAGCTGATGGCTCACCCGTACGCGGACCAGTGGAAGTGCGGGTCGGGCAGGTCCGACTCCTTGACCGTCTCCACCCGGCGGGCGCGGGGCTTGAAGCCGTTGCGCCCGAGCGGGCCGGCCCAGCCGACTTCCGCGAGCGACATGCATGAGAGCCCCTCAACCAGCGGCCCCTCGCAGGAGGGCAGCACGCAAGGGTTCAGCCTCTGCCAGCAGCGATCGACCGCCATCGGCCTCCTCCCACAGCTGCCGGAGTT
Organism: Planobispora longispora; assembly: GCF_016863135.1. Lineage (GTDB taxonomy): Bacteria > Actinomycetota > Actinomycetes > Streptosporangiales > Streptosporangiaceae > Planobispora > Planobispora longispora. The sequence continues at coordinate 283,199 of NZ_BOOH01000019.1, forward strand.
CGGAACCCTCCCCGAGGACCCGATCCAGCGCACGCAGTGCGAGCGGCACAAGGTCGTCGGAAAGCCCGACCCTGCCGCCCTCGACCAGGAAATCCGGCGCGTACACCGAGGTGACCGGCGGGCCGCCGCAGCACTCAGCCGCGACGATGGCCGTCGCCGCCATCGCTTCGCACCCCTCGCTCGCATCCAGGTAATCCGCGGACTCCGCTGCACTTTGCAATGCCTGCCGGACCATGCCCGCCCGCGCTTCCGGGGCGGCGTCATGCAAGTCCCCGCACCAGTCGGCGGCCGTGTCGTTGTCGAAAGGACCGCTGTCCCAAGTACCCATGACCTTCACTCCCCACCCACGGGCTTGTCTTCCAACGCGGGCGTCAACGTACAGGTCAGGACTGACACCTCCGGTGGGGGCGCTCCGGTTCCGGGGGTCCTTCCGGCTTTCTCACTCGGGTCGACTCTGAGCTGCGCCCTCGTTTTCCCAGATCGGACCGGGGGAAGCACACTGCCTGCGCATCGCCGGCACCCGTCTCGGTAGCGTTCTGATCATGGCTGCCGACGAGTCGATGAGCACCGGCCAGCGTTCGGATCCGCTCCGCGCCTGTCTGCTGCACCAGATTCGAGACATCACCCCATGGGATGCGCAGGAGTCCGCGCACGCAGCCTGGGCGATGAACTGGATCTCAAGCGAAGCCCCTCTCCATCGGACCCGTAAACCCGACGTGCCCGAGCCCCACCTGGTGAGCTACTTCGTGGCTCTCAACAGTCGTGAGGAAGTGCTCCTCGTGGCACATCGCAAGGCGGGATTGTGGTTGCCGAGCGGAGGACATGTCGAGCCGGGGGAGACCCCATGGGCCGCCGTCGTCCGCGAATGCCAGGAAGAGCTGCATATCCCCGCAGTGCCCTCCCCCCTTGCCGGTGACCGTCCCTTCTTCATCACCGTCACTCGCACCCGCGGCGAAGGCTCCCATACCGACGTGTCGCTCTGGTACGTCCTGGACATCGAGACGATCAGTTCCTATGACCGTGAGGAGTTCGCCGGGATCAAATGGCTGACGTTGCCTCAGGTGCTCGACGAACCCATCGAGATCCTCGACCCGCATATGCACCGGTTCACTCGCAAATTGATCGCCGCTCTCGCCCCCTGAGCCTCCAGCAACGCCGGACGGCTCACGGCCGGGCTCGCCCGCGTGCCGGCCGAGCCCGCCTCATTGGAAGATCGACCTCATTGGAAGATCGACTCGGCACCGCCCGATGCGGCATAGTGATGCCGCCCAGGCGCATCAGGCGCGCGGGCGACATCGCGGAGGGTGCGGATGGAGCTCATCGAGGGCCCCTCGGTCGTCGTCAAGCCGGACCGGCACTGTGCCGGCATCCGAGTGGTCACCCCGTTCCGCGGCATGTTCGCCGTCCGGGACAGGCTCATGGACGAGCTGTACGGCCGGCTCGATGAGCGGGGCGTCGATTTCGGCCCCACCTTCTTCCGTCTCCACGTGATCGACATGGCCGGCTCGATGGATGTGGAGGTCGGTGTGGTCACCGACGGGCCCGTCGAGGGTGACGGCCGGGTGCTGCCCGGCGTGCTGCCCTCGGGCCGGTACGCGACGCTGACCTACGTCAACCACGGCCGCCGGGCGAACCGTACCCTGATCGAGTGGGCACGAGAGCGGGACCTCGCCTTCGACTGCGTGGAGAACCCGGCCGGCGACCGGTTCGGCTGCCGGTACGAGGCCTATCTCACCGATCCGCGGTCCGAGCGGATGAAGACCCGATGGCGCGTCGAACTCGCCATCCGCCTGGCCGATGAGACCTCCTGACCAGGGGCGCCTCTCGCGTGACCGCTTCCAGCTGACGCCGCGTCCAGAGGCGGTAGGCGTTCCAGGCGGGGACGAGACGGTCGGGGAACACGCCGGCGAAGGCGGCGGGCCGGACGACCCGGGCGATCTTCCGGGACCGGGCGCCGAGCCCTGTCAGGCGGCTCCGCCGCCGAAGAAGTCGGCCAGCGCCGGGACCAGCACGTCGTCGGGCACGCCGTGCCAGTCGCCCTTGAGCGCCAGGTGGCGGCCCCGGGGCAGGGCCGCCGCCACGCCCTCGGCCCAGCCGCGCAGGCGGTCGTCGCTGGACTCGCTGTTGACGACCAGGGCCGGGACGGTGACGGACCGGAGCGTGTCGCGGGAGACGGCCGGGGTTATCCGGCTGTCGTAGGCGAGCGTGTGCGCGATGCCCTCCAGCATCGGGAAGAAGGGGGCCTGCCGCATGCCCGCGGTGATCTCCTCGGGGACGCCGATGCTCCGGTGGAAGTGCTCGACCGCGTCGGCCCGGCGACCGGCGGCCACGAGCTCGTCGATCTCGGCTGCGAGGTCGCCCTCGTCGTCCTGCGGCGGCTGGTCGAGGATGATCGGCGGTTCGAGGAGCGAGAGCATCGAGATCGGCAGCCCGGCCGCCGCTCCGAGCAGGCCCAGGACCGCGCCGGAGGAGAACCCGTGCACGAACGCCCGCCCTCCGCTCGCCTCGATCACGGCCGCGAGATCCTCTATCTCCCGCTCCACCGCGTACGGCGGGGTGTCGCCGCTCTCGCCCCGGCCGCGCCGGTCGTAGGTCACCGCCGTGAACCTGTCGGCGAGGCGCTCGGCGAGCGAGCCCATCGGCCCGAACCCCCGGAACCCTCCCGCCGCGTCGACCAGGACGAGCACCGGGCCCGCCCCCGCCTTCTCGAATGCGATCCGCGTGCCATCGCGTGACGTCACCGTGGCCATGGTGATCCCTCCGTCCGATGGCCTCCGACGGTACAGAGCGGCACCGACAAATCCGCGGGCCCGGCGCCCGTGCCCTGACGACGCCTGTCGCGCTCATAGGGGTGGACGTGCTCTGCCCGGCGCCTTCACGCGCGGCCCGAGTCCGGCGCGTTCACATGTGCGGTCCGTACGGGGAATCCGCCAGCCGCGCCGGGTTCCCCGCACGACGCGGCCCCGTATCGTCACGTTCATGGCACATGACATGTGGGCCGTCGGCGACGCGTACGAGCGCTACATGGGGCGCTGGAGCCGCCCGGCGGCCGCGGCCTTCGTGGCGTGGCTCGGCGTTCCGGCCCGCCGGAGCTGGCTGGACGTGGGCTGCGGCACCGGTGCGCTCGGCGGCGCCGTACTGGCCGCCGCGGAGCCCGCCACACTGGTCGGCGTCGATCCTTCGGCGGGTTTCGTCGCGCACGCCCGGGCGCGGACCGGCGACCGGCGGGCCCGGTTCGTGGTCGGCGACGCCCGCTCCCTGCCGTTTCCCGGCGGCCGCTTCGACGCGGCCGTCAGCGGCCTGATGCTCAATTTCGTGCCCGAGCCGGCCGATGCCGTGGCGGAGCTGGCCCGGGTCGTGACGCCCGGCGGCACGGTCGCGGCCTACGTGTGGGACTACATCGGCGGCATGACGATGCTCCGGCGGTTCTGGGACGCGGCGACCGCTCTCGACCCCGCCGCGGGCGATCTGGAGGAAGCGGTGCGTTTCTCCATGTGCCGTCCGGAGCCGATCCGCCGCCTGTGGACCGGCGCGGGACTGGCCGGCGTGGTGGTCGAGGCGATCGACGTGCCGACCGTCTTCCGCGACTTCGACGACTTCTGGACGCCGTTCCTCGGGGCGCAGGGTCCGGCTCCCGCGTACGCCGTGTCGCTCACCGAGGATCACAGGTCCGCCCTGCGCGAGCTGCTGCGCGAGCGTCTTCCCGCCGAGCCCGACGGGTCGATCGCGCTCTCCGCCCGCGCGTGGGCCGTACGCGGAGAACCCGGAGACGCTTGAGACGACCGCGTCGGCGCCACGCGGCGGGCCGCAGCGGGATCCACCGCCAGGTGCTCCAGGACGATGAGCGATTCCGTGTGCGTCAGCGGGCTCTCGGCACGCTGGACGATGTTCGCCGTTTCGCCATGGCGTGGCCGAGGACACCCGCCGGGGACGGCGGAGGCCGCCGGGATAACCACTGCCCTTTCCGGGCGGGGTCTCCTAGACTCGGCAGCATGAGACGACGACATTGATGAACTTCTAGAGGTCGACACGGGACGCGCTGCCGCGGACCGCCGGACGTGCGCAACGTCCGGAGTCCGAGTCCGTCCCCGTGGAAAGACCTCATGATCATTAATTCTTCGCGCCCGCGCGGCACGCGCGCGAGGCGGCTCGCCGCCGCGCTCTACGTCTACACGTTCCTCGACGATCTCATCCTGCTCTACCCGGTGTACGCGCTGTTGTTCGCCGACACCGGCCTGTCCGTCTCCGAGATCTCCTCTCTCTTCGTCATCTGGGCGCTCACCGGCATCCTGCTGGAGGTCCCCTCCGGCGTGTGGGCCGACGCCGTCTCGCGACGGCTGCTGCTGTGCCTGGCCCCGCTCCCGGCCGCCGTCGGTTACACCCTCTGGGTCGCCGCCCCTTCCTACTGGGCCTTCGCCCTCGGGTTCGTTCTGTGGGGGGTGCGCGGGGCGATGACCTCGGGAGCCTTCGAGGCGCTCGCCTACGAGGAGCTCGACCGCCTGGGCGAGGCCGGGCGGTACGCCCAGATCATGGGCCGCGCCGAGGTCGTCGGCATCTGCGCGGTGGCGCTGGCCACGGCCGTCGCGAGCCCGGTGTTCGCCGTCGGCGGCTACCCGGCGCTGGGAGCGGCGAGCGTGCTCGCCTGTCTGCTGTGCGCGCTCTCCGGGATGCTCCTCCCCGAGCATCGGTCATCGGATGCCCGGGCTGCGCAGGTCACGGTGGCCTCGGCGGCCGCGGTGGTCGCTCCGGGGGCGCTCTCCCCGGGCGCTCCGAGCGGCGCAGGCGAGGACGGCGAGGACGGCGAGGACGGCGCTCCGGATGACGACGGGTCCGGCGGCCCCGATGAAGCCGACGAGGACGACGAGGACGACGGCCCGCGCGGGTACCGCGCGATTCTGCGGTCCGGTCTCACCGAGGTGCGCGGCAACCGTTCCGTACGGCGGGCGCTACTGCTCGTTCCCGCGACGGCGGCCGTCTGGGGCGCGCTGGAAGAGTACGTCGCCCTGCTCGTGGAGGAGACCGGCGTCCCGACGTCCTCCGTGCCCCTGTGGGTGCTGCTGGTCTGGGCGGGCGTGACGGCCGGCAGCCTGCTCGCGGGGGCCGGACGGCGGATGACCGCCCGGTCGTTCGCCGCGCTCCTCGCCTTGGCCGCGCTCGCCCTGGGCGGTGGAGCCGCAGCCGCCCACCCTGGCGGGCTCGTCCTGGTCACCGCGGCCTTCTGCGTCTTCCAGATGGCGACCCTGGTGGCCGACGCACGGCTGCAGGAGAGGATCACGGGACCGAGCCGGGCGACGGTGACCTCCCTGGCCAACCTCGGCACGGATCTGGCGACGGTCCTCGTCTACGGCGTCTACGCCGCCCTTTCCGCGTTCGCCGGACACGGCATGATCTTCGCGCTGCTCGCGGTGCCGTACCTCGGCCTGGCGCTCGCGGTGGCGTATGACGCGCGGGTGTGTGAAAAGGCGCGGATGCGGAGGAGAGTCACCCCCTGAACATGCTCACAACCGTATAAAACATCACACCGGAGCAGGTCGTACGTTTGCTCCCATGCCAGACTGGATCTTCCCGAGATTTCCGTGCGGACGGGGATTACATGGGCGCTGACCATCTCCAGGGGAAAGATCCGTATCACGTGCTCGGCGTCCCGTTCACCGCCACGCCCGAGGATCTGCGGCAGGCCTACCGGCGGCTGGCCCGCCGGTACCACCCCGACAAGAACCCCCAGGGCCATGCGATGTTCGCCGAGATCGCGAGCGCGTACGGCCTGCTCTCGGACCCGGAGCGGCGTCTCCGCTACGACCTCGAACGGCGATCCGCCCCGTCTCCCCAGGAGGCGGAGGACGATCGCTGGACGGCACCCGCTCCGGAGCGCACGCCTCCCGCGCCGGAACACGCGGCCGCGGGCTCCGCGGGCTCCGCGGGCTCCGCGAGCTCGGCGAACTCGGCAGGCTCCGCCGCTTCCGCGAGCTCCGCGGGCCGTACGGCCACCGCTCCCCCGGGCCGGCCGTACGGCGAGCGGCCGAGCGGGCGGCGGGCCCGGCCGGAGCAGGGGGAACGCCCCGAGGACCCGCTGGCCCGGCTGGAGCGCCTGCACGGCCCGCGGCCGACCGCCGGGACGGTCGTCAAGCTGCTGTTCTACCTCCCGGCGGGAGGCTTCCTGGCCGTTCTGACCAGCGCGTTCATCACCGTCTCGCTGGGCGACGCGGCCCGCGACACCGGCCGGGCGGCGGCCATCGTGATCTGGCTGGCACTGTGGAGCTTCCTGGTCGTCGTCAAGGTCAGGCTGTGGCTGCTCTACCGCCGCGTCTCCGGCGCGGGCGGGCGGTGAGCGGGCCGCCCGCAGGCCTCTCCCGCGAGACGTGAAAGACCCGCACACTTTTCCCTCTTCATGAAAGATCCGCGTTCTTAGCGGAACCTCCCTATAGAAGCCGCTGAGCTTGGCAAAGTCATCAAAGATAAGTCGGTAAAACCCGCGCGTCGCGCTGACAAGTGCGTCAAAATTTTCTTACTGGGAAAGTTCACCAACCCGCGAGGCTGGGGCCCCGATGAAGAAGATGTTGCCGCGGATGTCCGCGGAGTCGCTGCCCGAGAGACTCGACAACCTGCCCGTGGACTCAAAGGAATTCCTCCAACTCGTGGCCGTGGACTTCTCCGGGACCTATCACGTCTACCTGGCCTCGAAAGACGAACGGATCAAGATGACCCGGCTCTCCATGAGCCTGCTGGCCGCCCCGTTCGCCGCCGCGGTCGCGCTCGCCAGCGCGAAGGTGATCCCGCCGTCGGCCCTGATCACCTGGGAGCAGGCGCCGGGTTACCTGTTCGCGATGGTCGCCGCCTTCGGGCTGCTGAGCTTCCTGCCGTTCCTGCGCCTGATCGAGGCGGTCAACGCGCACATGCGCACCGCCCGGGCGCTCAACAACTTCCGGCTGCTCTACGTGGTCCAGCTCAAGGACCACTTCTCCGCCCTGGGCTGGTCCCCGAACCTGCCGGTGGACCCGCGCTACCCGGAGACCTACGCGCCCCTCGCCTGGCCGGGGGTCAACGTGATGATGCTGGCCCTGGTCAACAGCTCCTACATCGCGGTCGGCACCCTCGGGCTGTTCCGCGCGGAGCTCCACCCGCCCGTGGTCATGGTGATCATCAGCCTGCTCGCGCTGGTCCACTACTTCGTCTACTACGTGCGCGCCAACGTCTCGCGTCAGCGCCGACTTCCCCAGAATCCCTTCCATTTTCCCAATGTGGAGACTTGATGGCAGAACTCCTCCGATTCGCGTCCTGTGGGGAGACCTGGATTTGGCTGATGCACCACGTGAGAGACAACGGCGGGCCCGCCGAGGACGACCGGGGTCCGATCATCGAGGCTCCGCCGGTGCTGTTCGAGATCGCCGACCTCGACTGGGACGATCCCGTCCTGGAGTCGTACGGCGACGCCGGCAAGATATCGCTCTACAGCAGCAAGTTCAGCGAGCTGACGGTCGTACCGCCGTTCAAGTACAGCTACGGCGGCCGGATCCGCCGGTTCCTCGGGGTGAACCAGTTACGCTGGGTCGCCGACGTGCTGCGCGCGAAGCCGTACAGCAAGAGCGGCTGGATCTCGCTGACCGGGCCCGGCGAGCGGCAGGACGCGGTGCCCTGCCTGACCGCGCTGGCCTTCCGCCTGCGGGAGGGGCGCCTGGCGATGACCGCGACATTCCGATCGCAGAATGCGTTCACTTCCTACCTGAACTACGTGCCCCTGCGTAGTATCCAGTGCGAGGTCGCGGACGATCTCAAGGTGAGCTGTGGATCAATGAGGATTTTCGTCGACGTTCCGCACATCTACGCCGTGGATGTGCCGGCGGTCGACGAGATCCTCCGGCTGTCGGAGCGCGATGAGACCGGCGAGGGAGAGTCGCTACCGGGTCCTGCTGGTCGATCTGGACGGGACCGTGATCGACTACGCCCGGACCGAGAACAGCGCGCTTCGTGAGGTGCACCGCCGGTTCTTCCGCAGCGGCCTGAGGGCGTTCCTGCGTGACTTCCACGCGGTCAACGAGCCGCTCTGGGCCGCCTACCGCGAGCGCCGGATCGGCCTGGAGGAGCTGCGGCTGGAACGCTGGGCCCGGCTGGGCGCCGGGCCCGGGGTCGCCGCCGCGTTCGAGGACGCCCTCGGCCGCCACGCGGTCCTCTTCCCCGAGGCGCGCGAGGCGTTGCGGCTGCTGTCCCGGCGCTTCCAGCTGGCCCTGGTGACCGACGGCCTGCCCGCCGTGCAGCGGGTCAAGCTCCGCCGTACGCGCATCGAGAGGTTCTTCCGGCAGGTGGTGATCGCCCCCGAGGCGGGCCTGCGCAAACCCGACGGCGCGCTGCTCCACCACACCATGTCGCTGATGGACGCCAAGCCCGACGACTCCCTGATGGTCGGCGACTCCCTCGTGAGCGACGGCGGGTGCGCGCGGGAGGCCGGGGTGGACTTCTGCCTGGTCGACCGCACCGGCGGCGCCCGCCTCCCGGACGCCTCCGACATCCCCGTCCACTGGACGGTCACGGACCTCGGCGTCATGTGGTGGTCCATCTCCATGAGCGTCTCCATAGACGTCTCCGCCGATCTCCCCGCCGACGTCCCGGCCGACATGCCCACGACGTCGCCGTAGACGTCCCCGCGGCATCGCTGCGATGATCCGGGTTCGGGCTGCCCCGCACCCCGAGCCCCGTACGACCGAGCCGCCGCCCCCGGGAGACCGCATGCCGCTGAAGAACGTCCTGGTCGCCATCGCGCCCCACGTCGGCGGCCGCCAGGCCGGATCCGCGCTCGGCTCACTCTTCTCCGGGCGCGCGCAGGTCACCGTGGTGGAGTCGCTCGACGAGGATCCGGAGGCGCTGCGCGGGGCGCATGTCGTCCTCACCGCGCTGGCCCCCGTCACCGCCGCGCACCTGGCCGCCGCTCCCGCCCTGGAGCTGGTCCAGTGCACCAGCCACGGCTACGAGCACGTGGACGTGTCCGCGGCCCGACTGCACGACGTGCCCGTGTTCACCATCGGCTCCAGCGACGCCGAGAGCCACAGCGTCGCCGAGCAGACCTTCGCGCTCATGCTGGCCCTGGCCAAGCAGCTCGTCCCGGCGCACAACGCCCTGACGGAGGGAGAGTGGCCGCTGCCCCGCGTGCGCGGGTCGCTGACCGAGCTGTCGGGCAAGACCCTCGGCATCGTCGGCCTGGGGGCGATCGGCCGGGAGGTCGCCCGCCGGGCCGCCGCGTTCGGCATGACCGTGGTGTACGCCTCCCGCACCCCGGCCGCCCCGGAGGTCGAGGAGCGCCTGGGGGCGCGCCGCCTGCCGCTGGAGGAGCTGCTGAGCACCTCCGACTACATCAGCCTGCACGCTCCGCTCACCGCCGGGACCCGACATCTGCTCGACGCCGGTCGCCTGGCCCTGCTCAAGCCCACCGCGTTCGTGGTGAACACCGCCCGCGGCGCGCTGATCGACCAGGACGCCCTCGCCGACGCCCTGGAGCGCGGCTCCGTCGCCGGGGCCGGCCTCGACGTCTACGACCCCGAACCCCCCGGCACCGGCCTGCGGCTGCTGCGGGCCCCCAACGTCGTGCTCTCCCCGCACGCCGGAGGGGTGACGCGGGAGGCCGTGGTCCGCATCGCCCTCGCCGCGGTGCAGAACGTGACCGACCACCTGGACGGCAAGCCGCCCCGGGACATCGTCTCCTGAGTCTCCTGACGGATGCCAGGCGGGGCGGCATCGGCAGCACCACCGCCGCCTGCGCCCGGGCCTACCTCCCCCGGACAGCCCGCTCGCCGCCGACGCCGTCATGATCAGCCCCTACCCGGGGTTCGGATCGCTCCAGCCGGTGGTCGGCCTGGCCCGCGGGCACCTGTCTCGGTGACCGGGGAACATCAGATCTTCACCACCCGCAAGCGCCGCTGCCCGATCGCCGTGATGTCCTCTATGTCAGAGGTCAGCACGGTGGCGGGTCCGGGCACGTGGAGAGCGGTGGCGCATACCATCGCATCGATGGCGTATTTGTGCCCGTGGAGCCCGGCAGCGGCGAGGAGACGGGACGCCTCACGAGCGATCTCCCGGGTGACGGGTTCGACGATCAGCCGGGACAGGGTCCAGTCATAGCGGGCGCGGTTCAGCCGTGGATGTGACACCTCGACGAGGCTCGCGGCGCTGACGACAACGCGGACGTCCTCTTCCTCCGCCGCCGTCAGCCACTCGGTCAGCTCGACGTCCTGAAGGATCGCCTTGGAGAGGCCCTCACAGTCGAGAACGAGCGATCCCGGCATCACGCGGCCGAAGTGCGATCGTCATCCCGCGCCCCGAGATCCGCACGCAGAAGCGCACGTTTGGCCTCGACCTCCGAACGGTCCACGGGGCCGTGCTGGGATTCGGCCGATGCGATGAGCTCGCGCAAGTTGTCCCGCTCGACTTGTCGCATAAGCGCTTCGGAGACGTAGGCCGAGAAACTGCCCTTGCCGATCCGTGCTTGCACGGTCGCGGCGAGGTCTTCGGGGATCGTGACACTGAACTTCCTGGTCGCACCGCTCATACTACCAATGGTAGCACTAGTCCTACCAATAGAGCGAGAGATCGCTCCAATGGTCTGCGACAGGCCACTGCCTCCGTTGTCCGATCAGCGCATTACCTACCAGTAAGGTGTGCGCGTGGACGGGACGAAGGTGTATCGCATCCTGCTGGTCATCGCGGGTCTGGCGGGGCTCGTCTGCACGTGGTGGCCGGCGGCCAGTCCCCTCAACCCGCCGATCTACTTCACCGTGCAGAGCAACATCATGCTGGTGGCCTACTACGTCTGGCTGCTGTGGCGGGGGGCGCCCTCCGCGCTCCTCAAGGGCGCGGTGACGCTCTTCATCTCGATCACCGGGCTGGTCTACCACTTCGTCCTGATGCACGGCGCCAACCCGCTCGGCATGCTCCCCGACGGCCGGGGCGACGACGTGCTCGACCTGGGCAACCTGCTGCTGCACTACGTGACGCCGATCATGGCGATCGTCGACTGGCTGGTCTTCGACCGCGCTCTCCGCCCGGCCTGGAGCGTCCCCCTCGCCTGGCTGGCCTACCCCGCCTTCTATCTCGTGTTCGCCCTCACCCGCGGCGCGCTGCTCGACCCCGGCGCCGAGCGCCGCTACCCCTATCCCTTCCTCGATGTCGACAAGCTCGGCTACGACGGGGTCGCCCTCCAGGCCGTCTTCCTGACGGCCTTCTTCGCCGCCCTCGGCTACGGCCTGGTCGCGCTGCACCGCCTGGTCTCCCGTACGGCCAGGCCCGCCGAACCCATCGTCCCCGCCGAATCCGCCTGACGCCGAAAGGCGACGGCCCCGGTTCCCTGGGAACCGGGGCCGTCCGCCGTCGTCGTCGCGGGTTTCCTACCGGAAGCGGCGCAGGCGCAGGCTGTTGGTGACCACGAAGACCGAGGAGAACGCCATCGCGGCTCCGGCGATCATCGGGGTGAGCAGGCCCAGCGCCGCCAGCGGCAGGGCGGCCACGTTGTAGGCGAAGGCCCAGAACAGGTTGCCCTTGATGGTGCCGAGCGTGCGGCGGGACAGGCGGATCGCGTCGGCGGCCACCCGCAGGTCGCCGCGGACCAGCGTGAGGTCGGAGGCCTCGATCGCCACGTCCGTGCCGGTGCCCATCGCCATGCCGAGGTCGGCCTGGGCGAGCGCGGCGGCGTCGTTGACGCCGTCGCCGACCATCGCGACCGTACGGCCCTCGGCCTGCAGCCGCTTGACCACGTCCACCTTGTCGGCGGGCAGGACCTCGGCGACGACCTCCTCGATGCCGACCGCGTCGGCGACCCGGCGGGCGACCGTCTCGTTGTCGCCGGTCAGCAGGACCGGGCGCAGGCCCAGCTTCCGCAGGGCGGCGACGGCCTCGGCCGAGGTGGGCTTGACCGCGTCGGCGACGGTGAGCACCGCGCGGGCCCTGCCGTCCCAGCCGACCGCGACCGCGGTCTCGCCCCGGGCCTGGGCCTCGGCGAGCTCGCGCTCCAGGTCGGCGGGCAGGTGCTGGGACCACTCGGCCAGCAGCTGCGGGCGGCCGACGAGCACGGCGTGGCCCTCCACCACGCCCTGCACGCCCAGGCCCTCGACGTTGGCGAAGTCCTCGACCGCGGCGGTGGATCCGGCCGCGCGGGCGATCGCCTGGGCGATCGGGTGCTCGGAGGCCGACTCCAGCGCCCCGGCGAGCCGCAGGACCTCCTCGCGGTCCTCTCCCTCGGCGGTGTAGACGTCCTTGAGGGTCATCGTGCCGGAGGTCACGGTGCCGGTCTTGTCCAGGACGACGGTGTCGATCCTGCGGGTGGACTCCAGCACCTCGGGGCCCTTGATCAGAATGCCGAGCTGGGCGCCGCGGCCGGTGCCGACCATGAGCGCGGTCGGCGTGGCCAGGCCCAGCGCGCAGGGGCAGGCGATGATGAGGACCGCGACCGCGGCGGTGAAGGCGGCGGCCGTGCCGGTCCCGGTGCCGAGCCAGAAGCCCAGGGTCGCCAGGGACAGGGCGATCACGATCGGGACGAAGATCCCGGAGATCCGGTCGGCCAGCCGCTGGACCTGCGCCTTGCCGTTCTGCGCCTCCTCCACCAGCCTGGCCATCTGGGCGAGCTGGGTGTCGGCGCCGACCCGGGTGGCCCGGACCACGAGCCGCCCGCCGGCGTTCACCGTCGCGCCGACCACGGCGTCGCCGGGGCGGACCTCCACCGGCACCGACTCACCGGTCAGCATCGAGGCGTCCACCGCCGAGGAGCCCTCCTCGACCACGCCGTCGGTAGCGATCTTCTCGCCGGGCCGGACCAGGAAGCGGTCGCCGGCCTTGAGCTTCTCGACCGGGACGAGCTCCCCGGAGGCCAGCGTGACCTCCTTGGCCCCCATCGACAGCAGCGCGCGCAGCGCAGCGCCCGCCCGCCGCTTGGAGCGGGCCTCGAAGTAGCGGCCGGCCAGGATGAAGGCGATCACTCCGGCGGCGGCCTCGAAGTAGATGTTGCCCGCCCCGTCGCCCCTGGCCAGGGTGAACTCGAAGCCGTGCTTCATGCCGGGCGTTCCCGCCGTGCCGAAGAACAGCGCCCAGAGCGACCAGCCGAACGCGGCGAGCGTGCCCAGCGAGACCAGGGTGTCCATGGTCGCGGCGCCGTGTCGCAGGTTGGTCCAGGCCGCCCGGTGGAACGGCCAGCCGCCGTAGGCCACGACCGGCCCGGCCAGCGCCAGCGAGAGCCACTGCCAGTTGTCGAACTGCAGCGCCGGGATCATCGCCATCGCGATGACCGGCACCGACAGCACGATGGAGGTGATCAGGCGCTGGCGGAGCGGGGCCAGCTCGTCGGGCCCGCCCTCCGCCTCGTCCCGGCCCTCCTCCCGTACGGCGGGCAGCTCGGCGGTGTAGCCCGCCTTCTCCACCTCGGCGACCAGGTCCTCGGGGCTGATGCTCGCGCCGTAGGAGACCTTCGCCTTCTCGGTGGCGTAGTTGACCGTCGCGGTCACCCCGTCGAGCTTGTTGAGCTTGCGCTCGATCCGGTTCGCGCAGGAGGCGCACGTCATGCCGCCGATGGCGAGCTCGATCTCGCCGCCGCCGGCGGGCGGCCTGGTGGTGGTCATGGACATCGCTACTCCCGTTACGTGTCTTTCAATGGTGCGCGGCCCGGAGCCGCAGGGGGTAATCGGGGCCCGGTCCGCCTCTCGCGGGAGCGCGTGGCTCCCAGGGGAGGCGGGATCAGGGCCGGTGGACGGGACGACGGGCTGGAGGGGCGGGGATCAGGAGCAGCAGCCCGAGCCGCAGCAGGAACCCGCCGCCTCGGCCTCGGCCGTGTCGTCCTGGGTCCCGACGCGGCCGGCGAGCTCGTAGCCCGCCTCGTCCACCGCGGCGCCCACGGCGCTGTCGTCGAGGGCGGCGCCGCTGGTCACGGTGACCAGCTTGGCGGTCAGGTCGACGTTCACCGCGGTCACGCCCTCGATCCTGCCCACCTCGGCGGTGACCGAGCTGACGCAGTGGCCGCAGGTCATGCCCTCGACGCGGTAGGTGGTGACGGTCATGGCTCTCGCCCTTTCTCTGAACTGTCCCGGGCCCTGGCGACGGGCCCTGCCGGACGGGTTGTGCTGGATGGGTCGTGCTGGATGATCGTTCTCTCGGTGGACGCGACCCGGTCCGCGGGTCCTCCGCCGCGAGAACATAACCCCCGTAGGGTATTTTCCCTCAGTGACTGTGGTCGTCGGGGTTGTGCGAAGCCTCCGGAGCGTCCTTCTCCGCCGGAGCCTTCTCACGGGAAGGGCTCTCCTTCACGCCGGGAGTGCTCTCGGGGGCCGGGACGGCCGCCCCTCCCGCGGTCACGGTGAACTCCGCGGTCCGTACGGCGCCGCCGTGCTTGAAGTCGAGGAACAGCCGGTAGGCCCCCGGGCTGGGCGCCTCGGCGAAGAAGGTGATCGCGGGGCCCGGGGCGGTCCGCCCGTCACCGGGCTCGCCGTCGGGGTGCACGTGCAGGTAGGCGAGGTCCCCGTCGCGCAGCGCGACCAGGTGGCCGTACGCGCCGAGGTAGGGCTCCAGGTCGGTGACCGGCTTGCCGTCCCTGCTCACCGAGAGCGTGAGCTTGCTCGTCCGGCCGGGAGCGAGGTCTCCGGCCAGCGTGACCGTGTAGCCGTCCACGGCGGCGGTGCGGACGGGGGCGGCCGGCGGCTCGGGACGGTAGTCGCCGGGGGCCGACAGGTCCATGCCGAGCGTCATCCCGCTCGCCCCCTCGGGGGCGAAGTCGGCGAAGGCGCGGTATTCACCCGCCGCGGGCAGGGTCAGCGGGACCGACCAGACCCCGCCGTCCTTCAGCTCCGGATGCAGGTGCTGGAACCCGGACATGTCCCGGCGGACCACGATGAAGTGCAGCTTCTTCTCGTGCTCCACACTGAAGCGGGTCACCGGGCGGCCGTCGGGGCCGGTCACCGTGAAGCGGAAGTCCACGGTCTCGCCCGGTTCGACGACGTCGGTCCGGGGCGTCAGGGTGTATCCGCCCGCCGAGATCTGGAGCCCGCCGGGAACCGCGGCGCTCTGCCCGGACTCTCCGGCCTTCGCCGGCCCGGCGGACACGTGGCCCGTGTCATGAGAGGTCTCGGCCACGGCGTCTCCGATCGGCCCGACGAGCCTGCCGACCCCCAGGGCCCCGCCGAACACCACCGCGAGTCCGAGCACGTACGCACCCGCCTTGGTCGCGCCGTTCATCTTCCCTCCTCCCGTCAGATACCCCTATGGGGTATCTCCACGCCCATAAGATGCCACATCGGCGCGCGCATTGCAACCCCCGGGGGGTATAGCCGCATAGATCGCCCGCCCTCGGGCAGACCGGCATCCGGACGACAGGAGCACAGACAGCAACGCCGCAGGAGGAAACATGCTTCAAGGCAAGCCGATCGCCTTCCTCGTCGCACCGGAGGGCGCCGAGCAGGTCGAGCTCACCGAACCCTGGAAGGCCGTCGAGGAGGCGGGCGGCACACCCCGCCTGATCTCCACCGCGCCGGGAAGGGTCCAGGCCTTCCACCACCTGGACAGGGGCGACACCTTCGAGGTGGACGCCACAGTCGATCAGGTCGCGGTCGCGGACTTCGAGGGGCTGGTACTGCCCGGCGGCGTCGCCAGCCCTGACTTCCTGCGCACGCAGGAGCAGGCCGTACGGTTCGTCAAGGACTTCTTCGATGCGGGCAAGCCGGTCGCCGTCATCTGCCACGGCCCGTGGACCCTGATCGAGGCCGACGTCGTGCGCGGCCGCACGATGACGTCCTGGCCGAGCGTGGCCACGGACCTGCGCAACGCCGGCGCACTCTGGGTGGACGAGGAGGTCAGGGTCTGCACCGGCGGCCCGAACACCCTGGTCAGCAGCCGCAAACCGGACGACCTCAAGGCCTTCTGCCAGGCCGCCGTCACGGCGTTCGGCGGCTGACCGCCGTCATGACCGTCATCGTCGTGACGGTCATGTCGGTGGCGGCGCGTCGTGGCGGTCATGTCGGTGGCGGCGCGTCGTGGCGGTCGTGGCGGAACGGAGCGCTCAGCCGGCTTCGAAGGACTCCGCCACCACGGCCCGGACCTGATCCATCGGGACGGCGACGCCCTCGCGGGTGAGCGAGGTCATGTCCACCTCGGGCATGCCGCAGGGCACCGCCCAGTCCCACGGGGCCAGATCACCGTCGACGTTGAGGGCGAACCCGTGACTGGTGACGCCCCGGCTCTGGCGCATGCCGATAGAGACGATCTTCCGGCCGGTCTCGCTCGTCCACACGCCGGTGAGCAGTTCCGAGCCGGGCGGGGTGTCCCGGCGCTCGGCCGCGAGGCCGAGGGCGGACAGGGCGCGGACCAGCCGGAGCTCGACCTCGCGCACGTAGTCGACGATCCCCTCGTTCTCGCCGAGCTTGACGATGAGGTATCCGACCAGCTGGCCGGGGCCGTGGTAGGTGAGCTGGCCGCCGCGCCCGGTGGTCACGACGGGGATGCCGTGGGACGGGTCGGGCAGGTGCTGCTCCAGGGTGCGCCTGCCGACCGTGTAGACCTGGGGATGGCCGAGCAGCCAGAGCGTGTCCGGCCGCTCGTCGCGCTGCCGCTCTCCGACGAGCTCGGTCATGCGCTCCATGGCCTTGTCGTAGTCGACCAGATCGTCCTGGACCAGGGACAGGGGGCGTTGCCTCATGCCCCCAGCTTATGGCGGCGTCGTCGGCTCGGAGCGCGGCCCCGAGCGGCGTCGTCGGCCCGGAGCGCCGCCCCGGCCGGGGCGGCGCCGCCCGCGGTGGGCGGCGCCCTGCCCGCCGGGGACCTTACTTCACGTAGCGGTTTCCGACGTAGCGGCTCTCGGACGCCTTCGGAATCATGATCCACATCAGGACGTAGGCCACCCAGAGGGGGCCGGGGATCAGCGACAGCAGCAGCCACAGGACCCGGACCACCGTGGGCGACATGCCGAAGCTCTCCGCGATGCCACCGCAGACGCCGGCGATTATCTTGTGGTTTCTCGAACGGTGCATGTCTTCTCTCCCGGATTGTCGTCTCTCACCCGGTAGAACGAGGGGCGAAGAAACTTACGTTCCCCTCAGATCCCTGAGAAAACCCTGTCAGGGTCGGCCGGGACGGCCGCCGATTCTCCCGGCCCCTCTTCCGGCCCGCCGGGCTCCCTTGCCTCTCCGGTTCGTACGGTCTCCGCCATGACGGGCGTTCCATAACTATTCGCACACCTCGCGGTGAACACCCTAGGCGAGGGTGATTGATGACGGTACGTTCCGCCCTAGTACGGAATGGGGGACCCCCCAAAACTCCCGAGGAGCGTTATGCGCCTGAGATTCCGACGCGGCATGGTCCGAGGCATCACCCTCGCCACGGCCCTCGCCCTCCCCCTCGCCTTCGCCCCGACGGCGAGCGCCTCAACGGTCGACATCCCGGACGTTCTGGCCAACGCCGTCGCCCACCAGGTCAAGGGCAAGAACGTCCAGAAGCACCTGGTGAAGTTCCAGGAGATCGCCACCGCCAACGGCGGCAACCGCGCCGCGGGCACCCCCGGCTACGACGCCTCACTCGCCTACGTGCAGGACAAGCTGCGCAAGGCCGGGTACCGGACCTCCACCACGGACGTGGAGTTCCCGATCAGCTGGGAGGAGCTCAGCCCTCCGGTCCTGGAGCAGACCGCTCCGGACGCCAAGACCTACGTCACCCCCACCGACTACGTGACCGTGCAGTCCTCCGGCTCCGGTGACGTCACCGCGCAGATCCAGGTGGTCGACCCGGTCCTCCCGCCGACGCCGACCCCCAGTTCCACCGCGGGCTGCGAGCCCGAGGACTTCACCGGGTTCGTCGCCGGCCGGATCGCGCTGATCCAGCGCGGCACCTGCCCGTTCGTCCAGAAGGCCACCAACGCCAAGGCGGCGGGCGCGTCCGGTGTGATCTTCTTCAACGAGGGTCAGCCGGGCCGGACCGACCCGTTCGTCTTCGACATCGGCGAGTGGCGCTTCGGCATCCCGATCGTGTTCGCCAGCTTCGCCGTCGGCACGGACCTGGCCGAGCCCGCGGGCACGACGGTGCGCCTGAAGGTGGACGCCAAGACCACGGTCGGCCAGACCAAGAACCTCATCGCCGACTCCCGCTGGGGCAAGAGCGGTGAGATCGTGATGGTCGGCGCCCACCTGGACAGCGTCCCCGAGGGTCCCGGCATCAACGACAACGGCTCCGGCACCGCGGCCGTCCTGGAGACCGCGCTGAAGATGGCCTACGTCCCGACCAAGTACAAGCTGCGCTTCGCCTTCTGGGGCGCGGAGGAGCTGGGCCTGCTCGGGTCCGACCAGTACGTGGCCGAGCTCTCCCAGGCGGAGAAGGACAAGATCCGGCTCTACCTGAACTTCGACATGGTCGCCTCGCCCAACGACGCCACCTTCCTCTACGACGGCGACGACTCCGACGGCGAGGGCGCGGGCCCCGGCCCGGCTGGCTCCGCCGAGATCGAGAAGCGCCTGCAGGCGTTCTACGACAAGCGCAGCCTGCCGTACGAGGGCACCGACTTCGACGGCCGCTCGGACTACGGCGCGTTCATCGCCAACGGCATCCCGTCCGGCGGCATCTTCACCGGCGCCGAGGGCATCAAGACGCCCGAGCAGGCCGCCAAGTTCGGCGGCACCGCGGGCATCGCCTTCGACCCCTGCTACCACGCCGCGTGCGACACGATCACCAACATCAACGCCGCCGCGCTGGAGCGCAACTCCAAGGCGGTCGCCTACACCTCGGCGTTCTTCGCCTACGACCTGTCCACCATCCCCGACCGCGACGCCGCCGCACTGGCGAAGAAGTCCGCCGCCTCCTCCTCCGTGGGACACCACCACGGAGAGCCGGCCAAGTAAGACCGTGAAGGTCCCGCGCGCGATCCGGGCGTGGGCCGCGCACACGGTCTGACCCCCGCGCGGCGACCCGAGGAGGTCGCCGCGCACGCACCACCGCGTTGTACGGCGCGCGCCCCGACCGGGGCGCGCGCCGCTCTCGGGACCCACCCCCCGTATCCCACCCGAGGAGCGTCCATGCGCATTCTCCGATCCATCGCGATGTCAGCGATCCTGACAATCCCCCTGACTCTCACATCGGCCGCGGTGTCGGCCGCGGCCCCGCCGGACATCCCCCTGGCGAACGTCAAAGCCCACCTGACGCAGTTCCAGTCGATCGCGACGGCCAACGGCGGCAACCGCGCCCACGGCCGGCCCGGCTACCTGGCCTCGGCCAACTACGTCAAGGGCCTGCTGGACGGCGCGGGGTTCACCACCACCCTGCAGTCGTTCACCTACAACGGCGCGACCGGCTACAACGTCATCGCGGACTGGCCCGGCGGCGACCCGAACGACGTCCTGATGGTCGGCGCGCACCTCGACAGCGTGTCCGCCGGTCCGGGCATCAACGACAACGGCTCCGGCAGCGCGGCCATCCTGGAGACCGCCCTGGAGGTCGCCCGGCAGAACCTCACGCCGAACAAGCACCTGCGTTTCGCCTGGTGGGGCGCCGAGGAGCTGGGCCTGCGCGGCTCGCAGTACTACGTCAACAACCTCCCGGCCGCCGAACGCGCGAGGATCAAGGGTTACCTGAACTTCGACATGGTCGGCTCCCCCAACGCCGGATACTTCGTCTACGACGGCGACAACTCCGACGGCACCGGTTCGGGCCCCGGCCCGGCGGGCTCCGCCCAGCTGGAGAAGACGCTGCAGGACTACTTCACCTCGATCGGCGTGCCGACGCGGGGCACCGACTTCGACGGCCGCTCCGACTACGGCCCGTTCATCGCCGTCGGCATCCCGGCCGGCGGCACCTTCACGGGCGCGGAGGGCATCAAGTCCAGTTCGCAGGCCAGTCTGTGGGGCGGTACGGCGGGGCAGGCGTTCGACCCCTGCTACCACCGGTCCTGCGACACCTCGGCCAACATCAACGACACCGCGCTGGACCGCAACGCCGACGCCATCGCCTACGCGGTGTGGACGATCGCGACCGCGACCCCGCCGACGGTCGTCTGGCAGGACACCTTCGAGACCGCGACCGGCTGGACGGCCAACCCGAACGGCACCGACACCGCGACGACCGGCCAGTGGGAGCGCGGCGACCCGGCGGCCACCACCTCCAGCGGCGCCAAGCAGCTCGGCACCACGGTCAGCGGCGTCAACGACCTGGTCACCGGGCGCCTGGCGGGAGCTTCTGCGGGCGAACACGACATCGACGGCGGCGTCACCAGCATCCAGTCGCCGCCGGTCACCCTGCCGAGCTCCGGCACGCTCAAGCTCGGCTTCTCCTGGTACCTGGCGCACGGCTCCAACGCCTCCAGCGCCGACTTCCTGCGCGTGAAGGTCGTCGGCTCGACCACGACCCAGGTGTTCCAGCAGCTCGGCGCGGCCACCGACCGGGACGGCGCCTGGGGCGCGGCCGAGGTGGACGTCTCCTCCTTCGCCGGGCAGAGCGTCCGGATCCTCGTCGAGGCGGCCGACGCCTCCGGCGCCTCCCTGGTCGAGGCCGGGGTGGACGACGTGAGGGTCACCCGGCAGTAGGGCGACGGCCGGAGGATCAGCGAGTACGGCCGCGCCCGCGGAGGCGCGGCCGTACCCCTCGTCCGTCCACGCCTGTGAAGGCGTGACTCCGTACCCCTCGTCCGTCCACGCCCGCGGAGGCGGACCCCGGATCTCTCATCCTTCGATCGGGGCCGCCGCGGGACTACTGCAGGTCTTCGAGGTCGTCCTCCTCCGGGGACTCCCCCTCCCGGTCCCCCTCCTGCCCCTGCTCGGCGACGGAGCCCAGGAGCGGGTCGTTGTCATCGGTTTTCGGGCTGCTCTCCTCTGGCATCGTCATAGGTCACTTCCTGCCCCTGATGACTGTTTTCATACGGTAAACACCTTAAGTTCCGGTTCGTTTGCGCACCTCCGGGGAACTGTCCTGAACTCATCGCAGAACAGGAGGGCGCCATGCCTGAACCACAGCAGCCCGAGCTCCGGCGGTCCGAGCGGGGAGGAAGCTCCGACAAGGACAACAACGTCATCCCGCAGTCGGCCTCCAGCAGGCGCAAGAGCGCGGGCCGCCCGCACGGCACGGACAAGGGCAACAGGGGAGGCGGCAAGGGGGGCGGCGTCCCACCCGACCAGCAGTCACCACACCCGGACTGACCCATCTATCACCATTTGAGATGTTTTGGGAAAACAGACGGGAAAACATGGAAGTAGTTCCGTTTGTCCTTTTCGGGTGGGGTACGAGTGCCCGACACGAGCAGAGGAGGACTCCATGACCAAGACGGTGGCCGACGTGATGACGGCCAACCCGGCGACCATCGATGCGAGCCAGCCCGTATCGGTGGCCGCGAAGATCATGAGTGACCAGGACACCGGAGCGGTGATCATCACCAACGACGGCGTGATCAGCGGGATCGTGACCGACCGCGACATCGCCGTCCGCGTCGTGGCCGAGGACAAGGGCCCCGACACCCCGGTCCAGGACGCGTGCAGCGACGACCTCGTGACGGTCGGGCCCGACACCAGCCTCGAACAGGTCGTGCAGCTGATGCGCTCCCGGGCCGTACGCCGGATGCCGGTGGTCGAGAACGACCACGCCGTCGGCATCGTCAGCCTGGGCGACCTGGCGATCGAACGCGACTCCCAGTCGGCCCTGGCCGACATCTCGGCGGCGGAGGGGAACCGGTAAGCCCACCGGGACGGCGCCGGCCACCGCGGCGGCGCGGCTCGCGAGCCGTACCAGCTCGTGAGCCGCGCCGTCGCGTGCGAGCCGGTCGCCGTCGCACGTGAGCCGCCCGCCGTCGCGCGCGAACCGGTCACCGTCGGGTGTGAGCTGGTCATACGCGGGAACCGGGAATCGTACGCCGACAGGAAGCGAGGTGGACACCATGGTCTCGGAGCCGTCCGTCATCACCAGCCTGCGGGAGCTGGCGACGCTGCTGGGCGAGCGGCGCGGACTGTTCATCCGGTGGTCCCGGGACCTGGACGGCGACCGTGCCAACGGCGGCAGCCGGGACTCCCTCACCGGCGCCGAGCTGCCCGGGCTGTCCGCCAACCCGCTGGACGTCGAGGAGTGGTGGGAAGAGCGCCCGATCCGGTTGTGGGCCGCCCGGCGCCTGCACGACTACTCCCACCTCCGCCGCGAGCGCGGACCCGGCGTCAAGGCGTGGGTCCTGTCCGGCGAGGAGGTCGGCCGGGGCCCCGACAACGAGCCCCTCATCCGGTGCGACGACGTGGTGGCCATCGTCGACGAGGCGGTCATGAAGGAGGCCGGTGAACTCGTCGAGGACCAGGGATGCCAGGAGTGGGGACCGCTCGACCGGGGCCAGGCGGGCGGGTGACGCCTCCCGCCGGGTGACGGTCCCGACCCGACGACGCCTCTCCCGGACGACGGGCCGGCCCGGTGACGACCTCGGCCGCACGACGCTCCCGATCCGGCGGCGCCTCCGGCCGAACGGCCGAGTCACGGGCGTCCCATCACTCCGCTAGCCTCGCGTAGGTCACGCAAGCGCTGGGACGGAAGGTGTCCACGTTGATCGGCTGGTTCGAAGCGGTTGTCCTCGGGGTCCTGCAGGGGCTGACGGAGTTCCTGCCGATCTCCTCCAGCGCCCACATCCGGGTGGTGGCGGCGCTCTTCGGCTGGGACGACCCCGGCGCCGCGTTCACCGCGGTGATCCAGCTCGGCACCGAGGCGGCGGTGCTGATCTATTTCCGCAAGGAGATCTGGGAGATCATCTCCACCTGGACCCGGGCCCTGTGGAAGCCCGAGCTCCGCGGCCACCACGCCGCCCGGATGGGCTGGTACGTGATCGTCGGCACGCTCCCGATCCTCATCCTCGGCCTGCTCTTCCAGGACAGCATCGAGACGGTCTTCCGCGACCTGCGCCTGATCGGCGTCACGCTCATCGTCTTCGCCCTGATCCTGTGGTTCGCCGACCGCACCGCCCGCACCAAGCTCACGCTGGACAAGCACCTCAGCTTCCCGCACTCGGTCGTGTACGGCCTGGCCCAGTCCCTCGCCCTGATCCCCGGCGTCTCCCGCTCCGGCGGCACGATCACCGCGGGCCTGCTGCTGGACTACCGTCGCGAGGAGGCCGCGAAGTACTCCTTCCTGCTGGCCATCCCCGCCGTGCTGGGCGCGGGCGTCCTGCAGCTGTTCGACATCGGCGAGGAGGGGGCCCCGGCGTGGGGGCCGACCATCCTGGCCACCGTGATCTCCTTCGCCGTCGGCTACGCGGCGGTCGCCTGGTTCCTGAAGTACATCAGCAGCCACCGCTTCACCGGCTTCGTGATCTACCGGATCATCCTCGGCGTCGTCATCATCGCTTTGGTGAGCTTCGGCGTCCTCGAACCCACCGCCGGAAACCCCTAATCTCCCTCCCCCTCCTCCCGATGGCCATGACAGGATCGCTACCGCCGTCTCCGGCCAGGTGACGGAGCAGCGCAGCACTTGCATACCGAGGCCGCACCAGGGAACGATCCTGTGACGAATCGTTCACACACGGTTAGTGCTACCCTGGCCGATGCCGCCAGGGGGCGTCGCCGGGGCGGGGCTTCAGGCGAGGGAGGCGGTCTGTGCACGAGACGGATCGTGAGCGTGCCTTGGTCGCGCTGCTGGACAACGTCACAGCGGTGGCGAACACGGCGCGCGAGCTTGAGCCTGCGGCACGGGCGACGATGGAAGCGGTGTGCGAGCTGACCGGCTGGCCGCTGGGACACCTGTGCGTGCCGTCGGGTCCCGGCGGGGGGGAGTTCGTCTCCTCGGGCGTATGGGTGGGCGCGATCGAGGACTTCGACGCCCTGCGCGAGGTGACCGCCCGCACCGTCTTCACGCCCGACGCGGGCATCGTGGGCCGGGCCATGGCCACCGGCGAGCCGGTCTGGTCCGTCGACGTCACCCGTGACCCGACCTTCGTCCGGGTCCGGCAGGGGCTCGACCTCGGGGTCGGGGCCGCCTTCGCGTTCCCGATCGTGGCCGGTGACGGGATGGCGGCGGTGCTGGAGTTCTTCTCCCGCCGGGTCATGCAGCCGAACGTCCCGCTGCTGCGGGTGATGGCCAGCCTCGGACACCAGCTCGGGCGGGTGGTCGACCGGCAGCGCGCCCGGGAGGCGGTGGAGGCCGGCCGGCGCCGGCTGGAGCAGATGATCGAGACCTCGGTCGAGGCGTTCGTGGCGATGGACGCCTCCGGGCGCATCGTCGGCTGGAATGCCGCGGCCGAGCGCATGTTCCGCCTCCCGCGCGAGCAGGCGCTCGGCCGGGAGCTGGCCGAGACGATCGTGCCGCCCCGTTATCGGGAGGCCCACCGGGAGGGGCTGGTCCGGTTCCTCTCCACGGGGGTGCCGAGGGTGCTCAACCAGCGCTTCGAGATCACCGCCTGGCGGTCCGACCACAGCGAGTTCCCGGTGGAGCTGGCGAGCTGGGCCATCAACGACGGCGGGCAGTGGGTGTTCAACGCGTTCCTGCACGACATCACCGACCGCCGCCGCGCGGAGGAGGCCCTGCGCGCCGCCTACGAGCAGGAGCAGGCCAACGTCGCCCGGCTCAAGGAGCTCGACCAGGCCAAGAACGACTTCATCGACACCGTCTCCCACGAGCTGCGCACCCCGCTGACCACCGTCATCGGCTATCTGGAGGTCCTCACCAACGGCGACGCCGGCCCCGTCCCCGCCCACCAGGACCGCATGCTGCGCACCATGTCCCGCAGCACCACGCGGTTGCAGGACCTGGTGGAGGACCTGCTCACGGTCAACACCATGGGAGCCAGCCAGCTGGTCGTCAAGCCCGCCCCGGTCCCGGTCGCCGACCTCGTCGGCCAGACCGTCCAGGCCGTCGAGGAGATCATCCGGAACCGCGGCCATCGCCTCGACGTCAACGTGGAGGCCGGCTTCGTCAACGTGGACCTCGAACACGCCTCCCGCGCCCTGCGCGCCCTGCTCTCCAACGCGATCAAGTTCTCCGCTCCCGGCACGCCGATCACGGTGCGCACCTCCGAGAGCGGCGGGTGGGTGTCGATCGCGGTCACCGACGTCGGCACCGGCATCACCGACGAGGAGCTGCCCCGGATCTTCGACCGGTTCTACCGCACCCGCCTGGCCACCGACCACGCCGTCCAGGGCATCGGCCTCGGCCTGACCATCGCCAGGAGCATCGTCGAGGCCCACGGCGGCGTCCTCACCGCCACCAGCGCCCTCGGTCACGGCTCCACGTTCACCATCACCCTGCCCGCCGTACCGCGGCCGGAGGCGGGCACCTGAGGACATTCGCTCAGAAGAAACCAGAAAAAACCCCAAAAGAAACCTCAGCACACCCATCTCTCCTCCGATAGGGGGGCAGAGCGGACCATGGATGGAACCGCACGGCCCTCCCAAGGAGGAAGATCATGGGCCTGCGCATCGAGCAGAGCACCGGCATGACGAACGCCCACCGGCGTCCGCCCGCCGAGAACGACCGCCATGCGACCCCGCCGGAGGCCCCGCCCGGCGACCCCCGTCCCGGCCGACCGGTGAACTCTGCGAACTCAGTGCATTCTGTGAACTCAGTGCATTCTGCGAACTCGGTGCACTCTGCGGACCCGGTGGACGGGGTCGCGGAGCCGTCCTCGGGCGAGAACCCGCGCGCCGAGGCCGACCAGCTCAGATCCGTCGTGCGCAGCGCCCAGGACGGCATCTCCGCCATCCAGGCCGTGGAGGCGGCGCTCGCCCAGGCGCATTCCGTCCTGAACCACATGCGCGGTCTGGCCACCCAGGCCGCGGGCGGCGCTTTCCAGAACCCCCGGGCCCAGCAGGCGGCGGACAAGAAGTTCGTCCAGCTCAAAAGGGAACTCGACCGGATCTACGCCGTCGCCTCCAGCCCCGGCACGTCGCTGGACGGCGTCCCGTCCGGCTCGCTCGACGTCGGCGGCGCCGCCGGCCGGCGGATCGGCGGCGGGGAGGGTGTCGGCGCCCCCTCACTGAGCATGGGCCCGGCCTCCCTGGTGGACGCCACCGACCCGGAGGACCAGGCCCTGAACGCCGCCGCCGCCCAGGCCGCGATCACCTTCGTCGACACCGCCATCCAGACGGTGTCGGACACCCGGGCGAGGCTCGGCGCCGTCCGGAACCGCTTCGAGCACATGATCACCAGTCTGCACGCGGTGATCGAGGGCCTGTCCGCGCCGGAGTCCCGTATCCGCGACACCGGCGCGGCCCGGCAGGTGGCCACCTCCGTCCGCGACCGGATCGTCCCCCAGGCCGGCGCCTCGATCCCGGCCCAGGCCAACCAGGCGCCGCAGTCCGTGCTGAGGTTTCTGGGCTGATCGTCCCTGCCCCGCCGGAAGGACCCGGCGGGGAGGGGGACCGTGTCCGCCCGCGGACGCCCCCGGACGTCTCCGGGCGCGGGCGGACACGGAACCGGTCACTTCAGGCCGGTGTCGACGGCGGTGGTCAGGGTGCCGGTGTCGCCGGACATCTCCCAGATCATCACGCCGAGCAGGCCCTTCTCGCGCACCCACGCGGTCTTGCGGGCGATCGACCAGGTGTCGTCGAAGGTCCACCACTGGCCGCCGTTGCCGGTGAAGCAGTAGGTGGCCACCGCCTGCTCGTCATGCCGTACGGTGCAGCCCGGCACGCTCGCCACGAGGTTGCCGTACCCGCGGGTGCCCGCCTCCTCCTGGAACTGGCCGGGGGCGGCGCCGGTGGCCGACTGCCACTCGCCGTGCTTGCCGCCGTCGGCGACCCCCTGCCAGCCCCGCCCGTAGTAGGCGAGGCCGATGGTGATCTTCCTCGGGTTCACCCCGGCGTCCAGATACTCCTTGACCGCGTTCTCGACGCTGAAGTGGAAGGAGTACGGATCGTCGGCGTCGGCGTACAGGTTGCCCTGGTGGCCGGTCCGGTTCGGCTCCCAGGAGTTGTCGCTGCCCGAGCCGTGGAAGTCGTAGCCCTGGACGTTGAAGATGTCCAGGTGCCTGGCGACCTCGGCCAGCTCCCAGCCCGCCTCGATCTTGGCCGGGTCCGCCGGGGTGAAGGCGGTGAGCTGGTAGCGCTTGCCGGTCTGCTCGGTCAGCGCGTCGAGCTGCCTGCGGAACTCGGCGATCAACAGCGTGTTGTTCCGCTTGTCGGCGGTGCTGACGTGGTTGCCCGGATGCCCCTCGGCCCCCGGCCACTCCCAGTCCAGGTCGATGCCGTCGAAGATCCCGGCGGCGGTGCCCGGTCCGCCCGCGCCGTTGTACACCGGCAGGTTGCCCTTGATGTAGATGTCGATGCAGGAGCTGACGAACTTGCGCCGGGCGGCGTCGGTGGCGGCGACGTCGGAGAAGTACTTCGAGTAGGTCCAGCCGCCCAGGGAGATCAGCACCTTCAGGTGGGGGTGCTTGGCCTTGAGCTTGCGGAGCTGGTTGTAGTTGCCGCGCAGCTTCTCCCAGCCGGTGTCGCCGACCCCGTCCACGGACTGCGCCGCGCTCATCGGCCTGCCGTAGTCGGCGTCCGCGTCACCCGCGCCGTCCCCCTGGTCGGGGTCCTGCGGGTTGGACGAGGTGCCCTTGGTGACCCCGTGCAGGCAGGTCAGATTGACCGGGTCGACGTTGCCGAAGGCGTAGTTGATGTGGGTCAGTTTCGCCGCGGCCCCGGTGGTGTCGAGATTGCGCACGAAGTACTGGCGGCCGTAGATGCCCCACTGCACGAAGTAGCCGACCCGGGCGTAGCCGTCGCCGACGATGTCGGCGGTGCTCGCCTTCAGCTCGTTGCTCGGCGGTGAGACGTTGTCGTACAGATCGCGGGCCCGCACGGTGAAGGTGTACTCGGTGGACGGCGAGAGCCCGTTGACCGTGGCCGTGGTGCCGGGCACGGTGGTCTTCAGGGTCTCGCCGATGTAGACGTCGTATCCGGCGACGCCCGTGTTGTCGGTGGAGGCCCCCCAGGCGAGCGAGACGCTCGACGGGCCCTTGCCCGTGCTGCGCAGCCCGGTCGGCGCGGTGGGCGGCTGGGGGTCCTGGCCGGGGTCGTTGGTCCTGACCTTCAGCGCGGAGCTGGCCGGGGAGGTGTTCCCCTTGCGGTCCTTGGCCTTCACGGTGAAGGTGTACTCGGTGTCCGGGGTGAGGCCGGTGAGGGTCGTGCTCGTCCCGGTGACCGTGGCGGCGGGCGCGGTGCCGTTGTAGACCTCGTACCCGGTGACGGGCAGGCTGCCCGGGGTCGAGGCGTCCCAGGCCAGCGAGACGGTTTTCGTGGTCTTGACCGGCGAGCGCAGGTTCCCCGGCGCGGCGGGCGGTGTGTCCGCCGACCCGTCGCACCTGACGTCGTTGATCCGGCAGTTCTCCGGCTCGGCGGACGCGCTGAGGGTGAAGGCCGGGCTGTACGGCTCGGTCGATCCGCCCGCGGGCACGGTGGTGTTGTAGTGCGCGGGGGTGAGCGTGACCTGGCGGCCGCTCTGGCTCAGCGTCGCGTGCTGGGCCCCGCTCGCGGTGACCCCCGCGGGCAGGTCGAACGTGATCGACCAGCCGCTGAGCGCGGTGGTGGTGTTGTTGGCTACCACGAACCCGCCCCGCGTCCCGCTGCCCGTGTAGGTGGCGGTGACCGGCGCGGGCGGGGGCGGCGGGTCGCCGCTCCCGTCGCAGGCGGCGTTGTTGATCGTGCAGCTCGTCGGCTGGACCGGCGAGCTGAGGGTGACGGTGGGGCTGTACGGTTCGGTGTTCCCGTTCGCCCGCACGGTGTTGATGTAGAACGCGGGGGTCAGCTTGACCCGCGTCCCGGTCTGGGTGGTGGTGGCGTGCTGGGGGTTGCCGACGGTGACCCCGGGCGGCAGATCGAAGGTGATCGACCAGCCGGTGACCGCGGTGCTGCCGGGATTGCTCACCACGAACTTGCCCTGGCTGCCGGTCAGCGTGAACGCGGCGGTCAGGCGGGCGGCGGCCTCGGCGGGGACGGCGGTGATCAGCGCCGCCAGGAGAGTGAGGGCGAACAGGATGGGGGGTGTTCGGCTCATGCGGAAACTCTTTCTTATAGGAAAGTTTCCTAACAATTACGCGGATGGTAACCCCGTCCCCCCATGTCAACAAGGCCCAATCACGACACCGGACGACCGCCGGCAGTCTGGGCGGCCACCGGATCCGGTGGCCGCCCAGACCGCGGCTTCCACGTCACCCGCGATCTCCAAGGTCAGACCGCCGAGGTCTCCCGGGCGGGCACGGCCGCCACCGGCCGCACCGGGCGCCGCGCCGGGAGCGCCAGCAGGACCAGCCCCAGCAGGGCCCACCCGCCCAGTACGGCCAGCGGCCAGGCCAGCGCCGCCCCATCGAAGTGCACGACGTTGGTGACGGCGGTGGCGCCGGGGCCGACGGGCAGGAACTGGCCGATCGCGGCGTACCACTCGGGGATGAACCGGGCGCCGAGCGGACCACCGCTGGCCGGCAGGCCGATCGGGATGAACAGCAGGGCGGCCAGCCCGACCCCGCCGGGGCCCACGACCTTCATCAGACCGGCGGCGACCAGGGCGACGGTCAGGACGATCCCGGAGGAGACGGCCACCAGCCCGCCGAAGGCGCCGGGGAGCGCGCCGAGGACGACGTCGGCCAGCCAGGCGTTCGCCGTACCGGCCGCCAGGGCGCCCGCCGCCAGCACGCCGAGGCGGGCGGCGAGGCCGAGCCCGGGAGCGAGCCGGAAGAGCAGGACCGCCAGCGCGATGCCCGGGATGACCAGGCTGAGCACGTAGAACAGACCCGAGATGCCGCCCGCGTCACCGGCCGGGAGCGGCACGGCGTCCTCCACGGCCAGCGACCGGCCCTGCGCCTGTGCCGCGGACTGGAAAGCCTGCGTGACGACCGTCGCGGCGGTGCGCCCGCCCGCACTGGCGACCACCAGCCTGCCCTCCTGCGGCAGGAGGACCGCCTCGACGTCCCGGTCGAGAAGCGCCTGGCGCGCGGCCTGCTCGGACGGGTACCCGGCCAGCTCGAAGGCGCCGGGCCTGCGCCGGTCCAGCGCCGTCCGGAGCTGCTGCGTCACCGGCTCCGGCGCGACGACCGCGATGGGCACCCCATGCGGCTCGGGCTGGTGCAGGGCGCCGAGGAACGACCCGACGAAGAGCATGCCCACGGCGGTCACCGCCACGAGCATCGCGATGATCTTTCGCATTTTTCTCACCATCCGTTGACTTCAACTGCGTTGAATTCAACGTAGACGAATTCAACATGGTTGAATAGGGGGTGTGACGGAACAGACAAAGCGCTCCGGACGGCGACGCGGGAACGGCGAGTCCCCCCAGACGCGGGAGGCGATCCTGGAGGCCGCGCTCGGTGCGTTCGAGGAGAAGGGATACGGCGGGACGACGATCCGGGGTGTCGCCGCGGCGGCCGGGGTGGACCCGGCGCTGGTCATGCACTTCTTCGGCACCAAGGACGGCCTGTTCGACGCGGCGATCCGGGGGCCGGGCATGCCCCTGCGGCGGCTGCGCGAGGTGATCGACGCCGGTCCCCCCGGCGAGCTGGGCGAGCGCCTGATCCGGCGTTACCTGTCCCTGTGGGACGACCCGGCGACCGCCCCCCGCCTCCGCGCCGTCGTGCAGGCCGCGACGTCCACCCCCGCCGCCGGGCAGATCCTCAAGGACTTCATGGTCGCCGAGGTCCTCCGCCCGCTCGCCGAGCACCTGGGCAGCGACGACGGCGAGACCCGGGCCGCCCTGGTGGCGTCCCAGATGATCGGCGTGGCGCTCACCCGGTACCTGCTCCACGTGGAGCCGATGGTCGCCCTCAGCGCGGAGCAGGTAGCCGCCGCCCTCGCCCCTGCCGTCCAGCACTACCTCACCGGCGACCTCAGCCTCTGACCACTCCGCTCACGCCTTCGGAGAGACTGGTCGGGTGCGTTCCGAGTGGTCCGGGCTGCCCGTCCGACATGTTCTCCCCCAGTTGCTCTCCGCCCTGGACGAGCACGGCGTCGCCGTGCTCACCGCCCCTCCGGGCACCGGTAAGACCACGCTGGTCCCCCTCGCCCTGGCCGGGCTCCTCGACGGCTCGCCGGCCCGGAAGGTGATCGTGGCCGAGCCGCGCCGGATGGCGGTGCGGGCGGCGGCCCGGCGGATGGCCTGGCTGCTGGAGTCGCGGGTCGGCGCGGAGGCCGGCTTCTCGATCCGGGGCGAGCGCAGGGCGGGCCCGGACACGATCGTCGAGGTCGTCACCACCGGAGTCCTCCTCCAGCGGCTCCAGCGCGACCCCGAGCTCGGCGGCGTGGACGCGGTCCTGCTGGACGAGTGCCACGAGCGCCACCTGGACGCCGACACCGCCCTGGCCTTCCTCCTCGACGTCCGCGCCACGCTCCGCCCCGACCTGCGGCTGCTCGCCACATCCGCCACCGCCGACGCGGTCCCGTGGGCCCGCCTGCTCGGCGCCGGCGCGAGCCCGGCCCCGATCATCCACGCCTCCGGCACCCTGCACCCCGTCACCGAGATCTGGGCGCCCCCGTCCCGGCCCACGGCGCCGCCGCACGGCCTCCGGGTCGATCCCGCGTTCCTGTCCCACGTCGCCGACGTCGTACGGCGGGCGCTGGCCGAGCGGGAAGGGGACGTGCTGTGCTTCCTGCCCGGCGTCGGCGAGATCGGCCGGGTCGCCGGAATGCTCGGCGGACTCGACCTGAGCGCGGGCCCGGACCATCCAGGCGGTCCGGGGGACGCGAGTGGTCCGGGCGTTCCCCACGGCGCGGACGTCCCGGGCGGAATCCAGGTCCTCCAGGTGCACGGGCAGGCCCCCGCCCACGTCCAGGACGCGGTCCTGGCCCCCGGCCGGACGCGGCGGGTGATCCTGTCGACCTCGGTCGCCGAGTCGAGCCTGACCGTGCCCGGCGTCCGGGTCGTGGTCGACTCCGGCCTGGCCCGCGAGCCGCGCACCGACCACGCGCGCGGCCTCGGCTCGCTCACCACCGTCCGCGCGTCCCGGGCCTCCGCCGAGCAGCGGGCCGGGCGCGCGGGCCGCGAGGCTCCCGGCGTCGTCTACCGGTGCTGGTCCCGGGCCGAGCACGACCGGCTCCCCGAGCATTCCCGGCCTGAGATCGCCCTCGCCGACCTGACCGGCTTCGCGCTGCAGGCCGCCTGCTGGGGTGATCCCGCCGCCGCCGGCCTGGCCCTGCTCGATCCGCCGCCGCCCGCCGCGATGGCCGCCGCGCGCCGTACCCTGCACGCCCTGGGCGCCCTTCGCCCCCGTGCCGCCGCCGACGCGCCGGACGTCTCGGCGGGCCCCCCGGACACGCCGGACGCGGTCGTCACCGACCGGGGCCGGCGGATGGCGACGGCCGGAGTCCACCCCCGGCTGGCCCGGGCCCTGCTCGACATCGGCCCGCGCGCCGCCGAGGTCGTCGCGCTCCTGTCCGAGCAGCTCCCCCGGGACGCGGATGACGACCTCGTGGCGGTCTGGCGTTCCGCCCGCCGGGGCCGCGACGGTTTCTCCGCCCGCTGGCGGCAGGAGGCCGAACGCCTGGCCAGGGCCGTGCCCCGGGAGGGCGGCGAGTCGAGCGGCCCTCGGAGCGGCGCCGGCGGCTCCCGGAACAGCGGCCCAGCCGGCACCCGGAACAGCGGCCCAGCCGGCGCCTGGAGCGACGATCACCTGGCCGGGATGGTGGTCGCCCTGGCCTACCCCGAGCGCGTGGCCCGCAGGCGCGGCGGCGCCTACCTGATGGCCTCCGGAACGGCCGCCGAGCTGCCCGCGGGCTCGCGGCTCGGCGCGGCCGAGTGGCTGGCCGTCGCGGTCGCGGACCGGCCCGCCGGGTCGGCGACGGCCCGGATCGCGCAGGCCGTCGTGATCGACGAGGAGATCGCCGAGGTCGCCGCCGCGCCGCTGCGCGGATCCGGCGACGAGATCGCCTGGCGGGTCCCGCCGGGGCAGCGGCAGGGCGACGTCTCGGCCCGCCGGGTCGAGCGCCTGGGCGCGATCGAGCTCTCCTCCGCCCCGCTCCGCGACGCCGGCGTCAGGCCCGCCGTCCTGGACGGCCTGCGCAGCGAGGGCCTGTCGGTCCTGCGCTGGCCGCCCGAGGCCGCGGCCATGCGCGAACGCCTGGCGTTCTGCCACCGCGCGCTCGGCGAGCCCTGGCGTCCGGTGGACGACGCCTCCCTCGTCGAGGCCGCCGACCTGTGGCTGGAGCCCGAGCTGTCCCGCGTCCGCCGCCGCTCCGACCTGGAGCGCATCGACGTGGCCGCGGCCCTGCTCCGGCTGGTCCCGTGGAGCGCCCGCCTGGAGGAGGTCGCCCCGGAGCGGATCGAGGTGCCGAGCGGGTCGCGGATCAGGGTCGACTACTCCGGCGAGCGGCCGGTCCTCGCCGCCAAGCTGCAGGAGCTGTTCGGCTGGGACGAGGCTCCGAGCGTCGCCGGGGTGCCGCTGGTGGTCCACCTGCTCTCCCCCGCGGGCCGTCCGGCCGCCGTCACCGGCGATCTGGCCTCCTTCTGGCGCGAGGGGTACCGCGCGGTCCGGGCGGAGCTGCGCGGCCGCTACCCCAAGCACCCCTGGCCCGAGGACCCGCTCTCCGCCACGGCGACCCGCCGTACCAACCCGCGCCGCTGACCCTGCGGCGCCCACGCCCGCCGAGTCCCGGGGAGAGGAGGTCAGGCGGGCAGGCGGTCCTGGGTGGGGAGGATGTCCTCCAGGCGGGTGACGGGCATGTCGTAGGAGGTGACGGTGGCGTTGAGGGCGGCGGCGAGGGAGACCGCGGTGCGGTAGAGGAGCTCCAGGCCGGGGTGGTCCGCCAGGTCCTTGGCATCGAGCTCCAGATCGATCACGTGGTCCTCGGCGTCCGTCAGGTCGGAGGTCGGCCAGCTGTAGGAGGCCTTGACGACGCTGCCCGGCCCGCCCTCGAAGAAGCACATGCCCAGGTCGTGGTCGTGCCGGACGGTCCGCTCGCCGAGGACGGAGCGCACCAGCCCGGCCACCTCCTCGCAGTCGAGCACGCCGCGCTTGGCGCCCAGGTTCACCTGGACGTCGACGTAGTCGTCCTGGATCTCCGGCGGGTACAGGGCCCCGCCGATCCGGCTGGCCAGGGCGTTGAGCACGAAGCGGGAGGCGTTCTTGTCGCCGGTGGCGACGATCGCCCCTCTCCGGTCGGCCGGGATGCCCGCCTTGGCGGCGGCGCTCTCGGTGATCTCCATCCAGCGCACCCGGGTGTCCCTCACGACGAACCAGTCACCCGAGACCTTGAACTCGGGGTCGTACTGGCGGAGCAGACTCTCCAGCCGTCCCGGCTCCGGGGGCCGGAAGGTGAGCA
The DNA here is from genome assembly GCF_016863135.1 of Planobispora longispora. Classification (GTDB taxonomy): domain Bacteria; phylum Actinomycetota; class Actinomycetes; order Streptosporangiales; family Streptosporangiaceae; genus Planobispora; species Planobispora longispora. Next base: position 317,371 of record NZ_BOOH01000019.1, read on the forward strand.
GGGAGGGGTTGGAACGGAGCTGACGAGCCGTCTTGTCGAGGAACCACATGGTTTCAGTATCAGGCCTCCCACTTGCGCCTCACTTGAAAGTCCCAGGTCACAGCCGTACGGCCGGCCCGGAAGCCCTGCCCCACCGGCGATATCGCGAAAAATCGTCTCTTCCCCGGTCGTACGGCGCGCGCCCGGCGACACCTCGCCGGACCCCGCCGACCGGGCCTCACCGCAGGGCGCATCGGACGCGTCACCCGATTGAGACCCGATTGCGGCATAGTGCACTTCCCCCGGCCGTGCCCGCGGGACCACACTCGGTGCATGTCGTGGGTGGGAAGATCCGCAGTCGAGATCGCCGAAGCCGTGCGACGGGGAAAGGTCACCGCCCCGGCTGTCGTCGAGGAGCATCTGCGCACGATCGCCGGGCGTGACGGGAGCGTGGGGGCGTTCCGCAGGGTCCGGGCGGAGGAGGCGCTCGCCGAGGCGGCCGCCGTACAGGAGCGGGAGGATCTCGCGGAGCTGCCGCTCGCCGGAGTGCCGATCGCGGTCAAGGACAACGTGCCGGTGCGGGGCGAGGCGATGCGCTGCGGATCGGCCGCCACGCCGGACACGCCCGCGGCCGAGGACCATCCCGTGGTGGCCCGGCTGCGGGAGGCGGGCGCGGTGGTCGTCGGGATCACCAACGTGCCGGAGCTGTGCCTGGCGGGTTTCTCCGACAGCGTGTACGGCGTGACCCGCAACCCGTGGGATCTCGAGCGCACCTCCGGCGGCTCGTCGGGCGGGAGCGCGGCGGCCGTGGCGTCGGGGATGGTCCCGCTGGCCCACGGCGCCGACGGGCTCGGCTCGCTGCGCATCCCGGCCGCCTGCTGCGGGATCGTCTCGATCAAGCCCGGCCTCGGGGTGGTCCCCCCGCCGGAACCCGACTGGCACGGCATGTCGGAGAACGGCCCGCTCGCCACGACGGTGGCCGACCTCGCCCTCGCCCTGGCCGTGATGGCCGGCGACATGTCCCTGACCACGCCCGGCGAGACCGAGTCCCTCCGGGTGGGCGACTCGATCGACGACTACCCGGGCGGGCTGACCACCTCCGAGCCGGTGAAGCTCAAGATCGCCGTCGCGCCCCGGCCGCTGCCGTCCGGGTTCGCCGTGGACCGGGAGTTCCAGGAGGCGGTGCACGGCGCCGCGCGCATTCTCGGCGAGGCCGGGCACACGGTCGTGGAGCACGACGTCCGGATGCCCCTGTGGACCGGCACCGCCGGGGTGTTCACCTGGTTCACGTTCGCACGCGAGGACGCGGCCGGACTCGACCGGCGCAGACTTGAGCGGCGGACGAGGGCCCTGGCCCGCACCGGGCGGGTCCTGGGCGCCCTCGGACTGGACGGCGCGCGGGGCCGCGACCGCTGGCGCGCCCACGAGGCCGACCAGTGGTTCGGCGACGCCGACGTGCTCGTCAGCCCGACGCTGGCGATGGTCCCGCCGCGCGCGGAACGCTGGGGCCGTCGCGGCCTGTTCGGCAACGCCCGCGCGAACCTGACCTACGCCCCCGCGACCGCCGCCTGGAACATGGCGGGCTGGCCCGCCATGACCGTTCCGTACGGCAGGCACTCCACCGGCCTGCCGATCGGCGTGCAGCTCGTCGCGGCCCCCGGCGGCGAGGCCCAGCTCCTGACCCTGGCGGCCCACCTGGAGGCGGCCGCCCCCTGGCCCCGCCACGCCCCGCCCGCCTGAACGCCCCGCTCAAGCGCCTGAGCGCCGGCACGCCCCGCTTGAACGCCGGCACGGCCCGCCTGAGCGCCCGCACGGCGAGGCGCCGTCGGATGGCCGACGGCGCCTCGGGTGCGGCGGGTCAGACGCCGGTGGGGTGCCAGACGGTCTTGGTCTCCAGGAAGGCCGTCATCCTCCTGGTGCCGGGGTCGGCGGACCAGTCGGGGGCGGACGGGCGCAGGACGCGCTTGAGGTTCTCCGCCGCGGCCTGCTCGCAGGCGACGGCCACGTCCTCGTCGGCGACGCCGGTGAGGTCGATCGCGTTGACGTCCATGTGCGCGGCCAGCCAGGGCGCGACCTCCTTCACCGAGCCGGTGAGGATGTTCACCACGCCCCCGGGCAGGTCCGAGGTGGCGAGCACCTCGGCCAGGGTGATCGACGGCAGCGGGGCGCGCTCGCTGGCGATCACGACGCACGTGTTGCCCGTCACGATCACCGGGGCGACCACCGAGACCAGCCCGAGCAGCGGGTCGTCCGGCGCGACCACCGCGACGACACCGGTCGGCTCGGGGGCGGAGATGTTGAAGTACGGCCCGGCGACGGGATTGGCCGACCCGGCCACCGCGGCGATCTTGTCCGACCACCCGGCGTACCAGACCAGCCGGTCGATCGCCGCGTCCACGGCCTCCCCGGCCCGCCCGGTCCCGGCCTCGGCCAGCTCGGCGGCGAACTGGGCCCGGCGGCTCTCCAGCATCTCGGCGATCCGGTAGAGGATCTGCCCCCGGTTGTACGGCGTCGCGCCCGACCAGCCGGCGAACGCCTTGCGCGCGGCGGACACCGCGTCGCGGGCGTCCTTGCGGGACGCCTTGGACGCGTTGGCCAGGAAACCGCCGGTGGAGGAGGTCACGACGTAGGACCTTCCGCTCTCCGAACGCGGGAACGCCCCGCCGATGTACAGCTTGTAGGTCTTGCGCACGGCCAGCCGCCCGCCCTGCGGCCCGTCCGCTTCCTCCCGGACGGCCGGAACGCCCGGCCCCTGCGCCAGCGGGCTCTCCGCGACCAGGGCCGCGGCCACCGGGCCGCCGGCGACCGGCGTCTCCTCGGCCGGGATCTCCACGACCGGCTCCTTCGCGGCCTGAGCCTTCCCGGTCCGGGCCTTCCGCGCCTTGGCGGCCGGCGCCCCGGCCGCGTCCCGCTCGGTCTTACTCATCTCCGCGCCCTCTCCACATGCTCTGCTGCTGTGCCAGCCGTACCGGCACGAAGATCTGACCGCAGCGGCTCACCCCGCACCGGTGGGCGAACCACCCGCGCCGCGCCGGCCGGCCGGCGCGGGCGAAGCCGTGGCCCCGGGTGCCCTGGGCCCGGCGGGCCCGGCGCCGGGACTCGCGATGCTCACACATCGAGGTACGCCTCCAGCCCGTGACGACCGCCTTCCCTGCCGTACCCGGACTCCTTGAAACCGCCGAACGGCGAGGCCGGGTCGAACTTGTTGAAGGTGTTGGCCCACACCACGCCCGCGCGGAGCCGGTCCGCCGTCCACAGGATGCGCGAGCCCTTCTCCGTCCACACGCCGGCGGACAGGCCGTAGGCCGTGTTGTTGGCCTTCTCCACGGCCTCGGCCGGAGTACGGAAGGTCAGCACGGCCAGGACCGGCCCGAAGACCTCGTCCCGGGCGATCCGGTGCGACTGGGCGACGCCGCTGAAGATCGTCGGCGGGAACCAGAAGCCCCGCTCCGGCAGCGCGCACGCCGGGGACCAGCGCTCGGCGCCCTCGGCCTCGCCGATGTCGGACAGCTCGCGGACCCGGGCGAGCTGCTCGGCGGAGTTGATCGCGCCGATGTCGGTGTTCTTGTCCATCGGGTCGCCGAGGCGGAGCATGCTCAGGCGGCGCTTGAGCGACTCCATCAGGTCCCCGGCGATCGACTCCTGGACCAGCAGCCGGGAGCCCGCGCAGCAGACGTGGCCCTGGTTGAAGAAGATGCCGTTGACGATGCCCTCGACGGCCTGGTCGATCGCGGCGTCCTCGAAGATGATGTTGGCGGCCTTGCCGCCCAGCTCCAGCGTCACCTTCTTGGCGGAGCCCGCGACGCTGCGCGCGATGATCCGGCCGACCTCGGTCGAGCCGGTGAAGGCGACCTTGTTCACGTCGGGGTGGTTCACCACGGCCGCGCCGGTCTCCCCGGCGCCGGTCACGATGTTCACCACGCCCGGCGGGAGCTCGGCCTGGCGGCAGATCTCGGCGAACAGCAGCGCGGTCAGCGGCGTCGTCTCGGCGGGCTTGAGCACCACCGTGTTGCCGCAGGCCAGCGCGGGGGCGATCTTCCAGGCGAGCATGAGCAGCGGGAAGTTCCACGGGATGACCTGGCCGGCCACGCCCAGCGGCCGCGGGGCGGGGCCGTACCCGGCGTAGCCGAGCTTGTCGGCCCAGCCCGCGTAGTAGAAGAAGTGCGCGGCGACCAGCGGCAGGTCCACGTCGCGCGACTCGCGGATCGGCTTGCCGTTGTCCAGCGTCTCCAGCACCGCCAGCTCGCGCGAGCGCTCCTGGATGATGCGGGCGATCCGGAACAGGTACTTGGCGCGCTCGGAGCCGGGCAGCGCCGACCAGGCGCCGAACGCCTTGCGGGCGGCCCGCACGGCGCGGTCCACGTCCGCCTGGGACGCGGTGGCGACCTCGGCCAGCACCTCCTCGGTGGCGGGGTTGACCGTCTTGAAGGGCGTGCCCGTGCCGTCGGCGAACTCGCCGTCGATGAACAGGCCGTAGGACGGCTTGATGTCGACGACGTCGCGGGACTCGGGTGCCGGTGCGTATTCGAACATCGCCTCAGTCCAGAGTGAAGTAGTCGGAGCCCGCGTACCGGCCGGTGGACAGCTTCTGGCGCTGCATCAGCAGGTCGTTGAGCAGGGTGGACGCCCCCAGGCGGAACCAGTCGGGGTCCAGCCAGCCCTCGCCGGCGGTCTCGTTGACCAGGACGAGCATCTTGATCGCGTCCTTGGTGGTCCGGATGCCGCCGGCGGGCTTCACGCCGACCTTGCGGCCGGTCGTCGCGAGGAAGTCGCGGACCGCCTCCAGCATGATCAGCGTCACGGAGGGGGTCGCGGCGGGCTGGACCTTGCCCGTGGAGGTCTTGATGAAGTCGCCCCCGGCCATCATGGCCAGCCAGGACGCTCGCCGTACGTTGTCGTAGGTCGCCAGCTCGCCCGTCTCCAGGATCACCTTCAGGTGCGCCGGGCCGCAGGCCGCCTTGATCGCGGCGATCTCCTCGAAGACCTTCACGTAGTCGCCCGAGAGGAAGGCGCCCCGGTCGATCACCATGTCGATCTCGTCGGCGCCGGCGGCCACCGCGAGCTCGGTGTCGGCGACCTTGATCTCCAGGGACGAGCGCCCGCTCGGGAAGGCGGTCGCGACGCTGGCGACCTTGACCCCCGAGTTCCCGAGCGCCTCCACCGCCTGGGCCACCAGGTCGGGATAGACGCAGACCGCGGCCACCTTCGGCACGGACGGGTCGCTCGGATCGGGGTGGACGGCCTTGGCGCACATCGCGCGGACCTTGCCGGGCGTGTCCGCACCTTCGAGAGTCGTCAGGTCCACCATGCGGATGGCCAGGTCGATGGCGCCGGCCTTGGCGGTGGTCTTGATCGATCGGGTGCCGAGCATCGCGGCCCGCTGGTCGGCGCCCACCCGGTCGACACCGGGCAGGCCGTGCAGGAAGGCCCGCAGCGTGGCGTTGGACGCGGCCACGTCAGCGAGCGAAGTAGTCACAGTTGACACCACTCCAGCATGCCGACTGGTGTGTTTAGTTCCAAACTGGACGTGGCCGAGTCCTCTCACAGCTTTTCGTCAACATTCGCCGAGTGCCCGGCCTGAAGGTCGAAGCCGGCGCCGGTGAGGGCGTCGCCGGCGGCGTGATCGGCCGCGACCTGCCGTACCAGGAACGCGGAGAAGGCGAAGAAGGCCGTCGCCGGGTGACGGTGCCGGTGCTGACGCCGGCGCGGCGGGCGATCTCGCGGATCGGGACCGCGGCGACCGCGCGGCCGGTCCGGCCGGATTCACCGGCCCCCTAAGGCGGTCACCGGGTCTAAGGCGGCGGCCGGGGATGTCCTAGGCATCCCCCGGACGGCGCCGGGGCCGGAGATAAGGCATCCGCCCGATGTGGGGGCAGGGGCCTTAGAGCGAACCTTGAGTGTGTAAGGAAATCGCAGCACTCAAGGAGAAATCGGAAATGACTCCGGACCTTCACTTCCAGACCATGATCGACCGCGCCGCCGAGCTCCGCGCCGAGGCCGCCGAGTACCGGCGCGTCCGCGAGGCCGTAGCCGCCAGGAAGTCGCGCTCCGGCGGCGAGCGCCGGCGGGGCCTCGGCCTCCTCCGCAAGATCAGCGCGGCATGACCCCCTCACGAGCGCCCGGCCGTCGCCTCCCACCCGGCCGGGCCTCCGAGCCTCCCTGAGGCGTCTCCGGACCTCCCGGGGTCCCCGCCGCCCGGTCATTCAGCTACCGGATAAAAGGGAAGCAAGCACGACATAAGGCATGCCATGCTGGACGACATGATGGGTCGGGCGGTGAGCCCCGTCTTCGTGGGGCGGGAGGCGGAGCTCGCGGGCCTGGCCGAGGCCTTCGAGCAGGCGCGCAAGAAGGCCGCGACGGCCGTGCTTCTCGGGGGCGAAGCAGGGGTCGGCAAAACCCGGCTGGTCACGTGCTTCGCCGAACGCGCCGAGAGCGACGGCGCGCACGTGCTGGTCGGCGGCTGCGTGGAGCTCTCCACCGAGGGCCTGGCCTACGCGCCGTTCACCGCGGTGATCCGCCAGCTCGTCCGCGAGAAGGGCGCCGAGGAGGTGGCGGCGCTCCTGCCCGACGGCGGGGCCCGCGACCTGGCCCGGCTGCTGCCCGAGTTCGGCGAGCCCGGCGACGCCGCGGAGAGCGAGACCGCCCGCGCGCGGCTCTTCGAGCAGATCCTCAACCTCCTGGAGCGCCTGGCCGAGTACCGTCCCGTCCTGTTGGTCATCGAGGACATCCACTGGGCCGACCGCTCCAGCCGCGACCTGATCGCCTTCCTCAGCCGCAACCTGCGCACCGCGCCGGTCCTGATGGTCCTCACCTACCGCTCCGACGACCTGCACCGCCAGCACCCGCTCCGGCCCGTCCTCGCCGAGCTGGGCCGGGTCGAGGGGGTGCTCCGGCGGGAGCTGCCCCGGCTCACCCGCGACGAGGTGGCCGAGCAGATGGCCGGGATCCTCGGCGCCACCCCGGCGTTCGCCAAGGTCGGCACGATCTACCAGCGCAGCGAGGGCATCCCGCTGTTCGTCGAGGCCCTGCTGGAGTGCGGGAGCGAGGCCGCCCTCCCCACCTCCCTGCACGACCTGATCATCGGCTCCGTCGAGCGGCTCCCCGAGGAGACCCAGCGCGCGCTGCGCATCGCCGCCGCGGGCGGCATCCGGGTCAGCCACGCCCTGCTCTCCGCCGTCACCGGCCTGTCCGACGTGGAACTGGAGGACGCGCTCCGGCCCGCCGTGGCGGCCAACGTGATCCAGGTCGCCGACGGCCGCGCCTACGTCTTCCGGCACGCGCTGATCCGCGAGGCCGTGCACGACGAGCTCCTGCCGGGCGAGCACGTGCGCATGCACGCCCGCTTCGCCGAGGAGATCGAGAAGAACCGCAGGCTGGTCCCGCCCGGCCGGGCCGCCATCGAGATCGCGCACCACTGGTACTCCGCCCGTGACGACCTGTGGGCCCTCGTCTCCGCCTGGGACGCCGCCCGCAAGGCCGCCAAGACCTTCGCCTACAACGAGCAGATGCAGCTGCTGGAGCGGGTGCTCTCGCTCTGGGGCAAGGTGCCCGACGCCGCCGAGCGGATCGGCGCGGACCACACCACGGTCCTGGAGCGCGCCTCGGAGGCGGCCTACGCCTGCGGCGAGATCGAGCGGGGCATCAAGTTCGTCAAGGCCGCGCTGGGCGAGCTGGACGAGAAGGCCGAGCCCGAGCGGGTGGCCGAGCTGGTCGTACGGCTCTCGCAGCTCAAGATCTCCAAGCGCCGCCCGGGGGCGCTCGACGACCTCCGCTACGCCGAGCGGCTGGTGCCCGAGCCGAGCCTGGCCCGCGCCCAGGTGCTGACCAAACTCGGCTCCTATCTGATGTTCCAGAGCGAGGTGGCCGAGGGGACGGCTCTCACCGAGGAGGCGCTGGCGATCGTCCGCGCCCACGGCGAGGAGTGCCTGGAGGCCGACCTGCTGCTCAACCTCGCCGTGGGCCACTCCATCGCCGGGGACATGGAGCGGACCATCGCCGTCAACCAGACCGCCCTGGCGATCGGCGAACGTCTCCGCTCCGGCCGGATCTTCCTGCGCGCCGTGGCCAACACCGTGGACGCGCTGAACAGCATGGGCCGCTCGGCCGAGGCCGTCGAGCTCGCGCTCAAGGGCGAGCGGCTGGCCAAGCAGTACGGCCTCTACCGGGTCAACGGCACCTTCATCGCCAACAACCGCGCCGAGGCGCTGGAGGCCATGGGCCGCTTCGCGGAGGCCGCCGAGGTCGCCGAGCACGCCCTCACCATGGACCCCACTCTGCGCACCCGGCACCACCTGCGCCGGATCCGGGCCGACGCGGCGGTCGCCCTCGGTGAGACCGAGGTGATCGAATCCGTGCTGGCGGAGGTGGACGCCTTCACCGTCGAGGAGGAGTTCACCCAGGAGCTGATCGCCAACACCCGGCTCAGGCTGGGCCTCCACCTGCTGGAGGGCGAGCCGCTCACCGCCCTGGAGGTGGCCGAGCGAGTCCGCATCGATCTGCGGCTCGTCAGCAAGCCCTCGCTCGGCCTGCGGCTGCTCGCGCTGATCGCCGACGTCTGCGACGCCGCCGCGGCCGTCGCCCCCGAGCGGGCGGCGTCGCTCCGCGCCCGCGCCGAGAAGGCCGCGGCCGCGATGACGGTGGACAATCCGGTCACCGAGGCGTACCTGCTCGATCTCGCCCGCGACCACGACGCCGCGGCCGCCGTCTGGGAACGGCTGGAGCGGCCGTTCATGCGGGCCTCGTCACTGCTGCGCGCGGGCCGGATCGCCGCGGCGGAGGGTGACCGGGAGGGCGCGGCCGTACGGCTGCGCACGGCCCACCCGATCGCGGTCTCGCTGTCGGTCCGGCCGCTGGTCACCGAGATCGAGGCCCTGGCCCGCAGGATCGGCGTCGCGGTCTCGGCGGAGGCCGGACAGGAGCCCGGCCAGGCCCCCGCGGGCGCCGCCCCGCTGCTCACCCCGCGCGAGCAGGAAGTGCTCCGGCTCGTCGCCCAGGGGCGTTCGAACCGGGACATCGCCACCGAGCTGTTCATCTCCGTGAAGACGGTGAGCGTGCACGTCTCGAACATCCTGGCCAAGCTCGGCGTCTCCACCCGCGGCGAGGCCGCCGCGGCGGCCCACCGCCTCTCCCTGATCGACTGAACCCTGATCGGCCGAGCCCTGATCGGCTCAACTCCGATCGACGGGGCGGGAGCCGGGGGTGATCAGGGGGTCCCGCCCCGCCGGATCTCCTCGAGGGTGGCCCGCATCGCGGCGGCGGCCTGGGCGAACCAGTCGGCCAGCGCGCCGATCTCCTCGGCCGAATAGCCGGCGGACAGCTCGGCGAGCCGCCGGTAGAACGGGTCGTACATCTCCACGATCCGGGCGGCGGCCCCCTCGTCGGGAACGATCCGCACCCGCCTGCGGTCCGCCGGATCGGCCTGCCGGCGCGCGTATCCGGCCCGCTCCAGGCGGTTGAGGACCCCGGTGACGGCCCCGGTGGTGAGGTTCGCCCGCTCGGCGAGCTCTCCCGCGGTGAGGTGGTCGTCCCCGGCCCCCAGGATGTGGCCGAAGCAGGTGAGGTCGGTGACGTTCAGCCCGAGCCGCTGGGCGATCTCGTGCTGCCCGACGAGGCTCAGCGAGACGAGACGGTCCATGGCCGCCACCACCTGCTCGACCGTGGCCGGGGGGCGGGAGTTGCCCTCCACGGAAATTCTCCTTAGCATCTAAGATGTTTAGTAAGTGAGATAAGTCTTCATCTACTCTACCGGGCCCGTACGGCCATCCCGAGGAGAGACATGAGCGGCATACACGGCGACTACGACATGGGCCACACCGTCGCCGGATGGACCGGCGTCGGCATCGCCCTCACCGGTTTCGCCGGAGCCGGGGCCGCCCTGTGCGCGGCGTGGCTCCCCGGCGTCTGGATCGGGCTGGGCGTCACGGCTCTCGGCGGGCTGGTCTCCTGGGCGCTGCACCTGGCGGGCTGGGGCAAGCCCAGCGGCGTCCGGCCGCGCGAGCAGTGGGACTGGAGGGTGAAGGACCCCATGACGGGCCACGGCGACTGCCTCGGCTGCCGCCTGGCGGGCAGGCGGGCGGGGTCGGCGGCACGCGGTCCTGCCGCCCGCCGCCCCGCCCTCGTCCCGGCCCACCGGACTGCCGCCCTCGCCCAGGCCGACCGGACTCCCGCCTGACGGAGACGCCGGGCATCGGCCGGGATCAGGCGAGCACCGGCTCCAGCAGCAGGATCACGCCGAAGACGGCGAACGCGGCGGCGGCGCCGTACCGGATGACCTTCTCGGGCAGGTTCCGGCCCAGCAGGATGCCGGCCGCGATGGCCAGGGCGTCGGCGGCGACCATGCCGACCGTCGAACCGATCCACGTACCGACCCAGTCGTGCTGGGTGGCCAGGGTGATGGTGGCGAGCATGGTCTTGTCACCGAGCTCGGCGAGGAAGAAGGCGACCGTCACCGCGATGATCGCCGAACGGGTGGTGCGCCGGGCCTTCTGCGCTTCCTCCTCGGTCAGCTCGTCCCCGCGCAACGTCCAGAGCGCGAAACCGAGGAACGCGACACCGGCGGCGATCGAGATGGCGGTGGTGGGGAGGAAGTCCCCCATCAGGCCGCCGAGGCCGACGCTGACGAGGTGGACCACCGTGGTGGCCAGAGTGATGCCGGCCAGAACCGGCCACGGCTTGAATCGGGTGGCGAAGGTCATCGCCATGAGCTGGCTCTTGTCGCCGAGCTCGGCAACGAAGATCACAGCAAGACTGAGCCAGAACGCTTCCAACGGGGTCGCCCTTCACGGTGCACGCGACCGGGCCGGAAGAGGGCACCCAGGGAGTTTCGGGCACGGCTTCGGCCCGGCAGCATTTTCGGTATGCCTGCCAGGCCGAAGGTCTCGTCCGCCCGCTCCCGGGAAGATCGCTGAAATCCGCGTCTCCGCCGAGGCAAGGCCCGCGTGACCGGGCGCCGGAGCGCCAGTGTGTCGATCACGCGATTGGGACTACTCCCCTTCGGGTGTTTCCACCTGACCCTAACACCCGCCGCCGCGTGCCCATTCCCGGCGAACGCCTCACTTCTTCACATCCGGCCGGGTGGACGCCGGGGCGTCACAGCCGGGCGCCCACCATCACCGGCTCGTTGACGAGCGTCACCCCGAACTTCTCGCGCACGCCGTCGCGAACCTCGCGGGCCAGGTCCAGGAGGTCCTCGGTGGTCGCCTCGAGCTCGGGGTTGGTCATGGCGAGGGTGTGCTTGGTGGAGATCCGGGCCGGGCCGCGCCGGTAGCCCTTGGGGAACCCGGCGTTCTCGATCAGCCAGGCGGCGGGGACCTTCAGACCGTCCCCGCCGGGCATCTCCCACCGGGGGAAGCCGGGGGCGCGCAGCTCCAGTTCGGCCGCCTGCGCCGCGGTGAGAACGGGGTTGGTGAAGAACGAGCCCGCGCTGCGGGTGTCCGGGTCGGCGGGGTCCAGGACCATGCCCTTGCCCGCGCGCAGCTCCAGGACCGCCCGCCGGGCCTCGGCGAGCGGCACCCGGGCACCGAGCTCGACGCCGAGCCGTACGGCCAGCTCCTGGTAGGCGATCGGCCCCGACAGCCCGTCGGCGGGCAGGGCGTAGGTGACCGCGAGGACGACGTGCCGCTCGGGGTCCTCCTTAAAGGCGCTGTGCCGGTAGGCGAACCCGCACTCCACGGCGTCCAGGTCGCGCACCTGGGCGGTCACCCTGTCGTAGACGCGCACCCCCGTGATCGTCTGGGACACGTCCTGCCCGTAGGCCCCGACGTTCTGGATCGGCGTGGAGCCGACCAGCCCGGGGATCCCCGACAGGCACTCGATCCCCGACCGGCCCTCGGCCACCGCCCAGGCGACCAGCGCGTCCCAGTCCTCGCCGGCCTGAACGGTGACCAGATCGTCCCCGGCCTCGATCCCCCGCGAGGCGACCCGCACGACCAGCCCGGCGAACCCGTCGTCCGCGACGACCAGGTTGCTCCCGCCACCGAGCACGAGCACCGGCTCCCCCGCGCGGTCGGCCCCGGCGACCAGTTCGACGATCTCCTCGGCCGACCCGGCCTCCACGAAGGCCCGCGCGGGCCCGCCCAGCCCCAACGTCGTGTACGGCGCAAGCCGCACTCCTGCCACCCGCTCAGCCATGCCACATTCCCTCGGGGGTCGATCCGAAATCCGCCGACCACCCTATGCGCCGCGAGCCACCCCCGGCACCGGCCGCCCAGCCTTCTCCCACCCCGGCACCGGCCGGCCCGAGCCGGAGGCGAGGACGGGAACGCCCGGCGGCGCGATCCGCCGGTGGCCGGGCCGATGGACCGTCGCGACGTCAGGTCGCCGTGCCGCCCCGTCCGTCCGCGTCCCGCGCTCCCGCCGGGTCCTCGTCCTGTCCCCGGGGCATGACCTCGTCGATCCGCGACGTCGCGGTGGACCCGTCCCAGAGCCGTTGCGAGGCGGCCGCCCGCTGGGGGTTGCCCTCCAGCTCGTTGTCGCCGCCACGGCCGACCAGCTCGGACCCCTCGGGCTCCTGCTCCGGCGCGGCCTCCTCGTCGGCGAGCTCCTTGGCGTCGGGCTGGTCGATCCGCCGCGCGGAGCCGCCCGGACGCGCGGCCTCGACGGCCTCCTCCGCAGGTCCGCCGGTGACCTGCCCTCCGGTCCGCTCGTCGGCCCGTTCACTCACGTAACGTGGTGTTTCGCTCATTTCCTGACGCTACCCACGGGCCGGGGGAAGATTCTCCACACCCGGCCCGCGAGCCGGGGGAAGTCAGGAGAGCTGGACCAGCGCGCGGGCCTTGGAGAGAACCCGGGAGTCGGCGCACTTGGCGGTCAGGGCGACCACCACGCGCTTGTCCTCCAGCTTCTCCTCCACCACGCCGCTCACCGTGATGACGGTGCCCTCGTCGTCGTCCGGGACGACCACCATGGACGAGAAGCGCACGCCGTAGTCGACCACCGCGCCCGGGTCGCCGGCCCAGTCGGTGACGAAGCGGCCCGCCTGGGCCATGGTGAACATGCCGTGGGCGATGACGTCGGGCAGACCGACGGTCTTGGCGAAGCGTTCGTTCCAGTGGATCTGGTTGAAGTCCCCCGACGCCCCGGCGTACATGACCAGGTTGATGCGGCGCACCGGGTAGTCCGCGGCCGGGATCTCCTGGCCGACCTCCACCTCGTCGTACTTGACAGTCGCGGCCATGTCAGCCCGCCCCTCCACGCTCGACGATGGTGTTGTAGGTCGTGCAGACGAGCTCGCCGTCGACGGTCGTGACGTCGCTCTTGACGGTGATGAACTCGTTGCGGCCGACGCTGCGGATGTCGGTCACCGTCGAGACGGTGACCAGCTCGTCCCCGGCGTGGATCGGCCGGCGGTACTCGAAGCGCTGCTCACCGTGGACCACCATCGCGAAGTTCAGGCCGAGCTCGGGGTCGGCCAGGAGGGCCCCTCCGCCGAGGCTGAACACGATCGGGAAGGTCGGCGGGGCGATGACGTCCGGGTGGCCCGCGGCCAGCGCGGCCTCCCGGTCCCGGTAGATCGGGTTGTTGTCGCCGATCGCCGACGCGAACTCTTTGATCTTCACGCGGCTGACCTCGTAGGGCGCCGACGGCGCAGACGCCCGCCCGATGAAGTCACGGTTCAGAGCCATCGTGCTCCTTTACGGAATCCGAGCTGGTGCAGCCGACAGTAACAGAACAAGGTTCGGGAGGCGACCTTCCGGCCGGTCGCGGGCCCCCTGTGATCGGCCACCAGGAAACCGTAGCCCGGCGCGCCCGGGGGCCGGATGTCGAGCGCGGTCAACGCCCGCGGCGGAAAGCTGTCCGGATGCGACAAACCTGAATTCGGCGAGCCCGAAAAGCGGTGAGCCCAGATGCGGCGGGCTCAGATGCGGCGGGCCTGGAACCCGATAGACCCGGAACCCGATAGACCCGGAGCTCGACAAGCCCGGAACCCGATAAGCCCGGAACGCGACGAACCGGCGCCTCCATCGGAGGACGCCGGTTCGTGTCGCGTGTGCGAGCGTTACAGAAGTCGCCGTCTCCCGCCGGAGGGCGGGAGAGGCACCGCGGAAGACTCAGCGGGTCTCGCGGTGCGCCTGGTGCGTCTTGCAGTTCGGGCAGTACTTCTTGAGCTCAAGCCGGTCCGGGTCGTTGCGCCGGTTCTTCCGCGTGATGTAGTTGCGGTGCTTGCACTCCTGGCAGGCCAGCGTGATCTTCGGCCTAACGTCGGTGGCAGCCACTTGGGAGTGCCTTTCTACGTTTGGGACTGGGACAACCCATGCCAGGGCCCCGCTTGTCATGTGGGGCCCGGGAGGGTAGTAGCGGAGGCCGGACTTGAACCGGCGACACAACGATTATGAGCCGTTTGCTCTGCCTGACTGAGCTACTCCGCCTTGAGGCCGACGAAATCGGCCGACCTCGCAAGGATACCCGACCCGCGGAGCGACCGCGCACTTGCGTACGTCAGGGGGCTGTTCCGGATTTTCCGGAATGCCCATCCGCGCGCCGGGAACCTTGAGCCTTTCGCGGGTGGTCGTTGAACCCACCCAAGCCGAATGCCCCGACCTCAGGGCCAGGGCATTCAGGCTGTGGAGCCCCCAAACGGAATCGAACCGTTGACCTTCTCCTTACCATGGAGACGCTCTGCCGACTGAGCTATAGGGGCCTGCCCGCTGTCGCTTTCGTTCCCGCGGACAGGTGTAACCATACACGCCTCCCGGGCGCGATGCGAAATCAAGCGCCCTCCCGCCCACGAAGATCTGGAACCGCGGGGAACCCCCTCCGCGGAGGCGCCCCCGAGCGGCCCGGAGCAGTTCACAAGTGCGTGCCAAGTGGGCCATAAGCGGGCCGCCGCATCGTGGTGGGCGACGACTCGCCCACCTCCGGAGAAGAGACCCGAGATGACCCCTGACCTGCTGGGACTCACCATCGCCCACCGCGCCATGCGCGGCGACGCCCGGCGCATGGCCGTACTCGCCACCGAGCTGGCCGCTTCCGGCCGGCGCGTGGGTCCGGCCCGCGCCACCGCGATCTCCGAGGACGTCGCGAAGCTCTGCAAGAGCATCCACCACCATCACACGACGGAGGACCAGGTGCTCTGGCCGGTCATCGAGCGGTCCGCCGGGGCCGAGGTGGACCTGCGCGACCTGAGTGACGACCACTCGGCTCTGGACCCGCTCCTGGCCGAGATCAGCGGGCACGCGGCCCGCTTCGCCGCCACCCGGGACGCCGCGGACCTCGCTGCCGCCCTCACCCGCCTGGCCGACCTGCTCGACGAGCACATCGCCGAGGAGGAGCGGCTGATCTTCCCGGTCATCACGCGGTACGTGTCGGCGGCCGACTGGAAGACGGTGGAGGACGCGGCCCGCAGGGGCAGCGACATCAGGTTCGACCTGCCACGGGTCGAGCGCTACGCCAGGCCTGAGGAGCTGGCCCGGCTGCACAAGGCGGCGGGGCCGGTGCTGACCCTGCTCCTGGCACTGGTGCGCCCCGGCTACCGGCGCCGCCAGCGGCTCATCTTCGGCTCCGCCGCCTGAACCGGCCGCCCCGCCGGCGGCTCATCCCCGACCCTGCCCGGCCGCCCCGCCGGCGGCTCATCCCCGACCCTGCCCGGCCGCTCCGCCGGCGGCTCATCCCCGATCCCGCCCGAGCGCCCCGGCGTGAGCCTCGGCGGCCTCGCGCGCCCAGTGCGCGGACCCGACCCGCTCGGCGATCCGGACCGCCCGCGCGTAGTGGGCCGAGCCGTCCCGGCCGAGGAACTCGGCGAGATCACCCAGAACGCAGGCGACCGGCCGGTAGACGACGGACCCCGTCTGGAGCCCGGCCACGTCGTCCTCCCACGGCACGAGCTCCCGGTAGCACCGCTCGGCCACCGCCGCGTCCCCCAGGGCGATCGCGTTCTCGGCCCGCAGCACCAGCCGTACCGTCCAGAAGGAGTCCCCGGGACCGTCCAGCTCGGGCCGCCAGGCGGCGCGCGCCTCCCGCGGCCGCCCCGCCGCGATCAGCGCCCGGACGTGCATCTCCGAGATCTGCTCCGGCGGCACGTGCGCGGCGAAGGCCGCCAGGTCCGGCAGGGACTTCTCCGCCTGGCCCGAGGCCAGGCGGACGAAGAGCAGGCCGACGGGGACCAGCCCGTGCGCGTTCATGATCCCGCCCTGGCTCATCCGCTCGACGGCCGTGGCGTAGGACCGCTCCGCCTGGTCGAACTCCCCCCCTCAGCACCAGCAGCAACGTGTCGAGCAGGGACAGCACGCCCAGCGCCGAACCGAGCTGCCCGTCGGTGGCGCGCTCGATCGCCAGGTCGGCGTGGCGCCGCGCGGCGACGAGGTCGTTGCGGCCCAGGCTCGCCAGGAGGAGGGCGTGGTGGCCCTGCATCTCGTACCCGGCCAGCCCCGCGGCGCCGCCCAGCTCGACCAGCTCCCGGCCCACCGCCTCCAGCTCGTCGCGCCGGTGCGGGCCCAGCACGGTGAAGTAGCGCGCGTTGAGCGCCAGGCAGATCAGTTCGGTACGGCCCAGCGTCCGGGCGAGTTCGAGCGCCTCGGCCGCGGCGGCGCCGACCCGCGCGTCGTCGATGCCCTCGATCTCGAAGACCAGCATGGCCAGCAGCCGGCAGCGCTCCTCGCCCTCCGCCGACTCCAGCTCCTGCCCGATCGTCTCGACGAGAGCCTCGTCCATCTGGCCGTTGGGCTGGATGCTCCAGGTCACCGGCGCCTCGAACGAGGTGATCGCCCGCACGACCCCGGCGCCGAGCCGCCGTGCCACCGCGATGGCCCGCTCCCGGTTCTGCCGGGCGGCCATGGCGTCGCCCTCCTGCGCCTGTACGCGCACCAGCCCGCACAGCAGGTCGAGCCGGGTGCGGTCGTCGCCGGCGAGGCCGAGCGCCCCCCGGTAGAGGGCTCCCGCCTCCCGGTAGGCGGACAGGCCCGCCGCCGCCGAGGCCGCCGCCATCACGTACGGCAGCGCGCGCCCGGCCGTCCCCGGCGTCGCCGCCGCGAGCGCGTGGTGCCCGAGCGCGGAGACGTCTCCCGGCCGGACCCGCTCCAGCGCGTCGAGCACCCTGCCGTGCAGGCGGGTGCGGCGGATGACCGGCGTGTCCTCGTAGAGCGTCTCGCGGACGAGCACGTGGGCGAAGCGCACCCGGCCCGGCGCCGGCTCGGTGAGCAGGCCCGTCAGGACCCCCGCCTCCAGCCCTTCCAGCACGGTGTCCTCGTCCGTCCCCTCCATGGCGAGCACCACGTCCACGTCCACGTCCCGGCCGATGATCGCCGCGTCCCGCAGCGTGGTCCTGGCCGTGGCGGGCAGCCGGGCGATCCTGCGCCTGATCAGGTCGCGCACGCCGGGCGGCAGCGCCCTGGCCGCGGACGCCCCCTCGGCGCCGATCAGCCGCGCGGTCTCGGACACGAAGAGCGGGTTCCCCCCGGTCCGTTCCGCCACCGCCCGCGCGGTCGCGGCGTCCACCTCGACCCCGGAGCGTTCCCTCAGCAGCCGGGCCACGTCCTCGTCGCCGAGCCCGCCGAGGTCGATCCGGCGGGTGTCCTTCCCGGCCAGGGCCGCCCACGTCGCGCCGAGGTGGTCACCGGCCTCGGCGGGGCGGTAGGTCGCCACGATCGTGATGCCCGGCGCCGCGAGCCGCAGCACCAGGTGGCGCAGGAGCTGGAGCGTCTCGGCGTCGGCGCGGTGCACGTCCTCCAGTACGGCCAGCAGCCGGGTGCCGTCCCGCACGACCGCCGCCAGATAGTCCTCCACCGCTCTGGCCTGCAGGAACTGACTGACGGGCGGGGCGTCGTCGGTCAGCAGCGGCGCCAGCCGCACCGCCAGGCCGGCGTCCGGCGGGCGCGCGGCGGCCAGGCCACGCACCACCTCGCTCCACGCCCACGCGGGCGGCGCCCCGCCGTCGGTCTCCGGGCACTGTCCCATGACGGTCAGCCACCCGCGGGCCGCCAGGTCCCCGGCGAACGCCTCGGCCAGCGTGCTCTTGCCCGCTCCGGCCTCCCCGCCCAGCCAGACGATGTGCGGGCCCGGGGAGCCGGCGACCGCGCGCAGGGCGTCCAGCTCCGCCGTACGGCCGACGAAGCCGGCGGGGACCCGGGCCGCGGGGTTGCCGCCCCCTCCTGTACGGCCGTCCCCTCCGGTATCGCCGCCCCCTCCGACACCGCCGCCCTCCGCGGTACCGCCGTCCTCTGCGATCTCGCGGACCGGCCCGGCGGCCTGCCCGTCCCCGGGTGCAGCCGGAGCGGAGGGCGGCTGCGCCGCCGGGGCCGGGGCCGGGGCCCGCCCGCCCGCGCGGACCGGCGGTTCCCGGCGCAACGAGTCGGCGTGCGCGAGGATGTCGCCCTCCAGCGCGCGCAGTTCGGGACCGGGATCCACCCCCAGCTCCTCGGCGAGCAGCCCGCGGGCCCGCCTGATCGCGGCCAGCGCGTCCGCCTGCCGTCCCGCGCGGTAGTGGGCCAGGGCGAGCAGCCGGACGGCGTTCTCCCTGAGGGGGTGCGCGCGCACGTGCCGTTCGAGCTCGATCTCGGCGTTGCGCCCGAGGGCCAGCAGCGCCTCCGCCCGGTGCTCCACGGCGACGAGCCGGAGCTCCTCCAGCCGCGTCGCCTCCGGCTCGGCCCACTCCTCGTCGGCGAACTCGGCGTAGGCGGGCCCCTGCCAGAGCGCGAGCGCCCGGTCGAGGAGGCCGAGCGCCCGGCCCGGGTCGTCCGCGGCGAGCGCGTCCGCGGCGGAGCCCGCCAGGCGGGGGAACTCCCAGGCGTCCACCCGCTCGGGCTCCAGCCGCAGGCGGTATCCGGGGGCCGCGCTGACCAGGATGGTCGCGGGCGTGCGCGGGGCCCGGCCGGGTTCGAGCACCCGGCGCAGGTTCGACACGTAGACCTGGAGGGCGGCCAGCGCCTTGGGCGGCGGCTGTCCCCGCCACAGATCGTCGATGAAACGGTCGGTGGAGACCACGTGCCCGCCCGCGGCGACCAGCCGGGCGACCACGGCCCGCTGCCGCGACGTGCCCAGCTCGGCCGGGCGGCCGTCGATCTCCGCCTGCAGCGGACCGAGTACACGCAACACGGAGCCAGATTAGGGACTGATTGTTGCTGTTCGATTGAGGGCCGCGGGCGACGCCTCCGCACGCCGTCCCGGCTGGGAGACTTGGGGATCGCGGGAGACTTGGGGATCGCGGGAGACACGGGAGACACGGGAGCCGTACGGGATGCACGAGGCGCGGGCGGCCTCGGCAGGCGGCCCTCCCGGTCGGCGGCGCCGGCGGACGGAGTGGAAGGGGTTGGGCGGAGGATGCTGCAGGACCAGCGCAAGCACATGATCCGTGCGCTCGACGAGAGCGGACGGCCGCACCTTTACTGGCACGGCACGGACGGCGACGGCCGCGTGTGGCTGTTCGAGACGGTGGCCGACGACGGCGGCGAGTACTGGCCGGTCCGCCACGCCGAACTCGGGCCGGACGGCATTCCCCGGACCTACTCCTGGCGCCGTCTCGAGGACGAGTACGGCTTCCTTGCCGAGGGCCCGCTCTACCCCGACGACTTCGGCCTGTCGTCCCTGACCGCCGAGGAATTCGCCACCCTGTGGGCCGCGCTCGACCGTCGAACCGCCACCTGAACCGCGCCTGAACCGTCACCGGCCTGCGACGGGCCGAGGAAGGCGGAAAACGGGACAGCGCCGCCGCGGATGATCCGCGGCGGCGCTGTCCGGGTGTGATCCGGAGGTCCGGGCCGGCCCGCACGGGCCGGCCCGGACGTCATGATCAGACGAGGTCGAAGCGGTCGAGGTTCATGACCTTGTACCACGCCGCGACGAAGTCGTTCACGAACTTCTCCTTCGCGTCGTCGCTCGCGTAGACCTCCGCGAGCGCGCGCAGCTCGGAGTTCGCGCCGAAGACGAGGTCGACACGGCTGCCGTTCCACTTGACCTGGCCCGTGGCGGCGTCGCGACCCTCGTAGGCGTACCCGCCCTCGGACGTCGCCTTCCACTCCGTTCCCAGGTCGAGCAGATTGACGAAGAAGTCGTTGGTCAGGACCCCGGGGGTCTCGGTGAGGACGCCGAGCGGAGAGTTCTGGTAGTTCGCGCCCAGGACGCGGAGACCGCCGACGAGGACCGTCATCTCGGGGGCGCTGAGGTTGAGCAGGTTCGCCTTGTCGATCAGCAGGTACTCGGCCGGCAGGCGGTTGCCCTTGCCGAGGTAGTTGCGGAAGCCGTCGGCCGTCGGCTCGAGCGCGGCGAACGACTCCACGTCGGTCTGGTCCTGGGAGGCGTCCACGCGGCCCGGCGCGAAGGGCACCTGGACGTCGTGACCGGCCTCCTTGGCGGCCTGCTCGACGGCCGCACCACCGGCGAGGACGATGAGGTCGGCCAGCGAGATCTGCTTGCCGCCGGTCTGGGCGGCGTTGAAGGACTGCTGGATCCCCTCGAGGGTGCGCAGCACCGTCGCGAGCTGGTCGGGCTCGTTGACCTCCCATCCGCTCTGCGGCTCCAGGCGGATGCGGGCGCCGTTGGCGCCGCCGCGCTTGTCGCTGCCGCGGAAGGACGAGGCCGAGGCCCACGCGGTGGACACCAGCTGGGACACCGACAGGCCCGAGGCGAGGATCTGAGCCTTGAGGGCGGCGACGTCCTCGGCGTCGACGAGCTGGTGCGTCACCGGGGGAAGGGGGTCCTGCCAGATCAGCGTCTCGCTCGGGACCTCCGGGCCGAGGTAGCGCACGACCGGGCCCATGTCGCGGTGGGTCAGCTTGAACCACGCCCGGGCGAAGGCGTCGGCGAACTCGTCGGGGTTCTCCAGGAAGCGGCGCGAGATCTGCTCGTAGATCGGGTCGATCCGGAGCGCGAGGTCGGCCGTCGTCATGCCGGGGGCGTGACGCTTCGACGGGTCGTGGGCGCCGGGGACGGCGTCGGCGCCGGCGCCGTCCTTCGGCATCCACTGGTGCGCGCCGGCCGGGCTCTTGACCAGCTCCCACTCGTAGGCGAAGAGGGTCTCGAAGAAGCTGTTGTCCCACTGCGTCGGGGTGGGGGTCCAGGTGACCTCGATACCGCTGGTGATCGTGTCACCGCCCTTGCCGGTGCCGTGGGTGCTCTTCCAGCCGAGACCCTGGTCCTCGATCGAGGCGGCCTCGGGGTCGGGGCCGACGTGCTCCGACGGGCCCGCGCCGTGGGTCTTGCCGAAGGTGTGACCACCCGCGATCAGGGCGACCGTCTCCTCGTCGTTCATCGCCATCCGGCGGAACGTCTCACGGATGTCGCGGGCCGAGGCGAGCGGGTCCGGGTTGCCGTTCGGGCCCTCCGGGTTGACGTAGATGAGACCCATCTGGACCGCGGCGAGGGGGTTCTCCAGCTCCCGGTCGCCGCTGTAGCGCTCGTCGGCGAGCCAGGCGGTCTCGGGGCCCCAGTAGACGTCCTCGTCGGCCTCCCAGACGTCCGCGCGGCCGCCGGCGAAGCCGAAGGTCTTGAAGCCCATGGTCTCCAGGGCGACGTTGCCGGTGAGGATCATGAGGTCGGCCCAGGAGATCTTCTGGCCGTACTTCTTCTTGACCGGCCACAGCAGGCGGCGGGCCTTGTCGAGGTTGGCGTTGTCCGGCCAGCTGTTGAGCGGGGCGAAGCGCTGCTGACCGGCGCCGGCGCCGCCGCGGCCGTCGCTGATCCGGTAGGTGCCCGCGCTGTGCCACGCCATCCGGATCATGAGCGGGCCGTAGTTGCCGTAGTCGGCCGGCCACCAGTCCTGGGAGGTCGTCAGCACCTCCGCGATGTCCCGCTTCACGGCCGCGAGGTCGAGGCTCTTGAACGCCTCGGCGTAGTCGAACTCCTCACCGAGGGGGTTGGCCACGGCGGGGTTCTTGGCGAGGATCTTCAGGTTGAGCCGCTCCGGCCACCACTGGCGGTTTCCGCCGCCCTGGGTCGGGTGCGCGGCGCGCCCGTGCGCGACCGGGCAGCCGCCCGCCTCCTCCGGCTTCGGGTCGGTGACGATTGCATCATGGTTCTCGGACATGGGGAGATCCTTCTGGACTAGGGGATCACGGTGCTCAGGAACTGCCGGCGGTGGAACAAGCGGGGCACAGGCCCCAATAGATGACCTCGGCCTCGTCGATCGAGAAGCCGTGGCTGTCGGACGCGGTCAGGCAGGGCGCCTCGCCGACCGCGCAGTCGACGTCGGCGACGACGCCGCACGAGCGGCACACGACGTGGTGGTGGTTGTCTCCGACGCGTCCCTCGAACCGGGCCGGGCTGCCGGCCGGTTCGATGCGCCGTACGAGTCCCGCCGCGGTGAGCGCGTAGAGGGCCTCGTACACGGCTTGAAGGGAGACATGGCCCACACGATCACGCACCCCGGAGGCGATCGACTCGACGTCGAGGTGGTCGCCCTCCCTGACGGTCTCGAGGAGCGCGACACGGGCGGCCGTCACCCGCAGGCCGGCACCGCGAAGCTCCTCGGCGGTGGTCGGGGTCTGGGATGCGGTCATGGCGCCAAACCTATCTTCATAAACACGAATAGTTCAAGATAGCGAACGATCCCAGTCTAGCGTCACACTGTGCGAGCTTTGTCCATTTATGGGTGACGTCGGGCAGGCAGCGGGGTCCTCGCCGGCGTCCTCATCGGTGGAGGGAGGCGTGGCGATCCGTCTCACGGGCAGCCTCAGGAAACACCGCCGGAGGCCGATGAGGACACCGTGACCGAGTACGTTCATTCCGCGGAGGCCCGGGACAAGATCTTCGCCGGACTGCTGGAGCACCCGCACACACGCGTCGCCGCGCTGACGGCCGACGGACGCCGGATACCGGCGCCCGACGCGCTCGCGCGCGACGCCGACCGGCTGCTCCCCGTACCGGGGGACAACTCCAACCTCCTGGAGATGCTGCGCCCGGCGGACGTGGTGGACGCCCTGGCCGCCTGGGAGCGCACCGCCAGGACGGGCGTGGGAAGAATCAGCGCCCAGCTGAGTGACGAGCCGGGCCGCCGCTACGAGCTGACCGCCATCGACATGCGGCACCGCTACGGCGTGTTCGTCTGCGTTCTCATGGATCTCGGCATGCACCCGGCCCTCTCCGACGGCGACCGGAGCGAGCAGTCACTGGCGGCCCTGCGCCCCCGCTCGGCGCGGATGCTCAAGAAGTTCGACGGGGTCATCGCCGACATCGACGACCGGGTGACCGGGATGTTCGGCTGGACCAGGGAGCAGATGATCGGCTCCCGGTCGACGCAGTTCTTCCACGAGGAGGACGTGCAGCGGTCCATCGCCGCCTGGCTCGACATGCTGAGCACCAAGCAGAGCTCGCGGGTGCGCGTGCGCCACAGCCGCGCGGACGGCAGCTGGCTGTGGATCGAGGTGGAGAACATCTACCAGGAGGCGGCGGAACTCGCGGAAGCCGTCATGGTCAGCCACATCAGCGACATCTCCGAGGAGATGGCCGCCTACGAGGCGCTGCGCCACCGCGAGCAGCTGTTCCGCAGGCTGGCCGACTCGCTGCCCATCGGCCTGCTCCAGCTGGAGCAGGACGGCTCCGTCGTCTACGCCAACTCCCTGCTCACCTCGATGCTGGGAACCGGTGCGGCGGGAACCGTCCACGAGCAGCTCGCGAGCGTCGCCGACCAGGATCGCGCGACGCTGGACACGGCGTTCCAGGACGTCCTCGCCGGAGGCCCCGACCGGGAGCTCGAAGTCACCCTCCAGCCCCTGCCGGCCTCCGGGGAACAGCGCCGTTGCACGTTCACGCTGATCGGCCTGTCGGACGAGGAGGGCGCACCCGGAGCCCTCGCCTGCGTGAGGGACATCACCGAGAGCGTGCGCTCGCGGGAGGAGCTGCGGGTCAAAGCGACCTTCGACCACCTCACGGGGTGCTACAACCGCGCCTCCAGCCTGGCGATCCTCGACCGGGAACTCTCCGTGGAGGGCCACCACCTCACCGGAGTGATCTTCGCTGATCTCAACGAGTTCAAGGGCGTCAACGACTCCCTCGGGCACGCCGCGGGCGACGAACTGCTCGTGACCGCCGCGAACCGGATCAGGAGCGTGCTCCGCAGCGACGACGTCGTCGGACGGATCGGCGGAGACGAGTTCCTGCTGATCTGCCCGCGTCTCGAACAGGCCGCCGAGGTGATCAACATCGCCGAGCGCGTCGGCAAGGCCCTGGAGGGCGACGTCGTCCTGTCAGCCGGCACGGCACGCCTCAGCGCCGCCATCGGCGTGGCATGCTCCACGGACGGCTCCACCGGCGACGTCCTCATCGCACAGGCGGACGCGGCCATGTACGAATCCAAGCGCCTCAAGCCCCGCCGTCCGGTCCTCTTCGAGCAGCCCCTCCCAGCCCCGGAGAGCGAGAAACCAGCCCCCACCAGGCCGTAGCGACTCAGCTTCCGTCCGTGGTCCGTAAGGTCACCGTACGGCCGGCAGTCGGACGGCCACGCCTCGGCCAGAGCTCCTATCACCTCTCCGCTGATCAGGATCTCTTTTCCCATCAGAGGGGCGCTGCTGTTCCTGCTCTGGGCGGCGGCCACGGGTCACATCGCCATGGTGGAGCGCCCGGTCCCGCACGAGGCGGCGCTGCACGCGTCCGGTGCGGCGGAGAGTGCGAGCGCGGCCGCCGCGGCCCTGGTCTGGATCAGCGTTGCCCTGTTCGCGACGGGTGTGATCATGAGCCTCGGGGAGGACCGTCGCCGGGGACACCTCGGCTGGGTGGAGTCCTCGGGGACGGAGTACGTGGCGGTGTGCGAATGCGGATGGCGCGACACGGCGCGGGAGGAGGCCACGGCAGCCTTCGTCGAGGCCGGAAATCACGCGGGGCGTGTCGACCTCCAGGTGCGACCACTGTCATAGAAGCGGCATGAGCTGAAAACGCGACCAAAATCATTGCCTGACCGCCGACATGCGGCCGCTCGGAACGGCCTACGACTGCATGCCCGGAGAAAGCAAAAGAGGCCCCGGAGGGCCTCTCAGCTGTCGATCTGGCTGGTGGCAGGTGATGGGTTCGAACCATCGTAGGCTGAGCCGACGGTTTTACAGACCGTTCCCTTTGGCCGCTCGGGCAACCTGCCGTGCCATCCGCTCGTCGCGGCGACATGAAGAAGAATAGCGGACTTCCGGACGTGATGTGACATCGGCGGCGGGAGCCCGGCGGCTCGCCGTACCAGGGGGTGGGAGGACGGCCCCGGAGCAGGGAAATGATCACTGTTCCGCCGGATGTGTCCCGGAACGACGACCCGGCACGGGCGATCATCTTCACCATGCGCCGACAGGCGAAGCGCTATGGTCGATGAGAGAGTCAGAGAGGATAGGCGAGGCATGGCCGACAGCAGTTTCGACATCCTTGTTAAAGCACAATTCTGCTGACAACCGGTTCCCCGCCTGGTCAACCGGTTCCCCCGGTACGGCGTCGTATCAGTGGCCGCACGGCCGGGCTGCCCGTCCCGCCCTCGTAGGGAGTCGGCGGGGCGGTCACGCCCCAGGGATCACCAGGACAGCCCGATCCCCCGCCAGCAGCATCGGCTCCTGGCCCTCGCGCTCGACACGCAGCACCGCGACGCCCTGGCCGACGCCGAGCCGGCGCCTCTCCTCCGGACTCGGAATGTGGGCGGTCACCCGTGCCGGGCCGACGACATCCACGGGAACGAGCTGACGCGGCTCGCGCACCCAGGAGCCAACTCGCCGCTCAGTGACGATCCGGCCCTCGGCCCGCAGGACGGCGATCGCGTCCCGGATCGTGTCGCGGCCAACCTCGAACTCCTGCGCCAGCCGCCCCTCAGAGGCGAGTTTCTCTCCAGGCGCCAGCTCTCCCTGATCGATCCGAGCACGCAGGATGTCCGCGACCTGCTGATGCACAGGGGTATAGCTCTCGCGATCAATCATGATCAGGAGGCTAGATAGGGGTCATGCCGGTAGGCGTAGAGGCTTAGCCCCGGATAAGCCTTGTGGCCATAAGGCAACAAGAGTTATTTTGCCTCTGGCATTCATAGGGAACATAGAGCGCATTCTGTGTCTTACTTCCCACCCGGCTAAATCTCGTCCGATGTGCGTGAGGGGACACCCTCGTAGGGGCGTACATCTGGACGGGCCGATGGCCCCGCGGTTTCCGTCGCGGGGCCATCACCATGCCGAAGTCATCCGCAGAGCGCAGACGCGAGAAGGCCCGCAACCGAATGGTCGCGGGCCTTCGCACGGTTCAGGCCCTGCGCTTAGCCTGGGAGTGCGACGTCACCAGGAAGAGACAGGGCGCTTATGGACCACATTACCCCCGACTCCCCCGAGCCGACACTGACCGTAGGACAGCGGATTCAGCGCATACGTGAGCGGCGAGGTATGAGCCGCGAGGTCCTCGCCGGGATGGTCGGCAAGAGCGCGAGCTGGCTGAAGGCCGTCGAGAAGGGCCGCCTGCTGCCACCCCGGCTGCCGATGCTCCTGCTCCTGGCCGAGGCCCTGCAGATCCGCGACCTGATCGAGCTGACCGGAGAGCAGTCGGTGCCCGTACGGATGTTCTCCGGACCTGGGCACCCGGCTCTGGACTCCGTGCGAGACGCGATCAACAACATGCCGCTGCTGCCGATTGGCACCGTGCAGCCGCTCACCACGTTGCGGGCGCGGCTGGATGCCGCCTGGCGCACCCGGCACTCCTCCCCCGATCACCGCACGGCCCTCGGCGCGCTGCTGCCGGATCTGATCCGGGACGTGCAGCTCGCCGTGGCGATGTACAGCGGCGCCGACCGACGTCGCGCGGCCGGCATGCTCGCTGAGACCTACGGCCTGGCTCAGATGTTCATCGCGTACCAGCCCGCACAGGATCTCCTCTGGAGAGTGGCGGACCGGGCATTGCTCGCAGCCCAGGAGTCCGAGGACCCGATGGCCATCGCCGGCGCGGTGTGGTTCCTGGCCCAGGCTCACCGAGACTCGGGTGATTTCACGGCGGCCCGGGCCATCAATGAGCAGGGCCTGGCGGTGGTACGGCCGCACATGGACTCCGCCGGCGCCGACCTGCGCGCGATGTGGGGCGCCCTGGAGTTCGAGCTGGCCTATACCGCGGCCCGACTCGGCGAGAGCGGCGAGGCGTGGCACCACTGGGAGGAAGCGGAGCGGGTCGCCGAGCGCCTGCCTGCGGACTACTACCAGCCGTGGACGTCGTTCAGCAGGGTCATCATGAAGCCGCACGCCGTCACCGTCGCGGTCGAGCTTCATGCCAGCGGCGAGTCCGTGAGACAGGCCGACGCCGCGGTCTCCGCCCCGATCCCGTCACGGCCACGCCGAGGCCGGCACCTGATCGAGGTGGCCCGCGCCCACCAGCTGGCCCGTGATCCCTCGGCCGTGCTCGGCACGCTGCAGCTGGCGCAGCAGACCGCCCCGGAGACGATCAAGTACAACGGGTTCGCACGGCGGATGACGCTGGAGCTGGTTGAGGGCCCGCCGGCGCTGCGCCCTCAGGCCCGTGAGCTTGCCGACAGAATCGAACTTCTGGTCTAGCCGAAACGAGGGGGCACAGACTGTACCCCTTGTCTGGCCAGCGGGTCCTTACGGTCTGTACATGACCCCTGACACGGCACTCACCGAGCTCCGCACGGCGCTCGCGCAGCGGGGCATCACTACCGTCGACTCCGACGTCGTCGAGACCCGTGCCGGGTACGCGACGCTCAGCCTCACCCGCGGCCTGCTCATCTGGTGCGGCCCGGAGATGTTCCGCTGGCCCGACGTTACGGGTTCCCGCTGGGAGTTCCATCCCGTTGAGGACCCGGCCGGCGCGGCCTTGCGCCTCGCGGACATGCCGCCGCCCTGCGCCGACCAGCCGTATGTGCCCGCGGTGGCGCCATGAGCGACTACACCACATGCCTGCACTGCGGTGATGAGCTCGACGTCGTGCCCCGGCTGGACTACATGATCTATAGGTCCCGCCGGCGTGGCCTTTCGCCTGACGAGCGGACGCGATGCGCCGGAGTCACGGCGATCGGCCACACCCACCAGCCGCGTCCCCGCCAGCCGCGGACGCTGGCGGAGATCCGAGCATCCTTCCCCCGGGTGCGCCGGACTCAATGAGCTGGCGTGGCGGCCTCCCCCCGACGCCGTCACGCCTGAAAGCGGCTCGCCTGTCGCCCGCGTAGGGACCGTGCGGCAGGCGGGCTGATCGTGGTCCCGCTCACAGCTGGAGGGCTCCGGCGGGACCACCGGGCGGCCTCCGGACCCGCGCTCGGGGCCGCCCACCCGACTCCCGGCCCACACCCACCGGCCGGGCCGGCCCCGCCCCCAGCTCCCCGCGGGGGCGGGGCCGCTACTTCCCGAGGAGGACATCGTGTTCGGCGGACCACCCCAGATGACGCCCGAGGAGCTGGATGAGCTCCTGGCCGCGACTCGGGCGCGCCTGCGTGAGCAGACCGGGCGGATCGGCCGGCACACGGATGAGCTCCTAGAGGAGTTGGCCGAGCGCTACCCCGAGGACTGGGGCGAACAGTGACCCGATCTACACGACGAAGCCCCCGCCCAGCTGGGCGGGGGCTCTCGTATGTTCTCGGTCAGTCCTCTGCGGGCGGTCGCTCTGGGAGTTCGACTCCCTCTTCGCGGTTGTACCAGGCCATGAAGGCGTTGAGGAGCTTGGTGCGATCGGTGCCCTGTCGCTGAGCGTTCGCGCCGAAGGCTTTCCATCGCTCATCAGGCGTTCTTACACCGTGCTTCGGCGTCGCTGGCTGGTTGGGCACGAGATCACCGTACGTGGTGCGGGATGGGGTGAGCAATCTAACCTCCTGTTGCGGGTGTGGCCACACCTAACGTAACTTGGGTGTGGCCACACCTCAAGGGAATGGCTTCAGCTTCCGAAAGGACGATCCCGTGATCAACAGCTTCTTCTTCGTCATCGAGGTCCTGGCCGTCGTCGTCCTGGCCGCTGGTCTCCACTACCGCGCCAGCCGGAAGCACTGACCCTCTGGACCGGGCGGAGGCCGGCGATCCGAGCGCTGGCCTCCGCCCCTCGATCCTGCCCCTGACAGAGAGATGGATCTATGCCGAACGTACTCGACATCCTCGCGGTCGTCCCGCCATTCGCCTGGTGGGTGACGGGCGGAGTCGTCGCGGCCGTCCTCATCCTCACCGGCCTGCGCCGGATCATCCGCTACGTCACGACCCGCCCCCTGGAAGACACCCTCACAATCGCCGCCGCGGCCATCGCGACCGGCGTGTCCGCCCAGGGCATGTGGCAGTTCGCCGGCGACGTGCTCGGGTTCGACGGGCCGCTCCGGGTGCTGCTGTTCGGGTTCATCGAGATCGCCGTCGTCATCAGCGCAGTGCGGGCCCGACGCAACGTGCAGGAGTCAGCGAAGCGCTCGACGAGCAACATCCTCATCACCCCGTCCGCCGGCGTCGACGGCATCGCGGTGTGGGTGCTGACCTGCCTGACCGCGGTCTTGTCGAGTCTGGATGCCAGCAGTCCCGCCGAGGCCGTGTTCCGCCTGGCCGCGCCGCTGGTGGCCGCCTGGCTGTGGGAGCGCGGCATGGCCATCGAGCGCACCCGGATCACCGGGCTCGGCGGGATCCACTGGCGCCTCACCCCCGAGCGGATCCTGGTCCGGCTCGGCCTGGCCGAGCCCACCGGTCGCACCGCGTCCGAGGTGGACGTCCACCGGCGCCTCACCCGCGTGGCCCAGGCCACCGTCCGCGTCATGGAGTTGACCGAGGCCGACGCCTGGTCCTGGCGAGTGAACCGGGCCCAGGCCGCGGGCCGCCGCGCGTTGACGCAGGCTGAGGAACATACCGACCTAGCCACCAACCCGCAGACGCAGACACTTCTCCTCAACAAGATCACCACTCTGCGGGGCAGCGCCCACCTGACCAGCCTGCCCGCCCGGCCCCCGTGGCTGGACCTCGACCACCCGGCCGTCACCCTGCGCCCCCGCTACAGCGACGCCCTGGAGCTCGCCGCGGAGCTGCGGGCCAACACCGCCGCCCGGCTGCGCGGTACCGCAGCGGACGCGACCACAACCAGCCCCGAAGTTGTGCCTGAGGTTGCGTCGCAGGTTGTCCCCCGGGGTGCACCCGCGATCGCGCTGGTCCCCCCGATCGGCTCACAGCCGGCCGACAGCGCAACCCCGACCACAACCACCGGCGCAACCCCGACCGCAACCCACCGCGAGGTTGCGGTTGAGGTTTCGGACGACGATGACGCCGCGGTCCTGGCCGCCCTGCAGGACGACGACCCGGACGACGCCAGCGCAACCTCGGACACAACCGAGACCGCAACCGAACGCGGCACCGAGGCCATGCGCGCCTACTGGGCCCGGGTGATCAAGACCGAGCGGCGCGTGCCCAAGGGTGCCGAGCTCGCCGAGGTCGGCGGCACGAGCCCGCAGTACGGCCAGAAGATGCGCCGCCGCTGGCTGGCGGAACTCGACGGGCGCACCCGCCGCGCCCTGCTCAACACGAAGAAGGCCAGCGCCTGACACCGAAGGAGATCGTCATGTCCCGTACCCGTCTGGCCGCCATCACGGCCGCCCTGTTCGTCGCGACCGCGTGCGGCAGCTCGGCCGCCGCCCCCGACCCGGAGCCGCTGCCCGACATGAGCCGCGACTGCAACGGCGACGACATCATCACCGCCAAGGAGCGGCGGCGTGACTGCTGAGCAGATCGAGGACGAAGAGGACGAGGCCACTCCACCTCCCCCGCCACCCGAAGAGGTCGAAGAGCACCACGACGACGTCCCCCCGGCACCCGACGATGACATGGACGACGCCCCCGACGATGAGCGCGGCATCCCCGCCGGTCAGATCGTCCTGGGTGCCATCTCCGCCGTGGTGCTGGGCCTGTGGGGGCTGTGGCAGTGGGTCGGCCCCCTGGGCCTGGCCCTCGGCGCCGGCACCGTGGCGGCCGGCGGAGCCGGATACGGCTACTGGCGCTGGCGCCGGGCCCACCCGCGGCGCGGATGGCCGCGCACCCGCCCCTACGGTGGCGGCGGCCGCGGGCCGAGCGGCGCCGGGCGCAAGCTGACGTTCGGCCGCGGGCGGATGCCCGCGGCGCTGCGCTCCCCAGCTGGTGGGCGCCGTGCCCCGTCCGGCCGCGGCATCCTGGCCGCGCTTCGGCCGGGCGGTCGCGGCCGGGCCCCGGGCCACGCCGGCGGCCGCTGGCCGTTCGGTGGTCGTGACCGCACGAGCGCGGGCCGTTCCCGAGCTGATCGCGGCGGCCACGGCCCGAAAGCCAATGCGACCCGGGCGAGCCGCCTGGCCCGGGCCGCCAGCCTGCCCCTGCGCGCCGCCCGTCGGCTGCGGGCCGCGGGCCGGGCCTTGGATGCGGCGGTCAAGCGCCGCACCGACCGGACCGCCGAGGCCATCGGCCACGGCATCCTGGCCGCGGGGCGCCGGGCTCGGGCCGGACTGCGCCGGGCGCGGGAAGCGGCGCGCTGGGTCGACCGGCGCACCGGTGGCCGCCTGAGCCGCCGAGCACGCGAGGTGCGTGCGCATATCCGGGAGCGTGTCGGTGCCCGTCTGGGCCGCATCGCCGCGCGGCTGCGGGCCCTGGACGCGTGGGCCGCCGAGGGCCTGGCCCACAAAGCCTGGCGCTGGTGGCGGGCCCGCCGTACCAGCCGACGCGATCCCGATCCGAGCGCCCGATCCCCTGAGACCGAGGCCGAGGACTCCTCTCATGAGATCCCCGAGCCCGAAGCGGAGTCCATCCCGGACGCCGCACCTAACAGCGACACCCCGAAAGGAAACAACACTGTGAGCAGCGGAAACACCTTCCTGGTCGCCGCCTACGAGATGACCGACGCCGCGGCGGCCTGGGAGACCGACGACATGATGGAGATGGCCGTCATGATCGACCAGCTCCATGAAGTGCCCGCCGCCTGGGCCACCGCCTTCCGAATCTGGGCCGACAAGCTCATGGCCGAATACCCCTGCCACGAAGACGTCGTGGAGACCATCCGCAGCCAATACGAGGCCATCGCCCAGCTCGGTGACGGCATGCAGGAGATCTCTGAGGTCTTCCGATCCCGCCACCAGGACGACATCCACCGCCGCCGGGAGCCGCGCGCCGGCGAGGAGAAGTGGAACTTCCGCTGACCTGCCGCTGTGTCACGTTGAGGGAGGAGCGATTTCGGTGAATACCCGCACCCGTACCCGCCCATCCGCTGACCGTCGACGGCCCGCGGACTGGTCGCTGGCCCCCCGCGGGCCCGCCAGCGCCGCCGGCCTGTCGGGTCTGGCGCTGGCCGCCGCCGCGGTGGCTGGCGGGCCGGCGCTGGAGCTGAGCGCCTGGTGGCCGGTGGGTGCGACCGTGCTGGGCGCCGCCCTGACGGTGCTGACCGGCGTGGAGCTGCCCGGCCGCACCCTGGGCTGGCGACTGGTCTCCTGGGTGATGGGCGGCAGCTGGCTGACCTGGAGCCTGCTGACCGACCTGTCGGCGCCTACGCCGTGGCTGGTGCTGGGCGGCATCACCCTGGCCAGCGGCATGACCTACAGCTGGGCCGATGCGCCGCGCCGGCGCCTGGCCCGCGGCGGCCACCGGCCCGGCCTGCTGGGCAACGTCGCGCTGCCGGTGATCGACATCCCGCGCCGGGACGTGCCCCTGGCCCAGGAGTGGGTCGCGCGCATCGCCCGCGTGTGCAAGATCCGCGTGCAGGCCACGCAGCTGGAGCACTGGCCCTCCGGCGGCGGGTTCTCCCTGCTGCTGCGCCTGCCCCAGGGCGGCACCACCACCGAGCAACTGGCCGGCTACGCCCCCCGGCTGGCTGCCGATGCCGACCTGGACGACGGGTGCGGGGTGGAGGTCCGCAGCGCGGGCACGCGCCGATCGGTGTGGCTGGATGTGGCCACCGTCAACCAGCTGGCCACCGACCTCGACCACCACGGCGACTACAGCCCGCGCGACGTCAACCACGGGATCACCTTGGGCCGTTTTCGCAACGGGCAGGCGATGACCGTGCAGGTGCGCCAGCCGCGCACCATCGTGGTCGGCACCACCGGATCGGCGAAGACCGGCACGTTGCACACCGCCACCGCCGAGCTCGGCCGCTGCTTCAACAATGTGACCTGGCACATGGACCTCAACGGCGGCAACGTCTCCATTCCGTGGCTGCGCCCGTGGCTCGATGGCCAGGTCGACCGGCCGGCCGTCGACTGGGCGGCGCCGTGCCGCGAGGAGGCGCTGCTGATGGCGCACGCCAACGTGCAGATCGCGTTGGAGCGCAAAGTGGCCTACGCCGCCCTGCGTCTGGAGGCCGACGACGACAAATTGCCCGTCTCCGCCGAGGTCCCGCAGGTGACGACCATCCTGGACGAAGGCCATGAAGTCCTGGCCGACTCCATCCGGGATCCGATCGAGCGCGCCATCCGCGCCAAGATCGAGAAATGTGCGCGGATCGGACGCGCCGAGGCCATGCAGTATCTGCTCTCGGCGCTGCGCAGCGTCTCCGGCACCCTGTCCCCCGCCCTGCTCAATCTCATGCACAACCGCCTGTTCATGGCGGGCGGAGAGCAGAAGGAGTGCAACTACCTGTACAGCTACCCCAAGGGGGTGCGCATCGAGGACCTGGCCGGCCCTGGATCAGGGTTCGTACGCCGCTTCCAGGAGACCGAGGTACGCGCGTGGAAGGCCTACCGCATGAAGCCGCGCCGCGACATCCGCCCCGCCAGCGTGGCCATCAGCGCCACCCGGCCCGACCTGGACGCCCCCAGCGTCCGCGCCGCCGGCGACGCCTACGCCACCCGGCTGGAGCGGATGCGCTGGCTGTTCGCTACCCCCGAAGAGCGCGAGCACCTCACGCCGCCGGAGCCGATCGAGCTGCCCGACATCACCGACGACCGCGGTAAGCCGGTCATCTGGGATCCGAAGGTGACGCACCCGCCGGCCAGCCACGCCGAGATGGAGGTCCGCCCCACCGCGCCGGCGCCGATGCGCACCGCCGACGCTCAGCCCAACTTGCGCCTGCTGCAGGGCGGCATAACCCGCACCTGGGAGGACCCGGCCGCCATCGCCGCCAAGGCCCGCGCCCGGCGCATCGCCCAGGGCCGGG
This sequence comes from Planobispora longispora, assembly GCF_016863135.1. Lineage (GTDB taxonomy): Bacteria > Actinomycetota > Actinomycetes > Streptosporangiales > Streptosporangiaceae > Planobispora > Planobispora longispora. The sequence continues at coordinate 351,280 of NZ_BOOH01000019.1, forward strand.
CGCCCCTGCCGCGCCAGATGCCCATGGCGGCCGGCACGACGGTGACCCGGGTCGAGCAGCTACCCCCGGGCCCGCCCCTGCCGGAGCTCATTGCCCGTCTGCTGGCGCTGCCGTGGGATGAGGGCCGCCTGCACAGCGAGGTCATGGCCACGGCGCTGGAGATGACCGAGCACGAGCTGGCCGCTCTGCTCAAGCCGCTCGGCATTGCGCCGCTGCGCAACGCCTTCAACCGCGGCGGCGAGCGCGGCCGCGGTTACGCCCTGGAGGACGTCCAGGACGCCGCCGAGGCGATCCGCCGCGGCGAGCTGGAAGTACCGCCGGAGGTCGCCGACTGGTCGGCCGCCTGACCCCCACGACCCCCGCGTGGGAGTGCCACGTGGCACTCCCACACCCCCACACCCCCCACGTGGCACCCCCACACCCAACTGACCTGCGAAAACGGCCGAATGTGGGGGCGTGGGAGTCCCACACGCACCCCCCTCTATCGGGCCCAGGCGCCCGTCAACTCCCATGCCAACACCCCCACACAGCCCTGGTGCTGTTCCGGTATTGGGGCCGCGAACTGTACCGATGGCTCCGATGATCGGTACATCACAAAGATCTTGGGGGATGCGGCGAGATCCGCACCTACAACGGTGCTCTCACCTCTTGGGTGGGGCGCCGCCGCGCTGGAGCTCCAACAGAACGCTGCTCGCCTGGCAACCGCAAGCAGTTCCTCTTCGTCGGATCTACAGAGCCTTTGCCCGGCATGGGAGGCCAAGACCGAGCCGTAGGACACCGGGTCTCCCCGCCAAGGGCATCAGATGACACACTGAGGGCGTGGAAGAGCGGGAGAGCCAAGACGTGGCAGAGGTGACCATCACGGTCGACTGGAGCGATGCGGCGACGATACCTGTGACTCATGTCAACCAGTTCGTCGCGCAGCCAGGTCCGCCTACTATGGAAGGATCCCCAGACGGCGTCTACCTCTTGGTTGGCAGCATCGCACCGCCGATCATCCCGTCGGACCCCGAAGGGCAGCGACGAGTATTCGCCGCACTGAAGGACGGTTTGAAGGTCACAGGGCACGCACGTTTCCATCTCAGCAGGGAACGTCTAGAAGAACTCATCGCGATCCTCCAACAAACTGCCGATAACTACGACGAGTTGCACGCAAGAACGCAGGCCAAGAGAACTACCGAAGGAGACACACCGTGAGCATGGCTGCTCCTTCTCCGTTCGCTTCTGCAGGAACAGCGCAGAAGATCCTTTATACGGTCAAGCGTCCATCCTTGCGGATCGAGCCCAAGCTCAAGCGCCGTCGAGCCGAGCGACCTACCCCGACCGTGCAAGTGGTAGTCAAAGGGCCTTGGGTGAAGGTCGCCAGCAACTCCCCCATCACGAAGCCTCCGTCCATCGAAGATGAGTTCAGCATGTTCTACGACGAGTCGTTGGACCTGGCAGACTCATCGTTTGACTTCGCTCACGAGACCATGCTGGACGACTAGGAGCCCAGTGCCCTACCCCGAGCAGCCTCCCAAGCGGGGAGAGATCTACTGGGTTGACTGGAGCCCTTCGCGAGGTTCCGAGCAGCGCGGCCATCGGCCAGCCGTTGTGATCTCCATGGACTCGTTCAACCGCATAATGCCCACCGTCGTCGTGGCCGCAATGACCACGAAGATCAAGCCAGCTTACAAAGTCACAGTGACATGCCCAGCTGGTAGCCCTTTGCGGGAGGCGGGTCAGATCCTCGCGTTTCAGCTGATGACCATCGACAAGACGCGCCTGGATGACTACATGGGCGTCTTGGATGCGAGTCAGATTGAAGAGCTGAACGCCGCTCTACGTATGGCGTGGGGCCTTTCAGATTGAAGAGCTGAAAGCCCCTCTACGTATGGTGTGAGGCCTTAGGTATCTACCCTGTGCACACACAGAAAGCGCCCGCTCCTCCCCGTAGGGAGGAGCGGGCGCTTCACGTAGATGGAGCCCACGGACTTGTACGGCCGCATGTCCGAGGGCCCCTCAACCGCCAGAGTATCGCCCGCCGGGCGTCCGGGTAGTGCTCAGTAAGGACGATCGATGTCCGATCTCGCAGCGTTCGGCACGGCGTAGGTGATGCCCAGCGCGCCGATGACGGCCAGGGCCATCGTCACCCACTCGCCGTGCACGATCACGCCGTCATCCGTCGCAGCGGCCAGCGCGGTGACTCCGGCGGCGGCCGCCGAGACGATCGCCTTGGCGTAGGAACCGATTCGCATCTTTCTCTCCCTCATTTGAGGCGGGAAAACAGGAAGCGCCAGCCACGGAGAGGCCTTCGCGGCCATGGAAGGGCTGGTCAAAATGAGCGCGGCATGAGATGCCGCGGAAGGTCACTTCTCGGGGAACGTGGCGGCCCAGGTGTCGCGCCCCACGATCCCGTCGTCGTCCAGGCCAGCACGGCGCTGGATGTGCCGGCAGACGGTCCGGGACTCCTCCCCGTACCAGCCGTCCACCTGCAGGGCGTAGCCAAGGGCCTTCGCCCCGGTCTGCCACTGGCGAACATCCGCGCCTGTCACCCGCGGCCGACCAAGCCGGTAGATGAACAGCCGCCCGGGCCAGGCCGGACGGCCGGTCGACGTCGCCGGCGGTTCACCTCCTGGCCGCGGGGCGCCGCGCCGGATCCACGCGTACAGCGGTTCCCCAGGGCAGCTGGTGTTGTAGCCGTCCCGGTGGCCCTTGACCTCGCGACCCGCGCCGCCCTCCTCCCGGAGGTACTCGACGCCGTCGAGGATCGCGTGCAACAGGGCGTCGGTGGGCTGGGTCAGGCCCTTGCTGCCGATCAGCGCGATGATGGCGTAGTGGCCGGCGTTGAGTCCACCGCCGTTGGCGGCGACCAGGCGCTTCGGGCCGCGGCCCATGAGGAGGTCGCCGTGCGGGCAGGCGCCGAGGCTGTAGGCGAAGTCCATCCAGCCGTTGCCGTCCATGTGGTGGTTCTGGATGTCCCGCATGAGGCGTAGGCAGCGATCATGGTCGTCCAGGATCGCAGGGTTGACCGCTCCCCCGGTGTAGTGGATCTTCACACCCTTCGTGGAGCGGATCGTGGTGTAGGAGCCGCGGGGTGACCGGGCGTTCCAGTCCTTGCGGCTGATCATGACCATGGGACCTCCTTAGACGGGTGGAACAGGCGCGGGGTCGAGGTGGTAGGCCACCTTGAACTCGGCGAACGCCAGCCGTACGGGGACGTCGGCGTTGTGGCGGACCATCAGCCCGAGCGGCTGCCCGACGCGGACCCACATCCCCCAGGACTTGGCCCGGTACTGGCCGCCCACGGTGTCTGGATGGTCCTCGGTGCAGGTGCTGTCCGGCTCCTGGGTGAGCCCGAGCGGATCCCGGACGAACCGCGAGCGCACCTCGGTGTACGGCCCTGCGTCCCAGTACATGAGCGCGTACAGCTGCCCCCACGCGGTGTGGCACGGCCAGATCAGACCCGAGCGCGGGCTGATGTAGGTGACGGTCTCGCCGGTGTCCGGCTGGACCTCGGGGTGCATGCCGTGGTCGTCGGAGGACTCGACGTCGAACGGGAAACGCACCAGCGTGTAGCCGTCGCTAGGCGGGATGGTCTGCTTGATCCCCTGCTGAGTGATGAGGCTGCAGACGAAATCGGGCATGAGTCCTCCAGGGATTAGCTGTCCTTGAGCCGCGAGATCTCAGCGCGGGCAATGGCGAGTTCGGCGCGCAGCATGGAGACCTGTTCGGCGAGCGCGGCGATCTGCCGCTGCTGATCGGTCAGCTCCGCCTTCAGCTCCTTGTTCTCCGCCTTCGCTGCGTCCAGCTCGGTGCGCAGCATGCCGACGACGGAGGAGGCCGTCTCGACCGCGACCGAGTCAGAACTGCGGTCGAGCTGGCGGAGCTCGGAGCGGCGGCGGGTGAAGGCGAGGATGCCCTGGATGATGCCGCCGCCGATGGCCACCTGGGCGATGGCGACCAGGATCTCGCCCCAGTTCACGAGTGGTCCCGGTGGTCGCGCAGGCGCGCAGCCATCCGGGCGGTGCGCATGATGCCGCGGGCCTTGAGCGTGCACCCGATGGCCAGCGCCGCGGAGATGATGCCGGCGGCCATGCCGTGCAGGGCGAGGCCGGTCACGACGGTGATCGAGTAGGCGGCGTAGCCGCCGGCGAGCATCCACAGGCCCGGGATCTCGGCCGTCGACCGGTGCGCGTACAGCCCGTAGAGCTTGAGTGCTCCGCCGGTGGCGAGGGTCGCCCCCCACAGGTGGGCGACGATGTCGGCGCTGTCCCGCAGGCTGTTGGTCATGCCCTGGGAGACGTCGGCGCCGATGGCCAGGCCGAGGCCGCCGAGGATGACGCCGGCGGCCGCGGCGACCGTTCCGAACGGGTTGTGTCGCAGGTTCTCCCGCGTGCCCCTCACGGCTTGATCACCTTGACCGTCTGCGGTGGGTCCGGTTCAGCTGGCACAGGCACATGGACGATCAGCACCGGCCGGGCGCCTGTCCCCTCCCACCCGTCCGGGACGAACCCGTGATCATCGTGCCACCAGCACCGCCGGACCTGCCGCGGCAGATCCATCTCGGCGATCTCCCACGGGTCGAAGCCCTGCTGTACCAGCCACGCCTCGGCCTCGGCCACCGCCGCCAGGTAGCGGCCCTTTGTCTCGGTGAGCTTGCCCGCCTGATCCTTCTTGCCGAGGGGGGCCTGGTCGATGACCAGCCCCTGGCAGGGCAGCACTTTCATGATCGTCATGATGCTTCGTACACCCCCGTGAGAACGAGCTGGTCACCGTTCGCCCAGGCCATCGGCGAGGAATTGCTGACACCGGACGTCCCGGGGGACGCGGCGATCCGGAACACGCCGCTACCGGCTGTCAGGTAGGCGCCCAGCGGGTAGCGGGCGGTGCCCGCGGAGTTGGAGGCGAAGCCGGCCAGGGATTGGATCTGCGCCGGCGCCAGGCCGGACGGCAGGCTGAAGCCCCACAGGCCGGATCCGAGGGTCGTGGTGGAGCCGATCACCAGCCTCAGGCGGACGGCGACGGTCTTGCCGTCGCCGGCGCGCTGGTAAGCGCCGTCCAGGCTGCCGTTGCCGATCGTGGGGTTGGTCGTCGCCCCGGTCCAGGTGATCGCGTAGCTGGTCCAGGACGCGTACAGCGCGACGAACCGGTTGTAGACCTCGGTGGTCCAGAACGCGGGGTTGATGAACTGGCCCGCGGTGACGTTCACAGGTGCAGCCACGATCTCCTCCTACAGGCCGATGCGAGTGGTCACGCCGATCTCGGAGTGGCCGGGCACGCCGATCTGCCACACCTGGTAGGGCTCGGCCGGGCTCGTGTTGAACGTGATGCTGTGCAGGCCCTCCGTGATGTCCTCCTGGTAGCCCTCGACGAACAGCTCGACCGAGGTCTCCGGCGAGGTGGCGGGCAGGCCGGTCAGGGTGATGACGTCGGACAGGTCCAGTGCCAGCACGCTCGTGTGGATGGCCAGGGTGCTGGCCGGACAGCGAACCTGGGTGACGCGCGGCGGCGGGTCGGCGCCCAGGTAGACCTCCCACTGGGCGGCGGCCAGGGCGTCGGCGTCGGTGGCCCATGCCTGGCTGCTGCCGCCGGTGTAGACGCCGTAGGCGTCGATGCTCGCTTGGTCCTTGACCCGCTGGTCGGCGCCGCCCTCGCGCTGGTTCGTGACGTCGTTGACGAGCGGCTGGTCGTCGTCGGACCAGGTGAGGTCGCCGCCGATGTCGGTGGTCGTCAGCGTCAGCGAGCTGGCTTTGTTGTAGCGGTGGGCGCGGGTCTCGAACACGACGTCGGCCGAGGCTCTGCTGGCGTACACCAGCCCGGCCTCGACGGCGGCGACGTCGCGCAGCGCCGCGGCGGGCGTCTTGCCGCCGGCGGCCTGGGAGGAGATCTGGGTGGTGGAGCTGCCCAGGATGGTCCCGCTCAGGCCCAGCAGGGCGCACAGCCGGGTGAATCTGGCGGTGGTGGTTTCGGTGTTGCCGTTTCCGGCGGACCAGACGTGGGACCAGTCCGGCATCACCGCGGTCCGCTTGAACCAGATGTGCGACAGCACACCGTCGAACATGTTCGACCCGGTGGTGGCGGGCTCTTTGAAACCGCCGGCGACCAGGCGGTCGTAGACGTCGGTGCGGATGATGGAGCCGTAGGCCAGGCCGCTCGCGCCGTCCACGCCGTCGACGGAGATGAATACGTCGCCGTTGGACTTGATCTGTACGGCGATCAGATGGTTGGCGCCGTTGTCCAGGTCGACGGGCCGGATGCCGCCGAAGGTCGTGCCGGAGCCCATGGCGTCGTCGCCGTTGAAGACGTTGACTCGCAGGCGGCCGTCGGTGGGGTGGATGTTGAGGATTGTGGCCGCCCCACCGAGGCCCGTGACGCGGTTGCAGATCTGCATGATGTCGCGGTCGCGGACCGTCGTGGACACCCAGCACGCGATGACGCAGGAGCCGGCCGCCGAGTCCAGGTTTCCGCGCAGGCCCTTGCCCTGGGTGGCGCTGAAGGGCGTGAACCGTACCGCGGGCAGGTCGTCAGTGCCTGGGCCCTCCGCGTCGCCGAACTCCACGCTGCCGCCGGCGCCGGCGATCTGGTAGATCGACATGGAGGACTGGCCCTTGCCTGAGGTGTCGCCCGCGCTGGTCGACCCGGACGCCTCGCCGAGGGTGTAGTAGGCATCTGGCTGGAGGAAGAGCATCTCCTCCTCCAGGAGGCTGCGCATCGGGGCGTCGGCGCCGAGCCGCTTGAACAGGTCCGTGCAGACAATCGACACCAGGCACAGGACGCTGTCCTCCCACTCGACCGGCCACTCGTTGACGTGGCCCTGGAAGCGCTGGTAGGTCGTGGCGCCGACCACCACCGACAGGCGGATCCCGACGCCCTTGCGCACGTTCGGGTAGTACGGCGAGGTGGCCAGGCTCGGCGTGAACCGGCCATCGCTGTTGACGAGCGTGAGCGTCATCGTGCCGGGCTGAATCTCGGACTGCTCATCCCCGCGGCCGCGCCGGATGCTGATGCCGGCGGCCACGCGCACGTAGGCGCTGATGTTGGTCCACACGCCGGCGGTGAACTCGACCTCGGCCTTGATGCTGAAGGTCGCCATCAGATCGCCAAGGGGGTGCCGCCGGTGTGACGCACCAGGTTGCGCAGCGTCTTCTCGATCGTCCGCGCGGTGCCGATCGGGTCGATCGCCCCCTGCACGGTGACGTTGAAGACGTTCGTCACCTGCGCGCCGCCGCGCAGCATGCCGAGATCACTGGCTACCTGATTGACCAGGCCCATCGCGCGGGCCCGATAGCGGCGCTCGTAGGGGATGAAGGCCTCCGGCGCTCTCCCCTCGCCGAAGAGCACGGTGGGCCGGGTCGCGATGCCCGGGCCCGGTCGACGGCCGCCGGCGGCGTAGCGCTCGATGCCGCCGGCGGCCTTCGGTGAGGCCTTGCCCATCGCGGCGAAGGCGGCCGCCAGGTCCTCCTCACTCAGGCCGGTGTGGCGCATATAGTCCGCCACGCTCTTGGCGCCGCCCTTCTGCGCGGAGCGGACCAGGAGCACGTTGGGCAGGGCCTCCAGCCGGGCCTGGTTGCGGGAAGCCGTGACGACCTTCGTGTTCAGGCTCTTGAGCTTGCTGGTGGACAGCTTCGCCGCGGCGGCCGCCATCTTCTCGGCATCCGGGCCGCCCATCGCCAGCAGCTGCTGGGCGAGGTCGACGAACCCGCGGTCGGCGATGCGCGTGATGTTCGCGATGAACGCGCCGGTGTTCTTGATGCCGAGCACCAGGCCGGCGTTGAGCCGCTGCAGCGGAGTGAGCTTGCCCTTCTTGTAGCGGGCCTGGGCGATCGTCAGGCGTTCGGTCGCGGTGGCCAGGTCACGGCGTTCCTTTGCGACGCGTGCCTCATCGTCGGCGATCGTCCGTGCGCTGCGCCCCTTCTTGCGGTCCTCGGCCAGCTTGCGCTCCGCGCGACGCAGCTGGTCGACAGCATCTCTCCGGGCGCGGTAGACCCGCAGGTACTCCGATCGGGACAAGGGCTTACCGTCCATGAACCGGGAGACGAACTCGCTGATCGGCACGTTCGCAGCCTGAACGGCGCCACCGGAGGCGTAGCCGACCAGACCACCGGCGGCGAACTTGCCGGCGTTGATCGCCTCCAGCAGTTCCCGATGCCGGGCCGTGGAGCGAGCGTTGATGACGTACTCACCGTTGGACAGCAGAGCGGGCACATCGTCACTCGTGCCCGTCCCAGGACCATGGACCGGACCGCCGGCCGCATAGCGAGGAACGATCCGGCCCTCGGTGACCAGCCCGCCGGTCGCCCCCGGGGCGCGGATCCCGACCGGAATGCTCACCGGCACCGTGAACTGTGACAGCAGGCTGCGGAACGCTCCGGCCGCCGGGCCGGTGTTCGCTCGGACGGTCACCGTGGAGGTTTTGCCGTGCATGTTGGCGTGCTTGCGCTTGGTCGTCTCCAGATCGGCGTTGGCCTTCTTCGTAGCGGCGTCGATTTTCACGACCTTGCCGTTCGGCAACACCTTGATCGCGTTACCGAACCGGTCCGTGATCGTCGTCGCGCCTTTGGCGCGGGTGATCGTGCCGCCCATGGAGGCGATCAGGCCGTCCAGGGCGGCCTTGCCGACGGCGCTGCCCTGCGACAGCTTGATCAGCGACGGGAACTGATCACGCAGCGCCTTGTCGGTCAGTGAGACGCTCTTCTTCGCGGCCAGCTGTGCCTCGACCCATCGGCCGATCGGCGCCAGCTGTGCCTCCAGCGCCTGTGAGCGCTCCAGCATGGTCGCGTTGCCGTCTCGCAGGACCTTGTTGGAGGCGGCCAGCGCCTCCTTCATCGCGTTGGAGGCCGACAGCACTCCCAGCGCTGCGTTGAAGCCGCCCAGCGCGGTGGTCAGGGCCTCGATGCGGGTCTTCATGTCGAGCCCGGCATCGGAAGCGATCTTCCACGCCTCGGCGACCACCAGCGTCGGGTTGCTCGCTGTGGCGACGGCGTCCCGATACCGGTTGATCTTCGCGGTGGTGGCCGCGGTGACCGTGCCGTTCTCCAGGACTCCCTTGGACAGGTCGACGCCGACCGCGATGGCCAGGCGTTCCGCCTGCTCCGTGGTGATGCCGTACTGCTTGGCCAGCGCGGCCGCGCCCTGCTGAATGTTCTTGATCGACTGGTTGTTGGCGGCCTTCTCCTGCTCCACGAAGGAGCGCGTCATGTCCTGGGCGGCCAAGGCGCCCTTGTACATCTCCACCTTCAGGAACGACGCGTCGCTGGCGAGCTTCTTCTCAGCCGCGGCCAGGCGCTGCGTGGCCTGCACCAGTTGCGCGTCCAGAGCCGCGTTCATGGACCGGTAGCCCGCGATGTTGTTGCCGACCGCCTGGTGCTCCTTGCGCATGGCCTCGGCGAGCTCCTGGCTGGCGCTCTTCGCCGTGGCCGCCTTCACGGCGAAAAATCCGATCGCCGTGGCCGCGGCCAGGTAGAGATTCGGACCCGCGGCGCTGACCGCGTTGAGGAGTTTCGTCGCCTTGGAGGCCTTCTCGTTCTCCGCGGCGAACTCCTTGTACCGGCCACTGCTCTTGCCGATCAGGCCGCCCAGGCCGCTGATCGGGGAGCGGAGCGCGAGCATCAGCACGGCCGCCTGGGCGAGCTCGGGGTTGAGGTCCGACAGGCCAGCGACCAGGTCGGCGACCATCGAGATGGCGCCCAGGCCTGCGGTCGCCAGCGGCATCAGTGACTCGGTCAGGCTCGCGGCCAGGTGCGCGCCGGAGCCGAGCGCGTCGCCCAGGGCGTCGATCGCCTGCGGGGCCTCGCGCTCGATGGTGGCGAAGAACTGGTCGGCCCGCTCGGAGTTGAGGGCGTCTTCCATCTCGTGGGCGAACGCCGTCAGCTCGCGCGCGACCGACTTGGTGATGGGCGCCAGCCGCGGCAGGAGCGAGCTCGCCACTCCCAGGCCCGCGTTGAAGGTCTGCAGGACCTCCGGCTCAACGCTCTTGGCCAACGCCTTGTACTGGGCGATCAACTGCCGTAGTCCAGCGGCAGCGATCTTCTCGTCAGTGCTGAGGGAGGCCCACCGCTCCCCCATCTCGGTCTGGGCCTGGACCACGCGCATGATGGCCGGCGCCGCCAGCGCGCCGAACGCCACGGCGCCGGTGCCCGCGGCCGCGAAGGTCGGCGCGAGCGCGGCGCCGGCGGCCACCAGGGAAGCCAGTTCCCCGCGCATCAGGCTCGCGCTCTTGGTGGAGCGAGCCATCTGCAGGTTCATCCGCTTCAGGCGCTCTTCCAGCCGGCCGTTGGCCCGCTCCAGCTTGCGCGCGTGCTCGGTTGCTGACCTCGCGGCGGTGTTGAAGCCCTTCGGGTCGCCGTTGATATTGGTCTCAAGATCGACCTGGCGTTTCACTTCACCACCTCCGGGTTGAGCTTGAGCCGGGCGTAACTGCCCGGGGGCAGGTCCTTGCCTGCGTCGGCGAGCTGGTAACAGCCCTCACAGCGGTGCACGTCGGGCACGTAGGCACCCGGGTGGCCACCGCAGCGGGGATCCCACTCCTCCGCCCGGGTACCGCAGTTCGGGCACGTCTGCCGGGCCCGGATGTGCTGCCAGATGGCCTTGTCGCGATCGGAGTCCGACCAGCGCAGGAACTCCGAGTGCGGGATGCGGTAGTCCGCGCACACCTCCAGCTCCAGTTCCAGCCGAGGGTCGGCATCTAGTCTTTTGGGACGTTCGGATCCGGGACGCGGATGTTGGCGCGGATCGCGGTTTGGTAGAGCAGCGTCCGCTCGCCGTCGTTGACCTGGGTGCGCAGGAACTCCTCCCACTCCTGGCGGGTCATCTCGCCGGGCGCGCACTCCAGGAAGCACGCTCGCGGAAACGTCTCGTTGTTCCAGGCCTCGTCGTCGGTGTCCTTGCGCGGCTTGTGGGCGTCGACCAGGGCCTCGAACTCATCCGGCGGCATCGCCGCACAGACGACCGTCTCGAAGCAGGCGGCGAGCGCGGCCCGGGCCGCGCTCAGGCGGTCCTTCGCGGCGGGGAGCTCTTCGCCACCGCCGGCAAAGACGAGCACCTGCAGCGCGGCGCCGGCCTCGGTGAGCTCCTGTTCAGCCTCGCGGGTGTCGACGACGGCGATCCTGCAGCTCGCGGTCGGCCGGGGCCGGCCCTGCAGGCGATCACGCAATCCCATAAGTGCTCTTCCTCCTAATGTGCTGCGGTTGCTGCGGTTAGTAGTGCCAGCCGTTCTTGAGGCCGACGCGCACGACGATCTGTCGGAAGGCGTCGGCGACTCCGTCCTGAGCGGCGATCACGCCGGGGGTGAAGAACGGGCGCGCGGCCCGGTCGACCCACGGCGTGCGCCGGCCCTTCTGGCGGAAGACCGGCACCCGGAAGGTGCCGCGCTCGCCGCCATGCTCGTACGGCCTCGCGTGCGGTGCCTTCTTGGCGGAGGTGCGGACGGTGACACCGGAGGTCCGGGCGCCGAAGCGCACGCTGATGCGGGTCGCCGCCGGGATCCGGCTCGACCAGGACGCGCGCCGCCGTACCTCCTGCAGCACCGGGTCGCCGATCTCCTTGGCGCTGGCGCGGATCTCGGCTCGCATCGACTTCGGCAGCTTGCCGAAGTCGGCGATCAGCTTCTTCAGCTCGGCGGACACGGCGGGCCCTTACGAGGTGGCGCGGGCGACGGCGCCGGACAGCGGGAAGCTGAGCGACTTGCCGGCGAGCTCGCCGAGGCTGCCACCGACGTTGTGCTGGGCGATCAGCACGTTGCCGGAGTACTGCGGGTTGCTGGTGGATACCGCGCCGGCGTCGGGGCGGAGCTTGAAGGGGACGACGGTGCCGAACAGCGGCCACAGCGTGGCGTCGAGCTGGCTGGCGGCGAAGTCGTCGAGGAACTCGATCGTCAGCGTTCCGGACTTCAGGCCAGCGGTGTTCTTCGTCCAGCCGTCACCGAACACCGAGGCGTCCAGGGCGGCCGCCTCCATCGCCAGGGCGCCGCTTTTCGCCCAGCCGGAGCTGTTGACCGCGTTGAGCTCGACGAACTCGTTGAGCAGGACCAGGGTTGCCACGAGGACCTCCAGAGAGCATGGCAAAGGACCCGCGCGCGGCGGGCCTGCAGGAGTGGGGTTACTTGCCGATGGCGATCGCGCCGGCGACGACGTGCGCGCCGGTGATCGCGCTCACGTTGAGCCGGTAGTGCGTCTCGGTCAGCGGGCCGGCGACCCGGGTCGCCCAGGTGCCGCCGCGGGTGGTGATGGGGCCGATCGTGGCCCGGGTCGTCGGTGAGGCGAACCCGGCCGAGTCGTCCGACTGGAGCTGGACGGTGATGGTCGTGCCCGCGGAGATGACGTGCAGGGACGCATACAGGTACTGGCCGGCCGGGACGTTGCCGAGCTCGACGACGCTGCCCAGCACGCCCGTGGCGGCCGCCGCTCCCTTCGCCTTGGCGAGCTTGCCGCGGACGATACCGACTCCGTCGGTGCCCTGGCTGGTGAGGCTGAAGGGCGCGAGCTCGCCGTGAGCGCCGAGCAACGAATAGTTGAAGTGGCCGAGCTGGCCGAGGTAGGCCACCTCTCCCTCGGTCTCGATGGGGCCGAAGGTGAAGACGCGGCCGCCGCCGCCGAGGTCGGTGAAGGCCTCGGGGTCGACGGCGTCGGCGGCCGCCGAGTCCCAGAAGCCAGCCATGTCGAACGTGTGGCTCTTGAGGCCGCCGGTGAGCTCGGTCCAGCCGCCTGAGCCGAACGTCGTCCGGTCCAGCGCGGCCGCCTCGCCCGACCAGGACAGCCGGTTGGTCTCGGTGGTGAAGTCATGCCCCGCCACGTAGGCGTAGGCGTCCAGCAGGACGGTGGGCGCCACGACTTACTTCGCCTTCGGGCCGCTCGCCGACGTCGCTGTGCCGCCGGCGTCAGGCGTCGGGTCGGGCAGCTTGTCGAGGTCGACCGACTTGGGCACCTCGATGTGGCCGGCGTAGACCAGGGCGCCGATGTTGACGACGTCGGGATCGAGCTCAACCGTGCCCGGGGCGGCGACGCCGTCGACCTCGGCCGGGCCGATCACCTTGCATTTGATCTTCTCAGCCATGCGGGTTCCTCTCAGGTCAGGTGGGACTTGATGTCGAATCGCAGGAGCAGCCAGGCGGTGGAGGCGGTGTCGTCGGCGCCGGACTCCAGTTCGACGCCACCGGAGACGATGGCCAGCAGACCGGGCAGGTCGCCGAGCTTGGGGTCGGCCGCCACCGCGCGGATAATCTGGCCGCCGAGCTCGGCGGCCTGGCCCTCGGCCTCGGCCACGGCGTCACCACCGGTGAGGGTGACGACGATGTGCAGTTGCAGGGTGAGGTCCTCGATGCGAGGCAGGATGCCGCCGCCCCGCATCGTGGCCGGCTCCTGGGGGCCGCGGACCGCGCCGGGGTAGATGAAGGTTCTCTCCGGGTTGGCGGGCGGGCCGTAGCCGACCTGGACGTCGCCGAGCGGCAGGGTCTTGATGAGGTCGACCAGGGCCCGCTTGATGGCCACCGCGTTGGTCGCCGGCGCCGTCATCGCCACCCGCCGTGGAACAGGCTCCCGCGCTGGGGGTTGTAGTCCAGGGTGCGGGAGGCCGGTGCCGGGCCGCCGTTCTGGCCGCCGCCGGCGCCGCGGGAGTAGCGGTCATAGGCGGCGTCGACGTCCGGGATCCCGGTACGGCTCGCGTTGGGCGTGCTGAGCCGGTAGGTGCCGCCCTCGGCCACCGTGAAGGAGATCGCGCGGTCCGGGATGCCGGACCGGGCCATGGTCGCCCTGCTGCGCAGGCGCAGGAGGGCGGCCGCCTTCAGGTCCGCCGGTGGGTAGTCGTTGCCGTACTCGTACTCGAGTACGACGTTCCCGGAGCCCTCGGTCCAGATGCCGTAGTCGGTACGGCGCAGCAGGCCGTCGCGGGTGACGGTCAGCGCGCCGAGCTGGTCGACGGTGAGTGGCACCGCGGCCTGGCCGACGCGCGGCGCGATGCTCGCCGAGCGGATCGGCAGCCGCACCCCGCGCAGCAGGATGCCGGCCACCAGGTCGTCGCCGCCGTCGGGCAGCACCAGGTCGCGGCCGCCGCTGCCGTCCAGGACCAGGCGCCGATAGCGGGGCACGAACGCGCGCCCGGTGATGGTCTCGCACTCCTCCTCCACCTCCTGGCGCAGCCGGACCAGGTCGGCCAGCGGGTACTTCGCCACGTCAGCGAAGATCGGGTCAGATGCCCGGGCCTCGGCCAGGCTGAACAGGAACCCGCCGACGACCTCGACGATGTCGCGCTCGACGACGGCCTGGCCGCCGATGGTGGCGCTCCAGGCGACGGTGAGGGCGGCGAGGGTGGCCTGGGCGGGCAGGGTGACGGTGTATCGGCCGGTGCCGGCGCCGCTGTGGGAGGCGTTCAGGGGACCGGCGACCGCCTGTCCGCTGGCGTCGACCACGGACGCCGAGACGGCGACAGATGAGTCTGTCGCCGTCTCCCCCACGTAGAAGGTGTGGGACAGCGTCGCCGCGGCGCCCCGGGTGAGGCGGGTGACGTTCATCCGACGTAGATCGCCCCCTCGACCGCTCCGGAGACGACGTCGACGTAGATGCCATCGATCGCCCAGAGTCCAGCGGGGTGCACGACGGTGAGGGACTCGCCGTTGCCCAGGGCCACGGTCTGCAGCAGGGTTCCGCTGGCCGCGCTGGCGTGGTCGAACACGCGCAGCACGGCGCCGGCGCCGCCGGTGGTCTCCCGTACGGTCAGGCCGCGGTAGATGCTGGAGGTTGTGCGCACTACCTGATCGGCTCCGGTCAGCGCGACCGGCCGGGGCAGCCCGCCCATCAGCGGATCCGGGCGGTCACCACGACCAGGCCGTCGGGCATGGCCAGGCCGGACGCGGTCACGACCTTCTCGACGGTCAGGACGTCGCCGGCCGCGACCAGGAGGTTGGCCGGCGTGCCGGACAGGGTCATGGTCTCGGGGACGAACGCCGTGGAGTCGGTCGCGGCGTAGGAGCGCGAGGCGGCCAGGGCCGACCCGGCGCCGGCGATGCGGTTGCGCAGGTTGAGGGTGAAGTAGTTCGTGCCGTTGGCGGTCACCGCGGCGTGCGGGATCCACTTGGCGCTGGTGATCTGCAGGGCGAACGGGGCGATGATGCCGGCCCACTCGTCCGCGGTGCCGGCCGTAGCCTGTCCCGGCACGAAGATCGGGAAGAGGAGGTCTCCCGACATCTCCTTGAGCTGCATGGTGGTGTGCTCCTATCGGGGTGCCGCGGCCGCGGCACCCCCACGTCGATGGACTACGGGATGCGGGGACCGGTCAAGCCTGGGTGCCGCGGTACATGCCGCGGTGCTCCAGGACGGTGCCGTCGTAGATGTGACGGATCTTGAAGGTCACCTTGTCGGCGTTGAACATGCTGCCGACGTTCGGGTCGGACTGGGTGAACAGCTCCGGGTCCTCACGGCCCTGGTAGAACCCGATCTCAATGGTCGGGCACATCGCCGGGTCGGCGATCGCGAACCAGTCGTTGGCGTCGGTCCAGTAGTCGACGACGATCGGCTCCAGGCCCTTGTGCAGGTTCGGCCGGTCGGCCGGGTCATTGCTGGTGCCCGGGATCGCCATCGGCGAGACGCTCAGCTGCCAGGCGAGCTCTTCCAGCTCGCTCGGCACGACCAGGAAGCGCGGCACCGTGGACAGGACGTTGATGGCGTTGCCGTAGGCCGCCTGCTTGCGCATCTTGCGCCGGGCCACGCCGAGCGCCGACTGCGACAGCGCCGCGCTGTCGGTGTTGGCGTGGTTGGTGTGGAACAGGGCGGTCGCGTCGTAGGTGGTCGCGGCGTTGGTCTGCAGGATGTCCCACACGAACCGGTAGAGGGTGATCGCGGCGGCCAGGCCCAGCAGGCGCGGGATCTGCCGGACGGCCTGCAGGTCGTCGTTGGCGATCATCTCCATGGTGAGGTCCTCGGTCCCACCACGCTTGATCACCGCGAAGGTCGCCTCTTCGTCCGTCGGCGACTGCAGCGGCTGGTAGGGGGCGCCCTGGGGGACGGTGGGCAGCAGTCCGTAGCCGCCGATTCGCTCGCGCTTCTGCTGGCGGAAGTCGCTCACGGGGGTGATGTCGGAGACGATCTGCCGCCAGGTCTGCAGGCTCGGCTGAGCGTAGAGCCGGATCATGCGGCGGTGGATGGAGTCGCCGAGCACCTGGTCCCAGCTGGTGCTGTCCATGGACTCCGGGGCCCGCATGGCCGAGTCGTAGTAGCCGCCGATGGACTCGCGCAGGATGAGCCGGTTGTAGTCCTCGTCCCACGCCTTGGGGTGGTTGCCGGTGAAGTCGGCGTAGGCCTGCCGGAAGCTCCTGTAGCCCTCGCGGTAGTTGCCATCGAACATCGCGTCCAGGGCGGCGACCTTCTTGTCGCGGGCCTCCTGGGTGACCTTCGTGGTCACCGTCGGGGTCAGGCCGGCGCGCTCGACCATGGCCAGGCCGGCCTTCATCGCGGCGATCTGCGCGGCGACGTCGGCCTCGGTGAACTTCTCCGGCAGGGCGCCGGTGACGGCCTCGACGACGGACTCGGGCAGGCCCGCGTCGGTGACGAGCTGGCGCACCATGAGGCCCGCGAGGAACGTGCCCTTGGTCTGCGGAACGGCCTCGACGACCTTGCCCTCGACGGGCTTGTCGTCGGTCTCCTTCGTCTCCGTGGCCGGGGCGACCTTCGCCAGGCCGGCGGCGGCCAGCTGCTCCGGCTTCGCCTGGCTCAGCGCGGCCAGGATCTCCTCCAGTGTCGGGGGCACGGTGGTCTCCTTCGTACGGTCGGGCTCCGCGCCCGGGTCGGATGGGTCGATGCCGCCCGCGAGCACGCGGGAGGCCTTGCCGCCGGCGGCCGGGTCGGAGACCAGGTCGGCGGAGTTGACGCGGGTGATGGCGGTCGCCTCCTGCAGGCGGCGGCCGCCCTCGGTGATGGGCTTGAACAGCGCCATCACGTCGTGGGACAGGCCGATGAGGGGGTCCAGGCCGTCCTCCTGGCCCGCGAGCGAGGCGTCGAGAGCCTCGGCCGCGTGCGTGGCCGACGGCAGCAGATGGAGGTCGGCGTACAGACCGTCGGCCTCGGCCTCGACGTTGCGAAAGGCGCCGACCAGACCGGCGATGGTGCCGGTGGACAGCTCCTCTTCGGTGCGGTGGTGGTCGAAGGCCTTGGCACCCTCGTACAGCGCCGCGGCCTTGCGCATGACCGCCTCGGGGTACCGCCTCCCGTTGAGGCTGTCGCCGTAGGCGATGATCCGCACCCGGAAGATGCGGCCGCCATCGGCCGCGGTGCCCTTGGCCTCGATCACCCGGGACTGGGCGGTGATCTGGTCGCGGGTCTCGGCGACGTCGCCGACCGGTACGGCGGCCGCGGGGTCCGGGGCGTAGGTCCGAACGACCTTGACCGGCTCGCCGAGGGCGACCGCGCCGGCGGCGTCGATCGCGTAGTCGCACTGGTAGAGGTCGTCATCGCCGGCGGCGTACACCACGGCGGTCGTGGTCAGGTCGGAGATGTAGACCCACACGTAGGAGACGCCAGCCGCCGCCTGGATGCGCTCGGCGAGGGCCTTGCGGACCAGCTGCCGCACGTCGTCGAAGGACCGCTGACCACTGATCATCGCCTCGGACGTGGCCGCGGTCTCGGTGACCCGCCGCGGCGCCGGCGGGCTGGTCTCGAAGCTGATCCCGCAGTTCGGGCAGGTGACCGTTACGCCGTGCTGCAGCGGCTCCTCACCGCGGCAATCCGCCGTACACACCTCCTGCGCGCACACCGGGCAGCCAGGAAGGCCGCCGCAGTGAGCTGGGTCGTGGACGCTCACTCCGGCCGCTCCAGCTTCTCCAGCCGGGCGATCAGGCCCTGGCGGGGGTTGTCCTTCTTCCGCTCGGCCTCCAGCGCCTGGCGGGCCCGCGCGGGGTCGTCGCCGACCCACTGCAGCACCCGCTCGGCGCTGCCGGCGGGCACCTCCTGCTGGCCGTCCTTCTCGCCCTCGGCGCCGCCGAGGTGCTCCAGCGTCTCGAGAATTTCGGCCTGGACACCACCACGCTGCTTCAGCGTCTCGATCGCCAGCGCAGCGCGGTCCCGGTCGGTACCGACCCAGGCCAGGACCTCCTCCGGCGATCCGGTCGGCACGTCCCGGGCCGTCATCTCCGGCCGGATCGGCTGGCCGGAGGCCTCCGCGGCGCCGACGTTGGCGTTGATCTCACGCTCCCAGGCGCCCAGGTCCTGGTCGGCGTCGTACGGCCGGACCTCGCCGTCCTTCGTCACCTCGACGCGCTGTCCGTCGTGGGTGGTGATGAGGTGGTTGCCGTCTTTGCTCTGGACGTCGAGGATCTCGCTGGGCTTCATGCCGAGCCGCTCGGCGGCCTGCTCACGGGTCATCGTTCGCTCCTTACGGGTCGCCCACGGCGCGCAATGTCGCCTTGGCCTTGGTGGTGGCGTCGTCGACAGCCGTCGCGACGTCGTCGGGGTCGGGATCAGCTCCCGGTTTGCCCAGGTCAGCGCTGTACGGGATGCCCATGTAGTCCTCCCACGCCTTGCGGGCCGCGACGGCGGCCGCCTCGGCGGTCAGAACTCGGGACTGCACCAGGTGCTCCAGACCGGTGGAGAGGTTGAGCAGGACCTGGGCGGTGATCTGGGCATCGGCGGCCGCGACCTCCGGGCCGGTGACGACCACGCTGTCGCTGGCCTTGATGTCGTAGGTCTGGCCGGTCTTCGGGTCGGTCGCCTCGACCATCCGCGGCAGGCGCCGGGCGGCGACGGCCCGGTCGACGGCGAAGCGGATCATCTCGGTCTGGTAGCCGAGCCAGACGGCCTGGACGCCGGCAACGCGGCGCCGTACCGGTTCGGCCATCGTCAGCGAGGTGGCGCGGTTGGCGTCCTCGGGTTCGGCGAGCCAGGTCTTCGCCAGGCCGGCGCCACCGGCGATCATCGTGAGGACCGACCGGTTGGCGTTGGTGTCCTCGTAGCTGCCGGTCTGGGCGTTCTTCGCTTCCCACTTGACCGCGTTGTTGTGGACCTCGACCGAGCCGGAGGGCGGTATGTGCGTGCCGCCTCGGGCCGCGATGAAGTTGTCGACGTCGGTCTGTTCGCCCTCGACGGTGACGTCCCAGACCATGTAACGGGCGAGCGCCGTCCGGTCGATGAGGTTCGACAGCACGGTGTCGTAGGAGTCGAGCCAGTCGAGGATCGGCGCCATGAACGGCATGGACCGGACGTCGGTCTCCAGGGCCCGGAACGGCGCCCAGAACAGCATCTGGCCGTCACGCAGGCCGGTGGTGTCGTCGACCGCGGCCACCGTCCGCGTCCGGTTGACCGCCTCGATGCGGAACTCGATCTCGTGTGGCCACAGCGGGTTGCCGTGGAGGCAGCGCACCTCGACCACGGCGGACGGGTCGATCGGCGAGTAGCGCACGACGCCTGACAGCGGGCCGGTCATGAGCTCGCGGAAGGTCTCCCCCATCAACAGGCAGCTGCGCAGCGCGAGCTCCTGGCCCTGGCCGACCTGGTTGCGCGGGTCGTTCCAGAACTCCTCGACGACCTGGCGCACGTCGGTGTTGGTGGCCTGGAAGGTCACACCGGAGTCGCCGACGCAGAAGCTCGTGTAGGTGTCGATGATGGCCCGGGCCATGGGGTTGGTCCGGTAGGAGGCGAGCGAGTACATCCTGCTCTTCTCCAGCGTCCAGTCCGGGACCGGGCGGCCGCGGGAGCCGACAGGCTTCCAGCCGGCGTCGCCGTCCATCGGGTCGTGGTTCCAGCTGCTGGCGGCCGCGCCGGAGACCATGATCTGCTGGGGGGTCGCCTCGACCGCGCGCCGGGCCGGCCACAGCCATGAGCTCATGCGCTGCTCCCTGAGGTTGGAGGAGTCGCGGACATGGGGAGCGGACCGAAGTCTTCGGGCAGCTCGGCAGGCTCGATGACCTCGATGCCGGTCAGGGGGACGTGCGGGGCAAGCCGGTCCCGGCGTCCATCCGTCCTCACGCCGCGTCCTTCACGGCGCGCACCGGGCCACCGTGCGCGACGACGGCGGTGGGCACCTGGGCGTGGGTGTGGACGCTGTAGGACAGGCCGACCAGGACCAGGCCGGCCGCGCCGAGGGACCACCACCAAGTGCCGGTCAGGCCGCCGATGGCCACCACCACGCACACCAGGCCGAGCACGCCCAGGACGTTGGCCACCAGGTCCGGCGTGAGCCGTACGCGCATCACAGGCTCCTTCAGATGTTGAGTCGAGACGACGGGCGCCACAGGTCCCGGGTGCCGCCGGCGGCCGCGGCCGGGGCGGTGGCTGGCGGTGCGGCGGCCGCCTCGGCGTCCATGACTTCCTTCATGGCGTTGACCAGCGCGGACACGCCGTCGATCTTGTCGCCGCTGTTCTTCTTGTCCGGCTTGACCAGGCCGTCGGCGGTCGCGACGGTCGCGAGGTTGTCGACCATCCAGCGCATGACCGGGTGCCCGCCCTGCTGGAACAGCCCGGCCTTGATGACCCGCAGCAGGTTCTTGAGCGGGTCGTTCAGGCTCGCGGCGCCCTGGCTGATCGGCACACACGTCAGGCCGCCGTCGCCGAGCCGCCGAACCACGTCGGTGGCGCCCCACCGGTCGTAGCCGATGGTCTGCACGCGGAAGCGCCGGGCGTCCTTGTCGATCTGGTGCAAGATCGCGTCGTTGTCGATGACGTTGCCTGGGGTGAGCTTCAGCCAGCCCTCCCGGACCCAGACCTCAGCGGCGCCGGCGGTGCGCTTGGACAGGTCGCGTAGCCGGTCCTCCGGCAGCCAGAACCGCCAGATCGCTTCGATCAGGCCGCTGTCGCGGGCGGGAAACAGCCAGCACAGGGCGGTGATGTCCTCGACGTTGGACAGGTCCAGGCCGCCATGGCAGGCCCGGCCCTCCAGGTCCTGCTCCTCGATGAGCGCGGCCGCGCCGTCCCAGTCGCTCAGCGAGATGTAGCGGGTCGTCTGCTTGGTCCTCAGGCCCAGGTGCAGGCGCAGGAAGCTGCCGAGGGCGACGGGGTCCTGGCGGGCCTCGGCGGCCTTCTTCTCCAGGTACTCGTGGGTGGGGCTGATGCCGAATCCGGGGTTGGCCTTCTTCCAGGTGGCCATCACGAACGGGTCGTCGCTCTCCTCGGCGCCCCAGATCACGCCGTAGGTCGCCGGGTGCCGGATCACCCGGCGCGCGAGCTCCTCGATCCGCTGCCGCTTGCGGGCGTAGATCGTGTTCGGCCGGCCGTCGTCGGCCGTCGTGATGATGACGATCAGCGGTTGCTCGCGCGAGCCGGTGCCTGTCTCGATCGCCTCGACCAGGTCGCCGGTCTTGTGGATGTGGAGTTCGTCAATGATGCCGCCGTGGATGTTGCCGCCGTGCAGGCTCTCGGCGACCGAGCTGACCACGGAGAACGTGCTCTTGCTCGCCTTATGAATGATCTTCTGGGCGAGGGACTTGGCGTGTGGCTTGAGCGCCGGCGAGTGCTCGCACAGCTGTTTGATCGGGCCGAAGACGTAGCCCGCCTGCTCTTTCGTCGTCGCCGCGGCGATGACCTCGGCGCCGCCCTCGCCGTCGGCGGCGGTCAGGTAGATGCCCAGGCCGCCGCACAGCGTGCTCTTGCCGTTCTTGCGCGGGACGTCGACGTACAGGTCGGTGATGACCCGCACCCACCGGCCGGCCCGGTTGCGCTTGATCCATCCGAAGACGGGCGCGATGACGTAGGCGACCTGCCAGGGGTCCGGGGTCAGCGGCCGGCCCGCCCACTGGCCCTTGGTGTGGCGCAGCAGGCCGAAGGCCTTCAGGACGCGGTCGACGCGCTCGGGGTCGAACCGCGCGCTCTTGAGGAGCTCGCCGGGCTCGGGGGTCTTCCACTTGGGCGGGCAGTCCGGCAGCGGGATCCCGCGGTCGACCAGGTACCAGGCGACCTCGGGGGACAGCTTGAGGCGCTTGAGCTCGGCGGGGCTCGGCAGGTAGCCCCGGCGCGTACGGCGGGGCGCGGCTTTCGTGGCCACGGCGTGCTACCCGGTGCCGGCGAAGGGGTTCCCTTCGTCGCCGTCGTCGCCGGCGCCTGTTGCCAGCTTGCCCTCGGCCGCGGGGGTCAGGCCGAACTCCGCGCACCAGGCCCGGAACTCCGCGCTCGCGCGCTCGACCACGCCGACCAGCGGGTTGACCTTGACCAGGCCGGTGTGCGCGACGTAGGTCATGCCCTCGATCGCCAGGATCCGCCGGGCCTCCTTCCATCGCGCGAACGCCTCGCACGCCATCTGCAGGGCGGGCCCGTCGACCGGCTTGAGCAGCTGCAGGCGCTGCAGCTCGTCAACGAACTCCTCCCACAGCGCCGCGGCCTCCTCCGTGAGGTCCTCCGGGCGCTCCGGTGGCAGGCGCCGGAAGGCCGGCGGCGGGGTGACCTCGCGGCCGCCGGAGTCGCGTCCCTTGCCGCGGCCCTCCAGCAGCTTGAGCCCGGCGGGTGCGGCCTTGCGACCGGCGTTCGCAGCCATCGGATCTCCCCTCCGGAAAAAGTTCGGCATTCTGAGACGACAAAAATTGAGGGGGACGGCGGTCTCGGATACCCCCTCTGACCTGGGAAAACACACCCCGGGGGGTGATACGCGATCAAGCTCTGACCTGCGGAAACGTCAGCCCATGATCACGCCTGTGATCGCGCTCGAATGCGTCTCGCATCCTTGATCACGGTGTCAAGTGGGCTCTCGGTGTAGCGCGCGAGCCAGTCATTGATCGATCGGATCGTGCCTACCGGGTCGGGGCGCGCCTGTGCTCGCCTCACCAGCGTGCGGCCAGGAGGCAGGAGCACCACGACCTCATCGGCCCGCACCATGCGGGCCAGGCCGGTACGTGTCCGCCCGTTGGGTACACACCGGATGATCCACGCTCGGCCGCGTCGCGTGGCCGCCAGCCTCAGCACCTCGCGCCTCATCACCGCGTTGGCCCGGGCCATGGTGGCTGCGTCGTGGTGCCAGTACCTCGTGCTGCCCAGGTCGCGGGCGATGGCGTCGAGGTCCAGCACCAGGTCGCCGTCTATCGCCTGGTGCTGGACGTATGTGGTCTTGCCAGCGCACGGTGGCCCAGCCACCAGCACGATCCGGGATCCGAGCGCCTTCTTCCGGCTGTTGCAGCTCAGGTGCTCAGGCTGGTAGTTCGCCAGCTCGTTGCCGCCGCCGATCTGACGGTCGTCGATGTGGCCGGCGGTCAGCGGGTCACCGGGGGCTGGCGGCAGGTGGCAGATCGCGCACTCGGTCGCTTCGGCCAGGATCAGGGTCGCGGCCTGCTGGTGGTCGTAGCCCAAGCCGCGGCGGGCGGCGCTCGGCCGGGCGCGCTGACGTGCGCGCTCGCACTCAGGGCACAAACGCCGCCCAGTGGCGTGGAGCTGACGACATCGTGCGCAGCGTGCAGGTGGGGCAGTAGGCACTAGCTCTGGTGAAAGACGGAGTCGAAGTGCGCAGAGAAACCCGCGACTCTCATGACGCGCGATTGGTTTACAGAGTCGCTAGAGGCATGTGGCATGGCTCGTTCCATTGACGGTCAGCATCGGGAAAATTACGTTCCGTTTATCCCATAGGTGGCGAGGGAGTGAGGAGCTTCATGAATCGATCACCTTTACGTCTGGGAGCGGCCGCGGCCGTAGCCGCGTTGACCGCATCCCTCTTCACCGCAACCCCTACCGCGGCTGCCGCGGCGGGGACCCGAATCGTGGGTATCGAGGTCGGGTCGTGGCGATGCCCGCGCGGTGTCCACAGCATCGTTCGCGTCGATGTGTTTGGAACAGGCGTGTCGACGTCAAGCATCAACGGCGTGTGGACAGGCTCAGCCCTGAAGGCGTACGTCGAAGTGAAGGGCGTACCTGCGAGCGGCGGCCAGGCCCGCTTTGTGGCGGCTTACCGCTGCAAGACTCAGTGGTTCGGGCTGCCGAGCGGTGCTTACCCTGCCGAAGGGCTGCGCTGGGTGTACGGATCGGGATACCAGCCGAGCTACATCCTCTAGGGGATCACCCAGCGCGATGATGTCGTAGGAGATGGAGTCGGCGCCCAGCCGTGGTGCGGCGCCGACTCCTGGTTGTGGGGGGACAGGGAGCCACTTGCGGTTGTGGCGACCGGCCAGCACGTGCCGCCACGGGCGGGAGCTGGTCTACCCGTCCCTGAGCGTCCCCCTTAGTGGGAGTTCTTCGTCAGCGCGGGACACCGAGCAGGGGCACCTCGCGGGTCTGGCGGGCGCGCTCGGCCTGGATGGCGGTGACGGCGGTGCGGACGCTGGTGGCCACCAGCTCAGCGTCCGGGGCGGGTGTCGGGATGACGATCGGCGTGGCGCTGATGACCTCGCCCAGGGCGATGCCGCGGCCGACGATGAGAATGACGATGCTCGGCACCGGGCCGTTCGGGCCGACCTGGTAGACCAGGCTCACCTCGTGATCGAGGCTCTCGCCGAGCGCGGCCGCGGCGAGGGCCTCGACAACCTGGTCCTCAACGCGTTGGGTCAGGCGCATGCGTCTCCGATCATGTTCGGGGCACCTGGCTGTAGTTCTCGCCCACGATCCGCTCGACGTCGCCGGCCGGGTGCCAGGTCTGGGTGACCTGGATGGGGCGCGGTCCGGGGATAAGGGCGAGGTGCTGCAGTTCGGCCCACCAGGTGCCGTCGCGGTGGTGCCACCGCAGGAGGTAGCGCCGCCCCTGGCACCGCAGCCAGACCAGGGGCGGACGGTTGTGCGCGGGCATCTGCCCGGGGATGTGAGGAGAGTCCAGGATGCGTAGGGCTTGGACCATTTCGGCCGTGCCCTCACATGCGAAAACCCGGCTCGCGGCCGGGTTTCGGACATGGTTCGTCAGCGCCAATTAGGCCACATCAATTCGCTGAAGGTCAACACGTGTCCTGATCACAGCGGCGTGCGCGACCTGCAGGGCAGTGGTGTTGTAGGTGACCGGGGCGCGACCGGCACGGCCGGGCTCACGCCGGGTGCCGATGGGGTTGATCCCGAAAAGCACGATCATCGCCCGTATTTCGGTCTGGGTCATTGCGGGGTGTAGCAGATCTTCCGCGTCATACACGGTCCATCCGTCGTGATCGGGGGCGATCGGGATCACTCCTATCCGTAGTAGGTCTGGCGGCCGTCGCGCCACGCGATCAGCGCCGAGCCGTTGAGCTGGTTGCGGTCGAGGCGACCGCGCGGGGGGTTGCCCTCGATGTCACGGCATCGGCCGTTGGCGCAGCGGACGCGGCCGGACTCCTGGGCAAGGCGGATGCTGTAGGTGCTGCAGTAGGGGCAGGCCGGCGGGAGTTCGCCGGCGGGCACGTGGATGGGGATCCAGCGCTCGGCCCGGCCGATGTCGCGTACCTGACAGGCCGCGTGGATCCAGCCGCTCAGCGTGGCCTGGACCTGGCGGGTGCGGGTCTCGGGGGCGCCGTGGACCAGCCGGGTGATGGCGGCCAGCGCTGCGAGGGTGTTGCCGTCGGATCCGCCGCGGCGATCTCGTAGCTGACCCGATACAACGTAGATCAGGTCCTGCTCCAGGTCTCGCACGCCCGCGTGGATGGTGAACAGCACGCCGGCCGCCTCGGCGTGCCAGGGCGCGGGCGAGCCGGTGACCTTGTGGTGCTGACTGCTGCCGGTGGTGGCGTCGGCGACGGGCTCGGGCAGCAGGGCGACCAGCTCGGGCAGTAGCTGCCCGAGCTCGGCGGCCAGATCGGCGACGGTCTCGGCCGGGGTCATTCGTGGTCCGTGACCGGCGTGGGGGTGGTCATGGCAGGGCCGGTGGCATCGTATCGACGGGCACCAGGTACGGCGGCCTGCGCGCGATGTCACCGGTCGCCGGGTCGAGGAAGAAGTCGCCGCCGCTGGTCCGGTACTGGAAGACGCAGGCGTGCAGCCCGCGTACCTGCCAGATCTCCAGGCGGTAGGTCACATGCTCGTCGATGTCGTAACGGGCCAGCCACGCGAAGAGCTCGTCGAAGAACCCGGGGCGTTGCCACGGCCGCCAGGTGCTGACGTCGTGGACCAGGAGCGGCTCGCGCGGCGGCCGCCGTACGTCCTCGACCAGGCGCCGGGTGGCCCGCATCCGCTCCAGCGGGGTGGCCGCGGCGCGCGCCTCGGCCTCGGCCCGCTTCAGTGCCTTGAGCTGCTTGCTGTAGCCCTTGTGGTGAGGGCCGTGGTATCGGCTCATGGGTGCTTCCTGCAGTGGTCGAGGGTGGGCGGAGTCGGGTGGGGTGGCTCACGCCCGGGGCCGGCCCGGTCGGTGGAGGCGTTGACCAGGTGGCGGGTCTTCGCCTCCGTGAGGCGGCCGCCGGCGGGCTGGCATCCGTGCTCGCAGGGCAGGGCCTCCGACGCGCCCCAGACCCGGCAGATCATCGGCCGGATCTCGTACACCGAACAGCGGCCGTCGACCAGGGCCGGGCAGGTGTAGTCACCGATGGTGGCCATCTGCTTCAGCGCAGCGGCCGGGGAGGGGATCTGGACTCCGGCGCGGCGGATGCGGGCCCGCTCGTAGGGGTGCATGTCGATGGGCCCGCAGGAGTCGGAGCACAGGCCCTTGCAGCCGACGTCGGGGACCTGGGCGTACAGCTCGGCGTAGTGGGCGTCCATGAGGTCGGACCAGCGGCTCACGGTCGGCCTCCCTCGATGCGTCGGATCAGCTCGGCGACGTCCGGGGGCGGGTCGTCGGCGGGCGGGACCAGGACCTCGTGGATGAGGCGGATGGCCCGGGTCCGCTCTGCGCGGATGGATCGGGCGGTGAGCGCTGGGAGAGCGGCCGCCAGGGCGGTGTGGGCCTCGCAGTGGAAGCACCCCCCGTGTGCCTCGACGGTGAAACGGAGGTCGTCGCGGTCGTCCTTGCAGAGGCAGGAGGCGTTGAGGATCGCAACAGCGGCGGCCTGCACGGCGTCGTGGGAGACCTCAGGGCTGGGCGCGACCATGGAAGCCTCGAATCGCCAGCCAACGCCGCTCACCGTGGTGATGTAGGTCGGCTGCCTGGCGTCGTCACCGAGGGCGCGACGTAGCCAGACCAGATGCATGTGGAGCGTCTTGCTGAGGGTGCCCCAGTCATGGCCCCAGACCGCGAGGTAGAGCTGGCGGCGGGAGACGACGCAGCCGGCGTTGGCTATCAGGGTGGCCAGGAGGTGGAACCGGGTCAGGGAGAGGCGGATCTCCTGGTCGCCTTTCCACACCTGGTATGCCTCAGTGTCGATGCGGATCAGCTCAGCCACGTGCCCACCTCTGCTGGTAGGCGCTGCGGTAGCCGAGCTTCTCGCCGATCTCGTCTTCCAGCATGCGGCGCTCGGCCGCGGCCGCGGTCAGACCGCGGCGGGCCCGCAGGCCCAGCGTGCCCTCGCACTGCCACAGCCCCCACCAGGAGCCGTCACGGGCGCTGTGGTACATCAGGCGCAGGGTGTACCGGGCGTAGCCCCAGTTCCGTTGCTTGATGCGCAGCCACAGCCGGTCGAGATCGTGACCGAGACCGATCCGGTACGGCGCGGACACGGTGAGGCCGAGGGCCTCCGCAGTGGTGCGGAGGGTCTCAGCGGTGAGCGAGGGCTGATCAGCCACGGTTGAACGCCTCCTTGGCGGTCTCGGCCTCCACGATCCGGTAGAACTCCGAGAGCGGGACGCGCTCCCAGACCTCGGGGTTGATCTGGTCGCGCTGCTCGATCGCCTCGGGGTCGCAGCGCCAGCGCACGTACAGGGCGCCGGCCATCAGGCGGACGCCGGGCCAGTAATGGGCGTTGGTCTCGATGTCCCAGGCCATGCTGGGCATGCCGCCGGTCAGCGCTGTCCTGGGGTCGGGCATGTTCAGCTCGCTCAGCTGCCGGTGGATCTCCCTTCCGACGCGGCGCCGGCGGTCTGGGACGATCGCGTTCTCGGTGACGCGGTCGAGCTTCCAGCCCTCGGGGATGGGGCCGTGCTCGGGGAGGTGCTCGACGCCGAGGATCCGCTGATCGGTGACCAGCGACGGGCGCCCCTCGAACCCCCACGAGTCCAGCAGAGCCCGACGCTTCTGGGAGATCTCCTCGGACCGCTTGCGCACTCCGTGCCAGGCGGACAGGACGTGGGGGTGAGTGCTGCGGTAGACGATCAGGTCACGTGTCATGGCTCTCCTACGGGTGAGGTGTGCGGGTCTGAGCTCGGCGCCGGTCGTCGAGCCGGGTCACGGTGGCCAGGCCGGGGATCGCCATCTGGGCCTGGCGGGCGGGGCAGGTCGCAAAGTGGGGCTTGAAGCGGTCCTCCCACTCGCGCAGTTCGGGGGCGCCGCGGCCGTCCAGGGAGCGGGCCCGCCAGATCCGCGGGCCGTCGCGCCAGACCGCCTGGTTGCCCTCTGGGTCCGGCTCTGGGTCGACGGGCATCCGCTTGTTCAGGTCGGTGATCGTCCACAGGATCAGCCGGCGGCAGTCCCGGCAGTGGCCGAGCTCGCGTCGGGTGGGGATCATGAGCAACCTCCGCAGTAGCAGCGAAAGGGCGCGCAGTAGGCGCCCACGCCGGGCTCTGGGCGCCCAGCGAGGGCGGCCGGGGTATGGGAGGCGCAGCGCCGCCCGCAGGCGTACAGGCGCATTCTGGGCGCGTTGCAGCGGCGGCCGCCGACGGCGTGGGCGCATGACATCAGCTCGCCTTCCAGATCCGGATGAGGGCGCCGGGGCGCTCCAGGGCGTCGGGGTGGCCGACGTAGCGCTTGCGCAGGCGGCCGTCGACGACCTGGGAGTCGTCGCGCCAGATCGAGGCCTCGCCGAGGGCGTCGCCGACGGCTCGGGCGTGGTGGTCCCAGTCGTGGGAGGACCGGGTGGTCGGCTCGGCGCGGTCGGGGTCGCTCTTGAGGATGGGCAGGGCGATGTCGACCGCCAGGGCGAGAGGGCCGTCCAGGAGGCCGTGTTCGGCCCGGCGGATCCCGCATCGCAGGCACGGGCCGGAGCGCGGGGCGATGCCGAGCGGCGGCTGGTGGGCGTGGGTGCCGGCGGTCCGCATCGCCGCGGCCGCGACGGCGGCCCGCCAGGGCAGCAGGGTGGCCGCGTTGGAGTGGTAGCCGCGGCCGTGGCGGCCGTGGGAGATGGCGCCCTGGCCGACGGGGGTGCCGTAGGCGGTGATGGTCAGCAGCGGCTCACTCACGCCGAGGCCCCTTCGCCGAGGTGCGCCCGGGCGGCCGCCAGGTCGGCCAGGTCCTGCTCGGTCAGCTCGGTGCGGTCGGGACGGCAGCGCTCGCAGATGGGGCCGTAGGAGTCGCTCGGGTCGTGCCCGCACCCGGAGCAGGTGTCGCCGGCCTTGATGTCAGCCCGCAGCCGGGTGAGCGTCTGGTCGAGGTGGTGCACATGCCGGGTCGCCGGCAGCGTCTCGTCGGCGGCGAAGCGTCGGACGTAGACGATGACCGCGGCCGGGCCGATGCCGCCCGCCAGGGCGCGCTCGATGGTGAGCACCATGGCGCGGCAGATCGAGGGCGGGGCGCCGCGGTAGCGGTCGGAGATCTTCGAGAAGGTCGCCCGGGCCAGCTGCTCGGAGTCGAGATCTTCCTTCCTCGCCGAAGGCGCCGTAGCGGCGTCGCGCGCGGTACGGCGCGTTACGGCGCCTTCGGCGAGAACCTGTTCTGCTTTTGACTTTTCTCGAAATTGATCTTCTCTAGTACTTCCTATTAACCCCTCTAGATACTGTCCGCAATTTGCGGAGTGGACGGTTCCGCAATCTGCGGAGTGGTCCACCCCGCAAATTGCGGAATGGGTGGCCGATTCGTCGGCCTTGTCATCTTCTGTCGTTTCCGCATTTTGCGGAGTGGTCTCTGCCTGCGCAGATGATGACGTTGCACCGGTTTGCGTGGCGGTCTTCGCCTGCTCCAGCGCCTGCTCCAGCTCGATAATTCGAGCGCGGGCCCGAGCGCCGGCGGTGTCCCTCAGGATGTAGCTGGAGGTGCGCCAGCGGCCCTGGGAGTCGCGGGTGCGGAGCACCTCGACGATCCCGAGCCGGACCAACCCCTTGATGCCGCGGTCGAAGGTGTCGGGTGAGATCGACATGACCGCGGCGAGCTTCTCGCGGGTGGCCTTCGTGCGCCTGGTCGTCCAGCTGGTGTAGCGGACCAGGCAGATATAGGCGTCCTTCTCCAGCCGGCCGCACTCGGGATGGTCCAGCACGTAGTTCTGCACGCGCGCGAAGTGGTCGGCGTCCGCGGCGTCGCGGTAGCCGATCTCAATCTCGTCCTGGCCGTCCGCGTCGTTGCGGTCCGGCCAGTCCTCCGGCAGGGTCACG
This sequence comes from Planobispora longispora, assembly GCF_016863135.1. GTDB lineage: Bacteria > Actinomycetota > Actinomycetes > Streptosporangiales > Streptosporangiaceae > Planobispora > Planobispora longispora. The sequence goes on from NZ_BOOH01000019.1 coordinate 381,426, forward strand.
CGTCCCCCTTGAGTTCGTGCATCCGGGTGTGTGAGCGGGCCTGCCGTGCCCTGCAGCCGCGGCAGGCCCGTACGGGCCCGGGCGGCGGCTCCCTCTCCGCCGTCCCAGGCCCGGGTCATGCGGTGCCGTTCCGGTGCCGGTACAGGGCGTCGCGCTCGGCGGGGCTCAGGCCGCCCCACAGGCCATGGCGGGGACCGGCGCCCTCAATCCGCATCGCGTAGTTCAGGCACTGCTTGCGGACCTCGCAGATACGGCACCAGCGCTTGTCGAATGAGCCGGCCGCCTTGGACGGGAAGAACAGGTCGGTCGGCAGGCCATCGCAGGCCGCCCCATCCCGCCAGTCGCGTACGTACTCGGGTACGGATGAGTGGCTCATGCGCCGCCCCTGGCCCGCCTGCGGGGACCGGTACGGCCGCGGCCGCGGGACGGCGTGATCGGCTCCGAGGTGACCAGTACCGGCCGAGGGACGTTGACCGCGCGAAGCTCACCGGTGAGCCAGCGGTCCAGCCAGCGCAGGAAGGTCTCCGCCGGCCGGTCGGGCATCTCCCATGTCACGGTCACCCGCATTCGGCCGCTCACGGCTGACCGCCGATGACCACGGCGATGACGGACAGGCACACGACCAGGGCCAGGACCCGGACGCGATGCACGCAGCCAGTGAAGGTGACGTCCGTGGTCCAGCTCACTGCTCCCCCTGCCGGTCGCGCAGCCACCGCTCGGTCGCCCGGCGCATGCGGCGCTCGGCCCAGCGCTGGCGGACCCGGCGGATCGGTGAGCCGCGTGTGATCGCGTCCATCGCCAGGAACCCGATCAGGCAGATGGACAGCATCACGACGACGTCGGTCTCGGTCAGTGGCATCCGACGCCGCTCCCCTCGGCGTCGCGGTCTGCGATCTCGCTGACGGGCGGGCAGATCTGGCCGTCGCTGATGTGCCGCCAGCCATCGCCGCGGGCCGCGATCGCCTCGTCATGCTCCGCGCAGACGTCGGTGTCCACGGGCATCAGGTGCGCGGTGAACGCCGGCTCAGCCTGCGGGGTGCAGTTCCGGCACTCCACCCGGGCGTCGGGCAGCTCCAGCCCTTCCGCGGCCCGGGCCTGCTCAACCGGGGTCGCCCTCCCCACCGGGCCCCCGCAGCCGTTGCAGTAACGGAGGTCGTCGACGACCAGTGGCTGGCTGGTCGGGCCCTTGGTAGCCCGCGCCGCGGCCGCCAGGACCTCGGCCGCGCGCTCGCGCTCGCGCCTCTCCAGCTCCGCGCGGATCTCCGAGCCGTACCGCTCCAGTGCCTGGCCCATCCGCCACGCGCTGTCGAGGGCGGCATGCAGGCGAGTGTCGTCGGCAGTCCTGGGGACGCCGATCATCAGGCCGGTGAGCCAGACGATGATGGCGTCTTCGGTGGACTCGACTCTGATCGTGTCCGGGGTGGTGTGCTGGCTGGCGGAGTAGAGCGCGGGCGGGTAGGCGTCAGCGGGGAAGTTCACAGGACTGGACTCCTTCGGAAGGCCGGCCGCGGCCGGTGGATGAGTCGGCCGGAGCGGCGGTGCGGCGGGTCCGCCGTTGCTGCAGCCGGTCGAGGCCGAGCTGGGCGAGCTCGGCGAGGAGGTAGAGCAGCGCGGCCGCCGCCACGATGGGCGTGGCGACGGCCAAGGCGATCTCGGAATCGGTCACTGCTCCCCCGCCGCGCGGGCCCGCTCGATGAGGGAGGCGATGGTGATGACCGCGGCCGGGTCGATGGTCTGTGCAAGCCAGCCGACGATCATCTGGTCGTAGACGCCGAACGGCAGGCCACGCAGCGACTCATGGAAGACCTGGCGCGCGTCCTCGCGGTCGTCCTCGGTGTACGGCCGGACCGCGGGGGCGTTGGCGAACGGTCCCAAGGGGACCTCGACTCCGCTCAGGCGGGGGAAGGGGACATCCGCGCTCATGAGACCCGCCCGGCCTGCGCGAGAGCGGAGATGACGAGCTCGGCGGTCTGGCCGGGGGCATCGTTCCAGACCTCGCTGATGAGGTCGTGGGCGTGGACGGTGGCGGGGGTCTGCTGGTTGATCAGGCCGAGGTGGAGCGCGAGGTTGTTGGTGGCCGCGGCGGCCAGGACCACGCGCGCTTCGTCCAGCTCGTCGAGCTCGGCGTCGCCGTCCCACAGGTGCGGCGGCAGGCCGGCCGCGACGGCGATCGCGCCGAGCGTGCACAGGGGGCACAGGTGTGCGGGCGTGTCGGGGTAGGCGTCGTAATCGACGCAGTCACCGGCCATCCAGCCGTTGCGCGCGATGAGGCCGGCGGCGCCCAGCAGCACTTGGCGGGTGGTCCGGCCGATCGCGAACTGCAGGCGCTCGGCCCGCATCCAGTGGTCCTGGCCGTTGTCGAAATGCATCAGCACCAGCGCGGACCGCTCGTGGTCGCGGGCGTGCCCGACCACGGTGCCGGTCAGGCCGAGGTAGGGGTGCCGGGCTCGGGAGCCGACAGGCCAGTGATTCTGGACCTGGGCGAGCCGCTCGGCAGAGGTGTGGGTCACTGCGATCCTCCTTGCTACGGTGAGGTGTCGGTCCTCCGACACCCGCCCGGTCTGGTGGCTCAGGCCGGGCACTTTTCTTTTCAGGCCGAGGTGGCGAGCTGGCGGGCCTCGGCGGCCAGGCGCTCGGCCCGGGCCTCGGCGCGCTGAGCGCGGATCAGTTCGGTGAGTTCCTCGACGGAGCGACCACCGGGGACGTACGCCTCGGCGGCGGCCTGCTCCGGGGTGAGGGAGTCCCGCCGGCGGCGGGCATCGGCGAAGATCTGCGCTGCTTCGGTGAGCGCCTGATCGAAGGGGACGGCGCTCATCGGGCGCCCTGCGCCGGTACCGTCTGAAGCGAGATGTAGCGCTGAAGCGACTCTTCCGAGATTCGGTAGTGGCCGTTCGGCGCCTCGGAGGACTTGATGGCCTGCAGCGATCCGTCCTGGATCAGCCTGGTGACAGTCCATCGGGAGAGACGAAGCCGTTGACAGGCCTGTCGCATTGAGAGATACACGGGGGCGACTCCTGAAGTGAGTTGGAGCGTCTTGAGAAGGACGCTACAACTTACTTCAACTTACTGCAACCACCTTCAACTCCTGGATGCCCATGAGGATCCTTATGGCCGATTCCATGCAACGTGCTACAACTGACTTCGTGAGCCGAGACGTGCAGGGGAACGTACAAGGACCCGCCCACCCCCTCTTCGAGGCGGTACAGCGCGCCCTGGCCACGAAGGGGTGGACCGTCTCCGAGCTATGGCGACGGTCCGGCGTGGCACGCAGCACCATCACCCAGTGGGCGACACAGCCGCGCCCCCCGCAGTCAGCCACGGTCATTGCGGTCGCCGACGCGCTCGGGATCGCCCACGAGGAGGCACTGCGCCTGGCGGGCATCCTCGAATCCGAGCCTCAGCCCTCCTCGGCGGGCCGGCCGGACGTTGAGGATGAGCGCCTCGCCGCCCTTCAGGCCGAACTCGAAGCCACGCTGTCGAAAATGAGCCCGCGCGACAGGGCGCGCTGGGAGGCAGAGATGCGCCGCGAAGAAGTGGAGCGCCTGGAGCGATGGCGCCGACTCCTGGACGGCCAGCCACCCATTTCGGACTAGTCCTAATATATCCATACAGTAATCGTTACAAAACGCAGCGTAATGACTACTGCGCGAATTTCATAGGTAAAAGCTGAAACACCAGGTAAACCAGTGACTCCCCTTAGAGCGTCGTTCTGTGAGCACGGCTCAATTCCAGGGGGAGGTACCCGATATTGCGACTGACCCGATATTCCGCAGGGATCTTGTGGGTCTCCGCTCACGCATACGCCATCATCGGCCCGGTGCTGCCGGTCATCGGTGAGTGCGACATCCCAGCGAAATTGATCAGCAGCGGCGTCTCCACCGGTCTGGTCTACATGGCCTACCGGAGCGAGCGTCGCAGGCAGAAACTGTTCGACCGCGCGACCCACCTGCACGGGCAGATCACCGAGCGGCTCAGCGCCCTGGGCGGCATGGGCCCGCGCACGGACCCGTAAGCCCGTAAGAACGCACCACGAGGACGACGGCTTGTTGTCCCTACCAGCAAGCCGCCGCCGTCCTTTCCCTACCTCCGGACGCAGCAGGAATCGTCATGCCGAGAAACGCCCAGCCCGCCGATCCGGAGGAGCCCATCCCCGTGATCGGATACATCCGGGTCAGCATGGCCCGTGAGGAGATGATCTCTCCCGACATCCAGCGTTCGGCCATCACGGACTGGGCCCGCCGTACCGGCCGGCGCATCGTCCGGTGGGTCGAGGACCTGGATGAGACCGGCCGGAATTTCAAGCGCCGGGTCCAGGAGGCCATCCAGGCCATCGAGGCCGGCGAGGCTCGCGAGATCGGGGTCTACCGCTACGACCGCTGGGGGCGCAACGCCGTCGGATCCCTGGCCAACGTGCACCTGGTCGAGAAGGTCGGCGGTCAGGTCCAGTCCGCGACCGAGCCGTACGACGCCGAGACGGCCGTCGGCAAGTACTCGAGGACCAACGCCTTCGCCATCGCCGAGATGCAGTCCGACATCATCGGCGAGAACTGGTCCGCCGCGATCGCCAACCGGGTGGAGAGACAGCTCCCGGGGACCGGCGGCAAAAGGTTCGGGTATGTCCGGAAGGGCCGCATTCCTGATCTGGACCGACCAGGACGTTACCGGCGCGACCCGGACGACCCGCTCGGCGAGCGGTACGAGATCGACCCGGAGACCGGCCCGGTGCTCGCCGAGCTCTACCAGCGCTACGTTGCCGGCGAGGGCAGCCACCAGCTGGTGATCTGGCTCAACAGCCGCGGCTACCGGACGGTCCGCGGTGGTCAGTGGCACATGGCCACCGTCCTGCAGATCCTCGACTCCGGGTTCGGCGCCGGCTGGCTGCGCCAGCATGACCGCGCGTGCCGGTGCGGCCAGCCGATGCGCTGCAAGAAGGCCACCTACCTGCCCGGCTCCCAGCCGCCCGTCATCTCCCAGGAGGTGTGGGAGCAGTATCTGCGCCGGCGCGACCGGACCCGGGAGATGGGCCCGCGCACCAAGCAGGCCATCTACCCGCTGGCCGGTCTGATCAAGTGCGGGCACTGCGGGTACGCCCTGTCGGCCGCCAACGGCATGGGGGTCAGGGGGTTCGGCTACCGCTGTACGATCTTCCGGCAGCGCCCGGAGGTCTGTCCGGGCGTGTGGTGCAAGCGCGTCGACGCCGAGGAGGCGGTGCTGGAGAGGCTCGGCGAGCACATCGCTGACCTGGACTCCCGGGCCCGGGTCGCGGCCGCGCGCGAAGCGCTGAGGATCTCGGCGGCGGCCGACCGCGAGCGCGTCACTCGGGAGCTGGTGCGCGTCGACGGCGAGCTCAAGCAGCTGCTCAAGCGACAGCTGGGCGACCACGCCGTACCCGAGAGCATCTACAACGAGCTGCGTGACGAGCTCCTGGTCGCCCGGGCCGCGCTGGAGGTCGAGCTGGCCAAGGCGAAGGAGGAGGAACGGGCCGCCGGCATCGACCACGAGCCGGTGGTGCGCGGACTCCTGGCGGAGTGGGAGACCCTGCCTCCGCAGCGGCGACGCGAGATGCTGGCTAGGCTGATTCGTTACGTGAAGGTCTACCGCACCGGGAACCGGACGCCGCCTCGGTTCGAGGTCCGAGGCACCTGGGAACCGGATGTGGGATAGGTGTTTTTGCAGGTCAGAGAGGATTGTGTTTTGGCGGACTCATCGTTCGACATCGTCAGCAAGATCGACCACCAAGAGGCCGACAACGCGCTGAACCAGACGGTCAAGGAGATCGGGCACCGGTTCGACTTCAAAGGCACCGGCGCGAGCATCGCCTGGTCCGGCGGCCAGAAGGCCGTCGAGATCAAGGCCAACAGCGAGGAGCGCGCCAACGCCGTCCTCGACGTGTTCAAGGAGAAGCTGATCAAGCGGGGCCTCTCACTCAAGATCCTTGACGCCGACGAGCCCAAGCTCTCCGGCAAGGAGTACCGCCTCGTGGTCACCCTCAAGGAGGGCATCGACCAGGAGCACGCCAAGAAGATCTCGAAGATCATCCGGGACGAGGGGCCGAAGGGCGTCAAGGCCCAGATCCAGGGCGACGAACTGCGGGTGAGCTCCAAGAAGAAGGACGAGCTCCAGGACGTCATCACCCTGCTCAAGGGCAAGGACCTGGACGTCGCCCTCCAGTTCACCAACTACCGCTGAGATCGGGGTCTTCTGAGGCTCTGAGCTGGGCCTCAGTGATTAGATCTCGTCTGGAGGACGCATCCACGGCACACGGCCGACCGCTCCCACCTGCGGAGCGTCGGCCTTTCGTGTGCCCTGGGCGCATTGCCGGCCACTGAGCAGTTGGCAACTGTACGGCGTGCGGAAGTTTGAGAACCGTACACAGGAGTCGGACACGATTCACGCTTGGGGTACTTCGGTTACTGGGACACGGCTCGTGGCGCAGTCTCGCGAGGCCGCCAAGTGCGAGCTGGCTCATCAGGGATCTACGACCTCGATGTCGAGATTGTAGGCGAGGTCGGCCACCTGCACACTGCGCACCTGCGGGTCTTTGAGCAGGGTGCGCAGTTCCTTGACTGTCTGAGCTTCATCTATGTAGGCGTACGCGAGCCCCTGCGAGGCTGCCTGTTTCAGCCGTGGCAGATCCAGGTTGAACACGGCCAGAGTCGACGCGTCGTCATCACCCAGCGTGCCCACCCACCGGCGCAGCTCCGCCAATCCCTCGGCCAGGTAGATGGGGCCGGTCACCACCCTTTCAACGGTGGTGCCCGGCTCCCCCGTGTTGGTGAGCACCGCTTTCAGGTCGGGGAACATCTCGGGCCCCGAGACGATCGGGGTGGAGCCCCGCTGTACGCCATACACCACCCGGGCCGGGAAGGCGTTGTGCTCTTCCACAAACGCGCGAGCCTGGTCTGCTGTGAGCGGCTGGGCGAATTCGACCACGGCCAGCGCTGTCATGTCCTCCGGGAGGATGCTCAGCGCGGCCTCCGCTGAGTCCTTCGTCGGTTTGCCGGTGCCGAGCTTCCCCAGGACGTCGGCGAGGCGGGAGCGGATGTACGGCAGGCGTGGCGGGGACTCGATGTCACCGAAGAGACCGACGTCTACCTCAACCTGGTCCGCCGCTTCTTCCACAAAGGTTCCAGCGGCCCGAAGCGGCCGACGGTCGTAGAGGTAGGTGGTGGTCAACGATCCGCGGCGAGAGTCGCGGTAGCCCACCTCGAAAGCAGGGTCGCTCATCCGCAGCGATCCTTCGATGACAGTCAGCAGCGGATCGGTGAGTGGGTGGCGTCGCTGCAGCAAGTCGGTAGCCAAATGACTCGACACGATGACGGAGCTGGCCACCAGCAGAAAGACCAAAGCGGCCCGGAAGTAACCACGCCGGATCGCGCTGCGCATCTTCTTGGGATCGAAGTCGGGGATTTCTAGCACTGGAGGGCTCCATAACTGTCAGCGAAGGCGCTGCGGGCACGCCACACAGCGGTTTTGACCGCGGCGGGCGAGCGCCCTGTCATGGCAGCCACCTCAGCCAGTGAGAAACCTTCGTAGTAAACGGCGACGAGCAGTTTGCGGTGCTGTTCGGGCAGCCCCTTGAGTACTTGGCGTACGGTGAGGGCGTCCGCGGGAAATTCGGGCGCGCCGATCTCGTCCGCATTGGGCAGGGGGATTTCGAGCCGCTTACGCCGGGCATGATCAATGAGCACGTGCCGGGCGATGGTGAGCAGCCATGCGGCAGCGTTGTCACCTCGCCAGCCGAGCAGGGCCCGAGTCGCTTTGACGAAGGTCTCTTGGGCCAGGTCCTCCGCCAGATGCGGGTCGCGGGTACGCCGTAGGAGGAACCCGCACACGAGCGGCCAATGCTCGCGATAGAGCTCCTCGATGATGACGGCCTCCGTGGTCGCTGAATGGTCACGTCACCCCAGACGAGCGATCAGACGGAATGGTCACATGGCCATTCGCTGCGAAATGGTAACAGCGCCAGGCTTACTCCGATTGAACTCGTAGGGTCCGCAGGGTCGTGACGCCTGGCGGTTTCGGCTGTACGACCGAGGCATGCGATGCCGCTGATTCGGAGTCCCGCCTGCCCGGGAGGGCACATCCGGGGCACACGGCCGAGGGCGCCGTCCACCAGGACACGCGTCCTCCCCTGTGCCCCGGGCCTCGTCCGGCGGATCCGGGCCGGCCCCGGACGCCTCCGCGAACCCCATCGTGGCTGATCCGTGACCCAACCTTTCGTCTCCGCCCGACATCTACCAGGTGACGAAAGGAATCGCCCGATGACCCCGAGCAACCCTCCACGCGGCCTCGCCGTACTCGCCCTGGCCGCCGCCGCAGCGGTCCCCGCACTGATCTCCGCTCCGGCGCAGGCGTATACGGGAGCCGCCTCCGCCACCTCGTCCTCGTCCTCGTCCTCGTCCTCGTCCGACAGCGTCCGTTACGCCTGGATCAAGAGCTGTCCCAAGAAGGACTACACCGTCCCCTGCGGCGACTGGACGCTGACCATGCGCAGCGGGAAGACCGTCAAGCTGACCGACGCGCGCGTCAACCCCAAGAACGCCAAGGGCGCGGTGGACAAGAGCGCCGCCGCTCTGTTCGCGGTCAGCGGCGACGGCCGCGTCGTGAACTACTTCAAGGGCGGCAAGCTCGTCGTCCGCGACGTGAACAGCGGGAAGGTCCGCCCGCTGCCGGGCAAGGCCGCCACCCTGCCCAAGGGACTGGGCATGTCCGAGGTCGACACGACGCTCTCCCATGACGGCTCGATCGTCGTGGTGGACTACTCCGACGAGGCCGGTACGCTCCCGAGCCTCGTCGCCGACCTGAGGACCGGGAAGGTCGTCAAGCTTCCCGCCGCCAACAGCGTGCTGAGCTTCAGCTCCGATGGCGCCCACCTGCTCACCAGCCGCTTCACCGATGACAACACCACCGAGTTCGCGGTCTTCGACGCCCAAGGGCGCAAGACCGCCGGCCAGGTCGTCCCGCAGCTCGTGTCCAACAACGCCCCGGTCGCGCTGTCCGACGACGGCAACACGGTGACGGTGATCGTCACCGGGGCGTCGCGGAAGCATCGCCTGCACACCTACGACCTGGCCGCCGACACCGTCTCCGACGCGGTCGCGCTCGGCCTCCCCAAGAACGAGAACGGGCAGCGCCTCTTCTGGGACTCCGCCGGCAAGCTCACGCTCTGGACCTCCCGGGAAGGCGAGGACGGAGACTCCGCCTCCGCCGTGAAGCGCACGGTGAACCCCGAGACCGGAGCCACCCGCACGCTGGACTCCTACAAGGTCAAGGGCGGAACGTGGACCTGGTGGCTGCCCGGCGAGTGACCGCCAACTATCTTCCCCTATATGGGGAAAATTCATGACAGGATCAACGACCGGCTGCGCGAGTTCATCGGAGCGCAGCCGGTCTACTTCGTGGCCACCGCCCCCGAGCAGGGCGGGCACGTCAACGTCTCCCCCAAGGGATACGCCGACACCTTCAGCGTCATCGACGACACCACGGTCGCCTATCTCGACCTGGACGGCAGCGGCGTGGAGACCATCGCGCACCTGCGCCAGAACGGCCGCATAACGATCATGTTCTGCGCGTTCTCCGGGCCGCCCAACATCGTGCGGCTGTACGGCACCGGCCGGGTGGTCGTCCCGGAGGACCCCGGCTTCCCCGAGCTGCTCAAGCGGTTCGGCCCGCACCCGGGCGTCCGGTCGATCATCGTCGTCACCTGTGACCGCATCGCCGACTCCTGCGGTTTCTCCGTACCCTTCATGTCCTTCGAACAGGACCGCACGCTGCTGGACGAGTGGGCGCAGCGCAAGGACACCCATGCCAAGCGCGCCTACCGGGCCAAGAACAACCGCGAGAGCATCGACGGCATCCCCGGCCTCTCCCCGGGGGAGACCGACCCGGTCGTTCACCACTCCTGAGCCACCACTCCCGAGCCGTAGCCCCGAGAACACGAAGATTCCCGGGAAGGGGTTACAACCTCTGCGGCCCTCACCCGCGTTGGTAACGGGCGAGAGGAGGCCGTATTGGGCCGTCATGACGGCTTCCGTGAGCTCGTACGGGCCCGCCAGCAGTCGCCGATCCGGACCGCGTACCTGCTCACGGGGGACGCCCACCTCGCCGAAGACCTGCTGCAGAGCGTTCTGATCAAGGTTGCCGGGCAGTGGTCCAAGCTCCTGCGCAGCGGCAGTCCCGAGGCGTACACCCGCAAGGCGCTGATCAACCAGCACATCTCCCGGCGGCGCCGGATACGGAGAGAACTTCCCAGTGCCGACCCGCCCGAGTACGGCCGCTCCAACTGACCCGGCTGCGCGACACCCTGAACGAGATCGCGGAAGAGGCTCCGGTGGTGGACCTCGCCGACCGAGCGGTCCGGGGAAGTCGGCGCAGACGGAGGCTACGGGCGGGCGCGGTGCCGGCGTCCACGGCCGCGGCCGTCGCCACGGCCGTGGTGGTCGCGAGCCTGAACCGCCGCGGGGGGAGAGATCCAGGGCAGGGTCCGGGTCCGGGGCCTGCCCGAGGACACCGCCGTCATCCGCCTGAGGAGTTGGCTCAACGACACCGAGGTCATGGCCATGGCCGCCGTGACGTCGGCCGATCGTTCTCCGCAGTCGGCCGATCGTTCTCCGCAGGAGGATGAGAAGACCGTCTACGCGGTGGACGTCACGACCGGCGAGACCCGGATGCTGGACAGCTACCCGCCGTTCCCCCACATTCTGATCCCCGGCATCGTCATGTGATGGATGCGGCCCGCGTCCCGGCGCGGGCAGCACGGCCGGACATGCCTTAACGGCGGTAGCCGGCCATCCGCTCCAGGCGGGCGACCCGCTCGGCGGTGGGCGGGTGGGTGGAGAACATCCGGCCGACGCCCGTCCCCCGGAAAGGGTTGGCGATCATGAGGTGGGAGGTCGAGGCGAGACGCCCGTTCTCCGGCAGGGGCAGCTGCCGCGCCCCCATCTCGATCTTCCTCAGCGCCGAGGCGAGGGCCAGCGGGTCACCGGTCAGTCTGGCGCCCGACTCGTCCGCCTGGAACTCGCGGGAGCGGGAGATCGCCATCTGGATCATCCCGGCGGCGACCGGGCCGAGAAGCATCATGAGGAGCGCGCCGAGGAAGCCCGGTCCCTCGTCATCGTCGCCGCCTCCGAAGAACAGCCCGACATAGCCGAGATAGGTGATCATCGAGGCGAGGGCTCCGGCCACCGAGGAGATCAGGATGTCCCGGTTGTAGACGTGGGACAGCTCGTGCCCGATGACGCCGCGCAGCTCAGGCTCGTCGAGGAGCTGGGTGATGCCGTAGGTCACGCAGACCGCGGCGTTACGGGGGTTGCGGCCGGTCGCGAAGGCGTTGGGCTGCATGGTCGGCGAGACGTAGAGCCGGGGCATGGGCTGGCGGGCCTCGGTGGAGAGCTCGCGCACGATCCGGTAGAGCACCGGCTGCTCGACCTCCCCGACCGGGCGGGCCCGCATCGCGGACAGGGCGATCCGGTCGGAGAAGAAGTAGGCGGCGCCGTTGGCCAGCAAGGCGATCAGAACCGCGATCTGTACGCCGGCACCGCCTCCCAGCCATGCCCCCACCGCGATGATCACCGCGGACAGGACTCCCAGAAGGAAGGCGGTACGCAGACCGTTGTGGTGCACTGCATACCCCTCTCGGTTGCTACCGCTCCACAGTGCCAACGTCTCCAGCCTGGCCGAACGTTCCCGGAGGAGCCGGACCGCGTCGGGGAAGCCGGGCGCCGGAGGGCCGGGAGTGCGGGGCGGCCCTCTCCTTGCGTACATGAGCCGCTACCGACCGACGTGCCGCCGGACGGCGGCGGCTCCCCCGTTCCGGCTTGATCCCGGCTCCGTTCCGGTCGGCGGGCGACATCGCTCGATCGTCGCCCTGTCGTACGGCGGGCGGCGCCGCTGCCGCCTCCCGGCCTACCGGGAGGCGGTGAAGAGGGCGGGCACCAGATCGAGCACCAGCTGCGGCGCCACCGAGAACGCCACCGCGACGATTCCGGCCAGCGCGATCGCCACGCCGACGGGAAGCCACCCGCCGCGCGCACCGCCCGTTCCGGCGGACGTTCCCGCACCGCCGGAACCCGTCCCCGCGCCGGCCTCTCTCATGACCGGGTCGCCGGAGCTCTTCTCCGCCCCCGCTTCCGTGACCGCGCCGCCGTGCCCCGTCCCCGCGCCGGTCTCTCCCGTGACCGCGATCTCCGTCTCACGTGTCACGGGGACGTCAGCCGATGCCACGCGGGCGGGAGTGAAGACCCGCACGGCCCAGGCGACGTAGTAGTAGAGGCCGACGACGGTGTTGATCGCCATCACGATGGCCAGCCACGGCCCGCCACCGTCGACGATCTCCCGGAACACCACGATCTTGGCGAACAGCCCGGCGAGCCCCGGGGGGAGACCGGCCAGGCAGATCAGGAAGAACGCCAGGGCCAGCCCGGCCGCCGGACTCCGGGACGCCAGCCCCCGGTAGTCGTCGAGCTCTCCTCGCTCGCTCCACCGCGACACCAGCATGACCACGGTGAACGCCCCGAGGTTCATCGCCGCGTAGAAGACCAGGTAGGCGATCGAGGCTCCCACCGCCTCGGGGGCCTCGACGCCGAGCGGGGCGAGGATGTAACCGGACTGGGCGACCGAGGACCACGCGAGCAGGCGTACGGCGTTGCGCTGCCGGAGCGCCAGCAGGTTGCCGGCGGTCATGGTCAACGCGGCGATGATCGCGATGATCGGGGCCCAGGTGGCGATCTGGCTGTGCAGAGCGGCGACCAGGACGAGGATGAGCCCGGCGAACCCCGCCGCCTTGGAGATCACCGAGAGAAGCGCCGCGACCGGGAGCGGAGCCCCCTGGTAGACGTCGGCCGCCCAGGCGTGGAACGGCACCGCCGCGACCTTGAAGGCGAACCCGGCGATGACCAGCACCACGGCCACGGAGACCACGGGCGGCAGGTCGTAGGCGATCTGGAGCGACGAGGTGTGCGCGGGAAGGGAGGAGGTCTGCCCGGCGGCCTGCGCAAGGGCCTGGCCGGGGTCGCCGACGCCGAAGATCGCCTGGTTCCGGCCGAGGCCCTCGACGGACCAGGGGACGGACGCCTGGAGCGTCCTGGCCAGCCGGTCGAGGTAGACGGTCCCCGTCATGCCGTACAGCAGGGAGACCCCGAAGAGCATCACCGCGGTGGAAACCACCGAGACCAGGAAGAGCTTGACCGCGGCCTCGGAGCCCCGGCCGTCGTAACGTCTGAGCGCGGTCAGCGCGAACACCGGCAGCGAGACCAGCTCCAGCGCGACCACCAGCATGATCAGGTCCCGGGCGGCGGGCAGGGTGACCGCGCCGACGAGGACGCAGAGCAGCAGGAAGTACCACTCCCCGACGGGGATGTCCCTGGAGGAGAGCTCCGCCATGGACATCAACATCACGATCACTCCGGCCACCAGCGCGAGACCGGCGAAGACCAGCGTGAAGCCGTCCACCACGAACGAGCACGGGGGACCGGCCGCCGCGCCGAAGGGCCCGCCCGCCGTGTTCTCCCCGCCCGCGGGGGCGAGCGTGCCGAGCCCGGCCCGTGCGGGGCCCGTGAGACCCTCGGGAACGCAGAAGGTCCGCATCGCGGGCCCGTCCCGCAGAGCCTGTGACACGACGAAGCCCAGCGCCCCGAGCACACCGGCCAGCGTGACCCCGTCCAGCACGGCTCGCGCGTGGGGCTTGCGGGGCAGGAAGGCGTCCAGGAGCAGGACGAGCCCGGCGGTCAGCGCGAGGATCAGCGGTGGTGCTATCGCGTAGTAGTCGATCTGCTGGATCATGGCGCTCCCACCAGGGTCCGGACCACCGGATCGGTGACGAGGAGAAGTGCCTTCGGCCAGAGGCCGAACAGCAGGATCAGCCCGATCAGCGGCGTCCAGGCGGCCAGCTCGTGTCTCATGACGTCACGGAACCCGTCACCGCTGCCGACCGCGCGGAGTCTGGACCGCCCGTCTTTCCCGCCGGAGTCGCTCTCGTCTGCAGGACCGGTGGCCCCGCCTCCGGAGCCCGTGGCACCGGCTCCGGAGCTCCCGGCGTCGACGGAGTTCACGGTGTCGACGGAGTTCACGGTGTCGATCCCGGCTCCGATGGAACGGGCCCCGGACGTCCCGGCGGGGAGCGGCGCGCCGTACTCGGACGGGGTGGCCTCCTCCGCCGGGCCCGACCCGGCGAGCGCGGGCGCGTGGACGGTCTCGACGGGCCGGCCGTGGGTGACCCGGGAGAGCATGACCAGGAAGTAGGCGGCGGTCAGCACGGCGCCGATGCCGCCCACGGCCATGAAGGCCAGGAAGAGCGGGCGGGACAGGCCGGGCGCCGGTTCGTAGGCGCCCAGGAGAGCGAGCATCTCCCCCCAGAAGCCCGCCAGGCCCGGCAGGCCGAGGGAGGCGATGCAGGTGAAGGTCAGCAGGGAGCCCAGGTGCGGGAGTCGGGCCAGCATGCCTCCGCCCAGCGCGGGCATGTCGGCGGTGCCGTAGCGCTCCTTGATCGCCCCCGCGATGAAGAACAGCAGGCCGGTGATCAGTCCGTGGGCGATGTTCCCGAACAGCGCGGCGTTGACGCCGACCGGAGTGAGCGTGGCGAAACCGAGCAGCACGAAGCCCATGTGCCCGATCGAGGAGTAGGCGATCATCCGTTTGAGATCGCGCTGGGCCAGGCAGGCGAGGGCGCCGTAGATGATGCCGACCACCGCGAACGCGCCGAGCCAGGGCGCCACGGCGGCGGCGCCGTCGGGCAGGACGGGGATCGCGATGCGGGCGAAACCGTAGGTGCCCATCTTGAGCAGCACGCCCGCCAGCAGGACGGAGCCGACGGTGGGCGCCTCGGTGTGGGCGTCGGGCAGCCAGGTGTGCAGCGGCCACATGGGGGTCTTGACCGCCAGGCCGATGCCGACGGCCACGAAGGCGACGATCTGCACCGAGCGCGACATGCCGGTGCCGTGGGCCCGGGCGAGGGCGGTGACGTCCAGGGTGCCGGTCTGCGCCCAGATGAGCAGGAGTCCGAGCAGGAGAACGACCGAGCCGAGCAGGGTGTAGAGGATGAACTTGATCGCCGCCGCCCGCCGGGCGCGACCTCCCCAGATGGAGATCACGAAGTACATCGGGATGAGGACGACCTCGAAGAACACGAAGAACAGCAGCAGATCGAGGGCGAGAAACGTGCCGATCATGCCGACTTCGAGGACGAGCAGCGTGAACACGAGGGCGCGCGGCCTGTCGCCTCCCGGCGCGGGCCGGAGCAGTTGCCCGGGACCGCCCGCGTCTCCCCAGCCCAGGTAGACGAAGCAGAGGAAGGTCAGCAGCGCGGTCAGCACGACCAGCGGAAGCGAGATCCCGTCGACGCCGAGGTGGAACCTGAGATCCAGCCCGGGGATCCACGCCATGTCGGTCTCGAACTGCATCCGGGCCGCGTCACCGTAGTCGAAGGCGACCGCGAGCACCACGGACAGCGCGAACGTGATCCCGGAGACGGCCAGCCCGTGGACACGGAGCAGCCGCCCCCTGGCGACGCCGTCCAGCCGGGACGGCACGATGAGCGCGGCGGCCCCGGCCAAGGGCACCCCGAGCAGCACGATCGGCAGCCAGTTCACGAGACGACCACCTCATTCAAGGGCTTCCCCGACGCCGCACGCGCGCCGCGCGCCGGCCTCGGCGCCACAGAGGTCATCCGGGACGTGCGGGAAGTCGCCCGGGACGCCAGGGGGGTCATCCGAACATCACCGCCCCGACCGAGATGAGCAGCACGCCCGCGAGCAGGCCGGTCACGTAGAGCTGGGCGTTGCCGTTCTGAACGAGACGCACCACGCCTGACAGTCCCAGTGTCATCCGGCCGGAACCGCGCACCGCGCCGTCCACCACCCGATCGTCCGTACGGATGACCAGGCGGGCGAGGACGAGGACCGGGACGACGAACACCAGCCGGTAGACGGAGTCGATGAAGAAGGCCCGCTCGCAGGGAAGGCGGAGGGGGCCGAGCATCCGCGCGGGATCGCTCAGGGGGGCGCTCCGCCATACCGCGTAAACCGTTCCCGCACCCAGGAGTGCCAGGGCGACGCTCAGCCCCGCCGTGCCCACGTGGACGTCGGCGACCCGGACGAACCCGAGGAGCAGGGCCGGCACGGCGAGGATCACGATCGGCCACTTCATGGTGGCCGGAGCCTCCTGGGTCTCGATCACGTGGGCGGTGCCCGGGGCGGGCTCGGGGAGCGCGACGACCGGTCGCATGCCGAAGAAGGTCCGCAACCACGCGCGGGTGGAGTAGGCGCCGGTCACGGCGACGGTGACGAGGGCGCTGCCGTACAGCAGCAGGGCGGCCGCGTCGGTGAGCGTCCCCTGCGAGATCGCCCCTTCGACGGCCACCAGCACCTCGTCCTTGCTGAAGAAACCGCTCGCCGGAGGGAGCCCCATCAGGGCGGCGAAGCCGATCGTCATCGTGACGAAAGTGACGGGGAGCTCTCTGCGGAGGCCGCCCATCGTGCTCATCAGGTTGGAGCCGACCGCATGGATGACCGCCCCGGCGCACAGGAAGAGCAGAGCCTTGAATGCGCCGTGCGTGACCAGGTGGAAGATCGCCGCGCTGTCCGAGCCCGCGGCCAGCGCCGCCGCCATGTACGCGAGCTGGCTGATCGTGGAGTAGGCGAGAACACGCTTGAGGTCGTCCTGGGCGAGCGCGGCGAGGGCGGCGCCGAGCATGCCGAGCGCGGCCAGGACGGCGAGCACGTCCAGCGTGGGCCCGGCGGCGAGGAAGGCCGGGTAGAGACGGGCGACGATGAAGATGCCCGCGGCGACCATCGTGGCGGCGTGGATGAGGGCGCTGATCGGGGTCGGGCCTGCCATCGCGTCCGGGAGCCAGGTGTGCAGCGGGACCTGGGCGCTCTTTCCGGCCACTCCGGCCAGGAGGAGCATGGTCGCGGCGATGAGCGTTCCCGAGGACATCTCCGGGACCGCGGCCAGGACATCGGCGATCTTGAAACTGTCCGCCGCCGCGCCGAGGACGAAGATCCCGAACAGGAAGCCCACGTCACCGAGCCGGGTGACCAGGAACGCCTTGACCGCCGCGCGGGAGTTGTCGCGATCTTCCCACCAGTGCCCGATGAGGAGATAGGAGCACAGGCCCATGACCTCCCAGCCCACGTAGAGGACGAGGAGGTCGGCCGCGTAGACGACCAGGAGCATGGCACTGGTGAACAGGCTGATGAACGCGCTGTAGGAGGGGTAACGGCGATCACCGTGCAGGTAGCCGACGGAGTAGATCTGCACGGCGAGCGCGACCATCGTGACCAGCACGCCGATTGTCGCCGCGAGCCCGTCGACGAGCAGCCCGAGGGAGATGGGGATCGAACCCGTGTCGACGACGGTGAGCGTGCCCGTGACGCCGTCGATCCCGCCCGCGCCGCCCGGTCCGGCCGCAGCCGCGGTCAGGCTCTCCCCGTCTCGGCCGAGCCCCGCCCAGTCGGCATAGGCCAGCCAGCCCGCGAGAGCAGCGGAGATCGCGGTCGGCACGACGGCGATCCAGGCGGCCCGGCGATCCGCCCTCCTGTCGCCCTGCTCATCCCGCGCGCGTCTCGGCCACCGAGAACCGAGCAGGCCGGCGACCGCGGCCAGAAACGGCAGCAGGACGGCCAGTGCGGCAAAAGTGATCACGACTCCTCCCTCCGCCGGGTCGTCCGTTCTCCCCCGGCCGCCGACGGAGCCGCCGCGTCGTCGGCCATCCCGCCCTCGCCTCCGGCTCGGGTGCGTTGGTCATCCGGCTCGGGAGCGGCAGCGGGGCCCGGGCCAGGAGCGGAGCCTGCGTCAGGAGCGGAGGCCGCGCCGGGAGTGGGAGCGGGGCCCTCGTAGCCCGCGGAGGCGATGCCGGGGGCGGAGGGGCTCACGCCGGGGGCGGCGGGGCCGGGAGCGGGCGTTGCGGGGGTGACGGATGAGGGCTCGGCCAGGGCTCGGAGACGGTCGAGATCTACGGTCTGGCGGTTGCGGTAAAGGGCGAGGACGATGGCCAGGCCGAGACCGACCTCGGCGGCGGCGATCACGATGACGAAGAGCGTGAGGACCTGCCCGCCGTGGAGGCGGTCGCGCAACCACACGTCGAATGCGACCAGGTTGAGGTTGACCGCGTTGAGCATCAGCTCGACGGACATGAGGACGAGGATGGTGTTGCGGCGGGCGAGCACGCCGTACACCCCGATGGAGAACAGCAGCGCCGAGACGATCGCCGGGTAGACGACGTGCACGTCAGTTCCTCCCCCGGATGTCGGTGCGGGAGATGACGATGGCTCCGATCAGAGCGGCGAGCAGCAGGACCGAGAGAGCCTCGAAGGGGAGGACCCAGTTCCGGAAGATGGTGGAGCCGAGCTCCTTGGCCGCGCCCGTACCGGGATCGAGGGGGGTGTATGCCGTGCGGAAGCCGTCGATGACCACGGTCACCAGCACGGCGGCGGTCGCGACCGCCA
Organism: Planobispora longispora; assembly: GCF_016863135.1. Lineage (GTDB taxonomy): Bacteria > Actinomycetota > Actinomycetes > Streptosporangiales > Streptosporangiaceae > Planobispora > Planobispora longispora. The sequence continues at coordinate 399,869 of NZ_BOOH01000019.1, forward strand.
CGATGGCGGCGACCGTCTTGTTGCCGCTGTCGAGGTCGGCGGACCTGCCGATGGGAGCGCGGGTGAGCATGATGCCGAACAGGAGCAGGACGACGACGGCTCCGACATAGATCAGCACCTGGACCCACGCGACGAACTCGGCCGTCAGCACCAGATAGCACCCGGCCATGGCTCCGAAGCAGACGACCAGCCAGAGCGCGGCGTGAACGAGCTGTCTGGTGGTGACGACGAGCAAGCCCGCCCCGACCGCCACCGCGCCCAGAAGGAGGAAGACGATCTCCTGCCCGGTCGGTGACAGATAGGACGGCACTGCCTCCGTCACGACTCCTCCTCGGTTGCTCCATCGGGGTCCGTGGCAGAAGTCTGCTCCGTTGGGCCGTCGGCGGGGGGTGCGCCGCTCTCAGCTGTGGACGATTTCGTGAGATCCGGCCGGTCTGTGGACGGCCGGTCTGCAGCCGGCCGCTCCGTGGTCGGTTCCGTGGAAAGGGACCGCGCCGTGGGAGAGTCGTCCTTCTTCGGGAGCGAGCCCGGCGGCCTTATCGCCCGGACGTTGGCGTGCCCGGCCGATGTCCGCCGTACCGGCCGATCCGGACGGTCCGTGCCGGCCTGGCGCGCGGACGGCTCGTCGGAGGAGGAGCCGGGCTGCTCATCCTCGCCTCCGGCTCGGGCTCCCCCTGCCGCCTCGCCGGAGTCCCGGCCGGGAGCGGGGCCCTCGTCATCGGCACCCCGGGCGGAAGGGAGTTCTTCCTTGCCGGGGCTCCGGACGGAAGGGGGCTCCTCCTTGCCGGGGCTCCGGCCGGGAGCGGGGCGGGCGGGACGGGAGCCGGCGGGGCCGGGAGTGGGGCGGGCGGGGCGGGAGGCCGCCGCGAGTTCCTTGGGAGGATCGGCGTTGAGCTCGTGGGCGGGGGGCGGGGGCACCGTCTGGGCCCAGGCCGCCAGCCGGTCCTTCTCGTGGACGAGGTTGCGGATGTCGCCCTCGGCGTACTCGAACTCCGGCGACCAGAACAGGGCGTCGAAGGGGCAGACCTCGATGCAGATCCCGCAGTACATGCACAGGGAGAAGTCGATCGCGAAGCGGTCGAGCACGTTGCGGGCGCGCGGGCGGCCGCCTTCCGGGGCGGGGAGGGTCTCCTTGTGCGAGTCGATGTAGATGCACCAGTCGGGACACTCACGGGCGCAGAGCATGCACACCGTGCAGTTCTCCTCGACCAGCGCGATCACCCCCCGGCTCCGGGCAGGCAGGTCAGGCCGCACCTCGGGGTATTGCTGGGTCACCGACCTGCGCAACATGTGGCGAAGGGTGACGGACAGTCCCTTCGCCAGTCCTACTCCTGGTATCCGCGCCACTTCAACATCATGGCGCACGGCACGGCGCTCGGGAATGCGGCGGTCCGAACGAAGACGTCATCCCCAGAATCCACACGTTATCCACAGCCGTTATCCACAGTCTGTGTGTTCGAGTCTTCGGCCTGTCGTGGAAATCCATCGGGAAGGGGACTGCAAGAGTCTCCAGATATACGTATTGTTCGCGCCATGTCCCAGCAGTACGGCTCCGCCTGGAACCCTCACCACCCGCAGCAGCCACACGGGCCGCAGCCCACGCCCTCCAACACGGGCCTGACCGTGTTGTGGGCGTTCATCCCCATGCTCACCTGCGGTTTCGGAACGCCGTTCGTCATGGGATTCGCCGCATCGCGCCTCCGGAGCGTGCCGCTCGTCATCGCGACCGCTCTCTACACCCTCGGAATGGGCGTTTTCGTCATCGGAGCGGGCACCTACGGAGATTCCGACCTGATCCCGACCTGGCTGGACATCTCACTCACGATCGGGCTGGTCGGCAGCTGGCTGGGCGGGACGGGCCACGCTCTGATCATCCGGAACCGGGTCTTCCAGGAGCCGTCCCGCCACGCCCCGGTCACACCGCCCGCCGGTCTGTACCTGCCCCCGCCCTCGACCGTGCCCACCCAGCCCACGTCCGGGAACACGCCCGTCCCCGGCCCCCAGCACCACTTCCAGAGTCATCCCACCCAGGAGCGCTACCCCCGGCACGGGCATGGCCGGCCACCGGAGCCGGCCCTGACCACGCAGGGCTGGATCGGGCCGTACCGGCTGATCCGCACCATCGGCCAGGGCGGCCAGGGAACGGTCCACCTGGCCCTCACCCCGCAGGGGCAGAAGGTGGCGATCAAGGTCCTGCACGAACGCTTCGTCGGCAACCAGACGGCCCGCGAACGGTTCATGCGGGAGGTGGAGTCGACCCGCAAGGTCGCCACCTTCTCCACCGCCCGGGTGCTGGACGTCAACATCAACGACGACCAGGCGTACGTCGTCAGCGAATATGTGGACGGCGTCTCACTGGAGGAGCTCGTCCGCGACAAGGGGCCCCGCGACGAGGACGGGCTGACCCGGCTGGCCCTGGCCACGGCGGGCGCGCTGGCCGCCATCCACCGGGCGGGGGTCGTCCACCGCGACTTCAAGCCGGCCAACGTGCTGATCGGCTCCGACGGGCCCCGGGTGATCGACTTCGGTATCGCCCGCGCCCTCGACCAGGTCACCGTGACCTCCAGCGTGATGGGCACGCCCGCCTACATGTCCCCCGAGCAGCTCGGCGGGGGACACGTCGGCCCGGAGTCCGACGTGTTCAGCTGGGCGTCCACCATGATCTTCGCCGCCTCGGGCCGCGTCGCCTTCGGCTCGGACACCATCCCCGCCATCCTCAACCGGGTGCTCAACCAGCAGCCGGACCTGTCGCCGCTGCCGCCGTCGCTGCGCCCGCTGGCCGCCGTCTGCCTGGAGAAGGACCCCGCCAAGCGGCCCACCGCCGCCGACATCATGCTGCGGATCGTCCACTGAGAGGGACCGTCAGACGGTGAGGACCTTGACGATCCCCGTGAGCGCGAGCTGGGCCAGGGCCAGCGGGACCAGCCCGGCCCAGGCGAGCTTCTGCAGCTGGTCCTCGCGGAGCCGGGGGTAGCTCACCCGGACCCAGATCACCACGAACACCAGGGCGAACACCTTGATGAGCATCCACACGGGCCCGGGCAGCAGCGGCCCGTGCCAGCCGCCCAGGAAGAGCACGCTGGTGAGCGCGGAGAGCACGATGATCCCGGCGTACTCGGCCAGCATGAACAGGGCGAACCGGATCCCGGTGTACTCCGTCATCGGGCCCATGATGATCTCGGACTCGGCGATCGGCATGTCGAACGGCGGGCGGCGGAGCTCGGCGAGCCCCGCCATGAAGAACACCACGCCGCCGACCGCCTGCCAGGGCAGCCACCACCACTGCCAGGCCTCCACGATGCCCGGCAGCGAGAGCGTGCCCGCCGCCATCGCGACGCTGGAGGCCGCCAGCACCAGCGGCAGCTCGTAGGACATGAGCTGGGCGGCCGAGCGCATCCCGCCCATCAGGGAGTACTTGTTCCCGGAGGACCAGCCGGCCATGATCGAGCCGAGCACGCCGATGCCCATCACCGCGAGCACGAAGAACAGGCCGGCGTCCAGGTCCACCCCGACCAGGCCGGGGCCGATCGGGATGACGACCATCACCACCAGGTACGGCACCAGCGCGACGGCGGGGGCCAGGCCGAAGACCCGGCGGTCGGCCGCGGCCGGGATCACGTCCTCCTTCTGGATGAACTTGACCCCGTCGGCGATCAGCTGGGCCCAGCCGTGGAATCCCCCGGCGTACATCGGGCCGAGACGGGACTGCATGTGCGCCATGACCTTGTGCTCCGTCTGCCCGGCGACCAGCGGCAGCACGAGGAAGACCGCGACGATCGCGATGAGCCGTACGGCGGCGTCGAGCACCTCAGCCATCACGCCCCCAGTCGGCCGGGACTCCGGGGGGAAGCGTCTTGCGCCGGCTCGGCGAGCCGTGATCGGACTCACCGGGCTCCTTCGCCCCCGGCCAGGCCTTGGCGACCCGGGAGGCCAGCACGAAGTCCTTGCGGAGCGGGAAGCCCTCGAACCTGTCGGGCAGCAGCAGCGGGACCAGGTTCGGATGGCCCTCGAAGACCACCCCGAACATCTCGAAGGTCTCGCGCTCGTGCCAGTTCGCGCCCCGGAACACGCCGACCGCGCTGGGCAGCCGGGGGTCCTCGCGGGGCACCCGGGTGCGCAGCAGCAGGCGGGCCCGCTCCACCGGGTCGTAGAGGTGCGCGACGACCTGGAACCCCTCCGGGGGGTCGTCGACGCCGGTCAGCCAGTCGAAGAAGACGTATCCCGCGTCGCGGGCGGCCTCGAGCAGCCCGAGCCAGTCTCCGGCCGGCACGTCCGCGGTGGTCTCGCCGAACGTCTGCGACACCTGCACGCGGGAGCCGTACCGCTCCTCGATGAGAGTCTCGATGGAGGTCACGCGCCCGGCCCCTTCTCCCCGGCGGCGTAGCGGTCGCCCAGGGTCTCGGCGGCGATCTTCTCCTGGAGCTTCATGATTCCGTAGAGCAGGGCCTCGGGCCGGGGCGGGCAGCCGGGGACGTAGACGTCCACCGGGATGATCTGGTCGACGCCCTTGGTGACGCAGTAGGAGTCCCAGTACGGTCCTCCGGTGTTGGAGCAGGCGCCGAAGGAGATCACGTACTTCGGGTCGGGCATCTGCTCGTAGAGCCGCTTGACGGCCGGGGCCATCTTGTCGGTCACCGTGCCCGAGACGATCATCAGGTCGGCCTGCCTGGGGCCGTTCGCGAACGGGATCACCCCGAACCTGATGAAGTCGTGCCTGCTCATCGTGGTCGCGATGAACTCGATCGCGCAGCAGGCCAGGCCGAAGTTGAACGCCCAGAGCGAGTAGCGCCGTCCCCAGTTGAGGATGAAGCGCATGGGCTTGGGAGCCAGCCGTGCGACCGGCCCCAGGGTGGGCATCGGGAGATCCGCCATAACCCGCATTCTCCTCCGCCGCTCAGGTCCAGGCGAGTACGCGCTTGCGCCAGGCGTAGAGGATTCCCAGCGCGATGAAGCCCAGGAAGACGAACATCTCGACCAGGGTGGTCATCCCGAACCCGGGCGCGGCGAAGACCGTCGCCCAGGGGAAGAGGAAGACCGCGTCGACCGCGAACACCACGTAGAGGTAGGTGAACACGTAGTAGCGGACCTGGGACTGGGCCCAGCCGTCGCCGACCGGGTCGATGCCGCACTCGTAGGTCGTCAGCTTCTCGGGGGTCGGCCGGTTCGGGCGGAGCATCCGGTTGCCGAACAGCGCTCCCGCGAAGATGACGACGCCGATCGCGAAGAGCGCGACGACCACGGCATACGAGCCGAAATACTCGTCCACGGAACGATCGTAACCGCCGGCCGCCTCCCGTCACAGGGCGGGAGGCGGCGGGTCAGAGATCCGGTGGTCCCGGAGCCGCGGCGGGTCAGGGGATGCGGCGCGGGTCCGCGTGGCGGCGGAGGGCCGGGGCGACCGGCCGTCCCGTCAGGAAGCCGTCCACGGAGCCCTTCTCCAGCGCCTTGCGGTACACCAGCATCGCCTCGCGCGCGGTGTCGACGGTGTGCGCGACCTCTTGTTCCGTGTGCGCCGCCGAGATCACGAAGGACTGGCCGAGCACTCCGCGCCGCAGCAGTTCCTGAAGGAACAGCGTCCGGTAGGGCTGGGAGGGCCGTCCCTCGCCGTCCTTCGTGGTGAACACCAGGCAGGACGGCCTGCCGACGGCCGCCACGTGATCCTGCACGCCCAGCTCCGCGGCGGCCTCGTTGACGCCCTCGGCCAGCAGGCGCCCGAGCCGCTCCATGGCGCCCACCGGGTCGGTCTCCGCGTAGGCGCCGATGACGGCGCGCAACGCCGCCAGGGACATCGTCTCCGGCCCGTTCGTGGTGGACATCAGGAACACCCGCGGCGCGTCCGTCCGCAGGCCGCCCAGTTCCATGAGCTCCCTCCGCCCGGCCAGCGCGGCGATCGGGAAGCCGTTGCCCATCGCCTTGCCCCAGCACGACAGGTCGGGCCGGACCCCGTAGACCGCCTGCGCCCCTCCGGTGGCCCAGCGGAACCCGGTGATCATCTCGTCGAAGACGAGCACGGCGCCGTGCCGGTCGCACAGCTCGCGCACGCCCTCCAGGAACCCGGGGGCGGGCTCGGCGAGCGCGGTCGCCTGCTCCATGACCACGCACGCGATCCGCCCGTCGTGCGCGTCGAACAGCTCCCGCAGGGAGTCCAGGTCGTTGAAGCGGAAGCGCACGGTCTGCCGCCGCGTCGCGGCGGGCACGCCGGCGTTCATCTCCAGCGCGCCGACGAACCAGTCGTCGGTCGAGAAGAAGGGCTGGTCGCAGACGGCCACCATGTCCCGGCCGGTCGCCGCGCGGGCCAGCCGGACGGCGGCCGTGGTGGCGTCCGAGCCGTTCTTGCCGAACTTCACCATGTCGGCTCCGGGCAGGAGTGCCAGGAAGTCCTCGGCCGCGGCCAGCTCCAGCTCGGTCGGCCTGCTGAAGCTCACGCCGTCGCCGAGGACCGCGCGCACGGCGTCCAGGACCGGCGGGTAGGCGTGGCCGAGCGTGACCGCGCGCAGGCCCATGCCGTACTCGACGAAGCAGTTGCCGTCCGCGTCCCAGACCCGCGCCCCCCGGCCTCGCACCAGGACGGGGGCCATTCCTTCGGGGTACTGGTCCGCGCCCCTGGCGTAGGTGTGCGCCCCGCCGGGGATGACCTCGTGAAGCCGTCGTTGGAGTTGCTCTGATCGGGTGAATCCCGCTCGAGATCCCGGAAGGTCCATCTGCCGAGAATATGGATTTCTATCCCATAGGGGATAGAACTTGCCCGCATCCGAAATCAGGTCGTCCGCTCACCGGAGACGCGACTTCGCCCGGCGGAGGGAAGGGGCTTCCCGGTGGGGCCGCCCCGGAGCCCTCGGCGGCCTCCCGGACATCGGAACGCCGGGGTGACCGGTCAGTGGATCGAGCCCTTTTGATAACTGTGCACACAGGACCCGTCACCCTCCGAATCCGTTAAACCTGGATACGACAAAGCCTGCGCCCAGGTAATCCCAAGGGAGGGTAAATAGGATAACTCTCCGTCTACCGTTCATTTATGCCCAAAACGCGCCTCGCCGGAGGGATCGCCCTCGTCGCCGCGACCGTCATCGGTTGCGGCGCGGCCACGACCACCTCGCTGTCCGCGAAGGAACTCATGGCCTCGGAGCCCACGCTGATCGACTACGTGGACCCCTCCACGGTGCCGGGCCTGGGTACGGAGACGATTACGGAGAGTGACTCCGGCGACCGTCGCGTCCACGCCGCCTACCCCGTCGTGGACGGCGCCCCCCTCCTGGCCGAGAAGCTCCGCGCGGTGGTGACCGGGCACGTGGGCCGGTTCGGGAAGGACCCCTCGGCGACGTCCCCCGAGCTCAACGTCGACTGGCAGCTCGCCGCCGTCTCGGACCAGGTCATCGGGGTACGGCTGAGCGTCGGCGAGTCCACCGGGACCGGCTGGACCACCTCCAGGACCACGGTCTGGTACGACCGCGTGGAGAAGCGGGCCATGGACTCCACCGGCCTGCTCAAGGACCGCTCGGCGCTGAACGCGCTGGCCGCCCTGGCCCGGGTGGAGCTGGCGGGCCGCAGCCAGGTCGTGGACGTGGACGCCGTCAAGGCGGGCGAGGAGCTCTTCGACTCCCTCTCCTTCAACCGCGACGGCGATCTCGTCGTGGAGTTCGACGACTACCAGGTGGCGGCCGGATCGCTGGGCCGGGTGGCGGTGGCCGTACCCGAGGAGAAGGTGGCGGGCCTGCTGTCCCCCACCGGGGTGCGGGCGCGCTCGGCGGCGGTGACCGCGCGGAAGAACCGGGCGCAGGTCCCCTCCGCCGCGGACATCGAGGCCGCGGCCGCCGACCGGCCCCCGGCGCGGAGCACCCGGGCGGACGCCGTGGACTGCGCGCGCGCCAAGTGCGTGGCACTGACCTACGACGACGGCCCCGGCCCCGGAACCGGCGCGCTGCTGGACGTCCTGGCCGAGCACGGGGCGCGGGCCACCTTCTTCGCCGTCGGCACGAACGCCGCCGCCCAGCCCGATCTGCTGCGGCGGATGAGCCGGGAGGGGCACCTGGTGGCCAACCACACCTGGTCCCACCGCGACCTCACCTCCCTGCCGACCAGCAAGATCGCCTACCAGCTCGGCCGGGCGCAGGAGGCGATCACCCGGGCGACCGGGCAGGCCCCCACGCTGATGCGCCCGCCGTACGGCGCGACCGACGAGAAGGTGGCGGAGGTCGCGGCGGAGATGGGCCTGTCGGTGATCCGCTGGAGCGTCGACCCGGCGGACCTGCGGGACCCCGACCCCGGGAGCGTCGCCCGCCGGGCCGTCGCCGAGGCGGAGCCGGGAGCGATCATCCTCATGCACGACGTCCGGCGCACGGCCGCCGACGCGACCCCCGAGATCCTGCGGACTCTCACCGCGCAGGGCTACGTCTTCGTCACGGTGCCCGAACTGTACGGCTCCGCCGGAACGCGGCCGGGCGAGACCCGCGACTCCGGCCCGTCCCCGGCGGCGGCACCGTGATCAATGTCATAGCCAGCGACTATGACCCCATAGCTGGATGGGATAAGGCTTACGGCCCGGCGGGACATATAGTTGGGCACCGTGACCCCCACTGTCCTCTTCGGCCGCCTGCACGTGGATCTGTGCCGGCTCGCTTCCGGGCTGTGTCGGGCCGACCGCCCGCGTCCGTGACCCACCCCCGGCGTCCCCGCGCCCGGGCGGACGCCCCAGCGCCCCACGTCCACACCGCTGCGGCCCGCCGAGGATATGCGACATACGTCACACTCCTCCGCCGAGTGGAACGCGAAGACCGCCGCGTGACCCTGAGGGATCTAGCATGGAAATGAAGAACTTGCCATCAGCAACGGCGCCCTGGCGCGTCGAGGAGGACTGAGCTGTGACGAAGCAGGTTCAGCAACTCGACCGCGTGATCATCCGTTTCGCCGGCGACTCCGGCGACGGCATGCAGCTCACGGGTGATCGCTTCACTGCCGGAACGGCGGAGTTCGGCAACGACCTCTCCACCCTCCCCAACTTCCCCGCGGAGATCCGCGCCCCCGCAGGCACCCTGCCGGGCGTGTCGAGCTTCCAGCTCCACTTCGCCGACCACGACATCCTCACCCCCGGTGACGCTCCCAACGTCCTGGTCGCGATGAACCCCGCCGCGCTCAAGGCCAACCTCGGCGACCTGCCGCGCGGCGCCGACATCATCGCCAACACCGACGAGTTCACCAAGCGCAACCTGCAGAAGGTCGGCTACGACGCCAACCCGCTGGAGGACGGCTCGCTGGCCGAGTGGCGGGTCCACCCGGTGCCGCTGACCTCTCTGACGGTCAAGGCGCTGGAGGACTTCGACCTCTCCAAGAAGGACGCCGAGCGCTCCAAGAACATGTTCGCCCTCGGTCTGCTGAGCTGGCTCTACCACCGGCCCACCGAGGCGACGATCTCGTTCCTGGAGACCAAGTTCGCCAAGAAGCCCGACATCGCCAAGGCCAACATCGCGGCCTTCACCGCGGGCTGGAACTACGGCGAGACCACCGAGTCCTTCTCGGTCTCCTACGAGGTCAAGCCCGCGCAGCTGCCCCCGGGCGTCTACCGCAACATCTCCGGCAACCAGGCTCTGGCCTACGGTCTGATCGCCGCGAGCGTGCAGTCGAAGCTCCCGCTGTTCCTCGGGTCCTACCCGATCACCCCGGCCTCGGACATCCTGCACGAGCTCTCCAGGCACAAGCGGTTCGGCATCCGCACCTTCCAGGCCGAGGACGAGATCGCGGGCGTCGGCGCGGCCCTCGGCGCGTCCTTCGGCGGGGCGCTGGGCGTCACCACGACCTCCGGCCCCGGCGTGGCGCTGAAGGCCGAGACCGTCGGCCTGGCCGTCACCACCGAGCTGCCGCTGATCGTGGTGGACGTGCAGCGCGCGGGCCCGTCGACCGGCATGCCGACCAAGACCGAGCAGACCGACCTGCTCATGGCCATGTTCGGCCGCAACGGCGAGTCGCCGCTCCCGGTCGTCGCCGCCATGTCGCCGAGCGACTGCTTCGACGCGGCCGTCGAGGCGGCCCGGCTCGCGGTGAAGTACCGCACGCCGGTCATGCTGCTGTCCGACGGCTACCTGGCCAACGGCTCCGAGCCGTGGAAGGTGCCCAGCGCCGCCGAGCTGCCGGACATCTCCGTCCCGTTCGCCACCGAGCCGAACGACGGCGAGGCGTTCCTGCCGTTCAAGCGCGACCCCGAGACGCTGGCCCGCCCCTGGGCCGTCCCGGGCACCGCGGGCCTGGAGCACCGCATCGGCGGCATCGAGAAGGCCGACGGCACCGGCAACATCTCCTACGATCCCGACAACCACGACCGCATGGTCCGGCTCCGTCAGGCCAAGATCGACGGGATCGCCAAGGACATCCCGGCGCTGGAGGTCGACGACCCCGACGGCGACGCCCGCGTGCTCGTGCTGGGCTGGGGCTCGACCTACGGCCCGATCGCGGCGGCCGTGCGGCGCATCCGCAAGTCCGGCGGGAAGGTCGCCCAGGCGCACCTGCGGCACCTCAACCCGCTGCCGGCCAACACCGGCGAGGTGCTGAAGTCCTACGACAAGGTGCTGCTCCCGGAGATCAACCTCGGCCAGCTCGCGCTGCTGCTGCGCGCCCGCTTCCTGGTCGACATCATCAGCTACAACCGCGTGCGCGGGCTTCCGTTCAAGGCCGAGGAACTGGCCGGCGTGATCCAGGACGTGATCGACAGTGAGTGAGCTCGTCAACGGCAGGGGCCTGTCCCTGGTCCCCAAGTCCGACGCCAAGCAGACCATGAAGGACTACAAGTCCGACCAGGAGGTGCGCTGGTGCCCGGGCTGCGGTGACTACGCGATCCTGGCCGCGGTGCAGTCGTTCGTCCCGGAGCTCGGCCTCAAGCGCGAGAACATGGTGTTCGTCTCGGGCATCGGCTGCTCCTCCCGGTTCCCGTACTACATGAACACCTACGGGTTCCACTCCATCCACGGCCGCGCCCCGGCGATCGCCACCGGCCTGGCCGCCTCGCGCCCCGACCTGAGCGTGTGGGTGATCACCGGTGACGGCGACTCGCTGTCCATCGGCGGCAACCACCTGATCCACGCGCTGCGCCGCAACGTCAACCTGAACATCCTGCTGTTCAACAACAGGATCTACGGTCTGACCAAGGGCCAGTACTCCCCCACCTCCGAGGTCGGCAAGATCACGAAGTCCACCCCGATGGGCTCGCTGGACAAGCCGTTCAACCCGATCTCGCTGGCGCTCGGCGCCGAGGCCTCCTTCGTGGCCCGGACCATCGACTCCGACCGCAAGCACCTGCAGTCGGTGCTGCGCGAGGCCGCCGAGCACAACGGCACCTCGCTGGTGGAGATCTACCAGAACTGCAACATCTTCAACGACGGCGCCTTCGACCAGCTCAAGGACCCCGAGCAGCGTGACGACATCACGCTGCGCCTGGAGCACGGGCAGCCCATCGTCTCGGCCTCCAAGGCGGTACGGCGGGCGGCCGACGGCGGCATCGAGGTCGTCGAGCGGGCGTCGGTGCGCGAGGAGGAGATCCTCGTCCACGACGCGCACCGCGCCGACCCGTCGCTGGCCTTCGCGCTGTCCCGGCTGGACGAGCCCGCCTTCGAGCACGTCCCGATCGGGATCTTCCGGAGCGTCGACCGCCCGTCCTACGACGAGCTGATGGCGACGCAGCTGGAGGAGGCCGTCGCGCAGAGCGGCCCCGGCGATCTGGACAACCTGCTCCTCGCCGGAGACACTTGGCGGATCGGCTAACTCCGGGGTCTGCACGATGCCTCCGTAGCGGCCGGCAGCAGTCGACCCCTACGGAGACATCGCGTGCTCTCCCGCGCCTTGCTCCACCACCTCGCCGTGGCCCTCCTGGTCGTCATGGCGTTTTCAGGGCTGCCGTCGAGCGCCTTCCCCGCCCTGCCGTCCGCGCCGGGCGGGCCGGTCTCCACCGAGCAGGCGCCGGTGGAGACCGACGAGGCGGCCGGCTGCAACGGCCGTCAGCGCCGTCTCGCGCACGGGGCCCGCAACCGCCCGCCCCGTCCCCCCGCGCCCCGGAGCGTCTGCGTCCTCTCCCACCGGCCGCGGGCGCCGTGGATCCGCCGGAGCCCGACGCCCGGCCGGGAGTCGCGGCGCCGCAGGGCGGTCCGCCGAAGACCGCGTTCAGCCGGACGGGACCGCCCGCGAAGACGCGCCGCCCGTCACCGGCCGTCCCCCTCTTCCCGAGCTCCTCCACGACCTCCTTCCCCACATATCCCATCTGAATTGAGTGGAAGGAAGTCCATGGAAGACACGGTTCCGAGCGCTGCCGGGTTCGAGGAGCAGCGGCGCTCCCGTTGGGCGGGCAGCCGGGCGCTGGTGACCGGCGCCGCCGGATTCATCGGGTCCCATCTGGCCAGGCGGCTGAGCGAGCTGGGCGCCGAGGTGCACGCGGTCAGCCGCCGCCCCAGAGCCGCCGGGCACGGCGAGACCTGGCACCGCGCCGACCTGCGCGACACGGACGCCACCGCCAAGCTCTTCGGCTCCGTCCGCCCCGACGTCGTGATCCACCTCGCCAGCGAGGTGAACGGCGCCAGGCACCGCGACGTCGTCCTGCCCACGCTGGAGAGCAACCTCGCCAGCACGGTCAACGTGCTGTCGGCGGCCGCGGACCGGCCGGACACCACGGTGCTGCTCACCGGGTCCGCGGAGGAGCCCCGGCCGGGCAACGGCCAGGCTTTCCCTCCCTCGCCGTACGCGATGGCCAAATGGGCCGCGAGCGGATACGCCCAGCTCTTCCACAGGCTGTGGAACGTGCCGTGCACGATCCTGCGGCCCACGATGGTGTACGGCCCCGGCCAGCGGGACACCGCCAAGCTGGTGCCGTACGTGACGCTCTCGCTGCTCCGCGGTGAGGAGCCCTCGCTCACCAGCGGCGCCAAGCTCGCCGACTGGATCTACGTCGACGACGTCGTCGACGCGTTCGTCGCCGCCTACGACAGGGGCGAGGCCGTCGGGGAGGGCTTCGACGTCGGCACGGGCACGAGCGTCTCGGTCCGGGAGGTCGTCGAGCTGCTGTCCCGCATCATCGGCGGCCCGGCACGGCCCCGGTTCGGGGAGGTCTCCGACCGGCCGCTGGACATCCCGCAGACCGCCGATCCCGGCCCGGCCGCCGCCGTGCTCGGCTGGCGCTCCACCGTCGAGCTGGAGGAGGGCCTGAAGCGGACCGTGGCCTGGTACGCGGACGGGCACACGGACGACGGCTGACGCTTCCCGACAGGTTCCCCGGGGACGACGCTCCCGAGATCAGCGCTCCTCGGGGACCAGCGACGCCTCGGGATCGGCGACCCCGGTCCCGGGCGCCCGGTGCGGGACACGCCCGGACACGGCGAGCCTGGCCGCGGCGACCCTGGCCGCGGCCGCCTCGCGGAGCCCCTGCCAGCTGCGGTGGCGCAGGAAGGGCTCCTCGAACAGGCGCGAGAACAGCCAGGAGCCGAAGATCACAGCGGGCATGCCGAGAGCCAGCATGACCAGGAAGCGGGGCACCGGGTCCAGCCGCATGGGCAGCACGGCGAAGTGCCACAGGGTCAGCAGGATGGGCGAGTGCACCAGGTAGATGCTGTAGGAGAAACGACCGGTCCAGCGGAGGAAGCGGGTCTGGAAGAAGGAGCGCAGGCGGCTTCTGCGCGCGTGGACCAGACCGGTCAGGAGCAGCGCCGTGCAGACTCCCGCGGCCAGGTCCACCCAGAAGAAGTTCTCCACCACCGTGACCGAGCCGGCGATCCAGGCGTAGGCGATCAGGAGCGCCGCGCCGGCCCCCGCGCCGATCATCGCCCACCGCCGGGGCCGGGGCGGGCCGTTCAGGACGTTGGCCGCGACCATGCCGAACACGAACAGGGCGAGGAACTGCGGGGTGAGGCCCTGGATCGGGGACAGGACGTCGAACTGCAGCGAGACGTACTGACTGAAGATCACGGCGGCGAGGGTGGCGAGCACCAGCCAGCGGGCCGTGAACCGGCGCTGCCACCACAGCAGCAGCGGGAACAGGAAGTAGATCTGCCACTCGATGGCGATGGACCAGAACGCGCCGTTGGGCGACGGGCTGCCGATGACGTCCTGGAGCAGCAGTCCGTGGACGACCACGGACTTGACCGTGACGGGCTGGTGTCCGACCACCGTCCCGTCGGGGCCGAGCAGCTCGTGGTTCCTGACCGCGATCATGATGATCGAGAAGGCCAGCGCCGCCCAGTAGGCGGGCAGGATGCGCCAGGCCCGGCGGCGGAAGAACCGCCGCGCCCCGCCGCGCATCCGCCCTTCGTGCCTGACCGGTTCGATCGCCAGCGAGAAGCCCGACAGCACGATGAAGACGGCCACGGCGATGTGGCCGTAGAGCAGCCAGCCGGTCCACCAGGGGCCGCTGTTGGCGGGGAAGTCCTCCCAGACGCCCAGCCAGATGTGGTGGACCGCGACGAACATCGCGGCGATCGCCCGGATGCCGTCGAGATAGGTCAGTCTCAGCCGGGGCTCCCCCACCGCCGGTTGCCTAGTCCTTGCGCCGGGAGGCCAGGTCCACCAGGGCGGGCGGGGTCCATCGCTTGGCGACCTGCCGGAGATTGCTCTTCCAGGACTCGCCCGGGCGCTGCTTGAAGACGGTGGTGTGGTCGTCGGTGACCTCCTCGGCCGGGCGGCCGTTGGAGTAGTAGTACAGCGCCATCGACCGGCGGGCCCGGTCCTCCGGGCAGGTCAGCGGGTCGGGGTGACCATGGTTGGCGTCATCCGTGGTGGCGAACAGGACGAACCTGTTGAACACCGGCAGGATGGCGTGCTCGCACTTGGTCATCTCCTTGTCCCACAGCTGCAGGTGGCCGCCGTAGCTCTCCTCCCAGTCCTTGTTCAGGTAGAGCAGGCCGTTGAGCCGACGGTCGAGGTTGAGCCGGCGGTGCCGGTTGAAGTCCACGTGCACCTTGAGGAAGCCGCCGGGACGGATCTGGTGCAGCCCGCCGCCCTCGTAGTGGGGGTCGGGGACGAGCTGCTCGATGCCGGTCAAACGTTCCAAGAAGTCGACGAAGACCTGGCTGTTGAACTCGGCGAGCAGGTGGCGGGTGGCGGGGCCCATGCGCTCGGTGTCGGCCAGCGCCAGCTTCACCTCCCTGGCGCTGTCGAACTGCTGCCATTCGACGTCCCGGGGCTCGGGGAACTCCGCGAGCACGGGTTCGAGGACGGCGGGCGGGAGGAAGTCGTCGATCACGATGTGCCGGAACGGTGACGCGTCCAGGAACTGCGGGCGCAAACGGTCCGCCATCGGGAGCAGATCCTCCCGGCGGAAAGTGAACTGCTCGACGTCCTGCACGGTGATTCTCCATCCGTCCTCGTCACGGCCTGCGAACGCGCGGCCGAATGCCCGGCCCCCTGCGGCGGCCCTACGAATGCTCATCGTGCGCGCGAAATACTTTCGTTACAGCCCTTTCCCGGTGAATACTCCGCGTCATGCTGATATCCCGACCCGCACGGATCGCGATCGTGGTCGTCACGTACAACAGCGCGAAAGTGCTGCCGGGCTGCCTCGCCTCCCTCGCAGAGGGAGCGCGCGGCACCCACCTGACCGAGGTCGTGGTGGCCGACAACGCCTCGAAGGACGACTCGGTCGCGATCGCCGAGGCCGCGGGCCGGACCGGCGCGGAGGACGCCCTCCTGCCGGTCAGGGTCGTGCAGACCGGCAGGAACGCCGGCTACGCCGCCGCGATCAACGCCGGGACGCGGACCTTGGACCTGGACGGGCTCGACGCGGTGCTGGTGCTCAACCCCGACTGCCGCCTCCGGCCCGGGATGCTCGCCCCGCTCTCCGACGCCCTGCGCGAGCCCGGCCGCGGCATCGCCGCGCCCCGCATCGTCGATCCCGGCGGCCACGTGCACCCGTCCCTGCGCAGGACGCCGACCGTGCGGGGGGCGATCGCGGAGGCGCTGATCGGCGGACGGCTGGCGGGCCGCGTCGGGACCCTGGGCGAGGTGATCACGGACCCGCTCCGGTACGAGCGGCCGGGACCGGCGGACTGGTCGACCGGCGCGGCCATGCTCATCTCCGCGCGGGCGCTGCGCGAGATCGGCCCGTGGGACGAGTCGTTCCTGCTCTACAGCGAGGAGACCGAGTTCGCGCTGCGCGCCGCGGACCGGGGGTGGGCGCTCTGGTACGAGCCGTCGGCGGTGGTGGAGCACATCGGCGGCGACGCCAAGGTCAGTCCCATGCTCGCCTCCCTGCTCGCGGTCAACAAGGTGCTGCTGTTCCGCCGCCGCCGGGGCCCGGTGGCCTCGTTCGCCTACCACGCCGCGGTGACCCTCGGTGAGATGCTGCGCGCGCTGGCCGGCCGGCGCACGTCGCGCGCCGCGGTGGCCGCGCTGTTCCGGCCGTCGCGCCGGATGCAGAGCCTGCCAGGCTGAACGGGAGGAGCCCGTCGATCCGGGTCTTCGGCGTGTAACGCTCCCTCAGTGATCGCCGACATATAGGGGCGAGGTGGGGCCCGGACGGCACGACAGCCCCATGACTTCGCGTGATCAACGGGTGGGTGACACGACGAAGGGCAGTGCGCATGAAGATCAGTGTCTTCGGGCTGGGGTACGTCGGCTGCGTCTCCGCCGCCTGCCTGGCCGCACGAGGACATGAGGTCATCGGGGTCGACGTCAACCAGACGAAGATCGACCTCATCAACGGGGGCCGCACGCCGGTGGTCGAGGAGCGGATCGGCGAGCTGGTCGCCGAGACGGTGGACTCCGGCGCGCTGCGCGCCACCGCCGACGTCGCCGAGGCGGTCGCCTCCACCGAGATCTCACTGGTCTGCGTCGGCACGCCGTCGGCCCCCAACGGCAGCCTCTCCACCGTCTACCTGGAGCGGGTGTCCGAGGAGATCGGCCGGGCCCTGGCCGGCCGCGGCGACCGGCACACGGTCGTCTTCCGGAGCACGATGCTCCCCGGGACCTGCGAGGGCCTGCTCATCCCGATCCTGGAACGCTCCTCGGGGATGACCGCGGGGGCGGACTTCGGCGTGGCCGTCAACCCCGAGTTCCTCCGCGAGGGAACGAGCGTCCGCGACTTCTTCGACCCGCCCAAGACGGTCATCGGCGAGTCCGATCCGGCCGCCGGAGACATGGTGGCCGCGCTCTACGAGGGCCTGCCCGGCGACGTCTTCCGGGTGCCGATCCCGGTGGCCGAGATGACCAAGTACGCCGACAACTCCTTCCACGGACTGAAGATCGCCTTCGCCAACGAGCTGGGGGCGATCTGCCAGGCCCTGGGGCTCGACTCGCACCGCGTGATGGACGTCTTCCTGGCCGACCGCAAGCTGAACATCAGCCCCGCCTACCTGCGGCCCGGCTTCGCCTTCGGCGGCTCGTGCCTGCCCAAGGACCTGCGCGGCCTGGTCTACGCGGCCCGGCGCGCCGACGTCTCGGTGCCGCTGCTCTCCCACATCCTGCCCTCCAACGACGACCATCTGCGGCGGGCGTTCGAGCTCGTCACCGCCAGCGGGCGGCGCAAGGTCGGGATGTTCGGGCTGTCGTTCAAGCCCGGCACCGACGACCTGCGGGAGAGCCCGCTGGTGGAGCTCGCCGAACGGCTCATCGGCAAGGGCTACGACCTGCGCGTCTACGACGCCAACGTCTCGTTGTCGCGCCTGATGGGCGCCAACCGGGAGTACATCGAGGAGCGGTTACCCCACCTGGGCGACCTGCTGACCGACTCCGCCGAGGACGTGCTCGCGCACGCCGAGGTCTGCGTCGTCGGGAGCAAGGAGCCCGAGGTGCAGGCGGCGCTCGCCGCCGCCGGGGACCGCCCCATCGTCGACCTCGTCCGTCTCCCCGACGCCGAAGCGCGCCGGGCACACCCTGGATACGTGGGCCTTGGCTGGTAACACGGTCGGCAACGCGCCTGACAGCACGGCGGGCAGAGCGCTCATCCTCGTCGAGAACCTCTCGGTGCCCATGGACCGGCGGGTGTGGCAGGAGAGCACGGCGCTGCGCGACGCCGGCTGGGAGGTGCACGTCATCTGCCCGCAGGGCGCCAAGCAGGACACCGAGCCCGAGGCCGTGATCGACGGCATCGCCGTCCACCGCTACCCGCTGCGTGCGGCCACCGGCGGCCCGCTCGGCTATCTGCGGGAGTACGGCGCGGCGCTCTGGCACACCTTCCGCCTGGCCAGGAAGGTCGGCAAGGTCGACGTGGTGCACGCCTGCAACCCGCCCGACCTGCTCTACCTCGTGGCCAAGGGGCTCAAGCGGCGCGGCGCCGCGTTCGTCTTCGACCAGCACGACCTCGTGCCCGAGCTCTACCTGTCCCGGTTCGGCCGCGGCCAGGACTTCCTCTACCGGGCGGTGTGCGATCTGGAGCGGCGCACCTACCGGGCGGCCGACGTGGTCATCGCGACCAACGAGAGCTACCGGCAGGTCGCGATCTCCCGGGGCCGCAAGCGCCCGAAGGACGTGTTCGTGGTGCGCAGCGCCCCCCAGGTCGAGCGTTTCCACCAGGTTCCCCCGGACGAGTCGGCCAAGCGGGGCAAGCCGCATCTGCTGTGCTACCTGGGCGTGATGGGACCGCAGGACGGCGTCGACTACGCGCTGCGGGCGCTGGCGAGCCTCCGCGACGAGGTGGGCCGTACGGACTGGCACGCGGTGTTCGTCGGCGGCGGCGACACCTTCGACGCCATGGTCGCCCTCACGCGGGAGCTGGGCCTGTCCGACTGCGTCGAGTTCACCGGCCGCATCCCGGACGCCGACCTGCTGCGCTACCTGTCCACCGCCGACGTCTGCCTCTCGCCCGACCCGCTCAACCCGCTCAACGACGTCTCCACGATGAACAAGATCATGGAGTACATGGCGATGGCCCGGCCGATCGTCTCCTTCGAGCTGCGCGAGGCGCGGGTCTCGGCCGGGGAGGCGGCGCTGTACGCGCCGGCCGACGACGTCTCGGAGTTCGCCAAGCTGATCGCCCGGCTGCTCGACGACCCCGCCGAGCGGCGCCGGATGGGCGAGATCGGCCTGGAGCGGGTCAGCGGCGCGCTCTCCTGGGAGCACTCGAAGAAGGCGCTGCTGGCCGCGTACGGGGCGGCGGCCGGGAAGGCCGCCGGGGCGCGGCCCCGCACGGCGTCCGGAGCCGAGTCCGAGGCGGCGCGTGGCTGAGCCGGTCTCCGCGGCGATCCCGGCGCACAGCGCCTCCGTGGTGATCCCGGCGCACAACGAGGAGGGCGTGCTCCGCCGCTGCCTGGACGGGCTGCTGGCCGGGACGGAGCCCGGCGAGCTGGACGTCGTCGTCGTCGCCAACGCCTGCACCGACCGCACCGCGGACGTGGCCCGCGCCGCGGGCGTGCGGGTGGTCGAGACGCCCGTGCCCGGCAAGGTGAACGCCCTGGCCCTGGGCGACGCGGAGTGCCGCGTCTTCCCCCGGATCTACCTCGACGCGGACGTCGAACTGCCGTCGGACTCGGCCCGCGCGCTGATCGCGGAGCTCGGCCGGCCCGGGGTCCTGGCCTGCGCGCCGGTCCCCGAGTGGGACCTGCGCGGCGCGAGCCGTACGGCCAGGCGGGTCCACCGGGTGCACGACCTGATGGTCGCCCCGCACCGGGCCCTGGCCGGGGCGGGCGTCTACGCGCTCTCCGAGGCCGGCCACGCCAGGGCCTTCCCGCTGCCCGACGTGGTCTGCGACGACGAGTGGGTGCACCGGAGCTTCACACCCGCCGAACGGCGGGCGGTGCCCGGTGCCCGTTCGGTGGTCCGCCCGGCGCGCACCGTCCGCGCGCACCTGCGCCGCCGGGTCCGGGTACGGCTCGGCAACCGGCAGCTGGAGGCCCTCGGCCGTCCCGCGCAGGGCCGGCTGGGCCTGCGCTCGCTGGGCGCGCTGCTGGCCGCGCGGTCGGTGAGCCCGTTGGACGCGGTCTGCTACCTGGCCGTCCAGCTCGCCGACCGGGTGCTGGCGCGCCGCCGGGGTTCTCCGGACGCGCCGGTCGCCTGGGCCACGGATACGAGCAGCCGGGCGGATTCGGATGCGGCCGGCGGGCCGGGCGGGGACACTGGCAGCGGAGCGATCACCGGGACGAGCCGCCGGGCGGACGGAGGGACACCATGAGAGTCGAACGAGCCGCGCTCGACGGGGTGCTGCTGTTCGTGCCCGCCCCGCACCGGGACGACCGCGGCCTGTTCACCCGGACCTTCGACGCGGCGGTCGCGGCGGAGCACGGGCTGGACGCCGCCCGTTTCATCCAGGACAGCCAGTCGCGCTCGCGGCAGGGCACGGTCCGGGGCATGCACGGCCGGTCGGGGCGGGGCGAGGCCAAGCTCGTCCGGTGCGCCCGCGGGGCGGTGCACGACGTGCTCGTCGACGCGCGGCCGCACTCGCCGACCTTCGGCGAGCAGATGTCCGTGGTCCTGGACGACACGAGCTTCATCACGCTCTACGTCCCTCCCGGGCTGCTGCACGGCTTCCAGGCCCTGACCGGGCAGACCGACGTCTGCTACCGCATCGACCGGGAGCACGACCCCGCCGAGGACCTGTCGGTCCGCTACGACGACCCCGAATTGAAGATCCACTGGCCGCTGCCGGTCTCCGCGATCAGCGAGCGCGACCTGGCCGCCGGGTCATGGGCGCGGCTGCGCGAGCGGCTCTGAAAGGAACCACCCATGCGCCGCCTGTTCCCGTCCGTGATCGTCCTCGTGCTGTTCCTGGCGGCCTGCACCGAGTCACGGCCCTCCGGCGGCTCGACCCCGCGGCCGGGCACGCCGACGTCCACGCCCGGGACGACGCCGTCGGCCACGCCGCCGGCCACGCCGAGCGCGGGGCCGGAGGGCTGCCCGAACCACCCGACCCCGGCCTGCACGGGCGTGCCGCCCGGCACCGAGCTGCGCAGGCTGAAGCCGAACTACGCCGGCGGCACCTACCGGGTCACCAAGGACGGCACCGTCCTGGACGGCGTGCACGTCTCCGGCGATCTGCTGATCACCGCGCACGACGTGGTGATCAAGAACAGCCGGATCGACGGCGGCGTGCAGGACTGGTACGAGAACAAGGGCTACTCGTTCACCATCACCGACTCCACCGTCGGCCCGGAGAAGGGCTGCCTGACCGCGCCCGGCATCCAGACCGCGGACTTCACCGCCAAGCGGGTGCACATCCGCGGCCACGGCGACGGCTTCAGCGTCTCCGGCGACAACGTCCGCATCGAGGACTCCTACGTCATCCTCTGTTCCAACCCCGGCGACCACGGCGACGGCATCCAGACCATCGGGGCCGGCAAGGGACTGGTGGTCCACCACACCACGTTCGACCAGCGCTACGCCAAGGACGTGACCTCGCCGATCTTCCTCGTCGATCCGGGCACGGTGGACGTGGAGGTCACCTCGAACCTGGTGATGGGCGGGACGTACAGCATGCGCCTGCTGCACGCCCGCGGGAAGCAGGTCATGAAGGACAACAGCGTGGTCGACAAGTCGTGGGAGTACGGCCCGCTCGTCGTCGACTGCGCCAAGGTGGACTTCTCCGGGAACAAGCTCGTCACGATCGACGACGACTACCGGATCACCTCGGTCGTGAGCCCGCTGAAGTGCGAGTGACGACCCGTCCACGCGGTCATCAATAAAGGACAAATGCAGATTTTAGACCAGTAATACGGCTAATCGCTCTTACGCATCTTTATGGGTATCTATCCACGATAATAATGACGACTGGCTGTCACAACCGTAACAATGACCCTCGGCACTTGGATCTACTGAACATGTTGTCGAGCCGAATGTGATTCGGCGCGGAGGTCAGGATCATGCCTGGTGCGCATTCCTCCGGCCGGGGCAGGGGCGGCATCCGCGGGCCGCACCGTCGCCGGTCGTCACGATTAGGCCTCGGCGTCGCTCTGGCCTGCGTCCTTCTCGGCGGAGTCCCCGCGATCATGATCGCGACGAGCGACGACGATCCCCCGGCGCCGCCCCCGTCCAGCCCGGCCGTCCTCGCCGCCGTCGAGGAGGACGCCGAGACGTCCCTGTGGCCGGACGCCCCGCGGCTGAAGAAGGCGGCCTCCTACTCAGGGGCCCCGGTCGAGCTGGGCACGCGCTTCACCGCCGGAGAGGACGGCTGGGTCGCGGGAGTCCGGTTCTACAAGCCCAAGGGGGCCAAGGGCTCCTACACCGGCAGCCTCTGGAGCGAGTCCGGGAGCCGGCTCGCGCGCGTCTCCTTCGGCAGGACCAGCCCCTCCGGCTGGCAGGAGGCCCGCTTCACCACGCCCGTGCGGGTACAGGCCGGGCAGACGTACACCGTGTCCTACCACACCCGGGGCGGGATGTTCGTCGGCAGCAAGAGCACGGAGAAAACCGTCTCGGGGCCGCTGAGCACCGCTCCGCGCGGAGCCGGGGTCTACACGTACCGCAAGGGCGCCTTCCCCGACCGGTGGAATCCCAAGAACTACAACTACTGGGTGGACGTCATCTTCCGCTGGCGCCGCGTCACGCCCAAGCCGCTCCCCACGCTGAAGCCCGGGGGCCCGACGGCGAGCGCGACCCCCACCGCGGGGACGAATCCCCCGGTGGAGCCGGGGCCCGACCCGACAGACACGGCGCTTCCGACGCTCACGCCGGACCCCACGGCCACCGTGAGCCCCACGGTCACCACCACCGCCACCACGGATCCGACCGCGACCGCCACCTCGTCCCAGACGGCCGCTCCGGACCCGACCCTCAGCGTGACCCCGACCCCCACGGCGACGGAGACGAGCACCCCGACCCCGACTCCCACACCGACACCGACTCCCACGCCGACGCCGACGCCGACGGTCACCCCGTCCCGGACGGCCGCTCCGGACCCGACCCTCAGCGTGACCCCGACCCCCACGATCACGGTGACGGCCACGCCCAAGCCGACGCCCACCGTGACCTTCACCCCCACCCAGACCCCGACGATCGACCCGCCCCCGGGCAACGGCGGCTGCCCGAACCACCCGACCCCCGACTGCACGGGCGTGCCGCCCGGCACCAAGCTGACGACGCTGAAGCCGAACTACTACGACGCCTACCGGGTCACCAAGGACGGCACCGTCCTGGACGGCGTGCACATCCCCGGTGACCTGCTGGTCACCGCGCACGACGTGGTGATCAAGAACAGCCGGATCGACGGGGGCGTGCAGGACGAGTACTCGCGCAAGACGTACTCGTTCACCATCACCGACTCCACCGTCGGCCCGGAGAAGGGCTGCCTGACCGCGCCCGGCATCCAGACCGCGGACTTCACCGCCAAGCGGGTGCACATCCGCGGCCACGGCGACGGCTTCAGCGTCTCCGGCGACAACGTCCGCATCGAGGACTCCTACATCCTGCTGTGCTCCAACCCCGGCGACCACGGCGACGGCATCCAGACCATCGGCGCCGGCAAGGGACTGGTGGTCCACCACAACACCTTCGACCAGCGCTACGCCAAGGACGTGACCTCGCCGATCTTCCTCGTCGACACCGGAACGGTGGACGTGGAGGTCACCTCGAACCTGGTGATGGGCGGGACGTACAGCATGCGCCTGCTGCACGCCAGCGGGAAGCAGGTCATGAAGAACAACAGCGTCGTCCACGATTCCTGGGAGTACGGCCCGCTCGTCGTCGACTGCGGCAAGGTGGACTTCTCCGGGAACAAGCTGGTCAAGATCGACAGCAAGTACCGGATCACCTCGGTCGTCGGCCCGCTGAACTGCACCTAGCGGAACCGCCCGGCCAGCCGGGGTGACCCTCGGCTCCGCCCGCTCCCGCCAGCCCCCCGGCGGGAGCGGGCGGACCCCGGACTAGGACGTGACGGGAACGGGGTTCTCCTTCGTGGCGCGGTGGAGGGCACCGGTCGCGCCGACGAGGAGGAACATCAGCGCGGTCACCGCGGGATACGACAGCAGGTCGAAGGTCGCCGCGCAGACCAGCGGGACCAGCAGGCAGGCGGCGAGCGTGAGGGCCAGGTTGCGGTCGCGGGGGTCCGCGCTGCGGGCGCGGATCCTGAGCGCCACGGTCATGCCGCACAGGGCGACGCCGACGAACAGCGCCAGCCCGACGGCCCCGGCCTCCACCAGCGTGAGCAGGTACTGGTTGTCGAAGACCTGGTGTTTGGGGGCGTACCAGGTGCCGACCCCCCGGCCGAGCCACGGGCGCTTCTCGATCTCGGCGAGCGCCCAGGAGTAGTCGTGCGTGCGGAAGCGCACGCTGTCGTCGGACCCGAGGTTCGCGAACAGGTTGAACAACGTGCCGAGCAGGCCGGGGACCAGGAATTTGATCACGACGAGGAAGGCCGCGACGGCCCCCAGCGCCTGCAGGCGCCGCCGTCCGGGCCAGCCGAGGAGCAGCACCAGGGCCACGCTCCCCAGGCCCAGCACCGCGGAGCGGGAGACCGAGAACATCAGGCCGGCGGCGATCAGCCCGGTGCACACCCACCACCGCACCGCGGGCTGTCCCCGGTCACGGGCGTGGAATCCGTAGTGCGCGGCGATCGGGAGGAGCATGGAGCACACGACGCCGAACTCGATGGGGTGCCCCAGGGTGGAGGCCACCCGGTTGAAGTCGGACCTGCCGATCAGGGTCTCGATGCCCTCGACCCCGTTGTGGCGCAGGCCGGGCAGGACCATGTACTGGGTCAGGTCGAGGGCGAACATGAACTGCAGGCCCCCGATGACCGAGATGAGGGCCCCGGAGACCGCCACGGTCTTGAGCACGAGGTCCAGACGCTCGCGGCCGCGGACGCCGTCGCACACCGCCAGCGCCATCCCCAGGTTGGCGGCGATCAGCACCGCGGAGTGGTCGGCCAGGTTCAGCTCGTCCTGGGGCAGGTAGTACAGCGTCGTGTAGCCGTAGATGATCAGGTGCCCGACGCCGTACACGAACAGCGCCGTCCGGATCGGGATGCGTCCCTTGGCCGCCCCCAGCGTGGTGGTGAACTGGGCGCAGAGCCAGCACAGGAAGAGGAACAGTCCCAGGACGTCGGCCAGCGTCAGCGAGATCGGCAGGCCGCGCAGGACCAGGCGGGCCGGGATCATCAGCTGGGCGAGGACGAACAGCGCCACCAGGGTGGCCGCGTCGGCGCGCTGGCGCAGCAGCGGCTCGGCGAGGCGGGACCGGAGCGAAGGGGTCTCCCGCACCTCGGCGGGCGTCATCGGCGGCGCCGGGACCGGTGGCGGCGTCAACGCTGCCCGGCCAGTTCACGCGCGGCCGGCTCCTCCGGCACGGTCCCTCCGGCCCGCGCGCGCCTGCGCTCCCTGCGCGCGTTCGCGAAGCTCTCGGCGCCGAAGGCGGCGCACAGGCTGAGGATGCCGGAGACGCCCAGCGCGGCCCCGGCGGCGCGCAGCTTGCCGCCCCGCTTGGCCTCGGGCGTCGTCGGCGTCACCACGTCGGTCATGGTGAGGTAGGTCCGCTTCGGCGCGCCCACCACGTTCTGCCGTTCGACCAGCTCGGTCCGCGCCCGTTCCATCACCCGCCGTACGGCGTCCTGCGCGGCCTCCGCCGAGGTGCTCTCCCCCTCGATGAACACGAAGGGACCGCTGATCAGCAGCTCGGGGTTGCTGGCGCCGTTGCTGACCTTGTAGCCCGTGGCGCCCCCCGGCGGCAGCCCGAGCTCGGCGGCCATCTCCGGCGACCCCATCGCCTGGATCAGCAGGCTCGCGGTCATGCTGAGCCCGTGGTCGAAGTTGGCCAGCGGGTTGGTGTACAGCAGCGGCTGCTTGGGGTCGCCGGAGACGCTGCCGCCGGTGGTCGGGATGGTCACGACCATGACCGCGTAGGAGGTGTAGGTGGTCGGGACCGTCTGGTAGGCGCCGTAGGCCACGGCGATGCCGAGCAGGAAAGCGGGGAAGGTGACGTACCACCGCCGGAAGACGACCATGGTCGTCCGCCAGAAATCCATGCGTTCCCCTCCCCGAAGCTCCTCTTGGCAATCGCTCCGACCCCGTGGTTGTGTTACGCCGGAGTCGGAAGCCGGATTTCTCCCCATCGTCAGAGAACGTCGGATACGGTGTTCACCGCGTTTTCCGCCGCCAGACGTCACAGGACTGGAGACCCGCGGGAATGACCGAACTGGCCGTCATCACACCGAGCTGGAAGCCCGACGCGGAGCTCTTCGCGGAGCTGCACCGGTCGGTCCTCGACAACACCTCGGACGACACGGTGCACCACGTGATCGTTCCGGCGGCGCACAAATCCACCTTCGCCAAGTACGCGGGCAGGCGCTGCCGGATCTGGACGCACCCGGAGCTGATCCCGCGCCGCTACTGGCGCATGCCGGGCGGGGTGTGGGTCAACGCCGCCCGTCCCTGGCCGCCCGTCCGCGGCTGGATCATGCAGCAGGCCGCCAAGATCGCCGCCGCGGGGGCGATCGAGGCCGACGTCGTGCTGCTGGCCGACTCCGACGCGGTGCTGGTACGGCCCACCAGCGGCAAGCGGTTCATCGTGGACGGCACGCTCTCGCTGCTGCGCGAGGAAGGGGCCGTGACCGCCGGGATGGAGCGGCACGTCCTGTGGCACCAGGTCGCCCGGGACCTGCTCGGCCTGCCGGCCGCACCGCCGCCGCCGCTGCCGGACTACGTGGGCCCGCTGGTGTTCTGGGACCCTGTCGTCGTCCGGGCGATGCAGCGGCGGATCAGCGAGACGACCGGCCGCCACTGGCTGGAGGCGTTCACCTCCCAGCTGCACATCTCGGAGTTCATCGTCTACGGGGTCTTCGTGGACGAGGTCCTGGACACGCGTCCGGCCTCCAGCCCGCTGGTCTGCCACAACTGGTACGAACGCACGCCGCTCGACCACGAGTCGGCCGCGGCCTTCGCCGAGCGGCTGGGTCCCGACTCGGTCGGTGTGATGATCTCGTCCCACTCCGGCACTCCCCGCGACGTGCGGCTGGCCGCGATCGAGCACTCCCTCCGGGCCGCGAGGCGCGAGACGCCGGACCGGTAGGAACGGATCAGGGGTGGACACGGCGCCCGCCGGTGCTCACCCCTGCCAGTTCTTGCCCTCCTTGCCCGCGTGGGCGGGCTCGTCGCCGTTGCCGGGCGGGCGGTTCCGCGGGATCTCGTAGGACTTCACCGCCATGAAGACCTGCGTGTCGTCGTCGTCCAGCACGACCACGACCGGGGACTCCTCCTTGGGGTCTTCCTTCTTGGGGTCTTCCTTGGGGCTTTCCCGCGGCTGCTGCGGCTTCTCCTGCCGGGCGGCCTCATGCCGGACGGGCTCCGGACGGGCGGTCGTCTTCTGCTCGGCGGTTTCCCGCGGCTGCTCCTCCCCCACGGGGACCTTCCGCGCGGGCTCCCGCGGAGCGGGCCGGCTCTCCGGCTGCTCCTGCTTGCCGGGGCTGCCCGGCTCCCGGCCGATCCGCAGCAGCTCCCGCCGTTCGGGCTCGCCCGCCGCCGCCTCCCCCGCGGCCTCCGGCTCCCAGAGCACGGGCTCGGGGAGCGGCCGCCGGGCGGCGAGGGCGCGCCTGCGCGTCCTGGCGTAGACGATGGAGAACGTGCCGACGAAGCTCAGCACCGTGGCCACGCCCGCCAGCTGCACCTTGTCGCTGTAGCTCGCCTCGGGCGCGCTGGGCGGGACGACGTCGGCGACCGTGATGTAGGTGACGGGCGGGGCGCCGAGCTCCTTCTGCCATTTCATCAGCTCGTCGTTGACCCGCTTCTGCACCTTGCCCACGATCGTCCGCGCCTCGGCCGCCGAGGGGCTCGTCACGTGCACGTAGATGTAGGGCCCGCTGATGTCCAGGATGTCGGGGTTGGTACGGCCGTCGTCGACCGTGACCTCGGCCGCGCCGTCCTCCTTGACGCCCAGCTCCGCGAGCACGTCCGGGGCGCCCACGGACTGGATGAGGATGGTCGCGGTGGTCTTCAGGCCGTCGTTGAACTGCAGGAGCGGATTGCTCAGGCCGTTCGGCTTGGTCGGGTCCTGGGAGAGCGTCCACCCCTTGGCGGAAGTGGTCAGCACCATGAAGGCGCTGGAGCTGTACGTCGCGGGAACGAGGAAGAAAACGAGCGTTCCCACCGCCACCGAGAGCGCCACCAGCGGTGGCCCCACCGCTCGCCGGAGCAGGAGGCCAAATATGATCTTCCAAAAAGCCATGCGATCTGTTGCCCCTCGTCCTGTGCGCACCAGAACGCCCGGGCGCCCCGAATTCCCCTACCTTCTGGCCATCGGAGTGCGAAGGGCATCCGTTACATTCAGGCTATATCCGGTGTAGTCTCATGTCCCAAAATCCGGTGAAACAGTGGCCCGACGATCCGGCCGAAACCCGCGGGACGGCCTGTCGGGACCCGGTGGATCAGCGGCGGCCGATGGCCAGGCGCAGCACCTTTCGGCCGCGCCGCGCCACGATCCGCCGCTGGCGGAGCATGTACATGCCGAGCACGACCGCGCGGGCCCGCCGGTGCTCCTGCGGGGTGAGACCTGCCTGGGGCAGCCAGTTCAGGATCTCGCGGTACTGGAGCGTGGTGGCGAAACGCGCCGTCCAGCGGGGCACCCCGAGGTGCGGGACCAGGGCGGGCAGCCGCCGGTGGTGGACGTTCCGGTGCGACAGGATCTCCGGCACGTGCCCCCACGGCCCGGCCAGCGCAAGCTTGATCGCAAGCACCTCGTCCTCGCGGAGCATGTTGCGGCGCGGGATGCGCGTCAGGGCCTCGCGCCTGATCACGCCGTACAGCGGGTCGAGCAGGAGATAGGTCTCGGTGTGCAGCCGCAGCATCTCCGCCATCCGCGTCACCGGGTCGTCGGAGCCCAGATCGGTGCCGGTGTACGGCATCGTCCGGGTGACGCCCTCGGGGTCGGTGTAGGAGGTCTGCGAGGTGACCAGGATCAGCCGCTCGTCCTCGGCGAACATGCGCATCGACCGCGAGACGCACGAGGGTTCCAGCCGGTCGTCGTCACCGGCCCAGCGCAGGAAGGCGCCGTTGGCGACCTCGCCCACGTAGATGAAGTTGTTCGTCGCGCCGATGTTCTCGCGCTGGCGGTGGTAGACGATCCGGCTGTCCTGCCTCGCCAGCTCCCGGCAGAGCTCCTCGGTGTGGTCCGTGGAGGCGTTGTCGGAGATCACCAGTTCCAGGTTCTCGTGGTCCTGGGCCAGGATCGACCTGACCACCCCCTCCATCCGGTCCGCGCCGTTGTAGACCGGGAGCCCGACCGAGACCAGTGCGTCGGTGTGTCTCATCTGTCTTCCTTGTCATTCCTTGGTTTCCGCCGCGCCCGGGGCCGCACGCCGTAGCGCCGGAGCCGGTCCCTGGGCACGACGATCAGGATGTAGGCGACGAGCCCGCTCCCCCCCGCCACGACGAGTTCGAGGAGGAAGTCGTCGCCGAGGGCGGTGGCCACCCCCCAGGAGACCGCCCCGGCCGCCAGGCCGCCGAGCGAGGGCCGTACCAGCTCGGGGACGATCGGGCGGAAGCCGACCCCGACCCTGCTCAGCGCCAGCAGCGCGAGCGGGAGCGCCACCGCCGCCCCGGCGAGGGCGTGCCCGACCGCCGCGCCGCGGATGCCGTCGAGGTGGGCGCCGGCGAAGGTCGCGGGCACGAGCGCCGCCCCCCAGCCCAGGTTCAGCCACACGGTGCTCTTGGTCGCGCCCACCGAGGTCAGGATGTCGAAGGCGAGGGCGGTCAGCATCCGCACGACCATCAGGACGACGAGGAAGCGCAGCACGCCCGCGGACTGGTCCCACTTCACGCCGTACAGCAGCCCGATCAGCGGGTGGGCGAGCGTCCACATCAGCACCGCGATCGGCACGACGAAGGAGAAGAGCAGCGGGACCGCCCGCCGCACCCCCTCCTGCAGCGCCTCCGCGTCGTGCTCGGCCAGCCGGGAGAAACTCGGCAGCGACACGTACCGGACCGCGCTGGTGATCAGCAGGGGGACCCAGCTCGACACGTTGAAGGCCAGCAGGAAGTAACCGAGCGGCCCCTTGCCGAGGACGTTGCCGACGATGACGTAGCCCACGTTCATCAGCACCGCCTCCAGGCCGAGCCCGGCCGCGGAGGGCAGGCCGAAGCGCCAGAGCCGGCCGGCCACCTCCCGGTCGAAGCCGAGCCGGTACGGCAGCCGCGCGAAGATCATCACCAGCGCCCCGGTGACCAGCGCGGAGGCGACCTGCCCCCAGGCGAAGCTGTAGGGGCCCGCGCCGGCGATGGCCAGCGTGATGGAGACCGCCGCCTGGGCGACGAACCCCGCCATGATGGCCACGGTGAGCTGGTCCTGCCGGAACCTGCGGACCAGGGTGGCGCTGCGCACCGCGGTCACGGCCTCGACGAGGATGACCGCGGTGAGCAGCCGGACCACCCCGGTGGCCTCGTCGATCCCGGCCGCCCGCGCGAAGCCCGGCGCCGCCACCCAGAAGATCGCGTACAGCCCGGCCGCCGACACCAGGGAGAGCGTCGTCGCGGTGGGCGTCATCTCCTCGAACCTGCCCCGCCACTGGATGACCGCCGCCTGCACGCCCAGGTCCTTGACGACCATCACGAACTGGGTCGCGGCCAGCGCCACCGCGAAGATCCCGAAGTCCTCCACCCCCAGGAGCCGGGCGAGCACCATGCTCATGACGAACGACCCGGCCTTCATCACCAGGTTGCCGGCCAGGCTCCAGCGCAGTCCCCGGCCGGCCTTGTCGCCGATCTCCTCGATCTTGGAGTCGGGATTCGGGGGCGCCGGCACCTCGGGAACCGGGGGCACGCCGCCGTGCTCCACGGCGGGTTCCGGGGCCGGCTCCCCGTCGGGACCGCCGGCGGCCCGCCTCGCGGGCTCCGTGGCGGGTTCGGTCATGCGCCCTCCTCCGTCGGCCGCCTGACCAAGGTGCCGTGTCTACCGATGACCTCGACAAGCTCGGTCATAGAGGTTCCTCCACGCGTTCCAACCAGATCTCCCGCCAGAACGGGACGAACTCCCGGGGGCAGTTCTGCTTGTGGCCGCCGTCGCAGAAGATGCCCTCCAGGGAGATGCACGGGCTCTTCATCGTCAGCAGCCTGCCGGTCTTCTCATCCAGCGCCCGTTCCACCCGGGCCTGCACCCGGGCGACCTTGCCGCAGTGACGCGCCATCTCCTCCTCGAAGCCCAGGCCCCGGTTGAGCCGGTCGGCGTTGAGGGTGGCGACGATCTCCTCCTTGGACCTGATCCGGACCAGTTCGCCGGGGCGCAGGCCGAGGGAGCCGGTCGGGGTCTTGCGGTGCGGGCCGCCGGGGACGAAGCCCCACTCCATGCCGCGCCTGATCCACAACCGCCGCGGCAGGACGCGCCTGCTCAGCTTCTGGTAGCGGTTGAACAGCCCGACGAAGAGCGTGGACAGCGTCGCGAGCACGCCCGCGTTGCCGCTCCTGACGTCCACGGCGTACTGCCCGAGACTCCGGAAGGGCAGGCAGACGGGCGCGGCCCGGAGCAGCTCGGTGGCCTGGCAGGAGAAGAGCTCCTCACCGTCGGCTCCCGGCTCCTTGCGGGCGGCGGCCTCCACCAGCTTCAGCAGCCGGTCCTCCGAGACCGGTCCCGGCACGGAGGCCTCGGGAGCCGGGACGTCCGAGGCGCCCGGCTCCACCCGCCTGAGCCAGGCCTCCTTCCAGTACATCGAGCAGGCCGTCTGGCAGCCGCCGTGCGCCGACCCGTCGCAGCGCGCCCCGGTCAGGTGCACCGCCCGGTCCATGCGGCGCATGCCGGTGCCGCTGATCGTGTCGCACAGCTTGTGCGCCACCTTGTGCACGGTGAGCCGCTGCCCGCAGAACCTCACCATCTCCGGCATGAAAGGCAGGTTCTCCAGCTCCCCCTTCCCGTCGAGAGTCGCCAGGATCTCGGCCTCGCTCCGGACCTCGACCACCTCTCCGACCCGGAGATCCAGCTGGCTCATGTCACTTCTCCTTCAGAAGCCCTGCGCTAACGAGCGCGCGTGCCGCGTCCGCCACCGTGGCGAACGGGAGTGCCGATCGTTGTGCGATATCGAGCAGGCAGTGCTCTCCGTCGGAGAGGTTCAGCACCCACAGCATGGCCATCTGGGCCTGCTTGGTGTCGCTGCGCCCGCCCAGCGAGCCGTACAGTCCCCGCCGGCCGAGCTGCGGCTCGCCGTACGGGCTGAGGTTGAGGTAGTGACGGTCGGTGTCGAGGATCCGGACGATCTCATCGAGGGTGTCGAGGGTGTCGGCCATCGCCTCCGGGAGTACGAAGTCCGGATTGTCCCCCGAGGTGTGATATTCCGGGTATCCGGCGTAGGTGGTGCGGGTCAGGCCGCCGACGGGCAGGTTGAACCCGGGGGAGCCGAACTGCCGTTCGTCGTAGCCGTACGGCGAGAAGTCGAGGATCGTGTGCGGCCGGTCCCGGAGCACGTGGGCCGCCACCCGGTCGATCTTCGCGTCGCCGCGCCTGCTCCGCTTGTAGGTCAGGGTGCCGCCGTCTCCGGCGCACGCCAGCACGAGCCCGTGCTTGATCCGGTCGACCCGCTCCCGGTTCCGCGCCAACCAGGTGATCGCGCCGATGGTCCCGGGCATGAACAGGAACCGGTAGGTGTGGCGCGGCCCGCGTTCGGCGAGCCTCCGCGCCAGGGCGACCGCCACCGCGATCCCCGCCAGGTTGTCGTTGGCCAGCGAGGGATGGCAGGTGTGACAGGAGACGATCACCTCGTCGGCCGTCTCCCCCGGCACCACGTACTCGCCGTAGGTCAGGTGCCCGTCGGCCAGCGTCGAGTCGATCACGACCTCGTACGGCCCGGGGCCCATCCGGTCCAGCGTCTCCTGGCTCAGGCAGAAGCCCCACGTGGGCACGTAGTAGCTGGTCCGGTAGGGGACCAGGCCGGGCTGCCCGGGCAGCGTGTGCAGGTGCCCGCGCAGCTCGTCGAGGGTCATCGTGGCCGACACCGGGACGCTGTAGCCGACGACGTGCAGGTTCGAGGCGTTGAAGTCGATCACCCTGCGGCCCTCGGCGTCCTTGACGTAGGCGTCGCGGATGTTCCACTCCTGCGGCACCGTCCAGTCGAGGACCTGGGTGCCGGTGGGCACCTCGCTGACCTCCAGCGGGATCGACTCAGCGATGATCTCCAGCGTGCGGCGCACGCCGTCGCCGGTGATGCTCCGGCAGATCGGGTAGAGCCTGCGCACCAGCGCGTGCATCTCCTCCCCGACGGTCATGGGCGCAGCTCCGGGGAGATCCCCCCGCTCTCCCGCCGTTCCGACAGCCACGCGAGCCGGGTGAAGCGCCGCTCGAAACTCTCCCGGGTCAGCCCGTGCCGCTCGTAGGCGTCGGCCAGCTCGACCGCCCCGGCCTTGACCGTCCAGCGGGGCTGGTGCTCCGGGAGCGCCGCGCGGATCCGGGCGAAGTCCACCCGGTAGGAGCGCGGGTCGGCCCCGGCCTCCCCGGTGATCACCAGCTCGGATCCGGGCACGGTCTCGGCGACCGTCTCGGCGATCTCCGCGACGGTCACGTTGTTCTGCTCGCTGCCCACGTTGAACGCCCGCGCGTGCACGGCCTCCCGGGGGGCCGCCAGCGCCGCGGCGAAGGCGTCGGCGATGTCCCCGGCGTGCACCAGGGGCCGCCACGGCGTGCCGTCGGACAGGACCTTCACCTGGCCGGAGAGCACGGCGTGGCCCACCAGGTTGTTCAGCACGATGTCGGCGCGGAGCCGGGGAGAGAACCCGAAGGCCGTGGCGTTGCGCATGAACACCGGGGAGAAGTCGTCGTCGGCCAGCTCGGCCAGGTCGTCCTCCACCCGGACCTTGGACTCGGCGTAGGGCGTCACCGGGCGGAGCGGGGCGTCCTCGCCGACGAGCTCGTCGCCGCCGGAGGCTCCGTAGACGGAGCAGGTGGAGGCGTACAGGAAGCGCCGCACCCCCGCCTCGCGGGCCAGCCGGGCCAGCCGTACCGAGGCGTGGTGGTTGATGTCGTAGGTCAGCTCGGGGGCCAGCGTGCCGAGCGGATCGTTGGAGAGCGCGGCGAGATGGATCACCGCGTCGAAACCGGCGACGTGCTCGGGACCGGCGTCCCGCAGGTCCACGGCGAACCCCGGGGGGTCGGCCGGCTCCGGCCCGAGCACGCACGCGGCGAACAGGCCCGAGTCGAGGCCGACCACGTCGTGGCCGGCCGCGGTGAGGACCGACGCCATCACCGTGCCCAGATATCCCTGATGGCCGGTCAGTAGAACGCGCACCCGTGTCTCCCGGTTACCTCGTGGGGCCGATGGTCAGTTTCGCCGCGTGGAACGCCTCGGCGTAGCGGCTCTGGCACTGCACTCCGCGCACCCTGGCCAGGCCGCGGAAGGTCTCCTCGTCGAACCATGTCCGCCCGTGCTGCGAGGGGTAGTGCTCGTGCAGCAGGGCGCTCTTGTCCCGCAGCGCGTCCTGCGACAACGGCATGAACACGTTGGGCTGGACCAGGTCGGACTCCCACTTGAGGATCTCGTAGCCGAGGATCAGGTGGTCGCGGAAGGCCGTGGGCACCAGCCGGGCCAGCCCCCGGTGGTCCTGGTGCGCGTCGTGCGGCGAGGGCGCGAAGACCACGTCCGGCTCGCACCGGCGCCGCACCTCCTCCAGTGCCTGTTTGGCGCGTTCCCAGTGCGTGGGCAGCCGCCCGTCCGGGATGTCGAGGACGGTCACGTCGAGCTCCGCCTTGGGGCAGAACGCGGCCAGCGCGGCCCGCTCCTCGTCCTCCCTGGCGGTGCCCCCGCCGGACAGCACGAGCGCCGTGACCCGTGTCTCCGGGCTGGCCCGGCACAGCTCCAGGAGCGTGCCGCCCGCGCCGATCGGGACGTCGTCGCAGTGGGCGCCGAGCACCAGGATCTCCGCGCAGCGCTCGGGGAGCAGCCGGAGCATCACGAAACCTGCTCGACCAGTCGGCGCGGGCTCTTCTTCGGCCCGTCGTTCTCCCAGACCATCCACGGGCGCTCGCCGCGCGCGTAGGCCTCGTTCAGCGCGACGCGCTCCCTGACGGTGTCGGTCGGCTTCCAGAACCCCCGGTGCGGGTAGGCCAGCAGCCGCCCCGCCTTGGCCAGCTCCGCGCAGCCGTCGGCGACCAGGTCGCCGCCGGGCGGGATGTGGTCGAAGATCTCCTGGCGGAGCACGAAGTAACCGCCGTTGATCCACAGCGGCATCTCGCTGACCGGGGTGATCCCGCCCACCGAGCCGTTCTCGCCGACCTCGATGCAGTGGAAGGTGTCCGTCGGCGGGACGACCACCATGGACGCGCCCGCGTCGGAGGCGGCGAACCGCTCGATCATCTCGGGCAGCGGCGCGTCGGTGAGCACGTCGGCGTAGTTGGCCAGGAACAGCTCGTCGTCGCCGAGGTGCTCGCGGACCCGGCGGAGCCGCTCCCCGATCGGCGACTCGATCCCCGTCTGCACGAACGAGATCGACCAGTCGGCGATGTCGGTGGAGAGCAGCTCGACGGTGCCGCCGCGCAGGATGAAGTCGTTGGACGTCGTCTCCCGGTAGTTCAGGAAGAAGTCCTTGATGTGCTCGGCGCCGTACCCCAGGCAGAGGATGAACTCCGTGTGGCCGTAGTGCGCGTAGTAGCGCATCACGTGCCAGATCAGCGGCCGGGGACCGACGAGCTGCATCGGCTTGGGCGGGTCCCCGGGGAGGCCGCTGCGCATGCGCGTGCCGTACCCGCCGCAGAAGAGGACCACCTTCACGAGACGACCTCCAGGGTCGGGATCGGAAAGACCAACCGGCCGCCCCACCGGCGGACGTAGGACAGCTGCTCGACGAGTTCCTCACGCAGGTTCCACGGCAGGACCAGCACGTAGTCGGGCCGGTCCTCGGCGATCCGCTCCGGCGGCAGGATCGGGATCCTGGTGCCGGGGGTGAACCTGCCGTGCTTGTAGGGGTTGCGGTCCACGGTGTAGGCCAGCAGGTCGGGCCGGATGCCGCAGTGGTTGAGCAGCGTGTTGCCCTTGCCGGGCGCGCCGTACCCGACCACGGTCTTGCCCTGGTCGGCGGCGTCGATGAGGAACCTGAGCAGGTCCCGCCGGACCTTGGCCACCCGGGCGGCGAAGTCGGCGTAGCCGGACAGCTCGTGCAGCCCCGCGGCCTTCTCCCGGGCCAGGACCTCGGTCACCCGGGGGCCGGGCTCGCCGCCGGGCCGCGCCCACAGCCGGATCGAGCCGCCGTGCGTGGGGAGCAGCTCCACGTCCACCAGCGTCAGCCCGCCGCTCGCCAGGGCGCGCTGCGCGGAGGCGACCGTGTAGTACTGGAAGTGCTCGTGGTAGATCGTGTCGTACTGGTTGAGCTCCATCAGCGTCAGCAGGTGCTGGACCTCCACGGAGACCAGGCCGTCGTCGGCCACCAGTGCCCGCAGCCCCTCGGTGAAGCCGATGACGTCCGGGATGTGCGCGTAGACGTTGTTGGCGACGACGAGGTCGGCGGGGCCGTGCTCGGCGCGCACCGCCGCGCCGGTCTCCGGGGTCAGGAACGCCGTGAGGGTCGGGACCCCCCTGTCCCGGGCCGCCTGGCCGACGTTCGCCGACGGCTCGATGCCCAGGCACCGCACGCCCCGCTCGACGACGTGCTGGAGCAGGTAGCCGTCGTTGCTGGCGACCTCCACCACGAAGGCGTCCGGCGCCAGGTCCCGCTCCCGGACGAACCTGCGGGCGTGCTCCACCCACGAGGTGGAGTAGGAGGAGAAGTAGGCGTACTCGGTGAAGGTGTCCTCGGGCGTGATCAGCGGCGGGATCTGCGCCAGCCAGCAGTCGGCGCACACCCTCAGGTGCAGCGGGTAGGCCGGTTCGGGCAGGTCCAGCCGGTCCTCGGTGAGGAACAGCTCACAGGGCGGCGTCGCGCCGAGATCGACGACGCTCTCCAGATTCGCGGAACCGCACAGCCGACACGTTGTCATCGGCACTCCCCCCAACCGCCGGACGTGACACGTCCTAATTCGCGTAGATCGCCGCAGGCGTTACAGCCCCGCGGGCCGCACGTGTGCCCTCCCGCCACTCAGCTCGCCCCCGCCGGGGTCCTGGCCTCCGCGACGGCGGCCGCCTCGGCCTCGTACTCCAGCGCGAGCTCCTCGGGCATCGCCGCCAGGTCGGAGGCGCGCAGGAAGTCGCGCAGGGTGGTGCCGGTGCAGGCCGCGTCGACGTTGGGGGCGCCCCGGCGGGCGCGCACGTCGCCGATGTCGACCGTACGGAAGTCGATGCTGAAGCGGGTCCGGCCCGAGGTGTTGGGCACCGTCGAGTGGAGCTGGGCGCCGGAGAAGAGCATCGCCCCGCCCGGCTCCGGGACCACCCGGACCTGCGGTTCGAGCTCGACCGGCTCCTCCGGGCGGGGCTGTTCCCGGGTGTCGGAGCGCACGTGCCGGGCGGCGCTGACCCTGCTGGTGCGGTTCCACTCGCCGTAGTCGTAGCGGGCGCTGCCGTTGCGCACCGGGCTGTCGAAGTAGCGGGGGTGGAAGGCCATCACGTTCTCCGGGACCACCGCGTAGACCGGGATCCACCAGTTGACCTGGTTGAACGGCGCGGAGTACCAGCAGTCGCGGTGCGGGTGGAAGGCGTAGGAGATGCCGGAGCTGAGGTAGTCGTCGGAGGTGGAGGTGCGCAGTCTGGGCACGTCGAAGTAGGTGCTCTCCAGGTCGCACCCGCGCTCCTCCATGACCGCGGGCAGCAACTCCTTGCAGCGCGGGTGGTGGATGAAACGCGGCTTGAGGTCGGCGAGCAGCGCGGCGAAGTCCTCCACGGCCATGTGGTACTGGGCGGTCTCGGGGTCGCGCCCGTCGAACGCGTCGTCGATCAGCTCACGCGTGAAGTCGATCAGCTCGCGGGTGGCGGGCGTCGCCGAGTACACGAACACCTCGCCCCGGTAGAGCAGATCCCGGCGTCCTGCGTCGTCCATACCGCTGTTGGAGAGAACGGCGGTCATCATGGAGATCTCCTTCTGGACAATTCACGATCATTCGTGCTGAAGATCCACACTGGGTCATGGCATGCTTCGGCTCATGGAGCCTCTGAGCATCGGCGGAGCCTGGCAGTACACCCCCCGCGTCCACGCCGACTCCCGCGGCGCCTTCCTGGAGGCGTTCCGCGCCGCCGACCTGCGGCGGGCCGCCGGGCACCGGTTCGACCTCGCGCAGATCAACTGCTCGGTGTCGAAGCGCGGCGTGCTGCGCGGCGTGCACTTCGCGGACGTGCCGCCCGGTCAGGCCAAGTACGTCATGTGCGTCTCCGGCGCGATCCTCGACGTGGTCGTGGACCTCCGGACCGGGTCGCCGACCTTCGGCCGGTGGGAGGCCGTGCGCCTGGACGACACCGACCGCCGGGCCGTCTACCTCGCCGAGGGGCTCGGCCACGCGTTCCTCGCGCTGAGCGACCAGGCGGCCGTCATGTACGCGTGCTCGCAGCCGTACGCGCCGGGGCGCGAACACGGGATCCACCCGCTCGACCCGGACCTCGGCATCGATTGGCCGCTGGAGGGCGAGCCGCTGCTGTCGGACAAGGACGCCGCCGCCCCCAGCCTGGCGGAGGCGCTGGCGGTCGGGCTGCTCCCGGACTACGCCGCCTGCCTGGACTACGAGCGGACGCATCACGGGTCACCGTCGATCAGCGACGGCCAGGCCGTCTGAAGCGCCTGCCGCCAGTCCCGCATGGCGGGCCGGCCGTGGTGCCCGAGCACGCTGTAGGCCGGGCGCCGGGCCGGGCGCGGGAACGCGGCGGTCGTGACCGGCCGGACGCGCTCCGGGTCGGCGCCCAGCAGGGTGAAGATCTCGCGGGCGAAGCCGTACCAGGTCGTCCGGCCGGAGTTGGTGGCGTGGTAGATC
The DNA here is from genome assembly GCF_016863135.1 of Planobispora longispora. Lineage (GTDB taxonomy): Bacteria > Actinomycetota > Actinomycetes > Streptosporangiales > Streptosporangiaceae > Planobispora > Planobispora longispora. Next base: position 438,533 of record NZ_BOOH01000019.1, read on the forward strand.
CCGCCGGGGACGTCGGCGTGGACCAGCCGGACCAGCTCGGCCGCCAGGTCGGCGGCCCAGGTCGGCTGCCCGTGCTGGTCGTCCACCACGGAGACGGTCTCCCGCTCGGCCTCCAGCCGGATCATGGTCCGCACGAAGTTCGCCCCGCGGGCGCCGTACAGCCAGGCGGTGCGCACCACGATGTGGCCGTGCTCCAGCGCCGCGCGCTCGCCGGCCAGCTTGCTCCTGCCGTAGGCGCCGACCGGGCCGGTCGGGTCGTCCTCGCGGTAGGGCCGCGAGGAGGCGCCGTCGAAGACGTAGTCGGTGGAGATCTGCACCAGCCGGGCGTCCGCCTCCGCGCACGCCTCCGCCAGGGCCCGCACGGCGTGGCCGTTGACCGCGAGCGCCTCGGCCTCGTGCGCCTCCGCGTCGTCCACGGCCGTCCACGCCGCGCAGTTGACCACCGCGTCGGGCTTGTGCAGCCGTACGGCCTCGGCCACCGCCCGCGGGTCCCGCACGTCGAGCTCGGCGCGGCCCAGCGCTGCGACCTGCTCCCCCTCCCGGTGCAGGACGCCGACGAGGTCGGAGCCGAGCATGCCCCGGGCCCCGGTGACCAGCCATCGCGTCATATGAGCGCCTTCCACCAGTCGGGGTTGTCGGTGTACCAGCGGATGGTCTCCCGCAGCCCCGTCTCGAAGTCGATCTTCGGGGCGTATCCCATCCCGCGCAGCTTGGTGTCGTCCAGGGAGTAGCGGCGGTCGTGCCCCTTGCGGTCCTCGACGCGCTCGACCATGTCCCAGTCGGCCCCGCAGAGCTCCAGGATCCACTCGGTGAGCCGGAGGTTGGTCATCTCCGCCGTGCCGGCGATGTGGTAGATCTCGCCGGGCTCGCCCTCCTCGGCCACCAGCCGGATTCCCGCGCAGTGGTCCTCGACGTGGATCCAGTCGCGGACGTTGCCGCCGTCGCCGTAGAGCGGCACCTTCCGGCCCCGCAGGAGATTGGTGATGAACAGCGGGATCACCTTCTCCGGATACTGGCGGGGGCCGTAGTTGTTGCCGCAGCGCGTGATGGAGACCGGCAGGCCGTGGGTGATCGCGTACGCGCGGGCGATCATGTCCCCGCCCGCCTTGGAGGCCGAGTACGGCGAGCGCGGCCGCAGCGGCGCGAACTCGTTCCACGAACCGGACTCGATGGACCCGTAGACCTCGTCGGTGGAGACCTGCACCACGCGCGGGGTCCCGGCCTCCAGGCACGCCTGCATGAGCGCCTGCACGCCCAGGACGTTGGACCGCACGAACTCGGCCGCGCCGTCGATCGACCGGTCCACGTGGGACTCGGCCGCGAAGTTGACGACGACGTCGTGGCCGGGGACCACCTCGGCGAGCAGCCCGGGGTCGCAGACGTCGCCGCGCACGAACGTGTGGGCGACCCCCTCCAGATTCGCCGGGTTGCCCGCGTAGGTGAGCTTGTCGAGGACCGTCACGGAGATCCCGTCCGCCGCGAGCATGCGGACGTAGGCGGAGCCGATGAACCCGGCGCCGCCGGTGACCAGGACGCGCGAGGGCTCCCGGGTGGACGCTGTCATGAGCTGATCTGGACCTTGCTGTGATCGCCCAGCACGAGGCGGTGGGCTCGGGGTGTGTTGGGCGCGGGGGTGACCTCGACGTCGTGGCCGATGAGCGACGACTCGATCCGGGAGACCCCGGCGATCGAGGACCTGGGCAGCACGATGGAGTATTCGATCTCGCTTCCGCTGATCGTGCAGCCGGCCGCGATCGAGGTGAAGGGGCCGACGTAGCTGTCCAGGACCCGCGCCCCGGCGCCGATGATCGCCGGGCCGACGATGCGGGAGCGCTCGACCACGGCGCCGGGCTCCACGACCACCCGGCCGATCAGCTCGCTGACGCCGTCCACCGCGCCGTCCGTCCGGGCCTCCATGGACTCCAGGACCAGGCGGTTGACCTCCAGCATGTCGGTGACGTTGCCGGTGTCCTTCCAGTAGCCCGAGATGACGGACGACTCGACCGGCCGCCCCTGCTCGATCAGCCACTGGATCGCGTCGGTGATCTCCAGCTCACCCCGCCACGACGGCTTGAGCTCGGCCACCGCCTCGTGGACCTCGGGGGTGAACAGGTAGACGCCCACGAGCGCCAGATCGCTCTTGGGCTCGCGCGGCTTCTCCTCCAGCCCGATCACGCGGCCGGCGGCGTCGAGCTCGGCGACGCCGAACTGCCGGGGGTCGCCCACCCGGGTCAGCATGATCTGGGCGGAGGGCCGGTCCCGGGTGAACCGTTCGACGATGCCGTTGATGCCGCCGACGATGAAGTTGTCGCCGAGATACATGACGAAGTCGTCGGCGCCGAGGTAGTCACGGGCGATCAGCACCGCGTGGGCCAGGCCGAGCGGCGCCTCCTGGCGCAGGTAGGTCACCTGCAGGCCGAACGCCGAGCCGTCGCCCACCGCCGCCTCGATCTCGGCGTGGGTGTCGCCCACGACCATCCCGATCTCCCGGATCCCGGCGGCGGCGATGGCCTCCAGCCCGTAGAAGAGCACGGGCTTGTTCGCCACCGGGACGAGCTGCTTGGCGGAGGTGTGGGTGATCGGCCGTAACCGGGTGCCCGACCCCCCGGCGAGCACGAGTGCTTTCACGTTCAATAGGCCCCTTCTGCGTGGACGACGGCACTCCAGGTCTTCCAGAGGATCTGCAGGTCCAGGAAGAGGGACCAGTTCTCCACGTAGCGCAGGTCCAGGCGGACCGACTCCTCCCAGGACAGGTCGGAGCGGCCGCTGACCTGCCACAGGCCCGTCATCCCTGGCTTGACCACCAGGCGGCGGCGGACGTCCACGCCGTACTGCCGGACCTCGTCGGGCAGCGGCGGGCGCGGTCCGACCAGCGACATCTCGCCGCGGAGCACGTTGAGCAGCTGGGGCAGCTCGTCGAGGGAGTAGCGGCGCAGGAACGCTCCCACCCGGGTGATCCGCGGATCGTTGCGCATCTTGAAGAGCACGCCGTCGAACTCGTTCTCCGGCATGAGCTGCTTCTTGAGCCGCTCGGCGTCGTTGACCATGGTCCGGAACTTGACGACGTCGAACTCCTTGCCGTCCTTGCCGACTCTGACCTGCCGGAACAGGGCCGGTCCCGGGCTGGTCGCCCGGATCAGCCCGGCGATCAGCAGCATGGGCAGGGACAACATCAGGAGGGCGAGACCCGCGCCGCACCGGTCGAACAGGTTCTTCACCCAGTAGCGGGTCCCGGTGAACTCGGGGTGCTCGACGTGGAGCAGGGGCATCCCGGCCACCGGGCGGATGCTGACGCGCGGGCCCGCGACGTCCATGAGCGCGGGCGCCACGAACAGGTCGATGCGGTCGCTCTCCAGCCCCCAGGCGAGGCGGCGCAGCGCGGCGCCGTCCAGCTCGGGGCAGGCCAGGATGGCGACCGCGTCGGCCTTCACCTTGGCCACCACCTCGGGGACGTCGCTGAAGTCCCCGAGCGCGGGAACGCCGTCGATGTCGGACTTCCCGGCCCCGGGCGGCAGGCACGCGGCGACCACGGCCATCCCGTGGTACGGCTGCCGCCGCAGCTGCATCACCAGGTCGAGCACCGACTCCCGGTGACCGACGGCGACCACGTGGCGCATGTACTCGCCGCTGGCGCGCCGCCGGTGCAGCCGCTTGCGCATGCGATGCCGGAAGACGAGCGTGAGCACCAGCGCGCCCGGGAGCATCGCCATGACGAAGCTCCGGGCGATGCTGGTCTGCGTCGCGTACGCGCCGATCGCGACGGCGGCCGTGAGACCGGCGCCGCCCTCGAAGACCGCGCGGAACTCCTCCGTCCCCTCGCCGTGCGTGCGCCGGCGGTAGGCGCCCCCCAGCGCCAGGGCCAGCGGCCAGGCCAGGGCGAGCCCCAGCCCGAAGATCACTTCCGTCACCGGAATGAAGGCACCCCGCCACAGGCGGATGCCCAGCACCACCTCGCACGCGAGCACCGCGCACGCGAGATCGCCCGCTACGAGAATCCGGGCATAGGAACGCGTCCAGATGCTCGAAGCGGAGCGTGACACACCGTCGAAGAGCACGACGGCGTGCTCCTCCGTCCCCACCCGCATACCACCCCACCCAACTGCCTCGGCAGTAACAGCTACCAGACGTGCTACGGGCGTTATTGGTTTACAGATTTCTCATACGCATCAGAAGCGGCTGTATCAGTGGAAATCATATTGATCAAGATAGGGGAACGGAATAGTAACTCACTGTCCGCTATTGGCCGATTAAAGGCGCTATGACACCTTGACGGAACGGTCCAAACATGTACGTCCGCCCCTCGCACCCACCGAGCGGCCAGGCGTCCGCCGCACCCCGGGCGGCCTCAGCGGCCCGGAGAATGCCCAGGTGCCCCCGGAAGGACCGCGGCCTTTTCGAAGGTCCCGGCGGTCCTCATTGTCCAGACACAAGCGGGGACACAGAAGATGCCCGCTTTGTCCATTATGTGTCTTGCCGTCCCGGGAGTGCAGAGCATTCCGGAGAACGCCTCAGCGTCCCGGGGAAACGATCACTTGAGAAAGCCGAGCGGCTCGTCCTTGATCACGGGGAGCATCGCGGTGCCGAGCCCGTCCTCGTCCGCGCCCACCAGACCCTTCATGTCCTCGTCCGAAGCCCCGGCCACGCGCACGTCCTCCTGACGCCGCGACGACACGGTCTCGGCCGCGGGGGCGGCGGCCGCAGCGGGGACGGCGGCGGGGGCGGCGGGGGCCTGCCAGGGGATCACCACGGCGCCGAGGACCTCGGCACCCACCTGCTCGAGCTGGCGGATGCCATCGCTGATCTCCGCGTAGCGGGTCTTCGGCACCTCGACCACCATCAGCGCGAGGTCGGCGTGCTGGGCGAGGGCCTGGGCGTCGGCGCCCGACGTCGTGGCGGGCGCCTCGATCACGATGTAGCGGCACCGGTCGCGCAGAGAGTCGATCACCCGGGCCATGCGCTCACCCTGGATCATGTCGATGACCTGGTCGGTCTCCTTGCCACGCGGGATGACCCGGAGCGAGGGGGGCACCGCCGCCCGGGCCTCCGCCTCCGCCAGCGTCGAGGTGCCGAGCAGCACCTCCGCGAGCCCGGACGCGGCGGGCACGCCCAGCAGGTCGCCGCTCACCGACGACCCGAGATCCGCGTTGACCAGCATGACGTCGGAGCCGGTCCGGGCGAGCGCGGCGGCGATGTTGGCGGCCACGACGGCGGTCCCCCGTCCCTCGGCCGCACCCGTGACCAGCACCACCTGGTTGGCGGGTCCCCCGCCGAGGCGGGCGGTGATCCCGTGGGAGAGCTCGTGGAAACGCTGGCCGACGCGGCCGCGCGCCGACTCCAGGCCGAGCGTGACGGTCTTGGGGTTGCTGGGCAGGTCGAGCAGCGTCTCGACGCCCAGCACCCGGCGCAGGTCGGTCGCGGCACGCACCTGCTTGTCGGAGCGGTCGGCCAGGACCGCCGCCATGATCCCCAGGATCAGGCCGACGAGAAGCCCGGCGGGCAGGAACATGATCGGACGGGGGAAGGTCGGCGCCTCGGGAGACGTCGCCTTGTCGATCACCTCTCCGACCGACACCCCGACGGCCTCGATCTGGATGTCGGCGAGCTTGGCGCTGAACGACTGCAACTGCCCGTTGAGGTACTGCCGCTGCCCGCTGTTGCTCGTCGGCACCGCCTTGAGCTGCTCGGACAGGGATTTGATCTGTCCCTGGAGGGCGAGGATCTGCTGCTTGTAGCGCTGCTCCACCCGCGCGCGCCGGGTGTTCAGGTACACGGTGGCGAAGGCGTTCGCGCCCTCGCTCGCCCGGGCGGGGGTGGAGTCCTGGAAGCTGATCTCCAGCAGGCCGGAGTCCTGGGGTGCGGTGACGCTGAGCCGCTCGACGAGGTCCACCGGGTCCTCACCGCTCTTGAGCGTCTGCCGTACCTTCCCGACCACTTCCGCACTGCGCACCCGGCCCGCCTCGGTCTCGAGGTTGACCTGGTCGTCACGGGTGTTGCTGTCGGTGGCCGTGACCAGTACGGTGGCCTCCGCGGTGTACACCTCAGGCAGGTAAACCACCGCCAGGGCAGACATGGCCACGCCGAGCATGGCGCTCACCGCGATGATCCACCAGCGCCGTCCCAGCAGCGCCGCGTAGTCGGCGACCTCTGTGACATCCGCGCGGGGCATCGAGCTCACTTGGTCCACCCCTTAACTCCCCTGACGCAACGTGGGCACAGAATACCCGCAGCAATTCCGATTCCTGCCCAACTATGACTTTAAATGTCGTATGACCAGAATCTTGGTCCCCAGGGCGGGCGGCCGGAGGACGTTCCAGCCTCCCCTACCCCCTGCGGGACCCGTCGGGGTCACCCACCGGGGCCTCCGCCGGCCCCATGAAGCGACAGGTGAGACTACGTGCGTGTGACCATCACGCGACCGGACGGGCTCGGCGCGGCCGAGCTCGCCCTGTGGCGCTCGTGGCAGGCCCCGGGGAGCGGGCTGGACAGCCCGTTCCTGGCGCCGGACTTCGCCCTGGCGATCGACCGCGCCAGGAAGGACGTCCGCGTCGAGATCGCCGTGTTCGAGGACGGCTCCGGCCTCGCCGGTTTCCTCCCCTACGAGCGGCACGGCCGCGCGGTGGGCAGGGCCGTCGGCATGGGGGTCTCCGACTGCCAGGGCGTGGTCCACCGGCCCGGCGCCCGGACCCCCCTGCCGGCCGCCCTGGCGGCCGCCTCGCTCTCGGTCTGGGAGTTCGACCACCTCCTCGCCGCCCAGCTGCCCCGCCACGCGCCCGACGCCGCGCGCGTGGGCTCCCCCGTCATGGACCTGAGCGAGGGATACGACCCCTACCGCGACGCCCGCCGGGCCCTGACCCGGTCGGCGATCGGCGGGGTCGAGCGCAAGGACCGGAAGCTGGGCAGGGAGCACGGCGAGCTCCGGCTGGAGTACGGCTGCCGCGACCCGGAGATGCTCCGGCTCATGATGCGCTGGAAGTCCGCGCACTACCGGCGCACCGGGGCCGCCGACCGGTTCGGCTGGCCCTGGGTGCGGCAGCTGGTCGAGGAGAGCTTCGCGACCGCCACCGAGGAGTACGGCGGCCTGCTCAGCACGCTCCACGCCGGCGACACCCCGGTGGCGGTGGAGTTCGGCCTGCGCTCTGGAACGGTCTACGAGCGCTGGTTCGGCGCCTACGACGCGGACGCGTTCGGGGCCTACTCCCCGGGCCTGGTCATGATGCTGCGGTTCGCCCGGGCCGCGGCCGACCACGGGATCCGCACCATCGACCTGGGCAAGGGCAGCGAGCCGTACAAGGAGTTCTTCGCCGGCTCCCACATCCCGCTCGCGGAGGGGTGGATCTCCCGGCCCTCGGCGCGGGCGACGCTGTACCGCGCCCGGCACGTGCCGCCCCGGATCATCAGGGACTACATCAAGAGCCACCCGGACCTGCGCCGGCGGGCCAGGGAAACCCGCGACGCCGTCAACCGCGTCCGCCGATACGGCTTCGGAGCACACCGATCATGACATCCCGACTGACGATCTTCGGCTGGCACAACGTCGAGTCCACCTGGTGCTTCCCCGTCTCCGGCTCCGGCGTCGCCGGGCTGGAGGGGCAGCTGCGGCGGCTGCGGCGGATGGCCAACGTCGTCCCGCTGGAGTGGGCGCTCGACGCCCTGCGAGCCGGGGAACCGCTGCCCCCGCGGGCCGTCGCGCTCTGCTGGGACGACGGTTACCGCGACAACCTGGAGCTGGCCGTGCCCGTGCTGGAGAAGCTGGAGCTGCCCGGCACCTTCTTCCTCGTGCCGGGCCTGCTGTCCGGGGACGACCGCGCCTGGTGGGAGATCGCCGGGTGGGCCTTCGCCCGCAGCGGCCGGGAGACGGTCGAGTGGCGCGGCGAGACCTACCCGACGCGGGGAGCGGCGGGCAGGGCGGCCTACGGCAGGGCCTCCGACCGCCTGCGGGTGATGACGGCGGCCGAGCGGGCCGCGGCGCTGGAGGAGCTGGTGGACCGGCTCGCGCCGGAGGGGGCGCCCGAGGACGGGCGGCTCTTCCTCGACTGGGAGGGCGCGCGGGAGATGGTCCGGCGCGGTTTCTCGGTCGGCTCCCACACCATGCGGCACGTGACGCTCGCCCAGGAGACGCCCGAGGACCAGACCGAGGACCTGCGCCGCTCGCGCGAGATCCTCCAGCGGGAGCTGGACGTGCCGATCCGGACGGTGGCCTATCCGTTCGGCCAGGCCGACGCGGTGAGCCGGGACACCGAGGACGCCGCCGTGAAGGCGGGGTACGCCCACGGCCTGACCACCGAGTTCGGCTGGAACGGCGGGACCACGCCCGGCACCCACGGCCGCCGGATCATGCTGGACCCGGACCGGGGCTTCGTCGCGACCGGCCTGTCCCGGGTCACCGGCCGGCTCAGGCGTCTGCGGACGGCGGGCTGACCGCCGCCTTCACAGCGGCCGGCCCTCTCCGGCCGCTGCGGGCGGCGGGCTGACCGCCTTCACGCCGGCCGGTCCCCGCCGGCCGCGCACCACGGCGAGCGCCAGCACCCCGGCCGCCGCCACCCCGGCGAGCCCCGCGACGGCGAACATCAGCCCGTCGCCGCCCGCGGGCGGCGCGGCGAGCTGGGCCGGGTCCTGGCCGGGGAGCTCCGGCTCCGCGCCGCCGGTGGCGGCATCGGCCGGGAGAGGGACCCGCCACATCGGCTGGTTGAGCCCTTCGGAGTTCACCAGCAGGGATCGTCCGTCGGGGGTGAAGGCGACGCCCTCCCCCTGCCGCTGCACGGGCAGGTCGATCTCGATGGGCTTGGCCCGCATCGACTTCGCGACGTCCTCGTCCTCGATCCACCACAGGTACGCGGTGGTGGCGTTGCGGATCACCACCCGGTCGCCGTCCGGAGAGAAGGCCGCCCCGGACACACCGACGATCTTCAGGTCGGCCAGCGCCTGACGCAGGACGTTGCTCCCGCTCGCCTTGAGCGCGCCGGGAACGCTCCACAGACCGGACTTCCGGCCCGCCTTCTCGGCCTTCTCCACCAGGAACACCTTGCCGGTGACGGGGTGCACGAGCAGGGCCTCGCTGTTGTGCGGCGCCCCGTCGGCGTAGACGAGCGTGAAGACCTCGACCTGGTTCCCGGCGAGCGCGACGCGGCCGCTGGCCGAGGCCGCGGGCTCGGTGACGCGGAGCAGGCGGTAGGAGGTCCGCTCCGGCAGGCTGCCGGCCGTCCGGGCGACGAAGGCGTCCCCGGTGTCGGCGATGTACAGCTGACCGGTCCCGTCCGCGGCGCGGGCCACGGCGACGTCCTCCCAGTCCTCGTTCAGCTCGGGCTGGGGCAGTGCCAAAATGACCTTGGTCTTTCCCTTGCCGTCGACCGCGTACACCTCGGCGGGCCTGCCGGCGTCGGGAACGGTGTAGTAACGCTTCCCGTCGGCGCTCACCGCGAGCCCGCTGGACTCGTTGATGTGCTCGCCGACGACCTGGAAGAGCGGCTCGGGCGGCTGCGGGATCCGGGCGAGGGCGTGAGCCGTCGAGGGCAGGAGGCCCGCGCACACCAGCGTCAGGAAGGGGAGGAGAGCCGTACGCCTGGCCACTGACGCACCACCTATCACTTAGATCACAAAGGTAAAAAACGGTCGCTTGCCGCAGAACAGGCATACACCATTCCGGAACGACCCTAGCCTAGGGTGCAATGCTGCACAGAAGGGACAAAAGCCCTGAATACCCCCTCGCCTTCCGCGCCCTCCGTAACGGTGGTCGTGGCTACGCGCGACCGGCTGGAGCTTCTGCGCCGGGCGGTGACGGCGATTCTCAGCCAGGAATACGCCGGTGAGATCGACGTGATCGTCGTCTTCGACCAGTCGGACCCGGTCGCGCTCGACGTCGATTGTCCCCCGGGCCGGAGCCTGCGCGTCACGACCAACGGCCGCACCCCCGGACTCGCGGGATCCCGGAACACCGGGATCACCGCCGCCCGGACCGACTACGTCGCCTTCTGCGACGACGACGACGAGTGGCTGCCCGGCAAGCTCCGCGCGCAGGTGGAGCTCCTGGCCGCCGAGGGGGGCGTCGCCGCCGGGACCGGGATCGAGATCCGCAGCCGCGGAACGTCCAACCCCCGCCCGGGGCCCGAGCGTCCGGTCACCTTCCGCGACCTGCTCCGGGACCGCGTCTTCACGCTGAACGGCTCAAACCTGATCATCGACCGCACGGTGCTGACCGAGACCGTCGGCCTCGTCGACGAGAACCTGCCCGGCAGCTACGCCGAGGACTACGACCTGCTGCTGCGCATCGCGAAGCTGGGACCGATCCACTGCGTACGGCAGCCGCTGGTGGCCATCAACTGGCAGGGCTCCTTCTTCGCCCGCCGGTTCCCGATGATCGCCGACGCGCTCGCCCACCTGCTGGCCAAGCACCCCGAGTTCGCCACCGACCCCGTCGGCATCGCCAGGATCGAGGGGCAGATCGCCTTCTACCGCGCGGCGGCCGGCCAGTACGGCGAGGCGTGGCACTGGGCCCGGCGGTCGCTCCGGCACAACTGGCGCGAGCGCCGCACCTACCTGGCCCTGCTCGTGGCGAGCCGGCTGACCAGCGGACAGCGCGTCCTGGCCCTGCTCAACGCGCGCGGCCGGGGGATCTGACCAACCGTGGCGAGCATGGTCCAGCATCGTTCCCGGCACCGTTCCCGGATCGCGGACACCACGGCACGCGAGCTGCCGATCTGGCCGCTCCGCGCCATGTTCCTGTTCTACCCCCTGTGGTGGGTTCTCGGCCTCGCCCCGTTCGCCGGCCTGATCTTCGGGCTCCCCATGGTGGCGAACCTGGTCCGGCGGGGGCGCGTGGCCGTGCCCAGGGGCTTCGGAATCTGGCTGCTCTTCCTGCTGGCCATGATCGTGGCGGGCACCCAGCTCGACAGCGTGCCCCGGGTGGTCGGCCTGGTGTTCAGGCTGGCCTCGTACGCCAGCGCCACGGTGATCTTCGTCTACGTCTACAACTGCTCGTCCCGGAGGCTGCCCGTCGGCACCGCGGTCGGGTTCCTCGTCGCCTTCTGGATCTGGGTCGTCATCGGCGGATACCTGGGCGTGCTGTTCCCCGAGGGCTCGATCACCACGCCCATGGAGAAGGTGATGCCGGCCTCGATCGCCTCCAACGAACTGGTGGGCGAGCTCATCCACCCCAAGTTCGCCGAGGTGCAGCACCCCTGGGGGGCCGCGGAGCCGTTCGTGCGCCCCAGCGCCCCCTTCCCCTACACCAACGCCTGGGGCAGCCACTACGCGCTCCTGCTCCCACTCGTCCTGCTGTTCATGCGGATCCAGGGAACGATCCGCCAGGGCGTGCTGCTGGGCCTGCTCGCGACGGCCTCCCTGGTCCCGGCCTTCGCCACCCTCAACCGCGGCATGCTGCTGGCGGTGGCCTTCGCCCTCGCCTACGCCGCGCTGCGCTACGCGGCCAAGGGCCACCTGGCGGGCCTGGTCGCCATGGTCGCGGCCGGGGTGGTCGGCGTGACGGTGGCCTACCTGACCGGCGTCGCCGACGGCATCACCTCGCGGACCTCGGTGAGCGGCTCCAACGACGACCGGGTGGGCATCTACCTGGAGGCGTTCCAGCGCACCCTGGAGTCGCCGATCCTGGGCTACGGCGCCCCGCGCCCCTCCGCCACCATCGGCGTCTCGGTCGGCACCCAGGGCCAGTTCTGGAACATCATGTTCTCGTTCGGCTTCCCCGCGCTGCTGCTGTTCACGCTGTTCCTGGCCGGCCTCGCCTGGCGGACCAGGAAGCTCCCGCTGGAGCTGGTCTGGCTGCACGTCGTGCCCGTCATGGCGGTCTTCATGATGTTCTACTACGGCCTCGACAGCACCCAGCTCGTCGTCATCTTCATGGCCGCCGCGCTCGGCCTGCGCCAGCTGCGGGATCTCCGGAACCCGGCCCCGCCGGAGGTGAAGGCATGAGCGGTCAGGGAACGAACGGCGACGGCGTGGGCGCCCAGGACACCGACGACCGCAAGGAGCTGCGGAGCTTCGCCAAGGGCGGCGTGGTCACCCTGCTGGGCTCCGTCGGCTCGGCGGCGGCCGGCTTCCTGATGACCGTCGTCGTCGCCCGGCTCCTCGGCCCCGCCGAGGCGGGCGTCTTCTTCATCGTGATGGCCCTGTTCATGATCCTCAGCGAGGTCACGGAACTGGGCGCGGACACCGGACTCGTACGGTCGGCCGCCCGGCTGCGGGCGCTGGGACGCATGTCGGACCTGCGCCGGGTGACCGTCGCGGCGCTGGTCCCCGTGCTGGCCGTGAGCACGGTCACGGCGGTGGCCCTGTACGCCTGCGCGCCGTGGGTCGCCTCCTTCTTCGCCGACGCCGCCCACCTCGACGAGGCCACCCTCTTCCTCCGGGTCGCCGCCCCCTTCCTGGCCGTGTCCGCCGCCCGCATGGTCGCCCTGTCCGGCATGCGGGGGCTCGGCGACCTCACCGCGTACACGCTCGTCAACGTGGCCATGCCGGTCGCCCGCCCGCTGCTCGCCGTGGCGGCGGTGGGGCTCGGCCTCGGCTCCGGGGGCGTGATGCTCGCGTGGTCGCTCCCGGTCGGGCTGACCTTCGCCGCGGCGGCCGTACTGCTGTGGCGGATGGTACGGCGGGCCGGCAGCGGCGGCGAGCGGGACCCCGGCGCGGTCCGGGAGTTCTGGCTGTTCTCCGGCGCGCGGGGCGTCGCCGCGATGATCGAGATCCTGATCGTCTGGCTCGACGTGCTCATCGTCGGCGCGCTGGTCTCCAACCACGACGCCGGGATCTACGCCACCGCCAGCCGGTTCATCACGACCGGGACGCTCGTGCTGGCCGCCACCCGGATCGCGGTCGCGCCGCAGATCGCGGCCCTGCTGGCCAAGGGCGAGAACCGCACCGCCGAACAACTGAACACCATGGCGACCGGCTGGGTGATGATCGCCTCCTGGCCGCTGTACCTCGCGCTGGCCTGCTTCGGCCCGTTCGTGCTCACCCTCTTCGGGGAAGGGTTCGCCGAGGGGGCGACGGCCCTGGCGATCCTCGCCACGTCGATGCTCGTGGTGATGGCGGCGGGCAACGTGCAGACCGTGCTGCTCATGGGCGGCAAGAGCTCGTGGGCCCTGGGCAACAAGGTCGCCGCGCTCACCGTCAACGTGGTGCTCAACCTGCTCCTGGTGCCGCGCCTGGGCATCGTCGGGGCCGCGCTCGCCTGGGCCGCCGCCGAGCTGGTCGACACCGTGGCCGCCGCGCTCCAGGTCCGTTACGGGCTCGGCCTCCGGCTGGGCCTGCGCGCCCTGGTCCTCCCCGCGTTCTGGGCCCTGTTCTGGTTCGGCGGCGGCGGCGTGGTGGCACGCCTGGTCGCCGAGCCCACCGCCCTGTCCTTCGCCGCGTATCTGGCCGTCGCCTGCGCCGGATACGGCCTCGCCCTGTGGCGGGGACGCGCGGCCCTGCACATGGATCTGCTCGTCGAGACCGTTCGACGGCGCTGAAAGAAGAGAGAACCGCAATGGCCCGGAGCCTGCTCGCCCGGATGAAAGACCGTTCGCCCCGGTGGATGAAGGACGCGGTGAACGCCGCGACGCGCGCGTACGCCGTGAGCACCGCGGACCAGCGGCACCTGCCCGACTTCCTGATCGTCGGCTCCAAGCGCGGGGGCACCACGTCCCTGTGGAACTACCTGGTCCAGCACCCGCTGGTCATGCCGATGTTCCCGGAGTCCCGGGAGATCAAGAGCCCGTGGTACTTCTACGTGAACTACGCCAAGGGCGACGCGTGGTACCGGTCCCACTTCGCCACCGAGCGGCGGCTGGACCAGATGGAGCGCAAGTACGGCACCCGCCCGCTGACCGGCGAGGCCTGCCCCTACTACATGTACTACCCACCGGTCGCCGAGCGGGTCCGGGAGCGCATGCCCGACGCGAAGATCATCATCTCGCTGCGCGACCCGGTCCGGCGCGCCTACTCCCACTACTGGGAGCGGGTGGACGCGGGGACCGAGAAGCTGAGCTTCGAGGAGGCGCTGGCCGCCGAGCCGGAGCGGCTGCGCGGCGAGGCCGAGCGCATGGCGGCCGACCCGTACTACTACAGCGAGGCGCACGACTTCCACTCCTACCGGGATCGCGGCATTTACCTGCCGCAGGTTCAGCGCTGGCTGGAGCTGTTTCCGCGCGAGAACATCCTGATTATCGCGGCCGAAGATCTCTACCGTAATGAGAAGGAGACATTCGCCGAGGTCATCCGATTCCTCGGCCTCCCCGAGTGGGAGCTCCCGATCGCCCGGCGGCACAACTACCTGCCCGCACCCCCGATGAACCCGGAGACGGCGGCGGAGCTCGCGGACTTCTACCGGCCGCACAACGAGGCGCTTTTCCGGTTTCTTGACCGGAAGTTCCCGTGGACTCCTTGATCGCCTTGTCAGGAGTTTAATAAACCTTGTTTCCGGTTTGACCGTTCCATCCTAAACCGGATATTTTGGTGTCCAGATCTGGCTCTGAGGGGCCTCACGCCCGTCACCAGCTTCTGTCCGGGCGACCACTGCAACACCCGCGTCCCCCGGGAGGAGCGCATGTCATCTCCACGCCGCGCCACGACGGCCCTGGCGCTCGCCGCCCTGCTCGGCAGCGCCGCCGTCGTCACCGCGCCATCGGCATCCGCGCGCATCACGACGTCAGCAGCCCCTGACGGAACCACCTCGGCCAAGGCCGCGCCGTCCTGCTGGGCGATCAAGCAGGCCCACCCGAGCAGCGCCGACGGCGTCTACTGGCTGCAGACGCCCAAGCTCGTCGCCCCGCAGCAGTTCTACTGCGACATGACGACCGACGGCGGCGGCTGGGTGCTCATCGGCCGGGGCCGCGAGGGCTGGACGTTCCACCACCCCGGCCAGCGCACCGCCGGCAACGTCCGCAACACCCCCACCGGAACCGCCGCGTTCGCGCCCGCCGCCCTCCCCGGCGACACCGTCAACGCGCTGCTGAACGGCGGCCGGGTGGACGCCCTCGCCGACGGCGTGCGACTGCGCCGCGCCGCCAACGCGACCGGCACCTCCTGGCAGGAGATGCGCTGGAAGTTCAAGGACCGCGACGACTGGTCCTGGACCTTCGACGCCGGCCCCACCTTCTCCCACCCCCTCTCCTCCGTGATCGTGGACGGCACCGCCTACGCCGGCGGCAACACCCGCGACTGGAACAACAACAGCGGGTCGCGCCGCGTCTTCACCTACGAGTGGCAGAGCCACGGCTGGCAGAAGGGCTTCAGCTACGGAGCCGGCCAGAGCGGCGGCTCCACCGGCTCCACCAGCTACCTGTGGCAGAACGGCACCGAGGGCAGCCCGATCCCGTTCACCCAGGTCTTCATCCGCCCGAAGATCACCAGCGTCTCGTACGGCGACATCCCCGACGCCGGCACCCCCGCCTCCACGGTGACCCCGCTGGTCTCCAACCAGACCACCCCCCTGCCCTGGGGCGTGACCGGCGTGATGGGCACCGGCACCGGCGAGGAGTTCCTCGAGGTCCAGGCCCTCAGCGTGCTGAACGGCACCCTCTACGTGGGCGGCAGGTTCCGGTACGTCCAGCAGGGCGCCTCCGGCACGAAGACCGAGCAGCCGTACCTGGCCGCCTTCGACGCCAAGAGCGGCGAGTGGCGCTCCACGTTCCTGCCCAAGCTCGACGGCCAGGTGTGGGACATCGAGCCGCTGGGCAACAAGATCATCATCGCGGGCGAGTTCACGAACGTCGACGGTGAGCCGAACACCGCCGGCATGGCCGCCCTCGACCCCGCGACCGGCAAGGTCGTCCCCGGCTGGCGGACCACGTTCACCCGCGCGAGCGGCCTCCCCGTCAAGGTCAAGGCCCTCGACACGCAGGACGGCTGGCTGTACGTCGGCGGCGCCTTCAACCACGTCAGCGGCGGCAACCCGCTCTCCGCCAAGGTCTGGTCCGTCATGGGAGCCCGCGTGCGGGTGACCGACGGACGTCCCGACGAGACCTGGACCCCCCGCTTCGACCTGCCCGTGGTCGACGTCGACGCCAGCGAGAAGGGCGACCGCGTCTACTTCGGCGGCTTCTTCGAGAACGTCAACGACAAGCCCGCCAACAGCTTCGCCGTGCTCACCACCGCCGCCCCGGCCGCGCTGGTCCCCGGCCTGGGCGAGTGGAAGCCGAGCACCCCCACCGCCAACCGCGACTACCGCCAGTCGGTCGCCGAGTACGGCAACGGCGTCTGGATGGGCGGCTCCCAGCACGACTTCCAGCTCTACACCCGCGACGACCTGACCAAGGTCGCCGGCCACATCACCAAGAAGGGCGGCGACATCCAGGCGTCCGTCATCAAGGACGGCATCATCTACGGCTCCTGCCACTGCCCGGAGTTCGTCTACAACGGCGCCTCCAGCTGGGAGAGCCCGACCGGCTGGTCGAACGTGCACCAGATCGTCTGGATCGGCGCCTGGGACGCCAAGACCGGCAAGTACCTGCCGAACTTCGCCCCGTCGATCGACTCGCGCCGCGGTGACGGCCCCTGGGCCATGACCACCGACGACAACGGCTGCCTGTGGTTCGGCGGCGACATGAACCGCGGCTCCTGGAACAGCGCCACCTCCTCCTACCAGTGGCTGGGCGGCTTCGGCCGGCTGTGCTCCACGGACTCCAAGGCCCCGTCCGCCCCGTCCGGCCTGCGCCTGGCCGGGACCGCCGGCGGCAACCAGCTCGCCTGGTCCGCCGCGTCCGACAACTCCGGCTCGGTCAAGTACGAGGTGCTGCGCGACGACCGGGTGATCGCCACCACGACCACCGCGTCCTACACAGACACGACCGCCTCGGGCGCCGCCAAGTACTGGGTCCGGGCCGTGGACGACGCCGGCAACCGCTCGGCGAGCACCGCCGCGCTCCCCGTGGACGGCCCCGTCAACACCGCGAACCTGCTGGCCAAGGGCGCGACCTGGAAGTGGCGCTACGACGGGACGAACCCGGGCGCGACCTGGACCGCCCCGGCCTTCGACGACTCCGCCTGGTCCGCCGGCCCCGGCGAGCTCGGCTACGGCGACGGCGACGAGGCGACCCTGCTGCCCGCGGGCACCACGCCCCGGCACGTGACCGCCTACTTCCGCACCACGCTGAAGGTCACCGACCCGGCCGCCTACAAGAACCTGCTGATCGACCTCGTCCGCGACGACGGCGCCGTGGTCTACATCAACGGGACCGAGGTCGGCCGGGCCAACCTCCCCGAGGGCGCGATCACCCCGGACACGACCGCCCTGGTCGGCTACTCCACCAACGCCGAGGAGCGGACCCCCGTCCGCTTCACCGTCCCCGCCGACGTCCTGGTCGCCGGGACCAACACGATCGCGGTGGAGATGCACCAGTACGACAAGTGGAGCGCCGACCTCAGCTTCGCGCTGACCGTCGACGCGACCGTGAAGTAACCGACTCCCCCACGAAGACGCCCGGCCGGGTCCCCGGCCGGGCGTCTTCGCGTATGGCGGTTGTGCCGGTACGGCGGGTTGGTGCCGGTACGGCGGGTTGGCCGGTGCCGGTACGGCACGCACCCGGGCCGAAAGCCCGGCGCCGGTACGGCGAGAGGTGGCGCGGTGGTGTCCGGCGCCGCTGTACGGCGTGTCACCCGGGCTTCGGGGAGGCGGGTCCGGGGTGGTCGGGGCGGGTCCGGGGTGGGGTCTGCTGTTGTGGGTCATGGTCGCGCTGTGCGGGCGGATGTTCCAGCCGGCCGTCGGGGTTCTGTCTGGTTGTTCAGGCCTCCGGCCTGGCGGGCGCGCGGGGTTGCCGGCCCGTTTCTACGCCGGCTGGAACATCCGCCCGCGCCGCACTCCTCATGCTTCGCCGTAGCGGGTGCGGGCCGTATGGATGCGGCCCTGTCCCGGACGACCGTGGTCCTCGCCGTCGCTGAAGCGCACACGCGGCGCCGTTCAGGGCTGGTCGCCGTTGCCTGCGGCCATCCTGACGGGAAGGAGCTCAGGGCTGCTCGCCGTAGCGACCCGCGTAATGATCGAAACCTGTGGATCACCGGACGGGGTGTACTTTTCCGGATCACCCGATGAAGGTTTCGAGATAAGGCCGACGTTGCCACGTCGGTCAGGAAGGCACGCCCGTGCCGCTTACCGTAGTTCCTGATCTCCCTGCCGACGACAGTCATCCGACAATCGACTCGGCCGCGCTGATCGATCAGATCGTCCGTGAGGGCGCCCGTCGCATGCCGGCCGCTGCCCTGCCGGTCGAGGTGGGCGCCTACCTCGCCGCTTTTGCCGATGGGCGTGACGCAGGCGGTCGCCGCCTGGTGGTGCGCAACGGCTCCCACGCCCTGTGCGAGATCCTGACCGCGGCCGGCGTGATCGAGGTCCACGCGCCTCGGGTCAACGACGAACGCGCCGATCCAGTCACCGGCGAGCGTCAGCGATCCTCCGATTGCGCCCGATCCTGGGACGGGCAAGGTGCCGAGCTGGGAGCCCCGTCCCGGGCGCGTCTCCACGGGCGGGGCACCGTCCCGGCGTCTGATGGTCAGCTGTCGAGCACCTCGGTGTTCTGGCAGGCGACCAAGCGCCAGCGGCCGTCCTCCTTGGACATGACGTACAGCGGGCTCCCCACGCTCTCGACCGACTGATCGCTGAGCGTCGTGTACCGCTGACGCACCTTGACGGCGGCGACATCGGAACGGATGAACAGCACGTGTTCGACCTCATAGGTGGCCGTCGAGTCCTTCATCGCACCAGGAAGCACTCTGTGGGTGAACGCCGAGATCTCATCTCGGCCGAAGAGGCGCTTGCCGTGGCCCGTGGTCCAGATCGCATCGGACCGGAACAGGCCGACGAACTCGTCGGGGAGCTCATTCTGCTGGGAGTGCTCAACTGAAGCGACCACCTGCTTGATGGCCTCGATCTCAGCTTCGCGCGTCTGCTCATCGATCAGTGTCGTATTCATGAGGCCAGCCTGATACCTCAAGCTTCCTTGAGGTCAAGCCCGATGAGAGATGCGGCTGGACCATCAGTGTCCTGGAACGTCCGTGTGCGCTTCTCCATTCGGCGCAACTACGGCGAGCAGCCCTGAGCTCCTTCCCGCGGGCATGGCCGCAGGCAACGGCGACCAGCCCTGAACGGTCCTGAACGTACGCGTCAGCGACGGCGAGGACCACGGTCGTCCGGGGCGGGACCGCATCCATACGGCCCGCACCCCCTACGGCGGGCAACCAGGAGCGCGGCGCGGGCGGATGTTCCAGCCGGCGTAAAAACCGGCCAGGACCCCACGCGCCCGCCAGGCCGGAGGCCTGAACAACCAGACAGAACCCCGACGGCCGGCTGGAACATCCGCCCGCACAGCGCGACCATGACCCACAACAGCAGACCCCACCCCGGACCCGCCCCGACCACCCCGGACCCGCCTCCCCGAAACCCGGGTGACACGCCGTACAGCGGCGCCGGACACCACCGCACCACCTCCCGCCGTACCGGCGCCGGGCCTTCAGCCCGGGTGCGTGCCGTACCGGCACCGGTGCCGGGTGGTTCTCAGCCGCGCCTGAGGCGGTCCATCCCGCGGGGGCGGGAGACCAGGTCGCCGACGAGTTTGCCGAACAGGAGGGTCGTCGCCACCGGGCTGGTGCCGCTGTCCGGGACCACGCGGTACCGGGAGGGGTCGGCGAGCGCGGTGTCGAGGTGGGCGGTGAGTTCCTCGGCCGAGCCGGCCAGGGCGATACGGCCGCTGGCCGCCATGACCTGGGTGAAGCGGATCTGGTGGTCGTCGACGTGCTCGCCCAGGCGGGAGGTGCGGGGCACCACGATGGGCAGCCGGCCGGCCGACCTGCTCTCCGTGATCCCGCCGGGGCCGCCCTGGCAGACGACGGCGGCGGCCTGCTCCATCAGGCTCCGCAGCTCGCCGTGGGGCAGCATGGTGTGGCACTCCGCGCCCCGCACGGCGTGGGAGGTGCCGTTCTGCACCACGCAGCGGACCGTGTCGCCCCTGCTCGCCAGCCAGCGCTCGATCCAGTCGCTGAGCCGGTTGAAGGGGTGGTGGTCGGTGCCGACCGTGACCAGCACCAGGGGACGGTCGTCCGTTCTCATCCGCTCGCTCATCTCACAGCACCTGTCCGACCACGACGCCCCGGGGGTAGACCTTCTGCTGCTCGGGCCACTGGAGCAGGAACAGGTCGGACAGCGGGTAGCAGAGCCGGCCGGTCAACGTGCCCGAGTCGATGCGGTCGTAGACCTCCAGGTACACCGTGCGGCACCGGAAGAGCTTGGCGAGCAGGAAGAACGGGAACGCCACGCCCGCGCCGGTGCTGACGACGACGTCCGGCCGGAAGCGGGGCAGCAGCCGGATCGCGAGGCCGAGGTTGCGGATCAGGTTGGGGATGTTGCGGGTCGTCGGGTGGTAGGCCCAGCTGACGTTCTCGCCGTCGAGCAGAGAGAGCGCGTCGGGCTGCTTGAAAGTCACCCAGTGCCGCTCGTGCCCGCCCCACCAGCCGCGGAGCCGGTGCAGCTGGGTCAGGTGCCCTCCGCCCGAGCACACGAAGAGCACTTTCATCCCATTGTCTCCATCTCACGCAGAATCGGGAGCATCGCCTCGGGGAACACCCGGGAGTGCCAGCCCCCGCCCCCCTGTTCGAGGCGGCACGTCCGCACGAACATCTCCAGCAGGTAGAGGGCCGCGAGCAGCCCCCGGTCACCGGCCGGCACACCGGCCTCGCCCAGCTCGGCCCGGGCCGCGGCGCGGACGGCCTCGACGCCGTCGTCCAGCGGGAGGTCCCGCATGGCGACGGCGACCTGGAAGCGCCAGTGGAGCAGGTCGAACCCGACGGGCACCTCGGCGGTGCTGTGCTCCCAGTCCCAGATCCACAGGTCCTGGCCGTCCCAGCCGAGGTTCCACGGGGTCCAGTCGCCGTGCCAGCGCCCGAAGCGCACCCGGGTCCGGCCGTGGACGGCCTCGATCCGGCGCATCGCGGCGACGATCGCGGCGGGCGTCTCACCCGCCATCCCCCCGGCCTCGGCCGCGAGCCTGCGCCAGTAGCCGGACTCGGCCAGCGGCATGGTGCTGATCCCGGTGCTCTCGGCGATGCTCAGCGGGATGCGGGGGTCGAGCGGCCGGTCGGGGTCGGGGTGCCGCCGGACGCCGGGCGGCAGCGGGGCGGTGACCACGACCTCCCGGCCCCGCCACGATCCGTGGTGCACGAGTTCGGGCAGGCGTGCCGGCACGGCGTGCCGCACCGCCGCCGTGGCCCGGGCCTCCCGGGTGACGAGTCGCCGGGTCGCCTCGTTCCAGCCGATCTTGGCGAAGCCGGCGGGCTGCCCGTCCGGGCGGAAGAGCTGCAGGATCGGCTTGAGGTTGGGGTCGGGCTCGCGCACGCTGATGCCCGCGGCCAGCGGCCCGCCCAGGATCCCGGAGAGGTGGGCGGTCAGCAGGTGGTCGGCGAGCGAGGCGTCGGGCAGGTCCCCGGGGGCCGAGATCACCAGGGTGCGCCGCATGAGGAGCGGCGCGAGGCCGCTGCGGAAGCCGAGGCCGAGCAGGGTCCGGGCCGCCCGGGTCCGGAGCGGGCGCAGGCCGTTGTACCGGCCGACCGAGGCCGCCGCGGACGCGCGGGTGGTCAGGGGGACGAGGAACCGGGCGCGGGCCGGATCGGGAACGATCGCGTAGCGTTCGACGACCCTGTGGCCGGCGGGAGCGCGGTCGAGGGTCGCGCGGATCGTGGGCGTGCCGTCCGCCGGCTGCCACAGCTGGGTGACCAGCGTGTGCAGGGCCTCGGACGACTCGACGGCCGGGTGTGGACCGTCGTCGAGCGTCGTGCGCAAAAGGAATCCATTCGGGTGATGTGCGATGGTGTGCGGTGACCGCCCGGTCGGCTCAGTAGGCGCCTGTCCCCCGGATCACCGCCGACCAGGTCTTCCAGAGGATCTGCAGGTCCAGGGCGAGGGACCAGTTCTCGACGTAGCGCAGGTCGAGCCGGACCGACTCCTCCCAGGACAGGTCGGAGCGGCCGCTGACCTGCCAGAGCCCGGTCATCCCCGGCTTGACGACCAGGCGGCGGTGCACGTCGGTGCCGTACTGCGCGACCTCGGCCGGGAGCGGGGGACGCGGCCCCACCAGGGACATCTCTCCGGTGAGGACGTTCATGAGCTGGGGCAGCTCGTCCAGGGAGTAGCGGCGCAGCCAGGAGCCGACCGGCGTGACACGCGGGTCCTTCCTGAGCTTGAACAGGACGCCGTTGCCGTCGTCGGTGCCCAGGTCCGCCTGGATGTGCTCGGCGCCGACCACCATGGTCCTGAACTTCAGGACGCGGAACTGCCGGCCGTTCTTGCCGACCCGGGTCTGGGTGAAGATCGCCGGCCCGCTGCTCGTCGTGCGGATGGCCAGGTAGATCCCGATCAGCAGGGGGGACAGGACGAGCAGGACCGCGAGGGCGGCGACCTTGTCGAAGGCGCTCTTGACCAACTGCCGGGGGCCGGTCAGGTCCGGGTGCTCCACGTGCAGCAGGGGGAGGCCGGCCACCGGGCGCACGCTCGTGCGGGGCCCCGCCACCTCCATCAGCGCGGAGGCGACGTAGAGGTCCGTGTCGCTCTCGGCGAGCTGCCAGCTCATCCTGCGCAGCGCCGCGCCGTCGAGCTCGGGGCAGGCGAGCACCGCGACGGCGTCTCCGGAGACCCGGGCCACCACCTCGGCGACGCCGGTGAAGTCGCCCAGCACCGGGACGCCTCCCACGTCCGCGGGGAGCCCCTCGGGAGACGGCGGCAGGCAGGCGGCCACGACCCTCATCCCGTGGTACCGCTCGCGGCGCAGCTGGGAGATCAGCTCCGCCACCGTCTCCGAGTGGCCGACGACGACCACCCGGCGCAGCCCTTCGCCCTGCGCCCGGCGCCGGTGCAGCCGCTTGCGCCAGCCGTACCGGAAGCAGAAGGTGACGAAGGCCAGCAGCGGGAAGCCGGCCATCACGTAGCTGCGGGCGATCGGCGTCTGGGTGGCGTAGGCGATGATGGCGACCAGGGAGGCCAGCGCGGCCGCGGCCTGGAGCACCGCGCGGTACTCGTCGGGCCCGTCGCCGACGCGGTGCGCCTGGTAGCCGCCCGCGATCGAGACGGCGACCGGCCACAGCACGGTCAGCATCACTCCGAGCGCCAGCTCGGGCAGGTAGAAGCCGCCGAGCGCCGTCCGCGTGGCGATGAGCCCGGCGAACACCAGCAGACCGCAGGCGGTGTCGCCCAGGACGCTCCCGCGGACGTAGCCCTTTTCCCAGTTCATGTCGCCGACCAGGGGGAACGTTCCAGTCACCGGCAGGGAACGGTCGTCGGCCGTGGCAACCATCGCCGTCCTCATGACTCCCTGCTCATTTCGTAGCGCACAGCCGTCCCACCCGCCGTAGAGATCACGCCAGGCGCGATTGCCCGGTCCGACTCACATGACCTAATAGATCACAATGATTACGTAAATAAATGTTAACCTCTATACTGGACATGACATGACAATAACCCCATAGTTCGCATAAAGGATCTACTATTACTTTGCGAACGATGGGGGCGGGCATGGTCGGCGCTTCCCGGCCGGCCGGCTTTCCCGCCGCCTCCCGATGAGAGTGAGATGCGCGTAGTTTCCCGCCCCGTCCTCGCCGCCTTCGCCATCGTCATCGCCCTGGCCACGGCAGTCGTCCTCGTTCTCGTACGGACATCGCCCGAGCCCGGCGGCACGGCCGCGCCGGTGACGACGGGAACCCTGGTGACCAGGACCGTCGAGGACACCTACGTCACCGCGCTCGACGAGGCCGCCTCCCGGGGCGGGGAATCGCGGCTCCGGGCGGGCGCGCCCGGTCAAGAACGTCAAGCCCTGGTCAAGTTCGCCATCACCGGTGTGCCGTCCGGCGCCTGCCCGGTCACGGCCCGCCTGCGGCTGTGGTCGCACACGGCCACCGGCGCGGACACCGCGACCACCGTCCACACCGTGGACGCCGCGCGGTGGCGGGAGAACACGGTCTGGCGGGACAGGCCGTCCCTGGGAGAGGCGCTCTCGGCCGCCGATTCCCTGCCCGCCGGGGGCTGGGCCGTCTTCGACGTGTCCCGGGCGGTGACCGGCAACGGCACGTTCTCCTTCGCCGTCGCCCACGCGGCGTCCGAACCCGTGGACTTCGCGGCGAGGGAGGACCGCGACACGGGCCACCCCGCCGAGCTGGAGGTGCGTTACGCGACCGCGGGGCCGGACGACCGGCTGGCCCCCGCCTGCGGCGGCGCGTGGTGGGGCCTGTACCGCTCGGGCAACGCCGACGTCGGCGCCTACGAGGGCGACGAGCTGGGCGACCGTACGGTGCCCCGCCGCTTCGACGCCTTCCGGCGTTACTACAGCCTCTCGCAGATCACCGGGACGGCCCCGGAGCAGACCCTCATCTGGCCCACCGCCAGGGACGTCGAACTGGCCCGCGACCGGATCCTGTTCCTCCAGATCGACGGGCGCTGCTTCGGCTCGTGCCCGTCGAGCTTCAACGGGCACGCGCTGCCGGAACCCGCCACCTTCGACGACTCCGAGACCCCGCCGGACTTCACCGGCGAGTGGATCCGGCCCGACGACGTCGCCGAGGGGCGTTTCGACCCGCTGCTGAACGCCGCGGCGGACCGGCTGAAGGCCTTCCCCGGGGAGATCGTCCTGGACCTCTCCAGCGAGATCGACACGCAGGTCGACTGGATGACCGACCGCGAGCTGCGCACCTCGTGGACGGCCGGCTACAAGCGCATGTGGCAGCACGTGCACGACCTCTTCGCCGCCAGGGGCGTCACCAACGTGCGGTGGAACTACGTGGTCGGCGGGTTCTCCGGCGACGACTCCATCTACACCGCCTCCTACCCGGGTGACGCGTACGTGGACTGGATCTCCTGGGACCCCTATGACAACGGGTGCTCGTACGGCTCCGCCCACGCGGTCCTCAACCGGTTCTACGCCCGCCTGGAGGCCGGGCTCCTGGGGCCGGGCGCCCGGAACAAGGCCTACGGCATCATGGAGCTCGGTTTCGGCAAGGCGTGCCAGGAGACCTACTTCCGGAACCTGGCGGGCGACCTCAAACGTCTGCCCAAGATTCGCGCGATTCTCTATTTCGACCGTCCTTCAGCGGAGTACGCGCTGACCCCGGAGGGCTGGCGCGGATACGCGAACGCCGCCCGGGATCCTTACCTGAACCGGCATCCCTAGCCGGGTCCCGGCCGCCGGCGGCGGGAGAGCCGGGTCCTCGGCCCGGCTCTCAGTCGTATTCCAGATCCGGCAGGGCCGAGGGCGGCTCCGGACTGCGCCACACGACCACGTAGGAGTCGCGGACGACGTCCACCGCCGCCATCAGCCGATCGAGGTCGAAGTCCGGGAGATAACGGAGCCGGGTGAGGAACGCCCCATCGGTCGCCGACTTGGGCACGACGCACCCCTGGCCGTCGCGGTCGAGCAGGACGTACAGAATCTCTGTGTCCTTCTCACCCGCGACGTCCCCCACCACCCGGACCTCGACGACGTCCTCCCAAGCGAGGGCGTCGACACTGCCGTCCGCGTAGTGGCGGGTCACGCCTTCCTCAGTGACGTACACGTAGGTATCCGGCATGGAATTGCCGTGCATGGCCGCGATTGTGACGACTTAAGGGCTTCCCGTGCAATAGAGCCACGCAAGGAGGTCGGCGAACGTGCATCCCGGCCACCGGTCCGGACGTTCAGCGGTCGCCCCAGCCGTGGTCGAGATGGGCGGCCACCGCGCGGCGGGCGGCCTCGGCCGGGCCCCGGGCGATCGCGTCGAGCAGATCGCGGTGCTCGGCCACCAGGACGTCCCGGTCGGGGTAGACGGTGCGCAGCCGGACCAGGCCGAGCTGGGTCTCGGCGGCCAGGCTGGCGTAGAGGCGCTCCAGCCGGGGGCTGCCAACCGCGACGATCAGCGCCTGGTGCAGCGCCATGTGCTCGGCGACGGCCTCGGACCAGGGAGCGTCGGCGGGCAGCGCGCCCATCCGCGCCAGCGCCCCGTCGGCCCCGGCGACCCGCCGCCCGGCCAGGGCGGTCGCCATCAGGTCCTCCAGCGGGCGGCGGACGAACATCAGGTCGTCCAGGTCCGCCACGGTGACCTCGGCCACCTGGGCGCTGCGGTGCCGCTCCCTGCGGAGCAGCCCCTCGTGGACCAGGACCGCCAGGGCCTCGCGGACGGTCGGGCGGGCCACGCCGTAGGCCGCGGAGAGCTCCTGCTCCGGCAGCGGCGTGCCGGGCTCGATCTCGCCGGAGAGGATCCGGCTGCGGAGCGCGTCGGCGAGGGCGGCGACCGCGGAGACGGGATGGAGCGGGATGGTCACGAGGGGAGCTTATTGAGGGGAGCGGTCGCCGTGTTGACGGCGGCGCGTTCGGGCAGGGCGACCGCGGCCAGGCTCCCGCCGATCAGCAGCAGCCCGGCGGCCGACAGGGGGGTCAGGTCCTCCCCGAGGATGACGACGCCGAGCAGGGTGGCGACGGCGGGCTCGGCGAGGGCGAGGGTGGCGGCGGTCGCCACCGGGGTGGCGCGCAGGCCCCTGCCGTACAGGAAGTAGGCCAGCGCGGTGGTGGCGCAGCCGAGGTAGAGGGCGGCGAGCAGGCCGCGCGGGTCGGCGAGCCAGCCGGCGCCGGTGTGGATCAGAACCGGGAGCATCAGCAGCGCGGCTCCGCCGAACATGGCGCCCATGACCGCGTCGGAGGAGGCTCCCGCACCGATCACCCTGGCCGCGGCCACCGCGTAGCCGGCGTAGATCAGCCCGCCGAGGAGCGCCAGCAGGATCCCGTCCGCGCGGGCCTCGCCGCCCCCTCCGGTCAGTACGGCGCAGCCGGCGACCGCGGCGGCGGTCGCCCCGGCCCAGCGGCGGGTGGGCGCCACCCGGTCGGCCAGCCAGGACAGGAGCCCGGTGAAGATCGGGCCGCTGCCGATGGCGACCACGGTGCCGATGGCCACACCGGTCCGGCTGACCGCGGCGAAGTAGCAGAGCTGGTAGGCGGCCACGCCCGCGGCGGCCGCCACGAGCAGCCCCCGCCGGGGCAGCGCCCGGATGGCCGCGCCCGCCGCGACGGCCAGCACCAGACCGCCGATCACCAGCCGGGCCGCGGCGATCGAGATCGGGTCGACGCCGGTGACGAGCAGTCCGGCGGTTCCCGCGGTGCCCCAGAGCACGGCGGCTCCGACGATGGCGAGCTTCATGGAAGACACGGAAGGATTGTCTGACAACCAGACAGCGACTGTCCACCCATTATCGGGGCAAGTGTCTTTTTCTTCCGTTTTTACTGAGTGCCACCTTTTCCCTGATCCGCACGCGGATAGCCTGCGGACATCGACGGGAAACCACGCGGGGGTGGCCTATGTTGTCCAGGGGAATGTTCGAGCGGGGCTCGATGGAGGTCTTCGAGAAGACGCTCCGCACCGGAACACCCCACCGGTTCGACGGCTCGACGGTCACCACGTCGGCCGAGGCCATGACCGCGATCGCCAAGGCCCTGTCGTTCCCCGACTGTTTCGGGCACAACCTCGACGCGCTCTACGACTACCTGACCGACCTGTCGTGGCTGCCGCCGGGCGAGCACGTCCTGGTCTGGTCGGATCCGTCGGTGCTGCGCGGCGCCGACCGTCCGGCCTACGAGGCGATCCGGACCGTGCTCTCCGAGGCCGTCACCGACGACACACCGGAGGAGGCCTTCTTGTCCGTCCTCCTCCTGACCGACTGAGCGGCCGCCACGCAGTGGGCGCAGAACGCGCCCTCCCTGCCCTCCGGGCAGGCGCAGTACCACTCCAGGCGGTCATCGGCCACCCGGAACTCCACGCGCGCGGAGGCGTCGCCCACCTCGGCGATCACCAGCAGCGGGCCGAACCTGACGAGTTGCACCGCTCCCGAGCGTTCCAGCTCGTCGCCCGTCGCCAGGGCGGTCTCCGCCGCGCGACCGAGCTCCGCGTCTACCAGTTCCGCGACCTTCGCCATGGACGCCTCCCCCTTTTGTCATCTACAGACGTGCCCGAGGGGCCGGCGGTTCCGCATCACCGTGAGGACACAAAGCCTTTCTCGGTCTTTCGCGAATTAAGTGTGCACCTCTCTGGTCTGATTCGTTGGGCGTTGCTAGGGTTTCGCCACTGTTAACCGCGCATATCCGCAATGCGAGGTACTATGGCTGGCCGCAAGCATTCGATCAAGGTGAAGATATTCACCCTGCTCCTGGTACCTCTCGTCTCGCTTGTGGCGATCTGGGGCTACGCGGCGACCCTCACCCTGCAGAACGGTCTGGACCTGCTGAGGATCAGCAACCTCTACGACAGCCTCATCGTCCCGACCCGCGCGGTGACCAGCGCGCTCCAGCACGAACGGCTGCTCTCCCTGAAGCTGCTGGGCGATCCCGCCTTCTCCCGGACGACCCTGGACGTGCAGCGGGTCAAGACCAACGCCGCGCGGAACGAGCTGGCGCGGCTGTCGGCGGATGTCCTCGCCGGCACCTCGGGCCCCTTCCAGGACACCGTGACCCGGTTGCTGACCGCGACGGACCGGCTCACCGGGATCCGCAGCGAGGTGGACGGCCACTCCGCCGGCCGCAGGCAGACCCTCGACGCCTACTCCTCGATCATCGACGCTGCCTTCGACGTCTACGACAGGATCCGCCTGGCCCAGGACGACGAGCTCCTCACCCAGACCAAGGCCGCCGTCGTCATGGGGCGCAGCCGCGAGCTGCTGAGCCAGCAGGCCGCCCTGATCGCCGGAGTGACGGCCGCCAAGTCCATCGAGAACGCCGACCGGGCCGTGTTCGCCGAGCTGGCCGGGGCCCGCAAGCTCCTGTACTCCATCGGGGTCAAGCAGCTCGACCAGGAGCTCCGCGCCGCCTACGTCAAGCTCGCGACCACCCCCTACTACCGGGGGTTCGAGCAGATCGAGGCCGCCTTCGCCACGGCCTCCCGCCCCGACGCCTCCTGGGCGTCGTCCGCCACGGCGCTGGCGGACTCCCTCGACCGGATCGCCGGTGACGTCAGCCGCCGCATCTCCGACCGCTCCAAGCCCCTGGCCACCGGCATCCTGGTCCAGATCGGCATCGCGGGCGGGCTCGGCCTGGTGGCGGTCGCCGCCTCGATCTTCATCTCGGTACGGTTCGGCCGCCGGATCGGCACCGAGCTGGTGAGCCTGCAGGAGACGGCCCTCGACCTCGCCGACAGGCGCCTGCCGAGTGTGGTCGCCCGCCTCAGCAAGGGAGAGGACGTCTGCCCCCAGGGCGAGACCCCCGACCTGAACCACGGCAGCACAGCCGAGATCGTGAAGGTCGGCGAGGCGTTCTCCTCGGTCCAGCGCACCGCCATCCAGGCGGCCGTGGGCCAGGCGGAGATGCGCAAGGGGGTCAACAAGGTCTTCGTGAACCTGGCCAGGCGCAGCCAGACCCTCCTGCACCGGCAGCTCAGCATGCTGGAGGCGATGGAGTCCCGCGCCAGCGACCCGGAGACCCTCGACGAGCTGTTCGCCCTGGACCACCTGACCACCCGCATGCGCCGCCACGCCGAGGGCCTGATCATCCTGTCGGGATCGGCGCCGGGCCGCGGCTGGCGGGTCCCGGTCGCGGTCTACGACGTCGTCCGCGCCGCCATCGAGGAGGTCGAGGACTACCTCCGCGTCACGGTCGCCGTCCCGCAGGGGCCCGCGCTCGTCGGCCCCGCCGCCACCGACGTCATCCACCTCCTCGCCGAGCTGGTGGAGAACGCCGTGATCTTCTCCCCGCCCACCACGACGGTCCGCGTGTTCGGCGAGACGGTGGCCCGGGGTTACGCGATCGAGGTGGAGGACCGCGGTCTCGGCATGAGCGCGGCCGAGCTGGACCACCACAACGCCCGGCTGGCCGACCCGCCGGAGTTCGACCTGGCCGACAGCGACCGGCTGGGCCTGTTCGTGGTCGGCAGGCTCGCCGCCCGCCACGGCATCCGCGTCTCCCTGCGGCCCTCGCCGTACGGCGGGACCACGGCGATCGTGTTCATCCCCGCCGAGCTGATGTCCCAGCCGCCGGAGCTGACGGTTCCCTCCTCTCCCGCCTCGGTCGAGGTCACGCAGACCATCACGGGCAGCGGCCTTCCCAAGCGCACCCGGCAGGCCGTACCGCAGCGGATCTCCGCGACGCAGGTCGCCCCGGGCGAACGCCCTCCGGCCCAGATCACGTCCGGTGAGGCCGTCCCGCCCCCGGCCGCGCCCGGCGGCCTGCCCCGGCGGACCCGGAACGCCGCCGGCGTGGAGGCCGTCGTCCCGGGCAGCGTGCTGACGTCGTTCCGGGCGGGATGGCGCCGTGGTGAGGAGGAGGGCGGTGAGCGATGACGGAGCGCTGGCTCGACCAGGACGCCGGACCGATCGTCCGCCCCTACACCGTCACCCGGGGCCGGACCCGTCCCACGAGTGACCGGTTCGACCTGATCGCCACGGTGGTGGCGACCGGGCCCGCGCCACCGGACCTGCCCCCCGAACACCTGCGTGTCCTGAGCGTGTGCCGCCGGCCGATCTCGGTGGCCGAGGCGGCCTCGGGGGCGGGCATGGCCGTCGGCGTGGTCCGGGTGCTCCTGGGCGACCTGTTCGAGGCCGGGCTGCTGACCGTCCGCACTCCCCCCGCCGCCGTCACCGCCCCTCGCGAGGATCTTCTCCGCGACGTCCTCGCCGGCCTCAAGACTCTCTGATCCAAGACTCCCCCGCCCAAGACTCCCCGATCCAAGACTCCCCGGCCCAAGACTCCCCGGCGACCTCTCCGGCTTGACGGCAGCGCCCTCAGTCGGTGGCCAGGCGGGCGTGGCGCTCCACGTCGTGACGGACGTCCCCGTACTTGAGCTTGGCCCGCTCGACGCCCTCCACCGTGAACCCGGCCCTGGTCGCCACCGCGCAGGAGGCCGGATTGTCCAGGCGATGCCCGAGCTCCAGCCGGAACAGTCCCCGCTCCCTGAAGGCCCACTCGGCCAGTCTGATCGCGGCGGCCGCCGCGACGCCCCTTCCCCGCGCGTGCGACGAGGTCCAGTAGGACACCCAGCCGGTGTCATGTGCGTCGATGTTGCTCACCGCGACGTTCCCGACGACCTCGCCGCCGACCACCACCGCGAAGGCCCGCGCGTCGTCGCGGAACCCCCAGAAGGCCATCCACTCCAGTGCCGCCGCGGGTGTGTCGATCGGGCGGGCCGCCTGCCGGGCCATGTCGGGCGCGCGGAAGGCCGCGAGCACGACGGGCACGTCGTCGGGGCGCCAGCCGCGCAGCTCCACCTCGATCATGCGGAGCAAGGGTAACAGCGGCAATCAGCGCAGATAACCCCTCTCCGCCCCCGATCCGCGGGCGGCCGTCCCTCCGGCCGAGAACCGCCGGGCGGACGCCATAAAAATCTTGTGAGAGCGCTCTCAGGTAAAGCATGATGACTCCATGACGACCGTCCGCCCCTATCGCCCCGACGACCGCGCCGCGCTCTACGATATCTGCGTGCGCACCGCCCACGAGGGCGGCGACTCCCGGCACATCTATCCCGACCACGACCTGATGCCGAGCATCTTCGCCGCCCCCTACGCCGAACTGGAGCCGGACCTGGCCTTCGTCGTCGACGACGGGGAGCGCGCGGTCGGCTACGTCCTCGGCACCGCCGACACCCCCGCCTTCGTCGAGGCCTGGCGCGAGTCGTGGCTCCCCCGGATGAGAGAGCGTTTCCCCGAACTGAGCGGCCCGCCGGCCACTCCCAGCGAGTCGATGATCGACCTGATGTACCGCCCGGAGCGCATGATCGTCCCCGAGGTCGCCGGGTACCCGGCCCACCTCCACATCGACCTGCTCCCGGAGTACCAGCGCAAGGGTCTCGGGCGGGAGCTGATGCACGCCTTCCTGGACGCGCTCCACCGCAAGGGGGTCCCGGCCGTCCACCTCGCCATGGTCACCGCCAACACCCCCGCCCGCGCCTTCTACGGCCGTCTCGGCTTCCACGAGATCCCGGTGCCCGACCCCGGCCCGCTAACCTACCTCGGCCGGAGTACGGACCGGGCGGAGTGACCCACCGCGGCGACATGACGGCGCCCTCCGCGCAGCGGGCCGGCCGGCCTTCCCGAACCCGCCGGAAGACGAGGAGCGGCTCGATCGGCTCGATCGATTCCATGAGCACCTTCGCCGGTTATCAGTAGTGCTGACTATCAGTAATAGAGATTATTCCGTCCCGCGAAGGGCCTACAGTGGGATCATGCGAACAGGGGCCGGCGACCGGATCGACACCCACACCGGTTACATGCTCGTCAGGCTGGGCGTCGCCGCGGCGGCGCTGTTCGACGACGCCCTGATCCCCCTGAACCTGCGCGGCAGGCACGTCAAGGTGATGGGCCACATCCACGACGGGACCCCATCCCAGCAGGATCTCTGCCGGCTCACCGGCATGGACCGCACGACCATGGTCGCCGTGGTGGACGACCTGGAGCGGCTCGGGCACGCCCGCCGCGAGCGCAGCGCCACCGACCGCCGCAAGCACGTCGTCATCCTCACCGCCGAGGGCGCCGCCGCCCTCACGGAGGCGCTGCGACTCCTGGCCGAAGCCCAGGAAGAGCTTCTCTCGCCGCTCCCGGCCGCCGAGCGGGACCAGTTCCACGACCTGGTGAGCCGCCTGTTCGCCGCCCGCGCCGGGGAGTGACCTCGCGGGGCGCGGCGGGCGCCCCGTTCCTGCGGAGCCGTACACGATCACAGGCGATCCTTTGACACCACTCTACTTGTAGTACTACATTCCTAATCACTACAAACGAAGCACTTTGAGCGGAGTGGTTTTATGCGAAAGCTCGTCTACTACGTGGGCGTCAGCATCGACGGCTACATCGCCGGCCCCGGCGGCGAGATCGACTTCTACCCTCTGGGCGACGACATGGCGGCCTGGTTCACCGCCGACTATCCGGAGACCGTCCCCACCCACATCCGCGCCCGCCTGGGCATCGACGCGCCGAACAAGCACTTCGACACCCTGGTGATGGGCCGCGGCACCTACCAGCCGGCGCTCGACATCGACGTCACCAGCCCCTACGCGCATCTGAAGCAGTACGTCGTCTCCACCTCGATCCCCGAGATCACCGATCCCGGGGTCGAGCTGGTCCCGGGCGACCCCGTCGCGCTGGTGCGGCGGCTGAAGGAGGAGGACGGCATGGACATCTGGCTGTGCGGGGGCGGGAAGCTCGCCGGCTCCCTGCTCCCCGAGATCGACGAGCTGATCGTCAAGAGCTACCCCGTGGTCGCGGGCACCGGCGTCCCCGCCTTCTCCGGGGAGTTCCGTCCCACCCTCTTCACCCCGGTCCGGGCACGCTCCTTCGGCAACGGCGCCACCGTCACCTGGTACGGCAGGGCGTGACCCCGGCCCGCGCTCCCCGCGGGACCGCCGGGGCGCGCCGCCCGGCCGCCGGACGCGGCCGGGCGTCAGGAGACCCTGGTGAAGTCCATGATCCAGTTCGTCTCCCAGGTCCGCTCGCCGTCGTAGGAGAACGCCTGCTCCCAGCGGCACGACTCCGGCGTGGCGACCGTCCAGACGAACCGGACCCGGACGGGACGGCCGTCGTCGGTGTCGTCGGCGTAGAACGTGCCCACCCCGTCGGTGAACCGGCCCACCATCGGGACCGGGTCGAGACCCCGCGTGCTGTTGATCCAGTGGATGGACCACTCGTCGCGCCCGGAGTCGTAGACGCGGACCGTCGCGCCGTCGAACTCCTTGGTCGGGAAGGTGATCTCGTCGAAGCTCCCCGCTCCGCCGAAGAAGCCGCGCGCGACGCTCCGGCCGGGGAACTCCTCCCAGTCGTCGCTCCCGGCGTCGCGCTTGCGCAGCCTGCGGTTGACGACGTCCCAGGTCCCGATGAAGAAGTCGAAGTCGTTCACAGTCCCACCAGGCCTTCGGGGCGCGTGTCGGCGAGGTAGCCGTCGAGGTCCGGGCTGTCCTTGACGAACATGTGCCGGACCCAGGCGGACCGCTCGTACTCCAGGGCCGGCAGTTCCCACACGCACCCCGCCCAGCGCCGCGTCTCGGGGACGAAGTGCGCGGGATCCTCGTCGGGGCAGCCGACGGCGGGCTGGCCGGCCGCGGCGGTGCGCACCTCCACCACGTTGTCCCACGCCCAGGTGTAGACGAGCAGGTAGGCGCCGGTGTCCCCGCCCCGGTGGAGGACGATCCAGCCGGCCGGGGAGTCGTCGGCGGGCGCGGGCACGAGCTCCGGCAGATACTCGTAGGCCGCCTTCTCGACCTCCGGCTCGATCGGCCGCTCGGGCCGGTCGACGTGATAACGCTTGTACGGCCGGCCGCCCACGACGATCGGGGCGAGTGGCCGCATGTTCTTCTCGATGAACGCCATGACCGGACCGTACGGCCCCTCCCCTGACACGTATCGTCAGCAGATATGCGAGCATCCCGGCTTCTCTCGATCCTCCTGCTGCTGCAGTCCCGCGGCCGGCTGACCGCCCGGCAGCTCGCCGACGAGCTGGAGGTCAGCGTCCGCACGATCTACCGCGACGTCGAGTCCCTGCACACCGCCGGCATCCCGATGTACGGCGAGGCCGGCCACCGGGGCGGCTACCAGCTCCTCGACGGGTTCCGCACCCGCCTCACCGGCCTGACCGCCCAGGAGGCCCAGGCGGTGTTCCTCACCGGGATGCCCGGCCCCGCCGCCGAACTCGGCCTGGGCGCGCTGGCCGCCGCGGCCGAGCTCAAGATCGAGGCAGCGCTCCCGCCCGACCTGCGCGAGGGGTCCCGGTGCGTCCGGGAGCACTTCCACCTGGACGCGCCCGGCTGGTACCACGACGGCGACCGCGTCCCGCTCCTCCCGCAGGTGGCGGACGCCGTCTGGAACAAGCGCGTCATCACCGTGCTCTACCGCCGGTGGGCCGAGCCGTGCGAGGTCACCAGGGTGCTGGAGCCGTACGGGCTGGTGCTCAAGGCCGGGAAGTGGTACCTCGTGGCCCGCTGCGACGGCACGCTGCGGACCTACCGGGTCAACCAGATCCTCGACCTGCTGGTGACGGACGAGACGTTCGAGCGCCCGGCCGGCTTCGACCTGGCCGGGCACTGGAGCGCGCACCTGACGGACTTCCGGTCCCGGCTGTTCCGGGGCCACGCGGTGATCCGGATCTCGCCGGCCGGACGGGAACGCCTCCCCGACCTGATGAGCTCGGCCGTGGTCGACGCCGTGGCCGAGACGGCCGGCCCGCCCGACGCCCTCGGCTGGGTCACCGCCACCGTGCCCATCGAGTCGCCGATCCACGCGCGGACCGAGTTCCTCAAGTTCGGCGCCGAGGTCGAGGTCCTGGAGCCCGCCGAGCTGCGCGAGGCGATGGCGGAGAGCGCCCACCGCCTCGCCGCCCTCTATCCGAGCCGGGACCGCGCCGGGCGCGCCCTCACAGCAGCGTCCCGCCGGTGACCTCGAACTTGGCGAGGGCCCGGCCGATCCGGGCGAGGGTGTCCGGGTGCAGAGTGAGGTCCGCGGCCGCCGCGTTCTCCTCGATGTGGGCGGGCGTACGGCTGCCGGGGATCGCCACGACGTGCTCGTCCCGGTGGAGCAGCCAGGCCAGCGCGAGCTGGGCCGGGGTGATCCCCAGCTCGACCGCCAGGTCGCGGATCGGGGCGTACCGGTCGTTGTTGGCGGTGAGGTTCTCCGCGGAGAAGCGCGGCGCGTTGTGCCGGAAGTCGCCCTCGTCCAGGCTTGCCACGGTCCCGGTGAGGAACCCGCTGCCCAGCGGGCTCCAGGCGACGACGCCCACCCCCAGCTCGCGGGCGGCGGCGAGCAGGTCCGCGTCGATGGGCCGCCACATCGACCACTCGTTCTGCACCGCCGCGATCGGGTGCACCGCGTGCGCCCTCCTGAGCTGCCCGGCGGTCACGTTGGACAGCCCGAGATGCCTGACCAGGCCGTCGCCGGCCAGCTCGGCCATCGCCCCGACGGTCTCCTCGATCGGCACCGCGGGGTCCGGGTAGTGCAGGTAGTACAGGTCGATCACGTCGAGGCCCAGGTTCGCCAGGCTCCGCTCCGCGTAACGCCGCACCAGCCGGGGCTCGCCGTTCACCCTCAGCTCGCCGAAGGAGAACCCGACCGGGAAGGGCCTGCTGTCCTCCCCGTCCGGTACGGCCAGGCCGAACTTCGTGGCGACGACCACCTCCTCGCGCCG
The DNA here is from genome assembly GCF_016863135.1 of Planobispora longispora. Classification (GTDB taxonomy): domain Bacteria; phylum Actinomycetota; class Actinomycetes; order Streptosporangiales; family Streptosporangiaceae; genus Planobispora; species Planobispora longispora. The sequence continues at coordinate 474,592 of NZ_BOOH01000019.1, forward strand.
CCCCTTGACGGCCCGGCCGACCAGGCGCTCGTTGTGCCCGTCCGCGCCGTAGGCGTCGCTGGTGTCCACATGGGCCGCGCCCGCGTCGAGCGCCGCGTCGATCGCCCGTTCCGCGCGGTCGTCGTCGATGTCGCCGTACATGCCCGGGGAGAGCACCATGGCGCCGAATCCGATCGCCGGGACCTTCAGGTTTCCGAGTTCACGTGTCTTCATACGTCGATCATGTGATCCGTCCCTCCTTGCCGTCCAAGACCTTCTGCGATAACCACTGGCTATGGACGTGCACCTGCGTGAGCTCCGCTACTTCGTCGCCGTGGCCGAGGACCTCAACGTCACCCGCGCCGCCCAGCGGCTGTTCGTCTCGCAGCCCGCGCTGTCCAAGCAGCTCAGGGTCCTGGAGCGGCAGCTCGGCTTCCCGCTGTTCGAACGGGTGCGCAGCGGGGTGGTCCTCACCCGGCAGGGGCGGGCGCTGCTGCCGTTCGCCCGCGAACTGCTGGGACGGTGGAACGAGGGGGTCGAGGCCGCGCGGGCGGCGGCGCCCAGCGGCACCCTGGTCGTCGGCATGCAGACCGCCGTGGGCCGGGGACTCCAGCAGGAGGCCCTGCGGAGGTTCCGGGAGGCGATGCCGGGCTGGGAGATCTCGCTGCGGCTGGTCGCCTGGACCGACCCGAGCGGAGGGCTCGCCGACGGCACCTCCGACGTGGCCTTCGTCTGGCTGCCCGCGGCGCCGGGCCTGGAGACCCGCGTGCTGTCCGTCGAACGCAGGTTCGTCGCCCTGCCGGACTCCCACCCGCTGGCCGCCGGGGCGGAGATCCCCTTCGCCGAGCTGCGGGACGAGCCGTTCATCGCGCTGCCCGCCGAGGCGGGCCCGCTGCGGGACTTCTGGCTGGGGCGCGACGCCAGGGACGACGACCCGGCCGTCGCGGTGACGGCGAGCACCGCCGACGAGACCTTCGAGGCGATCACCAGCGGTCTGGGGATCGCGCTGCTGGCGGAGGGAAACGCCTCGCTCTACAAGCGGCCGGGCGTGGTGTACCGGCCGGTGGGCGGGCTCGCCCCGGCCGAGCTGGCCGTCGCCTGGCGCGCGGGCGATCACCGCCCCCACGTCCGGGCCTTCCTCGACGCCCTCCCCTGACCCGCCCGGATCCGGATCCCCCCGACGGCCTCCGGCGCCGGAAGGCGTCCGCCGGGCGAGCCCGCGGGTCACAGCATGAACACCAGCTGTACGGCGATCAGGATGTCGAGGACGCCGCACCACTCGGCGTAGGAGCGGGACACGACCTTGTCGAGCTTGAGGTGGACGAAGTCCCAGACGCCGTGGAAGAACCAGCCGGCCGCCACCAGGTAGCGGCCCAGCTCCGGATCGACGATCAGCCCCGCCAGCGCGACCGCGCCGAAGCCCAGCATCCCGAGCGCCTGGACCCTGAACTGCCCCGACCGGTACAGCTGCCCGTCCACGGCGCCCCAGACCAGCACCACCATCGCCACGCCGCCGAAGACGGCGGCCGGGGCGATGACGTCCAGGACGCGCAGCGCGATCAGCAGGGCGACGCAGATCAGGAGCACCGGCCACGACGCCTCGCGCCGCCGCAGCTTGGCGACCACCAGGTACAGCAGCGGGAGCAGCAGGAGGACCTCGGAGAGGGAGAGGACCCCCTGGTCGGTGGCTCCTCCGCCGAAGGTCAGAATCTCCAGCCCGACGGCCAGCGCGGTGGGCCAGCGCCGCAGCACGGCCGTCCACAGCCGCCGGGGGGATGTGGTTTCGGACATGGACCGGACCTTCCTCTCGATCATGGGATCGGCGCCGGACGAGCGCGGAGCCGATGTCCTCCAGACTCGCGGCGCGGGCGGCCCGGCAGCAGTGCCGTACCTCACGGAAGATCGTGGATCCGTCACCGGATCAGGTGACATCTGTCATCCGCCGCCTGCCGTCCGCTGCCGGGTCCCGGCGCCGGGCGGCGTGTCACGGCGTGGCCGCCCTGCGACAATGACCGCGTGCCGGACGTGCCGATCGAGCGCGAGACAGGGCTGGGGAACCTCCGCCGCTACACGTGGTGGAGCCTCGCCGTCACCTTCGCGTCCCTCCTGGTCTTCATCGCCGGGCGGTGGGTCCTGGATCCGCACCTCGCGCTCCGGACCAGACTCCTCGGCGTCGCCGCGCTGGGCGTCGCGGTGGTGGCCGGCGCGGCGCTGCTCAGCCGGCGCCTGCCGCACGTGCCCGCCGGGACCGTCCGCGTCGTCCCGCCCGGCGGTCTCCCCGTCGCCTGGCTGGTCGCCGGGGGCGCGGCCGCGGCCGTGCTCGGCGCGGTGCCGCTGTCCGCGCACCGGCCCGAGTGGCCGACGGCGCCGGCCGTGATCGTGTCGATCGCCGCGACGTTCCTGCCGCCGCGGCGACGGCGGATGCTGATCACCGTCGCGGTGGCCGCCGCCGCGGCGGCCGGGGCGGCGGTCAGCGCGGCCTCCGGCGAGCGGTGGCTGTTCGCGGCGGCGTTCCCGGCCGGGATGGTGGCCATGACCGCCTGGGTGACGCTGGGAACGCTGTGGGCCTGGGACATCGCGGAGCGGCTGAACCGGGCGCGCCGGCTGGCCGCGGAGCTGGCGGTCAAGGACGAGCGGCTGCGGTTCGCCGCCGAGCTGCACGACATCCAGGGCCACCACCTGCAGGTGATCTCACTCAAGAGCGAGCTCGCCGCGCGGCTCGTCGAGGCCGACCCCGCACGGGCCGCCGCGGAGATGAGGGAGGTGCGGCGGCTGTCCGCCGACGCGCTCCGCGACACCCGCGCCGTGGTCCAAGGCTACCGCCGTACGACCGTGGAGGAGGAGATCTCCAACGCGGTCAAGGTGCTGACCGCGGCGGACATCACCACCCGCATGGAGCTGGACCCCGGCGCCGCCGCGCGGCCGCTGCCGCAGACCGGCCGGCACCTGATGGGACTGGTGGTGCGGGAGGCGACCACCAACGTGCTGCGCCACAGCCGGGCGCGGCACGCCGAGGCCGACTACCGGGTCACGGCCGGCATGGTCCGCCTGCGGGTGAGCAACGACGGCGCGGTCCCGCCCCGCGAGGGCACGGGCACCGGGCTGCGCTCCCTGGCCGAACGCCTGGAGGGGGCCGGCGGCACACTGACCTGGAAACGTGACGGGGACCGGTTCGAGCTCGTCGCCTCGCTGCCGGTCGACACAGCGGAAGGAGGCGCGGGATGATCCGGCTCCTGATCGCCGACGACGAGGACATGCTGAGAAGCGCCCTGGCGGCGCTGCTGGAGCTGGAGGACGACCTGACCGTCGTCGCGGAGGCGTCCACCTCGACCGACGCCGTCCGGCTGGCGCGCGAGCACCGGCCGGACCTCGCCGTACTCGACCTGGAGATGCCTCCCGCCGACGGGCTGCACGCCGCCGCGGAGATCCTCGCGGCGCTGCCCACCCGGATCATCCTGGTCACCCGGCACGCCCGGCCGGGCGTGCTGCGGCGCGCCCTGGCCGCCGGGGTGCGCGGCTTCGTGCCCAAGACGACGCCCGCGGCCAGGCTCGCCGAGATCATCCGCGATGTCGCCGGGGGGAGGCGCTACGTGGATCCCGACATCGCCGCCTCCGCGCTGACCGAAGACGACTGCCCGCTCACCGAACGGGAGCTGGAGGTGCTGCGCGCCTGCCGGACCGGCGCATCGATCAGCGAGATCTCCGCGCAGGTCCACCTCGCCCCGGGAACGGTGCGCAACTACCTGTCCGCGGCCATGGCGAAGCTGGGCGTCGGCTCGCGGCACGCCGCCGCGCACCGCGCCTGGGAGGAGGGCTGGATCTGACGCCGTCTAGGCCGTGGACCGTCCGCGCGACTCGAGGCGACTGATCGACGCGAGCATCTCGGCCTCCCCGGGGCGGTAGCCGAGGTCCCGGAACAGGGCCAGGGCCCGGGTGAAGTGGTCCGCGGCCCGGGTGTGGTCTCCCTCCCGCTCGTACGCCGTGCCCAGGTTGCCCAGGACGGTGGCCTCGCCGGCGCGCGTCCCGAGGTCGCGGAAGAGGGCCAGAGCCTGGTGGAGGACCCGGTGGGCCTGATCATGACGATCCTGACGGCTGTGGACCAGGCCCAGGTTGCCCAGGACGATGGCCTCGCCCCGCCGTTCCCCCGTCTCGCGGTAGAGGGACAGCGCTCGATCGTAATGCGCGCGGGCCTGGTCGACGTCCCCCGAGTCCCAGGCGACGTCGCCCAGGCTGCAGAGGGCGCGGGCCTCGGCATGGCGGTCGCCCGCCTGGCGGGCGAGGACCAGGGCCCGCGGGGTGTGGAGATGGGCCTGGTCGTGACGGCCCAGCCTCGCGTGCATGACGCCCCGGTTGAGGAGCGCCTGGGCCTGGGCGGCCGGGTCGCGGGCGGCGTGGACGGCGGCGTCGTAGAGCGGCAGGGCCTCGGCGTGGTGGATGTGGCCGTCCAGGTACGCGTAGAGGGTCGTCGCCAGGTCGGTGGTGTGGCACGGCCGGTCGGCGGCGGCGTGGACGCCGGAGGCGATCAGGTTGGCGCGTTCGGCGTCCAGCCAGGCGACCGCGGCGGCGGGGTCCTCCAGGAGGGGGCCGTCCGCACCCGGCGCGGACGGCCGCAGGTGCCGGGAGTACGGGAAGAGCCGGTCCGTCGCCGTGATCGCGGTGCGGAGGTAGTGGTCGGACAGGCGACCGAGGGCGCCGGGGACTTCGTCCGGCGCGGCGAGGGCGCGGGCGTGGTCGCGGAGCAGGTCGTGGAAGGTGTATCTGCCGGGCTCGTGCTGCAGGAGCATGTGGGCGTCGAAGAGTTCCTCGAGCAGTCCCTCCGCCTCGTAGACGTCCGTCCCCATGAGGGCCGCCGCGGCGTACGGGTCGAAGTCACGGCCGGGGTGGACGCCCAGCAGGCGGAACATGCGCTGCCCGTCCGGGGCGAGCTGCCGGTAGGAGAGGGTGAAGGCCGCGGCGACCCCCCGCTCACCGGTGGAGAGCTCCGCGAGCCTGCGGCGCTCGCCCCGCAGACGGCCCGCCAGATACTCGACCGTCCACTGCGAGCGGTGGTGGAGGCGGGCCGCGGCGATGCGGACGGCCAGCGGCAGGAATCCGCAGAGCTGGAGCACGTCCAGGACGGCGAGGGGCTCCTTGTCGGCGCGTTCGCCGACGATGCCGCCGAACATGGCGATGGCGTCCGCCGCGGGGAAGACGTCCATGGACAGGGCGCGGGCGCCGTCCAGATCGGTGAGCCGGCGCCTGCTGGTGATCAAGGTGAGGCTCCCGGGCGCGCCGGGGAGCAGGTGCCGCACGTGCTCGGCGTCGGCCGCGTTGTCGAGGATCAGCAGCACCCTGCGGCCGGCGAGTTCCGCGCGCCAGAGCGCGGACCGCCCGGCCAGGTCGGCGGGGATGCGGTCGGCGGCGACGCCGATCTGGCGCAGCAGGATCTCCAGCGCCGCGACCGGGTCGAGCGGCCGCTGGCCCACCGTGTGGGCGCGGAGATCGACGAACAGCCGGCCGTCGGGATAGCGGCCGGCGAGCCGGTGAGCGGTGTGGACCGCCAGCGTCGTCTTGCCGACGCCGGCCATCCCGTCGATCGCGTAGATCATTCCCTCGCGGGTCCCGCGGGTCAGATGGTCGAGCTCGCTGTCGCGGCCGGCGAAGTCGGGGAGGTCGTAGGGGAGGAACGACACCTGTCTCACCGGTGCCCGGGTCGCGTCGCCGGCCAGGATCTCCCGTTCCAGGGCGGTGAAGGCACGGCTCGGGTCGAGGCCCTGCTCGTCGGCGAGCCTCGCGCGGAAGGCGCGGGCGACGGCGAGCGCGTCGGGCTGCCGCCCGGCGAGGTGGAGGGCGCGCATGAGGTGGCAGGTGAGCTTCTCGCGCAGCGGATGCGCCGCGGTCTGCGCGATCAGCTCGTCGATGAGGTGCTCGTGGCGGCCGAGGGCGAGTTCGAGCTCGGCGAGCCGCTCGAACGCCGCCAGGCGGCGCTCGGTCAGCCTCGTCCGGGCGTCGGCGGCGTAGTCGGCGGTGACGTCGGCGAGCGCCTCACCGCGCCACAGGGCCAGAGCGGCGCGGATCCGCTGCGGGTCCTCGGCGGCCGACAGCGCCGCGGTGAACTCGTCCAGGTCCAGCTGCCCGGCCTCCGGGACGATCACGTATCCGGCGTCGCGGGTCTGCAGCACGTCCGCGGCCCCGGCCCGGCGGAGCACCCGCCGGATCGCGGTGACGGCCGCGTGGATCTGGGAACGGGCCGTCTCCGGGGGCGTCGGCCCCCACATGGCGTCGCTCAGGCGGTCGTGGCCGAGCACGGTCCTGGCGTGGAGCAGCAGATAGGCCAGCACCGCACGGTGCCGGGGCGCCAGCCCGTCCAGCCGGGTTCCGTCGACGGTGACCTCGACCGGGCCGAGAACCGTGAACCGCACCCCCATGCTCCCCGCCCCCGATTCCATGCGCATCGCCAACGCATCGCGAACTTATCAGTACCTTTCCGCAGCATTGTGGGCATGCAAGGACTACCGCTGATCGATCCGGACACCGCCACCGGCGCGGCGAGGGCCCAGCTCACCGCCGCCCGGCGGGTCCTCGGCGTCACCCCGAACCTCGCCAGGGCGATGGCCCACAACCCGCCGGTCCTCGCCGGTTACCTGGCCGCCGTGGACGGGCTGCGGAACGGCCGCCTGACCCCGGGCGACCAGGCGGGTCTCGCGCTGCTCGCCGCCCAGCACCACCGCAGCGAGTACGCGCTCTCGATGCACGCGTTCCTCGCCGAGAAGGTCGTCGGCCTGACCGCGCCCGAGCTCACCGCCGCCCGGCGCGGTGAAGGCTCACCCGCCCTGGCGTACGCCGCCACGCTGCTGCGCGGCGGAGCCGCCCCCCAGGCTCACGGCCTCTCCCCCGCCCAGGTCGCGGAGGTCGTCGCCCACCTGGCGGTCAACCACTTCACGTCCTGTTTCACCACCGCGGCGCACGTCCCTCTCGACTGGCCGCGCGTCGCCCTCCCGTAGCCGTCCCGCGAGGCCGGTCGACACCCCCGGCCGGAGACGGCGACCAGGTCCATGACCACGTACCGCTCGCGGGCGCCGTTCCCCCAGAACGGCAGCGGTCCACCGGAGTCCGTGCCGCCGGCTCATCCGTCTCGCCGGCGCACCATCTCGGAGATCCAGACGGGCGCGAACGGAGACGTGCAGCCCGGAGAGGTCGGGTAGTCCTTGAGCACCTGCAGGCGCTCACCGATGCCGATCGCACGGGCGCGGTGCTCGGCGTGCTCGATCCCGATCTGAGCCAGGCAGTGGTTCATCGCCCACTGCAGGCGATCCGGAGCGTCTTTCATCTCCGCCTCGATGACGTCGAGCAGCCCCGCGAGATCGAGGCCCTCGGGTTTCTTCGCCACGCGTTCGACGGTCAACGCCCAGCCGGCACTCGCGACCACCGGATCCGGATCCGCGGACCAGGCCAGACGCAGCTCTTCGACGTGCGGATTCTTCTTCACCACGTAGTTCACGAGCCAGTCATGCACCTTGGGCGCGCGTGCCTCGCGCACCATGGCGTCCAGCCGGTCACGCTCGAACGCCTTCGGGCGGCAGATCAGGATCGCCAGCAGTCTCGCCGCGGTGTCATCCGTCTCCCAGAGCCGGCACGCGAGTTCCTGCTGCGTCTTCAGCCGCTTCGCGAGCGCACGCAGCTTGCCGAGGTTCACACCGTGATCGTCGCCGTGCTTCTCGTTCACCTCGCGTGCCCTCGGGTCCTCCAGCTCGGCCAGCTCGGCCATCACCTCGGCCACCGTCGTCCCGGCCATCTCAGCCTCCTGCGCGTCACGTGGGGGACTCAGGCTACGACGGAAACCGGCTCCCCGCCGTACCCGCCGGTGCGGCGGCGGCCGATGACGCGAGATCCCCCGCCTTCACGAATTCGCGGCAGTTCACAATGACGGGTGACTCTTCACACGACGCGGCCGTGGAGCACCTTGACGACCTGGTCGCGGGCCCGGTGGAGGCTGACGCCCAGAGCCTCGGCTCCCTCCTCCCGAATGACGCCGAGCAGGAGATGCTCGGTCCCTATGTACCGGTGACCGAGCTCGGCAGCCTCACAGCGGGCCCGCTCGATGACGCGGCCCAGCTCTCCCCCCGCCTCCCGGGTGCGCGCACCGCCGATCTCGACACCGAGGCTGCCGAGCGTCCTGACGGCCACGCACTCGTCCAATCGAGCCAGCCCTGCCAGGAGGTGCTCCGCGGTGACGCGGTCGTCGCCCCGGGCACCGGCTTCCCGCTCGGCCAGATCCAGCGCCCGCCGCGCAAGAGCCGTCAAGAGAGGCTCCAGGGGGCCGCGAAGGACCGCTCTCTTCCTCCGCTCCCGCAATAGCTTCCGCAGCATGGCGCCTCCTCACGGGGACAGCGCCTCGATCCTCCCACCGCGACCGCGTCATGACCCCGCACTCATCGCCACCGCCGGTCTCGGCTGATCAGCAGGCGGAAGGAATGCCCACCTCGGCCGCGAGTCCGGCGGTGAAGACGACCATGACGTCGTCGGCGCCCAGGTAGTAGTCCCCGGAGGGCGGCCATGACGCCCGCCGCCGACCCCCACGGCTCTCCGGTCCTCACCGGGTGACTGGTCATCGGGCCGGGAAAAACTTCGAGCCCGTAGTGGTCGAAGCTGCTGCCCCACACTGCGGGGTGACAAGCGTCATCGTCGGTGAACAGCTCCACACCCATGGTGGGCTCGTGCCATGCTCCGTAATCCCACTCATCGACATCGAGGCCGTCCTCTCCGCCCGTCAAGGGGTGGTGGACAACCCTCCGGATACGTCTGCCTCGCAAAGCGGCGGCCGTACGTTCGTACTCAGCAGCGGTCAGCGACGACATCCGTACAGCATCGCCCACCGCAGACAGCCCGAGCCATCAAGGCCGCACGCCCGGACGACGGGCGAGCGCGGGACGGTGCGCGGCGCGGAGCGCCGTCGCCTTGACCCTGTAGAGAAAATCCTCGCCGCCACTACCTAGAGTGAGGACTCTTGGTCGGTGGCATCGCCGATGATCAGGTCGGCTATCCGGAGCAGGCGTGCCACATACGCACGGTTCTCACGGCGGTGGACGCGGGGCAGGAGCGCCCGCAGATCACGGGCGCACTCGCGTACGGTCTGGAGCTGATCAGGGTCCAGCACCCCTCGCCGGCTCCCCACATAGCTGGTCAGCGGACCTGCCATGCAGAAGTCCAGGTACGCCACCGGCTCACCGTGGATCTCCACCCCGCGTAGGCCGTCGGGGAAGGTCAGCCCCATATGCTCGGCCCAGAGGACCGACACCTCGTCGAAGACCGCTTTGTTCACTCCCCGGCAGGCGCGATGCCGACCGGGCAGGAGAGGCCGGTGCCGCCGATCCCGCAGTAGCCGCCGGGGTTCTTGAACAAGTACTGCTGGTGATACTCCTCCGCGAAGAAGTAGTTCCCGGCGGGGGCGATCTCGGTGGTGATCTGGCCGTAGCCGGCCTCGGTGAGCACCTTCTGGTAGGCGTCGCGTGAGGCGAGGGCGGACTTCTCCTGCTCGGGTGAGTGGGTGTAGACGGCCGAGCGGTACTGGGTGCCGACGTCGTTGCCCTGGCGCATGCCCTGGGTCGGGTCGTGGGCCTCCCAGAAGACGCGGAGCAGTTCCTCATAGGAGACCTCGGCCGGGTCGAAGACGACGCGGACGACCTCGGTGTGCCCGGTCAGGCCGGTGCAGACCTCCTCGTAGGTGGGGTTGGGGGTGTGGCCGCCGGCGTAGCCGACTGAGGTGGAGACCACGCCGGGGGTCTGCCAGAACTTGCGCTCGGCGCCCCAGAAGCAGCCCAGGCCGAAGTCCGCGGTCTCGGTTCCGTCGGGGTACGGCGGGGCGAGGGGGGCGTCGAGGACCGCGTGGCGGTCGGGCACGGGCATGGTGGCGTCGCGGCCCGGGAGCGCGTTCTCCCGGGACACCATGGAAGTCTTGTCCTTGCCGAACAGCCAGCCCATCGCGGACCTCCTCCTGTTGCCTTCTCCGGCATGCGCAAGCATGCCTCAGCCGTGCACAACCACGCGCGGGCTTCCCGGATTCCCGTAAGCGATCCTTAACAATACGACAAGCATTGCTAATTTGTATTAAATCGGGTAAGCAGCAAAAATAGATGACATGCCTGAATCGCGCCGTGGAGTCCTGTACGGTATCGCCGCCTATGCCATGTGGGGTCTCTTCCCCCTGTACTGGCCGCTCCTGAAGCCCTCCGGGGCCCTGGAGATCCTGGCCCACCGCATGGCGTGGTCGCTCGTCGCCGTCCTGGTCATCCTCGCCGCGATGCGGCACTGGTCATGGATCCGCGAGCTGCTGCGCACGCCCGGGAAGCTCGGCCTGCTGACCCTGGCCGCACTGATCATCACGGTCAACTGGGGCGTCTACATCTACGCCGTCAACACCGGCCACGTCGTCGAGAGCGCCCTGGGATACTTCATCAACCCGCTGGTCAGCGTGGTGTTCGGGGTGGTCCTGCTCAAGGAGCGCCTGCGGCCCCTGCAGTGGGCGGCGGTGGGGCTGGGCACCCTGGCCGTGATCGTGCTGACCCTCGACTACGGGCGGCTGCCGTGGATCGCGCTGGTCCTGGCCATGAGCTTCGGCACCTACGGCCTGGTCAAGAAGACGGCGCAGGTCGGCGCCGCGGAGAGCATGGCCGTCGAGACGCTCGTGCTGCTCCTGCCCGCGCTGGGCTACCTGCTGTATCTGGGCGGGCAGGGCCAGAGCACCTTCGGCACGGCGGGCGCGGGCCACGCGCTGCTGCTGGCCGGGGCCGGTGCGATCACCGCGGTCCCGCTGATCTGCTTCAGCGCCGCCGCGATCCGGGTGCCGCTCACCACGATCGGCCTGCTGCAGTACATCGCCCCGGTGCTGCAGTTCCTGTGCGGCGTGTTCATCGTCCACGAGACCATGCCCGCCAGCCGCTGGGCCGGGTTCGCCATCGTCTGGCTGGCCCTGTCGGTCTTCACCTGGGACAGCCTCCGTACGGCCCACCGGGCCCGCCGCGCCGAGAGGGAGCCGGAGCCCGTCCCCGCCTGACGGGGACGCCCGAACCCACCCGGCCTCACCGCCGTACGGCCCTCCGGATAGGCCCGCCCGGCCTCACCCCCGCACGGCTCCCGGCGGGCTCATCTGGTCCCGGCGGTCCGCACGGCCTCGGCCAGCGGTCTGAGGACCGGGTCGGCGCAGGCCCGGTCCAGGGCGGTCGCCAGGCAGCCCTCGTAGGCGGGGGTGGCCTCGGACAGGCGGGTCCGGCCCGCGGCGGTGATCACCGAGTAGACGCCGCGCCGGTCGTCGGAGCACAGGGTCCGCCGCGTCAGGCCCGCCTCCTCCAGGCGGGTGATGAGGCGGGTGACCGAGCTCTGGTTCAGGCCCACGGCCTCGGCCAGTTCCTGCATCCGCAGCTCGCCGCCGGGGGCGGCGGCCAGCTGCCTGAGCGCCCGGTATTCCGACAGCCCGAGGCCGTGCCCGCGCTGCAGCGCCTTGCCCAAGTCGGCTTCGACCCGTGCGTAGAGGAGTGCGAACAGATCCCACGTCATTGTGAGTCTCCTAGCGACGGCTACTGCCGCGAAGTATACCTGCGCGTACAAAAATTGCACACGCAAGCAACGATCATCCGGAGAATGTCATCCGGAGCGCTCGACCACGTAGTCGCACATGGCCAGGTAGGCGGCGCGGGCGGGGATGTCCGGCAGGCCCGACAGCTCGGCGCGGGCCCGGTCGGCCCAGGCGATCAGCTCGGCGCGGGCGCGCTCCATGGCGGGGTTGGCGCGCAGCAGCCGGAGGGTCTCCTCGACGTCCTCCTCGGCCACCGGACCGGCCAGCAGCTCGCGCAGGCGGGCGTCGGCCGGGTCGTCGCCGGACAGGACGTACAGCGCCGGGAGCGTCCGGATGCCCTCGCGCAGGTCCGTCCCGGGCGTCTTGCCGGACTCGGCCGACTCGGAGGCGACGTCCAGCAGGTCGTCGCTGAGCTGCCAGGCGACGCCGATGGCCTCGCAGGCGCTGGTCAGCCGCTCGACGACGTCGGGCGAGGCGCCGCTCAGCAGCGCGCCGAACCGGCCGGAGGTGGCGATCAGGGAGCCGGTCTTGTCGGCCAGCACCTCGATGTAGTGCCGCACCGCGTCCTGGTCGCCGGGGCCGGCGGTCTCGCGGATCTGGCCGCGGACCAGGCGGGAGAACGTCTGGGCCTGGATCCGGATGATGTCGGGTCCGAGGTCGGCCAGGATCAGCGAGGCCTGGGCGAACAGGTAGTCGCCGGTCAGGATGGCCACGGTGTTGTTCCACCGGGCGTTGGCCGAGGAGGAGCCCCGGCGGACCGGGGCCTCGTCCATGACGTCGTCGTGGTAGAGCGTGGCCAGGTGGGTCAGCTCGATGACCACGGCCCCGGGCACCACGCCCGGGGCGTCCGCCCGGCCGAACTGGGCGGCGAGCAGGACCAGCATGGCCCGGAAGCGCTTGCCGCCGGCCTCGATGAGGTGCTTGGACGTCTCCGTGACGAAGGCGTCCTCGCTCTCCACCGAGGACCGCAGCAGCTTCTCGACCTCGGCCAGACCGGCGGCGAGGTCCTGCGCCAGCCGCTCATCGACGAGCGGTAAATCGACAACCGGTGGCGCAGCCATGCGTTTCCTACTCCCTAGCGGATGAACAGTGCGGAGGCGGCCTGGTCGGCCAGGTTCAGCACCGGCTCCGGGAACACGCCCAGCACTACGGTAGCCGCTGCCGCGAGGGCCACCACAGCCGAGGTCCCGACGGTCGGCATCGCGATGCTCGGGCCGTCGGCCGCGGGCTCGCTGAAGAACATCAGCACGATGACGCGGACGTAGAAGAACGCGGCGATGGCCGAGGCGACCACGCCCACGACGACCAGCGGGAGCGCGTCGGCGGCGACCGCGGCCGAGAACACCGCGTACTTCCCGAAGAAACCGCTGGTCAGCGGGATGCCCGCGAAGGCCAGCAGGAAGAACGCGAAGATTCCGGCCAGGAGCGGGGCCCGCTTGCCGAGACCGGCCCACCGGGACAGGTGCCCGGCCTCGCCGCCCGCGTCGCGGACCATGGTGACCACCGCGAAGCCGCCGACCGTGGCGAAGCCGTACGCCACGAGGTAGAACAGGATCGCCGACAGGGCCTCCTGGTTCTGCTCGGGGCCGCCGGTGGCGATCACGCCGGTGAGCAGGAAGCCCGCGTGCGCGATCGACGAGTAGGCCAGCATGCGCTTGATCTCGGTCTGGGTGATGGCCACGATCGCGCCGACGACCATCGTGAGAATCGCCACACCCCACATGACCGGCCGCCAGTCCCAGTCCAGGTTGCCCAGGGCGACCCAGAAGACCCGCAGCACGGCGCCGAAGGCCGCCACCAGGACGGTGGAGGCCATCAGGGCGGTGATCGCGGTGGGCGCGCCCTGGTAGACGTCGGGCTTCCACGCCTGGAACGGCGCGGCGCCGATCTTGAACAGCAGGCCGACGCCGAGCAGCGCCACACCGACGTACAGCAGGATGTCCTGGCCCGCGACGGTGCCGAGCGCGGAGCTGATGGCCCTCAGGTCGATCGAGCCGGCGTAGCCGTACACCAGGGCCATGCCGTACAGGAAGAAGGCCGAGGAGAAGGAGCCGAGCAGGAAGTACTTGACCGAGGCCTCCTGCGACAGCAGGCGGCGCCGGCGGGCCAGGCCGCACAGCAGGTACAGCGGCAGGGACATGACCTCCAGGGCCACGAACATGACCAGCAGGTCGTTGGCCGCCGGGAAGAGCAGCATGCCGCCGACCGAGAACAGCAGCAGCGGGTAGACCTCGGTCTGCGCGTAGCCGTGCCGGACCGCCGCCTCCTCGTCGCTGCTCCCCGGTACGGCGGCCGCCTGCGCGACGAACTGCTCGTCGTCGTTGATCAGCAGCGTGCTGACGAAGGCCAGCACGAGGATGATGCCCCAGATGAACAGGGCGGGGCCGTCCACCGCGACGGCGCCCATGGCCGCCGGAGTGGTCGGGACGCCCTCCCGGACGGCCTGGAGGATCGTCAGCAGGAAACCGCCGGCCAGCGCCAGCAGCGTCAGCGGCACGTGGATCGACTTGCGCAGGTAGCGGGGCGCGAACGCCTCGACCAGCACGCCGACGACCGCCGCGCCGAAGATCAGAAGCATCGGCGCGAGCAGGGCGTATTCGATCGTTGGCGCCTCGATGGTGCCGCCGTTCACTGGCCGGCCCCCTTCTTCTCAGCGACGGTGGAGACGGGCTGCTTGTCCGTCACCTGGGCGTTGGTCAGCGTCTGGTCCACCGCCGGGTTGATCACGTCGAGCACCGGCTTGGGGAAGAAGCCGAGCGCGATGATCACCGCGATGAGCGGGGCCACCACCCACTTCTCCCGGCCGTCGAGGTCGGTGAAGCCCTTGACCGCCTCGGCCGTGGGGCCGTTCATCGTGCGCTTGTACATCCACAGGATGTAGACGGCCGCCAGGATCACACCGGTCGCGCCGATGATCGCCGGGACCGCGTAGCGCTCGTAGGTGCCGATCAGGACCATGAACTCGCTGACGAACGAGGACAGGCCGGGCAGCGAGAGGCCGGACAGGCCGGCGATCAGGAAGGCGCCCGCCAGCAGCGGGGCGACACTCTGCACGCCGCCGTAGTCGGCGATCCGGGCGGAACCGCGGCGGTAGATCAGGAACCCGGCGAGCAGGAACAGCGCGCCGGTCGAGAAGCCGTGGTTGACCATGTAGAGCGTGGCGCCCGACTGGGCGTTCTGGGTCATCGCGAAGACGCCCATGGCGATGAAGCCGAAGTGCGAGATCGAGGTGTAGGCGATCAGGCGCTTCATGTCGGTCTGGCCGATGGCCACGATCGCGCCGTAGACGATGCCGACCACCGAGAGCACGATCACCAGCGGGGTGAAGAACTTCGACGCCTCGGGGAAGAGCTCCAGGCAGAAGCGGAGCATGCCGTACGTCCCGACCTTGTCCAGCACGCCTACCAGCAGGACCGCGGCGCCGGCCGGGGCCTGCGCGGCGGCGTCGGGCAGCCAGGTGTGGAACGGCCAGAGCGGGGCCTTGATCGCGAAGGCGATGAAGAAGCCCGCGAACAGCCACTTCTGCGTGGTCGGGTCCTGGATGGCCCCGATCAGCTCGGGGAACATGAAGGTGTCCTTCTCGGCGACCACGTAGAGCGCGATCACCGCGACCAGCATGAGCAGGCCGCCGAAGAGCGAGTAGAGCAGGAACTTGACGGCCGCGTAGGACCGCTGCACGCCGCCGTACGACCCGATCATGAAGTACATCGGGATCAGCATGGCCTCGAAGAAGACGTAGAAGAGGAAGATGTCGGTCGCCGCGAAGACGCCGATCATCATCGCCTCCAGCACCAGCAGCAGCGCGAAGTAGGTCTTCGCGGAGCGCTTGGGCGGCACGACCTCGCTCTTGAGGTCGAGCCGCGTCGCCCCCTCGGCGTCGTGCCAGGAGGCCAGGATGACGATCGGCACGAGGACCGCCGAGAGGGCGATCAGCACGAGCGCGATGCCGTCCACCGCGACGCCGTAGTGGACCCCGAAGCTGGGGATCCACGCGTACTTCTCCTCGAACTGGAAGCGGTTCCCGTCGGGGCTGAACTGGACCGCCATCGCGACGGTCAGCGCCAGCACCACGAGCGAGACCGCCAGGGCCAGTTGCTTGGCGAGCTTGTCACTGCCCTTGGGCAGCAGCGCCACCCCGACCGCGCCCAGCACGGGCACGGCCATCAGTATCGAGAGCCAGGGCATCAGATGTTCCCTACGTAGAGCAGCGCGCCAACGACGGCGGCGGCACCGAAGAGGATGGACAGCGCGTACGACCGGACGAAACCGGTCTGCACGCGGCGCAGCCGCCCGGAGGTTCCGCCGATGCCCGCGGCCAGCCCGTTGACGAGGCCGTCGACGCCGCGGTTGTCGAAGAACACCGCGATCCGGGTGAGCCACTGGCCGGGGCGCATGAGCAGCGCCTCGTTCAGGGCGTCGCCGTACAGGTCGCGGCGGGCGAAGGTGGTGAGGAAGGAGGCGCGCGGGGCCACGGCGGGCACCTCGGCGGCGCCGTACCGGAACCAGGCGAACGCGGCGCCGGCGGCGACCAGGGCGAGCGTGGCCAGGGCCGCGGTGCCCACGCCGAAGACGTGGGGCTCGGGCATGTCCGCCGGCTGGGGCAGGCCGACCGCCGGGCTCAGGAAGTTCATGAACCGGTTGCCCAGGACCAGGAAGGCGCCCAGGCCGATCGAGCCGATCGCCAGAATGATCAGCGGCCAGGTCATCACCGCGGGCGACTCGTGCGGGTGCGCGTCGTCGGCCCAGCGCTTCTTGCCGAAGAAGGTCATGAAGACCATCCGCGACATGTAGAAGCCGGTCAGGCCCGCGCCCAGAACGGCCAGCCAGCCGAGGATCTGGTTGTGGTGCATCGCCGTCTCGATGATGCCCTCCTTGGTGTAGTAACCGGAGAGCAGCGGGAAGCCGATGATCGCGAGGTAGCCGACGATGAAGGTGACCGCGGTGATCTTCATGACCGGGAACAGCGCGCCGTAGCGGCGCATGTCCACCTCGTCGTTCATGGCGTGCATGACCGAGCCGGCCCCGAGGAACATGTTGGCCTTGAAGAAGCCGTGCGTGATCAGGTGGCCGATGGCGAAGGCGTAGCCCGCCGGGCCGAGGCCCGCGCCGAGCATCATGTAGCCGATCTGCGACATCGTCGAGCCGGCCAGGCCCTTCTTGATGTCGTCCTTGGCGCAACCGATGATCGCACCGGCGAGCAGCGTGGCGACGCCGACGATGGTGACGACCAGCTGCGCGGTCGGGGCGGCCTCGAAGAAGGCGCCGGACCGCACGACCAGGTAGACGCCGGCGGTGACCATGGTCGCGGCGTGGATGAGGGCCGAGACCGGGGTCGGGCCCTCCATCGCGTCCAGGAGCCAGGACTGCAGCGGGAGCTGGGCGGACTTGCCGCACGCGCCGAGCAGGAGCAGCAGGCCGATCGCGGTCAGCGTGCCCTCCGACGCCTGGCCGGCCACCTCGTGGGTGAGGTCGGCGAAGGCCAGCGAGCCGAAGGTCGTCCAGATCGTGAAGATCCCGATCAGGAGGCCGAAGTCGCCGACGCGGTTGACGATGAACGCCTTCTGGGCGGCGGTGGCCGCGCTCGGCTTGTGCTGCCAGAACCCGATCAGCAGGTAGGACGCGAGGCCCACGCCCTCCCAGCCGATGAACAGGCCGATGTAGTTGTCCGACAGGACCAGCAGGAGCATGGCCGCGACGAACAGGTTCAGGTAGGCGAAGAACCGGCGGCGGTCGCGGTCGTGCGACATGTAGCCGACCGAGTAGATGTGGATCAGGGATCCGACACCCGTGATCAGCAGGGCGAAGCTGATCGACAGCGGGTCGATCAGCATTCCCAGGTCGACCATGCCGGGGATGAACTCGAAGAGCCCGATGTCCCGGCGCCGCTGCTCCGGCTGCAGGCCGAGCAGTTCCACGAAGGTGACCACGGCCACCGCGAAGGCGCCCAGCGACATCGCGACGCCGAAGAAGTGGCCCCAGGCGTTGGTACGGCGGCCGCCCAGCAGAAGGACCGCGGCGCCGAACAACGGCAGCGCGATCATCAGCCAGGAGACCCCCGTCACCCCGCCGGCGTGCGAGACGATCTCAGCAGGAGATTGCACCGGCCACCTCTTAGTACTTCAGCAGGTTGGCGTTGTCCACGGACGCCGACCTGCGGGTTCGGAAGATCATCACGATGATGGCAAGGCCGATCACGACCTCCGCCGCGGCCACCACCATCACGAAGAACGCGATGAGCTGGCCGTCCAGGTTGCCGTGCTGCCGGGCGAAGGTGACGAATGCCAGGTTGCAGGCGTTGAGCATGAGCTCCACGCACATGAAGACCACGATCGCGTTGCGCCGCAGCAGGACGCCGACGCCGCCGATCGCGAACAGCAGCGCGGAGAGCACCAGGTAGTGGGTGGTCACTTGCCGTCCTCCTCCTGAGGCGCGTTCTCCTTGCGGGACGTGGTCCCGGCCTGCGGCTCGCCCTCATCCCGGAGCTCGCCCTCGTCCTGGAGCGCGTCCTTGACCTGGATGGGCTTGTCGCCCTCGACCGGCGCGGCGTCCCGGGCCGCGTCCTTCTCCAGGACCTGCTTGATGAGCGCGGCCTTCTCCGGGTCGGTCGGCGCGTAGCCCTCCTCCATCTCGTGCCGGGCGAGCACCCGGTTGATGGAGGTGACGGCGACGGTGCCGTCCGGCAGCAGGGCCGGCATGTCGATGGCGTTGTGCAGGGCGTAGGTGCCCGGACCGGGCAGCGGCGAGGGCTGCGGGCCGGCGAAGCGGGTGCGGGCCAGGTCCCGCTGGGTGGCCTTGGGCCGGACCCGCTCGCGGTGGGCCAGCACCATCGCGCCCAGCGCCGCGGTGATCAGCAGCGCCGAGGTGACCTCGAAGGCGAAGACGTGCCGGGTGAAGATCTCCTCGGCCAGCGCCGGGACGTTCCCGTCGCGGCCGCTCACCGCCCGGCCCATGCCCGCCGCCGGGCTGAAGGCCACGTTGCCGACGGCCAGGGCCAGCAGGAGCCCGAAGCCGAGGCCCGCCACGATCGCCCAGAAGCGCTGGCCCCTGATCGTCTCGACCAGGGAGTCCGCGGAGTCCACGCCGACGAGCATGAGCACGAACAGGAAGAGCATCATGACGGCGCCGGTGTAGACGATGATCTGCACCGCGGCGAGGAAGGGCGCGTCCTGGACCGCGTAGAGCACGGCCAGCGAGAGCATGACGACGCCCAGCATGAGCGCCGAGTAGACCGCCTTGCGGCTGAAGACGAGTCCGAGCGCCGCGGCCACGGAAACGACCGCCAGCACCCAGAACGTGATGGTCTCACCCATTGTTTCGTCCCAGCCGGTAGTAGTCCTCTTCGGTCTCACCGAGACGCATGGCGTGGGGCGGGGCCTCCATGCCGGGGCCGAGCGGCGCGAGGAGCATCTCCTTGGTGTAGATGAGGCTCTCACGAGTCGAGTCGGCGAGCTCGTATTCGTTGGTCATCGTCAGCGCGCGCGTCGGGCACGCCTCGATGCACAGCCCGCACAGGATGCACCGCAGATAGTTGATCTGGTAGGTGCGCCCGTAACGCTCACCGGGCGAGTAGCGCTCCGTCTCGGTGTTGTCCGCGCCCTCCACGTAGATCGCGTCGGCCGGGCACGCCCAGGCGCACAGCTCGCAGCCGACGCACTTCTCCAGGCCGTCGGGCCAGCGGTTGAGCTGGTGCCGGCCGTGGAAGCGCGGGGCCGTGGGCCGCTTCTCCTCCGGGTAGTTGACCGTCTCGACCTTCTTGAACATCGTGTGGAAGGTCACGCCGAACCCCTTGACGGGGTTGAGCCAATCAGTTAGTCCCACTGGGAACCTCCTTGCGCCCCACCCCGTGGTAGTGCGGCAGGTCGAGTGGCGGCACCGGGAAGCCGCCGGCGGTGGGTTCGGCCTGGAGCTGCTCGAACTCGGCCTCGACCTGCGCGGCCTTGGCCTCTCTGCGCCGCTGCAGAGTGGTGTCGAAGCGCAGCCAGATCGCCAGGGCCCCGGCGAGGACGACCGCCCCCAGGATCAGGACGACGGTCTGGTTCACCCCGTCCAGCCGCATGGCGCGCATGGTGGCGACCAGCAGGATCCAGGCCAGGTTGGCCGGGATCAGGATCTTCCAGCCGAGGGACATGAGCTGGTCGTAGCGGACGCGCGGCAGCGAGGCGCGGGCCCAGATGAAGAAGGAGAAGACCAGCACCATCTTCAGGAAGAACCACAGCAGCGGCCAGTAGCCGGTGTTCGCCCCGTCCCACATGGAGATCGGCCACGGGGCCCGCCAGCCGCCCATGAACAGGGTGATCGACACGGCCGAGACGACGAAGACGTTGACGTACTCGGCGAGCATGATGACCGCGAACTTCAGCGAGTTGGAATACTCGGTCTGGAAGCCGCCGACCAGCTCGCCCTCGCCCTCGGGCAGGTCGAAGGGGACCCGGTTGGTCTCGCCCAGCATCGTGATGACGTAGATCGCGAAGGACGGGATCAGCAGGATCATGTACCAGGAGGGCAGCGGGATGTCCACGTCGCCCAGCGCGAACGAGCCGCCGTTCGCCTGCGCGGCGACGATGCCCGAGGTGGACAGCGTGCCGGCGAACAGGAACACGCCCACGAACGACAGACCCATCGCGATCTCGTAGGAGACCACCTGCGCGCTGGCGCGCAGCCCGCCCAGCATCGCGTACGGCGAGCGGGAGCCCCACCCGGCCAGCACGATGCCGTACACGCCGATGGAGGCCATGGCCAGCACCAGCAGCACCGCGACCGGCAGGTCGGTCAGCTGCAGCGGCGTCTCGACGCCGAACATGTTGACCTTCGGGCCCATCGGGATGACCGAGAAGGCCAGGAAGGCGGGGACCGCGAGCACGACCGGGGCGATGAAGTAGATCACCTTGTCGACGGTCCGCGGCATCAGGTCTTCCTTCAGACCCATCTTCAGACCGTCGGCCACCGACTGGAGCAGACCGAACTTGCCCGCCCGGTTGGGGCCGTACCGGTTCTGCATGCGGGAGATGAGCTTGCGCTCGAACCACACGCCGAACAGGACGCCCAGCATCAGCACGACGAAGATGACGACGGACTTGAGGATCACGATCCCGATCGGATCGTGCCCGAAGTCGTCCAGGGTCGGATCCGCGGCCGGGGCCGCGAGCAGGGTCATGCTCATGAGGCTCATGAGGCGCTCCCGATCTTGACGAGGTCACCGGCGACGGCACGCAGGTCGCGGGTCACCGAGGAGCCGCCGGAGTTGGCCGGCAGCCACACCACCCGGTCGGGCAGGTCGGCGATCCGCACCGGCAGGCTCAGCGAACCCCGCGCGGCGGTGATGGTGATCTTGTCGCCGTCGGCGACCCCCGCCTCGGCCGCGGTGACCGGGGACAGCAGCGCCTCGGCCGCGCGGGCGGTTCCGGCGAGGTACGGCTCGCCCGCCTGCAGGCGGCCGTCGTCGAGCAGCTGGTGCCAGGTGGCGAGGAGGGCCTCACCGGCCTGCGGAGCGGTGCCCGACCGGAAGGTCACGCGGGGCGCCTCGACCCTGGCGCCCCGCCACGCGCCGATCGAGCCGAGCTCGCGGCGGGCGGCGGCCGGGTCCGGCAGGCCGAGGTGCACGTCCATGTGGTCGGCGATCGAGGAGATCACCCGCAGGTCGCTCATCACGCCGGGGACGTTCAGGGCCGCCTCGAAGGTACGGCCGCGCCCTTCCCAGTTGACGAACGTGCCCGCCTTCTCCGACGCCGCGGCGACCGGGAGCACCACGTCGGCGCGGTCGGTGACCGCGCTGGGACGCTGCTCCAGGCTGACGATGAACGGCGTGTTCTCCAGGGCCTCCAGGGCGGCCTGCGGGTCGGGCAGGTCGTAGGGGTCGACGCCGGCGATCAGGAGGGCGTCGAGGTCCTCGTGCAGCGCCGCCGCCAGGATGGCGGAGGTGTCGCGGCCCGGGGTCTCCGGGAGCGAGGCGACGTCCCACGCCCGGGCCACCTCGGCGCGGGCGGCCTCGTCGGCGACCGGGCGGCCGATCGGCAGGAGGTTCGGCATCGCCCCGGCCTCGACGGCGCCGCGCTCGCCGGCGCGGCGCGGGATCCAGGCGAGGCGGGCGCCGCTGGCCTCGGCCAGCCGGACCAGCGCGGACAGCGCACCCGGGGAGGTGGCGAGCCGCTCACCGGCGAGGATGATCGCACCGGGCTGCTTGACCGCCTCGGCGGCGGGGGAATCGCCGGAGAGCAGGTTCTCCAGGGCCTCGGCCTCGGCCCCGGGCGCCGACGGGATGAGCGTGGCGCCCATCTTGGCCAGGGAGGAGGTGGCGAACGGCGCGACCGAGAAGACCGCCAGGCCCTTCTTCCGCCACGCCTTGCGCAGGCGCAGGAAGACGATCGGCGACTCCTCCTCGGGCTCGAAGCCCACCAGGAACACGGCCGGGGCCGCCTCCAGGTCGCGGTAGCGGACCTCGATGCTCTTGCCCGCGACGGCGTGCGCGAGGAACTGCGTCTCCTCCGCCGAGTGGGGCCGGGAGCGGAAGTCGACGTCGTTGGTCGCCAGGGCGATCCGGGCGAACTTGGCGTAGCCGTACGCCTCCTCGACCGTGACCCGGCCGCCGACCAGCACGCCCGCGCGCCCGCGGGCCGCGGCCAGGCCCTTGGCCGCGACGGCGAGCGCCTCGGGCCAGGAGGCCGGGACCAGGCGCCCCTCCTCGTCACGGATGAGCGGGGTCTTCAGCCGGTTGGGCTGGGTGGCGTAGGTGAAGGCCCAGCGGCCCTTGTCGCAGTTCCACTCCTCGTTGACCTCGGGGTCGTCCCCGGCCAGGCGGCGGGTGACCCGGCCGCGGCGGTGGTCGGTGCGCAGGGAGCAGCCGCTGGCGCAGTGCTCGCAGGCGCTCGGCGTGGAGACCAGGTCGAACGGGCGGGCCTGGAACCGGTAGGCGGCGCCGGTCAGCGCGCCCACCGGGCAGATCTGGACGGTGTTGCCCGAGTAGTAGGACTCGAACGGCGCGCCGTCGGCGGTGCCGACCTGCTCCTTGGCCCCGCGCTCGAAGAACTCGATGAGCGGGTCGCCGGCGATCTCGTCGGCGAAGCGCAGGCAGCGCGCGCACTGCACGCAGCGCTCGCGGTCCAGCAGCACCTGGGTGGAGAGCGGGACCGGCTTGGCGAAGACGCGCTTCTTCTCCTGGAAGCGGCTCTCGCCCTGGCCGTTGGACATCGCCTGGTTCTGCAGCGGGCACTCGCCGCCCTTGTCGCAGACCGGGCAGTCGAGCGGGTGGTTCATGAGCAGCAGCTCCATGACACCGCGCTGCGCCTTCTCCGCGACCGGGGAGGTGAGCTGGGTCTGGACCACCATGCCGGGGGCGACCTCGATGGCGCAGGAGGGCTGCGGCTTCGGGAAGCCGCGGCCGTTGCCCGCGTCCGGGATCTCCACCAGACACTGGCGGCAGTTGGCCGCCGGGTCCAGCAGCGGGTGGTCGCAGAAGCGCGGGATCTGGATGCCGAGCAGCTCCGCCGCCCGGATGATCAGCGTCCCCTTCGGGACGCTCACCTGGAACCCGTCGATGGTGAGGGTCACCAGGTCCACCGGCGCCTGCGCCGGGGTGGTCGCTTCAACCGTCATGCGTTCCCCCACACCGTGGACGGAGCGTGATCGAACGGGCAGCCGCCGATCTCGAAGTGCTTGAGGTACTCGTCGCGGAAGTACTTCACCGACGAGTGGATGGGGCTGGTGGCGCCGTCGCCGAGGGCGCAGAAGGAGCGGCCCAGGATGTTGTCGGCGATGTCGGTGATCGTGGTCAGGTCCTCCTCGGTGCCCTGACCCTTCTCCAGCCTCTTGAGCACCTGCTTGAGCCAGTAGGTGCCCTCCCGGCAGGGAGTGCACTTGCCGCAGGACTCGTGCGCGTAGAACTCGGTCCAGCGCATCACCGCGCGCACCACGCAGGTCGTCTCGTCGAAGATCTGCAGGGCCCGGGTGCCGAGCATGGACCCCTTCGCGCCGACCGACTCGAAGTCGAGCGGCACGTCCAGGTGCTCGTCGGTGAAGATCGGCGTGCTCGACCCGCCGGGGGTCCAGAACTTCAGCCGGTGACCCTCGCGGATGCCGCCCGCCATGTCGAGGAGCTCGCGCAGCGTGATGCCCAGCGGCGCCTCGTACTGGCCGGGACGGGTGACGTGGCCGGAGAGCGAGAAGATGCCGAACCCGGTCGACTTCTCCGTGCCCATGCCGGCGAACCAGTCGGCGCCGTTGGCGATGATCGAGGGAACACTGGCGATCGACTCGACGTTGTTGATCACAGTGGGGCAGGCGTAGAGGCCCGCCACCGCCGGGAACGGAGGCTTGAGACGGGGTTGGCCGCGATATCCCTCGAGCGAGTCGAGCAGGGCCGTCTCCTCGCCGCAGATGTAGGCGCCCGCGCCCGCGTGCACGACCAGTTCCAGGTCGTAGCCGCTGCCGAAGATGTTCTCGCCGAGGTAACCGGCCTCGTAGGCCTCGCGGACGGCCGCGTGCAGGCGGCGGATGACGTGCAGGACCTCGCCGCGCACGTAGATGAAGGCCTGGTTCGCCCGGATGGCGTAGGACGTGATGATCACGCCCTCCACCAGCGAGTGCGGGTTGGCCATCATCAGCGGGATGTCCTTGCACGTGCCCGGCTCGGACTCGTCGGCGTTGACCACCAGGTAGTGCGGCTTGCCGTCGCCCTGCGGGATGAAGCCCCACTTCATGCCGGTGGGGAAGCCCGCGCCGCCGCGACCGCGCAGACCGGAGTCCTTGACCGCCTGGATGACGGCGTCCTGGTCCATGCCCAGCGCCTTCTTGGCGGCCTTGTACTCCCCGTAGCCGGAGAGCTTGAAGGAGTCGGGCCGGTCCCAGTTCTCGGTGAGGACGGGAGTGAGAGTCGTCATGCCTCAGGGGCCTTCCATCCGTTGGCCTTGGCGACCTTCAGGCCCTCCAGGGAGGCTCCGGCCGCCGAGGGGCCGTCGCCGGCCAGCTCGTCGGGGAGGCCGGCCAGCACCCGGGAGGCCTCCTTGAAGGTGCAGAGCTTCTTCGGGCCGCGGGTCGGCGACACGTCCTTGCCGTCGCGCAGGTCGTCGACGAGCTGCTTGGCCGAGGCGGGCGTCTGGTTGTCGAAGAACTCCCAGTTGACCATCATCACCGGGGCGAAGTCGCAGGCGGCGTTGCACTCGAGCCGCTCCAGCGAGACCTTGCCGTCCGGGGTCGCCTCGTCGTGGCCGACGCCGACGTGCTCGGAGAGCTCGTCCCAGATCTGGTCGCCGCCCATGATCGCGCACAGCGTGTTGATGCACACGCCGACGTGGTAGTCGCCCATCGGGCGGCGCTTGTACATCGTGTAGAAGGTGGCCACGCCCACCACCTCGGCCTTGGTCAGGCCGAGCATCTCGGCGCAGAACTCCTGGCCGGCGTCGGACACGTAGCCGTCCTCCGACTGCACCAGGTGCAGCAGCGGCAGCAGGGCCGAGCGCGTCCTCGGGTAACGGGAGATGATCTCCTTGGCGTCCTGCTCCAGACGGGCGCGGACCTCCGGCGAGTAACCCCCCGCCACGGCCGCGCGCCCCTCCTCGCCCGGGCTCACGGCCGCGACCCCCTCCTCGGCGGGGTTCAGGGTCACGCTCCCCTCGTGGCTCGCGAAGTTCGCGGCGTTCTTCTCCGCACTCATCGGTCGACACCTCCCATGACCGGGTCGATCGAGGCCACGGCGGAGATGACGTCGGCGACCATGCCGCCCTCACACGTCGCCGGTACGGCCTGCAGGTTCGTGAAGGACGGGTCGCGGAAGTGCACGCGGTACGGCTTGGTGCCGCCGTCGCTGACCACGTGGGCGCCGAGCTCGCCGCGGGGGCCCTCGACGCTCGCGTACGCCTGGCCGGCCGGGACCCGGAAGCCCTCGGTCACCAGCTTGAAGTGGTGGATCAGCGCTTCCATCGAGCTGCCCATGATGTGCGCGATGTGGTCGGGCGAGTTGCCGAAGCCGTCGGGGCCGAGCGCGAGCTGCGAGGGCCAGCCGATCTTCTTGTCGTCCACCATCACGCGGCCGCCCTTGAGCGGGCCGGACAGCCGGTCGAGGGCCTGCTCAATGATCTTGAGCGACTCCTCCATCTCGGCGACCCGGACCAGGTAGCGGCCGTAGACGTCGCCGGTCTTCTCGGTCGGGACGTCGAAGTCGTAGGTCTCGTATCCGCAGTACGGCTGCGACTTGCGCAGGTCCCACGGCAGACCCGCGGCCCGCAGCATCGGGCCGGTGATGCCCAGCGCCATGCAGCCGGTCAGGTCGAGGTAGGCGACGTCCTTGGTGCGGGCCAGGTAGACCGGGTTCGCGTCGAGCATCTTGCGCATGTCCTTGATGCGCTTCGGCATGATCTTCAGCAGCTCGGCGACCTTGTCCACGGCGCCGGCCGGCAGGTCGACGGAGACGCCGCCGGGCCGGACGTAGGCCATGTTCATCCGCAGGCCGGTGATGTACTCCATCACGTCGAGCACCATCTCGCGCTCGCGGGACCCGAAGAGGAACGGCGTGGTCGCGCCCAGCTCCATGCCGAAGGTGCCGATGGCCACCATGTGCGAGGAGATGCGGGTGAGCTCCATCGTCAGCACGCGGATCGCCTGGGCCCGCTCGGGGATCTGCTCGGTGATGCCCAGCAGCTTCTCCACGGCCATGCAGTAGGCGGTCTCGTTGAAGATCGGCGAGAGGTAGTCCATCCGGGTGACCAGCGTGGTCCCCTGGGTCCACGTGCGGTACTCGCAGGTCTTCTCGATGCCGGTGTGCAGGTAGCCGATGACCGTCCGGGCCTCGGTGACCGTCTCGCCGTCGAGGTTGAGGATCAGGCGGAGCACGCCGTGCGTGGACGGGTGCTGCGGGCCCATGTTGACGACGAGCTGCTCGTCCTGCTGGCCGCTGAGCGTGGCGACCAGCTCGGTCCAGTCGTTGCCCGAGACGGTGTAGACCTTGCCCTCGGTGGCCTCCTCATAAGGCGCACTCACTTGTAGGACCTCCTCTGGTCCGGCGGGGGAATCTCGGCTCCGCGGTACTCGACCGGGATGCCACCGAGCGGGTAGTCCTTGCGCTGCGGGTGGCCGTCCCAGTCGTCGGGCATCATGATGCGGGTCAGCGCCGGGTGCCCGTCGAAGACGATCCCGAAGAAGTCCCAGGTCTCCCGCTCGTGCCAGTCGTGCGTCGGGTAGAGCGACACGCTCGACGGGATGTGCGGGTCGGCGTCGGGGCAGGACGCCTCGACGCGCAGCCGCCGGTTGTGCGTGATCGAGCACAGGTGGTAGACCGCGTGCAGCTCCTCGCCCTCCAGATGGGGGTAGTGCACGCCGGAGACGCCCAGGGAGAGCTCGAAGCGGAGCGCGGGGTCGTCGCGCAGGTGCCGGAGGACCTCCAGCAGGCGCTCGCGCTTGACGTGGAAGGTCAGCTCCCCGCGGTCCACGACCACGCGCTCGACCGCGTCGGCGAGGTCGCCGCCGAGCGCGCGCTCCAGCTCGTCCGCGACGGCGTCGAAGTAGCCGCCGTAGGGGCGGGGGGTCGACAGCCGGGGCGCCCGCCGTACGACCAGGCGGCCGTAACCGGAGGTGTCACCGGAGTCCTGGGCGCCGAACATGCCCATGCGGGCGATCGGCTCCTGTGGCACTTCGGGCAGGTTGTCGGGTTCGTTCGGGTTGCTCATTTGGCCGTTCCCTGGTCGATCAGCGGCAGGGTCCGAAGCGCCTGCAGTTCGAGCTCGTCGATCTGCTTGGCGCGGTGCGCGCCGAACTTCATGTTCTGGATCTTGTCGTGCAGCTTGACGATCGAGTCGATGAGCATCTCGGGCCGCGGCGGGCAGCCCGGCAGGTAGATGTCGACGGGAACGACGTGGTCCACGCCCTGCACGATCGCGTAGTTGTTGAACATGCCCCCGCTGGAGGCGCAGACCCCCATGGCGATGACCCACTTGGGCTCGGCCATCTGGTCGTAGATCTGACGCAGGACCGGGGCCATCTTCTGGGACAGCCGGCCCGCGACGATCATCAGGTCGGCCTGGCGCGGAGACGCCGAGGCACGCTCCATGCCGAAGCGCGCCAGGTCGTGCTTGGGACCGCCGGTCGACATCAGCTCGATCGCGCAGCAGGCCAGACCGAAGGTCGCCGGCCAGACCGAGTTCTTACGCGCCCAGCCGGCCACCTGCTCGACCGTGCTCAGCAGGAAACCGCTCGGGAGTTTCTCTTCAAGTCCCATAGTCCTAATCCCAGTCCAGACCCTTGCGGCGCCACACGTACGCGTAGGCCACGAGCACGGTGACGATGAACAGCACCATCTCGACCAGCCCGAACAGCCCGAGCTGGTCGAAGGCGACCGCCCACGGGTAGAGGAAGATGATCTCGATGTCGAACACGATGAAGAGCATCGCGGTGATCATGTACTTCAGCGGGAAGCGGCCACCGCCGACCGGCTGGGGGGTGGGCTCGATGCCGCATTCATAGGCGTCGAGCTTGGCGCGGTTCCAGCGCTTGGGACCGGTGAAGGGTGCGATCGTCACCGAGAAGATCGCGAATCCCGCCGCGAGAACGGCGAGCACCAGGATGGGTGCGTACAGCTCCATCGCTACGCCTCCTCTCCCATCTCCACGCGCGCCGGCGCGTAGCTCGTCACAGTGGTGTGTTTCACAAGTCTAGGCAGGGCGATCATCTCGGCTCGCTCCGGGTTCCACGTGTTTTGTGAGGTCATGCCGGTGGCGCGACCTTGGACAGAGCGTTGATGATCCTGTCCGACACGTCGCCTCGTCGGTCGGTGAGATTAGCAAGGAGCTTCAACGCGAACCGCATTAGACCGGGATGCGGCAGCGCGTGCCGGGTGGCGAAGTTCATGACGCCGCGGCGTCCGATGAGCTCCACGAACCCCCTGCCGAGCGTGAAGTATCCGCCGTAGGCGTCCTTCAGGATCTGCGGATAGGCCCGCAGAACCCGCTCCCGCTGGGCCGCGGTGGTCCTGCCCAGCGCCTGCACGATGGTCTCGGCCGCGATGTGGCCGGTCTCCATCGCATACGCGATGCCTTCCCCGTTGAAGGGGTTGATCATTCCTCCCGCGTCGCCGACCAGCACCAGTCCGCGCGTGTAGTGCGGCTGGCGGTTGAAGGCCATCGGCAGCGCGGCGCCCCGGATCGGGGCGGTCATGTTCTCCTCGGTGTAGCCCCACTCGGCGGGCATGTTCTTGACCCAACGTTTGAGCAGGTCACGGTAGTCCATGCCCTTGAAGGACTCGCTGGTGTTCAGCAGGCCCAGGCCCACGTTGGAGGTGCCGTCGCCGACGCCGAAGATCCAGCCGTAGCCGGGCATCAGCTGGTCGCCGTCCCACAGCTCCAGCCAGGTCTCCAGATAGTCGTCGTCGTGCCGGGGACTGGTGAAGTAGGTCCGCACGGCGACGCCCATCGGGCGGTCCTCGCGCTTGTGCAGTCCCATCGCCAGCGACATCCGGGTGGAGTTGCCGTCGGCCGCCACCACCAGCCGGGACCGGTAGGCGACCTCCTCGCCGTCCTTCCTCGCCGTCACGCCCACGACGTGGCCGCTGCGCTCGTCGAGGATCGGGCCGGTGACGTTGACGCCCTGCAGCAGGCGGACCCCGGCGCGCACCGCGTTGGCGGCCAGGATCTCGTCGAAGTCCTGGCGGGTGCGGACCAGGCCGAAGTCGGGGTAGCTGGCCAGCTCCGGCCAGTCCAACTCGAACCGGAGGCCTCCGCCGACGACGCGCAGGCCCTTGTTCCTGACCCAGCCGGGAGCGTCGATGTCGACGCCCATGGCGATGAGCTGCTTGACCGCGCGGGGGGTCAGCCCGTCGCCGCAGACCTTCTCGCGGGGGAATGTGGTCTTCTCGAGCAGCAGGACGGTGAGCCCGGCCTGTGCGAGGTGAAAAGCGGTTGTCGAACCGGCGGGCCCGGCGCCGACGACGATGACGTCGGCGTCAGCCTCAGCGACACTCCGCTGTGGGGCGGCTGGCACGGTCACGGGACCTGTCCTGTCCTACATGCTTCGACGGCCTCGGGGTAAGGGGCCTCTCGTTCCTTTGTGAAGGACTTCACAAACTTGTCGGCCCGCAGTCTAACGCTTCCTGGGGGCCCGATGTCAGGCGGGTTCGACGATCACGTGGATCCTCGCCCCGTGACGTCGCCTGACCCCCGTCCTCCCGGCCGCTGCCCCGGCCGCGTACGGGAAAACCCCCGGGGCCGCACCGGCGGCCCGCCGCGGGGCATCGCCCGGTTTCCGGGCCCCTCAGGCGCCGAACCCACCGTTCCGCACGCCGGCCAGGAAGTCCTGCCACTCACCCGGCGTGAAGGTCAGCATCGGCCCGGAACGGTCCTTGGAGTCGCGGACGAACACCGGCCCGCCCGGGGGGCGGGCGACCTCCACACACTCGGTGGAGACAGTGCTGAGGCTGCTCTTCGTCCAGGAGAGGTCATCCGGGTTGTACAGAGTCACGTGGTGTCCATGAGCGCTCGGAGCCTCTCGGCAAGATCCGGTACGGGAAACCCTTCCGTTGTACCGGAGCCGGCACTCAGGAGTGATCCGATCAAGGACAGGCACAGTAACGAATGCGCAACGTGTCGGCCGCTTCATGCGCGCGCGCCGCCATTCCCCGATTCACCGCGCTTCCCGGGCGATCAGCTCCGACGACTCCTCGGGGGAGAGCGCCTTCTCCAGCATCTGCTGGAACAGCCAGCCGAAGGCGAAGGTGGACTCCTCGTCCTCCACGAACGTGCTGTCCATCGCATTCTCCAGGTACACGATGTCGCCGTGCAGCCTGCCCAGCCCCTCCCTTTCCGGGAACCGCAGCAGGACGAAGCTGTGGGGCATCGCCCCGTGGTCGACGTCGAGCGGGAGCACCCGGATCTCGACGTTGGGGCGGGCCGCGACCGCCGTGAGGTGCCGCAGTTGCTCCCGCATCACCTCTTCGGCGCCGAACCGCCGGAAGAACGCCGATTCATCGATCACCGCGGTGACGTTCAGATGAGGCTCCTCGTCCAGTAGACGCTGCCTCCGCATACGGACCTGGGCGAGCTTCGCGACCTTCCCCGGAAGCAGGTTCTTGAAAGGCGTGGGCGCGGGCGGCCCTATCGTCGCCTTCGCATACGCGGGGGTCTGCAGAAGGCCCGGAATCACGAGGCTCTGCCAGGTGAACACCGACTGCGCCCCGGCCTCCAGGCCGATGTAGGCGGCATACGACCCCAACAGCACGTCCGCGTGGTCCTCCCACCAGCCGCGCTGCTCGGATTCGAGGGAGAGCGTCAACAGGGTGTCTCGCCATTCGGAGGACGTCCCGTAATGTTCCGCCAGCGCCACGACGTCGTCTTTCTGCGCCCCGACCTGAGCGTTCTCCATCCGGGAGAGCTTCGAGGTGGACCAGCCCAGGGCCTTGGCCACCTGGCCGCCGGTGAGACGGGCATCCTCGCGGAGTCGGCGCAACTCCGCGGCGAGTCGGCGCCGGCTGACGGTGGGGCTGACTTCGCGCGCCACTCAGCTCTCCTCACGAACGTCATCAAGTGGTACCCGAACCGCAAAGTTCACAACCCTCACTTACCAGGTTGAAACAACTTCCATCGGGCATCTCTCAAGTAATCCCCCCGGGAATTGCATCGCACATCCCGCCGGGACATCCTCACAGTAATGCCCCGGACAGATGCGAGAGGTGCGCATGGCTGAGAAGGGCCAAGAATCTTCCGCCTCGGAAACGGCGCGCCCGCCGCGCGGCCGGGGGCCGCCCGCACCGGGCCCACCCGAAGACGATCATCCACGCGAACGGGCGGATGGCTGCGACCCATCCGCCCGGAAGTCCCGCAGTCCCCTCAACCTCATCAGCGACGGGAACAGGAGCCGTGGAACATGTCCAACGCTACTCCCTCGCCACGCCCCCGCAAGGGGCCGGGCGAACGCATCATCGAAAGAGCAGACTCGAAGGTCCGGGACAGGGACGGCAGACCCGCCGTGGCCACGGCCGGATCGCCCGGCCCGGGAGGACTCCGTGGTTAGCGAGCTGCCCGGGTGGCCGGGGCGCACCCGGCACCACTTCCGCATCCCCCGGGCGTCGGGCCCGCCGGCCTGGCTCGGGCGGATCATCCGGTGGCGCGTGGAGCTCGCCGCCGGCTCGGCCGTCACCGCCGTGGTGCCGACGCTGGCCGAGCGGCCCGCCTGGCTCGCCGCCTACCTGCTGCCCCTCGTGGCGGGGGTCGGTTACCCGCCGGCCCGCCGGGCGGTCGCGGACCAGCTCCACGCCCTGGTCGTCAGGCACCGTTTCCAGGGATTGTGCCTGAAGACCCCGCTGCGGACGCCGCAGGGCCGCCTGCCGCTGGTGGCGGGGACGATCCCGTACGGCGACGGCCGGCTGGAGATGTACATCTGGTGCAGGTCCGGGATGAGCACCGAGCTCTTCGACGACTATCTCCCGGAGATCAAGGTCGCCTGCTTCGCCACCGAGGCGGCCGTCCGCCCCCACCATCGCTGGGGGCACATCGTCGTCCTGGAACTGCGGCGGTAGCCGCGCCCGGGGCGAGGATCGGGAGGGCGGCCCGGAGCAACGGCGCTCCGGGTCGTGACGCGGGCGTACCGCGGGGGCACGCCCGCACCCCCGCCCGGCGGGTCAGGCCCCGGCTTTCAGGCGCGGCGCGTCAGGACACGGGCTCGTAGACGCGGCGCGTCAGGACGCGGGCTTGTAGGCGCGGTGCAGGGCGACGATGCCGAGCGAGAGGTTGCGCCAGGCGACTTTCTTCCACCCGGACCGCTGGATGACGCGCGCGAACTCGGCCTGCCCCGGCCACGCCTTGATCGACTCGGCGAGGTACTCGTAGGAGTCGGGGTTGGAGCTGACGAGCCTGGCCATGACGGGGATCATGCTGACCAGGTACCGGCTGTAGACGAAGTCGAAGGACCCGATCACCGGCCGGGAGAACTCGCAGACCACCAGGCGGCCCCCGGGCTTGGTCACCCGGAGCATCTCCCGCAGCGCCTGCTCGGTGTCGTTGACGTTGCGGATGGCGAAGGAGATCGTCACCGCGTCGAAGCTGTCGTCGGCGAACGGCAGCCGCAACGCGTCTCCCGCGACGAAGGTGAGCCCGTTCACGCCCCCGCCGGACAGACCCGAGCCGCCGAGCCGCTCGACACCGGTCCGGAGCATGCCCAGGGAGAAGTCCGAGGCGATCGCCCGGGCGCCGAGCGCGGTGAACGCCTCCGTCGAGGTGCCGGTGCCCGCGCCCAGGTCGAGCACGAGCTCGCCGGGGCCCGCGTCGACCGCGGCGGCGGTGGCCTTGCGCCAGAACCGGTCCTGCCCCAGGGACATCAGGTCGTTCATCAGGTCGTAGCGCCGGGCCGTGCGATCGAACATCGAGGCGACCTCGTGCGGTTGCTTGTCCAGCGAAGCGCGCGTCATGGGGACAAGCCTATGGCCGCCCGGACAATCCACGGAAAGTAGCGGCGTGGTGACGAAGAGTCTGCTAGGACTTGGTGAATGCTTGCCCGAACCGTTCCGGTCCTGACCTCGATCGTGCTTCTGGCCCCCGCCGGGACCGCCGCCGCCGGGACCGTCGCACACAGCAGGGTCGTCTCGGCCGACCCGGTGAACACCACCCCGCACGTGCTCGACGGGATCGTCAACGCCATCGCCCTGGTGGACGGGACGGTGGTGGTCGGCGGCTCGTTCAGCGAGGTGCGCGACGCCGGCGGCTCGGAGGTCCTGGAACGCGACAACCTCTTCGCCTACGACCTGGCCACCGGACGGATCCTGCCGGATTTCTCGCCCTATCTCGACGGGCCGGTCAACGCCCTGGCCGCCGGGACCGGCGGCACGGTCTACGCGGGGGGCGCGTTCACCGAGACCGACGGCGTCGCGACCCGGAAGCTGGTCCGGCTCCGGCTGTCCGACGGCTCGCCGGTGACCGGCTTCCGCGCCCACGCCCACGGCGGTTCGGTCACCAGCCTGGCCCGCCGCGGATCACACCTCTATCTGGGGGGCGACTTCACCCACATCGGCCGCCTCACCCGTACGGCCCTCGCCCGGGTGGACGCCGCCACCGGCGCCGTCGACCCCGGCTTCACGATCAGGCCGGGGAGTCCCAGAGGGTCCCGGGTCAGGGTGTACGCGCTGGCGCTCGGCCGGGACCGGCTGGCGGTCGACGGCAACTTCACCACCCTCGACGGGCACTCGCGCCCCCAGCTCGGCCTGGTCGACATCGGCGCCTCACGCGCGAAGGTCTCCTCCTGGCGGACCGACGCCTACGCCGCGGCCTGCATGCCCGCCTTCCCCAGTTACGTCAGGGGGCTCGACTTCGCCCCCGACGGGAGCTATTTCGTGGTCGTCACCAGCGGCGGGCCCGGCGGGCCGCGGAGGCTGTGCGACAGCGCCGCGCGCTTCGAGACCTACGCCCGCGGCGAGACCGGGCCCACCTGGGTGAATTTCACCGGCGGCGACTCGCTCTACTCGGTCGCGGTGACGGGGGCGGCCGTCTATGTGGGCGGTCATCAGCGCTGGCTGGACAATCCCGGCGGATCCGACTCCGCGGGGCCGGGAGCGGTCGAGCGGCCGGGCATCGGCGCGATCCACCCGGTCACCGGCAAGGCCCTGTCGTGGAATCCCACGAGGGAGCGCGGAATCGGCGTCAAAGCCTTTCTCGCCCATCGAGGGGGGCTACTGGTTGGTAGTGACACAATCCGGCTCGGCCGCGAGTACCATGCCCGGATCGGCATGTTCCCGCTGCCGTGATCACTTCCGATTCTTGGCGATTCGCGCGCTCATCGCGTCACGCTGCTTGGACAGCAGGACATAGCTGGCCACCCCGCTGACGAGGAACGCGGCGACCATCAGGTAGAAGGGGTCGCGCAGGCCGAGCAGGTAAAGGACTCCGCCGCTCACGAGCAGCAGGAGGATCCGGCACAGGGTGTAGACGATGGCGGGATGCACACGTCGAGGCTACGCCACCGCGTGGCGAGGACGTGCGGACGGCACGGACGTGAGCGCTCTTCGCATCTGGCGCGAGCACTGCTAGTGTGCCCAACACATCAGTTACGTAAAGAAACACCCACGAGAGTCCCAAAGAGGCTCTATCATATAACAATCGGGCAGTCAGTCGATAACAACCCGTGATCTTTGATGAAAAGCACGGATAAATCAGGCTTCGCTCGGCACACTGGTTACCTGTCCGCCCGCTGGCAGGAAGCGGGATGCGAGGGGGAGAGATTGTGGAGAGTAGCAGCGAGCGTCTGCTGACACCTGGAGAGGTTGCCGCCCTCTTCCGGGTCGACCCAAAGACGGTGACGCGCTGGGCCGCGGCAGGCCGCATCAGCAGCATCCGTACCCCCGGAGGGCACCGTCGCTTCCGTGAATCGGAAGTGCACGCCCTTCTGCGCGGCGAGGACGTCCTGACGGCCGAACGGCCGGCTGGCGAGTCTCCCCGCGTCTGACGACTTACGGCGTCACACCATCGGTGATCCTGCGCGCCCTACCCGGAAGCCGCAGGGTCACCGTGGAGTCACTCTGCGCTGCCCGGGAGCCTAGCCGTCCTGCTCCGCCTTGAACGCCAGGAACTCCCGCTCCAGCTCGTCGTTCTCCTCACGCCACCGGCGCCGCCGCTCGGCCATCTCCTCCTCGGTGAGCGCCTCGGGCAGCCAGCGGTCGTAGTCCGGATCACCCGGGGAGAGCTCCATGTAGGCGTTGCCGATCAGACGCCCGTCATCGCTGGACAGGCTCTGCGGCACGCGCAGGGTCCCGTCAGCGAGCCGGATGACGTACATCCCAGATCACCTAGATTCCGTAACGCCGGTTGAAGAACAGCATGACATCGAGCGCCATCCGCGTGTCCCCGCCCAGCATGTCCACGAGGGCGGGACGCTGCCTGGAGGCGATGGCGGCGAAGGCGTCGGCGAAGAACTCCTTGCGGCCCAGGCCGCCGGACTGCCGGTGGAAGGTCGAGACCAGCAGGGGGACGCAGCGCTCGTAGAGGGCGGCGAACTCCGGGGAGTCCGAGACCCATCCCTCGTGGGGCGCGTCCACGTCGTCCAGGGCGTGGCCGATCTCGTGCATCATCACGTCGGGGGTGGGCGAGGGCCGGTCCCCCACCACGACCTTGCGATCGCCGTACGCCCCGGCGCAGACGTCCCACGTCGCCCGGCCGGACGGCAGCGGCGCGCCGCGCAGGTAGCCCATGTCGTCCAGGTCGGGCACGCCGCCCGCGCCGACGTAGATGCCGTCGAGGCTGGTGGCCAGCAGGAGCTTCAGCCGGTCGGGCAGCCGCGCCAGGCTCTCCACCGCCCGCACGATCTCCGGGGGCGGCGGGCCCTTGCGGGCGTCCCACTGCCGGTGCAGGACGCGCTCCAGAGGTCCGCAGTGCCGCAGGCCGTCGCCCGTGTCCGGGGTGTCCGGGCTGTTGGGCTGGGCCCGGGGACGCTCGTCGGCCAGTTCGAAGTCCTGCCAGGTGTACTGCGGCCGGTCGACCGAGGGGGCCGCCACCGTTCTCATCCGCCGCTCGGGATCGCGGGGAACCTCGCGTGGGGCCTCCCGCACGGCGCCGTCCGCACGGTGGGATCCCCCCCGCTGCCACCAGCGCCGCCGATGACGTCCTTTGTCGGTGTTCAATGCGCCCCCCGGGAAAGCGGCAACGGGTTACACCGTACGACGCGGATCTCCGCGCGTCATCCCGAACGCCCGTCCCGGCCGCACCTGCCGCCGTGATGGCTTACAGTTCGGGCATGTCCGTGCTTCTCGGCCTGGCGCTGCTGGCCTTCTGGCTGTACTGCCTGTTCGACGTGATCACCACGCCGGACGAGCAGGCCAGGAATCTCCCCAAGATCCTCTGGGTGCTCATCGTGGTGCTGCTGTTCTCGGTCGGCGCCCTGTTCTGGCTGCTGCTCGGCCGCCCCCTCGGTCCCCGGGCACCAAGGACGATCTTCCGCGACGACAGCGGCCCCCAACCCCGGCCCCGGCCGCAGGCCCCGAAGGGCCCCGACGACGACCCCGACTTCCTCAAGGACCTCGACCGGCGCCTGCGCGACGAAGACTGACCCGCCGGCCCGTCCGCCCGCCGGGTCCCGCCGCGCCGTACCGCGCCGGGACCCCGATTCACGCGGCCTCAACGCCGGGCCGCGCACACGTCCCGGTAGGCCGTCCCGGGAAGGTGCTCCCGCCACTCGGCCGGGGTCAGCGTCCGCCCGGCCCGCGCGCAGACCGCGACGGCCGTCGCCTCCGGATCGACCGGATGCTCGACCCGCTTTCCATCGCCGTCCAGGGTGACGAGCCGGGAGCCGTCCGCCGAGAACGCCATGCCGAGCAGCGGCCCGCTCCCCGCGGGCAGGGGGCCGCCCAGCCGCCTGCCGGTGCCGACGTCCCACATCCCCGCCGTCCGGGTGCCGGTCTTCACCGCGAGCACGTCCCCCTCCGGGGAGAAGGCCAGCGCGTCCCACTCCAGCTCGGCGCCGATCCGCAGCACCGGCCCCACCCGGCGCCTGCTCGCGGTCTCCCACACCGAGACGCGCCCCACGGAGTCGGCGACGGCGAAGCGGGAACCGTCCCGGTCGAAGACGAGGACGATCCTGCCCTGACCGTTCGGCGGGCCGTACGGCGCGCCGAACGGCCCGCCGGTCGCCGCGTCCAGCAGCCGCTGCTCGCCGGTGGTGACGGCCACGGCCCGGCCGTCCGGCGTGAACGCCAGTTCGCTGGAGGCGGGCTCCCGGCGGGTCCAGCGCTGGCGGCCCGTGGGCACGTCCCACAACCGGACCTCGTCGTGAGCCGTCTCTCCCTCGAAGACGCTGACGTAGGCCGCCACCGCGGCCCCGGTGACGTCGATCGCCACGCCGCCCCCCACGGTGGCGTCCTCTCCGGCGGACAGGACGGCGACCCGCCGGAAGGTCACGGTGTCCCAGACGCTGATCTTTCCCGTGGTGCCGGCGCTGACCACCAGGTACCCGCCGTCGGCGCTGAAGGCCATCTCGGCGAACTCGTCCGCCGTGC
This sequence comes from Planobispora longispora, assembly GCF_016863135.1. Taxonomy (GTDB): domain Bacteria; phylum Actinomycetota; class Actinomycetes; order Streptosporangiales; family Streptosporangiaceae; genus Planobispora; species Planobispora longispora. Next base: position 512,067 of record NZ_BOOH01000019.1, read on the forward strand.
CCGCCTCCAGCTCCAGGGTGGCGAGGGTGGTGTTCCCGCGCGTGTCCACCAGCCGGACCCGGCTCTCCTCGTACTCCTTGACGGCGGCCAGGCGCAGATCGGGACTGAGCACCGCCAGCTGGTCGTCGGAGAACGCCGGCTCGCGGACGACGGCGCCGGCCACGGGGGACAGGTCGAGGGCCGTGACGCCGTCCTCGGCGAGGTAGCGGAGCGTGCGCCCGTCCGGATCGAACGCCACCGCGGGCCCGAGGTCCACGCCGAGCCCGTACGACAGCAGCAGCCGCCGGTCCGCCAGCCGCCGGACCTCGATCTCGTCCGGGCCCACCACGGCCAGGAGCCGCCCGTCGTGGCTGAACACCGGGCGCCCCTGGTCGACGCCGGGCAGCCGGCCCGTCAGCGAACCGGTGACCGCGTCGTACAGCTCCACCCGCTTGCCCTTGCCGAGCGCGACGGTCCGGCCGTCCGGGCTGTAGGCGACCTGCGCCGAGCACTTGCATGCGGCGCCCAGGGGGGTGACCCGCATCGAGCCGAGCTCGACGATCACCGGCTGGTTGTCGAAACCGCCGCTGACGAGGCGGCGTCCGTCCGGGGAGATGTCGGCCCACGTCCCGTAGACGGACGGCGGCATCCCCCGCTCCTCGCCGGTCCCGGTGTGCAGGACGCCCGCCAGTCCCTGTCCGCCGTAGACGGCCACCCAGTCCTCGGACAGGCCGAAGGAGACCTTGAGGTCGTACTCCCCCTGGCCGGGGTAGGTGCGTCCCGGACCGCGGGGTTCGCCGGTCGCCACGTCCCAGCTCCGGATCCGCTCCCCGCCGACCGTGACCAGCAGCCTGCCGCTCGGGCTGAACTCGATCTGGCGCAGGTCGTCCTCCACGCCCGAGAAGCTCGTGATCTGCCGGCCGGTCCGCACGTCCCACAGGCGCACCCGGCCCTCGCCCGCGCTGGCGAGGACGCGCCCGTCACGGCTCAGCGCCCGCACCGTCCGCGCCGAGACGGCCCGATCCCGGAAGGTCGCGGTCTCCCACTGGGTCAGCGAGCCGGTCAGGGCCGCCCGGGCCTCGGTCACCGGGGACAGCCGCCAGGCGGCCACGCTCAGCAGCATCGCCCGTACCGGGTCGGAGACCCGCAGCGACTCGGCCGTGGCGGCCAGCTGCCGCGCCTGAGCCTCGTCGCGCTGGGCGGCGATGGTAGCGGCGCGTTCATCGGCCATCCTGCTCTGCTGTACGGCGACCGCCCCCGCCACCAGGGCCACCACCAGAAGGACCACCAGCGCCGAGAAGACCAGCCGGTTGCGGCGGGCGCGGCGCCGGGTGAGGGCGGTGCCCGCCTCCAGGAAGTCCCGCTCCACCGTGCTGAGCGTGATGTCGCGCCGCCCGGTGGCGGCCCAGGTCATCGCGCTCTGCAGGCTGCCGCCCTGGAACAGGTCCCCGTCCCGGCGGCCCTGGGCGTGCCAGCGCCAGGCCGCGGAGAGGATCTCCCGGTGCGCCTTCAGCCCGTCCCAGTTGGCCCGCACCCACTGGCGCAGCCGGGGCCAGGCCAGCGGGAGCGCCGGGCGTGACAGCCACACCTCCCGGTCGTCCCGGCCGACCAGGTAGGCGAAGACGTCCAGCAGCCGCCGGACGGCGGCGGCCTCCTCCTCGTCCCGGCCGCCGACGAGCTCGGCCCACTGCGCCCGCCGCGGGATCTGCCGGCCGTCGTCGGTCACCGTCACCAGCCGCAGGAACACCTGGGGGGCCAGTTCCCGCTCGGCCGGTCCCAGGGCGGCGTAGCAGTCCTCGGCGAGACCGCCCAGCGCGGGATCGCTCGAGTCGCTGCGGATCCGGGCCCCGGCGTCACTGCCCGCCGCGAGCAGGCGCGCGGTGTCGAGCCCGTCGCCGCCGCTGACCAGGGCGAGCAGCAGGTCCCTGGCCGACGGCCTGGTCCGGGGGTCCTTGGCGAGCGCGGCGGCCACCAGTGACCGCAGCGCCTCGGGCAGGTCGTCCAGCCGCGGCTCGTGCGAGAGCACCCGGTGCATCACCGCGCCGAGTGTCTCCGCCTGGAACGGGTCCGTGCCCGTCGCCGCGAACACCATGATCCCGCCCCAGGCGAACACGTCGGCCGCGGTCCCGGCCCGCTCCCCCGAGAACACCTCGGGCGCCATGTAGGTGGGCGTTCCGGTGACCCTCCCGGTCGCGGTCAGCGACATGTCCGCCGTGCGGGCGATCCCGAAGTCGATCACGCGGGGGCCGTCCGGGCCCAGCAGCACGTTGTCCGGCTTCAGGTCCCGGTGGACCACCCCCGCGTCGTGGATCGCGGTCAGCGCCGTGGCCACCGCCGTCGCCAGCCGGTGCAGGTCGCCGCCGCCGAAGCGGCGCCCCCCGCTGACGGCCCCGCGCAGGCTGGGGCCCTCCACGTACTCGGAGACGATGTACGGCCGGGGGCCGTCCAGATCGGCGTCGATCACAGCCGCGGTGCAGAAAGAGGCGACCTTCCGCGCGGCGGTCGCCTCACGGCCGAACCGCTGGCGCAGTTCGGCGTCGGTGCCGGCGTCCCCGTGCAGCACCTTGACCGCGACCCGCCGGCCCTCGGCGTCGTACGCCTCGTAGACCACTCCCTGGCCGCCGGCGCCCAGCCGTCCGGCCAGCCAGTAACCGCCCAGCCGCTGCGGATCCCCGTCGATCAGCCCAGAACTCATCCGCCCCTCCTGTCCCCCGGGTTGTGACGCGCCGGGCGGCGGCGGAGTTCGCGGAGATCTACTAGCCGGGGATCTCCGCGTAGGAGTGCAGGCCGGGGATGAAGATGTTCACGCCGATGAGGTTGAACAGCAGGCAGGCGAAGGCGACGAGCTGCACGACGGTCGCCGACCTGCCCTTCCAGCCGGCGGTGGCGCGGGCGTGCAGGTAGCCGGCGTAGACGATCCAGGTGATGAACGCCCAGATCTCCTTGGGGTCCCAGCCCCAGTAGCGGCCCCACGCCTTGTCGGCCCAGAGCGCGCCGGCGATCACGGCGAAGGTCCAGATCGGGAAGCCGATCACGATGGCCCGGTGCGCGACCCGCTCCAGCTCCTCCCGGGTCGGCAGGTGGACCGCCGCGTCGTTCCTGATCAGGTAGATGACGCCGCAGGCTCCCGCGACGATGAACAGGCCGCTGGCGGCGATGGCCGCCGAGACGTGGATGGCGATCCAGTAGGAGTTCAGCGCGACCATCGCGGGTCCCGCCTCCACCTGCAGGGCGTGGACGGCGGCGCCCAGCCCGAGCGCCGCCGCGCCCACGACGAACGCGCCCAGGAAGCGGACCGGGTAGCGCAGCTGCATCAGCAGGAACGCGGCCACGGCCGCCAGGCAGATCGCGATCACGAACTCGTACATGTTGCCCCACGGCCAGCGGCCCGCCGCCAGGCCGCGGGTGGCCAGGGCGGCCAGGTTCACGACGAGGCCGAGCCAGCTCAGTGCCAGCGCGGCCGTTCCCGCCTTCGTCACCCACACGGGCAGCGGCTTCGGCGCCGGTTGGGTCCCCCCGGCGCCCTCGCCCGCCTCCGAGGTCTCCTCCGCCTCGGAGAGCGCCGTGTCGCCGTTCTCCTCCCGCTGCGAGGCGGAGGCCGCCGGGGCCGCCGCGCCGCCGACCGCGGCGAGCACGGGCTCGGCCGGGGCCGCGGAGGCCTCGGCCGGGGCGCGGCCGAAGGCGAGGTCCAGGGCGTAGGCGAGCATCGCGATGACGTAGAGCAGCACCGTCGCCAGGATCAGCTGGTCACTCAGCGCTGCGAGGACGGGATCGGCCTCAGCGGGCATCCTTGACTCCAGGGTTCGAACCGTGATTCAGGGCGGCGACGACGCTCGCGAACTCCTCGCCGAAATCGCCGCCGGTGCGGGTGAGACCGCCGGCCTCGGCGCGCGCCTGAGGACCCTCCCCGACCCGCACCCACACGCGGCGGCGGCGGACCGTCAGGGAGAACACCAGGGCCACGGTGGCCAGGACGGAGGCCAGCAGCGCGGGCATGCGGCCGGGGTCGTAGGTGATCTGGAGGGCGATCCACTCCTTGACGCCGGTGAACTCGATCGAGCCCGCCCCGCCCGGCAGGTCGAGCTTCTGGCCCACGGCCAGCGGATCGGCCTTCATGACCAGCGGCTTCAGTTTCTTCTGGATCTCCGGGGGGATCTCGTAGACCGACTGCGGGACGCCGTCCCGCATGCCGAGGTCGCCGGCGAAGGCGCCGTACACCTGCGCGGTCGGGTTGGCCGCGCCGGGGAAGATCGAGACCCACTCGCCGCCCTCGGCCGGGACGGTGCTGGGCAGGAACGCCACCAGGATGCCCAGCTGCTCGGGCTGGGCGTCCGCGACCTTGATGACGCACTCGGAGGTGAAGGTGGCCGGGTCGATGACCAGGCAGGGCACCGACCCCTCGAAGGCCACCTGGCCCTTGCCGTCGGTGATCTTGAAGGTGGGCGCGTACCCGTGGTCGAGGAGGTAGGTCATGGTGCCGTTCACGTCGAGCGGCTCGTTGACCTTCAGCTCGTACGTCCGCTCGGGGGCCCCCGGCAGGTCGCTCACCGCGAGCTTCGCCGAGTAGTCGAGCGCCTGGCCGCGCTTGTCGCCCTTGGCGATGTAGGTCGCCTGGAAGTCCTCCAGCGTGAAGGAGAACGGCTCGAGCGACTCGGCGTTCACCTGCTGTCCGGGCATGTAGCGGTCGTAGGCGGCGACGGTGTTGGCGAACCCGTCGCCCTCCACCACGAGCACGTTGCCGCGGTAGCCGTACAGCGCGCCGACGCCGATCGCCACCAGCAGCCCGAGCAGCGCGACGTGGAACAGCAGGTTGCCGGTCTCCTTCAGGTAGCCCTTCTCCGCCGAGACCCAGCCGGGCCCGGTGGTGACCCGGAAACGCAGCCGCCGCAGCCGCCTGGCCGCCTCCTCGACGGTCAGGTCGCCGTCGAGCACGGCGTGCTGGGGCAGCCGCGACAGGTTGCGCGGCGCCGCGGGCGGCTTCTTGCGGAGTTCGCGCAGGTGGGCCATGGTGCGCGGGAGCACGCAGCCGATCAGCGAGAGGAACAGCAGCAGGTAGATCGCGGCGAACCACGGCGCCTTGAAGACGTCGAACAGCCAGAACCGGTCCAGCCACTCGGCGAGCTCGGGGTCGTCGGCGTAGTACTGACCGACCATGGCGTCGGAGACGCCGCGCTGCGGCCAGATCGACCCGGGGATCGAGGCCAGGGCGAACAGGAACAGCAGGATCAGGGCCGTCCGCATCGAGGTGAGCGTGCGCCAGAACCAGCGCGCCCAGCCCACGGCGCCCAGCTTCGCGGGCCGCGCCTCGGCCGCCTTCTCCGAATCGTCCCTCTCCGGGGTGTCGGTCACAGTCATCAGATCACCGGCTGGAATCCGCCGATCCACACCTGCATCGCCGCGATGAGCTCTCCCCAGAGCCCGGTGACGAGCAGCAGGCCGACGGCGACCAGCATGGCCCCGCCCACCCGTGTGATCAGCTGAGAGTGGCGGCGGACCGCCTTGAACGTGTGCAGGGCCTTACGGTAGGCCATGCCGGCCGCCACGAACGGCAGACCGAGGCCGAGCGCGTACGCGAAGGCGAGGAGCGCGCCGCGACCGGCGCTGCCCTCGTTCATGCCCAGGGTGAGCACCACCGCGAGCGTGGGGCCGATGCAGGGGGTCCAGCCCAGGCCGAACACCACGCCGAGCAGGGGCGCCCCGGCCAGCCCGGCGGCCGGGAGCCGGTGGATGCGGAAGTCGCGCTGGAGACCCGGGATCACGCCCATGAAGGCGAGGCCGAGCACGATGGTGAGCCCGCCGAGCACCCGGGTGATGATCTCGGCGTTGCCGAACAGCGCCGCGCCGACGCCGCCGGCGAGCGCCCCGCCGGCCACGAACACCGCGGCGAAGCCGAGGACGAACAGCGCGATCCCCGCGACCATCCGTCCGCGCCTGGGGTCGGCGCTCATCCCGGTCACGTACGACAGGTAGCCGGGGACCAGCGGCAGCACGCACGGCGACAGGAACGACACCAGCCCCGCGGCGACCGCGATCGGCAGCGCCAGGGCGAGCGAGCCGCTCGCCACCGTGCTCGCCAGGTCGGTGCTCATCGCGAGGACTCCGGGGGCAGGCGCTTGCTTCTCATCGTCTACTTCTCATCGCTGACCTTGGTGACCGCGTCGAGCAGGTCGTTGTACTTGACCGCGCCGAGGGCGCGCGCGGCGATGCGGCCCTGACGATCGATGATCAGAGTTGCGGGGATGGAGGCCGGAGGCACGCTGCCCTGAAAAGCGAGTGCGACCTTGCCGGGCTGGTCGAAAATGCTGGGATAGCCAGGACTCTGGCTGTTCTCGAAAGCGATCGCTGCGGCCTTGCGGTCCTTGATGCTGATTCCGAGGAACTCCACGCCGTCCGCCTTGGTCTTGGCGGCGATGTCTTTCAGTACCGGAGCCTCGGCCCGGCAGGGCACGCACCATGAAGCCCAGAAGTTGAGCACCACGACCTTGCCTCGGTACGCGGCGAGCGAGACGGTGTCCTCGGTGAGCGTCGGCCCTTCGATCGCGGGGGCAATCCTACGGTCGGCGACCGCGAAGAAGGTGACCTCCCCATCACCTGCCACGAAGCGCGTGTCCCCCGCCTGCGGCTGCGACTGCGGGCTCCCGGCGCATCCGGCCGCTCCCGCGACGAGGACGACGGCGGCCAGGACGGCGGCAGCGGACGATGTGGCGCGCATCGGCGGAAGGATCTCCCTGTACTACAGGCGGTAGAGCAGTCACTCTACCCGCGGGGTCAGGCGCCCGGCACAGTGGGGCGTCGGACGAGCGCGGCCGCCGGCTCGCCGTAGCCCACGCTCACCAGCCGATCTTCCTCGAAGGTGAGACTGGTGAGGCTGGCGAGTCCGCACTGCCGGCGGCGCGGGTCGTGCACGAGCCGCCGCCCCTCGGCCGCCAGCCGGATGATCCAGATGGGGAGCTGGTGGCTGACCAGCACCGCCTCGTGCCCGCGCGCCGCGGCGCGGGCGGACAGGATCGCCCCCCGCATCCGCGCGACCACCTCGCTGTACGGCTCCCCCCAGGAGGGGCGGAGCGGGTTCCACAGGTGGCGGTAGTAACGCGGGTTGCGGAACACCCCGTCGCCGTTGCCCACCCGGACGCCCTCGAAGACGTTGCCGGCCTCGATGAGGCGCTCGTCGACCGTGACGTCCAGGCCGAAGGTCTTCGCGATCGGGGCGGCGGTCTCCTGCGCCCGCTCCAGCGGGGAGGAGAACAGGGCGACGACGTCGCGTCCGGCGATCGAGGCGGCGACGGTCTCGGCCATCCGCCTGCCGTTCTCCGACAGGTGGTAGTCCGGCAGCCTGCCGTACAGAACGTTGGCGGGGTTGTGGACCTCGCCGTGGCGCAGGAGATGAACGACGGTGATCTCAGCCATGGTCCGGTCAGCCTACCGACTGGTAGCGGCAGGGAAGACCGACTCACGTGCGGGGGAACCCGCGGCGTGGCGCGGCGGGAGCACCTCGTCGCCGGCCCGCTCCGGGGAGAGCGCGCCGTCGGGAACGTCCGGCGGGAACATGCCGCCGTGGCCGTCCAGCGGGAACGCGCCGTCGGCGGCGTAACGCGCCTGGAAGCCCTCCGAGACCGCCTTGAGGGCGTCGACGGCGGCGCGGATCGCCGGGCGGCGGGCGGCGTCGGCGCGCCAGAGCACGTAGATCCTCCGGATCGGGCGGGGCCGGACCGCCACGATCCGCACCCCCTCCGGGAAGAAGTCGCGCCCGAGCCGGGGGATGATCGCGCAGCCCTGCCCCGCCGCCACGAGCGCGAGCTGGGTCGGATATTCGTCCGCCATGCAGGTGATGTCCGGCTCCACCTCGGCCGCGCGGAGGGTGTAGACCAGCCAGTCATGGCAGACCGTGCCGGGCGAGCCGCTGATCCAGCGCTCCCCGGCCAGCTCGGACAGCTCGATCTCCGCCCGTTCCGCCAGGGGATGGCCGGCGGGCAGGATCACGTCGGCGACGTCGTCGAAGAGGGTCACCCGCGACAGCCCTTCGGGGATGGCCATCGGCCGGTTCATCCAGTCCTGGATCACCGCCAGGTCCAGTTCGCCCCGCGTGACCTCGCGGACCTGCCGTTCCGGCTCCCGCTCGTGCAGCTGGATCCTCAGGTCGGGGTGGCGCTCGCGCAGGCGGACCAGGGCCCCCGGCAGCAGCCCCCGGGCGGCGGTGGGGAAGGCCGCGATGCTCAACCGGCCCACCACCTCGCCGCGCAGCGCCTCGAAGTCGGCCTCGGCGGTCTCCACCAGGGCGAGGATGCGCCCGGCGTGGTCGGCCAGCAGCCCCGCCGCGTCCGTCAGGCGCACCCCGCGCCCGTTGCGCTCCAGCAGGGTGGCGCCGGTCTCCCGCTCCAGCTTCGCGAGCTGCTGCGAGACCGCCGACGGCGTCACCATCAGCGCGTCGGCCGCCGCGCCCACCGATCCGTAGGTGGCCACGGCGTGCAGGGCCTTCAGCCGGTTGAGGTCCAACATGTAGCGATTCTAAATGAGAAAATGAAAAAACTCTTCGCACACTGAATCACCAGAGGGCTGTCGACGTCTGGGTCGCGGTGTCGAATTCGGTAACCGACGCCTCTCGGAGGTCGCGTTCGCTGCCCGTGTGGTCAGGGTCGCCTCTCCACTCCCTTCGGCGATCACGCTGAGTCCAACTACCGGGAACGCTACGACCCACATGGCGCTCCTGCATCGCCTCAGCGCATCTTGATCACCCTCTGGCCCCTCCGGTCGTGCGCCCCGCACAACGAGCCATGCCGGCCCTGCCGCCCATCTGCTCATACCCGCAGCCGCGTCCACACCTTCGAGCGAACGGCAACCAGAGAATCATAAACAACCATCCCGTCAGGAGATTTAGCCTTTCCGACTCAGGTCACGGCGCACCGTTCCCATTTACGTAGCCACGCATTGCGATAACCCGCCGCCAGAACCGGCAGATCATGACCGCAACGCCGACTCAATAGCCAATGATCGCATGTTGACCCATCTGCAATCCGACTGCAATTCGGCGCCGGCGGCCGGAGTTCACCGATTCGACCTGCAAGAACACCCCTAATCCAGACTCAAGAACGAGCGGACTATTAAGAATTCAACTTTTCCATAGCTGACGAATCATGGCTGCGCAAGATCTTGACAGGAATTATCTAAAAGAATAACTTCGCCCAAACGGAGCACCTTCCAATCAAAGAAAGGGGATTGACGAGAAGAACCACATGGGGCCGGCAGCCCACAACCAAGGGAAGCCGCGAGAAGAAACGATAGAACGCTCCGCTCCCGGATTCCCTTAATACACAAGGAGCATAATTATCATGTCTCGCAAGGTTAAGCTCGCCACAACTGCGATTATCGCCCTAGCAGCCACAATCACTCCGGTCTCCGCGAGTGCGGCCGACGCAAAGATCATTCCGAGGGCAGAAGTGGTCGTCTACGACAAGAGCCACGTCTGCGGCATGGACGAGATGGATTACGTCTCCGGTGGTCCTGGCCCGAAGAGCATCACCCTCACTCGCTCGGCCACGGCTGAGTCGTCGTGGAGCGCCGAAGTCAGCGTCTCAAAGTCGGTCGTGGACGCCGGAGTCGGATACAACACGAAGAGGGCGTGGACGATCACACAGAGCGCCACCTACAACGTCCCCAAGCGCAAGTACGGGTCCATCACGTCCTTCCCCTACTACGAGGTCAGTTACTTCAATGTCAGGCTGTGGCCGTCGGGACACCACCTCGGCAAGGGTTACGCAATGAAACCCATCGGCGCCTGCTTCGTCAGGAGATCATGGTGAGTCTCAGGCGGGCTCCCCTCTCGGAAGGATCATCCACCAAGCCGGGAAACGATTCATCCCTGGACCGCCTAACCGGAGGAATCTAATGGCAGGATCCAACACCATAAGGGCGATAGCGCTTTCCGCAACCGCGCTAGTCGGCTCTTCCTTCATGGCGATCCCCGCTCAGGCACAGACGGAGTCAGCCAGCTGCACCTGGACCTTCTCTAAGCCTTCCATCCGCTCCTTAGGAGTTGTCTACGGAGCCGTCAACACGAGTGGATGCTCCAACGGCTGGAAGTTCAAGGTGACGCTTATGGAGTGGGACAGTGGGTACGAGACTCCGGTCGGCCGCTCCTGGCGCGGAAACGGACGTTTCGGAACGACCGCGGGTTGCATCAACGGAGAGACCTGGGTAACGGCGATCGAGGCGCGTAGCCCCAACGGAACCACATATTTCGACTACAGCGGCAAAAGCAAGTTCAGGTCCGGCTGCGAAGATCCCTCATAAGGGCCAGAAGGGCGCTCTGTCCCGAGAGCACGAAGCGCCGAGGCCCTTGCCGTAGTAGCCACTGATCACGATATCTTCCGGTCAGGGCGACGGTGACATACTCCACCGTCGCCCCGACCGCTGACCGCATTCGCCTCCGTCACCGCCGAGTGCGACTGGCGGCGCGTCCCGTTCTATCGGCAGACGTAACTCACGTCCTCGATCAGCCAAGCGGGCGGTCGCAAGGATCATCTAGCGGTGACCAACGGACGGGTCTACACGAAAGCTTGGGCGGCGGCCTTGGCGGCGGCCGGGAGGGCCTCGGCGACGCGGGACAGGGCCTCGTCGTCGTGGGCCGCCGACAGGAACCACGCCTCGTAGGCCGACGGGGGCAGGTAGACGCCCTGGTCGAGCATGGCGTGGAAGAAGGCCCGGTAGGCGGCGGTGTTCTGCTTCTGCGCCGTGGCGAAGTCGGTCACCCGCTCGTCGGTGAAGAAGATGGAGAACAGGCTGCCCGCGCGCTGCAGGCGGTGCGGCACCCCGGCGGCGGCCAGGGCGTCGGCGGCGGCCCGGCCGATGACCAGCGCAGAGGCGTCCACCCGGTCGTAGACCTCGTCGTCGCAGGCGCGCAGCGTGGCCAGTCCGGCGGCGCAGGCCAGCGGATTGCCGGAGAGGGTGCCGGCCTGGTAGACCGGGCCCTCCGGGGCCAGGTGGGCCATCACCTCGGCCCGGCCGCCGAACGCGGCGGCGGGCAGGCCGCCGCCCATGACCTTGCCGAAGGTCATCAGGTCGGCGTCCACCGGGTCGAGGCCGTACCACCCGGACCTCGACACGCGGAAACCGGTCAGCACCTCATCGATGATCAGCAGCGCGCCGTGCGCGGTGCACAGCTCGCGGAGCGTGGCGTTGAAACCGTCCGCCGGCGGGACGACGCCCATGTTGGCCGGGCACGCCTCGGTGATCACGCAGGCGATCTCGTCGCCGAACGTGCGGAAGGCCTCCGTCACGGCCTCGACCGAGTTGTACGGCAGGACGACGGTGTCGGCGGCCGAGGCGCCGGTCACCCCGGGGGTGTCGGGGAGGCCGAAGGTGACCAGGCCCGATCCGGCCGAGGCGAGCAGGGCGTCCACGTGGCCGTGGTAGCAGCCGGCGAACTTGACGACCTTGGACCGGCCGGTGAAGCCGCGCGCCAGCCGCACGGCGGACATGGTGGCCTCGGTGCCCGAGCTGACCAGGCGGACCTTCTCCACGGGGGCCATCCGGTCGACGAGCTCCTCGGCGAGCTCGACCTCGCCGGCCGTGGCCGTGCCGAACGAGGTGCCGCGCGCCAGCGCCTCCTGCAGGGCCTCGATCACGGCCGGGTGCCGGTGCCCCAGGATCATCGGGCCCCAGGAGCAGACCAGGTCGACGTAGCGGTTGCCGTCCGCGTCGGTGATGTACGGTCCCTGGCCGGATGCCATGAAACGGGGCGTGCCGCCGACGGCGCCGAAGGCGCGGACCGGGGAGTTCACACCCCCGGGGACGACCTGGCGGGCGCGGGCGAACAGGTCCTCGGAGTTCTCAGTACGGCTCACCGTCCCAGATTACGGGGCAGGGGGGCCGGGCTGTGTTCATGGCCGTGCTGCGCACGGTGATGGCGCGCGGGGGGGTCACTCGCAGACGTCGGCGAGGATGTCCAGGACGCGGAGCGGGTCGGGCAGCGGGCGGCCGTCCGGGGGGCGCAGCCACGCGGCGGGCTGACCGGTCGCCAGGAGGGAGGGCGGGGCGAGGACGAAGCTGTCCCGGCAGTGCCAGCGCAGGCCGGGCATCTCCTCGATGGTCGAGGGGCCGTAGTCGAGGGGGCACGACCACCACTCGTCCTCGTCGGCGGAGGTGTTGCGGGTGGCCACATAGAAAAGGACCCGGTCGCCGTTCACGGCGACCGGGCCCGATGCGGTTCCGGCGGCGTCCGTCGTCGCGAGGGCGGCGAGCCCCGCCGCCGCCGGTACGTCGAAGACGTCGAAGACGCGTCCGGTGGGCAGCACGATGTTCGCCTCGGGCTCGTTGCGCCACCAGTGGGCGAGCAGGGCGGTGTCGGTGGTGGCCTGCATCTGCCAGGCGCGCGAGATCGGGTGGTTGCCCACGTCGGGGCAGCCGACGCGATCACAGGAGCAGGCCCGCGCGCCGTTCGCGAGCGGCCGCGCGCCGGGACAGCTCGCCCAGCCGAGCGAGGCGTACTCCATCACGGACGTGACGATCTGCTGTTTCGGATGAGCCCGTCGCCTGGTACGACGAGCCAGCGGTACCCCCACCATGCGTGTCCTCCGTTGTCCGCGTGCCCCGCGTCATACCCGAATACGACATATCCATCTCTGGCAGACAAAGGGAGACACTCAGAGGTCTACGCCACCTGGGACACATCCGCACCGGTCATCGAACTCTAACGCACCCATTCCACCTCCTGGTGGCAAACCCCCAGTTCTGGGCATGTGCGAAGAGTCTCACCGCATCGCGGAACAGAAACTCACGTCAGTCGGCGGGCCGCCTCGGTCGCCCAGTAGGTGAGGATCAGGTCGGCCCCGGCGCGGCGGATCGCGACCAGCGACTCCGTGATGGCCCGCTCCCGGTCGATCCAGCCGTTGGCCGCCGCGGCCTCGACCATGGCGTACTCCCCGCTGACCTGGTAGGCCGCCACCGGCACGTCCACCAGGTCGCGAACCTGCCGCAGGATGTCGAGGTAGGCCAGCGCGGGCTTGACCATCACCGCGTCGGCGCCCTCGGCCAGGTCGAGCCGGACCTCGCGCAGCGCCTCGCCGATCGGCCCGGCCGGGTCCTGCTGGTAGGCGCTGCGGTCGCCGAACTGCGGCGCGCACTCGGCGGCGTCGCGGAACGGGCCGTAGAACGCCGAGGCGTACTTGGCGGAGTAGGCCAGGATCGGGATCTGCTCGAAGCCCTCGCCGTCCAGCGCCGCGCGGATGGCGGCGACCTGCCCGTCCATCATCCCGCTCGGCGCGATCACCTGCGACCCCGCCCGCGCCTGGGCCACCGCGGCGGCCGCGTAGCGCTCCAGGGTGGCGTCGTTGTCGACCTCGCCCGCGGGGGTGAGGATGCCGCAGTGCCCGTGGTCGGTGAACTCGTCCAGGCACGTGTCGGTCATCACGACCATCGTGTCGCCGACGTCGGCGGCCAGGTCCGCGACCGCCTGCTGGACGATCCCGGCCGGGTCGTCGGCGGCCGAGCCGCGGGCGTCCTTCACCGCCGGGACGCCGAACAGGATCAGCCCGCCGACCCCCGCCTCGGCCGCCTCGTGGGCGGCCTTGCGCAGCGAGTCGCGGGTGTGCTGGAACACGCCCGGCATCGACCCGATGGGCTGCGGCTCGGCGAGGCCCTCCTTGACGAACATCGGCAGCACCAGCTCGGCGGGGTGCAGCCTCGTGCCGGCCGTCATGCGGCGCATCGGCGCCGTACGGCGGAGCCTGCGCGGGCGCGCGGCGGGGAACTGGGCGGTCATGGTGGTCTTCCCCTCAGATCACTTGGCGCGACGGCGGGCCCCGCGGCGGGTCTGGGAGGGCCGGCGCGGCACCTCTCCAGCCGCCAGGGCGGCCTGACGCTGCTTCGCACCATACTCGGCGAGCGCGGCGGCGAGGGCGGAAGCCGATGCTTTGTCCGCCATCACGTCGACGCGGAGGTTGAGCTCCTCGGCCGTCTTGGCGGTCTGCGGGCCGATCGCGGCGATCACCGTGACGTTGTGCGGCTTGCCGGCGATGCCGACGAGGTTGCGCACCGTGCTGGAGGAGGTGAACAGCACCGCGTCGAAGCCGCCCCCCTTGATCGCGTTGCGGATCTCCTCGGGCGGCGGCGCCGCGCGCACGGTCCGGTAGGCCGTGACGTCGTCGCACTCCCATCCCAGCTCGGTCAGGCCCGCGACCAGGGCCTCGGTGGCGATGTCGGCGCGCGGCAGCAGGACCCGGTTGATCGGGTCGAGCATCGAGTCGTACGGCGGCCACTCGGCCAGCAGGCCCTCCGACGACTGCTCCCCGGTCGGGACCAGGTCCGGCTTCACGCCGAACTCCACCAGGGCCCGCGCGGTGGCCTCGCCCACGGCGGCGACCTTCAGCCCGGCGAAGGCGCGGGCGTCCAGGCCGTACTCCTCGAACTTCTCGCGCACGGCCTTGACCGCGTTCGCGCTGGTGAAGGCGACCCACTCGTAGCGGCCCGTGACCAGGCCCTTGATCGCCCGATCCATCTGCTGCGGGGTGCGCGGCGGCTCGACGGAGATCGTCGGGACCTCCTCGGGCACCGCGCCGTAGGAGCGCAGCTGCTCGACCAGGCCGGCGGACTGCTCCTTGGTGCGGGGCACGAGCACCCGCCAGCCGAACAGCGGCTTGGTCTCGAACCACGACAGCCGCTCGCGCATGCCGACGGCCTCGCCGACCACGATCAGCGCGGGCTCGGTCATCCCGGCGTGCTTGAGGTCGGGCGCCATCCGGCCGAGCGTGGTCACCACGGTGTACTGCTCCGTCGTGGTGCCCGAGCTGCTGATCGCGACGGGCGTGGAGTCCGGCCGGCCGGCGGCGACCAGCGCCTTGCCGATCGCCACGGCGTCGGCGATCCCGTTGTAGATCACCAGGGTTCCCGCCGAGGCCGCGTGCGTGCCCCAGTCGCCGACCATGGACGCGTCCACGACCCGGAACTCGGGCACGGAGACCGCCGCGGGGATGCCCGCGTAGGCGAGCACCGCCGTCGCCGGGGGGACCCCCGGCACGATCTCGAAGTCCACCTCCGCCGCGGTGCAGGCCGCGACCTCCTCGGTGATCGAGGAGAAGAACATCGGGTCGCCCGCGCACAGGCGTACGACGCCGCGACCCGCCTTGGCCGCCGTCACGGCCTCGATCGAGACCGCTCCCGCCCCGGAGTCGTCGACGATCTCGACGTCCTGGCGGCAGTGGCGCAGCAGCGAACCGTACGCCTCCCGGTCGAGCACGACGAGGTCGGCCTTCGCCAGCAGGTCGGCCCCGCGCAGCGTGAGCAGGCCCTCGTCACCCGGTCCCGCGCCGACGAAGGCGACGAGTCCCGCGGGATGCTCGAAGGTGGTACTTCCGGAGCTCAATGTGTCTGCTCCCCCATCAACGTGCCGGCCCCTTCTGCGATCATCTGGGCCGCGAGGTCGCGGCCCAGATCCACGGCCGCCGAAGAGGTCCCGGCGGTGGACTTGCGCACCGCGGTCCCGCCGTCGATGGCGACGACGGCCGCGGTCAGGTTCAGATCTTGCCCGTCGACGGCCGCGAACGCACCAACCGGAGCGGCGCAGCCCGCCTCCAGGGCGTTGAGCACGGTGCGCTCGGCCGTCACGGCGGCGCGGGTGACGGGGTCGTCGAGCACGCCCAGCAGCTCGATCAGATCGGCCCGGTCGGAGCGGACCTCCACGGCCAGCGCTCCCTGGCCGGGGGCCGGGAGCATCTCCTCGACCTCGAAGATCTGGGCGATCTCGGCCTCCCGGCCGAGCCTGACGAGCCCGGCCGCGGCCAGGACGACGCCGTGCAGCTCGCCGGAGGTGACCTTGCCGATCCTGGTCTCGCCGTTGCCGCGGATCGGAACGCATTCGATATCAGGACGGAGCATACGAAGCTGGGCGATTCTCCGCGGCGAGCCCGTGCCGATCCTCGCTCCCGGCGGCAGGTCGGCCAGCTTCCCCCCGGCGACCAGGGCGTCCCGGCAGTCGTCACGGGGCGGGATCGCGGCGATGACGACGCGCGGGTCGGGAGTGGTGGGCAGGTCCTTCAGCGAGTGCACCGCGAAGTCGATCTCGCCCTCGATCAGCTTGTCGCGCAGCGCGCTGACGAAGACGCCGGTCCCGCCCAGCTGCGTCAGGTTCGCCCTGGTCACGTCACCGTAGGTGGTGACGCCGACCGTCTCGACGGCCCGGCCGGTCAGCTCGGTGAACCGGGCGGCGACCAGCCCCGACTGCGTCGTGGCCATGAGGCTCCGACGCGTTCCCATCCTCAGGGGGCCCGTCACCGGTCCACCTCCATGTCGATCGTCTCGACGCGCCTGACCGCGTCGGGAACCCTCGGGTTCAGATTGAACAGCTCACGCAGCGCTTCCGCATAATGATCGCCCGCCGGAGACTCCGCGAGCTGCTTGACACGCACGGTGGGCTCGTGGAGCAGCTTGTCCACCACGCGCCTGACGGTCTGGGTGACCTCGTCGCGGACCCGGCCCTCGACCTCCGGGACCCGCGCCACGAGCCGCGCGAGCTCGGCCTCCACCACCTCGGCCGCCTTGCTCCGCAGCGCGACCACGGTCGGCGTGACGCGCGCGGCGCGCTCGGCCGTCAGGTAGGCCGCGACCTCCTCGGCGACGATCCCGCGCACCGCGGCGACCGCCTCGACCCGGCCGCCGTCGTCGGCGCCGGTCTCGGCCCCGCCCTCCTGCATGGACTCCAGGTCGACGAGGGTGACGCCGGGCAGCAGCCGGACGGCGGGATCCACGTCGTGCGGCAGGGCGAGGTCGAGCAGGAACATCTCCCGCGGGGTCACCATGTCCGCCGTGATGACCACGTCGGTGGCGCCGGTGCAGGAGATGACCAGGTCGGCCTCCGCCAGCTCCGCGGCCAGGTCGGAGAAGGGGGCGGCCCGGCCGCCGACCGTCTGCGCCAGCCGTACGGCGCGCTCGTGGGTCCGGTTGACCACCACGATGTCGCTCACCCCGGCCCGCTGCAGGGTCGCGGCGGACAGGGCGCTCATCGAACCGGCGCCGACCACCAGGGCCCTGCGGCCCCGTACCTGGCCGAGGGTCCGCTCGGCGAGGGTGAGGCCCACCCCCACCAGGGACGCGCCCGCCCGGTCGATGCCGGTCTCGGCGTGGGCCCGCTTGCCGACGCGCAGCGCCTGCTGGACGAGCTCGTTGAGGGTCGCGCCGAGGGTGCCCCGCTCCTGGCCGAGGCGGAGCGCCTGCCGTACCTGGCCGAGGATCTGCCCCTCGCCGACGACCATGGAGTCCAGGCCGGCGCCGACCGAGAACAGGTGCTCGACGGCCTGGTCCTCGTAGTGCACGTACAGGTGGGACGAGAGCTGCTCCTTCGGGACGCCCGAATGGACGCTGAGCAGCTCGGAGATCTCGTTCACCGCCGCGTGGAAGCGGTCCACGACGGCGTAGACCTCGACCCGGTTGCAGGTCGAGACGACCATGACCTCCGCGACGCACGCGGCGCCGTGGACGTCGTGCAGCAGCTTGGCCAGCCGGTCGCCCGAGACGGAGACGCGTTCCAGCAGGGCGACGGGAGCCGTCCGGTGACTCAGGCCGACGACGAGGACGCTCATCGGACGACGCCCCTCTCGCCCGACGGCCCGGAGCCCGCGAACGCGTCGCGCCGGCGGACCCGCTCGCCGCGCCCGCCCGTCCGGCGGTCGCCTCGCGTCCGCTCGCGGCGGCTCTCCGCCGTTCTCTGTGCAGTCACAGGTCCACCGCCTCGGGCCATTCCTCGGCCATCGCGGCCCCCCCAGTCATCCGATCCGTCTTGCGTTGCTCGTGGAACGCGAGGATCTGCAGCTCGATCGATAGGTCGACCTTACGGATATCGACGCCTTCGGGCACGGAAAGCACGACGGGGGCGAAGTTCAAGATGCTGGTGATCCCCGCGGCGATGACCCGGTCGGCCACCTGCTGGGCCGCCGCCGCCGGTGTCGCGAGCACCACGATCGACACTCCCCGCCGTCTGATAACGGCCTCCAGCTCGTCGATGTGCTCCACATTCAATCCCGCGATACGGTCGCCCACCACGGCGGGGTCGGCGTCGAGGAGCGCGGCGACCCGGAACCCCCGGGAGACGAACCCTCCGTAGTTGGCCAGTGCCCGTCCGAGGTTACCCACTCCGACGATCGCGATGGCCCAATCCTGGGTGAGACCCAGCTCACGGGAGATCTGGTAGATCAGATATTCGACGTCGTAGCCGACCCCGCGCGTGCCGTAGGACCCCAGGTGGGAGAGGTCCTTGCGGAGCTTGGCGGAGTTCACGCCCGCGGCGACCGCCAGGTCCTCCGAGCTCACCGTCGCCAGTCCCCGCTCGGACATGCCGTTCAGCGCTCGCAAATAGAGCGGCAGCCGGGCGACGGTCGCCTCGGGGATGCCACGTTCACGAGCTTGGGACAGACGGCGAATCACGTGCCGGAGCTCCAGGGGGACAGGCGACCGGCGCGGCCCGGACGCAACGGATGACGAGGTGAGGCCACTGTCATCCAGGTTAGTCCCTTTGTGAACCGGTGCACAAAGTGATCCCCCACTCAGCGCATTCCAGAAGTTCCGCCTGCGACCGGCCCGGCGCCGGGGACGGGTGCGCGGGACCGCCGGGACACCCGTAACGTGGCGGGCATGTCACCGCAGGAACACCGCATCACACTGCTCGGCAAGCCCGGCTGCCACCTGTGCGACGACGCGCGGGCCGTGATCGAACGGGTCGCCGCCGAACTGGGCGTTCCCTGGGAGGAGCGCGACATCACCGCCTCCGAGGAGGACCAGGCGAAATACTGGGACATGATTCCGGTCACTCTCATCGACGGCGTGCAGCACGACTTCTGGCGCGTCGACGAGAAGCGCCTGCGGGCCGCGCTCGGCTCCTGAGCGCCGCCGGCTCCCGGAGGCCGTCGCGCCCCTCCTGAGAGGCCGTCGCGCCCCTCCTGGAATCAGAGCCTGAACGCCGTCGGCAGGGGCAGCACCTTGGCGGCGTTCACGTTGAGCTCGATGACGTTCGTGGCGAGCACCATGTTCTGCCGCTCCGCGACGAACCGCTCGGCGTGCGGCTGCCGCTGGTGCTCGGCGTAGGCGACCTCGTCCCGGTAGATCTCGTAGATGATGCGCTGGAGCGGGGCCGACTTCACCGAGTGGCAGGTGTAGATCAGGGTGTCGGGCTCGTTCTGGCGGACGGCCTCGACCGTGTCCTCCGCCAGCCGGTCGAACCCCTCGCCGGTCCCGTCGATCAGGGTGAAAACCGTCAGGAGCCCGTAGATGCTCGGCGACGGCCGCGTCGAGGCGTCCCCGCCCAGCCGCTCGGCGGGCAGGCCGTACGCCGGGCCCGGCGGGGCGCCGAACGCCTGTTCCGCGGGCATCGGGCGGAGGCTGTCGGCCTGCCGGGCGCCGTGGGAGGGGTCCGGCAGGCCGTACTCGTCGAGGGGGATGTTGTACTCGCCGGTCATCGGGCCGCCGGGAGCCGGATCGGCGGCGGGCATGCCGAACTGCCCGGTCCTCGGGAAGTTCCCGGCGCGGTCGTCGCCGCCGGGCCGGTCGGAAGCGGGCATGCCGTACTCGCCGGCCATGAAGGTGCCGGTGGCGGGACCGTCGAACGGGTCGTCCTGGGTGGGGGATCCCTGCCCCATGCGCGCCGCGTAGTCGACGTTCCGCTCGCCCGCGCGGTACTCGGCGACGAGGTCGCCGAGGCCCGAGCGGCGGGAGGACTGCTCCGGCACCATCGGGGAGGCCTGGTCGGCCGGCATGCGCCGTCCCGCGACCTGGACGTCGTTGTGCTGGTCGGGCGCCGGACGGCGGCTGGGGCGCCGCTCCTCCCAGTCGTCCTCGTCCTCGAAGTCGTCGTCATCGTCCTCGTAGGGCGCGAGGGGCCGCAGGACGGCGTACCAGACGGCGGCGGTGACGACCAGGAGCAGCACGGCCACGACCATGCCCGGGACCGTGAAGGTGAAGGCCCCGATCATCGCCAGGCCCGTGGGGCCGACGACCAGGAGCGCGTGCATGTTGTCGGTGTCGTAGTCGTCGCCGTCGCGCCAGCGCAGCACGGAGAGCGCGATCCCGCCGAGCAGGACCAGCGCGGCGATCACGTGGACGGCCGTCAGGAGGTAGGACGGGGGCAGGTCCCAGTGCTCACCGGCGACCGGGAGGGCCTTGCCGAACGACTCCTCCTCGGCGAGGGGGTCCAACGTCATGATCACTGATGCCACGACGGTGAGGCCGCCCCCCAGCAGCCACGCGCCGAACTTGGCGGCGGACTTGCGGGCCAGCAGCTGGACGACTCCGACGGCCAGCCAGAGGGGGGCCAGCATCGATCCGGTCAGCTGGTACACCCGGAATGTGACCGCCCCGAATCCGATCAGATGACCGGCGGCGACTACGCCCAGTGACACGAAAAGCGCTGCGGTCGTGACACTCCAGGCGATCAGCCAGCCCTTGGGCTCGCTGCGGAGCCGGCTGATGAGGGCGACCGTGGCGATGGCGGCGAGCACGGCTCCGACGGACGCGATGACGGCGACAAGGACTTCCATGGTGCCTCCAATGCTGCCGGACATTGCCCTCCGACCGGTAGCCGGGCGTACGGCCCGGCCCTGACGTGCGGCGGCCGGGCCGGAGGAGCCCGCCCCGCGGACACCCGGCCCCACACCGTATACGCCGACTACCCCCAGTCACGACAGTGCGAGGTGGATTGTGGAATTTCCTGATGATTTCTAGAGTGGGCGAGCACGCCGCACCCTTTCTCCCCAGGGATACCGGATGCCAGACACGTGGCCGTTCGCCGGAGCGCTCCCCGCCGCCACCGGGGTCGCCCGACCTACCCACAGCAACGATCTCCTCGTGCACGAGGACACGGCGGAGGAACTGCGCACGCTCGTCCTCCGCGCCAAGACCGGCGACACGGAGGCGTTCGGCGCACTCTACGACCGCTACCTCGACCTGGTGTACCGCTACATCTACCTGCGGGTCGGATCCCACCCGCTCGCCGAGGATCTCACGAGCGAGACCTTCCTCAGGGCGCTTCGCCGAATCACGGACTTCACTTGGCAGGGGCGTGACTTCGGCGCCTGGCTCGTGACCATCGCCAGGAATCTGGTCACCGACCATTTCAAGTCCGGCCGTTACCGGCTTGAAGTCTCCACGGCCGAGGTGTTCGAGACGCCGCTCGACGGTCCCCACATCCCGGAGAACGCCGTCGTCAGCGCGATGATCAGCCAGCGGGTGCTCACCGCCGTCCGCGCCCTCCGGCCCGAACAGCAGGAGTGCGTGGTCCTGCGGTTCCTGCACGGCATGTCCCTGGCCGAGACCGCGCTCATCATGGGCAAGAAGAGCGGCGCCATCAAGGCCCTGCAGTTCCGCGCGATCCGGGCGCTCGCCCGCGCGCTCCCCTCGGATCTCGGCTGACCATGACGACAGGGGCACATCGCGTAACCTCACGCGGCAAGCCATCGTTAGGCAGATAGCACCGATGGATCATCTTCCGGGGGCGGCAGGGAGCGTTCATGGGTAAGTGGCTGCCCGGAATCTCACGGAGCTCGCAACAGCGCATCCAGCGTCGGCTGTCGCGGCTCGGTACCCGCATGGGCGCCGCCCCCCGCCCGGAGTTCCGCGCCGATCTGCGGGAACGCCTGATGAACACGCCCCGGGAGAACTCCCTCCCCGCGGAGGAGGTTCCGGCCCCCCGCAGACCGCCGACCCATCGCAGACCTCCGGCCCGACGAAGGCCGCGCCTCCCCCTGTTCCCCCAGATCCTGAGCATGGGCCTGGTGACGGTCATGGTGGCCGCCGGCATGGCCACCTACGAGTCGGTGCCGGGCGACACGCTCTACCCCCTCAAACGCGCCGCCGAGAACACCCTCCTCGAGATGAGCGCCGACGACGCGGAGCGGGCCGACCGCGAGCTCAGATCCGCCTCCGTCCGGGCCCGAGAGGTCGAGCAACTGCTCGGATCCGCCGCGCGGGGCGGCAGCCTGGTCGGCGAGACCCTCAAGGAGATGGAGGACACCACCCGGTCCGCGATCACCTCCCTCACCCGGGTGCAGCGTCGCGACGCGGCGACCAGGGGCACCATCCGGCGCTTCGTCCAGGAACAGCGCAACCAGATCGAGGGGATGCTCCCCAAGATGGACGAGGAGGACCAGCGCAGGGCCAGCGGCTACCTCAACTACATCGAGGGATTGACGGCCCCCGGCTGACGGGGGGGTGACGCCCGATTGGCACCCTCATGTGACGTTATTCGCGAAACGTCACACTCCGCTAACGCGATGTATACCGATTTCATCTACCTCCGCCAGTTAAGCTGAGGTGCTATGAAGCGGCTGATACGACGGCGGAGCGAGGCGCAGGCAGCCGGAGAGGTGGCGGCCGCGGCGGCCATCGCGATGCCGATGGCCGACCCGGACCCGACCGCGGCGGCCTTCTTCGACGTCGACAACACGATGATGCGCGGCGCCTCGATCTACCACTTCGCCCGCGGCCTGGCCTCCCGCGGCCTGTTCACCAGCAAGGACCTGCTCAGGTTCGCGCTCGGCCAGGCGGTCTTCCGGGTCCGCGGGGACGAGAACCCCGAGCACATCGCCAAGGCGAGGGAGACCGCG
Source organism: Planobispora longispora (assembly GCF_016863135.1). GTDB lineage: Bacteria > Actinomycetota > Actinomycetes > Streptosporangiales > Streptosporangiaceae > Planobispora > Planobispora longispora. Next base: position 534,623 of record NZ_BOOH01000019.1, read on the forward strand.
CTGGCGTTCGTGGCGGGCAGCAAGGTCGACGACATCATCCGCCTCGGCGAGGAGATCTACGACGAGGCCATGGCCGACCGCATCTGGGCCGGCACCCGCGCCCTCGCCCAGAGCCACCTGGACGCCGGGCAGCGCGTCTGGCTCGTCACGGCCACCCCGGTCGAGCTCGCCCGCGTGATCGCCCAGCGCCTCGGCCTGACCGGCGCCCTCGGCACCGTCTCCGAGACCGTGGACGGCGTCTACACCGGGCGCCTGGTGGGCGACCTCCTCCACGGCCCGGCCAAGGCGGAGGCGATCCGGGCCCTGGCCCGGCGGGAGGGTCTCGACCTGACCCGCTGCTCGGCCTACAGCGACTCGGCCAACGACCTGCCGCTGCTCTCCATCGTCGGCCACCCCACCGCGATCAACCCGGACTCCGAGCTGCGCGAGTACGCCAGGACCAACAAGTGGGAGATCAAGGACTTCCGCACCGGCCGCAAGGCCACGATGATCGGCCTCCCGATCGCCGCCGGGGCGGGCGCCGTGGCCGGCGGCGTGGCCGCCGCCATCGCCCTGCGCCGCCACTACCGCGCCACCTGACCCCGCCGGGAACCCCACGCCCCGGCCTCGCGCCGTATGCCGCGCGCCCCGGCCCCTGCCGGAAACCACACGGTCCCACCCCGGGCTGTACGCCGCGCGCCCCGGTCCCACCGCCGCCCCGCCTCCGCTCCTGCCCGGCGCCGGTGCGGCGAGGGGTGGTCAGGCGGTTTCCGGCGCCGCCGTACGGCGCACGGCGCGGTCGAACAGGTCCTCCAGGGCCGCGTTGACGATCTCGGGGCGTTCGAGGCCGATCATGTGGCCGGCCCCGGGGACGACCTGGAGGCGGGCCCCGGGCAGGGCGTCGGCGATGCGGCGGCTGTGCGCCTGCGGCGTCATCCGGTCGCGTGAGCCCACCATGACCAGGGTCTCCACCGAGGAGAGCCCGGCCAGCGCCTTCAGCTTGTCGTGGACGAGGAAGTCCCGGTAGAAGCCGACCATGACCTCGGTCGGCGTGGCCACGGCCATGTCGTTGACGAACCGCACGTGGTCGCGGCGCGCGCCGGGCCCGAAGGCCACGTAGCGGGTCACCGGAAGGTTGGTGCGCGTCTTGATCGCGACCCTGCGGTCGATGAACGCGGCCCGGGCGAGCAGGCGGTCGAACATGATCGGGGTGACGACGGGCGCGAGCCGCCCGATGGGTCCCGGCAGCCCGAAGGTGCTGTCCCGCAGCCGCCCCGGCGACGTGCTCAGCAGCGCCACGCCCGCGACCCGCCGGGCCAGCGTCCCGGAATGCCGCCCGGCGAAGGCCATGATCGTCATTCCGCCCATGGAGTGCCCGACCAGCACCACGGGCAGCCCCTCGGGCACCGCCTGCTCGATCACCGCGGCCAGGTCGTCGCCGAGCCGGTCGATCGTGCACTCGTCGAACGCCCCGCACGCCGAGCCGCCGTGCCCGCGCTGGTCGTAGAAGACCAGGGTCGCCCGGCCCTTGAGCGCCTCCCGCTGGAAGTGCCAGCAGTGCCGGTTCATCAGCCAGCCGTGCGCGAACACCACGGCGAACTCCGGCGCCTCGGCCTCCTCCACGTCCACCGCGAGCTGGACGCCGTCGCCGGTGGTGACCGTGACCGGCCGCCCCCGGTGCCCGCCGAGGCTCTGGCGGACCTCCCGGACGCGCCCCTCCCGCCGCCGGGCGACTCCCACTGCCGCCCCGACCGCCAGTCCGGCGATCGCGGCTCTCATCGCGGTACGGCGTGCGCCCATGGCCACTCCCACGGCTCGGAAGCTCGATGCTGACCACACCATACCGGCCGAAAGCACGCGTTGTTAGACGCGGAGACTAATAAAAATCCGTCACGTGGCACTCATCGAAAGACCAGAAGGCGGCGGCGCCCACCGGGCACCCGGATGACGACGCTCACCGGGCACCCGGAGGGCGGCGCTCGGCGAACGGCCGGGGGGACGGCGGGGAACGATTCAGAGGAACGGCGGGAAGGCGTGCCCCCGGCGCAGCCGCAGCTCGTTCAGCTGCTGCTGGATGACCTCGCGGACCTGGTCGGTGAGGTTGAAGACCAGCATCGGGTCGTCGGCGTCGGACGGGTCGTACTCGTCGGTGCGGATCGGCTCGCCGAAGCCGATCAGCCACTTCGACGGGAGCGGGACCAGCCCGAGGAGGCCGAACCAGGGGAAGAGCGGGGTGATCGGCAGGTACGGCAGGCCCAGCGCCCGGGCGAGGAAACGGAGATCACCGATCTTGGGGTAGATCTCCTCCGCCCCCACGATCGCGCAGGGGACGATCGGGACCCCGGCCCGGATGGCCGAGGCGACGAACCCCCCGCGGCCGAACCGCTGGAGCTTGTACCGCTCCGAGAACGGCTTGCCGACCCCCTTGAACCCCTCGGGGAAGACCCCCACCAGCTCGCCCTTGCGCAGCAGCCGGTCGGCGTCCTCCCGGCAGGCCAGGGTGTGACCGGTCTTACGGGCGAGGTGGCCGAGGAGGGGCAGCTGGTAGACCAGGTCGGCGCCCAGGAGACGGAGAGCGCGCCGGTCGGGGTGGTCGTCGTGCAGGGCCACCTGGAGCATCAGCGCGTCCAGCGGGATGGTGCCCGAGTGGTTGGCCACGACGAGGGCGCCGGACTCGCCCGGGACGTTCTCGACGTCGACGGTCTCCGCGCGGAACCAGTGCCGGTAGAGCGGGCGCATGATCTCCAGCAGCACCTTGTCGGTGAGCTCGGCGTCGAATCCGAACTCGTCGACCTCGTACTCTCCCGCGATGCGGCGCCGGACGAACGCCAGCAGCTCGGCCAGGCGGCGGTCGTCCTCCGGGTCCAGCGCCCCGTCGAAGTCGGCGAACCCGCCCGCGCCGCGGGAGGAGCGGCCCCGATCGATGGGGATCACCTGGGCATCGTGGGATCCGCCGTGGAACCCGTTCCGGGACTCCTCGTGCGCACTGGCCATCTCGCTCACCCCGTCACCGTTCGGGTGCTCATCCCGCCGCCGTGCAGGCGCTTATCTCGTCACCATATGGGACAGCGCGTCCACCATCGCCGCGGGGAGCCCGCCGTCCATCCCGCGGGAGTGCAGGAAGTCCTCGAAGGCGGCGCTCGTGGAGAACTTGGGCTTCCAGCCCAGGGCCTGGACCAGGCGGGCGGTGTCCACCACCCTGCCGTGGCACATCAGGCGGAGCTGCTCGGGCGAGAAGTCCATCATCCCCGCCCCGCGCGCCAGGTCGCCGATGAGGCGGAAGGCCGGCGAGGGGATCGGGAGCGAGAGCAGCCCGGCCCGCCGGACGCACTGCGACAGCAGCAGCACGCCGTCCCCGGCCACGTTGAACGTGCCGGGGTGGTCTTCCATCGCCGTCCGGCGCAGCACCTCGACCGCGTCGTCCTCGTGGACGAACTGCAGCCGCGGGTCGAAGCCGAACACGGTGGGCAGCAACGGCTGGGAGAAGTAGCGCGTCAGCGGCGAGTCGACGCCCGGCCCCATGAAGTTGGCGAACCTGAGGGTGGTCACGCTCACGTCCCTGCGCCGCCTGGCGAAGCCGCGGACGTAGCCCTCCACCTCGGAGGCGTCCTTGGCGTAGCCGTGGGTGGGCGGCTCGCCGGGCTCGGCGTCCTCGGTGAAGACGGCCGGGTCTCGCGGCGAGGAGCCGTACACCGCCGTGGTGGAGCGCACGACGACGCGGCGGACCGTCGCGGACCGCTGGCAGGCGCCCAGCAGTTGCATGGTGCCGATGACGTTGTGTTCCTTCATGAGCGCGCGGCCACCGCTCCTCGGGGGAGCGCTGACCAGGCTCATGTGCACGACGGTGTCGATGTCGGCGGCCGCGATCACCTGGGCGATGTCGGGGCTGCGCAGATCGACGCGGACGAACTCCGTCCGTCCGAGAGGTACGCCGCCATCACGTGAGAGCGAGGGCGGCGGCACCGTGTCCACTCCGATGACCCGGCCGATGTCCGGGTCAGCCGCGAGAACGCTCGCCACTCGGGCGCCGATGTGGCGTGAGACCCCGGTGACGAGCACGGTGTGGGTCATCGACGCCTCGCAGATCCGCGTTGTTACTTCTTGTTACGCCGCTGGATGCGGGTCTTCTTGAGAAGCTTGCGGTGCTTCTTCTTCGCCATGCGCTTACGGCGCTTCTTGATCACAGAGCCCACGGGACCCCCAGGTAACTGGTAGCGGGTGTTGCCGAACCGGTGCGCGGAGCACACCGGTTCAACAGACTACCGGCGATCCGCGGTGGATCGCCCCCGGGGGACCCGAGTGCTCCGTCTCGCGGCACGCCTCGCGCACCGCTGCCTCGGTCACTACCTCGGTGGAGCAAGGGCCCTCCGGACTCCGGCCGGGCCGGAGAACCGGTCAGGGCTCGCTTCAACCTGCCTCGATGTAGGCCTCCCTGAGGTAGTCGTGCACCGCCTGCTCAGGCACTCTGAAGGATCGGCCGACCCGGATGGCCGGCAGCTCACCCGAGTGCACGAGCCGGTACACCGTCATCTTGGACACCCTCATGACCGTGGCCACTTCTGCCACCGTCAGGAACTTCACCTCGCTGAGAGGTCTTTCGCCTGCACCCATCGGACGCCTCTTCCGCACGTGTTTCCGGGTTATCCCCACTGGTGCCATCGCTCACGCACGTCTACTGCCGTCAGCGTAAGGCGGGACTCCGAGAGAGCAAACCCCCTAGTTTCTCAGTCTTCGCAGTCCCATGTCATCGAAATACCGAAACTCGCTGGCCAGCGGCCGGCCCGACCCCCTCACCTCGATCTTGGAACGGACCAACCATTTCCCATTAGAGTCGCCCGCAATCACCAAAAAGTTGGCAAGCGGTGCACGAGATCCGTGGAATGCAGGCGCGAAAAGCCCGTATAGGGACGGCCGGATTGGCGTCCCCCCTGCCTCAGAGGCCGCTCACGACCCTCGCGAGCAGATGCCGGGTCAGCGGAGCGTAGTCACGCGGAAGCACGTTGTCATCGAGGGGTACGGTGACCGCGATCTTGCCCTCGGCCTCCCCGACGAACAGGGCCGGGTCGTTGCTGTCGGCGAATCCCACGGTGAGGATCCCGGCCTCCCCGGCCGCCCCCGCCCAGCCGTGATCGGCGATCACCAGGTCGGGGCGGTCGTCGCCCATCTCCGCGATCATGGCCTCCATCGGGGCCGCGTCGTGGGTGTGGACGAAGGCCCCCCGGTCGTCCAGCATGGCCACGTCGTCGAGGTAGCGGATCTTGCGCCTGCGGCCGAACCCGGAGCCCCAGTAGGACCAGTCCTCGGCCGGGCCCATCAGCGTCGCCCCCCGCTCGCGCGCCAGCCTGGCCAGCGCCATGTGGATGGTGAGCAGGCCCGTGGGGTGCCCGGTGGCCAGGAGGATCTTCGCGTTCCCGGCGCGGAGCACCCCGGCGATCACGTCGCCCATCGCCTCGGTCGCGTCGATCGTGCGCTCCGGGTCGATGGTGTCCTGGCCGTCGCGGTGCTTCGGATCGGCCACCACGCCGGCGGACTTGGCCATGAGCTCCAGGATGTCCCGGTAGGACCAGCCCTCTCCCATGGAGAGCCCGAACATGTGGCGGGGGTCGCGGTTGGCCAGCGACCGGTAGTGGTCGAGGTTGTTCTCCCGGCTGGTCGCCACGTCACCGGCGATCCGGGTCCGGATCAGATGCTCTACAAGATCTTCACGGGCGAGTAACGGCGTCACGGCAGTGGATCCAGTCCGTGGAAGGGGAACACGGCCTTCCTGGTCGCCAGGATGGCCCGATCGATGGGGTCCGCTGGATCATAACCACCGGCGAAGTCCTGAAATTCCGGGTTTCTGCCGTCGGTCATCCTCAGCGGCGGCGTCTGACCGGTCCGTTCCCTGACGAGCCCGCGCCACTCCGGCGGGGTGGCGGTGGCCGGGTCGAGCGGGCGCCCGGCGACCTCGGCGAGCAGGTGCGTCCAGGCCCGCGGCACGACCTGCACCAGCTCGTATCCGCCGCCCCCGGTCACGATCCACCGGCCGCCCGCGGTCTCGTGGGCGAGCTCGTGCAGCGCGGCGTAGGCGGCTCGCTGGCCGTCCAGGCTGAGCATCAGATGGGCCAGCGGGTCGAGCGCGTGGCTGTCGCAGCCGTGCTGGGTGACCAGAACCTCCGGGGCGAACTCCCGCAGCAGCGGCGGCACCACCGCGTGGAAGGCCCTCAGCCAGCCGCTGTCGCCGCATCCGGCGGGCAGGGCCACATTGACCGCGGTGCCCTCCGCGCCGCGCTCCTCGGGGAAACCGGTGCCCGGGAAGAGGGTCCGGGGACTCTCGTGGAGGCTGACGGTCAGCACCCGGGGGTCGTCGTAGAACAGCGCCTGCACGCCGTCCCCGTGGTGCACGTCCACGTCCACGTAGGCGACCCGGGTGGCGCCCTGCGACAGCAGCCAGGCGATGGCCACCGCCGGATCGTTGTAGACGCAGAAGCCGCTGGCGGTGCTCGCCATGGCGTGGTGCAGCCCGCCCGCGACGTTCGCCGCGTGCTCGGCCTCGCCCGTCCACACGGCGCGGGCGGCGGCCAGCGTGGCCCCGGCGATGAGCGCCGACGCCTCGTGCACCCCGGCGAAGGCCGGGTTGTCCTCGGTGCCGAGCCCGGCGGCCCGGTCGGGCCGCCCGGTCGCGGAGACCCGCTTGACCGCCTCGATGTAGTCGCGCTTGTGGACCAGCGCCAGCTCGTCGTCGGTCGCGGACGCGCAGCCGGTCATCTCGACCGCGTCGAGCACGCCCAGCTCCCGGGCGAGCGCCATGGTCAGCTCGACCCGGACGGGCGCGAGCGGATGCCCCGGGCCGAAATCGTAGGAGGTGAGCGCGTCATCCCAGAGGACCCGTACTGACCGGCTCATCCGCACTCTCCTCGCTCGCTCTTTTCCGGCGACGTTACAGTACGGCTTCCGCCTCGTCGCTCCCGGAGTGATCACGCGCCTGAAGTTCATATCCGACACATGATGGCGATATTCACGACACATCTACTCCGATCGCGACATGCCGTACTGTCGAGCCATGCGCTTCCCGGGCGTCGGCAGATCCTGGCGCAGAGCCTGGCAGACCCTCAGACGCCCCGCGGTGCTCGACGGCGCGCTGGCCGTCCTGGTGGGCGTGGCCGAGGTGACGGCGGTCAGGGCGCTGCTCCCCGCGGGCCACCCCGACCGGGGCCTCTCTGTCGCGATCGCCGCCGCCGGCGCCGTCCCGCTGATCGTGCGGCGGAACCACCCGGTCGCGGTCGCCCTCGCCACCCTGGCCCTCGATCTGCTGCACACCCTCCTCGGCCTGGGAGACCCGGCGACCCTGCCCAGCGTGATCGGGCTCTACAGCCTGGGTCGTCACGCGGCGGGCCGGACGGTATGGATCATCGCCGCGGCCGCCTCGCTCAGCTACCTGGCCGTCTACCAGCTGCAGTCCGGGGAGATCCCGGGCAACGTCTCCGTCCCGGTCCTCTCCCCCTTCCTGGTCGTCGGCCTGGGGCAGTTCCTCCGGCTCAGGGGCGAGCTGCGAAAACGCGGGCAGGAGCAGGCGGCCGAGGCCGCGGTCCGCGCCGAGCGCCGCCGCATCGCCCGCGAGCTGCACGACGTCGTGGCCCACCACATCAGCGTGATCAACGTGATGGTCGGCGCCGGCCGCACGACCATGACGACCGATCCCCGGCGCGCCCAGGAGGCCCTCGTCACCGCCGAGCGCACGGCCCGCGAGGCGATGGCGGAGATGCGGCAGCTCCTGCACGTGCTCCGCGCGGAGGACGGGGACGAGCCGGACAACCACGCGGGAGTCGGGGCGGAGGCCCTGCCGGACCTGGTCGCGCGGGTGGACGGCGCGGGGCCGCCGGTCGGGCTGGAGGTGACGGGAGAGGCCGTCCCGCTGCCCGCGGCGGTGGACCACGCCGTCTACCGGATCGTCCAGGAGGCCCTCACCAACACGCGCAAGCACGCCGACGGCGCCCGCGTCAGCGTCCGTCTCGCCTACCTGTCCGGCGCCGTCGAGGTGGAGGTCCTCGACGACGGGCTCGGCCGCCGGGGCGGCACGGCGCAGACCGGGTCCGGCTTCGGGCTGGGCGGCATGGCCGAGCGGGTCGCGCTGTGCGGGGGGCGGCTGCAGACGGGGCCGCGGCCGGAGGGGGGTTTCCGGGTCCATGCCTGGATCCCGGTCCCCGCGGTTCAAGATCCGGCGCCCTCGAAGGATCCGGCGTCCCCGAAGTAGAGTGCGTGATCGTCGAGGGAGGGCGCGTGACCGGAGAGCGGGTAATCGCCGGGGAAGAGTCAGTGATCAAGGTTCTGCTCGTCGACGACCACGCCGTGGTGCGCACCGGGTTCCGCATGATCCTCGATGCCCAGCCCGACATGTCCGTCGCCGGCGAGGCCGCGGAGGGGGCGGAGGCCGTACGGCTCAGCCGCGACCTGCGGCCCGACGTGGTGCTGATGGACGTGCACATGCCCGGCGTGGACGGCGTCGCCGCCACCCAGGAGATCACGGACGCCCTCCCCGGGGTGCGGGTGCTGGGATTGAGCACGTTCGACCTGGACGAGTACGTGGTGGCGATGCTCCGCGCCGGAGCCTCGGGGTTCCTGCCCAAGGACATCTCGCCCGAGGAACTCGTGGAGGGCGTCAGAACCGTGCACAGAGGCGAATCCGCCGTGGCGCCCCGGCTGCTCACCCGCCTGATCGGCACGTTCGTCCGCGCCTCCCGCCCCCGGCGGGAGCCCGTGCCCGACGAGCTCGACTCCCTCACCGACCGCGAGCGGGAGGTGCTCACGCTCATCGCCCGGGGGCACTCCAACGGCGAGATCGCCGAGCGGATCGACGTCTCCCCGTCCACCGTGAAGAACCACGTCACCAACCTGTTCGCCAAGATCGGCGCCCGCGACCGCGCCCAGGCCGTGATCGTCGCCTACGAGGCGGGCCTGGTCCGCCCCGGGTCGTGAGGGATCCTGTCCCCCGCATCCGGTCAGGGTTATCCGCCACCGGTCCAGAAGCGCTGCAGCCGGGCGATGGCGACTTCCCTGGTCATTTGAGCGACCTCCGCCTCCGGGAGTCCGACTTTGGCGATGAGCAGGTGGACGAGGTCGGCGGGGAGCGATTCGGCCGGGACGGGGGGAACTCCCCGATCAGGCTTCTCACCCTCCTTCACGCACTTCCAGAACTCATCCTCCGTGACGTCGAGCTGGTCACGGAGGATGTGAGCCCAGATGCCGCGGCCGTAGGAGGTCCGGTCCGGCGGATGGGAGATCCCGGTCCGCAAGATGCGACCGTCCGGAAGCCGGAGTTCGTACGTGATGTGGTGGGTCCCTGACCGTCCGCACGCGTCACGGACCCGGCTCCACCCCTCCATCAGGCAGAACCGTTCGTGTTCCTCTCTCGTCGCTTGAGGCCACGACGTCATGGCGCCTGCCCGGTCAGCCAGCGGCGGAGTTCCTCATCGTCGCTCAGCTCGATCAACTGGACCAGGCCCCAGTTCTCCCGGTGGTTGGGGGCATCGAGGAGGTGGTCCTGCCAGTCCTCCGCGTATTCACGGAGGGCTCCCACCATCTCGTCGATCGCCTCCTCGAAGGTGGCGCCGTCGGCCGCCACGGGCAGACCGGGAATGAACACCGACCACCCGCCGCCCTCGGCCACCACTTCGGCGCGGGACGGCGTCACGGCTGCCAGGAAGGCCCGCAGCCGCTCCGCGTCGACCACAGCCGCTCGAGTCTTGTCCCGCCGGACGGTGGCGGTCCAGCCGCGTGCCGCCGCGTCCAGAAGGCGCTTCAGATGCGTCCGCGCCTCCGTGTAGCTCTCATAGTGCAGAGACGCCACGGCTCCTCCTGAGGTCTCCCCGATCGTTTAAACGATAAGTACGTCAAGTACTTAGAGTACGTGAGCGGCCGAGAGTCGTCTGTCAACAGCGTCCCAGGCTCCGAGCGCGGGAATGCGGGCATAGGAGCGAGGTCCCAAGCGGAGGCGGGTGCCGTACTCCGCTCCCAGGTCGCAGACCGTTCCCCGGGCCGATGATTCGCGGCGGGGCGGCGGCGAGGCTGGAAGCATGATCGATGCAAGGGAACTCACCAAGCGGTACGGCTCGACCGTCGCCGTGGACGGGCTCTCCTTCGAGGTGCGCGGCGGTCATGTGACCGGCTTCCTCGGGCCCAACGGCGCGGGCAAGTCGACCACCATGCGCATGATGCTCGGCCTCGACCACCCGACCGAGGGCTCGGTCCTCATCGACGGCACGCCGTACGGGCAGCTCAAGCACCCGCTGCGCAAGGTCGGCGCGCTGCTGGACGCCAAGGCGGTGCACGGCGGGCGCACGGCCCGCGACCACCTGCTCTGCCTCGCGCAGAGCAACGGCATCCCGGCCTCGCGGGTGACCGAGGTCCTCGCCGTCACCGGCCTGACCGAGGTCGCGCGCCGCCGTGTCGGCGGCTTCTCGCTCGGCATGTCGCAGCGGCTGGGCATCGCCGCCGCGCTGCTCGGCGACCCGGAGATCCTGCTGTTCGACGAGCCGGTCAACGGGCTGGACCCGGAGGGCATCCTGTGGATCCGCACCCTGATGCGGAACCTCGCCGCCGAGGGCCGCACGGTCTTCGTCTCCAGCCACCTGATGAGCGAGATGGCCCAGACGGCCGACCACCTGATCGTCATCGGGAAGGGCAGGCTCATCGCCGACACGAGCACGGCGGAGTTCATCAGCCGCAGCTCCCAGGGCTACGTGCGGGTGCGCTCGCCGCGGCTGCCGGACCTCGCCCGGCTGCTCGACGGGGCGACGGGTGACGGGACGGCAGGCGGCAGGGCGGGAGACGGGACGGCCGGCGACCGGGCGGCGGGGGTGACCCTGCACGGCGACCACCTGCGGGTGACCGGCATGACCGCCGCGGCCGTCGGCGAGGCCGCGGCGGGAGCCGGGCTCGCGCTGCACGAGCTGGCCGAGGTCGCGCCGTCCCTGGAGGCGGCCTACATGGAACTGACCCGGGAGAGCACCGAGTACGCGGGCGCCGGGGAGGGCGCCGAGCGCGGAAGGACCCGGGAGGACGGCGAGTACGAGGACGGCGAGTACATGGAGGTGACGTCATGACCGGCGTGCTGCGCTCCGAATGGACCAAGATCCGATCGGTGCGGTCCACCGTGTGGACCCTGCTCGTCGCCGTGGTGCTGATGGTCGGCTTCGGTCTGCTGATCGCCGCCTCCACCGCGAACCTGGGCGAACGGTCCGCGCTCACCGACTCCACCATGATCAGCCTGTCCGGTTCCGCGTTCGCCTCGCTGGCCATGGCCACGCTCGGCGTCCTGGCCGTCGGCGGCGAGTACCGCACCGGCATGATCCGCACCACTCTGCTCGCGGTCCCCGGCCGCCTGCGGATGCTCGCCGCCAAGACGGCGGTCGTGGCGGCGGTGGCGTTCAGCGTGTCGCTGGCGGCGTCGTTCGCCTCGTTCTTCGCCGGGCAGGCCGTGCTCGGGGACAAGGCGGCGCGACTGGGCGATCCCGGGGTGCTGCGGGCGGTCGTCGGGGCCGCGCTGCTCATCACCGCGACCGGCGTCTTCGGCCTGGCGCTCGGCGCCCTGATCCGGCACATTCCCGGCGCCATCGTCGCGGTGATCGGACTGGTCTTCGTCCTGCCGCAGATGACCAACCTGCTGCCGGGCGAGTGGGGCGACACCCTGCAGCGGTACTTCACCACCAACGCCGGCAACCAGATCACCTACACCCGGGTCGCCGAGGGGCAGCTCGCCCCGTGGACCGGCTTCGCGGTCTACTGCGCCTGGATCGCGGTCACCCTGGCCGCGGCCGCCGTACTGCTCCGGCGCCGGGACGCCTGAGAGCCGGGAGAGCCGCCTGCGTGACCGCCGCGGCGCCGCAACCACTGCGCGCGCCGCGTGCGGCTGCGCGGAGGCTGTACGGCTGCGCGGAAGCTGTGTGGTTGTACGGCGTGCGCCGTACGATCGGGCGGCTACTCGGCGCGCAGGGCGATCACCGGGTCGAGCCGGCCCGCCCGGCGCGCCGGGGCCACGCCGAAGAACACCCCGACCGCGGCCGAGACGCCGAAGGCCAGCGCGACCGACCACCAGGTGACGGCCGCCGGGACCGGGGAGAGCGCCGCGATGAGCAGCGACCCGCCGACGCCGAGCAGGATGCCGATCACCCCGCCGATCGTGGTCAGCAGCACCGCCTCGATCAGGAACTGCGCCAGCACGTCACGTTGCCGGGCGCCCAGGGCCTTGCGCAGGCCGATCTCCCGGGTCCGCTCCCGGACGCTGACCAGCATGATGTTGGAGACCCCGACCCCGCCGACGAGCAGCGAGATGCCCGCGATGGCGGCGAGCACCCCGGTGAGCATGCCGAGCACGGTGCCGATCGTGCCGAGCAGCTGGGTCTGGGTGACGGCGGAGAAACGCTCCCCCGGATACCGCTCGGTGAGCGCGTCCACCACCCGCCGCTGGAGCGGCTCGATCTGGTCGGGCCCGGACGCGCCGACCGCGATCCCGTTGATCCGGGTGACGCCGAGCAGGCGCTGGGCCGTGGTGACCGGGACGTGGATCTCCTGGTCGCGGGCCACCCCGAAGGTCGCCCCGACCGTCTCGTAGACGCCCACGACCCGGAACCTGGCCCCGGAGACCGTCAGCTGCCTGCCGACCGGATCGACGTCCCCGAACAGCGTCTGGGCCACCTCCGAGCCGAGGACCGCCACTCTGCGGCGGGTGTCCACGTCGGTCTCGCCCAGGTGCCGTCCGCGGCGCAGCGGCCGGTCGAAGATGTTGGGCAGGTTCTCGTCGGTGCCGACGACCGTGACGAACGCCTCTCTCCTGCCGACCCGGACCGTCTCCCCCGAGTTGACGGAGACCGTGACCTTCGAGGGGTCGCCGACCACCCGGCGCACGTAGGCCACGTCGGCGAGGTCCAGGCGGCTCTGGGTGGGCAGCGCGCCGACGCCGAGCCGGCCGGGGACGACCAGGATGATGTTGCTTCCGAGTCCGGCGATCTCGCTCTCCACCGCGTTCTTGGCACCGGTGCCCACCGCGACGAGGACCACCACGGCCGAGACCCCGATGATCACTCCGAGCATGGTGAGGGCGCTGCGCAGGCGGTTGGCCCGCAGCGCCTCCAGCGCCATCCGGAACGCCTCCGCCGTCCTCACCCGGCCTCCACCGGCCCGGTACGGCCCTCGTCCCGCCCAGTGGCGCCGTCCGCCGTACCGGAGTCGTACTCGATCAACCCGTCCCGGACGTGGATCTGACGGCGGGCGTGGGCCGCCACCTCGGAGTCGTGGGTGACCAGGACGATCCCGACCCCGCGTTCGGCGTTGAGCCGGTCGAGGATGGCCATCACCTCGGCGCCGTTGCGGGTGTCCAGGTTCCCGGTCGGCTCGTCGGCCAGGACGACCCGGGGGTCGCCGACCAGGGCCCGCGCGATGGCCACCCGCTGCTGCTCGCCGCCGGACATCTGCGAGGGGCGGTGGCCGAGCCGGTTGCCGAGCCCCACCGACTCCAGCGCCTGGTGCGCCCGCCTGCGACGCTCGGCCCTGGGCATCCCCCGGTAGACCAGCGGGAGCGCCACGTTGTCCAGGGCGGAGGTCCGGGCGAGCAGGTGGAACGACTGGAAGACGAACCCGATGGCCTGGTTGCGCAGCTCGGCCAGGCGGGTGTCGGAGAGCGTCGAGACGTCCACGCCGTTGACCCGGAGGCTTCCCGAGGTCGGCCGGTCCAGGCAGCCGAGCAGGTGCATCAGCGTGGACTTCCCCGATCCCGAGGGTCCCACGATCGCCACGAACTCCCCCGGCTCGATCCGCAGGTCCACGCCGCGCAGCGCGTCCACCGAGACGCCTTCTAGCCGGTAGGACCGGGCCAGCCCCACCGCCTCGAACGCCGAGGAGGTCGCCGAGGAGGTCATGGGAGGGGCTGGCCCTGCTGTACGGTGTCGGCGCCGCGGACGACGATCCGCTCGCCGAGGGTCAGGCCGGACCGGATCTCGACGGTGGACTCGCCCTGCGCGCCGAGCCTGACCACCCGTCGCTCGGCCCTGCCGCCGCGGACCGCCCAGACGACGCTGTCCCGGCCGCTGGTGACGATCGCGGAGGACGGCACGGCGAGCGCGTGCGGCGATTCGCGGACCGTCAGGCGGACGACCGCGCTCATCCCCGGTTTGGGCGTCGGGGCCCTGCTCCCGTCGTCGAAGGCCCCCCGCCCCAGGGAGAGCTGGACCGGGTAACTGGCGCCGCCGGTCGTGCCCTCCATGGGCGTGACCCCGACCCCGGTGACCACGGCCGCGTAGACGCCGCCGGGCACGGCGTCGAACTCCGCCTCGGCCTTGATCTCCCGCCTGACCAGCAGCACGTCGGTCTCGTCCACGTCCGCCGAGAGGGTGAGCTCCGAGACGTCGGTGACGGTGACGATCGCGTCCCCGGCCGAGACGGGCACGCCGGTGGCGACCGGGGTCCCGGAGCCGGAGGGGCCGGACGCGCCGGACGCGGGCGCCTGCACGGCGCCGGTCAGTCCCTGCGGGAGCAGGGCGCTCAGGTCGGGGGCGCCGCCGGCGGACGTGCGGCCGAGGGTGACCACCCCGTCGAACGGGGCCTTGACCGTCAGCCCGTCCACGGTCCTGCGGGCGACCGCCACCGCGGCCTTCGCCTGGGACCGGGACGCCTCCTGGAGGGAGGCCATGGAGGTGCTCAGACCGCCGAGTCCCGAGCTCACCTGGCTGGTGATCTGGCCGAGCACCGTGCTGAGGGAACGGTTGAGCGATTCGGTGAGCCCGCGGGCGGCCTTGGCCAGCGCCTCCTGGTGGGCGCGGTGCTGGGCCTCGGCGGCGTCCAGGGTGGCGAGCAGCTGCCTGCGGACCTTGGGATCCTCGACCTCGCGGGCCGCCCGGCGGGCCTTGGCGAAGCCGCGCCGTACGCGCGGGTCGGTCTTCACGCTGAACCCGGAGGCGAGGCGGAGGGCGGGAGAGCCGCCGCCCAGGCGCGGAAGCGCCCCGGCGCGCGAGCTCCGCGAGCCTCGCGAGGCCGCCCGCTCGGCCGCGCGCGCCTGCCGCAGCTGCTCCTCCGCCTGCGGGGAGCTGATCTTCGCGAGGATCTGCCCCTTCTCGACCCGCTGGCCGTCCCGGACGTACAGCTTCCGGACCGTGCCCTGGGCCGGGGAGCGCAGCACGGCCGTGGCGCGGGCGGACACCGTGGCGGGGGCCTCGACGACCTCGGTGACCGGGGCGCGCTTCACCGTGTCGAGCCGGACCGGGGAGGGTTCCTCTCCGGTGCAGGCCGTGAGCAGGAGGATGAGGACCAGCGGGGGGATTCCGCGGCGGATGGTCACATGGCCCATCGTATGAGGGCAGTGATCCTCCTGCCGGGATTCGTGCCGATACGGAAGGGGGCCCGGGGACAGGTGCGAGATCCGCCGCGCGGGCTCACCCGGGGGTGATCCTGCGCAGTCTCCGGACCGCGGGGATCAGCAGCAGGCAGACGCACCCGCACACCGCCACGACCGAGGAGGAGACGAGCACCTCCCGGGCGCCCAGCCACCCGGCCAGCGGGCCGGCGAGGGCCTGGCCGACCGGGACGGCGATGGTCGAGCCGCCGACCTCGTAGGCGGTGACCCGGTTGAGCGCCTCCTGCGGCACGTGGGTCTGGATGCTGGTGGCCCACATGACCGACCAGAACGCCCAGCCCGCGCCGCCGATCACGTGGGCGGCCATGATGACCTCCAGCGGCGTCGCGGCGGCGATCGAGAGCGGCTCCAGGGTGAACCCGAACAGGCCGATCGCCCCGGCCGTCAGCGGCCGGGCGGGCCGGAGCCGCATCGCGACCAGGCCGCCGACGATGGTGCCGGCTCCGGAGGCGGACAGGATCAGGCCGTACGCCGCCTCGCCGAGGTCCTCGCTGACGAGCACCGAGCCGAGCGGGATCATCGGCCCGAACAGGGTGATCCCGAAGACCACCCAGATGAGGATCACGCTCCACATCCAGGTGCGGGAGCGGAACTCGTACCAGCCGTCCCGCAGGTTGCGCCACATCGACTCCTCTGCGGTCCCCGCCCCGGCGGGCGGCGGCGGCAGGCGGAGGACGAGCAGGCAGACGGCGCTGATCGCGAAGCCCACGGCCTCGATCGCGAACACCGCCCCGACCCCGGAGAGGGCGACGATGCCGCCGGCGACCGCCGGGCCGGTCAGCATCATGATCGCCTCGGAGACGCGCAGGGTCGCGTTGCCCCTCTGCACGTCCCGGGCGACGCGGGGAACGGTGCTGGAGACGCCCGGCTGGTACATCGCCGCCGCCACGCCCGCGACGGCCGACAGGGCCAGGATCTGCCAGAGCGGCGGGTGGGTGAAGGCGTACAGCGCCGCGAGGCCGCCCTGGGTGACGGTCCGGACCAGATCGGCCCCGATCATCATGCGGCGCGGCGTGAACTTGTCGGCGAACACCCCGCCGAAGAGGATGAGCACCGCGAACGGCCCCATCCACGCGGCCAGCGCGAGCCCGACGCCGGTCGCGCCGTACCCCAGGGCGTTCACTCCGAGCGCGGTCGCCAGCGGGATCATCGCGGCGCCGAGCATCGAGACGGAGCGGGCGGTGAAGAAGAGGGCGAAGTTCCGCGACCAGACCGCGGGCCCCGCCTGCTCCTCTTTCCCGGCGTGTACGGCCTGCGCCACCTTGCCCCCGTTCCCCTCGCGGTCCCGGCGGAAATGATGCCTTAGATCAGGAAAGTTTCCTAATAATTATCTCCCGCCCCCACCTGGAGATCAGGGGTTCCCGGGCGCCCGCGGGACGAGCAGCCGCCGGTTGAAGGCCTCGGCGACGGCGGCGGCGCGGTCGTTCACACCGAGCTTGGCGTAGATGTTCAGCAGGTGGCTTTTGACCGTGGCCTCGGTGATGAACAGCCGGGCGGCCGTCTCACGGTTGGTGTTCCCGGCCGCCATGAGTTCGAGGACCTCCAGTTCCCGCTGGCTGAGCAGTTGCGGCGCGGGCGTCTTGAGCCGGTTCATCAGCCGCGCCGCCACCGCGGGCGACAGCACGCTCTCGCCCTTGGCGGCGGCGCGCGCGCCGCGCAGCAGCTCTTCCCTGGGGGAGTCCTTGAGCAGGTAGCCGGTCGCGCCCGCCTCGATCGCCGGCAGGACGTGGGTGTCGGTGTCGTAGGTCGTCAGCACCAGCACGCGCGCGGCGAGGCCGAGCCGGGTCAGCTCGGTGATCGCGCTCAGCCCGTCCATGCCGGGCATGCGCAGGTCCATCAGGATCACGTCGGGCCGGAGCTCCCGGGCGAGCCGCACGGCCGCGGCGCCGTCCGCGGCCTGGCCCACCACCTGGAACCCGGGGGCGGAGGCGAACATGTTGCTCAGCCCGTCCCTGACGATGGGATGGTCGTCGGCGATCAGCAGCCGGATCACCGGCTCGTCGGCCGGCTCGGTCGTGTGGTCGGTCATGCGTCG
>NZ_BOOH01000020.1 GCF_016863135.1 Planobispora longispora
AAGCCGTCGCCGATGGTGCACCGGCCGCCCTGGACGTTGCCGAAGGCGTACATGATGTGGGTCAGCTTGGCGGCCGATCCGCTGGTCACGATGTTCTTCACGTGGTAGTTGCGCCCGTAGACGCCCCAGTTGGTGAAGTAGCCGACGAGCTTGTTCCCGCCGGTGCCGCGCTCCCTGGTGGTGACCCTCAGCTCGTTGCTCGCCCCGGACCGGTTCCCGGCGGCGTCACGGGCCTTGACCGTGTAGGTGTACTGGGTCGTGGGCGACAGGCCGGTGTCGGTGTGGCCGGTGCCGGTGACGGTGGCGACGAGGGTGGCGCCGCGGTAGACCTCGTAACCCGTGACCTTGACGTTGTCGGTCGAGGCGTCCCAGCTCAGCTCGGCGCTGTCCGCGGTGACGGTCCCGGCGCGCAGGTTGCCCGGGACGCTCGGCGCCTCGGTGTCGTCGCCGCCGCCGTCGTCCTCGGTGGTGACCTTCAGCTCGTTGCTCGGCCCGGAGCGCTGGCCGGCGGTGTCGCGGGCGCGGACGGTGTAGGCGTACTCGGTGCCGGGGGTCAGCCCGGTGTCGGTGTGGCCGGTGCCGGTGACGGTGGCGACGAGGGCGGCGCCGCGGTAGACCTCGTAGCCGGTGACGCCGACGTCGTCGGTGGAGGCGTTCCACTGCAGGGAGACACTGGTCGTGGTGGCCGCGGTGGACCGCAGGTCGCCGGGGGCGGTCGGCGGGGTGTCCCCGCCGGTCTGGCCGGTGACCGAGATCGCCGAGACGGTCGCGTAGTTGGCCCCGCCGTTCATGTTGAACTGCACGTTGAGGGCGCCGTCGGTGACCGTCACCGGGAAGGACTTGTCGCAGGCGGTCAGCCTGCCGCAGGCGGCGAAGACGTCGAAGGCGGTCAGAACGTTGGCACCCTCGGCCCGGACGTCGAACTTGCGCTGCCCCGCGGCGTTGGCCCAGTCCTCGACCATCTTCAGCGTCACCTGGTAGGTGCCGTTGGGCAGGTCGAAGCGGTAACCGCTCCAGCCGTTGAAGGTGTTGTAACTCTGGTAGAGCGCGTCGTCGTCGGTGCCGGCGATCGGGCTGCCCGTCGTGTTCGTCCCGTAGCTGGTCTGGTAGCCCCAGTCACCGCTGGTGTAAGCCTTGTCGGCCGACCACTGGACGCCCGCGCCGTCGGTGACGGCCGCGCCGCCGGAGTTGACCCGGATCGGCACGGCGGCGGCGCCGTACGCTCCCGGCGCCGTGGCGACAGCGGCTCCCAGAGGGAGCAGGAGCGCTCCCGCCGCGCCTAAAAATTTCAGGACCAGTTTGTTTCGCACGAGGAATACCTCTCCTACCTGCGTGGGGGGTGATTATTAATAGGAAGCTTTCCTATTAATGAAGCGAAGGTATCCCCCTGACCACGCTGGGTCAAGAGACCGGATCTCCCGGGGAGAACGGCGCGGTCCTGCCCCGGTGGCCCCGTACCGGCGGCGCCTCCCCGTCCGCGCCCGCGGGATCCGGGCGTCGCGGAGGGGCGGTAAGGGTGTTGTGCCGGAACGGCGGATCGGGCCGGATGATTCGGGCCTGTAAATACGGTTGTTAAGTAATGTCCGTAAACAAAACAACGACCGCCTGCCCTTGATGGACAGGCGGTCGCCGTTGAGACGCGGGGGAGGGGAGACTCGGGGGTCCGTCCCGGCTCGCCGTCGTGAACGGCGGGCCGCCGGGGTCAGAGCTTGCGCAGCACCGCCACGACCTTGCCGAGCACGGTGGCCTCGTCGCCCGGGATCGGGTCGTAGTTGGAGTTGTGCGGGACCAGCCAGACGTGGCCGTCCCGGCGCTTGAAGGTCTTGACCGTCGCCTCGCCGTCGATCATCGCCGCGACGATGTCGCCGTTGTCGGCCACCGGCTGCTGGCGCACGACCACCCAGTCGCCGTCGGCGATGGCGGCCTCGATCATCGAGTCGCCGGTCACCTGGAGCAGGAAGAGCGTGCCCTCGCCGACGAGCTGCTTGGGCAGGGCGAAGACGTCCTCGACGCTCTCCTCGGCGAGGATCGGGCCACCGGCGGCGATCCGGCCCACCAGCGGCACGTAGGCCGCGGTCGGGCGGCTGACCGGCGCCTCCTCGCTGTTCGCGTCGGGGTCGACCCACAGCACGGGCTCGCCGGGCAGGCGGACCTCCAGCGCCCGTGGGCGGTGCGGGTCACGCCGCAGGTAGCCCTTGCGCTGCAACGCCGTCAGCTGGTGCGACACGCTCGAGGTGCTGGTGAGCTGAACGGCCTCACCGATCTCACGCATCGACGGCGGATAGCCGCGCTGCTGCACCGAGTCGCGGATCACCTCAAGGATCTTGCGCTGCCTGGGGGTGAGGCCGAGGGAGTCACGCCTGCGCACCGCCAGATCGCTGACGGCCGAGCCGTTCTCTCTGTGCTCGCTCATGTGATCTTCTCGCCTCCCGGTCCGTATTCCATATGTCGCACACAGCGACCGTACTCCCGTCGAAGATCATCTTCAAACAATTGTTCGAGTTGTCCTCGAAATCAGCGACGGCGTGGTGTACAACATCGTACGGGAGTTCGATCGACATCGTGTTCGATTCGCCGATCTTTCTTCGTCCGTGTCCGGCCCGGGCGAGGGGATGGGGGCCATGATGAAGGCGACCGCACAGACACGACGACCCCGGCCTCCGCGGGCGCGAGGGGCCCGGCACCTGCGGCTGGTGACCTCCCAGCCGGCGCCGGCGGAAGAGCCCCGGCGCCCGCGGGAGGCGGGACCGCGGCAGGCGCCGGCGGAGGGGTCCGGGCGTCCGCGACAGGCGGGGCCCCGGCGGGCGCGGGCGGAGGGGTCCGGGCGGGCGCGGGCGGAGGGGTCCGGGTGCGGGAGAGTGGAGGAGATCCGGCGCGCTGGGGCGGAAGGCTCCCCCGCGGCGCGGGCGGGGAGGTCCCGGCGGGTGCCCCCGGGACGGCCCGGCCCCGGGGGGAACATCCGATATCCTCGCAGGCCTGTCCGGCTCACCCGGAGAGGGAAGATCGTGATGGTGGCCCTGCTCGTCCTGGGCGCTCTGGGGATGCTCTGGCTCGGCACCCGCATCGCCCCGGCCTCGGCCGCCGACCGCGCCGGCCGTGCGGGCCTGCCCTGGGTCGAGGCGCGTCACGGCGACGCGCTCTGGGAGGTCGCCGAGGCGGTGACCCCGGAGGGCGATCCCGCCGGGACCGTCCGCCGGATCACGGACCTCAACGGGTTGTCGGTCTCGATGATCCGGCCCGGAGGCCGGCTCTACCTGCCGGAGGGCCTGGCGGGCTGAGGGGGCGGCCCGGCGGAGCCCGGGCGGTCCCGGGGTGATCCTCGTCCCGGGCGGAAGCGCTGGGCGGGGGCCGGGGGCGGCTCCGGGGGCCGGCGGGCACGTCGCGAGGCGCGACACGCCCGGCCGGAACGGGTTCGGAGCGCTGATCAGCGACTTCGTCCGGGGGGTCGTGTCTAACTTGCGTTCATGGTCGCGCACTTCTACGGTTGGACCACAACATCTAGTGGCTTTGCCGGTGCACTCCACCACAAGTTGTGTTTCGATCGTCGCACCTCGGGGTTTTGAGGGGCGTGCGCGGCCTTGACGCGCGGGCATCGCGGGACACACGGGGCAGGCGGGCCGCTCGGCTGATCAGGGAGGCGACGCGCGTGCACTGTCCGTTCTGTCGCCACCCTGACACGCGGGTCATCGACAGCCGGTCCACCGAGGACGGCGGGGCCATCCGCCGCAGGCGCACGTGCCCGCACTGCGGGCGCAGGTTCACCACGCAGGAGACCGTGCTGCTCATGGTGGGCAAGCGTAGCGGGGTGACCGAGCCGTTCTCCCGGGACAAGGTGATCGCCGGGGTGCGACGGGCCTGCCAGGGGCGGCCGGTCAGCGAGGACTCCCTGGCCCAGCTCGGCCAGCGGGTCGAGGAGAGCATCCGGGCGACCGGGGCGGCGGAGATCCCCGCCCACGAGGTGGGCCTGGCGATCCTCGGGCCCCTCCGTGAGCTGGACGAGGTGGCCTATCTCCGGTTCGCCTCGGTTTATCGGGGGTTCGAGACGCTGGCCGACTTCGAGGCCGAGATCGAGCAGTTGCGGGCGGATCGCTCCGCCAAGCAGGACTGAAGAATTCCATCCCCGGGCGCCGGGGGACGAAAGCGGC
Source organism: Planobispora longispora (assembly GCF_016863135.1). GTDB lineage: Bacteria > Actinomycetota > Actinomycetes > Streptosporangiales > Streptosporangiaceae > Planobispora > Planobispora longispora. The sequence goes on from NZ_BOOH01000020.1 coordinate 4,146, forward strand.
GCGGTGTGTGGTCCGACTCGTGGGCTCGTTCGGAGCCCCGGAAGGGGAAAAGTCATGACGGAGACGGTCGGCGGTGCGGCGGTACGCGGGGGCAAGCGACCGCGCAAGGGGCTGAAGATGAAGCGCGTCTTCACCACCCCCGGCGTCCACCCGTACGACGAGATCCACTGGGAGCGCCGCGACGTCGTCATGACGAACTGGCGCGACGGCTCGGTCAACTTCGAGCAGCGGGGCGTGGAGTTCCCCGACAGCTGGTCGGTCAACGCCGCCAACATCGTCACCACCAAGTACTTCCGCGGCGCCGTCGGCACCCCGCAGCGTGAGTGGAGCCTCAAGCAGCTCATCGACCGCGTGGTGGGCGTCTACACCAGGACCGGTGTCGAGCACGGCTACTTCGCGACCGACGAGGACGCCGAGATCTTCGACCACGAGCTCAAGCACGCCCTGGTCAACCAGGTCTTCAGCTTCAACTCCCCGGTCTGGTTCAACGTCGGCACGGCCTCGCCGCAGCAGGTCTCGGCGTGCTTCATCCTCGCCGTGGACGACCAGATGGAGTCCATCCTCGACTGGTACAAGGAAGAGGGTGTGATCTTCAAGGGCGGCTCCGGCTCCGGGGTGAACCTCTCCCGGATCCGCTCCTCCAAGGAACTGCTCTCCAGCGGCGGCACCGCCAGCGGCCCGGTCTCCTTCATGCGCGGCGCGGACGCCTCCGCGGGCACCATCAAGTCCGGCGGCGCCACCCGCCGCGCCGCCAAGATGGTCGTCCTCGACGTGGACCACCCCGACATCGAGGAGTTCATCGAGACCAAGGCGCGCGAGGAGGACAAGATCCGCGCGCTGCGCGACGCCGGCTTCGACATGGACCTCGGCGGCAAGGACATCGTCTCCGTCCAGTACCAGAACGCCAACAACTCCGTGCGCGTCTCCGACGAGTTCATGCGCGCGGTGGAGAAGGGCGAGGAGTTCGGCCTGCGCGCCCGCCTGTCCGGCGAGGTCATCGAGAAGGTCGACGCCCGCGACCTGTTCCGCAAGATGGCCAAGGCCGCCTGGGAGTGCGCCGACCCCGGCGTCCAGTACGACGACACGATCAACGACTGGCACACCTGCCCGGAGACCGGCCGCATCACCGCCTCCAACCCCTGCTCGGAGTACGTCCACCTGGACAACTCCTCCTGCAACCTGGCGAGCATCAACCTGCTGAAGTTCCTCAAGGACGACGGCGCCTTCGACGTCCAGAACTTCGTGAAGATCACTGAGTTGATCATCACCGCGATGGACATCTCCATCACCTTCGCCGACTTCCCGACCGAGAAGATCGGCGAGACCACCCGGGCCTACCGCCAGCTCGGCATCGGCTACGCCAACCTCGGCGCGCTGCTCATGGCCACCGGCCACGCCTACGACTCCGACGGCGGCCGGGCCATCGCCGGGGCCATCACCTCGCTGATGACCGGCGTCTCCTACCGCCGCAGCGCCGAGCTGGCCGGGGTCGTGGGACCGTACGACGGCTACGCCCGCAACGCCGAGGCGCACAAGCGCGTCATGCGCAAGCACGCCGCCGCCAACGGCGAGCTGCGCACGCTCGACGCCATGGACCGCGACATCCACGCCGAGGCGAGCCGCGAGTGGACGGAGTGCCTCAAGCTCGGCGAGAAGAACGGCTACCGCAACGCCCAGGCGTCGCTGCTGGCCCCCACCGGCACCATCGGCCTGATGATGGACTGCGACACCACCGGCATCGAGCCCGACCTCGCGCTGGTCAAGTTCAAGAAGCTCGTCGGCGGCGGCTCCATGCAGATCGTCAACCAGACGATCCCGCGGGCGCTGGCGAAGCTCGGCTACCAGGACGAGCAGATCGAGGCGATCGTCGAGTACATCGCCGAGCACGGCCACGTCGTCGACGCCCCCGGCCTGCGGCTCGAGCACTACGAGGTGTTCGACTGCGCGATGGGCGAGCGGGCCATCGCCCCGATGGGCCACGTCCGCATGATGGCCGCCACCCAGCCGTTCCTGTCGGGCGCGATCAGCAAGACCGTCAACCTGCCCGAGTCCGCGACCGTCGAGGACATCGAGCAGGTCTACCTGGAGGGCTGGAAGCTCGGCCTGAAGGCGCTGGCGGTCTACCGCGACAACTGCAAGGTCGGCCAGCCGCTCTCGGCGGCCGGCAAGAAGGCCGAGGACAAGACCGAGGACAAGGCGGCGGCCGAGGCCGCGGAGCCGACGGTCCAGGTCGTGGAGATCAGCCGCCCGACCCGCCGCAGGCTGCCGAACCAGCGCCCCAGCACCACCACCCGCTTCACCGTGGGCGGCGCCAAGGGCTACATGACCGCCTCGTGCTACCCGGACGACGGCCTCGGCGAGGTCTTCCTGAAGATGTCCAAGCAGGGCTCGACCCTCGCGGGCGTCATGGACGCCTTCTCCGTGGCCATCTCCATCGGCCTGCAGTACGGCGTGCCGCTGGAGACCTACGTCGGCAAGTTCGTCAACATGCGCTTCGACCCGGCGGGCATGACCGACGACCCGGACGTCCGCATGGCCGCCTCGGTGATGGACTACATCTTCCGCCGCCTGGCCCTGGACCACCTGCCCTACGACGACCGGGCCGCCCTCGGCATCTTCTCCGCCGACGAGCGGGCCGCCCAGCAGCGGGGCGAGGACCCGGCCGCGCTCCACGACGACACGGTCATCGCGGAGCTGGCCACCTCGGCCCCGATCGAGAGGCCCAAGCCCTCCGCCGAGGCCCGGTCCGAGGCCGAGCTCCTGCCCGAGCCGGTGCGCGGCGGCTCCCTGGAGTCCCACCAGGGCCGCACCGCCGACGCCCCGCTCTGCATGACCTGCGGCACCAAGATGCGCCCGGCGGGCAGCTGCTACGTCTGCGAGGGCTGCGGCTCCACCAGCGGCTGCAGCTGAGGGCGGGCGCCGTCCACGGCGTGAAGGCCCCGTGAGAGCGGGGAGCCCGGAAGAGTGAGGGCGGGGAGCCCGGCGGAAGGCCGGCTCCCCGCTCTCGTTCCGCCGATCGAGCGCGGCCGGAGCGCCGCCCGCCGGCCGCCGCCGGGCGCCCGCACCTCCTGCAGAATCTTGTTCTGTACGATCTCCGCATGACCGTCTACGCAGTCGCCCAGATCTCGATTCACGACCGGCAGCGCTACGACAAGTACGTCGCGGGGTTCATGGACGTCCTCGTCAAGTACGGCGGGCGGTTGCTGGCCGCCCAGGAGAACCCCGAGGTGGTCGAGGGGGAGTGGCCGCACGAGAAGATCATCCTGCTGTCCTTCGAGGACCGCCGGGCCTTCGAGGTCTGGGCGGGCTCCCCCGAGTATCAGGAGATCTCCAAGGACCGCGTGGCCGCCACGGACGGCGTCGTCCTCGCGGTGGACGGCATCGCCTGAACCGCGTGCGCCTCCCGGATCCCCGGCCGCCGGAGGGCGGACTGAAGATCCAGGGATCGCGCTAGAGCCAGTAGTTGTCGTGGCGGAGGTAGAACTCCGCCAGTTCCTCCTCGCCGGGCCGGCCGGACACCGCGAACTCGGCGAGCCCCTCGAAGTAGCCCTCCCGGGGCGCCCCGGGGGAGAAGTGCAGGAGCATGGAGGCCGGCTCGCCCGACTCGTTGCGGAAGGCGTGGATCCCGCCCTCGGGGACGTGGATGAAGTCGCCCGGGGTGGCGTCGATCCAGCGGTCGCCGGTGAAGATCCGCACGGTTCCGGTGAGGATGAAGAACGACTCGGAGATCGACCGGTGGAAGTGGGGGCCGGGACCGGAGGGCTCCGGTCCCATGTTCCACCGGTAGAGGCCGAACTTGCCGCCGGTGGAGGCGCCCGTTGCCAGGTAGTCCACCGTGTTGCCGCTCTGGTAGGTCAGTTCGGGCTCGTGGCCCGCGGGACGGAAGGTCGCACTGATCTCCCCTTTGTCCCCGAAATAGCTCGGTTCCGGATATGTCATGATCCATACCCTAGGCGGTCCGTCCCCGGCCGGAGAGGCGGGGCGGGCGTGTCACGGGACCGCTCCGGGGGCGTCGCGGCGAGCCGTCCCGGGGGCCACGGTGCGCGCCGTTCCCGGAGTTTCACGGTGCGAGTCGTCCGGGGGTCACGGCGCGAGCCGTCCCAGGAGCCCGGCCACCCGTTCGACGTCGGCCTCGGTGGTGCGCCAGTTGCTGAAGGCGGCGCGGAGCGCGGGCACGCCGTCGTAGACCGTCGGGGTGAGGAACGCCTCCCCGGACTCGGTGATCGCGGTGACGAGCTCACCGACGCGCTCGGGGGCCTCGGCGAGGGTGAAGCAGACCACGTTGAGCCGGACCGGGGCCAGCAGCCGGTACCCGGGCAGCGCGGCGATGCGCTCGCCGAGCAGCTCGGCGAGGGCGATGTCCCGCCGGACGACCTCCGCGTGCCCCTCCCGCCCGTAGGCGGCGAGGGTGAACCACGCGGGGACGGCGTGCAGGCGCCGGGAGTTCTCGGGGGTCAGGTGCACGGGGTCGGGATCGTCGCCGACGGGGCCCAGGTAGGCGGCGGCCGAGTTGGCGAAGACCCGGGCCTGCAGGTCGCGGCGGCGGGTGAACTGGATCGCGCTGCTGTAGGGGACGTTCAGCCACTTGTGCAGGTCCACGCAGACCGAGTCCGCCTCGCCGAGCCCGTCCACCAGATGGGCGTGTGCGGGGGAGAGGGCGGCGAAGGCCCCGAAGGCGGCGTCCACGTGCAGCCAGAAGGGGTGCCGCTCGCGCAGGGCGGCGATCGCGCGCAGGTCGTCGAAGTCGACGGTGTTCACCGTGCCCGCGTTGGCGACCACGATCGCGGGCCGTCCCCCGAGCTCCTCCAGGGCGTCGGCGAGCCGCGCCACGTCGACGGCCTCCCGGCCGGGCAGCGGGTCGACCCGCCGGATCGCCGAACGCCCCAGCCCGAGCAGGGACAGGGCCTTGCCGATGCTGGAGTGCGGAGTCCCGGAGAGCACGGTGACCGGGCCGAGCGCGGCGACCCCCCGCTCGGCCACCGGGACCCCGTACCGCTCGCCCAGCCACTCGCGGGCGACGGCCAGGCCGGCGACGTTGGACATGGTCGCGCCGCTGACGAACACGCCCTGGTGCTCCGGGGGCAGACCGAACAGCTCGCGCAACCAGGAGGCGGCCTCCCGCTCCAGGTCGGGGGCGGTGGAGTCGGCACGGGAGGTGGGGTTCTGGTCGAGGACGCCGGTCAGCCAGTCGCCCGCCAGCGCGGCGGGGGTGGCGCCGCCGGTGACGAAGCCCAGGTAGCGGGGCCCGGCGCTGGCGGCGAAGCCGGGCTCCCACCGCTCGGCGAAGGTCTCCGCCGCCCCCTTCAGGCCCGTGCCCTCCACGGGCAGCGGCACGGGCTCGCGCCGTACCGGCGCCTGCGCGGCGGGCCGGTCGTCCAGACCCGCCAGGAGCCGTACGGCGTAGGCCCGCGTCTCGTCGAGCAGTTCGGGCAGGCGTGCGAGGTCGTCACGGAGAAGTGGATGCATGGGCCATCACCGTAGGAGAGCGGCGGCGTTCCGTCCCGGTCCAATATCGGATAATGGCCTTGATTCTCTCTCGTCCTCGGAACGGCTCCCGGGACGCCGGGCCCGTCAGGCGACGATCCAGCGGCGGCCGATCTCCTCCGCGGCGGGCGGCGGCCCGGGCAGCGGCTCGGCCGAGGTCAGACGGAGGCCGTCGAGGACCAGCGCCAGGTAGCGGTGCCGCATCTGCGCGGTGCGCTCCTCGTCGCCGAGGTGGATGGCGGCGATCTGCTCGAAGAGCATCGACAGGTCGGCGACGTCCAGGCCGGGGCGGAGGACGCCGGCGTCCCTGGCCCGCTCGAAGACCCGCGTGGCCAGCCCCTCGGCGTACGCCGACTCCCGGAAGAGATCCTCGTCCGGGGTGAAGGTCCCGGCCAGGCTGAGGGTGAGGGAGTGGGTGTCGGCGTCCACGATGCGGCGCATGAAGTCGGCGAAGACGGTCCAGGGATCGCGCTCGTCGGCCAGCGCCGCCTCGGCCTCGGCGATGTAGAGCTTCAGGCCGTCGGAGCAGAGCTTGCGCAGCAGGATCTCCTTGCTGGCGTAGCGGCGGTAGAGGGCGCTGATGCCCACTCCGGCGCGCTCGGCCACGGCCGAGATCGGCGCGCCGGGATCGGCGACGAAGACCGCCCGCGCCGCCTGGAGGATGGTGTGGTCGTTCCGGGCCGCCTGAGCCTTGCGTCCGCTCATCGGGGCCGAGGTCGTTGTCTCCATGCCATCACTGTAACCCACGGAACATAACATTCCGTTCTAAGATTCGACGAATCCTCTGAGCGTGGGCTTCCATGAGTGGGTCTGCGGGGACCGCCCGCGGCCGAGGCGCCGCGGGGCTTCACGCCGCCGGAGTGGGGCCGCTCGGGCGTGGGAAACGGATGATGTTGCGACCTGTGTAGGCGCGAAGGTCGATGACCTTGGCGTCGCCGGGAGCCCTGCGGCGTGTCGCGGAACGGATGTCCCTGATCTTGATCCGCGCGACATATGGTGGCACAGCCACAAGTCTCTTCATTGAGCCCCCCGGCGTGATGATTCTGTTACACGCAATATGGACGCAACCGCATAAAACGGCCGTAAAGATCTCGTCAGTAGGGCAGCCGACGGCCCGACGGGGACCGCAGATCCAGCTCGGGAACGCGGATGGGGCGGCGGGTCTGCGGCCGCTTGATTCTGATGCGTCTCATGGCCTTGCCTCCTTCCTCGCTGCCACTGTGGGTGGCGCCACTTGACGTCCGGTTGGCGACCGCTTGCGGGCTGCCTCCCCGGAGGTCCATGCGGGCAAACCTATCGGGGTGGCGTGTCCCGGTTCAATAGGTTTGGTAACTCAGAGAATCCGTATTTTTACGTGTAGTGATGCGATGTGCCGGGCACCGGCCCCGGCCTGGGGCGACGTCGGCCCCGGTCTCGGCTCCGGCGACGGCCTCCCGGTGGAGGGGCCGTGCTTCCCCTTATGTCTTCACCGTAGTTCGACCGACCGACATTCCTGGACTTATCCGACGCCAGATCATCCTTTCGGTCACCGGCGGTGGATCCATCGGCTAACCCGCTCCCCTTGGGGTCGCACTCCCGGATCGGCATCGGGAGTGATCTATCGGGGCGGCGCCGTCCCTACGGTCGAACCATGAATCCGTTGAATTCCCCGAGTCCGCCTGGTCTCCCCGGAAGCGCCCCGATCCGGGCCTCCGTCCCCCGCATCGCCGCCCTCGACGTCCTGAGAGGGTTCGCGCTCGGCGGCATCCTGATGGTCAACATCGGCCCGATGGCCTACCTCCTCGGGTTCGGCGACGGCCCGGCGGAGGAACTGGTGAACGTGCTGTTCGCCGGCAAGTTCTACGTCCTGTTCTCCTTCCTGTTCGGTTACTCGTTCACGATGCAGCTCCGCTCGGCCGAGCGGGACGGGACCGGCGCCGCGGCCCGGACGGTGCGGCGCTGCCTGACGCTCATCACGCTGGGCGCGTTGCACGCGGTGTTCCTGTGGCTCGGCGACATCCTGCTGCTGTACGGGGTCGCCGGCCTGCTCCTGCTGCTGACGCGCTCGATCCGGCCCCGGACCGCGCTCATCGTCGCCGGGGTCCTGCTGGTGGCCAGCACCCTGCTCTACCTGGCGATGAGCTTCGTGGAGGGCGACCCCACCGGCGGCCTGCTCGGCGACGCCAACCAGGCGAGGATGCTCGCGGAGTTCCGCTCCGGCTGGCTGGAGGCGGCCGGCGTGCGCTGGGATCTGTACGCCTCGATCGGCGTCTTCCTGCTGGTCTTCCAGCTCCCGAGCGTGTTCGCCATGTTCCTGGTCGGCCTGGCGGCGGGCAGGAGCCGGGTGCTGGAGGATCCCGCGCGCTATCTGCCGTTCCTGCCCCGGCTGCAGCTGGCCGGGTTCGGGATCGGCGGCACGGTGACCGCGCTGATCGCCGTCTCCCGCTGGGCGGGCTGGGGCGCGGCCCCCTACCTGGAGCCGCTGGCCGAGCTCGCCTCACCCCTGCTCGCGGCGGCCTACGCGGCGACGGTCCTGCGCCTGATGCACCGCTACCCGGCGGTCCCGGCGGCGCTGGCCCCGGCGGGGAAGATCGCGGCGTCCAACTACATCGGCCAGTCGGTGGTCACCTCGATCCTGTTCACGGTCGTGGCGCTGGAGCTCTCCCCGTGGGCCGTGCTGGCGGTGGCGGTGGCGATCTACGCGCTCCAGCTCCCGCTGAGCGCCTGGTGGACCCGGCGGCACCGGTACGGCCCGGTCGAGTGGGTGTTGCGCACGGCGACCTACGGGCGGCGCCGGAAGCCCGGAGCGACCGCGGGAGCGTAGGAATGGGAGGGCCGGAGCCGCTGTTTCCGGGGTCGAGGGTTCTCACACTCGGCTGAGAACGCGAGAGCGCGACGTTCACCCGGAGGAGTTCACCGTGGCGGTCGAACTGAACCACACCATCGTCATGGCCCGTGACAAGAAGGCGTCCGCCGACTTCACGGCCACCATTCTGGGGATGGAGGTCGGCCCGCAGTACGGGCCGTTCCTGCCGGTCCAGACGGACAACGGCGTCACCCTCGACTTCATGGACGCCGGCGACGGCCCGATCACCCCCCAGCACTACGCCTTCCTGGTGTCCGAGGAGGAGTTCGACGCGATCTTCGCCCGGATCCGGGAGGCCGGGATCACCTACTACGCCGATCCCGGCCACCGGCAGGAAGGCCGGATCAACCGCAACGACGGCGGGCGCGGCCTGTACTTCGAGGATCCGGACCGGCACAACCTGGAGATCATCACTCGCCCGTACGGCAGCGGCGGCTGAACCCCCCCGGGCGCACGGGCCGGCTCCCGTCCGGTGGATCTCCTCGCCCGCCGCGGCCGCCGGCCGTCACGCGGGTGGAGATCCACCGGATCGGCCTAGGCTGCGGAGCGGACCGGGGCGGCCCTGCGCTCGAGGACGACCACCCCGGCGACCAGGACCACCAGCGCGGCGATCTGGGCCAGGGCGGACCAGACCCCGAATGCGACGGTCGCCGGCGCGGCCAGCGCCCCCACGGTCCGGAACCGGTTGCCCGCGATGCCGAGCACCCGGCGGAACCAGGCGTTGCCCGCCAGGAACAGGGCGACGCCCGCGGCGAGCGTCACGGCGGCGCTGAGCTTCAGCGGGTCCACCGGGTGCGCGATCGCCTTCTTGACCCCCGCGGCGACCGCGACGACGCCGAGCATCATCGGGATGTGGGCGTAGAAGTAGGCGCCGAGGACCAGCCGCGTGCGCCGTACCGGCTCACTGCTCTCCAGGGCGTGTTCGGCGTGCACCTCGTCGTCGCCGCCGAAGTAGATCCACCACAGGCCCGCGGCCAGGGCGAGTCCCAGCACCGCCGTCAGGCCCAGGGCGAAGCCGACCGGCAGGCCCTCGGCGCCGATGCCGATCGCCACGATCGACTCGCCGAGCACCACGATCACCAGCAGCCCGTGCCGTTCGACGATGTGCCCCGCCTTGAGCGCGAAGCCCTTCTGCCCGATGAAGTACGGGCTGCCCCAGAGCAGGAGCACCGCCGCGCCCCAGAGCAGGTAGTCGTAGGGCGCGTCGAACAGGCTCGCCACGCCGATCAGCGCGGCTCCGCCGAGGTTGAACGGCAGCACGCGGGCGAAGGCGGCGGTCGCCTGCAGGTACAGCCCCGCGTGGACGAGGATCAGCACGAGGTAGCCGAGTGTGAAGGCGACGCCTCCGCCGTCGAAGGCCGAGGGGATCGCCAGTGCCACGATCAGGAAGCCGGCCATGCCCAGCAGGATCAGCACCCGCCGGGCGGGCCGCACCGGGGGGATGGCGTTGGTCAGCCAGGCGTAGCCCGCGTACATCCACCAGATGACCCCGAACACCAGCAGCGCCTGCAGGGCGCCCAGGACCGGGGAGCTCTGCCCGGTGTCGTCGGGGGTCATGCCGGTGACGAGCAGCAGGGTGAGCTGGGTGACGGTGAAGACGAAGACCAGGTCGAAGAAAAGTTCGAGTGTGGAGACGCTCAGTTCGGTCTCGGGGGGTGCGGGTTCGGCCCGCTCGGCGAACCAGCCAGGGAGGCGCATGCCGCTCATTGTGTCCCGGATGCGGGGAATCGTGCTTTGGCTTCGCTATGCGTGAACGATCATCGTGTGGCGCCCGGCGGCGGACGCCCGGGTGACCTGATCCCGCCCGGGGCCGTCCGGGACTGCCCGGGACCCCGGGACCGGCCGGCGGGGCCGTCGGCCCGGCCGGTGCCGGCTCAGTCGTCCGCCGGGGCGTCCTTGCCCCTGGCGACCAGGGTGTCGCCGCGCTTGGCGGGGGTGGCCTGCTCGGTGGGGCGGCGACGGGGCCGGGGGCGGGGGGAGGGGTATTCGGCGGTGTCGGTGTCGCGCTCCGGATCCTCGGCGCTCTCCGGGGCCGTGCTCCGGGAAGCCGTGCGCTTGGCGGCGGGCGCCGGCGCGCCCTCCGGTTCGGCGGCGGGAGGGATCGGTTCCCCGGGGGCGATCGCCTCCGGCTCGCGCAGCGAGGCGAGGACGTCGTCGGCCTCGGAGTCGGCGGCGAAGTCCTCGGCGGCCTCGGCCTCGCGACGTTTGATCACCACCATGTGGTCGACCGAGAGCCGCCCGGCCCCGTTGACGGCCAGCATGATCGAGGCCGCGCCGAGCGCGACGATCAGACTGACCTCGCCGCCGGTCAGCGGCAGGCCGCGTTCACCGCTGGCGACGATGAACACCGCGAGGGCCTCGACGAACAGCAGCAGCCCGCAGGCGGGTACGGCGAGCCCGGCGATGAGCAGGGCGCCGCCGAGGAGTTCCATCAGCATTGTGACGGCGGACCAGAGCTCGGGCAGGGGCGCGCCCAGCGCGGCGAACTGGGTCTCGGTCGCGTCCAGGCCCGCCCTCAGCTTGGTCCAGCCGTTGGCGAAGAAGATCCCGCCGACTCCCAGCCTGGCGGCCAGCGCGGCGAGATCGCGGAGGGATTGTCGCACGGCTCCTCATTCTGGCTGGATTCGCTGCCATTGCCCATAGAAAGCGGCGATGGACCAGCCAAATCTGTTATTCCGGATTGGTCTGAACCGCGGTGAGCGGGAGGTGGCGATCCCGGCCGTGCCGGGGCGGACCTGCGGGGACGGGCCCGGGCGACCGGCGCCCACGAGGAACCAGGAACGCCACGGCGGCGGCGGTGGCGCCCAGCAGCAGCACGCTCACCACGATCGTGGAGTGCAGCCCGGCGACGAACGCGACCCTGGCCCGCGCCAGCAGCTCGGCTCCGGCGGCGCCGCCGATCTCCCCGGCCACGTGGGCGGCGGCGGCGAGCGACTCGCGGGCCTGGGCCATCGGCCCGGCCGCGACGCCCGCGACGGACGGCAGCGAGGGGGCGTACACGGCGGCGGTGATCGTGCCGAGCACCGCGACGCCCAGTCCGGCGCCCAGCTCGTAGGCCGTCTCCTCGATCGCGGCGGCCCCGCCCGCGCGGGACTCGGAGGTCGAGGACATGATCGTGTCGGAGGCGGCCAGGAGCGCGACCTGGATGCCGAAGCCGATGCCGACGAAGCAGAGCGCGAGCCCCACGGAGTGCCGCTCGGTGCCCCAGGAGAGCGTGGGCGCCAGGGACGACGCGGTCAGCGCCAGCCCGCCGCCCATCGTCGCGCGCAGCCCGAAGCGGCTCAGCAGGTGCGCGCCCGCCAGGCCGCCGGCGACCGAGGCCACCATCAGCGGGAGCATGCGGACGGCGGCGCCGGGCGGGCTGTCGCCGAGCACGAGCTGCAGGTACTGGGCGAGCATCAGCTGGAGGCCGACCAGGGCGAAGACCGTCAGCAGCACCGCGATCACCCCGACGGTGAACGCCCGCCGCCGGAACAGGTCCAGGTCCAGCAGGGGGTGGGCGAGCCGCCGCTGCCTGCGTATGAACCAGGTCAGCAGCGCCAGGCCGGCCAGGAACACGACGCCCCCCGCCGGATGGCCCGTGCCCGCCTCCTTCAGCCCGAAGGCCAGGGCGAGGATGCCGAAGATCGACAACAGCGCGCTGGGGACGTCCCAGGGCTGCCCGGGGCGCGGGCGCGACTCGGGCAGGAGCCGCGCCGCGGCGGGGAGCAGCGCCAGCAGGATCGGCACGTTGATCAGGAAGACGGCCCCCCAGTAGAAGCGCTCGACGAGCAGGCCGCCGATCAGCGGTCCGGTCGCGGCGCCGGCCGCCGCGACCGCGCTCCACACGCCCAGCGCGATCGCCCGCTCGCGCCGGTCGGTGAAGACCTGCCTGATGATGGAGAGGGTGGCGGGCATGATCATCGCGCCGCCGACTCCGAGGAGCGCCCGCGCGCCGATGAGGGCGTGGGGGGTCGGGGCGAACGCCGCCGCGGCCGAGGCGGCCCCGAACACCAGGTAGCCGATCAGCACCAGCCGCCTGCGCCCGAAGCGGTCGCCCAGCGTGCCGAAGGTCAGCAGCAGCGGGGCGACCACCAGGGAGTAGACGTCGATGATCCACAGCAGCTGCACCGAGCTCGGTTCGAGCGCGGAGGTCAGCGCCGGGACGGCGATGTGCAGGACGGTGGCGTCCACCGTGATCAGCAGGAGGCTGAGGCACAGCAGGACGAGGACCGACCAGCGGCCGGTCCTGGGTGAGTGCCGGCCGGTCTCCGCGCGCGCCGCGCGGACGTCGACCTCCACGGCGGTCACGGGGCTAGGGGGTACCGGCCTGGGAGAACATGCGTGGCAGCTTAGGGCAACTTCCGTACCGGATGAGAGCGTATCGGCAGATCGATTCGGGGCGATATGCGACTCGGGGGGCCGGGAACCGCGACCTCTCTAGAGAGATAGAGCCCTGTATCGGGGATCTAGGCAAACGGCGGAGCCGCACGGACCATGGCGGTCGTGGGAGTCGGCGCGAGGGTGAGCCGTCGTGGTGAGGGTGAGCGAGGTTCGTGGGTTCCCGATGATGAACAGGCGCGAGGTTCGCGAGCCGCGATGGTGAGCGATTCCGATGATTCCGTCGGATACGGAGGCTCCGGCGGACCCCGAGACTCCGGAGGCTACGAGGACTCTGACGCCTATGAGGGCGCCCATGAGGACTCCGGCGGCGGCGATCCGGACGCGGTTCCGCGGGATCCGGGCGGTCCCCGGGAGTGGTGCGCCGTGGCGGCCGCCCGGCTCGGCCGCGGCCAGCCGGAGGCCGCGCTGGAGGCGGCCCGCCGGGCGGTGGACCTCGACCCCCGGGCCGAGGCCGGGGCCGACTGGGGATACCGCCTGGCCAGCCTGGCGTTCGAGCGGCTGGGCCGGGACGCGGAGGCCGTGGCCGCCGCGGAGGAGGCCGTACGGCTGGCGCCGGGCTCCTGGACCGCGCGGCTGCGTCTGGGAACGGCCCTGCGCCGGATCCCGGGGCGGTGGACGGAGTCGCGGGCGCAGGCGGCCCGGGCGGCGCGCTACGCCCCCGAGGAACCCGATCCGCACGTGCTCGTGGGAGACCTGTCGCTTCTGCGCGGGGACTACGCCCAGGCCCGGACCGCCTACCGGCACGCGCTGCGCCGCCGGGACGACCATCCCGGCGCGCGGATCAACCTCGGCCTGGCGCTGCTGCGCTGGGAGCGGTCCCGCGGGCACCACGACCCCGCCTGGCCGGTGGACCCCAGGGAGACCGGCCGGGCCCGCCGCGCCCTGGAGGTGTGGTCCCGCCAGGTCCGGCTCCTGCTCGCGGTGGCGCTGCTGGGGATCGCCGCGGCCGTCTTCGGCCCCGGCCTGGCCGCCGCGCTGGGCGAGGGGGGAGCGGCGGCCTTCGCGCCCGGCCTGCTGACCGAGGCCAGGGTCGGCGGGGGAGCGGCGCTCGCCGCCGTCCTGGTGATCACCCTCCGGCAGGCCCGCAGGGTCAGGCTCTGGCCGTACGTCCCCGGCATGCTCGTCCGCGACCCGTGGCTCTTCCTGAGCGTCGTGATCACTCTGCTGGCGGTCGCCGCCTACGGCGCGGCGCTGGCCACCCTGCCCCGCGCCGCGCGGCAGCTCGCGTCGGCGGTGACGGAGGCGGACCCGGCGGATCTGCCGGAGAACCTGCTGGGGAACGTGTGGGCGGTCCCCGTGCTCCTGGTGCTCCTCAACGGCGTCGCCCTCCCCGTCCTGCGCACGCTGGCCGAGGCGTGGCGCGGGCGGCCGGTCAGGGCGCTGGCCCAGTTCACCGAGGCCGACGAGGACCGCACGGCCGGACGCGACATCGACGTGACGCTCTGGCTCGTGGCGGTCCGGGCCTGGTCGGCCCTGGCCGCGGTCGCGGCGGCGGCGTGGTTCCTGGAGGACGGGCGCTGGGCGTTCACGGCCCTGGCCGTCCCGGTCGTGCTGCGCTGGGCGTACGGCAGGGCCGGCCGGCCCTCCCGGCTGCGCGGGGTGCTCGCCGGCGACCGGTGGCTCGCCGGGGTGCTGACCCTGCTCGCCGCCGCGTCGCTCGTGCTCGCCGCGGCGGCGGCCGTACGGGCTCTCGGACTCCCCGGTCCTCTCGATCGCCGGGCGTGGCAGGTGGGGATCGGGGTTCTGGCGGCGGTGGTGGCCGCCTACGTCGCCAGGGCGGCCCGGGCGTGGTGGCAGGGCACGCCCGGGCCGGGGCGCGCCTCGCTGATCATGTGCGAGAGCTGCGGGCGGCGCCTGCCCGGCGACGCCCGCCCGCCGGTGGGGCTCAGCGGCGAGGTGCGCCGGGCCTTCGCCGACGGTCGCGGGGTGGTGCTCGCCTACGCCGACTCGACGGGGCCGAGAGCGCTGCCCGTCGGTTCGGTCGGCTCGGTCGGCCCCGGCGGCGAGCTCCGCCTGATCGCCGCCGACGACGCGTGGGAGGCGGCCGAGCGCGACCCGAGGGTGGCGGTGTTCGTCGCCGATCCGTTGGAACGCCGTTTCTGGGCCGAGGTGCGCGGCGTCGCGGTCGGGGACGCCGAGGCCGAGGTGCTCCGGGTCACCCCCAAACACGTCATGGTCGGCGACTATCCCGGACGCCACCAGGGACGGCTCCGCCCCCGGGACGGCAGTCCGGCGCGCTGACGCCCGCTGCGTACTTGCCTGGGGGTGACAGTTCCTCATCGTGTGAATCGTCCGCACTCGTCCGTTTGCTGGATTGTGTCGGCGCGACGGCGTGGCGTAGTGCCGGGGCGCCCCCAAATCTCCGTCCGGTGCGGTATAACCGGGGGCGACCGGGGAGGCGTGATGCGGGACTCCGACAGGGCCAGGCCGGCCGGGCGGGCGGCGGCACGGGATCTGTTCGAACAGGTGCGGGTGCGCTACTTCCACCTTTCCCCAGCCCTGCGGAGGCTGCTCCACGTCGCCGCCTTCCTGACCGCGATGACGCTGGCCGCGGTGCTGGGCTGGCCCCTGTTCACCACCGCCCTCGTCGCGATCGCGCTGCTCGGCTTCGTGGCGCTGACCCTGCGCTTCCCCCGCGCCGCCGCCACCGTGCTGGTCCTGGCCGGATGGACGCTCGTCCTCGGCTTCTTCATGGGCCTGTACGGCCCGCAGTCGCCCGCCCCCCCGCTCCTGCTGGTCCTGGGCGTGGCCGTGGCCGGGGTCGCCCACCTCATCCGCTGGGTCCCGCCGTGGCTGACCACGCTGATGGCGCTGGTCCCCGCCGCCGTGGCGGCCTTCGCGCTGTTCTTCCTCGCGCCCGCCGCCGGCCCGTGGGCCGCGTACGGCGTGGCCGCCGCGGTGCTGGTCCACCGCTTCCTCGCCGCCCGCCGGGTCAGGGGGATGCTCTCCGACCACGAGCAGCAGGTCAGGGTCCGCGTCCAGGAGGGCGGGCCCCAGGTCCACGGGCACGGCGGCAGGTCCGCGCCGCCGCCGATCTCGGTGGAGGAGGCGCTCGGCGAGCTCGACGCCATGATCGGCCTGGATCCGGTGAAGGAGCAGGTGCGCTCGATCGCGGCCTCGATCGAGGCGTCCCGCCTGCGCAGGGAGGCGGGGTACGCCACCGAGCCGCCGATGCGCCACTTCGTGTTCGTCGGCCCGCCCGGCACCGGCAAGACCAGCGTGGCCCGCACCGTCGCGAAGATCTTCTACGCCTTCGGCCTGCTGGAGACGCCCTACGTGGTGGAGGCCCAGCGCGCCGACCTCGTCGGGGAGTTCCTCGGGGCCACCGCGATCAAGACGAACGAGCTGATCGACCGGGCGCTGGGCGGGGTGCTGTTCATCGACGAGGCCTACAGCCTGATCAACTCCGGTGACGGGCAGCCCGACCGGTTCGGGGCGGAGGCCGTGCAGACCCTGCTCAAGCGGGCCGAGGACGACCGCGACCGGCTGATCGTCATCCTGGCCGGCTACGAGAAGGAGACGACCTCCTTCCTGACCTCCAACCCCGGCCTGTCCAGCAGGTTCGCCACCCGCGTCCGCTTCCCCGGCTACGCGCCCGAGGAACTGGTCCAGATCACCGACCTGCTGCAGCGGCGCCGGGGCGACCGGCTGGCCGAGGACGCCAGGCCCGCCCTCCTGGCCCGCTTCGCCGACGTGCACCGCCGCGGCCTCGTCGACGAGCTGGGCAACGCCCGGTTCGTCCGCAGCCTGGTGGAGGCCGCCGCGCAGGCCCGCGACGTGCGGGTGGTCGGCGCGGGCGGCTCGCCCACCACCGAGGACCTGGTGACCACCACCGGGCCGGACGTCGCCAAGGCGTTCGAGGAGCTCACCGCCCGCTACCGCGGCTACCAGGCCACGCCGACGCTGGAGGAGGCCCTGGCCGACCTGGACCGGATGGCCGGTCTGGAGCCGGTCAAGCGGCAGGTCCACGCGATCGCCGCCCAGCTGCGGGTGGCCAGGATGCGACAGGAGCGCGGGCTGCCCACCCCGCCGCAGATGCGGCACTTCGTCTTCACCGGTCCGCCCGGCACGGGCAAGACCACCGTGGCGCGCATCCTCGGCCGCATCTTCGCCGCCCTGGGCCTGCTCGCCCGGCCCGACGTGGTGGAGGCCCAGCGCGCCGACCTGGTCGGCCAGCACCTGGGCGCCACCGCGATCAAGACGAACGAGCTGGTCGACCGGGCGCTGGGCGGGGTGCTGTTCATCGACGAGGCCTACAGCCTGGTCAACAGCGGTTACGCCGGGGGTGACGCCTTCGGCGCCGAGGCCGTGCAGACGCTGCTCAAGCGGGCCGAGGACGACCGCGACCGGCTGGTGATCGTCCTGGCGGGATACGAGCGCGAGATGAACGCCTTCCTGGCCACCAATCCGGGCCTGGCCAGCCGGTTCAACCAGCGCGTGCAGTTCCCCTCCTACGCCCCGGACGAGCTGGCCGAGATCGCCGGGCTGCTCGCCGACGGGGCGGGCGACCGGTTCGACGACGAGGCCAGGCAGAACCTGGCCGAGGTCTTCACCTGGGTCTGCGAGGACGGCCTGATCGACGGCCTGGGCAACGGCCGTTTCGCCCGCTCGTTGTTCGAACGCGCCGCGATGCGCCGCGACGTGCGCCTGGCGGACCTGGGCGGCCCCGCCAGCGCGGCCGAGCTGACCACGATCACCGGCGCGGACGTGCGCACGGCCGTGGACGAGATCTCCGGCCGCTGACCGGGCCTTCCGGCCTCCGCCGCCCGAGGGCCCCGTAGCCCCCTGCGGGCGCCGCTCCGCCGGCCGCGGACCGTACACCGCGGCGGGGAAGGACCCGCGGGGGCGCCTCCGCTGGAACGCGAACCTCGGCCGCATCGGCTCCCGGGAGATCGACGCCGCGCTGGACCGGGCCGCCGCCGAGCCGGACCCGGTCCGGGTCCGCCCCTCCGCGCCCGTCCCGGGCCGGGGAATGTCGGCCGCCGGGTGTAGGAAGGGGGCATGGCGATCTCGGTGACCTGGCCCCAGGTGCTCGCGTGGCGGTTGAAGCGGCAGTTCGTCGATCCGGCGGCCGGGGAGGACGCGGTCTCGGTCATCCGGAGGCTGACCGGGGTCCAGGCCCAGGTGGCCTCCTCGGCCGAGCTGGCGGTCGCCGTACGGCGGGCGGAGCCCCGGCGCGGCGAGATCGACCGGGCCCTGTGGCAGGAGCGCAC
Organism: Planobispora longispora; assembly: GCF_016863135.1. Lineage (GTDB taxonomy): Bacteria > Actinomycetota > Actinomycetes > Streptosporangiales > Streptosporangiaceae > Planobispora > Planobispora longispora. Next base: position 22,071 of record NZ_BOOH01000020.1, read on the forward strand.
GCTGGTCAAGACCTGGACGGCGCGCGGCACGCTCCACCTCGTCCCGTCCGACGAGCTGTCCTGCTACGCCGCGGTCCTGGGCTCGTTCCGCCACTGGGAGAAGGGGTCCTGGCAGCGCGGCCACGGGGTGACCGCCGCCGAGGTCGCGGCCATCCTCGACGCCGTCCCCCGGGCGCTCGCCGGGCGCACCCTCACCCGGGAGGAGCTGGTCGAGGCCGTCATCGAGGCGGCCGGCGACGAGCACCTGAGAGAGGCGCTCACCTCCGGCTGGGGAGCGCTGCTCAAGCCGCTCAGCTTCCTGGGCGAGCTCTGCTACGGCCGGCCGCGTGAGGGGCGGGTCACCTTCGCCGCCCCGCGCGACCAGGTGCCGGGCTGGCCGGCCGCGCCGCCCACGGCCGAGGAGGGCGGCCTGGTCCTGGTCCGCTCCTTCCTCGGCGCCCACGGCCCGGGGGCCCCCGAGACCTTCGACGCCTGGCTCTACCGGGGCGCCGCCCGCAAGGCGACCCTGCGCGGCTGGTTCCGCGATCTCGCCCCCGAGCTGGCCGAGGTCGAGGTCGAGGGCCGTCCCATGGTCCTGCTCGCCGAGCACCTCGACGACCTGGTCGCGACGGAGCCCGCCGCCGGCGTGCACCTGCTGCCCGGCTTCGACCAGTACATCCTGGGCGCGCCCCGCGACCTCGAACCCCTCCTGCCCAAGGAGGCCAGGGCGAAGGTCAGCCGCGCCGCCGGATGGATCTCCCCGGTCGTGATCCACGGGGGCCGGGTCGCCGGAGTCTGGGAGGCCAAGAACGGCGAGATCACCCTCGACCTGTTCGAGGACGTGCCGGCCGCGCCGCTCAAGGCCGAGACCGAGCGCGTCGCGGCGCTGCTGGGGTCTCGCGAGGTTTCCGGATAGCGGAGACGGATCTCCCCGGGCGGTCACAGGCGGAAGCGGACCGCGTCCCCCGGGCGGAGCTGCGCGGCGCGGGCCAGATCGGCCGGGGACAGGACCGCGATGACGGGATAGCCGCCGGTCGGCGGGTGGTCGGCGAGGAAGACGATCGGCTGCCCGTCCGGCGGCACCTGCAGGGCCCCGGCGACCATGCCCTCACTCGGCAGCTCCCCGTCCCGGACCCGCTCCAGCGCCGCCCCGCGCAGCCGTACGCCGACCCGGTTGCTGTCCTGGCTCACCTCGTACGGCCCCGCGCACAGCGCGGCCGGCGCCCCCGGTGCGAACCAGTCGTCCCGGGGGCCGGGGATCAGGCGCAGGGGCCGCGACTCGGCGGGGCCGGGCGGGGCGGCGTCCACCGTGATCGGCGGCAGGCCGCGGACCGGGCCCACGGGCAGGACCAGACCGGGGGCGAGCGGGGCGGGGCCCAGGCCCGACAGCGAGTCCGTCGAGCGGCTGCCCAGGACCGGCGGCACGTCCACCCCGCCCCGGACCGCGAGATAGGTCCGCAGCCCGATCGCGGGCGTGCCCACGCCCATCTCCCCGCCCTCGGGGACCCAGAACGGCGCGCGCATGCCCGCCCTCGCGTCCCGGCGGCCGCCCTCCCCGGGGAGGAGCAGTTCGACGGGGCAGGGGGCTCCGGCGAGCGCGACCCACGCACCGGCGGAGAAGCGCAGCCGGCACCCGCCGAAGGTCAGCTCGATCCCGGCGGCGGCCTCGGGGTTGCCGACCAGGCGGTTGGCCAGCCGCAGGCTCGGCGCGTCGGCGGCGCCGGAGCTGGGCACCCCGAGGTGACCGTATCCGGGGCGGCCGAGATCCTGCACCGTGGCGTACGGCCCGGGCGCGATCACCTCGATCATGCGGCCGCCGGACGTGCCGGAACGCGGCCCGGCCCGCGGTGAGGCACGGAGCGTGCGCGCAGGAGCCGGGTGGCCGTCCGGGAGACGGGATGCGTCGGGGCAGACCGGGCGGCCGTCCGGGAGGCGTGGCGCGTCGGGGCAGACCGGGTGGTCCTGCGGATGGAGGGCGCCGGAGCGGGCCGGGCGATCATTCCGGGACCGCCCGGAAGCGTACGCGCGTGCCGGGGGTCAGCAGGGCGGGCGGGTCGGCGGTCACGTCCCACACCGGAAGCGGCGAGCGGCCCAGCAGCCGCCAGCCGCCCGGCGAGGCCGAGGGGTAGACCGCGGAGTACGGGCCGGCGATCGCCACCGCCCCGGCGGGCACCGAGGTCCGGGGCGTGGCCAGCCGCGGCACGTGGAGAACCGGGTCCAGGCCGGTGAGGTAGGCGAAGCCCGGGGCGAACCCCAGCCAGCCCGCCACCAGCTCCCGGCGCGTGTGCCGGTCGATCACCTCCGCCGGTGTCAGCCCGGTCAGCTCGGCCACCTCGGACAGGTCGGCGCCGTCGTAGACCACGGGGACCGTCACGGTCCGTTCCCGGGCGGCGGCCCGCGCGCCGGGGGCGCGCGCCGTACGGGCCAGGAGGGAAAGCGACGAGCGGAGCCCGGCCGGATCCGCGCCCGGCGCGACGACCAGCACGGTGGCGGGACCGGGGACGATCTCGGTCACCCCGGCCGGGCGGTCGGCCCGCAGCAGGGCGTCCAGCCGGTGCGAGACCTCCAGCGTCCCCGTCTCCACCAGCAGCCCGTGCTCTCCCGCCTGTCTGATCACAACCGCCGCCCCGGCCTCACGTGAACGCCTTGAGGGCCACCCCGGCCTCGGCCAGGCTCTCGCGGACGGCCCGCGCCAGCCGTACGGAACCGGGAGTGTCGCCGTGCACGCAGATCGAGCGGGCCTGCACCGGGACCTGGGAGCCGTCCACGGCGGTCACCACGTGGCCGGTCGCCATGCGCACGGCCCGTGCCGCCACCGTGCCGGGGTCGTGGAGCACCGCGCCCGGGGAGCGGCGGGGGACCAGCGCGCCGGCGGGAGTGTAGGCGCGGTCGGCGAACGCCTCGGTGACGGTGGCGATCCCCTCGCGGGCGGCGACCTCGTGGACGGCCGAGTCCGGCAGGGTGAGCACCGGCAGGCTCCGGTCGTAGTCGAGGACGGCCGACACGACCGCCTCCGCCTGCCCCGGGTCGCGGCAGATCCGGTTGTAGAGCGCGCCGTGCGGCTTGACGTAGGAGACCCGGCCGCCCATCGCCCTGGCGATGCCGTCCACCGCCGCCAGCTGGTAGAGGACCTCGGCGCACAGGTCCTCCGGATCCACCTCCATCTCGCGGCGGCCGAAGCCGGCCAGGTCCCGGTAGGAGACCTGGGCGCCGATGGCCACCCCCCGGTCGACCGCGGCCGCGCAGGTGCGGCGGATCGTGGCGGGGTCGCCCGCGTGGAACCCGCAGGCGACGTTGGCGCTGGTCACCACGTCGAGGAGCGCCTCGTCGTCGCCCAGCCGCCAGATGCCGAAGCCCTCGCCGAGGTCGGCGTTGAGGTCGATCTCCACATTGATCACCGTGCCTCGCCTATACCGGAGGTCCGTCGGGGATGTCGGCGATGTCGTCGAGGGCGATGGCGAGCTCCTCCGGGTCGTCGCCGATCCGCTCGGCGATCTCGATCAGCACGTGGAGCACCTCGTGCCGGTCGTGCCCGAGGTCCAGCAGCCGCTGGGCGGCCTCCCACAGCTGCGGCGGGTCGCCCTCCCACAGCCGCGCGGCGATCTCCTCGTGCCAGGCCAGGTGCTCGTCGTAGTCGAACCGGTCGCGGTCGTCCGCGTGGTCGATCTCCAGCAGGACCCTGCGGTCGGTCTCGTCGGAGGGGTTGAGCAGGTCCAGCTTGATCTCTCCGTGCATGCCCTGCAGGAAAGGGAAGGCGAAGACCCTCCGGGCCAGCGCCGACAGGTCGCCGTCCGGCAGCAGCCGCTCCACCAGGCGGCGGTCGAGGCCGAAGGTCGTCGGGTCGCGGTAGGTCTCGGCGAACTTCCCCGTCGCCTCCCAGACCCCGTCCAGGGTGGCGCGCAGCCCTTCCTCCGCCAGGCCGGTACGGCGCGCGGCGAAACGCGCCCAGGCGCCCAGGACGTGCGGCATCGCCTCCTGCTCGGCCGGGCTCAGCATCACCTTGCGCGGCAGCCAGTCGAGCAGGAACGTCTCGCACTTGGTCGGGCTGACCCGCAGCGGGCGGCCGAAGTCCTGCTCGCAGCCGTAGTCGATGATGTGGTCGGCGCAGCGGGAGGCGGCCGACGGGTCCGACAGGTGCTCGGCGGCGTCCGAGGAGAGGAACTCGGCGGCCAGCATCGCCCGGCGGTCGCGGCTGTAGGGGGCCTCGCTGTGCAGCGGGGCCGGACGCTTGCGGCCGGGCGGCAGCGCCTTGATCCGGGAGCGGGCGAAGGCGTGGTAGGCGCTGTAGCTGTCGCTGACCGGGGCGGTCGTCTTGCGGTCGCCGTACTCGGCCGTGGCCTTCATGGCCGACTCCAGCAGGGCCCTGGCCTGCTGCGGCTCGATCTCCTCGAAGCGGAGCAGCGGGTTGGCCTCGGCCTCCGCGCGCGCCTGGTCCAGCAACTTGTCCACCTGCGAGGAGACCCACGCGTCACGGGCGATGCCCCGCATGTTGTAGTCGACGACCACGACCAGCGCGTGCCGGTCCTCGCTGCTGTCGGAGCCCCGGTAGCCGAAGGTGCACACCACGGTGTCCTGGTCGCCGTAGGCGTCGCGGGAGACGTAGCAGCCGGTCGGCTTGACCACGCCCAGTCGGTCGGCCCAGCGGGGCCGGGCCACGCCGCGCTCCATGAGCGCCAGCGCCGCGCCCTCGGCCTTGGCGGCCTGACGCGCGGTGCCCAGGTAGGCCAGCGCGATCAGCAGGGTCAGCGCGGCCGGGGAGCCGGCCTTGGCGGCGTAGTCGACCAGTCCCTCGCCGAGGACCTGCTCGGCGTCCCCGCGCCGCAGCCGCCGCCCCCACCACGCCCCGACCATGTCGGAGACCATCAGCTCGGCGTCCAGCGGGCTGCGTACGGCCAGCAGTTCGCGGGCGGCCAGCAGCATCTCGGAGAAGACCTCGTCCGGCGCCTGGGTCTCCCGGGGGTCCCTGCGATGTCGGCGGCTCAAGCGGCTTCCTCCACCGGCCCTGCGAGCCCGGGTCTGTGAGGGGCGTCGTGCCCTGGGGCTCGCTCGCTCATTTCGACTCCTCCCTCTCGTGAACCGAAAGGGATTCCTGGCTCACGCCGCTCGATCGACCGGCGGACGATCAAGTCTTACGCGATCAGCACCAGCCGGGACGAGACCCGCCCGGACCAACATCATATGCGGGGAGCGCCCGTCCCTCGGGGGTACGGCTCCGCCGGTGGTGACATCACCCCTCCTCGAAGGGAGCAGCTTCTCACTCCCGGGGGAGGGAGACGACGGCCAAGCCTTGACCATCCAAGCACCAGAACCATAACAGGGAAGCGGTTCCCACGCCGGATAAAACCGGCCGCCCCGCCGGACGAACCTGGAGCTCCGCACGCCGGGCCCCTCGCCGGGAGCGCGCGACGGGCCTCCCTGGGGGCGGGCCGCGGAACCTCCCGGGGAACAGGCCGTGCGGCCTCTCGGGGAGCGGACCGCGCAGCCTCCCGGCGAGTCAGGGCGGAGCCTCTCGGGGAGCGGGCCGCGCAGCCTCCGGCCGGGGACGGGCCGAAGGCCGGTCCCGCGGGCGGCGACGGCCGGTTCGCGGTCCCGTCGCAGGTGGGACCGGTCACCGGCCGCCGGGGCGGGACCGGCCTTCGATCACGGCGCCGGCCGGTCGATCGTCTCCTACCGGAAGCCGCGCGGCGGCGGCGCGGAATTGACGATGGCCAGGAGATGTTCGCGGGCGACGCGCTCGACCACCTCGGGCGTGGCGTCGACGCCGAGATGCTCGGTGCAGGCGCGGACATCGGCCACACACCTGTCCACGGTGTCAAGAGGGACGGTGAGGAACTCGGCGGCCAGACGGGTGCTCACGGGCTCCTGCGTCGCCGTGGTGGCGCCGGTGAAGTGGATGGCGAGAGCGGGCATGGAGGTCACATTCCTCCCGGTTACCAGGGACATCGCCCCGGGTGGGCGGCGGGGACGTGCGCTTTCATTCCACAACGTATCGCGGTGGTGTCAAGACTCCGATGGGCGAGAGGGAAAGTTGACCCATATCTTGACTCAAGGCGGTATAGGGAAGGTAAATGGGTGTTCCGGAAGGGGCAGCCAAATCGGGCCCGAATCAGTAGCCTGATCTTGTCAGGGACGTCGGCGGAGGCGAGGTGGGCGATTGTCGGGACGGTCAGGCTCGATCCTGCTAGTGTCCTGGCCGCGAGCGCTCGAAGACGCCGAAGGTGAGCGCGCCGGTGGGGTGGGGGCGGTGAGTCAGATGGTTCTGGAACCCCCGTGGGGCGTCAGGCCCCGGTGCTGGGATCCCAGCGCGTTACCGTGGGCATCCCGGTCCCTGGGCTGGGCAGTTTCATCGCACTTTGGGCGGGACTTCCGCCCGTAGGTGCCCATCGCCGATGATGTAGGGCGGGGTCCGGTTCTCCGGAGCTCTGCTACGCCGAATTTCGCAAGTTTGGAGATGTGCCTCGTGGGAGACCCTGGCACGCGACGGAGGTGCCGACCATGAGCGCCGAAACCTCCGTGCCCCGTCCCCGGGAGTCGGGTGTGGACATCTCGGACTCCGGCCTGTTGCAGGGCCTGTTGTCGCAGTCGCCGTTCGCCTTCGCGTTCTTCGACCCCGCCGGTCGCTTCCAGCGGGTGAACGAGGTCTTCGCCGGGCTGGTGGGCCTGGCCGCCGAGCGGCTGGCCGGCCGTGATCCGGGCGAGATGCTCTCCGCCGACCTCACCGCCCTGATCACGGGCTCCGTCCGGTCCGTCGTGGAGGGCGCGCCGATCGAGGGGGACCAGCGGATCCGGGTGCGCACGGCGGGCGGTGACACCCGTCACTGGTCCCTGACCTTCTCGCCGGTCCACGACGACAAGGGCGCGCTGCGCGCGGTCTGCCTGGTCGGCGCGGACGTCACCGAGAGCAAGCAGGTCGAGGAGGACCTGCGGCGCAGCGAGGAGCGCTACCGCTCGCTCGTCGAGGCCCAGTCGCAGCTGGTGTGGATCACCGCGCCCAACGGCGGGATCCTGGAGGACGCGCCGCAGTGGCGGGCCATCACCGGCCAGGGGCTGGAGGACTACCTCGCCTACGGCTGGCTGGAGGCCGTCCACCCCGACGACCGTCCGCACACCGAGGACGCGTGGCGCGAGGCGCTGCGCGGGCGGACGATGTTCGAGTGGAGCTACCGCGTCCGGACCCGCGCCAGCGGCTACCGCCACTTCGAGGTCCGGGCCGTGCCGATCATCCGGCACGGCAAGGTGGTCGAGTGGGTCGGCGCGAACACCGACGTCACCCCGCAGCGTGAGGCCGAGGAGATGCGCGGCCGCCTGACCGACCAGCTCGGCGCCGCGGCCCTGCGCACGGCGCGGCTGCAGGGGGCCACGGCGATCCTCGCCGAGGCGCTCACGGTCGAGCAGGTCGTCCAGGTCATCATCGACGTGGGCCGTACGGCGCTGGCCGCCGACCGCTCGGCGGTGGCGCTGCTCGACGCCGACCGGGCCGTGCTGAAGCTGGTCAACGGCGGCGGCATCCCGGACGTCCCCGGCGCGCCCGGCGACGAGATCCCGCTCTCGCACTCCAGTGTGATGACCATGGCGGTCAACAGCCGCCGCCCGGTCTTCGCCGAGTCGCCCGAGAGCCTGCTGTCCCAGCTCGTGGACGCCGGCGGGGACGAGGAGGCCATCAGCGGGTTCATCGGCCACAGCGACGAGCGGGCGTGGGTGGGCCTTCCCCTGCTGGCCGCGGGACGGGCCCTGGGCGCGCTCCGGTTCTCCTTCACCCGCCCCCAGAAGATCTCCCAGGAGGACGGCGTCTTCCTGGAGGCCCTCGCCGGGCAGTGCGCCCTCGCTGTCGAGCGGGCCACCCTTTTCGAACGGGAGCACCGCACCGCCGAGACGCTCCAGCGCAGCCTGCTGCCCGATCGCCTGCCGGTGGTCCGGGGGCTGACGCTCGCCCAGCGCTTCCGCTCCGGCAGCCGTCACGTGCAGGTCGGCGGTGACTGGTACGACGCGTTCGTCCTGCAGGACGGCCGGGTCGCGGCGGTGGTGGGCGACGTCATGGGCAAGGGCGTCAAGGCGGCGGCCGGAATGGGCCGCATCCGCAACGCGATGCGCGCCCTGGCCCTGACCAACCCGCCGCCCGCGGCGGTCCTCACCGGCCTGGACCGGGTCTTCGAGGCCACCGAGGAGGAAGAGCAGGTCACCACCCTCGCCTACATGGTGGTCGAGCCGGGAACGGGGTAGGGCACGCTGGCGCTGGCCGGTCACCCGCCGCCCCTGCTGGTCTCACCCCAGGGCGTGCCGCTGCTGTGCGAGGGGGAGCCGGGCACCCCGCTCGGCTGGCCGGCGAGCCGCCGCCAGTTCCGGTTCTGCGTCCCGCCCGGCCACACCGCGGTCCTGTACTCGGACGGTCTGGTGGAGAACCGGAAGCGAGGGCTGGATGCCGGACTCGCCGAACTTTGCTCTGTTGTGACCGAAGCGCCTCCCGAAGTGGTGGGAAGTCCGCATATGCTGTTGGATTTCCTGGTAGATCGCATGCTGGCGGGGTATGAGCAGGATGATGACGTCACGGTGCTGGCAATTCATGTCCCTCCGACGACGAAGAGTGACTGAATGAAACAGTCATAAGGGTTGCTTTCGGGTATCGGTGCGCTCCTTCCGTACGCACTACTGTCTTCGTCGGCCTAGGGTGGAGAGCAACCGCCAGGAGGCGGCCGTATGGATCACGGTGTCATGCCAGAATGCTGGGCAGGTGCGTCGCGGTTCGCACGGCCTCGCTGACCACAACCTAGAGGCATCCGCCCCTAGCGGGCATCTGAGTCCATTCTCGTCTCGCTTTCCTTCGAGAGGTGTTCGTGTCGCCTGCAAGTTCGACTCGCTCGAAGCCATCCGAGCTGAACGAGCCCGTCATTCAGCAGCTGATGGAGCGGGGGCGCTCGCAGGGGTTCCTCGAGTCCGAGGATGTCCGCAAGGCCGTCGAGGAAGCGGACATCCCGATGGCGCAGGTCGCTGGGATCCTGCGCAGCCTCAGCAAAGAGGGCATCACCGTACGACTGACTGCTGAGGACTCCGCGGCCCCCAAGAAACGGCCCCAGGCCAAGCGCCGGACCGCCGCGCCCGCCGCTCCCGTCAAGAAGACCAAGACCGCCGCGGCGGCGGCAAAGGAGCCGCAGCCGGAGACCGTCACCGCGGTCGTCGGCGGCTCCGAGCCCGCGCCCGTGGCCAAGAAGCCGGTCCCCGGTCCGCCGAAGAAGGCAGCTCCGGCGAAGAAGCCGGTCCCCGGTCCGGAGGCCGTGGGAACCGGGCCTCAGCCCCCCGCCGCCGCGCCCAAGGCCGACTCCAAGCCGAAGGCGATCGACGCCGAGGACGAGGAGGAGATCGACCTCGAGGACGTCGAGCTGGAGGACTTCGACCTGGAGGCGGAGGCCGAGGAGGTCGAGGTCGAGGTCGAGGCCGAGCCGGAGGCCGACGAGGAGCCCAAGGCGGAGGCCGAGGCCGAGGCCGTCGTCGTCCAGAGCGACGACGAGGTCCTGATCCTCTCCGATGACGACGACGACGCCCCCGTGGCGCAGGTCGCCGCCGCCGGCGCCACCGCCGACCCGGTCAAGGACTACCTCAAGCAGATCGGCAAGGTCCCCCTGCTCAACGCCGAGCAGGAGGTCGAGCTCGCCAAGCGCATCGAGGCGGGCCTGTTCGCCGAGGAGCAGCTGGCCAACGACGGCGACAAGCTGCCGGTGGACGTCCGCGCCGAGCTGGAGTGGATCGCCGAGGACGGCCGCCGGGCCAAGAACCACCTGCTGGAGGCCAACCTCCGTCTGGTGGTCTCGCTGGCCAAGCGCTACACCGGCCGCGGCATGCTCTTCCTGGACCTGATCCAGGAGGGCAACCTGGGACTGATCCGCGCGGTGGAGAAGTTCGACTACACCAAGGGTTACAAGTTCTCCACCTATGCCACCTGGTGGATCCGGCAGGCGATCACCCGCGCCATGGCCGACCAGGCGCGGACCATCCGCATCCCGGTCCACATGGTGGAAGTGATCAACAAGCTGGCCCGCGTCCAGCGGCAGATGCTGCAGGACCTCGGCCGCGAGCCGACCCCCGAGGAGCTGGCCCGCGAGCTCGACATGACCCCCGAGAAGGTCATCGAGGTCCAGAAGTACGGCCGCGAGCCGATCTCCCTGCACACCCCGCTGGGTGAGGAGGGCGACAGCGAGTTCGGTGACCTCATCGAGGACTCCGAGGCGATCGTTCCTGCGGACGCGGTCAGCTTCACGCTCCTGCAGGAGCAGCTCCACTCCGTTCTGGACACGCTGTCCGAGCGCGAGGCGGGGGTCGTCTCCATGCGGTTCGGTCTCACCGACGGCCAGCCGAAGACCCTGGACGAGATCGGCAAGGTCTACGGGGTGACGCGCGAGCGCATCCGCCAGATCGAGTCGAAGACCATGTCCAAGCTCCGTCACCCGTCCCGGTCCCAGGTCCTGCGCGACTACCTGGACTAGGAACGGCCCCGCGCCCGTGCCGGTGATCCCGCCGGCGCGGAGGGCGGGACCCACGAGCAGCGCCGCCGAGCGGCCCGCGCCGTCCGGCGCGGGCCGCTCGCGGTTTCACGCGGTTCTCTCCGGTCGCGAGGGTTCTCGCGGAGCCGCGCTCTTCGGGGCACGTTCTGCGGGGGCGTGCTCTTTGAGGCACGCTCTGTGGGCTCGCGCCCTTCGAAGGCGTGCTCTTCGGGCGCGCGTTCTGCGGGGGCGCGCCCCACGCCCGCCGAGCGGGCGTGGCCGCGCTCGTCAGGCCGGCACGTCGAGGACCCACGGGCGCCTGCCGGACGGGGCGGGGCCGAGGCTGACCGTGTGGCCGAGGTCGTCGAGAACCTTGGCCAGCTCGTCCGGGGTCTGCGGGTCGGCGTCGCACTCCAGCAGGCGGCGGGCGACCGCGCCCCGGGTCGCCTTGGCCATGTGGCTGACGACCTTGCCGTCCTTGAGCACCCGCACCGCCACCGCCCGGCCGCCCGGCTGCCAGGCGGCGGCGTAGGTGCTGGAGCGCAGGTCGACCACCAGGCCGGGACGCGCGTCCAGGAGCGGGGTGATCGAGCGGCGCCAGAAGGCGCCCAGCCCGCCGAGCGGCGGCAGCTTCACGCCCATGGAGAGGCGGTACGGCGGGATCCGGTCGGTGATCCTGAGCAGCCCCCAGAGTCCGGAGAAGACGAGCAGGCTCTCCTCGGCCCGGGCGGCGGCGTGCGGGGACAGGGACGCCAGGCCGAGATTGTCGTAGAGCACCCCGGTGTAGAGCTCGCCGGCCGGCAGGGTGGCCGCCGTCCGCAGCCGCCGGTTCTTGGCGATCTCGTCGGCCTGGCCGTCCGAGAGACCGAGGACGGCCTGCGCCCGCGGGGTCTCGCACAGCGCGACCAGCGCGTCCAGGACGGTCTGGCGGGGCAGGGACGGGAAGCTCAAGGCGGACAGGTCGAGGGCGGGACCGTCGCCCGCCCCGGCCTTGCCCTCCGACGGAGGCAGCAGGATAAGCACGGTCTCCGAGCATAGGCGGTGCGCGAGAGCCCCCCGGTCCGCTCCGGCGCGGCCGCTTCCGCCGTACCGCGGGACAGGCTCGGCCCGGGCGGCCGTGGCGGGCGAGAAGGCCCGTGAGGCACGCTCTAGGATCTGCTGGTGTGATCGATGGGACGTTCGACCGGCTGGTCGACCGGGCATGGCCGGCGTTCGAGCGGGTGGAACGGGACGGCTGGACGCTGCGGACCGCGGACGGGGTGACCAAGCGGGCCAACTCCGTGCTTCCGCTCGGGGCGCCGGCCGACCCGGAGGCGGCGGTGGGCCGGGCGGAGGAGTTCTACGCCTCGCGGGGGCAGCCGTGCGTGTTCTCCATCGGCCGGGGCGCCACCGCGGGGCTGGACGCCCTGCTTGATGCGCGCGGCTACCGGCTGGTCGACCCCACACTGGTGATGACCGCGCCGCTGGCGGGAGCCGTGGCGGACCGCTCCGAGGGCGGCGCGGACGGCGAGAGCCCCGGGACGGAGGTCCGGTTCGCGACGGCGCCCGGGCGGGAGTGGATGGACGTCTGGTGGAGTGTGGACGGCAGGTACGGCCCGGGCCGGGACACGGTCATGCGGATCCTCACCGGTGTGCCCGCCGTCTACGCCTCCCTGGACGGCGAGGCCGTGGGCCGGGGAGTCTCGCAGGGGGAGTGGTTCGGGGTCTACTGCATGGCCACGCTGCCGCACGCGCGGCGCCGCGGTCACGCGGGGCGACTGCTGGACGCCCTGCTCTCACACGGGCGAGAACAGGGCGCGGAGCAGGCATATTTGGTCGTGGTGGAGGCGAACACCGCCGCCCGGTCGCTCTACGAGCGGCTGGGCTTCACGGTGGCGGGCCGATATCACTATCGGATCCGCGGCTGACCTCTACCGTTCGGTCATCTCTCGTCGCTTGGCGCGACCGCGGGAGTGGCGCTGAGGCGCGCCGACTCGTCCTGGATGTCGGCGCCCTTGTCACGCAGCACGGCCACGTGCTGACGCCCGTGGTGAGCGCAGAACAGCAGCTCCCCACCGACGGGAAGGGTCGCGCGGATGTAGGCCTGGGCGCCACACCGGTCACAACGGTCCGTGGCCTTCAGGGGCTTGGCGGGGGCGAGGGCTCCAGTCACGTATCGCCTTTCGGGTCATCCCCGGGGTAGGGGATCTGGCGTCAGTCACTTGAGACAACATCTAACCGGATACGGGCGTTCCCAACCGACCCATGAGTACGCCGAGAGCGGAATGTATCTCTTGGTGATGGGAATCGCGCCCGATGTAACGCTGACAGGGCCCTGATGGCAAGCTATGACGCGCCACATCGGGAAGAACGGTAGGCTGCGCACAAGTGTTCGAGCAGAGGGAGTGGGTGTGACCGCAGTTAGCACGGAGACGGGTTATACGGCTCGTCATCTGTCGGTTCTGGAGGGTCTCGAGGCCGTCCGCAAGCGCCCGGGCATGTACATCGGGTCCACCGACAGCCGCGGTCTCATGCACTGCCTGTGGGAGATCGTGGACAACGGCGTCGACGAGGCGCTGGCGGGCCACTGCGATCGCATCGAGGTCGAGCTGCACGCCGACGGCTCGATCGAGGTCCGCGACAACGGCCGCGGCATCCCCGTGGACATCGAGCCGAAGACCGGCCTGGCCGGCGTGGAGCTCGTCTACACCAAGCTCCACGCGGGCGGGAAGTTCGGCGGCGGCTCCTACGCCGCCTCCGGCGGCCTGCACGGCGTCGGCGCCTCCGTGGTCAACGCCCTGTCCTCCCGGCTGGACGTCGAGGTCGACCGCGACGGCCGGATCCACGAGATCAGCTTCCGCCGGGGCGTCCCCGGCGTCTTCGACGGCGACGGCCCCACCGCCAAGTTCAAGAAGAAGTCCGGCCTGCGCGACGGCGGCCCGCTGGCCCGCAGGGGCACCGGCACCCGCGTGCGGTTCTGGGCCGACCGGCAGATCTTCCTGAAAGAGGCGGAGGTCTCCCTCGACGAGATCCACGTCCGGCTGCGCCAGACCGCGTTCCTGGTCCCCGGCCTCACCCTGACCGTGCGCGACAGCCGCGGCGAGGAGCCCGTGGAGGAGGAGTTCCGCTTCGACGGCGGAATCTCCGAGTTCACCGACTTCCTCGCCCGCGACGAGGCCCTCTGCGACGTGCTGCGGCTGCAGGGCGTCGGCCACTTCCACGAGACCGTGCCGGTCCTGGACGACCTGGGGCACATGCACTCCACCGAGGTCCAGCGCGAGCTCACCGTGGACGTCGCGCTGCGCTGGGGCAAGGGCTACGACACCACCGTGCGCTCCTTCGTCAACGTGATCGCCACCCCCAAGGGCGGCACCCACGTCAACGGCTTCGAGCGGGCCATGGTCCGCACGGTCAACGAGCAGCTGCGCGAGACCCGCCTGCTCAAGAACGGCGACGCCCCGGTCACCCGGGACGACATCTTCGAGGGCCTCACCGCCGTGGTGACCGTGCGGGTGCCCGAGCCGCAGTTCGAGGGGCAGACCAAGGAGGTCCTGGGCACCTCGGCGGCCAGCCGGATCGTCTCCCACGTGGTCTCCAGGGAGCTCAAGGAGCTGTTCACCAACCCCTCGCGCACGCTCAAGCCGCAGCTGCGCGCGGCGCTGGAGAAGATCGTCGCGGCGGCCAAGGCGCGCATCGCCGCCCGTGAGCACCGCGACAACCAGCGGCGCAAGACCGCGCTGGAGAACTCGGCGCTCCCCGCCAAGCTGGTCGACTGCCGCAGCGACGACGTGGACCGCAGCGAGCTGTTCATCGTCGAGGGCGACTCGGCGCTGGGCACCGCCCGCGCCGCCCGCGACTCGGAGTTCCAGGCCCTGCTGCCGATCCGCGGCAAGATCTTGAACGTGCAGAAGGCCTCGGTCTCCGACATGCTCAAGAACGCCGAGTGCGCCGCGATCATCCAGGTCATCGGGGCCGGCTCGGGCCGGTCGTTCGACATCGAGGCCGCCCGGTACGGCAAGGTCATCCTGATGGCCGACGCCGACGTCGACGGCGCGCACATCCGCTGTCTCCTGCTCACCCTCTTCCACCGCTACATGCGTCCGCTGGTGGAGGCGGGGCGCGTCTTCGCCGCCGTCCCGCCGCTGCACCGGATCGAGATCACCAATCCGGGCCGGGGCCAGGCGAAATACGTCTACTGCTACTCCGACGCCGAGCTGCACCGGGTCCTGCGCGACCTGGAGCGCCGCGGCAAGCGCTGGAAGGATCCGGTCCAGCGCTACAAGGGTCTGGGCGAGATGGACGCCGACCAGCTGGCGGAGACGACGATGGAGCCCCGCCACCGCACCCTGCGCCGGGTCCGGATCGAAGACGTCGAGGCGGCCGAGCACATCTTCAACCTGCTCATGGGCAGCGACGTGGCCCCGCGCCGGGAGTTCATCGTCAGCAGCGCGGCCGAGGTCGACCGCGACCACATCGACGCCTAGAGCGCACCTTACGGATCTCCGCGCCGGCGGTGATCCGCATGGTGCGGCCACAGGACGCGCCCCGGATCCCGGCTGTCGTACGGCAGGCGGAAGACCCGGGAGACGCGCTCCAGGCGGACGTCGTTCTCGGAGAAGACGCGCTCCAGGCGGACGTCGCCCCCGAGAGAGGCGTGCTTCAGACGGACGTCGCCCCTGGGAGAGGCGCACTCCGGGCGAATGTCGCTTCCAGGGCGGGCGCACCGGTTCAGAGCAGGGGCGCCGATCTCCATGGCTGCGCCTGCCGCCGGGGCGCCAGTGGCTCTTGCCCCGGTGCCCCGGCGGTGGACGGCTCACGGGCCGCCGGCCCCGGCGGCGTCAGTTGCCGGTCTGGTCGTCGACGGGGGCGTTGGCATTGGCCTTGACGGCCTCGATGCCCTTCAACGCGCCGGCCTTCGTCGTGTACGACTCGCTGGTGGCGATGATCTCACCGTTGCCGGCCACCAGGTTGAAACGGAATCCCGCAGAGGTCTTCTTCACCACGTACCGCGCTGCCACGAGACAACTCCTTGCCGAGAATTGACCGGATGATTGCGTCTGCCCGTTCCCGGCACGGGCGCCGGTATTCCTCTGGCTTGCCAGACCCTGTCCCCGGAGGGGTGCGCCCGGCGGATCGCGTGGCCGCGGCGGGGGTGCGATCCGCCGGGTCCACGCGATCCCCCAGGCGCGTGGCCGCGGTGGGGACGGCGCGGCGGCCGTCCGGCGGTCACCGTACGGCCGGAGCCGTCACAGCTCGACGGGGAGGATTTTCCCGGTGCGCACGTCGTAGATGGCCCCGCCCACGGGCATGTCCTGCGGGAGGAACGGGCTGGTCCTGATCCGGACCAGGTCGTGCCGGAGGGCGGCGTCCTGGTCGGGGACGGTGTGGAACTCCAGGCTGCGGGTGTCCACCCCCCGTTCGGCGGCGAGGCGGTGCACGTCGTCGTCGGTGACCTTCGCCATCCCGCAGTCGGTGTGCGGCATGACCAGCACCCGGCTCACGTTCAACAGAGTGACCGCCAGGACGAGGGTGCGCAGGACGTCGTCGGTGACCCGGGCCCCCGCGTTGCGCAGGATCTTGGCGTCGCCCGGCTTCAGGCCGAACACCCCCAGCGGGTCGATGCGGGAGTCCATGCACGTGACGATGGCCAGCCCCTGGGCCGCTCTCCCGGTCAGCTCCGCGTCGGTGAACGTGGCGGAGAACTCCTCGTTGGCGGCCAGCAGGTCGTCGAAGGCGGTCACCTGATACACCTCTCGGTCAGCGGAATCATCGGGTTAATGATCCCTCATGCCCGTTTCGTAGATATTTCCGGGGGGCCACCGGCGGCCAAGTTACAGAAGATCGCGCGATCATCGCTCGCTATAGGTAATGATGCCGTGACGCAAAGCAATCACATGGAGAGAGTCATGAGCAGGAGCGAATCCCTGGCCGGCTATCTGCGCGAACAGGCCAGAAGGAAGCTGGACCGGGTGGAGGTCCG
The DNA here is from genome assembly GCF_016863135.1 of Planobispora longispora. Classification (GTDB taxonomy): domain Bacteria; phylum Actinomycetota; class Actinomycetes; order Streptosporangiales; family Streptosporangiaceae; genus Planobispora; species Planobispora longispora. The sequence goes on from NZ_BOOH01000020.1 coordinate 38,481, forward strand.
CGACAGGGGGCGCAACGCGCGTTCGGCGCTCGCGCTGCTCGACGCGACCGCCTATGTCGAGACGCTGGCCGACGACGACCCGTTCCTGGAGGCGCTGGCGGCGGCGGGACGCTTCGGCCCGCATGGTTTCGGCGATTTCCAGCCCGGTGATGAGATCGCCAAACTGGTGCGCTTCTGGGAGACCGGAGAGCCCAGGCAGTTGCTCACCGAGATCACCTCCCTTCTTCAGGGTTCGCCGGTCTGAACGGCCGCCTTCGGTCTGAACGGCCGCCTCCGGTTTGAACGGCCGCCTCCGGTTTGAACGGCCGCCCGGGGCGTCGGACGCCGCCTCGGCGGTCGCGATCCTGACGCATGTCCGCGCGGGGTCGGGGCAGTTTCCTGGCGAATCGATCGGAACACCGTCATCATCTGTTTGATGGTGTCTCGCGTGGGAGGAATCATGGGAATCGCCCGGATGCGATCCGTCGTCATCGACTGCCCCGACCCGAAGCGCCTGGCCGACTTCTACAGCGCCCTCGTCGGCTGGGAGATCACCAGCGTCGAGGACGACTGGGTGGTGGTCACCGACGGGACGGGGCGCCTCTGCTTCCAGCTGGCGGCCGACCACCAGCGGCCCGACTGGCCCAACCCGGACCGGCCGCAGCAGTTCCACCTCGATGTGACCGTGGACGACCTGGACAGGGCCGAGGCCGAGGTGCTGGCCATCGGCGCGGTCAAGCACGAGCACCAGCCCAGCGAGGACGGCGAATTCCGGGTCTACCTCGACCCCGCCGGTCACCCCTTCTGCCTCTGTCTGCCCTGAGGTCACCCCGGAACGTCCTGAGGTCACCCCGGAACGTCCTGAGGTCACCCCAGGACGCCCTGAGACCGCCCCGGAACGCCTTGAGCCGCATCCCGAGGGGCTGAGTCGTGCCCTGAGGGGCTGAGGTGCATCCGAGGGGTATTTGGTCCTCCCGGGCCGGAACCGCACTCAGGGGGCGCGTGGCCGCTTCCTGGGCCGGGTTGCGGCTTGGAGCCCACGTCGCCTCGCGGGGCCCGCTTCGCACGTCTTCTCGCCTGCCGCGGCCGCCCGATCGGCGGTCACGGCGAAGATCTGTGAGGCGGCCCCGGCGGAGGGCGTCGTCCCCCGCTATTCCTCGCTCTCCCCGGCGGACCTGGGCTCGCCGGCGGGCACGTGGACGGTCGTTCCCAGGGCGCCGCCCACCGCGGCCACGGTGTGGGTGAGGCGGAGGCCGGAGCCGTCGCGGCGGCCGAGCTCATCCGGGAGCGGGACCGGCTTGCCGGTGGCCGAGACGGCGCGGGCCGGGCCGGGGCCGGCCCAGGCGAGCAGCAGCACGTCTTCGCCCTTGAGGAACCGCTGGGCGCGCACGCCGCCGGTGGCACGGCCCTTGGGCGGGTATTCGGCGTAGTCGGAGATCTTCGCCCCGCCGATCTGAGTGCCGGGCAGGGCGGTGGAGGATCCGGCGATCGTCACGACCCGGGACTCCAGGGCCGGGTCCACGGCGCCGAACCAGATGACCCGGGCCGAGTCGTCCAGCCGGACTCCGGCCATGCCGCCCGCCGGGCGGCCCTGCGGCCGGACGACGGAGGCGGAATACCGCAGGAGCTGCGCGTCGGAGGTGATGAAGACCAGGTCGTGGTCTTCGGAGGTCAGCTCCACCGCGCCGACCACGGTGTCGCCGTCCTTGAGCCCGATGACCTCGAACTCGTCGCGGTTGGGCGGGTAGTCGGGCACGACCCGCTTGACCACGCCCTGCGCGGTGCCCAGCGCCAGGCCGGGCCCGTCGGGATCGAGGGACCCGATGCCCACGACCGTCTCGCCGGGGTTCAGCGTGACGTACTCGGAGATCGGGTGGCCGCCGGACAGCGACGGCAGGCCGGTCGCCGGCGGCAGCGTCGGCAGGTCGACCACCTGGACGCGGATCATCCGGCCCTCGCTGGTGACCGCGCCGATCTCGCCCCGCACGGTGCTCCGCACCACCGAGACCAGCACGTCGTGGGTCGTGCGCCTGCCCTCGCCCGGGAGCGGGGTGGCGTCGGCCGTGCGGGCCAGCAGGCCGGTGGAGGAGAACAGCACCAGGCACGGGTCGTCGGCCACCTCCAGCTCCAGCGGGGCCGCCGTCTTCTTCGTGACCCCCGAGGCCTCCACCAGGACCGTGCGGCGGGGGGTGCCGTAGGTCTTGGAGACCTGCGCGAGCTCGCTGGAGACGACCTTGCGCAGCTGGTTCTCGGAGGACAGGATCTCGGTCAGCTCGGCGATCTCGTCGAGCAGGGTCTGCTTCTCCCGGTCGAGCTCCAGCTTGTCGTAGCGGGTCAGGCGGCGCAGCGGGGTGTCGAGGATGTAGTTGGCCTGGATCTCCGAGAGCTCGAAGGTCTCCATCAGGCCCTGGCGGGCCTGGGCCGAGTCGTCGGAGGCGCGGATGAGCCGGATGACCTCGTCGATGCTGAGCAGGGCGATGATGAGGCCCTCGACGAGGTGGAGCCGGTCCTCCCGCTTGCGGCGGCGGTGCGCCGAGCGGCGGCGGACCACGTCGAGGCGGTGGTCCACGTAGACCTGGAGCAGCTCGCGCAGGCCCAGCGTGCGCGGCTCGCCGTCGACCAGGGCCACGTTGTTGATGCCGAAGCTCTCCTCCATCGGCGTCAGCCGGTAGAGCTCCTCCAGCACGGCCTCGGGGATGAAGCCGTTCTTGATCTCGATGACCAGGCGCAGGCCCCGGTGCCGGTCGCTGAGGTCCTTCAGGTCGGAGATGCCCTGGAGTTTCTTGGCGGTGACCAGCTCGCGGATCTTGGTGACCACCCGCTCGGGGCCGACGTTGAACGGCAGCTCGGTGACGATGATGCCCTTGCGGCGGGGGCTGACCTGCTCGATCGAGCACGTGGCGCGCATCCGGAAGGTGCCCCGGCCGCGCGCGTAGGCGTCGCGGACGCCGTCCAGCCCCATGATCATGCCGCCGGTGGGCAGGTCGGGGCCGGGGACGAACTGCATCAGCTCGTCGAGCGTGGCGTCCGGCTTCTTGATCAGGTGGCGGGCGGCGGCGACCACCTCGGCGAGGTTGTGCGGCGCCATGTTCGTGGCCATGCCGACCGCGATGCCGGTGGCCCCGTTGACCAGCAGGTTCGGGAACGCCGACGGCATGACCGTGGGCTCGGTCTCCTGGCCGTCGTAGTTGGGCTTGAAGTCGACGGTGTCCTCGTCGATCGACTCCACCATGGCCATGGCCGAGGCGGCCAGGCGGGCCTCGGTGTAGCGCATCGCGGCGGGAAGGTCGTCGGGGGAGCCGAAGTTGCCGTGCCCGTCGACCACCGGCAACCGCATCGAGAACGGCTGCGCCATGCGGACCAGCGCGTCGTAGATGGCGGTGTCGCCGTGCGGGTGGAGCTTGCCCATGACGTCGCCGACGACCCGCGACGACTTGACGTGTCCCCGGTCGGGCCGCAGGCCCATCTCGCTCATCGAGTAGAGGATGCGGCGCTGCACCGGCTTGAGACCGTCGCGGGCGTCGGGCAGCGCGCGCTGGTAGATCACCGAGTATGCGTATTCCAGGAAGCTGGTGCGCATCTCCGCGGACACGTCGATATCGACGATCCGCTCCTCGAAGTCCTCGTCAGGCGGGGGTGTGGTCGTCCGTCGGGCCATGTCGAACATTCTGCCGAAGTCTGGGGGGTGCCCGCGACTTCACCGTGGTGACGGACCGTTATGTGGGGATATGGGGTGGCGGTTGACCGGCGGATACGGCGATTCGCGACCGGAGGCGGATGATCTCCGCGGTGGGCGCGGGCCCCCGGTCGTCATGCGGACGGTCCCCGCGGCGGGCGTGGCTCCCCGGCCGCCGTGTCGTCATGAGCCGGCGCGCGGGCCGGCGCCGGGCCAGGGGCCGGGGGTGACGCCCTCGTCCTCGTCGCCGGGCACGTTGAGCCTGCTGTCGTAGATCCGGAACCCGCGTGCCTGGTAGGCCGGGAGCGCCGCCGGGCCGTCGAGGGAACAGGTGTGCAGCCAGACCCGGCGGGTCGGCTCGCGGTCGGGGCGGCGTTCGGCCAGATCCCAGGCGCGGGCCGCGCAGAACTCCAGCAGGCGCCCGCCCGCGCCCTTGCCGATCGCCCAGTGCATGAGGCCGAACGAGGCCACCTCGACCGCCGCGCCGTCCTGCGGGACCAGCTCGGCGTATCCGGCGGGCGTGCCGCGGTGGTAGGCCACCCAGGTCTCCACGCCGCGGCCGAGCCACTCGCTCCACTCCCGCCAGGTCCACGGCAGCCGCTCCGTCCACTGCCAGTCGCCGCCGACGGCGGTGTAGAGGAAGCGGTTGAGCTCGGGGGAGGGGATCTCGGCGCGGACGATGTCCAGCTCGATCGCCGAAGGCTTGGCGGGGATCAGATCGGCGGGGGAGGTCTGCTCGAGATACCAGGTGGTGACGTCCATAGTGGCCCTCATGAAACCACGGCCCGAAGGTCTCACCGGGCGGAGGGGTGGGTGGTTTATCACTAATATCCCGCCATGCTGAGACGAGCGATGATGACGATCACGGCGGCCCTCCTTGCGGGGACGCTGGCGGGCTGCGGAATCGCCGGAGGCGTCCTGGCGGAGATGGCCGACCCGGCGGTGATCACCGCCGATGCGCCGTTCAGGGGGTCGCCCGCGGAGAAGTTCGCCGACGGCGCCGCGGGGATCGCGGTTCCCGAGGCCGAGGCCGTGGGGAGCTTCTCCGCCGAGGACGTCCGTTCGGCCCTGGAGACCAGCAGCCGCCTGCTGCAGGCCGCCTACCTCGACCGGCAGACGCTGCTCGGCGGGAAGCCGGACGCCTACGCCGCGCTGCTCGATCCGGAGCAGCGCAAGGGTTTCCTGAAGGACCTCGATCACAAGGACCCGGAGAAGGACACCCGGGGGTGGGTCAACAGCTTCGCGCCGGGGACGACGGAGCTGGTCGGCGACGTGATCAAGGTTCAGGGGAGGCTGACCCCCGTGGCCGCCAAGGACGCGGACGGCGAACCGGAGCTGAGGGTGGACTACGAGGCCCGTTTCGTCTACGCCGTACGGCCCGCCGGCAAGCAGGAGCCGATCGTCAGGGTGATGACCTACGTCAAGGCGCATCACCTGTTCTGGCGGGACAGGCCCGGGGGCAAGCTCCGGAACTGGGATGGCGAGACGGCGAACGCGTGGAGCGCCGGGATCCGGTGCGACTCCACCGGCGCCTTCCTGCAGCCCGACTTCACCTTGCAGGAGGGAGGGGACGGTCCGGTGACGGACGCCTACGACGGTGAGTCGGCCCCGATGAAGGAAGGGGAGTGCGGGTCGGTCGAGGAGATCTGATGGCCCCCGCTCGGGCTCGTCCCTCTGACCTCCTTCCGGCGACACGCCGCGTCCGGCTCCACGGGGCGGTACGGCGACGGCACGGCGGTGCGGTCTCCGCCGGTCTATTGCCGCTCATGTCGTGACACGGCATGATCAACACCGGATCTTTCCGTACCTTCCCCCCTGACGGAGCAGCCGTGTCCGACGACAGTCAGCATTCCGCGCCCGACCTGGGAATGGGCCGCCCGCACCCCGCCCGGATCTACGACTACCTGCTCGGCGGCAAGGACAACTTCCCGCCGGACCGCGCCGCCGCGGAGCAGGGGCTGGCCGCCGCCCCGGACGTCAGGGACATCGCGCTGGCCAACCGGCGCTTCCTGGTGCGCGTGGTGCGCCACCTGGCGGGGCTGGGGGTGCGCCAGTTCCTCGACGTCGGGACCGGGTTCCCGACCAGTCCCAACGTGCACGAGATCGCGGGGGAGGACTCCCGGGTCGTCTACGTGGACATCGATCCGGTGGTCGTCAATCACGGCAGGGCGCTGCTGGCCAAGCGCGCGGGCGTGCGCATGCTCGAGGGGGATCTGCGTGAGCCCGAGGCGGTCCTCGCCGAGGCGGGGGAACTGCTCGATCTGGGCGAGCCGGTGGCCCTGCTGGTCGTCTCGGTGACGCACAACGTCACCGACGCGGAGGATCCGGCGGGGATCCTCGCCCGTTACATGAAGGCGCTGGCCCCCGGCAGCTACCTGGCCGTCTCGCAGATGGCCTCCGACGTCAGCCCCGAGCGTTCGGCGGCGCTCGCCGACGTCGCCGCCCGGCAGAGGACGACGCTGCTGCCGCGCACCCACGCGGAGGTGCTGAGCCAGTTCGGCGGCCTGGAGCTGCTGGAGCCGGGACTGGTCCAGGTGCCGCTCTGGCACCCGGACGAGCAGGAGAAGGGCGTGGACCTGTCGCGCGTGTGGACCTACGGCGGTGTGGCGCTGAAGGCGTGACCGCCCGCCGGCTCCCGGCGGGCCGCCGGGTTCTGACGATCTGCCGGGCTCCGGCGCTCCGCAGGATCTGACGGTCCGCCGAGCTCTGACACTCCGCCAGGCCCGGCGCTCCACCGGGCCCCGGCAGTCCGCAAGCCCCGGCGCCCCGTCGGGCGCCGGGGCTTGCGCATGCGGGGAGCCCCCGGCCCACGCGGAGATTCTCTCCTGCGAGTGACCCACGTCACTCTCTTCCGGGACGCGGTTCGGGCATATGCTTGACCAAGCGGTTGCTTGATTGGCGCGGTCGGGCTCCGCTTGGGACAACGGGTCACGCGCGGCCTGGCCGCCTCCGTGACCGGCATGCGGCCACCGATGGAGGAGCGTCCGGACATGATCGAGTTCAAGCAGGTGACCAAGCACATCGGCGCCGAGGTGAGTGGCGTCGACCTGCGCAAACCGCTGTCGCAGGGCGAGGTCGACGAGATCCGCCAGGGCTGGCTGAAGCACAAGGTCCTGTTCTTCAGGGACCAGCAGATCACCGACGAGGAGCACATCCGCTTCGCCGAGAACTTCGGCACGATCAACCACCCGGCCTTCAAGAAGGACAGCGGCTCCGCCATCCACGTCCTCGACCAGATCGACCCCAAGGGCGAGGGCGGCGACGAGTGGCACAGCGACAACACCTTCGAGCCGATCCCGCCGATGGGATCGCTGCTGCGCTGCGTCCAGCTGCCCAGCGTCGGCGGCGACACCCTCTGGGCCAACGCCTGCATGGCCTACGAGGCGCTCTCCCCGTCCATCCAGCGGCTCTGCGACGAGCTCACCGCCATCCACGACATCACCGCCTCGATGAAGAAGGCCATCTCCAAGGGGCACGACTTCGACCTGGCCGAGATCCAGGCCAAGTGGCCGCCGATCGAGCGGCCCGTCGTGCGCGTGCACGCCGAGACCGGGCTCAAGGCGCTGTTCGTCAACCGCGCCTCCACCACCAGGCTCGTCCAGCTCAACGACCGGGAGAACGAGGCGCTGCTGCCGTACCTGATCGACCACATCCGCTCCCCCGAGTTCCAGGTCCGGCTCAACTGGCGTCCGGGCACCCTGGCCTTCTGGGACAACCGGGGCACCCAGCACTACGCGGTGGCCGACTACACCGAACGGCGCCGCATGCACCGCGTCACCATCAACGCCTTCCCCGAGCACCTGGACCCCGAGTACCGGACCAGCTGAAATCCGGCGGCGGGGCGAAACGTCACCGGGACCTGATAACAAGGACCGGTGAGCGAAGAGCTGATGCTGCGGGAAGAGGCCGAGGAGCGGCTGCGCGCGCTCGCCGGAGAGCACGCCAGGCTGCGCGAGGACCAGTGGTCTGCCATCAAGGCGCTGGTCATGGACCGGCGCAGGGTGCTGGTGGTGCAGCGCACGGGCTGGGGCAAGTCGGCGGTCTACTTCGTGGCCACCGCGCTCCTGCGCGAGCTGGGCGAGGGGCCGACGGTCATCGTCTCGCCCCTGCTGGCGCTGATGCGCAACCAGATCGCCGCCGCCGAGCGCGCCGGGATCCACGCGGTCACCGTCAACTCGGCCAACCCCGAGGAGTGGGAGGAGATCTACGGGCAGGTCGCCGACGGCCTGGTCGACGTGCTGCTGGTCAGCCCCGAGCGGCTCAACAACCCCGACTTCCGTGACCAGGTCCTGCCCGCGCTCGCCGAGAGCGCGGGCCTGGTCGTGGTGGACGAGGCGCACTGCATCTCCGACTGGGGCCACGACTTCCGCCCCGACTACCGGCGGCTGCGCACGCTCTTCGAGAACCTCCCCGAGGGCGTGCCGATCCTGGCGACCACCGCGACCGCCAACGCCCGCGTCACCCACGACGTCGCCGAACAGCTCGGCGAGGAGACGCTCGTCCTGCGCGGGCCGCTGGAGCGCGAGAGCCTCCACCTGAGCGTCGTACGGCTGCGCGGCGCCGAGCAGCGTCTGGCCTGGCTCGCCCGCACCCTGCACGAGCTGCCCGGCTCCGGGATCGTCTACACCCTCACCGTGGCCGCCGCCCAGGAGATCGCCGCCTACCTGCGGGAGCAGGGGCACGAGGTGGCCGCCTACTCCGGCCAGACCGAGCAGGCCGAGCGGCTCGCCGCCGAGCAGGCCCTGCTGGACAACAAGATCAAGGCTCTCGTCGCCACCTCCGCGCTGGGCATGGGCTTCGACAAGCCCGACCTCGGGTTCGTGGTCCACGTCGGCGCCCCGCAGTCCCCGGTCGCCTACTACCAGCAGGTCGGCCGGGCCGGGCGCGGGGTCGAGCGGGCCGAGGTGATCCTGCTGCCCGGCGCCGAAGACCGCGAGATCTGGGCCTACTTCGCCTCACTGGCCTTCCCGCCGGAGCCGGTCGTGCGGAGCGTGCTGGACGCGCTGGCCGAGGGCGGGGTGATGTCCACCGCCGCCCTGGAGAGCCGGGTCGACCTCAGCCGCACCCGCCTGGAGAGCATGCTCAAAGTCCTCGACGTGGACGGCGCGGTCCGCCGGGTCCGGGGCGGCTGGGAGGCCACCGGCGAGGAGTGGGTCTACGACGCCGACCGCTACGCCAGGGTCGCGGCCGAGCGCGAGGCCGAGCAGAAGGCCATGCTCGACTACCTCGGCACCACCGGCTGCCGCGAGGAGTTCCTCCGCCGCCTGCTGGACGACGAGTCGGCCGCGCCCTGCGGACGCTGCGACAACTGCACCGGCGTGCACCGCTCGCCCGAGGTCGAGGCGGACGCGGTCGAGCGCGCGTCCCAGAGCCTGCACCGGCCCGGCGTGGAGATCGAGACCCGCAAGCAGTGGCCCATCGGGCTGAGCGACCTCAAGGGACGGATCAAGCCGGAGCTGGGCGCCGAGCCCGGCCGGGCGCTGGGCCGCCTCACCGACATCGGGTGGGGCAACCGCCTGCGCGGCCTGCTCGCCGACGGCGCCCCCGACGGCCCGGTCCCCGACGACGTGTTCGCCGCCGTGGTCACGGTGCTGTCGTCCTGGGAGTGGGAGCAGCGCCCGGTCGCCGTGGTCGGGGTGCCCTCGGCCGCCCGCCCCCAGCTGGTCCGCAGCCTGGCCGAGCGGCTGTCCCAGGTGGGCCGCCTGTCCTACCTGGGCGACCTGGGCTACCGGTCGGGGCCGCCCGCCCGGCGCTTCAACAGCGCCCAGCGGGTCCAGGCCGTCCGGGGCACCCTCGCCATGCCCGCCGCCCTGGGCCCGGCGGTCGCCGCGGCCGGCGGCCCGGTCCTGCTGGTGGACGACCGCGTCGACACGGGCTGGACGATGACCCTCGGAGCCGCCCTGCTCCGCCACGCCGGCGCCCCCGCCGTGCTGCCGCTGGCCCTGGCGGTGACGAGCTGACCGCCGAGCCGCCGGGCCCGCCCGACACTTCGGCCGCCGCCGTCGCCGTGCGTGCATCGTTGACGGCGGTCCCGTCACGCGGGCCGTACGCCCCGGTAGAAGCAGGGCCGCCGGGGTAGGTGAGCGCCATGAGCGACACCGAACGTGACGACAGCTGGGCCTCCGACCCCGGCACGCCCGCCGACCAGCGGATGGAGGACACCGTCGGCAGCGCCGGCTCGCCGCTGGAGACGTCCTATCCGGACGCGGAGACGAATCCGGCCGACCGGGCGCACGGCACCGGCTCCGCCATGCCGCCGGGCGCGGCCGGCCTGGGCGAGACGACCGGTGAGGGCGCCGATGTGAAGGCGGACGGAGCGGACGGGGGCTCGGCGCGCCAGGGGGAGTGATCTCACCGGGGCGGCGGGGTCAGTGGACGCCGGAGCCGGGGTTCTCGGCGTCCCAGCGCCGGCGGGATTCGGCGATGCTCTCGCGGTGCGCGGCCGACCAGTCGGCGAGGGCCTTGAGCAGGTGGGTGAGGCTGTGGCCGGTGGCCGTGAGCTCGTATTCCACCTGCGGCGGGACTGTCGGGTAGACGGTGCGGCTGACCAGCCCGTCACGTTCCAGGCGGCGGACGGTCAGAGTGAGCATGCGCTGTGAGATGCCGTCGACGGCGCGCAGGAGTTCACGGAAGCGGCGTTTGCCGTGGGCCAGTTCCACGACCACGAGCACGGACCACTTGTCGCCGATGCGGTCGAGCACGTCGCGGATGCCGCAGTCCTCGGCGCAGGAGACGGCCGGTGCGGGGGTGGTTACCGCGGTGTGCGTGGCTGACATGAATGTGCCTCCTTACGCGGGCGCGGCTGGGAGCGCCAGGGTGGTTCTCCAGGAGAACCACCCTAAGGGGGATGAAAATGCTTCTGGTGACGGGCGTCTCGGGTGAGCTGGGCACATTGATCGCGGCGGGGCTGGCCGGGCGTGCGGATGTGGTGCTCGCCAGCAGGAATCCGGAGTACGGCCGGCGCCGGGTCGACTTCGACGACCCGGCGAGCCTGGACTTCGCCGGCGTGACCACGCTGCTGCTGATCTCGGCCGGGTACGGCGAGGACGACGTGGTGATCGCCCGGCACGGGGCGGTGATCGACGCCGCGGAGCGTGACGGGGTGGGGCACATCGTCTACACCAGCCTGGCCTCCGCCGGAGACCACCTGCCGTACGCGCTGCCCCACCGCTGGACCGAGCGGCGCCTGCGGTCCGGCACGGCGGCATGGACCATCCTGCGCAACGGTCTGTACGCCGAGCTGCTCGCGTGGCTGGCGGCTCCGGACGCCGAGGGACGGATCACCGCGCCGCTGGGCGGGGGGAAGCTGGCGGCGGTCGCCCGCCGGGATCTGGCCGACGCGGCGTGCCGTGTCGCCCTGGATCCGGCCCCGCACGCGGGCGAGGTGTACGACCTGGTCGGGGAGGAGGCCGTCGGCGGCGCTGAAGTGGCCGAGGCGCTGGGCGGGGTCTACCGGCCGGGCACGATGGCGCAGGCACGCGCGCGCATCGCGGCCTCCGGCGCCGCGCCGTTCCAGACGCCGATGCTGGTGGGAACGTATTCGGCGATCGCCCACGGATTCCTGGACGGTACGGGGGGCGAACTGCGCGCGGTGCTCGGCACGGCGCCCAGGAAGGCGCTGGACGTGATCGCGGGGAAGGCCGGCTGACGGTTCGGGAGCCGGGGATGAGGACGGACCGGGCGCCGGAGCGGGCCCGGCCGGGGCCGGAGACGGAAGGAGGGAACCGGGCCCCGGAGCGGGGCCCGGCCGGGAGCGTCAGAGACGCGGGCGGGCGCCCAGGTGGGCGAGGGCCTTGACGGCCAGGCCGTTGCCCGCGGCGAGGGAGTCGGCCGGGGGCTTGCCCTCCAGCCAGGCCGGGAGGAAGCCCGCGACGAAGGCGTCGCCCGCACCGGTGCCGTCGACCACGCGCTCGATCGACTCGGCGGGGGCGCGGACCGGCTCGCCGCGGTTGCTGGCGCTGTACCACAGCGCGCCCTCGGCGCCGAGCTTGATCACGACCTGGGGGAACCAGGCGGTGAGCACCTTGGCGGCGGCCTCGGGCTCGTCGCGGCCGGTCAGGACCTTGGCCTGGTCGGCGTTGGCGAACAGCAGCTTGGCGCTCTGGGTCCACTCCAGGAACGGCTCGGCCCCGGTGCGCTCCAGCGGGGCCGAGGAGGAGCAGTCGACCGAGATGGACATCCCGGCCCGGTGGGCCATCTCCAGGGCCGCGAGACCCGCCTCGCGGGACCCCTCGTTGATCAGGGTGTAGCCCGAGACGTGCAGGTGACCGCCCTGCGAGAACAGGTCGCGGGGGAGGTCCTCGGGGGACAGGGCCGCGTTGGCTCCGGGATCGGAGAGCATGGTGCGCTCGCCCTTGTGCGTGACGAGCACGACGCAGGTGCCGGTCGGCCGCTCGGGGTCCATGACGAGGCGGGCGTCGACGCCGTACCCCATCAGCTCCATGTCACGGTTGCGGCCGGTGATGTCGGCGCCCCGGCGGCCGATGAAGGCCACCTCCGCGCCCTCCACCGCGAGCCAGGAGGCGATGTTGGCCCCGGAGCCGCCGCCGTGCATGGTGACGATGGCCGGTGTGTCACTGGCTCTTGCCAGTGGGTAGCGGGCCCGCGCGACCGCGTCGGTCATGAGATCGCCCACCACGACCACCCGCGTCATGATGTCACCACCTTGTTGCCTTCGATGCCGACGTGCTTATGGAGCCGTCAAAAACCTAACAGCTTCCGGCCAGGTAATGGGGCTCGGATCGAAGACCGGGTCGTAGTCGATGCACAAGCGTTGCGTGAATCCGCCCGGCTGATCCCACATGTGAGATTCGCGTCTACTCTCGGGACTGTGGATGCTCAGTATCCCGCCCACTGGGAGGCGGACGTCGTCTTGTCCGACGGGGGCACGGCGCACGTGCGCCCGATCAAGCCCGCCGACGCGGATCGGCTGCGGGCCTTCTACTCCCGGCTCTCCGAGGAGTCGATCTACTTCCGCTTCTTCGGGCCCCGGCCCCGGCTGTCGGACCGCGAGGTGACCTGGTTCACCACCGTCGACTACGTGGACCGGGTCGCGCTGATCGCCACGATCGGCACGGAGATGGTGGCGGTGATCCGCTACGACCGGATCGAGCCGGGCGAGGCGGAGGTGGCCTTCCTGGTCGAGGACGCCCACCAGGGCCGCGGCGTCGCCTCGGTGCTGCTGGAGCACCTGGCCGAGACCGCCAGGGAGAACGGCATCGCCAAGTTCGTCGCCGACGTGCTGCCCGCCAACCAGAAGATGATGGCGGTGCTCAAGCAGGCCGGCTACACCGCGCAGAGCCGCTTCGCCGACGGCGTCGTACGGATGACGCTCGACCTCACCCCGACCGAGACCTCGCAGGCGGTGACCGCCTCCCGCGAGCACCGGGCCGAGGCCCGCTCCATCGAGCGGCTGCTCACCCCGGGCTCGGTGGCGGTCGTCGGCGCGGGCCGCGAGCCGGGCGGCGTCGGCCAGACGGTGCTGCGCAACCTGCTCGGCGCGGACTTCACCGGCCCGGTCTACCCGGTCCACCGCGAGGCGCGGGCGGTGGCCGGGGTGCGGGCCTACCCGAACGTGACGGCCATCGACGGCGAGGTGGACCTCGCCGTGCTCGCCGTACCGGCCGACGCGGTGATCGACGTCGTGAAGGAGTGCGCGGAGAAGGGCGTGCGCGGGCTGATCGTGGTCTCCTCCGGGTTCGGCGAGACCGGGTCCGAGGGACGGGCCCGCCAGGACGAGCTGGTCCGCATCGCCCGCGCGTACGGCCTGCGCGTCGTCGGCCCCAACTGCCTCGGCATCGCCAACACCGACCCCGCGGTCCGGCTGAACGCCACCCTCGCCGCGACCATCCCCGGCCGGGGCCGGGTCGGCTTCTTCAGCCAGTCGGGCGCCCTGGGCACGGCGCTGCTGCAGCGGGTCGCCCAGCGGGGCATGGGCATCTCCTCGTTCGTCTCGGCGGGCAACCGCGCCGACGTCTCGGGCAACGACCTGCTCCAGTACTGGGAGGAGGACCCGGCCACCGACGTGATCCTGCTCTACCTGGAGTCGCTGGGAAACCCGCGCAAGTTCGCCCGCCTGGCCCGCCGGATCTCCCGGCGCAAGCCGATCGTGGTGGTCAAGAGCGGCGGCACCACCCAGGGCGTGCCCACCGGTCACGCCGCCCCCGTGCTCGGCCTGCCCGACACCGCGCTCAGCGCGCTGTTCGAGCAGGCCGGGGTGATCCGGGTGGACGACCTGATCCAGCAGTTCGACGTGGCGCAGCTGCTGGCCTGCCAGCCGCTGCCTGCGGGGCCCCGGGTCGGCCTGGTGAGCAACTCCGACGCGCTGGCCCTGCTCGCCGTCGACGCCTGCGCGCGGGCCGGCCTCGAACCGCGCCCGCCGGTCAACCTCGGCGCGCGGGCCGGCGCCGCCGAGTACGGCACGGCCCTGGCCTCCCTGCTGCCCGAGGTGGACGCCGTCGTCGCGATCTACATGCCGCCGATCCCGGGCCGGGCCGCCGAGGTCGCCGCCGAGCTGCTGCGCGTCTCCCGGGAGGGCGGCAAGCCGGTCCTGACCACCTTCGAGGGCAAGCTCGGCATGCCGCCCGAGCTGCGCACCGGCCCCGCCCCCGAGCAGGGGTCGATCCCGTCCTACGCGGCCCCGGAGGAGGCTGTCCGCGCCCTGGCCCACGTCGTGCGGTACGCGCGCTGGCGCGAGCAGCCCGCGGGGACGCCGGTGGAGATCGGCGACGTGGACGCCGCCGCCGCGCGGGAGCTCGTGGAGCGGATGATCGAGAATCCGCCGCACACCGGCCCGCTGCGGGAGATCCCCGGCGAGCACGTCCGGACCGAGGTCGAGGCGTCGGAGCTGCTGGCCCGCTACGGGCTGACGATCTGGCCCGCCGAGGTGGTCTCCTCGCCGGAGGAGGCCGTGGCCGCGGCCGAGCGGCTGGGCTGGCCGGTGGTGCTGAAGGCCGCCGACCCGGAGGCGGCCAAGCGGGCCGGGACGGTGCGGCTGGGCCTGGCCGGGCCCGACGGGGTGCGGGACGCCTTCGCGGACCTGACGCGCCAGCTCGGCCCGGACGCCGTGCTGGCGGTGCAGCGCATGGTGCCCCAGCCCGCGGTGCCGACCGTGGTGAACGTCGTGGACGATCCCGCGTTCGGCGCGGTCGTCTCCTTCGGGCTCGGCGAGGTGACCGCCCGCCTGCTCCGCGACGAGGTGTACCGGCTCGCCCCCCTGACGCCCGAGGACGCGGCGGCGCTGGTGCGGGCGCCCCGCGCGGCCCCGCTGCTGTTCGGCGAGTACGGCTACCCGCCGGTCGCGGTCGAGGCGCTGGAGGACCTGCTGGTCCGGGTCGGGAAGCTGGCCGACGATCTGCCCGAGGTGGCGCGGCTCGACCTCGACCCGGTGCTGGTGGGGGAGTCCGGGGTGATCGTGCTGGGCGCGCGCGCCGTCCTGCGCAGCCCCGAGGGGCCCCGGCCCGACGACGGCCCGCGCCGTCTCAGCTGAGGGGCTCTTGACCGGCCGGTCGTGTCTGACGGCTTCCACCTGGCGGCCGGCCCGGATGGTCCGGATGGTCCGGGCGTTCGGGCGGTTCGGGTGGTCCGGGACCGGGTTCGGGCCCGGCGGAGGCCGTACCGAGAGACGCTCGGGATGAAACCGCCACCCCGGACAGGGCAGGATGGACCCATGAGGGAAACCCGACTCCCGTCCGCCGGCCTGCGCGACGCGATCGACCGCAGTGGCTACTACCCCGACCTGGTCGCCGACGCGGTCGAATCCGCCCTGGGCAAGGAGCAGGTGAACGCCTACGTGGTGCACCACGAGGCCACGTTCGACCCGGCCATGGAGGTGCGCAGGCACGTCACCGTGCTGGTGCTCTCGCCCACCCGGCTGCTCGTCTGCCATACCGACGAGCACCCCGCGGTGGAGGGGGTCTCGGCCGCGCACGCCTCCACGACCACCGAGGCCGTGCGCCTGAGCCGGATCCAGTCCGTCGCCGTGACCCGGGTCGTCCCCGACCCCGCCTCCTACGTGCCGGGCGTGCCGCCCACCGAGGTCACGCTCACCATCGGCTGGGGCGCGATCTCCCACGTCGACCTGGAGCCGGCCACCTGCGGCGACGAGAACTGCGAGGCCGACCACGGCTACACCGGCGCCATCACGGCAGACGACCTCTCCCTGCGGGTGAGCGAGGCGGCCGACGGGCCCGAGGCGGTCTCCCACGTGCTGGCCTTCGCCAAGGCGCTGTCCGAGGCGACCGCCCGCGCCGCCTCGTGAGCCCCCTCGTCCCGGCGTACGGCGAGGCCTCGCTCGCCGACCTGTCCGCCTCGCTGCTGGCCGTCCTGGGGATGGACTCCGCCAACCCGCTCGGGCTCGCCCCCGCGGAGCGGATCCTGCTCTTCCTGGTCGACGGCCTGGGCGCGGAGCTGCTGCGCGCCCACCCGGAGACGGCCCCGTTCCTGTCCTCCCGGCTGGACCGGACGCTCACCGCGGGGTTCCCCGCCACGACCGCGACCAGCCTCGGCACGCTCGGCACCGGCCTGCCCCCGGGCGAGCACGGCATGCTGGGCTACCAGGTCGCCGTGCCCGGCGCGGGCCACCTGTTCAACTGCCTGCGCTGGACCACTCCCGGCGAGCCGATCGAGCCCGAGGACTGGCAGCCCACCCCGACCGTCTTCGAGCGGGCGGCGGCGGCCGGGATCTCCGCCAGTTACGTCGGCCCCGCCTACTTCGAGGGCACCGGGTTCAACCGGGCCGTCTACCGGGGCGTGCGCTTCATCGGCGCCGACGAGGTCGACGACCGGATCGAGGGAGTCCGCCGAGCCCTGGCCGAACCGCGCGCCCACGTGACGGTCTACTACGGCGACCTCGACTCCTTCGGCCACCTGTGCGGCTGGGGCAGCCCCGAGTGGCTCGACCAGCTCGCCCTGGTGGACCGGATGGCCGAGCGCCTGGCCGGGACGCTCCCGCCCGGCTCGGCGATGTATGTCACCGCCGACCACGGCATGGTCAACGCCGCCGAGCGCGTCGACGTCGACGCGGTCCCCGAGCTGCGCCGGGGCGTCGCCCTGCTCGGCGGGGAACCCAGGGCCCGGCACGTCTACGCCGCGCCCGGAGCCGCGGGGGCCGTGCTGGAGACCTGGCGCGGCCTGCTGGCGGGCAGGGCGTGGGTGGCCTCCCGGGAGGAGGCCGTGGCCTCCGGCTGGTTCGGGCCGCGCGTGCGCGACGAGTGGCTGCCGAGGATCGGCGACGTGGTCGCCGTGCCCAGCGACGACGCCGTCATCGTCGCCTCGGAGGCCGAGCCGCTGGAGTCGTCGTTCACCGGATACCACGGTTCGCTGACCCCCGCGGAGCAGTACGTCCCGATGCTGGAGGTGAGCACCCGATGAACCCGCTGATCACACCCGCGGACCTGGCCGCGCTGGACGGGGCCGTCATCCTCGACGTGCGCTGGAAGCTCGGCGGGCCGCCCGGGCGCGACTCCTACCGCGAGGGGCACGTCCCCGGCGCGGTCTTCTGCGACATGAACGCCGACCTCGCCGCCCCGGCCGGGCCCGGGGGCCGTCACCCGCTCCCGGAGACCGGCCGCTTCCAGGAGGCGATGCGCCGCCTGGGCGTCTCCGGCTCCCGGCCCGTGATCGTCTACGACGAGGCCGACGCGATGGCCGCCGCCCGTGCCTGGTGGACGCTGCGCTACTTCGGCCACTCCGACGTCCGGGTCCTCGACGGGGGCCTGCGGGCCTGGAGAGCCGAGGGCCGCCCCCTCTCCGCGGACGTGCCGGAGCCCGCGCCCGGCGACTTCACCGCGCGCCCGGGCGGCATGCCCATGCTCGACGCCGACACGGCCGCGAAGCTGGCCTACGACGGCCTGCTCCTGGACGCCCGCGCCGCCGAGCGATACCGGGGCGAGGTCGAGCCGATCGACCCCGTCGCCGGGCACATCCCCGGCGCGGCCAGCGCGCCCACCACGGAGAACGTCGACCCCGCCGGCCGCTTCCACCTGCCGGAGTTCCTCCGCGAGCGGTTCAACACGCTCGGCGCGGTCCCCGGCGTCGACGTGGGGGTCTACTGCGGCTCCGGCGTGACGGCCGCCCACCAGGTGCTGGCCCTGGAGGTGGCGGGCATCCCCGCGGCCCTCTACGTGGGGTCCTGGTCCAACTGGGTGGCCGACCCCTCCCGGCCGGTCGCCACCGGCTGATCGCCGTACCCGAAGCAGACGAACCCGGCGACCCCGCCCAGCCCGGTCCTCCCGCCCGCCAGGGCCAGCGCCCGGGCGGGCGGGTGACCGGCGGCCAGCAGGCCGTGGAAGGCCGTCATCAGCGTCAGGGTCTCCTCGTCGCGCACCGGCACCAGGCCCGCCACCACGCACCGCGCCCCCCGGTCCAGGAACGTCCCGGCCAGCCCCAGCGGCGCCCCGTCGGCCGGTGCGCGCGCCATGCCCGTATCGCACGCCGACAGCACCACCAGGCCCGGTGACAGGCGGAGCCGGAGCAGGTCGTAGGCCATGAGCCGGCCGTCGTCGAGGTCGATGCCGGACAGCAGCGGGCTGTGCGCGCAGAACGTGCCGTGGGCGGCCAGATGCGCCACCGCCGCCCGCTCCAGCGCCGCCGTGACCGCCCGCCGCGTCGCCGCGACCCGCTCGGTCCCGGGGCGGTGCGCGGCGACCATGCCCGCCTCGGCCTCCGCGCACCGCACTCCCGGGCCGGCCACCACGACGGTCCCGGCGCCGTTCCCACCCCCGCCGGGTAGGGCGTGCGCGCGGCGCGCGGCCAGCCAGGCGGCGGCGCTCGCCGCGACGGTCACCGGCCGGTCCGCGTTCGCCGGGAGCGCCGGCCAGGGCAGGGTGTGCAGGGCGCCGGTGGGCACGACCACCAGCGGGCGATCGCCCAGCAGGCGCAGGAACGGGCCGAGGACCAGCCGTTCCACCGCGGCGGCCTCCCCCGCCGTGCCGGACGCGGGGCCGTCCCGCAGGTGCGCCCGGCGCAGGCCGTACCGGAGCCTGACGGTCGCCTCGGCGACGGCGGCGCGGGAACCCAGCCGGCGCAGGGTGATCCGGCCGGGGGTGACGGCCACGGCGACCAGGTCGTCACCGTGCCGGACGAACTCCACCAGCGCGCTCTCGCCCAGAGCGGCCCGCAACTCCCCGGGATCGGGTGCGGAGGGCCGCCCCGCGCCGCGGACGACGGCCCGCCACCGTTCCGCCCAGGCCAGCACTCTCTCGCCCCGGTTCGTCTCCAGCGCGAGGGACAGGCCGAGCCCGGCCAGCGGCTCACCGGCCCGTACGGCGTGCGCACGCACCGCGGGATCACTCAGCCGCGCCGCGTCCGCGCCCACCCCGGCCAGCCCCGTGCGGATCGCCGCGAACGCCCCGCGCCGGTCTCCCGCCGCCGCCCGCCGCAGGGCGGTCGCCTGCCGCGCCACCACCCCCCGCCCGGCCGAGGCGAGCCGGTCGAGCTGCGCGTGCGCGGTGCGGCCGTCACCCAGGTGGAGCGCGAGCTCCGCGGCGGTGAGCCGGAGGGACTCCGACGGATGACCCGCCGCCTCGAGGTCGCCCGCGCACGACACCATCTCGGCGAGCAGGCCCGTGCCCCCCGGAGCGTCGCCGGCCGGTCCGGCCGCGGGACGCGTCCGGTGAGGGGAGGGCTCGCCGGGCGGGTCCAGCCGGAGCCGGGCGCGCAGGACGATCTCGGTGGCGAGCGGGACCTCGGCCGTCCGCCCCTGGTCGGTCAGCTCCGTCCGGGCCAGCTCCGCGCTGTCGAGGGCGTGACGGAGGTCGCCGGAGCGCAGCTGAGCCCGGGCGAGCATCAGCCGGGCCTCCGTCAGCGCGGTCTCCGCGCCCGCCGCCGTCAGCTCCGGCACCGCGAGGTCGAGCAGCACCCGCGCCTCGCCGGGGAGGTGGGCGTCGATCAACGCGCCGGCCAGGTCGCAGCGGACCGTGGCCAGCCGTTCCGGGCAGCCGAACAGGCTCCGCTCCGCGCGCAGGTAGGCGGCGAACGCCGCGGGCAGGTCGCCTCGCCGCGCGGCCAGGAACGGCAGATTGCCCTCGGCCAGCGCGAGCACGTGCTCCAGTCCCGCCGCCCGCGCCAGCTCCGCGCTCCGCGCGAGGTCGGTCTCGGCCGCGGCGAACCTGCCGAGGTAGACGCAGGCCAGTCCCCGGTTCAGCATCGCCCCGGAGAGGAAGACGGGATCGTCGCCGAGGAGGCTCTCTGCGCGGTCGCAGTGGCGGATCGCCTCCTCGTGGCGGCCCAGCCGGATCAGGGCCGCCGCCCGGTTCACGCCGAGCCTGGCCGTCTCGGCCGGGGTGAGGTACGGCTCGGCCTCCAAGCCGACGGCCAGGGCCTGGCGGGGACGGCCCAGCTCGGCCTGGACGGCGACGAGCGAGAGCCGGGCCTGGGCCGCCCGGTGCGGCATCCCGGCCGTGAGCGCGATGTCCACGGCCCGGTCCAGGTGCTCCTCGGCCAGGGGCAGGTCGCCCAGCTCGCGCGCGGCCAGGGCCAGTGCCCGGTAGGCGATCGACGCCGCCTCAGCCCCGGACCCGGCCGACGCCGCTTCGATTCCCAGGGCGTCCAGCACGGAGCGCGCCAGGTCTCCGGCGGCGGCGGGGTCGTCCGCGGCCATGCGGACCGCGCGTTCGGCGGCCCGGACGGGACCTGCGTCGGCGCGGCCGGAGAGATCGTCGGTGTGGATGGAAGGGGCACCGGTGCGGCCGGAGAGATCGTCGGCCTGGCCGGGAAGACCGCCGGCGTGATCGGGGAGGGCGGTGGTGTGACCGGGGAGGGCGGTGGTGTGACCGGGGAGGCCGGCGGGGACGGCGGTCAAGGCCCGATCCGGGTCCAGACCGTCGCGACGGGGGGACCGTCCGGGCGGTGGCAGACCACGCTGAACCACCCGGGGGGCAGGCCGGTCACGGCGAACCGGCCGGCCGGAGAGAGGTCGCGCGACTCGGTCAGGCGGGGGGTGCGGACCTCGACCAGGGCTCCCGCCCCGGGATGGGGGGTGATCTGCCCGGCCAGATCGACCAGCCCGGCCGAGGGCTCGATCTCCAGGTCGAGGACGAGTCCGTCCGCGCCGAACCGGAGCAGGCGGTCCCGCCCGGCGGAGCGCACGCCGGACGGGGCGGGCACGGCGACCGGCCGGGCCACGGCGGCGCCCGGCAGCCGGAGGGCGAAGGCGGCCCGGGCGGCGGCTGAGACGCGCTCGGGCACGGGGTCGAGCCCCGAGGCCAGGCGGAGCGCGGCGATCAGGGCCTCGTCGTCGGGAGGGTGCGGCATCACGGCGCGGCCTCCGGTGCGAGCATGGCGCGGAGCCGGTCGAGGCAGCGGCCCCGGGTGGGACCGTAGCTGCCGGCGGGCATGCCCAGGCGGCCGGCCAGCTGGCGCACGCCCGCGTCGGGGGCCTGCGCCATCAGGCGCAGCAGCGACCGGCAGGGCTCGTTCATGCTCTCGACGGTCAGCCAGAGGCGGCGTCCCTCGTCGGCGGTCAGCACGGCCAGCGCCGGGTCGGCGTGGGCCTGCTCGGGACCGGGCGGCCCGTCCGGCTCGACCGGATCGGGGACCAGCCGTTCGTCCCGGTTGCGCCTGCACAGCAGCGACGCCTCCCGCCTGGCGGTGGTGAACAGCCAGGAGCCGATCCGCTCGGGGTCGCGGATGCCGGGCAGGTGCTCGACCAGCCGCAGCCAGGCGCCCTGCGCCGCGTCGGCCGCGTCCGCCGGGCTCAGGCCGTAGGAGCGGACCGCGGACCAGACGAGAGGGCTCAGCCGTTTGACCATCGCGTCCCAGGCCGCCTGGTCGCCGTCCAGGACGGCGTCGATCGTGTGCCGGTCGATCACCCGGTCCTCCATGATCGCGTCAGGTGCGCAAAGTGTTCATGGGATTACCCGGAGTGAGACTTTACCGGGAGATCGGCACCACGGTTCCCAGCCCGGGGATCCGCCGGGCGCGCTCCGGGTCCAGCACGCGGTCCACCGCCTCCGCCGGCGGCATCGTGGCGGCGGCTGCCGCGATCACGCCGCTGACCGCGGCGGCGGCGAAGGAGGTCCCGCTCCATCGCGCGTAGCCCCGGAAGGCCCCGTGCTCCAGGAAGGCGCTGGACAGCCACTCTCCCCGCGCGCAGGCGTCCACCCACGGGCCGTGGGCCGAGAACGGCGCCCGGGTCTCCTCGGCGGCGTCCAGGGCGCCGACGGCGGTCACCCCGGGGAGCGCGGCCGGCCAGAAGGGGCGCTCCGAGGCGGTGTTGCCCGCGCAGGCGACCACCGCCGTGCCGGTCAGCTCCTCCAGGGCCGCCTGGACCAGAGGGGAGGGGCGGTCGTCGAAGGTGTGCCCGCCGAAGGAGAGGTTGACCACCTGGGGAGGGGCGTCCCGAAGGCGGGCCAGGGCCCGCAGCAGTCCGGCCTCGTCCCCGACGCCGTGGCCGTCCAGCACCCGGACCGGGCGCAGTCGCGCGCCCGGGGCCGAACGCAGGACCAGTCCGGCAATGAACGTGCCGTGCCCCGCCTGGGCGTCCAGTTCGCCGTCGCCGTCGCCGTCGGAGTCCGGCGGCTCAGGCCCGTCGTGGCGCCCTTCCCGGAACCAGGGGCTCTCCCGCCACCACGGGTGCGCGGCCACGCCGGTGTCGAGCACCGCCACGGTCACGGGGCTCTCGCCGGGAGGAGGCGCGGGGACCGGGTCGGCGGGAAAGGGCCGGGAGGCCGGACCTCCGAAGAAGAGAGGCTGGCCCCGCAGGACGTGGTTGGCGGAGGCTCGGTGACCCCGGTCCCTGAGCGTGGTCGCCAGATCGCAGACATCCACGCCGGGCGAGAGGCGGAGCCGGAAGAGGCCCTCGGCCTCGGTCACCGCGGCGGTCCAGCGCGCCGCGGCCTCCGCTCCGGGGGCGTCGGTCAGTATCTGGCCCGGTCTGATCAGAGCGGGTGAGCCCGGGACGGGTTCGACCCGTTCGATGTCGGCGTCCATATGTCCTCCGGTCCGGTGTCCGTCGAGATCTGCTTCCCGAACGATGCCGCATGCCCACGGCGCGGAGCGGTGAACTCCCGGGTTTCCGCCGTGTCCGCCGGGGCGTCGCGATCCCGGCGGTGTCCGGGACGATTCAGAGTTTTACCTTTTGTTCGAGAACAAGATCGAACAAAAGGTAAAGTCGCACTCCGCGACCGCGGTGGGATGGTGAAATCCGTACCTGCTCGTACGGCGCCCGCGCGGAACGCGCCATCTTGGTATGACCGCCCTCTGGTGCGATGTCGCAACCGACGGTAGTCTCTCCTTCAGTCACTTGTGATCATCCGCGGACGAGGCCGTTGGGGAAGGCGCACCTCGTACGAAACGGGAGGTCCGGTGTCTGCTCGTGGCGTGCTTTACGTCCACTCGGCTCAGCCCGCGCTGTGCCCTCATATCGAATGGGCGGTCGCGGGCGTCCTTGGCGTGCCTGTAGACCTGACGTGGACGCCCCAGCCCGCCGCGCCCGGTCATGTGCGCGCACAGGCCGAATGGCAGGGTCGCCCGGGAACCGCGGCGGCCATCACCTCGTCGTTGATGGGTTGGCAACGCATCCGCTTCGAGGTGACCGAGGACGCCTCCCCGGAGGCCGACGGCTCCCGTCACGCCTACACCCCGGCCCTGGGCGCCTTCACGGCGGTGATCGGGGCCAGCGGCGACATCATGATCCCTGAGGACCGGTTGCGTTCGGCCATGTTGCTGGCCCGCCAGGGCAGAGTGGTGCTGGAGGAGGAGCTGGACCGCATGCTGGGCCGGCAGTGGGACGAGGAGCTTGAGTCGTTCCGTTACGCGGGCGAGGGAGCGCCGGTCCGCTGGCTGCACGCCGCCGTCTGAGTCTCACCCGCCCCCTCCCGGTACGGGTCCCGCCTTCCCGAAGCCTTCCCGGTACGGCAGCGCCTCCTAAGCCTTCCCGGTGCTGCCGTACGACGGGGCCCGCAGGAGACGCGCTCAGGCGAGCAGGAATTTCAGGCG
Organism: Planobispora longispora; assembly: GCF_016863135.1. GTDB lineage: Bacteria > Actinomycetota > Actinomycetes > Streptosporangiales > Streptosporangiaceae > Planobispora > Planobispora longispora. Next base: position 62,074 of record NZ_BOOH01000020.1, read on the forward strand.
GTCGTCGGCCAGCTGCGGCGCGATCTCCACGATCTCCGCGCTGACGACGCCCTCGGCGACGAACGGGTCGGCCGCCACGCGGCTCTCCAACTCCTCCCGCGACGTGCCGTGTGCCACGATCGCGCCGCCCAGCCCCGGCTGGATGCCGCCGACCAGCAGGAACACGCCGTCGTCGACGCCGCGCTCGATCCATTCCCGGTGGCCGGGCATGTGCTGACCGGCGGCGCCCTTGTTTGCGGAGAACCGCAGCAACACCACGAACATGTAAGACCTCTCGGAATCGTTGAACTCGGGTGTGTCAGGCATCGGCCTGAGCGCCGTCCCCGGGGGCGGCGCTCAGGGCGCCGGCGGAGTACGCGCTCAGCCATTCATGCATCCGCTGGACTTCGCGGTGGATGAAGTCCTCGTCCCGGAAGGCGTGCGCCAGCGTGGCGACGCCCTGGCTGAAGGCCAGCACGTGCATCGCCAGCGCGTCGGCCTGCGCCGGGTGCCCCAGCTGCGTGAACTGCTCGCGCAACCACGCGCGGAAGAGCGTGAACAGGCCGCCGGCGTCGTCCAGTGCGGGATGGCCGAGCTTGGCCAGCTCCGTGGTCAGGGTGCCCACCGGGCAGCCGTACCTCTGGATGTCGGCGCGGTTGGTCACCACGATCTCGACGAACCTGCGGATCCGGTCTGCGGGGTCGGTCTCCTCGGCCTCCCACCGCTCCAGCATCCGCCGACGGCTCTCCAGTCGCGCGGCGATCACCGCGCTCAGGATGTCGTCCTTGGATTTGAAGTGGTAGTAGAAGTTCCCCCGCGAGATGTGAACAGCCTCGGCGATCGCCGCGAAGGATGTGTGCTCATAACCCTGCCGATAGAACAGCCGGTCGGCCGCCTCGACGATATGAGCCCGGGTCGTCGCCGCGCCCACTGCCCCACCTCCCGCACTGCCCGGCCGCCTGACGGAACTCTTTAGGACACCTGTCCTAGAGGGCATATTAGGACAGGCGTCCTAAACGATGTCAACCGGCCCCGGCCG
>NZ_BOOH01000021.1 GCF_016863135.1 Planobispora longispora
TCGTCTGCGCGAGTGACTCAGAGAGGGATGTTGCCGTGGGCGCCGCGGGCCGGGGTGGCCTGCGCCAGCACCCGGGCGATGGCGCCGCGGGTCTCCTCGGGCTTGATCACCTCGTCGACCACGCCGAGCTCGATGGCCCGGTCGAGGCCGCCGGCGAGGATCTCGTGCTCCTCGGCGAGCTTGGTCTCCAGGGCGGCCCGCTCCTCCTCCGGGGCCGCCGCGAGCTCGCGGCGCTTGAGGATGCGGACCGCGGCGACCGCGCCCATGACCGCGATCTGGGTGGTCGGCCAGGCGAAGACCTTGGTGGCGCCCAGGGAGCGGGAGTTCATCGCGATGTAGGCGCCGCCGTACGCCTTGCGCGTCACCAGCGTGACCCGCGGCACCGAGGCCTCGGCGAAGGCGTGCAGCAGCTTGGCTCCGCGCCGTACCACGCCGTCGTGCTCCTGGCCGACGCCCGGCAGGTAGCCGGGGACGTCCACCAGGACGACCAGCGGGACGCCGAAGGCATCGCACATCCGGACGAACCGAGCGGCCTTCTCGGCGGAGGCCGCGTCCAGGCAGCCGCCCAGACGCATCGGGTTGTTGGCGATCACTCCGACGGTCCGGCCCCCGAGCCGGCCCAGCGTGGTGACGATGTTCGGCGCCCACTTGGGGTGCAGCTCGACACCCGGCTCGTCGAGCAACCCCTTGACCAGGGGCTTGACGTCGTAGGCGCGGCGGGCGCTCTCCGGGAGCAGGTCGGAGAAGTCGACCTCGTCGACCTCGGTGCGGATGCGGCCCTGGTGGCCCAGGAGCACCGCCAGGCGGCGGGCCTGGACGTAGGCGTCGGTCTCGGTCTTGGCGACCACGTGCACGACGCCGCTGCGCTTGCTGTGCGGCTCGGGGCCGCCGAGCGCCGCCATGTCGATCTGCTCGCCGGTGACGCTGCGGACCACGTCGGGCCCGGTGACGAAGATGCGGCCCTCGTCGGCGAGGATGACGATGTCGGTGAGGGCCGGGCCGTAGGCGGCGCCGCCGGCGGCGGGACCGACCACCACCGACAGCTGCGGGACCACGCCGGAGGCGCGGGTCATCGCGGCGAACACGCGGCCCACCGCGTGCAGGGACTCGACGCCCTCGGCGAGACGGGCGCCGCCGGAGTGCCACACGCCGATGACCGGCACCCGCTCGCGGACCGCGACGTCGTAGGCGTGCACGATGTGCTCACAGCCCTCGCTGCCCATCGCGCCGCCCTGGACGCGGGCGTCGCTGCAGAACACGACGACCGGCACGCCCTCCACGCGGCCCATCGCGGCGAGCACGCCGCTGCGGTCTTCCGGAGTGATCAGCCGGATCGATCCCTCGTCGAGGAGGGCCGCCAGGCGCACCTGGGGATCCCGGGGATCAGCGGCCTCCTTGTCGGAGGGCTCGGTCACCACCCTGTTGTCGAGCACGGTCATACGGAGCTCCTGTCAGACGCTGGTGAAGGCCACGGCGACGTCGTGTCCGCCGAACCCGAAGGAGTTGTTGATCGCCGCGATCTGGCCGCCCGGCAGCGTGCGGGGGCCGCCGAGTACGAGGTCCACCTCGATGCCGTCGTCGAGGTCGTCCACGTTGATCGTTCCAGGGGCGACCCGCTCGTGCAACGCCAGGACGGTGAAGACCGACTCGATGCCCCCGGCCCCGCCCAGCAGGTGACCGGTCATCGACTTGGTCCCGGTGACCAGCGGGTGGCCGCCGATGACCTCCTTGATCGCGATGGTCTCCACCACGTCACCCGCGGGGGTGGAGGTGGCGTGCGCGTTCACGTGCTTGACGTCCTGGCCGGTGAGACCGGAGTTCTCCAGGGCGCGGCGCATGGCCAGCATGACCCCGGCGCCGGTCGGCTCCGGCTGGGCGATGTGGTGGGCGTCGGCGGAGTAGCCGACGCCGGCGGCCACCGCGTAGATCGTGGCGCCCCGGGCGCGGGCGTGCTCCTCAGACTCCAGGACGAGGATGCCGGCGCCCTCGCCGAGCACGAACCCGTCACGCGCCCGGTCCCACGGCCGGGAGGCGCCCTGCGGGTCGTCGTTCCGGGTGGACATGGCCCGCATCGCCGCGAAGGAGCCGATGTTGAGCGGGTGGATGGCCGCCTCGGTGCCGCCGGCCACGATCACGTCGGCCCGGCCGGAGCGGATCATCTCGATGGCGTAGCCGATGGACTCCGCGCCGGTGGCGCAGGCGCTGACGGTCGCGTGCACGCCGGCCCGCGCCCCGACCTCGATGCCGATCCAGCCGGCGGGGCCGTTCGGCATCAGCATCGGGACGGTGAACGGCGAGAGCCGCTGCCAGCCCTTCTCCTTGAAGGTGTCGTAGGCGGACAGGATCGTGGTGATGCCGCCGATCCCGCTGCCCACCACGACGCCGAGGCGCTCGGGGTCGACCTTCTCGATCCCGGCGTGCGCCCAGGCCTCGCGGGCCGCGACCAGCGCGAGCTGCTCGGCCCGGTCCAGCCGCCGCGCCTCCGGCCGGGGCAGCACCTCGGTCGGGTCGACGGCGGCGACGGCGGCGAACTTCACCGGGACCGAGTCGATCCAGTCCTCGGTGAGCGTGCGGACCCCGGACTGACCGGCGAGGAGGGCCGACCAGGTCGAGGCGGCGTCCCCACCGAGGGGCGTCGTCGCGCCGAACCCGGTGACGACGACACGTACCCGGTCTGTACTCACGTTCTGCACTCCTTGGATCTCGCGGTCGGTGCCGGGGATCTCCGGGACTTCTCGTCACCGGATGGCGTCCCCGACGTGTCCCCGGCGTCCTCGGGTGGCGAGGTGAGGGTGGTACGGCGCCGCGTGCCGGGGGAGACGGCGCCGCCGGGGCCCGGTCAGGACCCCCGGGCCCCCGGGGAGTCGCGGGCGGATCCTCGCCGTGGGCGAGGCCCGTGGCCGCGACCCGGGGCGTGTCCGGTGGATCCCCGCCGCGGGCGCGCCCCGGCGAAGACCCACCGAGTCACGCCTCAGCCCTGGATGTAGCCGATGACGTCCTTGACGGTCTTCAGGTGCTTGAGCTGGTCGTCGGGGATCTCGACGCCGAACTCGTCCTGGGCGGCGACGGCGATCTCGACCATGGACAGCGAGTCGATGTCGAGGTCGTCCACGAAGCTCTTCTCCGGGGTGACCTCGGCGGCCGGGATGCCGGTGATCTCGTTGATGATCTTGCCGATACCAGCGAGGATCTCCTGCTCGGTCATGGCCATGTCGCGTGTTCTCCTTGGGTCGGTTTTCTTCTCGTTCTGCGCGGCGGGGCCGCGCAAGCACTGGAAAGGATCTCAAACGTCCGGGACGACGAGGTCCGTATGGGGTTGTGCGTGCTCTCGGTCTATGGGATCTCGACGACCTGGGCGGCGTAGGTCAGACCGGCCCCGAAGCCCAGCAGCAGGGCGAGCCCGCCCGACTCCACCTCGCCGCGCTCGATCATCCGGGACAGGGCCATCGGGATCGAGGCGGCGGAGGTGTTGCCCGCCAGCACGATGTCCTTGGCGACGACGGCGTTGTCGGCGCCGATCTTGCGCGCGATGGCCTCGATGATGCGCACGTTGGCCTGGTGGGGCACGAAGGCGGCGAGGTCGGCGGGGTCCACCCCGGCACGCTCGCACGCCTGCCTGGCCACCGGGTGAAGCGAGGTCGTAGCCCAGCGGAACACGGTCTGGCCTTCCTGATGGAGGAAGGAGTGGCGGTCCTTGACGATGATCGCGTCGGACTTGTCGCCGTCGCTGCCCCACACCACCGGGCCGATGCCGGGGGTGTCGGACGGGCCGACGACCGCGGCGCCCGCCCCGTCGGCGAAGATCACCGCGGTGGCCCGGTCGGTCCAGTCGATCCAGGGCGAGAACTTCTCCACGCCGACGACCAGCACGTTGGTGGCCGATCCCGCGCGGATCGCGTCGTTGGCGACCGCCAGCGCGTAGCAGAAGCCGGAGCAGGCGGTGTTCACGTCGAAGGCGCCGGGGGCGTTGATGCCGAGCCGGGCGGCCACCCGGCCGGCCGCGTTCGGGATCTGCGTCTCCAGGGTGCAGGTGGCCACGATCACCAGGTCGATGTCGGCGGCCGACAGCCCGCTCGCCGCGATGGCCTTGCCGCCGCCCTGCACGGCCAGGTCGATCTCGGACTCGCCGGGTGCGGCGATCCGGCGTTCCTGGATGCCGACCCGGGTGCGGATCCACTCGTCGTTGGTCTCCATGGTCTTCGACAGGTCGTCGTTGGTGACCACGTTGGAGGGCTGGTAGTGGCCGAAGGCCAGGATCTTCGCGCCCGGGGCGCCCTGTGAGATCTTCATCGGACGATCACCCTTCCCCGGTCGTGTCGGACCCGGACGCGAGGAGCTCCCGGGCGGGGCCGAGGTCGTCGGGCGTCTTCAGCGCGACGGCGGTGACCCCGCGCAGCGCGCGCTTGGCCAGGCCGGTGAGCGTGCCGCCGGGCAGCAGCTCGATCATCGCGGTGGCGCCCCGCTCGGCCATCGTGGCCATGCAGGCGTCCCAGCGCACGGGGTTGGCGACCTGGTCGACCAGGCGCCCGATGAACTCGGCTCCACTGGTGATCACGGCGCCGTCGGCGTTGGACAGCAGCGCGACGGACGGGTCGCGGGGCGGGAGTGAGGCGGCGGTCTCGCGCATGCGGTCGACCGCCGGCGCCATGTGGACGGTGTGGAAGGCCCCGGCGACCGAGAGCGGGATCAGGCGCGCCCGGGCCGGGGGCTCGGCCTTGAACGCCTCCAGCCGCTCCAGCATGCCGCCCGCCACGACCTGCCCGGCGCCGTTGATGTTGGCCGGGGTGAGGCCGTGCTTGTCGATCGAGGCGAGCACGTCCTCCTCGACGCCGCCGAGCACCGCGACCATGCCGGTCTCGGTGATCGCGGCGGCCTCGGCCATGGCCCGGCCGCGCTCGCGGACCAGGGTCAGGGCCTGCTCGGCGGTGAGGACTCCGGCCAGGACGGCGGCGGTCAGCTCGCCGACGCTGTGCCCGGCGACCATGCCGGGCGCGCCCGAGCCGGGCGCGCCGGAGGCGGGAACGACGCCGAGGACCTCGGCGGCGGCCAGGCCCGCGGCCACGAGCAGCGGCTGGGCGACCGCGGTGTCACGGATCTCGTCCGCGTCGGCGGTGGTCCCGTAGGCGATCAGATCGAGGCCGACGATCTCGGACCACGCGGACAGCCGATCCGCGATGCCGGGGATCTCAAGCCAGGGGGTCAGGAAGCCTGGGGTCTGGGCGCCTTGGCCCGGAGCGACGATGACGAGCACGAAATCCAGCCTGCCCTGTAGAGGTCCACCACACGGATAGAGATCAGGATGAACTTTGTCCGCAATCTTTTGTAGGGAACATACAGGGGAGGTTTCGGCAGAATTAAGTAAGGACACCTACGTCAGAGACGGTTCGGACAGACGCCCGAGAATGAGGCCCACCTGGAGGGTGAAGGCCGAACGCCCCTCCGTGGGCTGGTATCCGGTCAGCTCTGTGATCTTCCGGAGACGGTAGCGCACCGTGTTCGGGTGCACGAACAGCAACCGGGCCGTCGCCTCCAGGGACGTGCCCTGCTCCAGATAGGTCGCGAGCGTGTCGAGGAGCGGCGTGCCCACCAGCGGCAGGTAGACGTTCTCGACCAGCTGTGCCCTGGCGTCCTCGTCGCCGTCGATGGCCCGCTCGGCGAGCAGGTCCTCGGCGTGGACCGGCCGGGGCGCGTCCGGCCACCCGGAGGCGGCCCGCAGCCCGGCGATCGCGGCCCGCGCCGACCGCGCCGCGGTGTGCAGGTCGCTCACCTCCGGCCCGATCACGATCGGGCCGGGGCCGAAACGCGGCACCACGTGCTTGGCCGCCGCGGAGACGCTGTCGGCCCCGCCGACGATGACGATCAGCTGGTCGCCCTGGACCCCGGCCAGCATGTCCAGCCCGGCCCTGCGGCCCCGGTCGCGCAGCCCGTCGATCACCGCCTGCGGGTCGTCGTCGGGCGCCTGCCCGGCGAGCACGACCACCGGCGAGGAGGTCCAGCCCAGCGCGGCGGCCCACGAGTGCAGCCCGTCGTCCACCTCGCCGCGGACCAGGGCGTCCACGATCAGCGCCTCCAGGCGCGCGTCCCACGCGCCGCGCGCCTCGGCCTCGCGGGCGTAGACGTGCGCGGCGGCGAAGGCGACGTCCCGCGTGTAGCGGAGCATCGCCTGCTGGAGCTGGTCGTCCCCGCCCGGCGCGGCCAGCTCTCCGGTCTGCGCCTCGACCACCTCGACCACGGTCCGGACGATGTCCACGGTCTGCTGCAGGGAGATGGACCGCTTCAGCTCGCGGGGCGCGGTGCCGAAGAACTCGATGCTGGGCGCCGGCTGTCCCTTCCCGGCGTGCTGGAACCACTCCACGAACGCGGCGATCCCGGCCTGGGCGACCAGCCCCACCCAGGACCTGTCCTCGGCGGACAGTGCGCGGAACCACGGCAGCCGCTCGTCCATTCTGGCCATGGCGGCCGTGCCCAGGGAGCCCATGGCCCGTTCCAGCCTGCGTGTGGTGTCCTCGCGGATCCGATCGTTCACGGAATAAAGAGTGCCAGGTCGCCGGGAATGCGCCAGCCCGTCCGAGTCGTGGACATGGGAGGGCTAGATCACGGCGACGGCGGTGATCAGACCGAGGGCCAGGTGGGTGACCGCGAGCAGGCGCGTGCCGGGCTGGAGCTCCGGTTCGGAGACCAGCTTGCGGACGGAGATCCCGGCGGCCAGGTCGAAGAGGATCATCGCCACGGTCTGCACGGCGATGCCGACCAGCCCGTAGACCAGCGTCGCCAGCAGTCCCTCCTGCAGCGCCCCGCCGGAGGACCAGATGGAGGCCGCGACGATCAGGCCGACGGCGGCCAGGCCGGAGGAGGTGAGCAGGGTGGCGTTGGGATTGCGGTCGGTCTTGATCAGCTGGCTGAGCTTGCCGGGGATGGCCAGGTCGATCACGTAGAAGCCGATGATCAGCAGGAGCACGCCGAGCGCCGCGTAGGAGGCGATGGCGAGCGCGTCCCGGACGAGGGTCTCGGCGAGGGTGACGGTGCCGGTCGTGTCGGGAAGCGGGACCGGCTGCGGGCTGGGAGTCATATGGATTCTCTCCGGGCGGTGAAGGTTGGTGTTCGAGGGGCTGAAGAGGTTGCGGGGGCCGGGGTGCGGGGCGTCACCATCCTGCCCTCACAACTCGATGCGGTGGGGCACGAAGGACGACGTGTCGTCGGTGATCAGCCCCGAGGTCTCGCGGATGCCGAGCCCCGCCGACTCGTCGCAGACCACCCATGCGCCCAGCACCGGCCGCCTGCCGTCGAAGGACGGCAGCGCCTCGAAAGCCTGGTGGACGTAGCCCTCGGCGCCGTAGGAGCCGCCGGTCTCGACGTTCTGGCCGGGGCCGACGATCCGCATGCTCGCGCCCTCCCGGCCCAGCAGCGGCTTGGCGATGTGGGCGGTCAGGTCGCGGGGGCCGTCGAGGTAGGCGGGCAGCAGGTTCGGATGGCCGGGGTACAGCTCCCACAGGACGGCCAGCAGCGCCTTGTTCGACAGGAGCATCTTCCACAGCGGCTCGATCCAGGTCATCGAGATCTGCTGGCGCACGGCCCGCTCCCCGAACGGGTCGGCGATCGCCCACTCCCACGGGTAGAGCTTGAAGAGCGTACGGATCATCCGGCGCTCCATGTCCACGAACCGCAGGTTGAGGCCGTCCCAGCCGATGTCCTCCATGGCCACCGCGACGGTCGTGAGCCCGGCCTGGTCGGCGGTCTCCTGGAGGTAGGCGAGCGTCATCGCCTCCTCGCCGGTCTCGTCCCTGTTGGTCCAGGCGAAGTGGGCGGGCCCGGTGGGCATCACCTTCGCGATGTCCCGCCAGCGGTCGATCAGCCGCTCGTGGATGGAGTTCCACTGGTCGTCGTCCGGGTGGCGGTCCTTGAGCCAGAACCACTGCACGACCGAGCTCTCCAGCAGGCTGGTCGGGGTGTCGGCGTTGTACTCCAGCAGCTTGGCCGGGCCGGTGCCGTCGTAGCGCAGGTCGAACCGGCCGTACAGGTGCGGGTCGCGCCGCTCCCAGGAGCGGGCGATCTCCGGCGCCGCCCACTCGGGGACGGCGAAGTCGGCGTAGCGGCCCCGCTCGACGACGTGCTCCACCGCGTGCAGGCACATGCGGTGCAGTTCCTCGACCTGCTCCTCCAGGGAGAGGACCTCCTCCATGGAGAAGACGTAGTGCGCGCTCTCGTCCCAGTAGGGACGGTCGAGACCGCCGGGGTGGGCCGTACGGTGGTAGGCCAGGCCCTGGCTCTCGATGATGCGCTCCCAGCCGTCGCGGGGGAGCGAGGTCTCTCGTCGCATCGGCCGGCGGTCAGCTGCCGGAGCCGCCGCGGCCGCCGAAGCCGCCACGCTGGATCACGGTGCCGTTGCGGCTGACGATGGAGACGTCGGAGGGCTTGACGGTGGTGCCCTTCGAGACCTTGGTCCCGGAGCGGAATCCCCCGTAGTACCAGCCGTAGGCGCCGCGCGAGCCGTGGTAGCCGTCGTCGTCGCAGTAGTCGTCGTCCACGACCTCGTAGGTGCCGTCCGACAGCTGGTTGCCGAGGTTGACGCAGTCGGCGTTGACCTCCTCGTAGTCGTCGTCAACGGCCGCGCACGAGCCGATGACGACCAGCGCGACGACGCCGATCGTGCCGAGGGTGATGACCGTGGACGCCTTCGAGCCCGACTTCCCCGACTTCTTCGCCTGGGGGTTGGACTTGCCGGAGGGGTTCTGCGCCATCGGGTGTTTCTGCGCCATTGAACTCCAATGAGATGTGTCAGGCCAGCGTAGCCAGGGCGTTTTAGCTGTTCAACTGTGTGACCATCCTGTTAAGTTCCCCGGGCGGCGGGGTTGTCGGTGAGGGACCGTAACGTCGGGGATGTGAACCGTACCGACCGGCTATACGCCCTCGTCGAGGAGCTGCGCGCGATCTCTCCCCGGCCCCGGTCCGCCCGCGATCTCGCCGGGCGGTTCGAGGTGAGCGTGCGCACGGTCGAGCGCGACATCTCCGCGCTCCAGCAGTCCGGCGTGCCGATCTACGCCGAGCCCGGCAGGCGCGGCGGCTACGTCCTGGACAAGAGCAAGTCCCTGCCGCCGCTGAACTTCACCCCGGAGGAGGCCGTCGCGGTCGCCGTGGCGCTCAGCCGCGCGGGCGACAGCCCCTTCTCCGCCCAGGCCCGCAGCGCCCTGCGCAAGCTGATGGCCGCGATGCCCGAGCTCGACGGCGACCGGGCCAGAGAGCTGGCCGGGCGGGTGCACCTGCTCGTCGAGCCGGAGCCGTACCCCCGGGTCTCGCGGGTGATCGAGCAGGCGCTGCTGCACCGCCGCGTCCTGCGGATCGCCTACACCGACTCCAAGGGGCAGGCCACCGAGCGCGAGGTGGAGCCCGGCGTCTTCGTCGGCGGCCGCGGCGGCCACTGGTATCTCGTGGGCTGGTGCCGCAGCCGCGGCGACGTCAGGATCTTCCGGCTCGACCGGATCTCCAGGGCCGAGGAGACCGACGAGCCCTCCCCCGAGCACCCGCCGGAGCGGTTCTCCCCCGAGGTGCCGGGCCTGGTGTTCGGAAATCCGAAACTCGAATGAAAACACCGACATAGGGCTGTCGTCAGTACGGTTCATCGTAGAGGTGTTCGAGGAAAACAATCCGAAGGGACACCTGATGATCAACACCGTCGCCTGGTTCGAGATCGCCACCGACGACCCGCAGGGCGCGGAGAAGTTCTACGGCGGCCTGTTCGGCTGGACGTTCTCCACCGACGAGGACTCCGCCAAGGGCGGGATGGACTACCGGCTGATCGGCTACCCGGGCGCCGAGGGTCCCAAGGGCGGGGTGTACGGCAACGGCGGCCAGTTCCCCAACCACGGGGTCTTCTCGGTGGTCGTCGCCGACACCGCCGTCACCTGCGAGCACGCGGAGAAGCTGGGCGGCGAGATCGTGTTCAAGCTGCTCGACAACCCCCACGGGCCCGACTTCGCCTACATCCGCGACGTCTCCGGCAACCTGTTCGGCGTCTTCACCCCGCCGAACCTCCCCGCCGGGGCGTGACCGCGCGCGGGCCCGGCTGCCCGGAGGCGCCCCGCCTCGCCGGTCACCGGTGACGCGATGACGGGCCCGGCCGGTCTCCCAGGGCGAGGAGCGCCTCGCGCAGGAGGTCGGCCAGAGCCCGGGCGGTCTCCTCGGGCACGCCGGCGAACAGGGCTTCGTGGGCCTGGGTGGTCGCCACGGCCAGTTCCTCGGCGCGCCGGACGCCCAGCGGCGTCAGCCGCACCCACGAGCTGCGCCCGTCGGCCGGGTCGGGCTCGCGCTCGACGAGCCCGGCGGCGGTGAGCCGCTGCAGGATGTTGCTCGTCCCGCCGGTGGTGAGCGAGGAGCGCGCGGCCAGCAGGCTCGGCTTGAGCCGGTACGGGGCTCCGGCCCTGCGCAGCGTCGCCAGGACGTCGAAGTCGGCGTAGGTCAGGCCGTGCTCCCCGAGCACGGCCTGGGTGACCTCCTCGACCCGGCCCTTCAGCCGTCCGAGGCGCTTGACGATCTCCAGCTGCACGGTGGCGGTCTCCGGCAGCTCGGCCCGCCACGCCTCGATCATCTCGTCGACGTGGTCGCGCTCTCCGATGCGGCCGCTCTCCCCTTTCGGCATGGGATTGAGGATATCTCCCTCACCTGATAGCTTTCAAAAAAGCTTTCTTGATTGCTATTCCGAAAGGGGACTTCCGTGCGCACTCTCATCACCGGCGGAACCGTGATCGACACCGAGCCGGAGCCGCGCGTCCTGCCCGGGACCGACGTGCTGGTCGAGGACGGCGTCATCACCGCCGTGGGGCCGGGACTCGCGACGTCCGCCGGCCTCCCTGAACTCCCCGAGCCGGCGGGGCCGTCGCATGCCGCGGGGCTCGCGGAGGCCGGATCCCCGGACGTCCAGGTCGTCGACGCGACGGGCATGATCGTGCTGCCCGGGTTCGTCGACACCCACCGGCACGTCTGGCAGAGCGTCTTACGCTCCGTCGCCGCCGACATGACGCTGGGCGGCTACCTCGACCTCATCCTCGGCCGCCTGGGTCCCGCCTTCCGCGCCGAGGACGTGCACGCCGCGAACCTGTGGGGCGCGCTGGAGGCGCTCGACGCCGGGATCACCACGCTCCACGACTGGTCGCACGTCCAGCTCACCCCCGAGCACACCGACGCGGCGATCCAGGGCTTGCGGGAGTCGGGGATCAGAGCGGTCTTCGCCTACGCGCACCCCGGCAGCGGCGACGCCGTACGCCGGGAGGACGAAGTACGGCGGACCGCCGCGACGCTCGGCGGCTCCGGCCTCGTCACCCCCGGCCTCGCCGCCTGGGGCCCGGTCTACGGCTCGATCGCCGGGGCCGAGGCCGACTGGCGGCTCGCCCGCGAGCTCGGCCTGCGGATCAGCCTGCACGCCACCGGGACCGGCGCGGTCGAGCGGCTGCACGCCGCCGGGCTGCTCGGGCCGGACGTCATGGTCGTGCACGGCAACGGGTTCACCGACGAGGCCGTGAAGCTGCTGGCCGGCGGCGGGTGCGTCGCGTCCGTGACCCCGGCGGTGGAGATGCAGATGGGATTCGGCGACCCGGAGACCGGCCGGTTCCGCGCCGCGGGCCTCCCCACCGGCCTGGGCGTCGACACGGTGACGAACGTCCCGGGCGACATGTTCGCCGTCATGCGCGCCGCCTTCGCGGCGGACCGGGTCCGGGGCGGCTGCCTGACCGTCGCCGACGTGCTGCGCATGGCCACGATCGAGGGCGCCGCCGTCCTCGGCCTGGAGGACCGGATCGGGTCGCTGCGCCCCGGCAAGCAGGCCGATCTCGTGCTCCTGCGCACCGACGGCCCGGGACTGGCCCCGGTCCACGACCCGATCGGCGCCGTGGTCACCGCCGCGGGCGTGCGCGACGTGGACACCGTGCTGGTCGCCGGGCGGATCGTGAAGCGCGCGGGCCGCCTGCTCCACCCCGGCCTGCCCGGGGCGCTCACCCTCGCGTCCCGCTCGGCGGCCCACGTCGTGGCCGGGGCCGGCGGGACGGGCGCGGCCGTCTCGCGGTGAGCGGCTCATCACGGCCGGACCGCCGGGATGGGCGTCGTCGTATCACGATGAGGAGCCCCGGCGCTTTCACAGAGGTCAGGGGACTGGGGCGGGCGGGAGCCGTACGGTGACCACGAGGCCGCCGTCGGGGCGGGGGCGGGCCTCGGCGGAGCCGCGGTGGGCCAGGGCGATGGCGCGGACGATGGACAGGCCGAGACCCGCGCCGCCGGCCGAGCCGGTGCGGTCGCGGTCCAGGCGGCGGAACGGCTCGAAGAGGTCGTCGACCCGCCCGGCGGGGACGACGCGGCCGGTGTTCTCCACGGTGACGAGGCTTCCCCAGCGGTCCCGACCGGTGCGCAGGACGACCAGGCCGCGCTCGTCGTTGTACTTCACCGCGTTGTCCAGCAGGTTGCCGATCATCCGCTCCAGCAGCACCGGATCGCCCTCCACCGGGGCCGGGCACAGGTCGGCGGCGGCCTCCGGAACCGAGGTGAGCGCGCTCCCGGCCAGTTCGGCCAGGTCCGCCGGGCGGCGGTCGGTCAGCTCGCGCTCGCTCTGCGCCAGCAGGAGCAGCCCCTCGATCAGCCGCCGCTGGCGGGTGTTGGACTCCAGCAGCTCGGCGCCGACCCTCCTGACCGGCCGGGGGAGTTCGGGATCGGTCATGGAGACCTGGAGCAGCGCCCGGTCGATCGCCAGCGGGGTGCGCAGCTCGTGCGAGGCGTTGGCGACGAACCGGCGCTGGCTGTCGAAGGCCCGGCCCAGGCGCTCCAGCATGGAGTCGAAGGTGTCGGCCAGCTCCCGCAGCTCGTCGTGCGGGCCGTCCAGGGCGATGCGCCGGTGCAGGGTGCTCTCCGACAGGCGCCGGGCCGTCTCGGTCATCCTGTGCAGCGGCGCCAGCACGCGGCGGGCCACGATCCAGCCGATGGCCAGCCCGACGCACCCGACGATCACGACGGCCGCCAGCGACCACTGGAACATCGAGGTCATGATGTTCTCGCGGTACATCTCCTTGGTCATGGCGACGGCCCGGACGGTGCCGGCGTCGGCGGGGATCCGGATGACGGGCCCGCCCGTCCCGAACACCGTGCCCGGCTTGGCCGCCAGGACGGTCTGTGAGATCACCCGCTCCACGAAGAAGTAGTTGACCAGCACGAGTATGGCGCCGGCGGCGAAGAACAGGCTGCCGTAGACCAGGGTCAGGCGCAGCCGCACCGAGATCCGCCGGGCGCTCACCGGTCGCGTCCCGTCGCCGTCGCGCCCATCCGCGGATCGCGCTCCGCCGCGCGTGCTCACCGTCCGGCTTCCGGGGCCGCCCCGCGTTCCAGCAGGCGGTAGCCCGAGCCCGTCACCGTCTCCACCACCGGAGGAGGGCCGAGCTTCTTGCGCAGGTTCATCACGATGACCCGCACCGAGTTCGTGAAGTAGTTGATGTTCTCGTCCCATGCCTTCTCCAGCAGGTCCTCCGCGCTGACCACGGCGCCCTCGGCCCGCAGCAGGATCTCCAGGACGGCGAACTCCTTCGGGCTCAGCCCGACGTACCGGCCGTCCCGGAAGACCTCGCGGCGGGCCGGGTCCAGGGTGACGCCCGCCCGGCTGAGCACCGGCGGGACCGCCTGGGAGGTGCGGCGGGCCAGCGCGCGCACCCGGGCAACGAGCTCGGGGAAGTCGAACGGCTTGCACAGGTAGTCGTCGGCGCCGATCGTCAGCCCCTCGACCTTCGCGTTCAGGTCCGCGGCGGCGGTCAGCATGATGATCCGCGCCGACACCCGCCCGGACACCAGGTGGCGGCAGACGTCGTCGCCGTGGACCACCGGCAGGTCCCGGTCCAGCACGATCACGTCGTAGTCGTTGACCGCCGCCCGCTCCAGCGCCGCGTCGCCGTCGTAGACCACGTCCACGGCGATGGCCTCGCGCCGCAGTCCGGTCGCCACGATGTCGGCGAGCACCCGCTCGTCCTCCGCGATGAGAACCCGCATGGCGGCCATCCTGGGTTGCGGCGGGTAAACATCGCATAAGGGTCGGTGCCCGGCCCGCCTGGAGGGACGGCGGACCGGAGGCGACGGACGGCGGACGCGAAGCCCGCCGCCCGGCCGGACACCGGGGCACGGCCCGTGGTCAGGTCGTGTTCAGCGCGAGGGTGGGGGACATCCGGGCCGCGCGGGCCGCCGGGTATATCCCCGCGGCCGTCCCGACGATCAAGGTGGCTGCCAGGCCTCCGGCCAGCGCCCAGGCCGGGACCACCGCGGGCAGGTCCCGCACGGCCGCGTAGCCGACCGTGACCGCCGCCCCCAGCGCCGCGCCCGCCACCCCGCCCATGCCGGACAGCAGCAGCGACTCGGCCAGGAACTGGCTGCGGACCTGGCCCCGGGTGGCGCCGAGCGAGCGGCGCAGCCCGATCTCCCTGCGGCGCTCCAGGACCGAGATGACCATCGTGTTGGCCACGCCGACCCCGCCGACGAGCAGTGCCACCGCGCCGACGCCGAGCAGCAGGTTCGTGAACGCCCCGTCGGCCGCCGCCTTGGCCTCCAGCGCGTCGGAGGGCCTGCTCACCTCGACCTCCTCCGGGTTCTCCGGGTTGACGGTCCTGGGCAGCGCGTCCCGTACGGCGGCGACCGACGCGTCGTCGGAGCGGACGTAGAGCGTGGTCGGGTTCCCCTCCGAGCCGAGGTGCCGCCGGGCGGCCTCGAACCCGACGAGCACCGACCGGTCGATCTCCGGGGCGAGCGTGGACGGCTCCAGCACGCCGACGACCGTCCACCACTGCCCGGCGATCCACACCTGGTCGCCCGTCTCCCGCACGCCCAGCCGCCGCGCGGCCACCGAGCCCAGCACCGCCGCGCGCTGCGCCGCCGTCGCCTCGTTGAGCCACACGCCCCGGTCCATCGGGGTCCGGAGGGTGCCGGGCAGGTCGAGGGAGGCCGCCAGGACGGCGAGCCCGCCGGTCTGCCCTCGCGGGATCATGCCGGTCCGCCGCACGCTCTCGCCGGTGCCGCCCGTCGCGCCGACGGCGGTGACGGGGCCGATCCCGGCGGCCATCACGACCGACTTCTCCGAGAACTCGGCGTCCTCGCCGAAGAGGGTCTGGCCGGGGGAGACGGTGAGCAGGTCCGTGCCGAGACGGTCGAGCTCGCCGAGCAGGCGCGCTTTACTGGAGGAGGAGATCCCGACGACCGCGACCATGGTGGCGATGCCGATCGCGATGCCGAGCGCGGACAGGATCACCCGGCCCGGCCGGGTCCGCAGCCCCGAGGCCCCCACGCGGACCAGGTCGGTCCAGCCGAGCCGCGCGGGCACCAGCGCGCCCCGCCCGCGGTCCCGTACGGTCTCGACCCGTCCGGACCGCCGCCCGGCGGGCTCGGCGGGCTCGATGGGCTCCGCAAGCTCCGTGCGCTCCACGGGGTCCGATCGCCACAGCTTCATCCTGCACCTCCGGAAAGTGCCCGCCCTCCGGATGCCGGTTCGCGGGATGTCCGCTCGTCGGCGACGATCAGGCCGTCGCGGAGCCGGATCCTGCGCGGCACCACCGTCGCGATCTCCTCGTCGTGCGTGATGATCGCGACGGTGGTGCCGGAGGCGTTGAGCTCGCGCAGCACGGCCAGCACCTCGCCGCCCGAGGCGGTGTCGAGGTTGCCGGTCGGCTCGTCGGCCAGGAGCAGGGACGGCCCTCCGGCCACCGCCCTGGCCACCGCCACCCGCTGCCGCTCCCCGCCGGACAGCTCGTTCGGCCGGTGGCCCAGCCGGTGCCCGAGCCCGACCCGCTCCAGCGCCGCGGCGGCCCGCCGCCGCCGTTCCCGCCGGGGGATCCCGGCGTACAGCATGCCGTCGGCGACGTTGTCGAGCGCGGTGACGCCGTCGGCGAGGTGGAACTGCTGGAAGACGAACCCGACGTGCCGGGCGCGCAGCGCCGACAGCTCCCGGTCCGTCAGCGACCCCACCTCGTGCCCGGCGATGGCGACGGTCCCCGCCGAGGGCCGGTCCAGCGTGCCGATCAGGTGGAGCATGGTCGACTTGCCCGATCCCGAGGGGCCCACGATCGCGACGAGCTCTCCGGCGTCCACTCGCAGGTCCACGCCCCGCAGCGCCCGGACCCCTCCCGGGTAGCTCTTCTCCGCGCCTCGCAGCTCGACCACGGGTCCCGTCCCGTTCCCAGGTCCGCTCGGTCCGTTCCCAGGTCCGCTCGGCCCGTTCCCAGGTCCGCTCGGCCCGTTCCCAGGTCCGCTCGGCCCGGCCACAGACTCCGTCCCGGTCCCGGTCCCGTTCGTGTTTCCGGGGCCGTCCGGATCGGCCACGGGCTCCGCCCCGTTCGCGAGGCCGCTCATGTCCGCGGCACCTCGACCTCCACACCCTCGGCGAGGCCCTCGCCGGACACCTCGACCCGGCCGGCGGCGAACAGGCCCGTCTCCACTGCGATGACGCGCCCGTCGGCCAGGCGGACGCCGTACCCGCCCTCACGCAGGGCGAGCAGGGCCTCGACCGGGACGGACAGCACGTCCTCGCGCACCTCGCTGCGGAGGTGCGCCGTGACGGGGGCCTGGTCGAGACGGCCGAGCTTCCCGGCGTCGTCCAGAATGATCTCCAGATCGATCGTGGACTCGCCGGTGGGCTGGCCGTTCTGCTCGACCGGCTCGGCGACCGTGCCGATCCCGGTGATGCGGCCCTCGACGGAGCCGCCGCCGGGCAGGTCCACCGTCACCGGGGCGCCGGCCCTGGCGAGCCGCTGGTCGGCGGAGTCGAGGTCGACGTGGACGGTCCTGCGGGTGCTCGTCGTGGTCACCACGGACTGCCCGGCGGACGTCCCGGCCGCGGCGGTGACCTCGGCGATCCTGACCGGGCCCGGGGCGACGGCGACCTGGGCCGCGTCGACCGTCCCGGTCTCCTCCAGGCCCGCGTCCTCCTGCCATTCCCGTACGGCCTGCCCGGTCTCCCAGGTGAAGTCCTCGTCCACCGCGCCGGGGTCGTAGCCGAGGGCCTTGAGGTTGCGCTCCAGCTGGCGCACGTCCCTGCCCGAGGTGGAGGACGACAGTGTGCGGTAGACGGGGATGTCGCCGTACATCAGGACCACCGGCCGGCCGTCCACCCGGTAGAGCCAGCCGCCGCGCCGTACGACGGCCCCCTCGTCGCGGGTCCGGGTGACCGTGCCTTGAGCGTGGTTGGGCAGCGTCCGGCGGTCCGAGTAGCCGAGCGTGCCGTCCACCGCCTCGGTGTCGGCCAGGTCGGAGCGGGTCACCTCGGCGGTCGCCGCGGGGGCGGTGGCGGAGGCCGCCGCGGTGCCGTTCTCCTCGCCGGTCATGATGAACGCCGCGGCGCCGCCCCCGGCGAGCAGGACGGCCGTGGCGGCGCCGGTGACCACCCTGCCGCGCCTCACGACCGCTCCGCGGGCCGGCCGGGCAGGAGCTTCTCGCAGGCTTTGTGCGCCTTCTTGAACTCCGGCGAGTCGGGGTTCAGCTCCGGGCCGCCGATCTTGACCCCGCCACCGCCGCCGGAGAAGTCGGGATCGGCCATGTCGATGCCGTTCTCCCGCATGCAGCGGGCGAACGCGAGCAGCGCGTCGCGGGCCCGGGGGTCGTCCACCGGACCCCTCATCGCCTTCGGGGCGTATTTCTGGCAGGCTTTGTGTGCTTTATCGAATTTATTCTTGTCGACTTTCCCCGCTATCTTCACGCGCTCGCCACCCGGTTCCGGATCGGGCATGTCGATGCCGTTCTCCCGCATGCACTGGGCGTACTTCACCCCGTCTTCCTGCGCGGACGCGGACGGCGATGCCGATGGACCGGTCGAGGAGGCCGTGCTTCCCGCCGTGGCGACCTCGGCTTTCGGAGCCTGGCCGCACGCGGTCAGAACGGCGAGCGGGACGAGCGCCGCCGCCATCCGGATTCTTTTCATGGGGCTTCCCTTCCTGTCGCCACAGATTCAACGGAAGCCCTGTTAAACACTCCTTAAGCGAATTCGTTTAACCCGTTCTTATGCCGGCCGGCTCGGGCGGGAGCGGCGGTCCTGGCCGGAGGTGTGTAATGTTCTGGCAAACCGCCGTAGCACGAGGGGTCGGCGATGCCGGATATGGAACCGCTGCGGCCGGGGGATCCGCCGCGGCTGGGGGACTACGAGCTGAAGGGCAGGCTGGGGGAGGGAGGCCAGGGAGTCGTCTATCTGGGGGAGTCGGGCAAGGGCGAGCGCGCCGCGATCAAGCTGCTGCACGTGCGCTTCACCGGGATGGCCCACGCCCGTTCCCGCTTCGCGCGGGAGCTCGCCGCCGCCCGGCGCGTGGAGGCGTTCTGCACGGCCCGGGTGCTCGACGCCGACCTCGACGGCGAGACGCCGTACATCGCCAGCGAGCTGATCGACGGGCCGTCGCTCCGTCAGGTCGTCGGGCGCGACGGGCCGCTGACCGGGGAGGCGCTGGAGAAGCTCGCCGTCGGCACGATCACCGCGCTCGCCGCCATCCACCACGCCGGGATCGCGCACCGCGACTTCAAGCCGGACAACGTGCTGCTGGCCCCCGACGGTCCCCGGGTCGTCGACTTCGGCATCGCGAAGATCATCGACGAGAGCGGGACCATCACCACCCGCGCGGTCGGCACCCCCGCCTACATGGCGCCCGAGCAGATCGCCGGGGAGGAGGTCGGCTGCCCCGCCGACGTGTTCGCCTGGGGCTCGACCATGGTCTTCACCGCCACCGGCCAGGCCCCCTTCGCCAAGGAGACGATCGTGGCGACGCTCAACCGCGTCGTCAACCACGAGCCCGACCTGGACGCGCTCCCCGAGGACCTGCGCCCCGTCGTGGCCGCCTGCCTGCGCAAGGACCAGGCCCGCAGGCCCACCGCCGATGAGGTGCTCCGGCGCCTGCTCGGCCACCCGGCCCAGGACGCCGAGGTCTCCGACGAGGTGCTGGCCGAGGGCGCCCAGATGGCCACGATCGACCTGACCCAGGCGGACCGGCCGGGCCCGGCCGCCGGGCGGCGCTGGCCCGTGCTGGTGAGCGGGGTGGCGGTCGTCGGCCTGGCCGCGGCCGTCGCCTTCGTGCGGCTCGGCCCCACCTTCGGCGACGGCGTCACGGCCACGCCCACGCCCACGCCGGTCGCCAGCCCGACCCCGACCCCGACGGCCTCCACCGGCTCGAAGCTGCTCGACCGGATCAGGGACACCGGGAAACTGCGGGTCGGCTATCGCACGGGCCTGCCGGGAATCGCCCTCGGTTCACGCGGCGGCCCGCTCGAAGGGTTCGAGATCGACGTGGCCGCGCGCATCGCGGAGGAGCTCGAGGTGCCGAGGAAAGGCCTGAAGTTCGTCCCCGTGGGCTACACCGAGCGTGTGTCCGCGCTGGAGCACGGGCGGGTCGACCTCATCATCTCCACCTTCACCATGACCCCGGAGAGAGCCAAGCAGGTCTCCTTCGCCGGGCCGTACTACCTGGCCCACCGGGACATCCTGGTCCGCGCCAGCTCCAAGATCACCAAGGTGGAGCACCTGCGGGGCAAGGCCGTCTGCGTGCCGGAAAGCTCGACGGCCGCCGGGATCCTCAAGGACGAAGTCGCCTTCGAGGCCGTCGAGGCCGCGGATATGTCGCAGTGCGCGGACAAGGTGCTCGACGGCAGCGCCGACGCCCTGGTCGGCGACGACCTGGTGATCGCCGGGTTCGGCGCCCGCAAGAGCAACCTCAAGATCGTCGGGGCGAAGCTCACCGATGATCCGTACGGCGTCGCCTTCCGGAAGGGCGACCGGGTGGCCTGCGAGAAGCTCAACGAGATCATCACCGCCATGTACCGCGACGGGACGATCGAGGACCGGCTCGAGCGCCACTTCGCCACCGTGGACTTCCGCTACGAGACCGAGCAGCCCAAGCCGACGGCCTGCCGCTAGGGCGGTGACGGGAAACGCCCGCCGGGTCAGGCGCCGGGGCAGGTGGTGTTCTCCGCCGGGACCTTCCCGTCGAGCAGGTAGCCGTCCGTCGTCTTCTTCACGCACGCGTCGCCGGACAGGTAGGCGCCGTGGCCCTCGCCCTTGTATGTGACCAGCGTCGCGGTCTTGAGCTGCTCGGTCAGCTTCGGCCCCCACTCGTACGGCGTGGCGGGGTCGCCGGTGGTGGCGATCACCACGATCGGGGCCGAGCCGGTGGCGTCGACCTTCGTGGCCTCGTCGCTCCCGGGGGCCGGCCAGACCGTGCAGATGGTCCCCAGCCCGCTGCTGCCGAACAGCGGGGAGATCTTCAGCGCCTCGGCCTCGGTCTCGGCCAGCTGCTCCGCGGTCGGCCGCTCGCTGCTGTCCACGCAGCTGACCGCCGGGAAGCTGCTCATGATGGTCGAGTAGGAGCCGTCGGGGTTGCGGCCGTTGTAGCTGTCGGCCAGGGCCAGCATGCCCCGCCCGTCGCCTTTCATCGCCAGGCCCAGCGCCTGGTCGAGGAAGGGCCAGCTCAGCTCCGAGTAGAGGGCGGCGGCGACGCCGGTGACGGCGAGCCCCTGGGTGAGCTGCCGGTCCCCGACCGCCATCGGCTCGGCGTCCAGCTCGTCCAGGAGCTTGCCGATGTTGGCGTTCGCGGTCTCCGTGTCGGAGCCGATCTCGCACCCGCCGGTGTCCTTGACGCAGTCCGCCAGGAAGGACTCGTAGGCCTGCTGGAAGCCGGCCGTCTGGATCAGGGTGCGCTGGTGCATGGAGACGCTCGGGTCCAGCGGGGCGTCCAGCACGAAGCGGCCCACCTTGCCGGGGAACTTCGTGGCGTAGACCGCGCCGAGCTGCGTGCCGTACGAGATGCCGAAGTAGTTGAGCTTGGCGTCGCCCAGGGCCTCGCGGATGCGGTCCATGTCCTGGGCGGCGTTCACCGTCCCGATGTACGGCAGGACCTTCCCGGAGGTCTCCTGGCAGGCCGTGGCGAAGTCTTTGATCGTCTGTGTGATCTCCGTGCGCTCGGCCTCGTCGCCGGGCACGCTGTCGGCGGAGGTGAACCGGTCCATCATCGCGTTGTCGCCGCACCGCACGCCGGAGCTGCGCTCGACCCCGCGCGGGTCGAAGCCGACCAGGTCGTAGCGGGCGCCCAGGGAGCCGAACGCCTTCACCGCCTGGGCCAGGGTGTCGACCCCGGAGGCGCCGGGGCCGCCGAAGTTGAACAGCAGGGAGCCGATCCGCTCGCCGGGGCCGGTCGCCTCGACGCGGAGGAGAGCGATGTCGATCTTCTCGCCGTCGGGCTTGGCGTAGTCGAGGGGGACGGCCAGCTTCCCGCACTGCAGGCGCTCGTCCGGCGAGGCCGGTGCGGCGCCGTCGGGCCGCTTGATGTCGGTGCACGTCTCCCAGGCGATCGCGCCCTGCTGCCCGGCGGTGCCGGGCGCCGTGGCGTCCGGTGCGGCGGCGTCGTCCCCGCTGCACGCGGCCAGCCCGGCCGACAGGGCCGCCGCCGCGGCGGCCGCCAGGATCCTTCGCACGATGTGCTCCCCTCGAATCGCTCCCAGGGGAAGAGATTCAACCTCACCCGGGCCGGACGGTAGAAACCCCTACCCGGGAGGGGGCATGGGAACCCCTCCCCCCGGCGGGCCTCGTCGTAGTGGAGAGGCTACGCCGGGAAGGGGGTTCCCGCGCGGGAGCAGGGCCCTACAGGCCCATCGACTGCAGGTCGTTGCTCTCGGCGCCACCGGCCTCGGTCACGCCGTTCTTCAGGTGGTACTTCGCGATGGCCTCGCGCAGCACCTCGCCGTCCACCTCGCCGCGCCGGGCGAGCTGGGTGAGCACCGCCAGCGTGATGGAGGCGGCGTCCACGTGGAAGTGGCGGCGCAGCGCCGAGCGGGTGTCCGACAGACCGAAGCCGTCGGTGCCGAGGGAGGTCCAGTCGCCCGGCACCCACTGGGCGATCTGGTCCTGCACCGCGCGCATGTAGTCGCTGACGCCCACGAACGGGCCCTGGGCCCGGGAGAGGGCCCGGGTGACGTACGGCACGCGCTGCTCGGCGTCGGGGTTGAGCATGTTGTGCTCTTCGACGGCCAGCGCCTCGCGGCGCAGCTCCGACCAGGACGTGGCCGACCAGAGCTCGGCCGCCACCCCCCAGTCCTCGGCGAGCATGCGCTGGGCCTCCACCGCCCACGGGCCGGCGACGCCGGAGGACAGGATGGTGGCCTTCGGGCCGGAGACCCCGGCGGGCGCGGGCGCGAACCGGTAGAGACCCTTGAGCAGGCCGTCCACGTCGAGGTTCTCCGGCTCGGCGGGCTGGAGGTAGGGCTCGTTGTAGACGGTCAGGTAGTAGAAGACGTCCTCGGGCTGCTCGCCGTACATCCTGCGCAGGCCGTCCCGGACGATGTGCCCGATCTCGAAGGCCCACGACGGGTCGTAGGAGACCGCCGCCGGGTTCGTCGAGGCGATGAGCGGGGTGTGGCCGTCCTCGTGCTGCAGTCCCTCGCCGTTCAGGGTGGTGCGGCCCGCGGTGGCCCCGAGCAGGAAGCCCCGGCCCATCTGGTCGCCCAGCTGCCACATCTGGTCGCCGGTGCGCTGCCAGCCGAACATCGAGTAGAAGATGTAGACCGGGATCATGTGCTCGCCGTGCGTGGCGTACGACGTGCCGGCGGCGATGGCCGAGGCCATCGAGCCCGCCTCGCTGATGCCCTCGTGCAGGATCTGACCCTCGGTCGACTCCTTGTAGGACAGCAGCAGCTCCCGGTCGACGGCCTCGTAGGTCTGGCCGTGCGGAGAGTAGATCTTCGCGGTCGGGAAGATCGCGTCGAGACCGAAGGTGCGCGCCTCGTCCGGGATGATCGGCACGAAGCGGTGGCCGATCTCCTTGTCGCGGATGAGGTCCTTGAGCAGGCGGACGAACGCCATGGTGGTGGCGACGTTCTGCTTGCCGGAGCCCTTCTTGAGCTGCGCGTAGGCCGCGTCGCCGGGGAGCGTGATCGGCTTGGCGCGGACCACGCGCTTGGGCAGGACGCCGCCCAGGGCCGCGCGGCGCTCCTTCATGTAGGCGATCTCGGGGTCGTTCTCGCCCGGGTGGAAGTACGGCGGCAGCTCGGCGTCCAGCGCCGAGTCCGGGATCGGCAGGTACAGCCGGTCGCGGAACTCCTTCAGCTCGGCCTTGGACATCTTCTTCATCTGGTGCGTCGCGTTGCGCGCCTCGAAGTCCTTGCCGAGCGTCCAGCCCTTGATGGTCTGGGCGAGGATGACCGTCGGCTGGCCGACGTGCTCGCGGGCCGCCTTGAAGGCCGCGTAGACCTTGCGGTAGTCGTGGCCGCCGCGCGACAGCTTGCGGATGTCGTCGTCGGTCAGGTGCTCGACCATCTTGCGCAGGCGCGGGTCGCCGCCGAAGAAGTGCTCGCGGATGTACTCGCCGGTCTCGACGGAGTAGGTCTGGAACTGGCCGTCGGGGGTGGTGTTCATCTGGTTGACGAGCACGCCGTCGACGTCGGCGGCCAGCAGCGGGTCCCAGTCGCGGCCCCACACGACCTTGATGACGTTCCAGCCGGCGCCGCGGAAGTAGGACTCCAGCTCCTGGATGATCTTTCCGTTGCCGCGGACCGGGCCGTCGAGGCGCTGCAGGTTGCAGTTGATGACGAAGGTGAGGTTGTCGAGCTCCTCGCGGGCGGCCAGGCCGATCGCGCCGAGCGACTCCGGCTCGTCCATCTCGCCGTCGCCCAGGAAGCACCAGACGTGGCTGCGGCTGGTGTCCTTCATCTGGCGGTTGAGCAGGTAGCGGTTGAACCGCGCCTGGTAGATCGCGCCGATCGGGCCCAGGCCCATGGAGACCGTGGGGAACTCCCAGAAGTCCGGCATGAGGCGGGGGTGCGGGTAGGAGGGCAGGCCCTTGAAGCCGTGCGACAGCTCCTGACGGAAGGCGTCGAGCTGGGCCTCGTTGAGGCGGCCCTCCAGGAACGCGCGGGCGTAGATGCCCGGGGCGGCGTGGCCCTGGAAGAAGACCTGGTCGCCGGACTCGCCGTGGTCCTTGCCGCGGAAGAAGTGGTTGAAGCCCACCTCGTAGAGCGACGCGGCGGAGGCGTAGGTGGCGATGTGCCCGCCGACGTTGGTGCGCGCGTTGGCCCGGGTCACCATGACCGCGGCGTTCCACCGGATGTAGGCGCGGATCCGCCGCTCGACGTGCTCGTCGCCGGGGAACCAGGGCTCGCGCTCCGGGGGGATGGTGTTGATGTAGTCGGTGCTGCGCAGGCCGGGTACGCCGACCTGACGCTCACGGGCCCGCTCGAGCAGCCGGAGCATCAAGTATCGCGCCCGGGTGCGGCCCTCCGTCTTGATGACGTTGTCGAGTGACTCGAGCCACTCCTGGGTCTCGCTGGGGTCGACATCAGGGAGCTGGCTGGGTAGGCCGTCGCTGATGATCGAGAAACGCTGGCGTCCGGAAGCCACTGGGTCTCGCCTTCCGAGGATGGACTTTTGTCTGGTGTAGGTCGCCTTCCATCCTGGTCTCTTCCTCCGGAAAGTGCATCTCTACTGACCGGTAACCATGATGTCCCTGCTGGCAGGGGTGGGGAAGTGGCCTAGACCACCGATGGTAGGACGAATCCTTGGGGAAGATTACATGGGGG
Organism: Planobispora longispora; assembly: GCF_016863135.1. Classification (GTDB taxonomy): domain Bacteria; phylum Actinomycetota; class Actinomycetes; order Streptosporangiales; family Streptosporangiaceae; genus Planobispora; species Planobispora longispora. Next base: position 24,541 of record NZ_BOOH01000021.1, read on the forward strand.
TCCCCCTTTTCTGGAGAGCCCCTCCGTACGAATCTGGAGATGTCCGGACTCATCATGTTTGGAGGGAGGCACAAGAGATGCACGCGACGGTGGGGGACCAGATCCTGGTCCACGGCCACACGACCGGGCAGGGAAACCGGCGTGGAGAGATCGTCGAGGTGCGCGGGACCGGGGGAGAACCTCCCTACCTGGTGCGGTTCGAGGACGGTCACACCGGGCTGGTCTTCCCCGGCCCCGACGCGGTCGTCGTCCCTGCGCAGCGCGGATCGTAGGATTCGTATGTGAGATCTCAGACGATCGAGGTGGTGACGGGCTCCCGCGAGCGGGTGCACGACATCACCTCCGAGTGCGAGGGCTTCGTCCGATCGTGCGGGGGCGACGGACTGCTGCATGTCTTCGTGCCGCACGCGACCGCCGGCGTCGCGCTGATCGAGCTCGGCTCGGGCAGCGACGACGACCTGCTCGCGGCCCTGTCCGACCTGCTCCCGGCCGACGACCGGTGGAAGCACGCGCACGGATCCCGGGGGCACGGGCGCTCGCACGTCATGCCCGCTCTCGTTCCTCCGTACGCCACCGTCCCGGTGATCGCCGGGCGGCTCGCGCTGGGCACCTGGCAGTCCATCGCCGTGGTGGATCTCAACGTTGACAACAGGGAGCGCCAGGTGCGCCTGTCATTTTTGTCGGACTGATCCAGACGTGGCCTAGTCGTTGCCGTGGCGACCGTTGACGACTGAGGGTCACAGCGTGTGGACTGTGCCGAAGCACTGTGAGCACCGTGCAAGGGCGGGGCCGTCGAAGCAGGAGGGATAAACGTGAGCGCGACCGCGGGTCAGGCGCAGGGCGAACGCAGCCTGGCCGAACGACTCGGCCTCAAGCCGGGTCAGGTGGTGCAGGAGGTCGGATGGGACGAGGACGCCGACGACGATCTGCGCGACTCCATCGAGGAGCTGACCGGTAACGAACTGGTCGACGAAGACTACGACGACGTCGTGGACGTCGTGCTGCTCTGGTGGCGTGACGGGGACGGGGATCTGTTCGACGCCCTGAGCAGCGTGGTGACCAACCTGACCGACGGCGGCCAGATCTGGCTGCTCACTCCCAAGGCCGGCCGGGAAGGGCACGTCGAGCCCAGCGATATCGGTGAGGATGCCACGACCGCGGGTCTCTCGCAGACCAGCAGCATCAGCGCCGCCCCCGACTGGTCGGGGACGCGGCTCGCCACGCCCAAGGCACGCCGGTAAGGGACCGGTAGGGGTCCGCCCTGCCGTACGGCTCGCGCGAGCCGTACGGCAGGATGATGACGTCCGTCCGTCATCCGCGTGAAAGGACCAGCGACCATGGCGGTCGAGGTGGGCTCCTTGGCTCCCGACTTCGAGCTGAGGGACCAGCACGGAACCCCGGTGACGCTCTCGGGCCACCGGGGCAAGAAGGTCGTGCTGATTTTCTACCCGCTCGCCTTCAGCAGCGTCTGCCACGGCGAACTCTCCGCCGTCCGCGACGAACTGACCGCCGGCCTGCCGGAGGACGTCCAGATCCTCGCCGTCTCCGTCGACTCGGTGTTCAGCCAGCGGGCCTGGGCCGACCGGGAGGGCTACGGCTTCTCCCTCCTCTCCGACTTCTGGCCGCACGGACAGGTCGCGCGGGCGTACGGTGTGTTCGACGATGACAGGGGCGTCGCGAGACGGGGCACCTTCATCATCGACGGCGAGGGCGTGGTCCGCTGGCGCGTCGTGAACCCGATCCCGGAGGCACGCGACATCGCCGAGTACCGCACGGCGCTCGCGCAGCTTCCCTGAACCGAGTGCCGCGAGGTGCTCGCCGAACCTTTTCTCAGCGGTGATCCGGTGGACGCGATCCGAGCGCCCGCCGGTCTCGACCACTCGGAGGCGATCATGCCCTGCTTCTCGTGCGGGGCCCGGCAGACCGACCCGGTACGCGGCGCCAGCCCGTGGAAGCGCGGGGTGCGCCAGGATGCCCAGGTGCTCGTCTGCCCGGACTGCCAGCGGATGACCGATCTCGACCTCGACGCCTGCGCCACGTGCGGCTCCACCGCGCTCATCTGCCGGCTGGGCGAGGTGGAGTGCCGTTCCTGCGGAGAGGTACGGCTCGCCGGGCACCGCCCGGACTGCCCCGCGCGGCCGGAAGGGCCGGAAGGACTGGCCGACGAGGTCGCGGCGGCGCTGGACCGCGTGCTCGGCCGGCTCACCTCGCACGCCTGACGGCATCGTCCTCCGCCTGTCTCGGTTCCTGGAAGGCGATGCCGGCGCTGCCCCGCCCTGGGTTAGGGTAAGTCGGCACAAAAAGGGCAGATGATCGTAATGTCGCGCTGCCCTCTCCCCGGAACGGGCGTTCCCGCACCGATGATCGTGATGAGGGCTGGATGAGCGACTACGTGGTGGCCGTCGACGTCGGCGGCACCTCGATGAAGGGCGGGATCGTCACCCGGTCCGGCGAGGTCGCCGTGACCGACCGCCGCCCCACCGGCCGCGAGGGCGGCCCGGCCGCCGTGGTCGCCGCCATCCGCTCCTTCGTCGGGGACCTGGCCGCCCGGGGCGAGGAGGTCCTCGGCGCCGGCCCGGCCGCCGTCGGCATCGCCGTACCCGGCCTCGTGGACGACGCGACCGCCACCGCCCTGTACGCCGCCAACCTCGGCTGGCGCGACGTCCCCGCCGCGGACCTCGTCCCGCTGGACGTCCCCGCCCGGCTCGGCCACGACGTGCGCACGGGAGGGCTGGCCGAGAGCGTTCTCGGCGCCGGCCGGGAGATCGCCGACTTCCTGTTCCTGCCCATCGGCACCGGCATCGCGGGCGCGATGATCATCGGCGGCGAGCCGTACGGCGGGACCTCCGGCTGGGGCGGCGAGATCGGCCACATCCCGGTCTTCCCCGACGGCGAGGCGTGTGCCTGCGGCCAGATCGGCTGCCTGGAGACCTACGCCTCCGCCTCGGCCGTCGGCCGCCGCTACTCCGCCCGCGCGGGATCCCCGGCCACGGCCGAGGAGATCGCCGCGCTGACCGCCGCCGGCGACCCCGTGGCGACAGAGGTGTGGGACGAGGCGGTCGAGGCCCTCTCCCTGGCCCTGGCCACCTACACGCTCCTGCTGGACCCCTCCGCGATCGTCCTGGGCGGCGGCCTGGCCGAGGCCGGCCCCCTCCTGTCCGACCCCCTGGCCGCCCGCCTGGCCGAACGCCTGGCCTTCCGCGCCGCCCCCCCGCTCCGCCGGGCCGCCCTCGGCGTCAACGCGGGCATGCTGGGCGCGTCCCTGCTCGGCTGGCGCGCGGCCGGATTCGCGCACGCAGGCGCGTCATGGTCGCCCGATGTGCCGAAAACCCCGGCGGTGCCGTAAGGTTGTGTCCCGCCTGTTCCGTCAGGAACCCTCCGGGCGCTTAGCTCAGCGGTAGAGCGCTCGCCTTACAAGCGAGATGTCACTGGTTCGAACCCAGTAGTGCCCACAACAATGCCCCTGGCCTGCACGGACAGGCCAGGGGCGCCGTGTTTTCAGGGGGGTGTCGAGCGTTCACCGCTCGGTGAGCACTCGCTTAACGGGCTATCGCTCGTACATTTCCACTGTGGATGAGAAATGCTGCAGCCGTCCGGCTCAGGAGCGGGACCTTTGCTGAGGGTCGGTGAAGGTATGGCTGATCGGGTTCCGGGCGGTCGTGGCGGCTACGGGTGTGTCTCCCAGAGAGTGCTTACCGGGACGGCCAGCATGCGGTCTCCGAAGGAGAAGGTGTGGGCGCCGGTGTGCAGGACCAGTCCGGCGACGAAGTCGGGGCCGATGCGCTCGGCGAGGTGACGAAGTCCTTTGAAGTCCTCCGGCCGCACGGTGGACGCGGCCTTGACCTCGATGCCCACCACTTGGCCCTGGCGGGTCTCCAGGACGGCGTCGACCTCCACCTTGTCCTTGGTCCGGTAGTGATAGAGCTCGACCAGGGTGTCTGACCAGGTCGTCTGCCTGGCCAGCTCCATGAGGACGAACCCTTCCAGCAGAGGGCCGAACGCGGAACCCGGCCGGAGCAGGCCCCGGGCGTCGGCGCCGAGCAGGTTCGCGGCCACACCCGAGTCGACAAAGGCGATCTTGGGGGTGTGGACGGCCCGACTGCTGATGTTCTTCGACCAGGCGGGAACACGCTTCACCAGGAAGACCTCTTCCAGAAGCGCCAAGAACCTCGCGGTCGTGGTGCCAGGCAACCCGAGATCACGGCTCAGCGCTTGGATGACGAGCAATTGGCCGGATCTGGCCGCGAGCAGTTTGATCAACGCGCGTAGTTCCGCGGTGCGCTCGATCTCCGACAGCCGCATCACATCACGGTTGATCAGGTCGCCGACGTAGGAGTCGAAGAACCGTTGCCTGCGACGGGCACTGGTGCGGGCGACCGCCTCGGGGTAACCGCCGCGTACCAGGCGCTCGGTGTAGTCAGCGCGGGTCAGCTGGGAAGTGTGCCGTAACTCGGGCCCTTGGGCGAAGACCGCATCGATGAACCCATCGGGTCGCCCGTCGATCTCCCCCTGCGCGAACGGCCAGAGTTCGATGGTCTCCATCCGTCCCGGCAGGGTGTCGGGTAGCCCACGCAGCGCGAGGAGACGAGAGGAGCCGGTGAGTAGATACCTACCGGGCCTCGGGTCGGCATCCACCTGGGATTTGATGGCGAGCAGCAGTTCGGGGGCCCGCTGAATCTCGTCGATGACCATCCGCTCCGGAAAATCGACGAATCCGCTGGGGTCGCTCAGCGCCGCCTGCCGGGTCAATGGGTCGTCGAGATCACGCCACTCGGTGTCTCCAGCCTTGGCGAGCTGCCGGACCAGAGTGCTTTTGCCTGACTGTCGGGCGCCGTTGACCAGGACGACGCGGGTATCGGCTAAAGCGTCTGTGACGGCCTGCTCCGCGTGACGTCGGACCAGGTGCCCCATAGGTGTGGTGACCATACGCTCATCATGTCAGAGGCGGTGAGATAGACGCCATGATCGCGGTGAGATAGTCGCTGATTGAATGGTGCGATGGACGCTGATGCAATGGTGGATTGGTCGGTGGTACGCAGCCATCCCCAAAAGAGATTCGAAGCTCCGGTCGGTGGGGGAGCACCGAGGGGTGACCCGCACCCTGGGGGCTGTGTCCTGAGTGACCAACTGGGTGACAACGACTGTGGACGGGGTTGGACAACGACGGACAGCCATGGATCGTAGCCGCAGGTCAGAGGCGATATCGATCCTGATGGGAGATCCGTTCGGATCGCCTTGCAAGCGAGATGTCACTGGTTCGAACCCAGTAGTGCCCACCGAAGCCTCCTGGCCTGGTAAAACAGGCCGAGAGGTCTTCGTTTTCGATCAGCCACAGGTTGGCTACGTCGCTCAGGCAGCCACCGCCTATGAGACGGTCCTCTCGCCGGCCGCGGAGTCACTGACCGGATGGCGGACATCGGCGTCATCGTCGACGACTGAGTGGAGACCGCTCACCCCCTCCGGTGAGCGGCCTCCACGTTGTACGGCCCCCTACCTGACCAGGTACCAGGCTCCATCGGCCTTGACGCTCACGTATCGGACACCAGCGGGGAGAACAACCTTCCCGCTGGTCTTGCCGACTTTGTTGACAAGCAGGTGAGGATTCCCTGCAGAGCCGAAAGCGTGGATCGCGAAATGGCCGGCACCGGAGTGGCGGTAACGCATTGTCTTCAGACCCCTCACCGTGGTGGGCAGCTTCAGGACCCGGTCTCCGGACAGGCGGATCGTGCGGGTCTTCCACAGCGGCGCGGAGGTGATCGGCTTGACCTCCACCCGCCAGTTGCCGTCCGCGTTGATCTCGAACGCCGAGGTCTTGTGCCAGTTGTAGAGGTTGTAGACGATCGTGCCGGAGTAGGCGCCGATGTGGTTGACGTGCAGGTCGTTCTTGCCGCCGCCGGGCCTGAGGGACCAGACGGCGAAGTTCATCTCACCGTCGTGGGTGATTTTCAGGATGCCGCGAGTCTTCGTCGCCGTGATCCGGAAGACGTCGTCGCCGGACCCTTCGACGACCTTCGTGGACTTCTGGGCGGGCGTGGCCGCGGCCGGCGGAGCAACGAACAAGGCGGCGGGGAGCAGGACGAGAGCGACGAGCGCGCGATGCAGGCGCATGGAGTGTCTCCCGGGGGCAGAGAGGTGGACGGGAGAGGAGACGCCCGGGATGTGCGCTGGGTTCACGTCTTATATCAGAACGACCTGGTGCTGTGACTAGAAACGATCACAGGGTTGGCGTGCAGGACGTTCCGGCCGGTTGGATGGACGCTGATCACATTCGATCAGCGCTCGGGAGGCCAGGCGACCCAACCGGTCAAGGTCCGCAGATTCACCGACCAAGAAGGACAGAAACTGCAGGGGATCGTGCGACGCGGCACGACCGGCACGGTGCGCTACCGGCGGGCGATGATCCTGCTGACCTCGGCCGGCGGCCTCAAAGCGCAGCCGCCCACGTTTGGCGCGATGCTCGGCGGTCAGTCCACCGCCCCCGCCGTACCTCAGGCCTCCGGCATAGACGGTCCTGCGCCGGTCGTCACTACCCTTCAGCGCTGTAACTTCAGCCTCTCGAGCTCAGATCCTCTGGCGGTGGAAGGCGCCTCAGGCGTTGAGTGGAGTGATGATGTCTCATAGAACAACGGTGTTGCTCTCTTTTCTGATGATCATGGGAGCGGTCGGATGCAGCGTTTCCGGATTCACCGATACGACCTACCGGTGTGGTGACCAGGAGGTTTCGCTGCAAGCACTGAAGGAGGCGAGATCGGCGAGCGAGCTCGGTCCGGACGGCCGGGAGGCGTTGAAGGGACAAGAGGTGCGGCCGATTGAGGATCTTCCCTCCTGGAGGATCATCGAAGAGAGCGACGCCCGGGTGGCTCTCATGCGAGAGCTAGACGTGTCGCACGAACAGGGGCAAGGGACGGTGGGCGCTCATGCCCTCCTGGTGGTCGAACGGTTCGGTCCTCCGGGGAATGACGGTCGCCCTGGCTGGCACCTGAGGTCGTCCGGTCACTGTGATCTGCGAAAAGACCTCGGTTCCCTGAGAGCAGCTGAAGTGACCTTGGATCCCGCTGTGCCACCGGGCGTAGAGGCGCGGAAGGTGCACGTTCTGGTCACCGAGCGAGGATGCGCCAGCGGCAAGCGGGCGGACGGTCGCGTACGGCTGGCCGGCATTGAGCAGACTCCGGCTGAGGTGCGTCTGGTCATCGGCGTCGAACCTCTTGCTTCGGAAGGAGTCCGGACGTGCCAGGGGAATCCCCCGACGCCGTTCACCGTCGAACTCGACGAACCACTCGGTGACCGCGCTCTCATCGACGCGTCGGTCCACCCGGCTCGGCGGATTACCGGCGGTAGACAGTGATCAACGAATACGTGGTCGGGGTTCCTTCGGCACTCGTGCGACGAAGCCCATCGAAGACGGGTGTGATAAGGCCATGTCCAAGGAAGTCGCTGAGTGAGCGACTGGGTGTGACAACGGCCGTAGACACGGCTGGACGCTGGTGGACGGCCGGAGGTCATAGCCGCAGGTCAGGATCGGTACCGGTACTGGTCGGGGACCTGCTCGGATTGCCGCTTGGCGACATCTCGCTTCGTCGGCGAGTCTCCATACGATGAGGCGAGAGCTGGTCCTGGCGAACGTACCTGGTTCAGGCGACCTTGACGGAGCGCGGGCCGACGCTGATCGTCACATCGAGGTGTCCACCCAGCGCGGTTGCGTAGGCGCGGAGGGTTTCCCGTTCCATGGCGTCGAGATCGCCGCTTTCGATCTGAGAGTGCGTTAAGCGAGCTAATGCGCCTTTCGTCGTTGTGGTTGGTTGGATGAGGTCTGCTGGTCGGTCAGCCGCCGTTCGGCCTACGGGCGCGGCTGGCGCGGACACCGGACCGCTCGTGAGCAGGTTCTCTGCGTATACCGCGACTGGGCTGGTCACGGTCGGCCCGGTGTCCGCGGCGGCGGGCTTCACGCCGTAGGGCTTTACACGGATACCTACTGTCGGAGGTCCTGTCGAAGATCGGTCGTCGCGGGACCGGCTGGGACGGCGGGGGTTCGAGGCCAGGTCCAGGCGGAGCGCAGGATGAAGGCCAGGAGCAGCACCTCGACTCCGATGGAAAGGCCGTAGAAGAAGGCCCAGTCCCAGGACTCCCCTGCCGCGTTGACCACCGAGTAGGGGATGTAGAGCAATGCGACAACGAGGTTCGTGGCGCGGTTCATCCGGGCGGGCAGCGTCATGGAGAGCATCACCATCAGGGCCGGGATCGCCACGGACGCGAGCATCATGGTCAACAACGTCGGGCCGATGTCGAACTCAAAGACGACGCCGGCGCGGAGGTTGTCGATGACGCCGGGCTTGTGGAGGTGGAAGTAGTCGACGTAGATGTAGAGGAACATGAAGCTGGTCCACGCGGCGGCGAGCTTGGCCTGCACGGGGACCGGCGGGTTGTCGAACAGGTTCGGGGTTTTCGTTCGGATGGTCATCGGTTCTTCTTTCGAGAGGAGCGGTCCCTCCGCCGGAGTGGCGGCAGGGATGTACCGAGGCCGCGCCCACCTGGACGAGCACATCGCCTCGACCGGGCATCGGTAGCCCTGACCTCGGACGACTCGAGCGCCGAGGGCAGGCCGTAGCGGTGCTGGTCGGCGGTCCGCATCGTTGTCGCCCCGGCCGGACTCGCCCCCGGCGCCAGGCGTGCTCCGGCACTCGATCGCTGTTCGATTCCCACAGAAGCCTCCTCGCGTCCGAGCTACGACTCTCGCTGCTTCGTACATCGTACGTCGTACGTTGTACGAAGAAGTAGTACGCTGTACCATGACCGTGCGCTGGACGATTGTCAAGGCGTTCGAGGGAGCGAGGAGACCCGTTGTCTGCGAGGGAACGACGCCAGGTCGCGTCAGATGCGGGGCTGAGCAAGGAGCGGGTGGTGGCCGAGGCGGTCCGGCTCGCCGACCGCGAGGGGGTCGGCGAGCTGAGTATGCGCCGGCTGGCTCGCGCGCTCGGCGCGGGCGCGATGTCGCTCTACTACTACGTGGCGAGCAAGGAGGAGTTGCTGGACGCCATGATCGACGTCGTGTTCGAGGAGATCGAGCTCCCGCCCGAAGAGACCGACTGGCAGTCAGCGATGCGACGTCGGGCGGTATCCGCCCGGCAGGTTCTCGCACGCCACCCGTGGGCGATCGGCCTGATGGAGTCGCGGACATCGCCGGGGCCCGCGAACCTCCGCCACCGCGAAGCGGTCACCGCCTGCCTGCGGAGGGCTGGCTTCCCGGTCTTGACGGCGACGCACGCCAACTGGTTGCTCGACAGCTACGTCTACGGTTTCGCCCTGCAGGAAGCCAGCCTGCCGTTCGACACCGCCGATGAGTTCGCGGACATGGCCGAGGATGTCTTCCTGCCCCAGCTTCCTGTTGACGAGTTCCCCTACCTCAACGAGTCCGCCGCGGCGCTCGTCGCTGCCGGCTTCGACCCGGCGGAGGAGTTCATTTTCGGCCTCAACCTCGTCCTAGCCGCCCTCGAGCCCCTGAGAGTGCCTACGTGAGCCTCCATCCGTGATGTCGTTATGTGATCGTGTGGATTTGTGGTGTTACCGCCAGTCTGCGGGTCCAGTTGTGCTGGGATGGCGCGGTGACTGAGCGCAAGCCGTACCCGAGCGACTTAACCGACGCTCAGCGGGCGTTGATCGAACCGGTCCTCACGGCATGGAAGGCCGCGCACCCCTCGGTCAGCGGCCACGAAGGCAACCATGCGCTGCGGGAGATCGTCAACGCGATCCGCTACCAGGGACGAACCGGCGTCCAATGGGACTATCTTCCCGTGACCTGCCGCCCAAGGGCGCGACGTACTACTACTTCGCCAAATGGCGCGACGACGGCACCGACGAGACGATCCACGACCTGTTGCGCTGACATCTGCGCGAGCAGAAGAAGCGATTAGCCGACCCGAGCCTGGTCGTGCTGGACACCCAAAGCGTCCACGTCGCGGCCGGGGTTCCCGCCGAAACGACCGGCCGGGACGTCGCCAAGAAGGTGCCGGGCCGCAAACGAGGTCTGGCCGTAGACGTGCTGGGGCTGGTCATCGCGGTCGTCGTGCTCGCGGCCTCAGCTCACGAGAACGCCGCCGGGATCGCCCTGCTGGACCGCCTCGATACCCGCGAACAGGCCCTGACCCGCCAGATCGAGCAGACCCAGACCGGCATCGACTCCCTGACCGCGCGGCTCAGTGAACTCAGTCAGGAGGCCGAGCATCTGCGGATCAGCCGCAAGACGCTCCTGTCTCTCGCTGAAGCGGACCCCGCTCCGGCCGAACCGGATGCGCCGCCGCTGGTCGGCTTCGATCATCCCGACTACCAGCAGATCCTCACCGTCTTCAGCGAGACCGGCGGCTCGCTGCGCGGGCTGCCGCCGTTCTATCCCGTAAGCGTTTGAAGGGTTACGTGCTTTGCCCGAGTCTCGCCCGGGCCTGGGTCATCACGTCGGGATGGGGATCATCAGCGAGAATCCGCACGATGGCTTCCGGTGTCGTGGGCCATACGGCCAGCCACCATCGCACGTTGACCGATCGATCACGGGCAAGGCGCTGCAACTCGTCATACGGGAGTCGCTCGGACTGCACTGCGGCCGCGCGGACGGCCATGGACTTGTCGTTGGCGAGAAGGCGATGTTGCTCTGTCGTGGTGCGCGGGTTCTGAGTGGCGCCGATGCGGACCTTGGGGTCGGGGTCGGCTATCAGGGCGGTGAGGAGGTCCGGATCATCGGTGTACGCTGCCAAGCCTGCTCGGACGGCCGGAGAGGGGTCCGCAGCGAGAGCCGTGTTCGTCTCCTCGTCCAGCCCACCTCTCCCGGCGAGCAGTCGGCGCAGGTCCTCATCGGCGGATCGGCAGATGACGCGGCGGACTTCGACGTCGGCGCCCGGATGGTCCGGCAGCGACCACCGGACTGACCCGTGAGGGTCGTCCACCAGAATGATCAGCACGTCAGGCGGGCAGGCAGGGTTCTCGACGAGTGTCTGGCGGGTCTTCAGATCCGGGTCCCGGGCGAGTTCACGCAGCAGTTCACCGGGTGCGTCGGTCCGAGCCGCGAGGGCACGCCTGACCGTGCGGGAAGGATCTGCCGCCATGGCTCGGAGGACCTCTGGAGGCGCGGCGGGATCGTTCGCCACGGTCAGCCGGATACGGACTCGCTTGTCACGGGCGCGTACGGTCAGGTGAGCCGTGTCCGTACCGCCGTTGGTTTCTGGAGTCCCTGGTTCTTGCTGCATCTGTCAGTCCTTCATCGACCATGTGCGTCGCATGATCGCAGCAGTCACGGATGAAAGGAGTCTGGACACTCGGCCGGAGGAGATCCCTGCCTGTAGGGATCTCTTTCCGGATGACCGGCTGAGTGACAACGACCGTGGATGCGACTGGACACCGGTGGACGACGAGAGATCGTAGCCGCAGCTCAGGCGCGGTATCGGTCCTGGTCGGGGACTTGTCGAGATTGCCTTGTAAACGAGATGCCGCTCCGCACACCGGCATCGGTCTTCGGTCCGGCACACGCCCACCGGGATGAACGCGTGCCGGTTCGTTCAAGCCGGCAAGCGCGTCAAAGAAGCGTGAGCGCCTTGGCCACGCCCGGGTCGCGCCCAGTGGCCAGGTCGAGGGCGGTCATGGGGGCGTAGTGGTCGACCGGTACGCCGATCGTGTCGATGATTTCGCGGGCGGGGCCGAGGTGCCGGACCTTGGGCAGGATCAGGACGCTGCCGTCGTCGAGGAGGTATCCCTCGCCGGGGCCGGAGACGGCCCCGGCCGTGCGGGTCCCGACGAGGGTGCCCAGGCCGTTGCCCTTGACCGCCGCGCTGAAGTCATCGCAGGCCGAGGCGCACGCGCGGTCGGTGAGGACGACCAGGCGCGAGCCGAGCAGCGGGACGCTGTCGTCGGTCCGGTTGGGCACGCAGTCGCCCTTGAGCGGGCAGAAGTAGCTGGTGACCTTGCCGTGCGCGAACGCGCCGAGCAGCCGGGTCACCTCGCGGGGTGACCCGCCGCCGTTGCCGCGCAGGTCGAGGACCACCGCCTTCGGCTTGCCCTGCAGCTTGGCGATGACCTGGTCGGCGGCGCCTTCGTAGAATCCGGGCAGCTGGACGTAGACGGCGCCGCCGGGGAGCGTCTTCGATGTCACCTTCGGGGGCTGCCGCGTGACGGGGCCCTGCCTGATCTCGACGGTGCGGGTCCGTCCCGTCGTCGGGCGCTTGAGCGTGAGCCGTACCGGGTCGGAGGCGAAGGCGTCGATGATGCCGTCGTTGACGGTGTCCCCGATGACCGTCGGCACGCCGTTGACCTTGAGCATGATGTCGCCGGGCCGGATGTCGGCCTTGGCGGCGGGGCTGCCGGGCAGGACCCGGGTGATGAACAGCGGCGGCCGGGCCGCCGGGTCGAACTGCGGGCCCTGCCCGGCCGACACGCCCACGATGCCTGTCCCGACCGGCCCGCCCTCCGGCGGCGGGGTCGGCCTGACCCAGCGGGCGTGGTTGTCGTGGAGTCCGGCGACCATGCCGGTGATCGCGGCGCGCAGCGCGGCGGGATCGCCGGTGCCGAGGACCTTCGCGAAGGCGGCCCAGTCGGTGTCGCGGTCCCCGGTCAGGGCGGGCAACTGGAGGTCGGCCCGGTCGGCGCCGCGCCGTATCAAATCCTGGGTGTAGGCGGCCAGGGCGCTCTTCAGCAGTGCCCTGGAATCCATGGCCGGGCCGCTGTAGTAGTTGTCCAGCACGCAGAAGTACGCCTGCCGGAGCGTGTTCACCGAGGTCGGCGGCACCGATTGCGGCGGCGGCCCCGTGACGGCGGCGCAGTCGGCGCCCGGGGTGGAGACCGGCTGAGGGGTGAGGGCGGACGCAGACGCGGACATGGAGCAGGCCGTCACCAGGACGGCGGCGCAGAGGGTTCTGATCATGGCCGCCAGCATGGCCGGGGGCCGGTTACACGGCGGTGAACGCCGCTGTTACCGCCATTCGTGGCGGAACGCCGGCATGCGGGTTCCGGTGGTTGAGGACGAACGCGATCTGGCCGGTCCCGTGGCGGTGGGGCCGCGCCGCCATGCCATGGCCGTCGGCGTGGCGTACGACGGGGCCGCTGCGGTGGCGCGGCCGGCGGTGCACGACTACGACGTTCTCGTGCTGGATCGGGACCTGCCCGAGATGCACGGTGACCCCGTCTGCCGTGAGCCGGTGATGCGCGGGAGCCGTACGCGGACCCTGCTGACGGCGGCGGCATCGGTGCCGAAGCGGGTGGCGGGCCTCTTCCCCGTTGTCGAACTCGCTGTGGAACTGCTGAAAGGGAAAAACTGGTCAGAGGCGCCCGTTCGTAATGGAATCGGGCGGCTTCTCTGAGGACGGGGCTGTCCGTGTCCGGCGGTTCGAAGACGGGTGGCGTGTCGGATCGGTGAGGCTTTTTCATCCTGATGGCCCAGGTCACGGCGGACCTGCAGAAGGCGGTAGCGGATGAGACGAGGCTCCCGGTCGGGGCATCGGATCTTGGTCGACTGCTGTCTCACCGGGGGCCTCATCTCACCTCAACCCAGTCCCCTTGCGCCTACGTTGACCAGCGCCGCCAGGTGGGAAAGGGCTCCTGCTCCGGCTTTCGCGCAGCGGAATGGAACCGGTGGTGGCGATGAGCTGAGGCCCCCTTCGTCTTGGCCGGAGATCAGCCTCCCGAAGCCGGTCGGGCATCGGTGTCAGCCAAGGACCGTCACCGAGCGCCCCTCGTCCACGGTGTAGGCGCCCGCGGAGATCGTGCCGAGGCTCGCTGGGGTGAGGGTCAGCGAGACGACGCCGCCGGGCAGTACGCGCGCGTGCTCTTCTGCGGTGGTGAACGTCGCGGGGGTCGATCCATCCGGGAACAGGCTCTTCCCCGTCCCGACGACGACCGGGTACTGGAGGAGCCGGTAGACGTCGACGAGTCCTGCCCGGTGCAGCGTCTGCACGAGCCTCCAGCTTCCGTGAACCTGGAGCTCCTTGCCGGGAAGCTCCTTGAGGCGGCGTACCTCGTCGAGCAGGTCACCGCGCAGGACGGTCGTCGGGCTCCAGTCGGCTTCCTCGTCGGTCAGCGTCGAGCTGACGACATACTTCGGCAACGTGTTGAGCTGGGTGGCGATCAGGTCGTCAGGTCCGGTGACCTTCGACCAGTACCCGCCGAGCAGGCCGAAACTGGTGCGACCGAACAGGAACGCACCGGCCTCACGGAACCAGCTCTCGACGACCTCGTTGGTGTGCGCCGAGGCGTGCGGGACGAGCCACCCGCCGCGGTCGAAGCCGCCGGAGCGGTCCTCGCCGGGGGCTCCGGGCCCTTGCATGACGCCGTCGAGGCTGACGAAGATATTGACGCTGAGCAGCACGGTTCTCCCCTGAATCCGGGTTGCGGACGGCCGGCCGGGATCGGCCGACAGGCGGACGCTAGCTGCCGGGCCCGGGGTGGGTCTTGTACAGGAACGACATCGCGGCATGTTCGCCCGCCTGCAGCTCGCGCGCGGTGCGCCCGACGTAGCGACGCAGCGCATGGGCGAGGTGGGCTTGGTCGAAGTACCCGAGCGTCTCGACGACTGTGCGCCAGTCGTGGCCGTCGCGCAGCATCGTGGCCGCGGCGTTCGCGCGGTCGATCTGCGTCACGGCGGTTCGCGACAGCCCCGTGATCGCGCGGTAGCGACGCTGAAGGGTACGCTCGGTGGGACTGGCCTTGGGATGCTCGGCGGCGTGCTCCTGGTCCGCGAGGCGCGATCGCACCAGCAGACCCGCGTCCTGCAGTCGCCGGACGAAGTGCTCGACGTTCTCGTACGTCGGCGCCTCCCAGTCCTGGCCGCCGATGACGATCCTGCCCGAGTCCGTCACCGGGAACGGCACGTACCCGTCGATGGCCGAGGCTGCGGGATGCGGCCGAAGAACCGTGCCGAGCGCGAACCGGACCCCGAGGAACTCGGCGTCCGGCGAGACCGGTGCGGTGGTCGCCCTCGTCTCCGGCCCGCGCAGACCGGCGAGCAGGCGTCCCCGCGTCCGCGAGAGGATCAGATGCCGGCAGGTGCGCGCCGCGGAGGTCATCGTGTCCTCGACATCGCTGCGGGTGCGCCACACGCGGTCGACGATGCTCGCGTCGATCTCGGTGTCGCGATGCTCGAACCGCAAGGCCAAGGCTCCCTCCACTTCCAACCTGCTCAGGTTCCCCCGGAGCGTAGAGAAAAATCGGCAGTGTCACCAACGGCAGTGTGATCGTGATCGAATTCCGGCCCTTGTACGGCGGGACGATCGGCCCTTCGGCGCCCTGGTAGCCCTTGCCGGCGAGGGTGAGGATGCCGGCCTGCTCCAGCGCGCGCAGGATGCCCCGGATGCGGGCGGCGGTCAGATCATGGATCTTGCCCGGCAGGGCGCCGGAGGTCCAGATGATCGTCCCGTTCGGGGAGGCGATGACCTGGATGTTCATGCCGTGCACGCGGTGCTTGGCCGAGTAGTAGGGCCGGTCGGCCTTGACGTGGTCGGTGTGGATCAGCGTGCCGTCCAGGACCAGGTAGTGCAGTCCGTCCTTCCTGGCCTTGCGCAGGCCACGTAGGTCAGCGTTGGACGCGACACATCGACCGCGGCGCGGTGGAACAGCACCTGAAGCTCCTGGCTGTGACGGTGATGGTTGTGGTGATCAACCCGTCTACCGGGAGCTTCTCTACGTCATCAGGCAAACGCCGCACCCGCGATCATGCTGTGACCAGCCGGTGGTCCATCGGGGGATGAAAAAGCCTCAGTATTCCAGGATGAGGTGTGGACGGAACCTCGCCCCTTGCATGTGATCGATAGGGTGATTCATGAATTCGTTGCAGATGCGAGAGCGGCGTGCCCGAAAGAACTGGCGACCGATGTTTCCTTTTCCCCCTCCGGCGGGCGCTTGAATTATGAGGATCCAGTACGTTCGCGTGGTCCGGCCCGGCTCAAGCCGTACGTCGGCATCCTTCAGGTGCGTGAGCTACCGGCTCGCCGCCTCATGAGTGCCTAACCTTCAAGGTTGGAATGTCGTAGATGTGCCGACGCTGGTTGGAGCTGTCGTGGTTGTGAAGGAACGGTCTGGACGATCAATCGGCGCGCCGGGGCTTCTGTTGATCGGTTCGCAGGTGGTCATCGGTCTGCTGCTTCTGTACGCGGCTTCCTTCCCGGGGCTCAGCCCGCTTTGGATACTTCCGGTCCTCCTGGTGCTCGCGTCGTCCGGGGTGGTGAAGCAGGCCAGGTTCGCCCTCTCTGAGGAGAGCTTCGAGAAGGTCGCGCGCTCGGCGATGGAGGGAGGTCCCGATTGGAAGACGGGGCCGGCGACGCTGGGGTCGTTCGACATCTCCTGGGCCACCCGCCATGGGGACACCGTGCGTTTCGCCCTGGCGGGGGGAGGAAACGGCATCCATGATCATGGTTTCATCTGGAGTCCGAAGGGCGAGCCGCCGTTGCCGGAGGAGACGGACTACGCGCCCGACGTCGAACACTTCCATGGCTCCTGGTACGTGTGGAGAGAGAACTTCTGAGTCCGCGAGTGACCGATCGGATGACGACGACCGTGGGCGAGGTCAGAGCGTGAAGGGATTCTCGCCGGATGCGACGGCCGAGAACAGCGCGGACCCGAACGTGTCGTACAGGTGCCGCTGGAGGGCGGGCCCGAAGGTCACCCGCGCGACGCCGAGCGCGGCGAGTTCGGCCAGCGACAGCTTCCCGAGCCCGTACGCGACGTTGACGGGACCGGGGATGCCCTCGGTCAGGACCCGGATCACGCCGGGATCGCCGACGCCGAGCGGATAGACGCAGTCGGCGCCGGCTGCGAGATATCGGGCGCCGCGGTCGAGCGTGGCGGTGAGCTGGGCCTCCGGCGGCCCGGACCGGCGCAGGAACGAGTCCGTACGCGCGTTGACGACCAGGTCCACGTTCAGCGATACCGCCGCCTCGCGCACCGCGGCCAGGAAGTCCGCTTGCTCAGCGATGTCGATCATGTTTCCGTCCGGCGGGTTCGAGTCCTCCAGATTCAATCCGACGGCCCCGGTCGCGGCGAACCGCTCGACCAGCTCGGCCGGCGCGAGCCCGTAGCCGCGCTCGAAGTCGACGGTCACCGGCAGGCTCACCGCCCGGACGATCCGTTCGGTCGCGGCCAGCACCTCTTCGACCGGCGCCGCCTCACCGTCGTCGTAGCCGAGCACCGCGGCCGTGGCGGCGCTGCTCGTGGCCACGGCCGGCAGCCCGGCCGCCTCGACCATCCGGGCCGAGGCCGCATCCCAGGCGTTGGGCAGCACGAGCGGATCACCGGCCACGTGCAGCCTGCGGAGCGTGGCGGCCTTCTCCCGGGACGGCGAAGCATCCCGGGCTTCCGGGTGGGACAGGTCGCTCATTGAGTCCTCCATGTCATGGGCGTCTTCTTGGACAACGTCACTCACGATGCGCGCCCGGCCGTGGGAACGGCGGCGATCCGGCGGTGGAACCGGCGGATCCCGCCGTGCCCGCGGCCGGACCGGTCACGACTGGACCACCGGGCCACGGGACCTTTCTCTACGGGACCTTCTCACCCTGAGGCGCGGTGCCTGCCGCCTGCGCCGGTGCGGTCACGGCAGTCAGCCGTCCGCCGGGCATGCCGAGTGCGATGAGCATGCCGGCGAACGCGAAAGCGGCGACCGCGCCCATCGCCGCGGTGAAACCCTCGCCGAACTCCCCGGCTGACGCGTAACCCCCGGCACCCGCGAAGACGGCGACCGTGACCGCGACGCCGAACACCCCACCGAAGATCCGTAGCGTCATGAACGCGCCGGACGCCTGACCGATCTCCTGCGGCCGCACTGCTCCGACCACCGCCTTCTGCGCCGCGGGCATGGCCATGGTCAGTCCGGCGCCGCCGATGATCAGCGCGGGCAGCAGCTCGAGATAGTCCGTACCGGTGTCGGCGACCACGGCGATCCAGCCCATGCTCAAGGTCTGGAGCAGCAGCCCGCCGACCACGAACGTCCGCTCGCCGACCTTGTCGGCCAACCGGCCGGCGATCGGCGCGCACACCATCAGCGTCGCGGTCCACGGCATCAACCGCAGGCCGGCGCCGAGGGGTCCTTCACCGTGGACGGTCTGGAAGTACTGCGCGAGGAAGAACAGCGTGCCGTACAGCGAAGCGAAGACGCAGAAGTTCGCCGGGTTGGCCGTGGCGAACGCCCTCAGCCGGAAGAAGCGCATCGGCAGCATCGGCGCCTCCGTGCGTCGTTCCCAGAGCACGAAGGCGATCACCAGCACGACGCCGAGCACCAGCGCGCCCAGTACCTCCGCGCTGCTCCAGCCCGCCGCGTTTCCGCGGACCAGACCCCAGACGACGCCGAACGCGCCCAGGGTCACGAGCGCGACCCCGCCCAGGTCGAGCCGGCTGTCCGGGCCGGTGACCTCATCGACGCGCCGCACCGTGAGCAGGATCGCGATCACTCCGATCGGCAGGTTCAGCCAGAAGATCCACTGCCAGGCCAGCTCTTCGGTGACGACACCGCCGATGAACGGGCCGCCGAACGTCGCCAGGCCGGTGATGCCCAGGTACAGCCCCATCGCCTTGCCCCGCTGCCGGGGCGGGAACATCGCGCTGACGAGGGTCAGCGACAGCGGCAGCACCAGCGCGGCGCCGGCGCCCTGGAACGCCCGGGAGGCGATCAGAACGCCGATGTCCGGTGACAAGGCGCAGGCCACCGACGCGACGGTGAACAGCGCCAGTCCGACGACGAACACGCGGCGGCGGCCGAACCGGTCACCCAGCGCCGCTCCCGTCAGCAGCAGCACCGCGAACGTCAGGCTGTAGGCGTTGACGGTCCACTCGAGTTCTTCGATCGACGCCGCCAGGTCCTGGCGGATCGTGTTCAACGCCGTGGTCACGATCAGGCTGTCCAGGGACATCATGAACGATGCCAGCGAAGCAAGCCCCAACACCCAGGCCTGCTTGGACGTCATTCCTCCGCCGCCGCCACTCACCGTTTCTCCTCCTGTTCAGGTTCTTCGCGGCCGATCAGGCGCGCAGCGATCGCGGAAGTCCGAAGACCGTCAGAAGCGAGTTGTCGATGAATCGGGTCAGGACGGAAATCCGATCGCCGGTCAGGGTGAGTACGAGGACTCCGTGCGCGTGCATGATCGGGGTCCGCGGGTCACGCAGATAGCAGCCGAACGCCGGTTGGCCGTTCGCCCGCGTCGGGATCAGCACGTATCTGAGGCCGTTGCGCAACGCGACGGTGGCCAGGAAGTTCCGGACGGCGTCAAGGCCCTGATATTCCAGCGGCAGCGGCGGCATGGTCAGCCACGCGTCGTCCGTCATCAGAGCCACGATCTCATCGACGTCTCCGGCCTCGAACGCGCGGATGAAAGCATCCACGATCCGGCGTTCTTCCGGCGAGTTCGGCAGCGGGGCGCTCTCCCGGTCGGAACCCGGAAGCTCGTGCGCCAGCGCGGCCCGTGCCCGTTTCAGCGCGCTGGTCACCGCGTTCTCGGTCGTGCCGAGAATTTCCGCCGTCTCGACGGCCCGGAACGCCAGGACGTCCCGCAGCACCAATACGGCTCGCTGCCTCGGCGGCAATCGCTGCAGCGCCGCCAGGAACGCCAGCGACACCGACTCTCTGACCTCGTATCGCGCCTCCGGTCCGGGCAGGCGGTCGGCGATCTCGTCGAGCAGCACATCGGGGTACGGCTCCAGCCAGCTCGGTTCCGCCCGGAGGCGCGACGGCTCAGGCAACGGGACCTCCGGCTGATAGGCCGCATATCCCTGCGGGCGGCGGGTACCGGCCCGCAGCGCGTTGAGACAGCGGTTGGTCGCGATGCGGTAGAGCCACGTCCGCACCGACGCGCGTTCCGCGTAGCCGTCGATCCCGCGCCATGCGGCCAGCAGCGTCTCCTGCAGCAGATCCTCGGCGTCCTGCACCGAGCCGAGGATGCGGTAACAGTGCACCTGGAGCTCACGCCGGTACGGCTCGACGAGCTCGCGGAACGCCTCACCGTCCCCGCTTCGCGCCAGCACCAGCAGATCGCCGTCCGGGCGCCGGGCACAGGCCGAGGCGCCGGGTTCCCCGCTCGGCGGAATCCCTCGCATGGTGGCTCCCTCTCTCCCGGGTATCTCTCGTGGGGATGGACACCGCCACCGCCGGAAAGTGGTCGGCCGGCGCCGAATTTTCTGCGAGCTCATCCGCCGTCTTTGACGCCGATGCCCTTCAGTCCTCACCGGATTCGATGCGGTAGGAGCACAGTTCCAGCATCTCCGGGGAGAAGCGGAGGCCGGTGATCCTGCTCGCCAGGGCGAAGGACCTCTCGATCGGGAAGCGGATGTCCTCCGAGTCGTCGATGTCGTGGTCGGGATCCAGGCCGACCTCGCGCATCTCCCCGACGAAGCGGTCCGGATCGGTGCCCGACCGCTCCTCAGGGAACATCGGGTCGAACCAGACGACCGGCTCGCCGTCGACGATGTAGGCGAAGGTGTCCGAGGCGTAGTCGTGGCGGGAGACCGACACGATCTCGGTTCCCCGCCCGACCCGGGTGTATGTCTCGGGGTCGGCGGCGAGCTGCCATCCTCCCGGTTCGACGGTCAGGGTCCAGTCGCCGATCTTCGCGGTGCCGACGTAGTCGGCCGGGTCGCACTCGTCCGCGGTGCTCACGTCCACGCTGAAGCGGCGGAGGACCTCGTCCGGGGTGAGGTCCCGGACGAAGGACACGCAGTAGATCTCATCCAGGTCCTCGCAGCCGGAGAGCCAGCGGAATTCCTCGGGGCACTCGGTCACTGCCGCTCCTTCGATCATGTGGACGGCATGATCGCAGCGGCCGCCGACAAATCCCACATGTGCAAGCGGTGCGATGACCGGGGCCGGCCACCGATCTTCGCGGCGCGGGGACATCGAGATCGGCCGCCATGGACCGCTTCGCGTTCTCCCCCTTCAGGGAAGCCGGGGAGGCGCTAGGCGTCCCGGCAGTGGTCCCGGACCTCGGGGAGCCGCCGGAAGCCGGCTGACTCGTAGGCGGCGACGGCGCCGGCGTTGGAGCTCGGGGTGCAGACGATCGCGCTCGACGAGCCCAGATCCTGGAGCGCGGCCGCCGCGGCGACGGTGATCGCCTTGCCGTAGCCGTGACCGCGATGTTCCCGGTGCACGCCCATCGGTTCGAGCAGCCCGGGCCTGCCGGGACCGGCCGACCACACCGTCACCGCCGCCACCGCCTCGCCCCGGCCGTCGTACGCGACCAGGCACCGGGCGTCGGCGTACGGAGGTCCGGCGGCCATGGCGTGCCAGCGCTCGTCGGTGAACGTCGACCTGTCGAACGCCGCCCGCTGTACGGCTGTCCGCACGTGAGCCCGCTCCGGCCCGATGACCTCGATCCGCACGCCCGGGTCCTTCACCGGCCGGGTGAGGTCGCGGCGCAGCGGCGTCCACGGCTCGCCGGCGTTCCAGCCGTCCCCGGCCAGCAGGTCCTGGACCGGTGCGCACATCGACGCGTCGACGCTCGCCTCTCCCTCGACCAGCACGCCGCGCTCCGGTCCGGTCACGTCCTCGACCAGCCGTCGTGCCAGCTCCTCGTCCCGCTGGGCGTCCGGCGCGACCGCCAGCCGCAACAGCCTGGGATGGTCCAGCAGCCCGACGGCGAGAATCCGTCCGTCCCGGCTCCACGTCCGGACCGCCGCGGCCGTCGCCTCCGCGCCGAACCGCCAGAACCAGCCCAGGTCCCCCGGATGCAGTTGCGTCGGCGCCCCGTCGCGCTGCCACTCCCGCAGCACGCCCGCGACCTCGCGCAGCCCGTCGACTCCCGGCCCGTCCAGCGCAATCGTCATAGCCCCGATCACACATCACCGGACCGGCGGTCCGCATCCCGATTTCGGCCGGCCTCGGCGTGCCCGGCCGTAGGCGGCAGGCGGTGTCAGCGGGCCGGGGGCGGTTCCGCAGGCGGCGTCAGCGGGCCGGGGGGGCGGGGGCGGTTCCACCAGAGGGAGAGGGACAGGGCCGCGGTGATGAGGACGGCGCCGCCGGCGGCGAAGGCGGCGGCCGTGTCGACCCGCTGGCGGACGACGGTGAAGCTGCCGGGAAGGGCGGCGAGGGCGCTGTCCAGCTGGTCGGCGTTCTCGGCGCGGTGGTAGGAACCGCCGGTGGTCTGGGCGATCTGCTTGAGCGCGGGCTCGTCGATGAGGCGGATGTTGCGGCCGCCGTCGAATCTGCCGCGGCCGCCGAAGCCGCCGCCCCAGCCGCCGAAGCTGCCGTCGAACTGCGAGTTCTCGCACACCATCGGGGCCGGGTCCGTGGTGCCGAACCCGATGGTGAAGACGCGGACGCGGCGCAGGGCCGCCTCCCGGGCGGCGGTCTGCGGGTCGACGCCCCGGGTGTTGGCGCCGTCGGTGAGCACGACGATCGCGGCGCCGGCGTAGTCGTCGCCGCCGCTTGCGGGGTTCGCCCCGGTCGGGGCGACCGACGGATCGACCTCCGCGATCGCGTCGATCGAGCTGAGCACGGCCTGCCCGATCGCGGTGCCGCGGGCCACGGTGAGGTTGTCCAGCGCCTCGATCAGCGAGTCGGTGTCGTCGGTGGGGGGGACGAGCAGGCCCGCGGTGCCCGCGAAGGTGACCAGGCCGATGCGCGGCCCGCCGCGCTGCGACTCGATGAACTCCGCGGCGGCCTTCTTCGCGGCGGTGATGCGGTTGGGATCGACGTCCGTGGAGCACATGGAGCCGGAGGTGTCGAGCGCGAGCAGGATCGTCGCCGACGTCTGCGGCACCGGCACCGACGCCTGCGGCCGCGCGGCCCCGACCGCCAGCACGACGAGCCCGGCCATGAACAGCGCCGGGGGGATCTTCCGCGTCCAGCGCGTACGGCCGGGCAGGGCGCTCCGCACGAGCGCGATCGAGGTGACGCGTACGGCGGCCCGCCGGCGGCGCCGTCGCGCCCACGCGCGGATGACGAGGATCAGCGGGACGATCAGGACTGCCAGCAGCGCCCACGGCCATGAGAACGTCATTCAGATCACCCGTCCGGACCGGAGCACGGTGAGCGCCGCTCCGGCGGTGAGCAGCGCGAGGGCGAGCCCGATCAGCCCGCCGGCGAGGGGCAGCGGCTCGTCGGAGACGGTGAGCCGCAGATCGATCGTGTCGGCGATCCCGTCGAGCCGCGCGATGTCGGAGGCGGGATGGTAGGCGCCGCCGGTGGTCTGCGCGATCAAGGTGAGGGTGTCCTCCTCGAGCGAGGTCTGCAGGTGGTAGCCGTCGACCTTCACCGTCGCCCCGGCCGTGGTGCCGATCCCGACGGCGTGGATGCGGACGCCCGCCTTCTGGGCTGCGGCGGCGGCCTGTTCGACGTCCGAGCCCCGGTTCTGGCCGTCGGAGAACATCACGATCGTCGCCGACGGCCAGTAGCCGATGTCGGGCGTGGCGCCGTCGCGGCCGACGGTCACCTGCTTGCCGGTGATCGCCGACAGCGAGGCCGTGATGGCCGTGCCCAGCGAGGTGCCGCCGGCGACCTTCAGGCGGTCGATGGCCTTGAGCGCGAGGGAGTGGTCGTCGTCGGGCCGTGCGACGGTGAGCGCGCCCTGCTCGAACGCGACGACTCCGATGTCGACGCTGTCGGGCTGCCCCTCCACGAAGGCGCGCGCCGCCCGCTGCGCGGCCGTCAGCCGGTTGGGCGCGACGTCGTCGGCCCCCATGCTGTTGGAGACGTCGATGGCCAGGATGACGGTGCCCGCGGTCCGCGGGACCGGCACCATGGCCGCCGGTCCGGCGGTGGCGACGGCGAGCGTCCCGACGCCGGCGATCGTCAGGCCGACCCCGAGGTACGCCCGGCGGCCGCCCGGAACGGCGACGCCGGCCGCGGCGAGCGCGGCCGTCCGGCGGCGCGCCGAGACGACGGCCGCCCAGGCGAGCGCCGCCGTGACGAGCAGTCCGACGGCCAGCAGCAGCGGGGAGGACAGGGTCATGAGGCCTCCTCCGCCGGCCTCGTGGCCGGGGTGCCGCGTCCGTCGGCGACCTCGGCGGGTCCGGTCACGGCCTCCTCCGTCAGTCTCATGACCAGGGTGTCGCGTCGGCTGACGACCTCGGCGGGCCCGGTCATGACGACCGGTCCCGGGTCCGGGCGACGACCTCGACGAGCGCCTCGGCCAGGTCACGGTGGGTGTCGATGCGGTGGACGGGCACCCCGGCCCGGCGCATGCCCGCCGTGAGCCGGGCGTCGCGGGCGTCGACGGCCTCGCGGAAGCGCACCCGCAACAACGGGTCGGCGGAGTCGACGACGAGCTGCTCACCGGTCTCGGCGTCCTCGACCACGATCAGCCCGGCGTCGGGCAGCACGTCGTCGGCGGTGTCCACGATCCGCAGGGCGACCACCTCGTGCCGCCGGGCCAGGCGCCGCAGTGAGCGCTCCCAGTCGCCGTCGCCGATGAAGTCCGACAGCACGACGACGAGCGCGCGGCGGCGGGCGAGCCGTCCGGCCGCGTCGAGCATCTCCGCCAGGTCGGTGGTGGCGCCGCCGCGCGTCCCGGCGGTGCGTTCCAGCTCGGCGCCGATCCGCAGCGCGTGCCGCCGGGAGGCGCCGGGCGGCACGACGCGCAGCATCCCGGTGTCGAACAGCAGGGCGCCGACGCGGTTGCCGCCCCGGCCGAACAGCCGGGCCAGGACGAGCGCGAGCTCGGCGAGCACGTCGTGCTTGCCGCGCCCCGGCCGGCCGGCCGCCATCGAGGCCGACCGGTCGAGCACGAGCCACACCGTCAGCTCGCGGTCCTCGGTGAACACCCGCAGGTGCGGCTCGTCCAGCCGTGCGGTCACGTTCCAGTCGACGTGCCGGGCGTCGTCGCCCTCGCTGTAGGCGCGCAACCCGGTGAAGTCGATCCCGGAGCCGCGGTGCGCGGTGCGGTGGGCGCCCTGGAGCCGGCCGTCGAGCTTGCGGACGACCTTCCACTCCAGGCGGAGCAGGAGTTTCTCGGGGGCGGTGGCCATGGCTCAGCGGTTCTGCAGGACGACGTCGGGCGCCCGGACGGCCCCGAGCACCCCGGTGACGATCGTGTCGGCGTCGACGTCGTCCGCCAGGGCCTCGTAGGACAGCACGAGCCGGTGGCGCAGCACGTCGAGCGCGAGCTCGGACAGGTCGTGCGGCAGGGCGTAATCGCGGCCGCGCAGGAACGCCAGCGCCCGGGCGCCGGTGACGAGCGCGATGGACGCCCGCGGGCTCGCCCCGTAGGTGACGTACCGTTCCAGCTCGCCGAGCCCGGCCGTCGCGGGGGAACGCGTCACGGCGACCAGCCGTACCGCGTAGTCGACGATCGCCGGATCGACGTACACCTCCCGGGCGCGGGCCCGCATCGCGATCAGCTCCTCGGCCGTCACCATCGGCTGCGGCGGCTCCGGCGGGCGCAGCGCCCGGCCGACGATCGCCTGCTCCTCGGTCTGCGTCGGATAGTCGACGACCACCTTCATCATGAAACGGTCGACCTGCGCCTCGGGCAGCGGGTAGGTGCCCTCCGACTCGATCGGGTTCTCCGTCGCCATGACCAGGAACGGCTCGGGCACCCGGAACGTCTCGCGGCCGATCGTCACCTGATGCTCCTGCATCACCTCCAGCAGGGCGCTCTGCACCTTGGCGGGGGCGCGGTTGATCTCGTCGGCGAGCAGCAGGTTCGCGAACACCGGGCCCAGCTCGGTACGGAACTCCCCGGAGCGCTGGTGGTAGACCCGCGTGCCCACGAGGTCGGCGGGCACCAGGTCGGGGGTGAACTGGACGCGCTGGAACGTCCCGGCGATCGCGGCGGCCAGCGACTTCACCGCGAGCGTCTTGGCCAGGCCGGGCACCCCCTCGACGAGCAGGTGGCCGTCGGCGATCAGGGCGACGGCCATGCGCTCCAGCAGGACGTCCTGTCCGACGATCGTGCGTTTGACCTCGAACAGCACGTGTTCGAGCGGGTGGGCCGACTCGGGGGACTTGGTCGAGGTCATCTGGTGTTCCTTCTCCTGACGCTTGGTCGGCTTCGGTCAGATCAGGGGCCCCTCGTCCGGCGGGCCGTCGTCTTCGCCGCCCAGGGCCGCGCCGATCGGCACCGCGAACGCGATGCCGGCGAACGCCTCGTCGCCCCCCGGGTCGGCGATCGAGACGACGATCCCGACGACCAGGCCGCGGGCGTCCAGCAGGGGACCGCCGGAGCTGCCCGGGTTGACGGAGGCGTCGAACTGGATGAGCCCGCTCAGGTCGCCGTCTTCGGCGCTGCGGTTCAGGCCCGACACGACACCGGTGGAGACGCTGTAGGTCAGGCCCAGCGGATTGCCGATCGCCACGACGGGCGCGCCCACGGTCACGGCTCCGCCGAGCGTCGCCGGGACGACGATCTCCGGCAGTTCCGCGGGCCTGAGGAGCGCGACGTCGCGCTTGGGATTCGACGAGGTGACGACGGCCTCCGTCTTGGTGCCGTCGGCGAACGTCAGGTTGATGTCCTTCGTGCCCTCGACGACGTGGTGCGCGGTCAGGATCGTCCCGTCCTCGGCCGCGATCACCCCGGTTCCGAGCGACTTGCCGGCCCGGATGACCACGACCGACGGCCCGACCCTCTTGTAGACGTCGGCCACCGTGAGCGTCGCACTGGGCGTCGGCGTCGCGCTCGGCCGGGGTACGGCCTCCTCGCCGTTCCCGCCGCCGCCTCCCAGCCAGTACGCCAGCACCGCCACGGCGACGAGCGCGCCGCCCCCGACGGCGAACCTCCGAGCTCTCCCGGCCACGGCTCCGTGAGTCCCCTGAGCCTCGGCCGCACCGGCCTCCTGCGGCACGCGCTCCATCGCCCCATACTCATAAATCCCAGTCGAAAGTGCTACAAACTTCACCTGGGAAATTCATGAGAACCGGAAGAATCCGCGGATCCGCGGATCCGGATCCCCGGCGGATCGGCGGAGCGGCGGCCTGATCGAGGCTCCGCGCCACCCCCGTCCCCGGCGCCTCGCCGTCCCGCGAACGTCCGCCGGTCCGCCGTACCGGCGGCACACCGAAGACACGGGGACGCGTCCGCGATGGAACGGGCGTGGACCCGGATGGAACTCCTTGGTGGATGTCCGGCTCACCGGCCCTTCCTCCGGAAGGCACGGCTGGCACGTTCCATGACGCGCCGCCTCTCCGCGGTTGAGCGGACGGTGAGCGGTTTCCGCGACCTGAACGGCGAGCGGTTTCCGCGACCTCGAGGCGACCCACGGTGAAGGAGAGACGGCGATGACTGCGGTAAACGTTCTCGGGGCGTCCGGGAAACGGCTGAGCGCGTTCGCGATACCGCTCATCTGCACGGCGCAGCTGATGGCGACCCTGGACGTGACGATCGTCAATCTCGCCCTGCCCGCGATCCAGCGGGAGCTCGCCCTGTCGAACGCCGGGCTGGCCTGGGTGATCGACGCCTACACCCTGGCCTACGCCGGTCTGCTGCTCCTGGGCGGGCGGGCCGGTGATCTGGCGGGGCGCCGCCGTACCCTCATGATCGGGATCTTCGTGTTCACGGTCTCCTCCCTGATCGGCGGGTTCGCCCACGATCCCGGCATCCTGCTCGCCGCGCGGGCCGGCCAGGGGATCGGCGCCGCGCTGGCCACCCCGACGACCCTCTCCCTGATCACGACGCTCTGCCCTCCGGGGCCGGCCCGGACGAAGGCCATGGTCGCCTACGGGGCCATGGCGGGCCTCGGTATCACCCTCGGGCTCGTCCTGGGCGGCCTCCTGACCGAGCTGGCCTCCTGGCGCTGGGTGTTCCTGGTGAACGTGCCGATAGGCGTCGCACTGCTGGCCGGCGCGCCACGCGTACTGCCCGAGTCGACCGGAGCGCGCCGCCGCCTGGACGTTCTGGGCGCCGCGGTGGGGACCGCCGCGCTGACCTCCCTGGTGTACGGCGTGATCCGGGCCGGCGCCGACGGCTGGGGCGACCCTGCCTCCACCGTCGCGCTCGGTGCGGCGGCCCTGCTGCTCGCGCTCTTCGTCCTGGTCGAGCGCAGGACGGCCGAGCCGATGCTGCCGTTGCGGCTCCTGGCCCATCGCACCCGGCTGGGCGCCTACCTCATCGCCGGGCTGCTGTTCGCCTGCCTCTATCCGTCCTTCTTCTTCCTCAGCCGGGCGCTGCAGGACGTGCTCGGCCAGGAACCGATCGAGGCGGGCCTCCGGTTCCTGCCGATCGGGTTCGGCGTGCTCGTCTTCGCGCTCGTCACCCGGCGGCTCATGCACGTCACCGGAACACGGCCGCTGGTGCTCGGCGGCACCGCCGCGACCGCGGCCGCGGCGCTGTGCCTGGTGACGGTCGACGCCGGCAGTTCCTATCCCGCCCTGCTGCTGCCCGCCCTCATCGGGCTCGGCGCCGGTGTGGGGACGACGTTCGTGGCCAACGCGGCCTCGGCGATGACCGATGTCGCGGAGGCGGACGCCGGGATCGCATCCGGCCTGCTCAGCACCTTCCAGGCGGTGGGCGGCACGATCGGCGTCGCCGCGCTCGCCGCCCTGGCGGCCTCGGTGACCGAGGCGGACCTGGCCGGCCGGGCCGGGAGCGCCTCCGCCGCGCCGACGCCGGGCGCGATGCGAGAGGCGCTCGTCTCCGGATTCGGTCAGGGCTTCGCCGCCGCGGGCGGGCTGGCGGCGCTCGCGCTCGTCATCGCCGTGTGGACGGCACCGAAGCGCTGACCCGCACCTCCATTCCAGAAAGGTGATGTCATGTCCATCCCCCCTCCCAGCGAGGATCCGTTCTACGCCCCGGGCGGCAGGTCCGGCAGGTCCGGCAGGTCCGGCAGGTCCGGCAGGTCCGGCAGGTCCGACAAGGCCGGCAGGTCCCGCAGCCCCGGTGACCTCCTCCGGTCCCGGAGGGTCGAGATCAAGACCGGCGTGGAGGCCGCCGCCCGGCAGGTGGTCTACGTCTCGACCGATTCGCGTGGCCGGCCGATCGAGGTCTCGGGAACGGTGCTGGTTCCCTCCGCGCCCTGGCCGGACCCCGGCCCGCGACCGGTTCTCAGCTACGGGGTCGGCGTGCACGGCCTGGGCCGGGACGCCGCGCCGAGCCACCTGATGCGGTCGGGCGCCGAGACGGAGATCCCGCTGATCGACCTCGCGCTGGGGCGCGGCTGGGCCGTCGCCGTCACCGACGGGGAAGGTCTCGGGATGCCGGGTCCCCACACCTACGGCGCGGGCCGGTCGGGCGCCCACACGATGCTGGACATCGTCCGGGCGGCCGCCGGTCTCGACGGGACCCCGGCCGCGGGCGGGCCCGTGCTGGTCTGGGGCTACTCCGAAGGCGGGCGCTACGCCGCCTGGGCGGCGGAACTCCAGCCCTCCTACGCGCCGGACCTGGATCTGCGGGGCGTGGCGGCGGGCGGGGTCCCCTCCGACCTGCGGGCGGTGGCCAAGGCGATCGACGGGGGACCGTTCTCCGGGCTGGGGCTCGCGGTCCTCGTCGGCCTCGCCCACGCCCACCGGGACCCCGCCCTCGAGGCGATCCTCAGCGAGAGCGGGAGGGCGGCCGCCGCCCGGGCCGCGACCCTGGACGCGGCCGGGCTGATCGTCGAGTTCCCCGAGCCCATGCACCGCCACACGGTCCGCGAGGAGCCCTGGGACGAGCCCGTCTGGCGGGAGCTCCTCGACCGGGAGAAGAACGGCCGGCACCGGCCGGGCGCGCCGCTCTACCTCTACCACGTCGCCGGCGACCTGCTGGTCCCCACCGAGCTCGGCCGGGAGCTGCTCGCCGACTACACCGCCCGCGGCGCCCAGGTGACCTGGGCCGTGGTGCGGGCCGAGGAGCACCTCGCCGGCGCGTTCGCCGGCGCCCCGGACGCCGTCGCGTGGCTCGCCGGCCGGCTCGGTTGAGGGGCGCCGAAGACCGCCGGGGGCGTCGCACGTCTCCGCCGCCCCCTGCCCGTCTCCGCCCGTACGGCGCGCAGGCCGTACGGAACCATCGAAAGGAACGCTCGTGAACGACTACATCCCCACCGTCCACCAGCCGGCGGGCGGTACCGCGGGCAGGCCGGGGACATTGCTGGCCGCCATCCTGTCCACCGCCCTGGCCGCCGCTTCCATGCTGGTCACGGCGGCGGTCTCCCTGATCGCGGGCAGAAGCCTGCTCCGGGACTACCTGCGGGAGGAACTCGGCGCCGAGATCGACGCGGCGGCCGTGGACTCCGTCGTGGAGGCCGCGTTCGGCTCGCTTCAGGCGCGGGCGTACGCCTGGCTCTTCTTCGGGGCGGTCTTCGGCCTGCTCCTGGTTCCCGTCAAGGACGGCAGGACGTGGGGCCGGATCGTGCTGAGCGTCGTCGCGCCCGTCGCCGTACTCCTCGGTCTGCGGGACCTGACGGACATGGTGTCCCCGATCACCGGGGTCCTGGCGGCACTGGCCGCCCTGGGCGCGCTGGCGGCCCTGGTGACGTGCTGGCTTCCCGCGACCAACCGCCACGTCAGGACACGCGGTCAGCTGCGCCGGTCCCAGTCCGGATGAACGACTCCCGATGAACGACTCCCGATGGGCAACGCCCGACCAGCAATCCCGATGAGCAGCGGAGGAACGATGTCGACAATCAAGAAACCCGTGGCCGAGAGAATCGCCCGCCTGATCGCCGGGCTCGGCGTCGCCGTCGCGGCGGTCGCGGTCCCCGCGACCCCCGCCCAGGCCGACGACATCCCCGGCAAGCTGACCGCTCACCTGACCATCACCAGGACGGGGCCCGGCCTTTCGAACTGCAAGCTCGTCACGCTCGCCAAGGTCGGGATGACGAACGCCCAGGCGCAGTATCTGGTCGGCAACGGCGCGAAGGCCCGGATCGAGGTCTGGGGCGACGACCCCGTCTATGACAACCGGCTCTACAAGGCGCCCGACGCGAGCCTGAGCGCGGGGTCGGACCGGAACGGGGGCGGGCTCATCATCCTCTCCCATCCCACGCTCAACTGCGGGAAATACCTCGATGAGGACGACGTCTACGAGGGTGACGAGGACGAGATCTACGTCAAGGTCATCTTCGAGGCTCCCGGGTACTCCCGCATGACGAAGAACACGAATGTGGTGCAGACCAGCTTCGAGCTG
The DNA here is from genome assembly GCF_016863135.1 of Planobispora longispora. Taxonomy (GTDB): domain Bacteria; phylum Actinomycetota; class Actinomycetes; order Streptosporangiales; family Streptosporangiaceae; genus Planobispora; species Planobispora longispora. The sequence continues at coordinate 55,518 of NZ_BOOH01000021.1, forward strand.
TAGCGGGACCGGGTGGTCCGGAAGATCTCGCCCGGGCCGCCCGCCCCCGGCGCCCGTCACCCCGCTCCGGGGCGAGCGCGTCGATCACCCGTGGGCGAGCAGTCGGCGCAGGGCCGTGGGCGTGCGGCCCAGCTGGTCGCGGACGGTCCGGGTGAGGTGGGCGTGGTCGGCGAAGCCGAGGTCCGCGGCCAGCAGGCCGAGGCTGGTCTCACCGGCCTCCAGGCGATCGAGCGCCCGGCCCACGCGCACGCGGTTGCGGTAGCGGGTCAGGGAGACGCCCAGTTCCCTGGAGAAGGCGCGGCTCAACCGGTACGGCGAGACGTCCAGCAGCTCGGCGAGCGGGAACAGTCCTCCGGCGGCGGGGTGGTCGGCGGCGATGGCCTCGCGGGCGCGGGTGACCAGTGTCCGATCGTCCCGGGAGGCGCGCTCGCCCGCGGGGGTCGGGCCCGGGGCCACCTGCTCCAGCGCGACCGCGAGCAGGCGCAGCAGCTCCTCGGCGAGGGCGTAGTCGTGGTCTGCGTTCCCGGGGCGGACGGGGCCGCGCCCGGTGGCCGCGAGGAAGCGGCGGTGGGCGAGGTGCAGCCGGGCGTCCACGTAGATCGCCGTACGGGCCGGGCGCGCGATGTCTCCGGCGAGGGTCCGCCACAGTCGCGGAGTCAGGTTCACCAGGGTGCACACGTCGCCGCCCGCCGGGTGGGAGAAGCGCTGCTCCTCGCCCGGGACGCCGAGGTAGGCCATGGTCGGGTCGACGGTCTCGGTCAGCCCGTCGGCCATCCTGCGGAACCTGCCGCGGTTGACGAGCACCACCCGGTAGCCGGTGTGGGTCTCGGCCTCGGACCATCCCGTGTGGTCGTCACGGCAGGTCACCGCCGAGACCGCGAAACCGGGCCGGGCGGCGAGTGCCACGGATGTTCGCACCCTAGCGAGGGTAGGCGACGGATCCGGCGATGGATACGGCGGATCCGCCGAGCAAAGATGTTCAAGCCAGCTGAAACCATCCCGTGGCACCCTGATCGCACACCGATCGGAGGAGCCACCGAGATGACTGCTGCCGTGGATCGCCAGTCGCCGGCCGCGGTCGGCGGCGGCGTGGGCGGGGGACGGGGGAGCCGCGGAGCTCGCGGAGCTCGCGGAGCTCGATGCGGCGGCTGCCCGCCGCACCTCGGGACGGCACCGGTGGCCGAGGACGACGAGGTCGGATCGCTGCTCCTCGACGGCGCCCGCGCCCGGTGCGTCGACGGCGACCTGCGCTCCAGCCGGGAGTGCTTCGACGCGGCGTACCGCGCGGCCGAGGAGCGGGGCGACGGCCCGGCGCTGGCCCTGGCGGCGCTGGGGATGTCCGGTCTGTGGGTGCACGAGCACCGCGGGGTGACGGCCGCCGCGTCGATCGAGGCACGACTGCGGCACGCGTTGTCGGCGGTGGACCCGCGCTCGTCGCTGGCTCTCCGGCTCCGGGTACGGCTGGCCGCCGAGGCCGACTACCGGTCGGGCGGGCGCACGGCGGTCCTCGCCGTGACGGAGGAGGCCAGGCGGTCGGGCGATCCGGCGGCGTGGACCGAGGCGCTCAGCCTGGCCCACCAGTGCCTGCTGGGACCCGGTCAGAGCGAGACGCGGCACGGACTCGCCCAAGAGCTGATCACCGCGAGTTTCCGGACCTCCTGCCGCAGCGACCTGCTGATGGGACTGCTGTGGCGCACCATCGACCGCATTCTCGACGCGGACCCGCACGCGGAGCGCCACCTGGCGGAACTGCGCGGCCTGCTGGCCCGGCAGGACCACCTGGCGGTCGGGTTCGTGGTGCGGGCGATCGAGGTGATGCTCGACATCCGCGCGGGCCGGTTGACGCGGGCCGAGGCCGAGGCGGCCGCCTGCGCCGAACAGGGGAGGCGGGCCGGAGACGCGGACGCCGCCAATTGGCACGGCGCGCAGCTGGTGGCCATCCGCTGGTACCAGGGGCGCATCGCCGAGCTGATTCCGATGCTGACCGAGGAGGTGAACTCGCCGGAGCTCAGCACCGTGGACAACGCCTACGTGGCCGCGCTGGCGGTGGCCGCCGCCGGAGCCGGGGACCGGCGGCTGGCGGCCGGCGCGCTGGCACGGCTGCGCGGCCGGGACCTGGCCCTGCTGCCCCGGTCCAGCACCTGGCTGGTGGCCATGTACGGGATCGTGGAGGCCGCGCACCTGCTGGGGGACGCCGAGACCGCGACGGTGGCCGCCGAGTTGCTCGGCCCGTTCGCCCGGCTGCCGATGGTGGCCAGTCTCGGCGTCGCGTGCTTCGGCTCCGCCCGGCACACGCTGGGCGTGGCCGAGCTGACCGCGGGCGACGCGCAGCGGGCGGTCGAGCATCTGCGGGCGGCCGTACAGGACAACCTGGCCATGGGACACTGGCCGGCCGCGGTGCTGTCGCGCGCGCGGTGGGCGCAGGCGCTGGCGCTCCGGGCGGGGCCGGGGGACGCCGCCGAGGCGGCCCGGCAGCGGGAGATCGCCACGGGCGAGGCGGCCGAGCTGGGCATGGTCCTGCCCGGTGGGAGGGAGCCGCACGCCGGGGACGCCGCCGCCGGGGTCGGCGGGCGGCGGGCACGGGTGGAATGCCGGCGTGAGGGCCGCCGGTGGCGGGTCGGGATGGGGCAGCGGAGCGTGTGGGTCGAGCACAGCCGGGGGATGGCCTATCTCGCGGTCCTGGTGGCCAATCCCCGCTACGAGATTCCGGCCGTCGAGCTGGCCGCGGGTCCGGCGCCGCGCGGCGGGGCCGCGGCGGGGGCCGGCGCCGGCAGCGCCCAGCCGGCACTGGACGAGGCGGCGATGCGGACGTACCGCGAACGGCTGTCGCTGCTGCAGGAGGAGATCGACGAACACGAGGCGGCCAACGACATCGTCCGGGCGGAGCGGGCGCGGGTCGAGCGCGACTGGCTGATCGACGAGCTGGAGTCCGCAACCGGTCTGGCCGGACGGATCCGGAATTTCCCGGAAAATGGGGAACGTGCCCGCGTCGCGGTCGGCAAGGCCGTCCGGCGTGCCATCGGCCGCATCGCCTCCGCCGACCCGATCCTCGGCGAGGAGTTGCGCCTGACCATCCGGACCGGGCGGCTCTGCAGCTATCAGCCCGGCTAGCCGGCGCGCCAGAGCGCCCCGTGGAACCGTCCCTGCGAGGCGACCCAGCCCAGCGCGTAGATCTGGTCGCCGCCGACCACCAGATCGTTGACGTTCGGCTCCGCGCCCTCGTCCGCGGGCAGGCGCTGCCTGGTCCAGCGCCCGTCGCCGAGGTGCCACAACGTCCCGTGCGCCGTCGCCGCCCACAGCCCGCCGTCCCCGTCCGGCACCGCGTCCACGAAGGCGCCGTCGAACTGCTCCCGATGGAAGGGACCCCACGTGCAGGTCCATTCGCCCCGTGTGTGGCGCACCGCCACCAGCCGCCCGGCGACGGTGTCCTCGTTCTCGTCCAGGTAGTGGGTGCCGAACGCCGCCGTCCCGAGCAGCCACCTGTCGTCCGCGCCGACGACCGCGACGGCCTGCGGGTAGAAGAGGCCGCCCTGGGTGTCGTGGATGGCCTCCTTCGCGTCGATCCGCAGCGTGAACTGCACCGTCTGCGACACGCCGTCGCGCAGCCGTACGGCCGTGGCCCCGGTGAGGGGAACGGCCCAGATCTCCTCGGCGGAGCCGGACAGCCGGTATGCGTCGACGTCCGAGAAGCCCCCCACGTCCTCCTGGCCGGCGGGCAGGTTCATCCGCTTCCAGTTCGCGCCGTCCCAGTGGACGGCGACGGTGCTGAAGGTCATCCAGCCGCCGTGCGCGTCGGCGGAGCCGCCCCCCGCTTTCTGATCCGGCACGTCGAGTGCGAGCGTCCGCCATCCGCCGCCCTCGCGCACACCCACCTTCCAGGTCCCCGTGTCGCTCCACATCCCCTCTCCCGGCTGCGCCACCCAGATCCCACCGCCGGGACTCGCCGCCAGGGCGCCGGGCTTCATCCCGGGCGGCCCGGCCACCGCCTCCCAGCGGCCGTCTTTCCAGCGGCGCAGTGTCAGGTCGCCCTGTCCCTCCTCGCGCAGCGCCCACAGCGCCCCGTCCGCGGTCACCACACCGCCCCGGAGGGCGCCTCGTTCCCCGGCCGCCAGCAGTTCCCAGCCGGACGGGACGGAGGCCGCCTGGAAGCCGTCCGCGGTGCGGGCGGGCTCGGGGCAGTCCTCGGACGAGACGGTCACCGCCTCCGCGCTCGCGCCCACGGACGAGGTCACCGATACGGCGGCCTCGGTGGGCGTGCTCGCCGGTCCACCCGTCCCCGACCTCTCCGACGTGCACGCGGCTGAAACCAGCGTGAGCGATACCGCTGCCAGCGCGCCTGCGAGCCGCATGGAGTCCTCACTTCCGCCGGTATCCGGTTGGAGGACAATGGTACGGATCCCGCGAAGTGAGGCATCGCCCCGGCGCGCGGGTCAGGTGACCGGCACGATCGCCGCCTCGGCCAAGGCTCCGCCCTCGATCCGCAGCAGGCCCATGGTGCCGTACGGCTGGCGGCGGCGGTCGGTGGGCGAGCCGGGGTTGAAGATGCGCAGGCCGTCGCCGCTCTCGTCGAGCGGGATGTGCGAGTGCCCGAAGACGACCAGGTCGGCGCGGGGGAACCGGCGGCGCAGCCGGGCCAGCCGCCCCCGCGCCGCGCCGCTGTCGTGGATCATCGCCACCCGGAGCCCGCCGAGGTCGAGTTCGAGCGTCTCGGGCGCGACCACGTCGTCTCCGTCGTTGTTGCCCTTGACCGCGTGGACGGGCGCGTAGGCGGCCAGCTCGTCGAGCACGCCCGCGGTGCAGACGTCCCCGGCGTGCAGGATCAGGTCCACGTCGCGCAGGTGCTCCGCGACCCGCGGCGGGCAGGACTTCCAGCGCCGCGGCGCGTGGGTGTCGGACAGGACCGCTACTCTCACGACGAGGTCCTGCCCGCGCGAGCGCGCCTCGAACGGCTCGCCGCCCCGCGCCTCCACTCCGAGGCGCGCCGACGGACCGTCAGCCCTTCCGGAGGGCGGACGGCCCGTCAGCGGCCGGTGCGGACGGCCCGTCAGCGCCGGTGGAGACGGAAGTAGTCGAACTCGGCCGTGGCGCCGGCGCCTCCCAGGGAGATGAGGCCGACGCGCAGGTCGGCCTCGGCGGGTAGCGTCCACACGCCGCCGAAGACCCACGTGCGGCCGTCACGGCTGGTCGCCGCGCGGAGTTCGTGCTCGCCGTCGCGCCGGTCGACGCGGTGGATGAGACGGAGCCGGGTCTCCTCGGCCGGCGGCCCGACGATCGTGCCGCCATAGGCGATCCGGCCGGCGTAGGGCATCTCCTTGCCGAACTCGGTCTGGCGGGTGTTCCAGATCGCGACGTGGACGAGCTTGGTGTAGAGGTCGTCCCCGGCGTACACGATCAGGCCCGCCTGCTGGTAGTTGCGGACCGTGTCGGTGCCCAGGTCGATGCGGAGGCTGGTCTCGGCGGTCCAGTCGCCCTCGGGGGCCTCGCGCAGGAGCACCGAGGCGGTGTTGGTGTCCCTGTTGAGCTCGGCGTCCTGCGTCGGCCAGCGCAGCGCCCCGCCGGTGAGCTCTCCCTGCGGCGCGCGCACCCAGCTCCAGCCGGGGCGGAGCTGCGTGCCGTCGAACTCGTCGCTGCGGCCGCGGTCGACCGGGCCGGGCCGGGGGGTGGGCGCGACCTTCACGGGCCCGGCGTGGCCGGGCGCCCGCTGGGGGTCCTCCGAGGCCCACGCGCCGCCCCGGACGGTCGGCCAGCCGCCGATCCAGTCGAGCCGGTCGATCAGCATGGGCCGCTCGTTGATCCCGAAGGGCTCGTCGAGGTACGGGTCGGCGCGGTCGATGGCGTGGTAGACGAACCAGTCCTGCCCGGCGGGGTCGGTCACGACGGCGTTGTGCCCGGTGCCCACCCAGCGGTTGCCGTTCGGCGCGATGACGATCGTGCCGCCGGCCCGGGACGCGACCAGCGGGACGCCCTCGCGGTCGGCGTAGGGCCCGGTGATGGAGCGGGAGCGCCCGGCGTAGACGCTGTATCCGGTGGTCGGGCCCGCGCAGCAGTCGGCGGAGGAGGCGAACAGGTACCAGTAGCCGCCGCGGCGCACCAGGTAGCCGCCCTCGAACTTGTTGTCGATGGCGATCATCGTGGGCTCGCCCACGGCCTTCCCGCCGGTGGGGTCGAGGCGGGTGATGAAGATCCCGCCGTAGTAGGAGCCGTAAACGAGATACTCGGTCCCGTCGGTGTCGACGGCGTGACTCGGGTCGAAGGTCCACTTGAAGTCGCCGGGTCCGCCGCCGCCCCTGCGCGGGCCCACGACCGGGGCGCCCGAGTCGGTCCACGGCCCGGCCGGCGTGGGCGCGGTGGCCATCCCGATCGCGTTGTCGTTCTGCTCCGGTGTGACGGTGGTCTGGGTGACCACGTAGTACAGGCGGTACTCGCCGCCCACCCGCCGGATGTCCGGCGCCCACAGGCTGGCGCCCGCCGCGGTGTCGGCCCACCCGGGGAGGGTCTCCGCGGTGAAGGCGTCGCCGACGTAGCTCCAGTCGGTCAGGTTCCGCGACCGGGAGATCGGCAGGTAGTGCCGCTCTCCCTCGCCCTCCCGCAGGGGGTCGCTGGTCCCCACGGCGTACCACCAGCCGTCCTCGCCGCGGACGATCGCGGGGTCGGCGTAGGTGTCGGCGAAGGTACGGCTGACCGGGTTGCTGTAGGTCCCCGGCCTTCCGCCGGAGGCCGGGACGGGCCCGGCCGGGGCCGGATCACCCGACGCCGGGACGGCCGGCGCGGGAGCGGCCGGCGCGCCCGGGGCCGCGGTGGCCGGCGCCGCCGCGAGCAGGCAGGCTGATCCCGCCAATGCCATGATCACGCGTTGGACGACTCTGATGACCATGAAGACCTCTTCCGCTCCGGCCCCCGAGCCCTGCCTGGACGATCCTTTCGCCAGCCATTTGTACAACGTTGTATTCAACGTTGTACATAGCTCATCCCCTTTCCGGTCCCGGCGGGTACGGCGTCACACCCGGGCGGGGACGATCAGGTGCCGTTCGAGCCACGCGACGACGTTCCTGACGAAGGCCGCCCGGTTGGCGGGCCGCCTGATCTCGTGCCCCTCGTCCTCGAACAGCAGGTACTCGCAGGGCACCCCCCGGCCCCGCGCGGCCTGGACGGCCTGCTCGGCCTCGCGCACCGGGACGTTGGTGTCATGGGCGCCGTGCACGACCAGCAGCGGGGCGGTCAGCCGGTCGAAGGAGCGCAGGGGCGACAGGGCGCGCAGCAGGTCGCGGTCGTCGCGGGGATGGCCGTACTCGCTGACGGCGGCCGCGGCGATCCACGGCTCGGTCCGCGCGTAGAAGGTCTCGAAGTCGGAGATGCCGCAGACGTCGACCCCGGCCCGGAAGAGGTCGGGGCGGGTGACGAGGGCGGCCAGGGTCAGGTAGCCGCCGTACGACCACCCCATGCAGGCGATCCGGGCGGGGTCGGCGAGGCCGAGCCGTGCCAGCTCCTCGGCGCAGTCGGCGGCGTCGTCGATCGCGCGGAAGCGCAGCGCGTGGTTGTCGGCGTCGCGGAAGGCCCGGCCGGAGCCGGAGGAGCCGCGGACGTTGGGCGCGAACACCCCGATCCCGGCGGCCAGCAGGTTCTGGTACAGCGGGTTGAAGGTGGGGCGTTCCTGGTACTCCGGGCCGCCGTGCAGGTACATGAGGAAGGGCGACGGCGCCTGCGTCCCCGGGACCCGGTAGAGCCATCCGCTCAGCTCCACGCCGTCCCGCGCCGGGAAGCGCACGAGCTCCGGCTCGACCGCCTCGGCGAGCGCGTCCGCCCCCGCGACCCGGCGGTAGAGGCCGGTCGCCAGCTCGCACAGGAGCACGTGGGGAGGGCGGCCGGGTCCCTCGGCGCCGAGCACGGCCAGGCAGCCGTCCAGCGACACCCTGATCGAGGTCACCACGTCGGCGGGCGGAGGGGGGAGCGGGTGCAGCGCGCCGGTGTCCGTCTCGATCAGTTCCAGCTCCGACCTGCCGGAGACGTTCCACACCAGTACGGCGCGGTCGCCGTCGGCGCTGAGGGCGAACTGGTCCAGATCGGCGTCCGGGCGCTCGGCCAGCGTGTCCGTCCGGCCGTCCCCCCGCACCGCGACCAGCGCGGGCCGGTCGCGGCCGGCGTCGGACAGCAGGTAGACGGTCATCCCGTCGGGGGAGAGGATGCCGTAGTCGGTGGAGCCGGGCAGCCCCGTCAGCAGGGGCCGTTCCCCCGGCGGCCGGTCCTCGGCCGGGGTCCGCCCGTCCGGTGTGGAACGTTCCGAACCGCCCGCCAGATCCACCACGGACATCCTCCGCACGCCGCGCGGGCCGCGCCGCAGCAGCATCCGCCGGTGGTCGCGGCTGATCGCGGCCGGATGCGTCAGCGGACCGGCCGCGACGACCTCCCGGCTGCCTGAGACGGCGTCGACCAGCACCGCCTCGGTCACGCCCGACGCGGAGGTCTCGGCGACGAGGAGGAGCTCTCCGCGCCCCGTCCAGCGCACGAACGACGCCGATCCGCCCGCGGGGGCGGCCAGCGGCCGCAGATCCGTGCCGTCGGGCCGGACCGTCCAGACCTGCGCGTGCTCCCCGCCGCCCGGCACGACGCGGACCGCCAGCCGCCTGGCGTCGGGGGACCAGCCCACGTCGGCGACCGGCTCCGGTCCGGTGTCGACCGGCCACGCCTCCGCCTCCCCGGTCAGGGGCTGGACCCAGACGCGGGGCGAGCCCCCGGAGTCGCCCACGAAGGCGACGGCGCTCGCGTCGGGCGCCAGGGCGGGAGCCCGGCAGTGCCAGGCGGCCAGGCTCGCGTCCGCCGGAAGGTGCGGGCGGACGCCGAGGATATGCGTCATCGAACTCCTTGGGCTTGCAGCCACAACTCCAGGAGTCCAAGGTGCCACAGCACGTTGACGCCGACCGGCGTACGGTGCTCGTTGGGCGCGTCGAGCAGCCGCGCCACATATGACCGGTCGAACAGGCCGCGGGCGCGCGCGGCGGGCGCGTTCAACGCGTCGCGGACGAGCTCCAGCAGCGGCCCGTCGACGTGCCGTACGGCGGGGACCGGGAAGTACCCCTTGGTCCGGTCGACGACCTCGGCGGGCAGCAGCTTGCGGGCGATGTCCTTGAGCACGCCCTTGCCGCCGGAGGCCAGCTTGAGCTCCGGCGGGCAGGCCGCGGCCAGCTCGACCAGGTCGTGGTCGAGGAACGGGGTCCGGGCCTCCAGGCCGAAGGCCATCGTCATGTTGTCCACCCGCTTGACCGGGTCGTCGACCATCATGGCCTCGACCTCCAGGCGCAGCACCGCGTCCAGCGCGGTCTCCGCGCCGGGCGCCGCCAGGTGGCGCCGGACGAACGCGCCGCTGGCGTCCTCGCCGATCAGGTACTCGGGCGAGAGGATCTCCGCCATGGCCTCGTGCTGGCGGTCGAAGAACTCGCGGGCGTAGACGGCGGCGGCCTGCTCGCGCGCCACGCCGGCCAGCGGCGGGAACCAGCTGTAGCCGGCGAAGACCTCGTCGGCGCCCTGTCCGGACTGCACGACCGTGACGTGCTTGGCGACCTGCTCGGACAACAGGTGGAAGGCGACGCAGTCGTGGCTGGCCATCGGCTCGCTCATCGCCCGCACCGCGCGCTCCAGGGCGGGCACCAGCCACGCGTCCTCGACGCGGAGGCGGTGGTGGCGGGTGCCGAAGCGCTCGGCCACCAGGTCGGAGTAGACGAACTCGTCCCCGGCGAGGCCGCCGGCCGGCTGGAACCCGATGCTGAAGGTCGACAGCCCCTCCTGACCCTCCTCGGCCAGCAGCGCGACGATCAGGCTGGAGTCCAGGCCGCCGGAGAGCAGCACGCCCACCGGCACGTCGGCGACCATGCGCCGCCGCACGGCCGCGCGCAGCCGTTCCAGCACGGCCTCACGCCAGTCGTCGGCGCCCATCCCGGCGTACTCCGGCAGGGCCGAGCGGGTGTAGGGCGGCCGCCAGTAGCGGCGGTCCCGGGTCGTGCCGTCCGCCTCGACGGTCCGCACCGTGGCCGGCGGGAGCTTGCGGACTCCGGCCAGGATCGTGCGCTCACCCGGCACCAGCGAGTGGAAGGTCATGTAGTGGTGCAGGGCCACCCGGTCGATGTCGCCGCCCACCCCTCCGCCGGCCAGCAGCGCGGGCAGCGAGGAGGCGAAGCGCAGCCGGCCGGCGTCGCGGGTCAGGTACATCGGCTTGATGCCCATCCGGTCCCGGGCGAGCGTCAGACGGCCGGTGTCCCGCTCGAAGATCGCAAAGGCGAACATGCCCTTGAACCGCTCCACGCAGTCGGGTCCCCAATGGTGGAAGGCCTTCAGCAGCACCTCGGTGTCGGAGGACGAGAAGAAGCGGTATCCCCGGCCCCGCAGTTCCTCGCGGAGCTCCCGGTAGTTGTACAGGCAGCCGTTGAACGCCGCCGTCAGGCCCAGGGCGCTGTCCACCATGGGCTGGGCCGCCTTCTCCGACAAGTCGATGATCTTCAGACGGCGGTGGCCGAGGGCGACCGGCCCCAGCGACCACAGCCCCGACCCGTCGGGGCCGCGCTCGTGCATGGCGTCGGTCATCCGGCCCACGGCGCCGATGTCCGCCGTCCGCCCGTCGAATCGGATCTCACCGCTCAGCCCGCACATCTAGTCATCCCTCACGTAGTCATGGTCGTTCTCGAAGCCCCGCGTCATGCTCGTCAAGCCCCGCACACGATCGTTCTCAAGCCTCCGCCCGCGGGACGGACCTCACGCCGCCCCGGCGGGGGCGCCCGCCCAGTCCTCGCGCTGTGTCTCGGCCAGGAGGAGATCGACGACGTCGGCCGCCCCGCCGTCCCGGGCGAAGACCTTCCGCTGCCGGGCGGAGGAGCTCCCGCGCGCCAGCGCCTCCCGGGTCAGGGCCGTGACCAGCTCCCAGTCGCCGGCGCTCTCCAGCTGCGGCCGGAGGCCGTCCACCATCCGCCCGATCACCTCGGCGGCCGGCCGGGGATCGCCGCCGTCCGGGTCGACGAGCTCGTCCTCCAGGCCGGAGCGCGCCGCCCGCCACGTCGCGGCGCGCACCAGCTCCGGCTGGACGTCGTGGGGGCGCCCCTCCCGCACCGCCTCCAGCTCGCGGGCCACCAGCGCGCGGAACAACCCGGCGATCAGCACGATGTCGCTCACCAGGGGGCAGGAGTCGCATATCCGCAGCTCCACGGTGGGGACGTGCGCCGAGGGCCGGATGTCGAAGTAGATCATTCCGGGGTCGGTGATCGTGCCCGACCGGATGAGCTCGGCGATCGCCTCGTCGTACTCCGCGGCCGACGCGTACTCGGGCATGGGCCCGGCGGTGGGCCAGCGCTGCCAGACGAGGGGGCGGTAGGCGGCGTACCCGGTGTCCTGTCCCAGCCAGTACGGCGAGCTGGTGCTCAGCGCGAGCAGCACGGGAGCCCAGGGGGCGAGGCGGTGGGCGACGGCGACGGCCAGTTCCCGGTCCCCGATCCCGGCGTGCACCTGGGTCCCGCAGATGAGCTGCTCACGGGTGAGCGCCTGATAGTCGTCGAGCATCTGCTCGTAGCGGGGGTCCGGGGAGATCTTCAGCGCCTCCAGGTCCACGAGCGGCACGCTCCCGGCGGCCACGATTCCCAGTCCCAGCCCGTCCGCCGCCCGGATCGCCATGCGGCGCAGGTCGGTCAGCTCGCCGGCGAGGTCCTCCAGACGGGTGAAAGGGCTGCTGTTGGCCTCCACCACCGAACGCTGCAATTCGGGGGAGAACCGGTCCTGGGGCAACTGCTCCAGCAGGAGGCCGGACCGGGGCACGAGGTGCCTGGTCTGGACGTCCACGACGTGGAATTCCTCTTCGACGCCGACTGTGATCGGATTCGCCTGACCCGCCATTCCCATCACCCCAGAAATACGCTGATTAAATAGAGTTTTTGTCATCTGCCCAAAAAAGACCTTCCTGAACTGCTATGACGTAATTAGCCCGTCATGAGGCGAGAAGCGGTACGGCGGTGACGGCTCCGGGCGCGGTCTGACGCCCCATCCACGCCACCATGTCGTGCAGGTTGCGCCGCTGGTCGTACACCGCGCGCTGGCGCGCCGCCCCCGACCCCAGGCAGCGCAGCAGGAAAAGCCGCTCGGTCACCATCGGCAGGTCCCCGGCGGCCGCCAGCGCCGGGCCGATGCGCGCCATGAGCCCGTCGACCAGGCGCCAGGCCGGCACCGGCGTCCCCGTGACCGGGTCCAGGCCCTCTCCCTCCAGCCCGTCACGGGCCGCCCGCCAGTAGGCCGCCTCCAGCAGCGCCTCCGGCGGGCGGGGCGGGGGCGTCCCGGAGCGGATGTCGCGCAGCACGGTCGCCACCAGCGCCCGCACGATCGCGGCGTAGGCGACGGCCTCCTCGGCGGTGGCGCACACGTCGGCGACCCGCACCTCGACCGTGGGCAGGTGGTGGGAGGGACGCGCCAGCCAGTACACCATCGCCTCGTCCAGGATGACGCCGGAGCGGATCAGCGCGTCCACGGTGGCGCGGTACTCGGCGGCGGAGCCGAGCAGCGGCGGCGGGCCGACGGTGGGCCAGCGTCCCCAGGCGACCGCCCGCCAGCTGGCGTATCCGCTGTCGCGGCCGGCGGTGAAGGGGGAGTTGGCCGTCAGCGCCAGCAACGTGGGGAACCAGGGCCGCAGGTGGTTGCAGACCTGCACGGCCTCCTCACGGTCGGGCACCTCGACGTGGACGTGGCAGCCGCAGCACTTCTCCCCGCGGGCGATGGCGCCGTAGACGCGGGCTATCCGCCGGTAGCGCGGCTCGTCGGCGACGGGCGCGTCGCTGGCCGAGTGCTCGAAGGGGGCCGAGCCGCAGGCGGTCAGTCGGCAGCCCTCCCGCCGCGCCGCGCCGGACAGCTCCGACCGGAGCCGGACCAGTTCCCGGCGGAGCGCGCCGAGATCGGTGTGCGGGCTGGAGGCGGTCTCGATCTGGCAGGCCGCGAACTCCCGCTGCACCCGGTCGGGACGGCGCACCTCGGCCATGATCCGGGCCGCGCGCGGGGCCGTCCGGCCGGTACGGGGGTCGAAGAGGAAGAACTCCTCCTCCACGCCTACCTGCGGTGCTTCCGCGACGGACGGGGCCGGTACGGTCCGGCCGGTGCCGAGAGCCGGAGGCGCGTCGCCCTCCGGCCGCGGGGATACCGAGCGCCTGTGCGTCACCCCTGCCCCCCCGGTCGTGGTCGGTCCGCCCAGCCGCGCTGAGCTGCACTGATTCGCTGCCCCGTGGCGGAGGTCTCACACATGCGCGGCCGGTGCCGTAGGCCGCCGGGCGCTTGCGTCGGCGCGGAGGGGTGAACCCCCGCCCCCGCCGCGGCCTCCCGCCGGCGGGATCGGCGGGAAAAGTGTCGGGGCTCTCTGGTAGACGTGGGCCCATGGGTGTGAGCGTCGATGAGTTCCTGCAGATGTTGAACAAGCTGCCCGAGGTCGCGCAGAGCGACGGCGGCGAATGGGTCTCGCTGAAGGTGCGCGGCAAGGGGTTCGGCTACCTGTGGGAGCGCACGGAGACCGTCGGGCTCAAGGCGACGATCGACGAGCAGATCGCGCTGGTGGCGGAGCGGCCGGAGGTGTTCGAGGTCCAGTTCACCACGGGCCGGTTCGGCTGGGTCGTGGTGCACCTGGACAAGATCGACTCAGATGAGCTGTTCGAGCTGGTCGCCGAGGCGTGGTGCCTGACGGCCCCCAGGCAGATGGTCGACGCCTTCGAGGCCGAGCTGGGAGTGGCGGGCGGGGCCGGGCGATAGCGGGCCCGACGGGGCGGGGCCGGTGACGGTGGACCGGGCGGGCCGGGGGCGGGCGTCGCCGGGATGCGGCGGGCCGCCGGGTCAGGCGTCGGCGAAGGTCCTGTCCAGGTGCGCCAGCCCGCTCTCCGTGTAGTGCCGGGCGCCGGTGCGCACGCCGTACGCGATGTCCTGGAGCAGGGTGCAGCGCGCGTAGAAGACGGCCCGTTCGAGATCGGCCCCGTCCCAGCGCCCCCCGTAGGAGGCCAGCGTCAGGTCGAGGACCTCCGGGCCGAGGTCCCGGTAGATGAGGGCGAGGTCGTAGGCGGGGTCGGCGATCGCCGCGTCGGTCCAGTCGATGATCCCGGTGACGGCGTCCGTTCCCGGGTCCACCAGCACGTGCTCGTCGCCCAGGTCGTTGTGGCAGAACACCAGGGCGCGCGGTCCCGCCGCCGGGGGCGTGCGGCCGAGGAAGCCCTCGACGGCACGGCGGGCCGTCGCGGACATCAGCTCCGCGATCTCCCGGTAGTCCTCCCCGGCCTCGCTCAGCCACGCCTGCGGCGGTTCGAAGTCCCGCTCGGCCACCTTCTCCATCTCCGCGACGGGAGCCAGGTGCAGGCTGCTGAGGAACGCGCCGAGCACGGGCGCCAGCCGGGCCGGATCGGCCACCCGGTGCTCGCTCATCGGCACGCCGGGGAGCTTGGCGTAGGCCATGACGCCGGCCTCGGCGTCGGCGAAGAGCGGTTCCGGGACCGGCAGGGGGGACAGCCGGGCCACGGCGGCGAGCAGGTCCGCCTCGCGCCGCACCGACTCGCCCCGCAGGGAGGGGTCCGGCTCCTTGCTCCGCCGGACGATCAGTTCGCCGTTGACCTCGTAGGCGACGTTGTCCCACCCCTCGCCCAGCCGGGTGACGGACCTGACCTCGTAGCCGGGCAGGCGGTCGCCGAGCAGCGCTCCGATCGCGTCGATCACATCCCCACCCTAGCGAGCCGGACGAGCGGCTCGCGGAGACCGCGGGAGGGCGGCCGGTGCGCGGAGGGCTCAGCCGACGTCACCGGTCGAGCCGTCGGTCAGCTCGCGCAGGATGTCGGCGTGCCCGGCGTGCCGGGCGGTCTCCTCGATCAGGTGCACGTAGATCCAGCGGAGCGAGACCCGGACCAGCCGGGGATGGGGCACCGTGTGGTCGAGGGCGAAGCCGGCGGCGGTCTCCCTGGACAGCGCGCAGACCCGCTCGTACTCCGCGATCAGGGACTCGACGGTGTCGTGCTCGTCGAGGATCCAGCCCTCCTCGCCCTCGGGCGGGAGCTCCTCCTCCGTGCGGCGGGCCAGGACGCGCTGGAACCACCGCAGCTCCATGACGGTCAGGTGCTTGACCAGTCCGGCCGGCGTGGTCAGGGAGGGCACGCGCCTGAGGCGGGCGTCCTCCTCGGAGAGCCCGCGGACCTTGCGGACGATCGTCGCGCGGTGGAAGTTCAGGAACGTCTCCAGGACTGTGCGCTCCCCGTCCACGGAGGCCGCCGCCACGGCGAGCAGGGGGTCGTTCATCGTTGCGCCCATTGCGCCACGTTAGGTAATTCCCCCGGCGGAGACAACGCCCGCCGCGGAGGGGCGGCCCTTCCGACGCCCGCGCGCGTCCTCCCGTGCGCATTTTTACGTGGTCGGTCCGGCCCGGTCCGGTGAGCATCGGTGAACCGGCCGTGATCGCGCGCGCCGGGCACGGGAGACGGGCATCCGGGGATGGGAAGGCCGATGGGCGAGGTGGGGGAGCGGGTTCCGCTCGGCAGCAGGACGCTTTTCGCCACCGGGGACGTGGACGAGGCGCGCGAGCGCGTGGCCCGGGTGTTCTGCCCGCACCGGCTGGAGCCGGGCGGCGGCGTCTCCCGGCTGGCCGCGCGGTTCAACTCCGCCGGCCTCGGCGCCGTACGGCTGAGCTACCTGGACTACGGGGCGGACGTCCGCATCGAGCCGGGCGAACTGGAGTCGTTCTTCCTCGTGCAGATCCCGCTGGCCGGACGCAGCCTGATCCGGTGCGGAGGCCAGGAGATCGTCTCGACGCCCCTGCTGGCCTCCCTGCCGTCGCCGTCGGAACACCTCGACATGCGCTGGGAGGCGGGCTGCCCCCAGCTGATCGTGAAGTTCGAGCGGGCCGCCGTCGAGGGCGCCCTGGAGCAGCTGCTCGGGGAGCGGCTCGACCGGCCGGTCGTCTTCGGCCTGGGCCTGGACCTGACCGCGGGCTGGGCGCGGTCCTGGCGGGCGATGGTCGACCTGGTCGTCGGCGAGGCCGAGCACGACGACGGGCTCGCCGCGCAGCCGCTGGCGGCCGCCCACCTGGAGAACGCGCTGCTCTCCTCCCTGCTCACCATGCAGCCGTCCAACTACCTGGCGCGGCTGAACACCCCCCGCCCGCCCGCCGTGCCCAAGGTGGTGCGCCGGGCGATGGAGTTCATCGACGGCCACGCCCACGAGCCGCTGACGACCGAGGACGTCGCCCGCGCCGTGGCGGTCAGCGGACGCTCGCTCCAGGAGGGGTTCCGCCGCCATCTCGGTCTCACCCCCATGGGGTACCTCAGGGACGTGCGGCTGGACCGGGTCCACCAGGAGCTGCTGGCGGGCGACCCCGCCCGGTGCACCGTGACGGGCGTGGCCATGCGGTGGGGCTTCCCGCACCAGGGGCGATTCGCCGCGCTCTACCGCGCGCGGCACGGGCGGACGCCGTCGCAGACGCTGCGCGGGCACTGACGGTGGCGCGGCGGGCGGTGCGGGCGTCGGCGCGGCGGGCGGCGCGGGGGGCGGCGCGCCCGGGGCCGGGGCCGGGAAAGTCCGCGCCAGACGGACGTAACCCGCGCTGAGCGGATATCCCGTACGGCCGCGCCCGCCGTACCTTCTTTCCAGGCGCCGATCGATCACCTCTCCACTCATCACACCCCCGGAAGGGAAACACAGTCATGCGCAGAATCCTCATCGTCGGCGCCGGGCAGGCGGGCCTCCACCTCGCGGTCGGCCTGCTGCGGAACGGATACGACGTCACCGTCGTCTCCAACCGGACCCCGGACGACATCCGCGGCGGCCGGGTCATGTCCAGCCAGGCCATGTTCGGGACGGCCCTCGGCCACGAGCGCGCCCTCGGCCTGGACCTGTGGGCGGACGCCTGCCCGCCGATCGACGGGATCGAGCTCACCGTGCCCGGACCCGGCGGGGACCGGGCGATCCACTGGGCGGCCCGGCTCGACACGCCCGCCCGCTCGGTGGACCAGCGGCTGAAGATGCCCGCCTGGATGGGCGAGGTGGAACGGCTCGGCGGGAAGATCGTCATCCAGGACGCGACGGTGGAGGATCTGGAGACCTACGCCGCCCAGCACGATCTGGTCGTGGTGGCCGCGGGCAAGGGGCCGATCGCCTCGCTGTTCGGGCGGGACGCCGCGCGCTCGCCGTACGACACCCCCCAGCGGGCGCTGGCCCTGACCTACGTCACCGGTCTCACCCCGCGCCCGGAGCACTCCGCGGTGTGCTTCAACCTGATCCCCGGGGTCGGCGAGTACTTCGTCTTCCCCGCGCTCACCGTCGGCGGCCCCTGCGAGATCATGGTGTTCGAGGGGCTGCCCGGCGGGCCGATGGACTGCTGGGCCGACGTGCGCACCCCCGCCGAGCACCTGGCCAGGAGCCGGTGGATCCTGGAGACCTTCCTGCCGTGGGAGGCCGAGCGCTGCGGCGGCGTCGAGCTCACCGACGGGGGCGGCGTCCTGTCCGGCCGCTTCGCCCCGGTCGTCCGCAGGCCGGTCGCCACCCTGCCCTCCGGGGCCGCGATCCTCGGGGCCGGTGACGTCGTGGTGCTCAACGACCCGATCACCGGCCAGGGGGCGAACAACGCCGCGAAGTGCGCCACCGCCTACCTCGACGCCATCCTGGAGCACGGCGCGCGGCCGTTCGACGCGGCCTGGATGGAGCGGGCGTTCGAGCGCTACTGGCGGGACGCCCGGCACGTCACCGCCTGGACGAACGCGCTCCTGGCGCCGCCGCCCCCGCACGTGCTGGAGATCCTGCAGGCCGCGGGCCGGTCGCCCGAGGTGGCCTCCAGGTTCGTCAACGGCTTCGACGACCCGTCGGACTACGCCGGCTGGTTCATGGACCCCGCCGGCGCGCGCGACTACCTCGCGCGGACCGGTTCCTGAGAACGCGCACCGGGAAACCGAGGAGGCATCGTGCGCTCTCTCCGTGACGCCTTCGGGCAGTTCGCGACGGGGGTCGCCGTGGTCACCACCGCGACCCCGGACGGGGACCGGGCCGGAGTCACCGTCAACTCCTTCACCTCCGTCTCCCTCGACCCGCCGCTGGTCCTGTGGTGCCTGTCCCGGCGGGCCCCCAGCGCGCCGGTCTTCCTGGAGGCCGGGCGGTTCGCGGTCAACGTCCTGGCCGCGGGCCAGGACCACCTGTCGCGGCGGTTCGCCGCGCCGTCACCGGACAAGTTCGCCGGGGTGGAGACCCGTCCGCTGCCCGGCGGTCTTCCGGCGCTGGCCGGAGCCCTGGCCAGTTTCGCCTGCCGTACGGTGACCGCCCACGACGGCGGGGACCACATCATCTTCGTCGGAGAGGTGGAGCACTTCCACCGCTCGGAGGGCGATCCGCTGGTCTTCCACTCGGGGGGCTACGGGATGTTCTCCGCTCTTCCGGAGAATCCGGGAATTCCGCCGACTCCGGCGGCTCCGGTGGCTCCGGGATCCCAGAGGACTCCCGGAACTCCGAGGACGTCCGGGAGCCCGAGGGTTCCGAGAGCCGTGCGGGCTCCGGGGAGGGCCGGTCACCGGGAGGAGTCCGGCTCCACCGTGTTCGCGGACCGGTCGCACCGGCCCGACCAGATCCGCAGCCGATCCTGACGCGCCCTGGCCTGCTGGAGCCGCATCGCCCGGATGTAGCGGTCGTTGGACCGGTAGAGCAGGGCCCTGGCGTATCCGTGACGGATCATGTTGCGGCCGACGGAGACGCCGTTGTAGTTCCACGCGTAGAAGAGGCGGCGCCCGTAGTGGTCCTTGAAGTCCTTGTCCCGCAGCAGGTAGATCCGTTTTCCGACGGGCATCAGCTTGGCGGCGCGCTCGGTGGAGGACCTGTACCAGCATCGGCCGGCCTCGGGGGTGTCGAACCCCAGGAAGCGGACGCGGACGCCGGGGCCGCCCCTGGTCAGCCGGGCGATGATGGTGTCGCCGTCCACGATCCGCAGGACGATCGCCTTCCTCGCGCCCTTCGGCACGCCCGGCGGGGCGGCCGCGGCGGGCGCGGGGAGGGCGGTGAGGACGACGCCGGTGGCGAGGGCGGTGCCGGACAGCAGGAACGCGCGGAGAGTACCTCTCACAGAGAACCTTTCGCTCGCGGGCGGGAGAGCGGACGTGCCGGGGGAGGAGTCCGGGTGAACGCCCGGCCTGGGAGAACACGACGTTCTTCCCCCTGGTCGTCCGAACGTAACGGGAAGTCTCATCCCGGCTGTGAGCGGCTGTATCGCCCCACCGCTGCACAAGAGGTTCGTACCCGCGATTCTCGGAAGGTTAATCATCCACCATAACCCGAGGTGATTTATCCAGCTAATTTAAGGATATGTGGGTATTTCGGGTCGACGCTCCTGGATAATTCTGTCGGAGTGCTTTGTAATTCTTTCCGCTAGGAAATCCCGGGAAATGGGGATATAGGGGCGGATGCAAAAGGGCGGCCCATCCCGGCCCGGAGCGGCGCGGAGCCGCCCCGTGCTCGCGACCGCCTGTGTTCGCGGTCGTCCTGCGCTCGTGGTCGTCCTGCGCTCGCGGTCAGGGGAGGGCGTCCCACGCCTGGGTGGCGAGATCGAGATACTCCGCCCGGTTCAGCGCGCGGACCTCGAATCCCAGGCCGTTCCGTACGGCGAAGCGGTGCGCGTCCTCCGGGTTCCAGGGACCGGGCAGGTGGTACAGCGGGCAGCCGTGCCCGTCGAGCACGAAGAGGCCGCGCAGCCCCTCGTGGCGGTAGAGCGTCAGGCTCGTCGCGGAATCCGGCCCCGGCCCGAGGTCGAGGTCGGTGCGGGCCGCCCCGCGACCGGGTGTGACGCGCAGTTTCCTCCGCTTCCCCCGTGGGATCCGCAGCCGGGGACCGTCCGGGAAGCCGACGGTGACGCCGCGCCTGACCTGCCCGGTGTGCATTCTCCGGCGCAGCGGGGCCAGAACGACGACCAGGGGAGCGAAGAAGATCGCCAGCCACTTGGCGTCCAGGAGGTCCAGCAGCAGGTTCCCCAGCATGCCCAGCCCCCGCCAGGCGATCCAGCCGGCCGTCGTGGCGACGTAGGCCATCACCAGCAGGCCCGCGACACCCGCGCCGACGGCCGCGATCCGCTTCCAGCGGGCCAGGCGGGCCGCGGGCAGCCCGGTGAACCGCCCCCAGTCCGGGGCGCGCCCGGCGAGGGTCGCGCGCACCCGCGCGGGCGCGTCGTCCAGGGCGTTCACGACGGGCACGCCCCGGGTCTCGGCGAAGCCGGTCACATCTCGGGCCCGCCATCTCCCCGGGAAGACGGCGAGCACCAGGCCGTCACGGTCGAGCGCCGCGAGCCCGTGGACGGTCTTCGTCTTCTTCTCCGTCTCGTCGGAATCGCCGACCTCCTGGGCGTACCGGTAGTGATAGAGGGCCGCGGGCCTGAGCCGTGCCGGGCCGCCGGCCGCCGGATCGGCCGCCACGAGCGTGTAGCCGTCCCAGGAGAGCATGGTCGCCGGGCAGGGCCTGGAGGCGGGGTCTCGGCGACGAGGTGGTCGCCGATCACCCGGAACTCGCAGCCGCCCCCGGGGAGAGTCGATGGCCTGTCGGTCAGCGTCCGTGCCCTTTCTGTGCGCGGAACCCTCCGTCTCCCCACAGGACGGATAAAGCGGAGATAAAGTTCCGGCCCGGAGGGGGCGGGGCCGGTGACGTGACGCCACACGTCACCGGCTCCGCCTCCCTCCGGGCCGGGGCGAGCCGTCGTGCGCCGCGGGAGGACCGCGGCGCACGGTCCTCCTAGAGCTCGCAGTTGACCTCGGACTCGCCCGCACAGGTGTCCTTGTCGGGTCCGCCGTCGGTGGTGTCGTTGCCGCCGTTGCCGGTCAGCTTGTCGTTGCCGCTCCCGCCGACCAGGATGTCGCGGCCGGAACCGCCGTTCAGGGTGTCGGCACCGGCTGAGCCGAACACCTCGGTGAACAGCGCGGTGTTGTTGCTCACCGTGTCGGCGCCGGGCCGGGCGTTGACCATGATGGTCTTGACGCCGAAACAGGACACCGTCTTCGGGCCGTCCTGGGAGCAGTTGGCGCCCGCGGTCACCCCCGTGTCGGAGGTCACGATGATCTTTCCGCTGCTCGGGGTGAGGGTGATGGTGTCGTCGACGAACGTCCCGACGACGGACATGTTCCCGAACGACCCCACCGTGGCGGTGGCCGTCTCCGCGGCGTGGGCGGGGGAGGCGACGGCGGCGGCGGTGGACAGGCCGGCCGCGGCCAGTGCCAGCGCGGTGATGGTGCGACGCATACGCGACATGACAAAACCCTTATCTGCTCTCTGAGCTGTGGACCGCTCCAGGGAAGCGGCTGTCCCGGGGAGAGGTCTGTGCCGGATTACGCAGATGGTCCTTTTGCTGGTTGGGCTCCGCGTCTTGACGGCCGGAAGGTTCCCGGGGAAGTGTCCAGATTGAGGTGGTCCACTGACCCGTGAGGGGAGCCGGCGGTGCGGGATGTCCTGGACGCG
This sequence comes from Planobispora longispora, assembly GCF_016863135.1. Lineage (GTDB taxonomy): Bacteria > Actinomycetota > Actinomycetes > Streptosporangiales > Streptosporangiaceae > Planobispora > Planobispora longispora. Next base: position 76,965 of record NZ_BOOH01000021.1, read on the forward strand.
ATCCTGGAGTGGTACTCGGCGGGCCGGACGTTCGGACTGGCCACGGTGGTGAGCACGTTCAGGAGCGCGCCCCGCGAGCCGGGCGCGTCGATGGCGGTGTCCGCGGACGGGGAGGTCGTCGGCAGCGTCTCCGGGGGCTGCGTGGAGGGCGCCGTGTACGAGACGGCCCGGCAGGTGATGGAGTCGGGGCTGCCCGTCCTGGAGAAGTACGGCGTCAGCGACGACGACGCCTTCGCCGTCGGTCTCACCTGCGGCGGCATCCTGCACGTCTTCGTCGAGCCGGTGGACCGCCGGACCTTCCCCGAACTGGCCGAGGTGGCGGCGGCGGTGGCCGGTCGCCGCCCGGTCGCCGTCGCGACCGTCGTCACCGTGCCCGGCGCGGCAGGCGGCCCGGGGGCGGGAGGCGGCCCCGGGCCGGACGGTGGTCCGGGTGCGGAGGGCGGCTCCGGCGCGGGCGCGGCGTCGGTCGTGGCCGGCGCGCGGCGGGTGATCTGGCCGGACCGCGCCTCGGGCACCCTCGGCGCCGAGGGCCTCGACGTGGCCGTGGACGACGACGCGCGCGGCATGCTCGCCCAGGGGGTGACCGGCGAACGCCACTACGGGCGGCACGGGGAGCGGCGCATGGACGAGGTCGCGGTGTTCGTGCGATCGTTCGCGCCGCCGCCCCGCATGCTGGTCTTCGGGGCGATCGACTTCGCCGCGGCCGTGGCGCGCGTCGGCAAGTTCCTCGGCTACCACGTCACCGTCTGCGACGCCCGCGGCGTGTTCGCCACCCGCAAGCGGTTCCCGGACGCCGACGAGGTGCTGGTGCGCTGGCCGCACCAGTATCTCCGGGAGACCGAGGTCGACGGGCGGACGGTGATTTGCGTGCTCACCCACGACCCCAAGTTCGACGTCCCCCTGCTGGAGGTGGCGCTGCGCACCCCGGCGGGCTACGTGGGCGCGATGGGCAGCCGCCGTACCCACGACGACCGGATGAAGCGGCTGCGCGAGGCGGGCCTGACCGAGGAGGAACTCGGGCGGCTGCGGTCGCCGATCGGCCTGGACATCGGCGCCCGCACGCCGGAGGAGACGGCGGTCTCGATCGCGGCGGAGCTGACCCAGAACCGCTGGGGCGGGACCGGGATGCCGCTGAGCCGGACCGAGGGCCGGATCCACGGGACGGCCGCGCCGTGACCCGCGGTCCTCAGCCGAGGTCGTCGACGGGCGTGCAGGGCTGCACGGGGGTGTGCGCCCGGGCCAGCCAGCCGCCGAGACGCCAGGGCTTCTGCGCGTTCCCGTTGTCGCGGAACTCCAGCACCAGCGTCTCGCCCGGCCTGATGTGCTCCGGGAAGATCCGGAACGTCCGCGCGGAGGTCACCCGGGTGGCCTTGGACGAGCGCGCCTCGTTCACGAGCGCGCGCAGTTCCCCCGCTCCCGCGGCGGGCGGCCCGCCGTAGGTCGCGTCCACGCCGGCGAACCGCGGGACCGCGCAGCCCTTGCCCGCGGGCAGGAACGTCACGTCGGCCTTGACGCCGGCCGCCCCCAGCCTGGCTTCCAGCCCGTCGGGGTCGCGCATTTCGTTGACGGTCACCGTGAGCGTGCCGTTCGAGCTCTCGGCCACCGCGTAGGCGGGGGCGCCGTTCCCGATGAGCAGCGGCGTGACGGCGGCCGCGGCCGCGACACCGGCCGCGACCAGCAGCCGGGGAACGGTCACGAAGCGCCGCCGGGGGCGCATCCCGTCGAGCAGGCGCCGGCGCGCCCCGGCGAGCTCCTCCGGGGAGGCCGGGGGGATGGCCGCCCACATGGTCTCCAATGAGTTCATCGTCATTCTTGTTCTTCCCGGTTCAGGGCGTGGCGGATCTGGAGACGGGCCCGGTTGAGCCGGGAGGCGACGGTGCCCGGCGGGATGGAGAGCGCGTCGGCGACCTCCTGATAGCTCAGTTCGGCCCAGGCGACGAGCAGCAGCACGTCGCGATCGGCCGGGGTGAGCGCCAGCAGGGCCCGTGCCAGCGGCCGGTTGACGGCCAGGGTGTTGACTCCGTCCTCTACCTGGAGACCCGGTATCTCCGCCGGGTGCACGCCGCTGCGGATGTAGGCGCGGTAGAGGTTCGTCTCGGCGCGTCGCCGCTTGCCGATCACGTTGGAGGCGATGCCGTACAGCCACGGGCGGGCGTCGGAACGGCCCCTGTCGTAATCGCTCCGGTGCTGGAAGGCGGCCAGAAAGGTGTCGGCCACGACGTCCTCCGCCTCGCTGGGACCCAGTCGCCTGGTCACGTAGCGGTGCAGGAGCGGCGCGTGCCGGTCGAACAGAACGGCGAAGACCTCGGGCTCGTTCAGCGATCTCCCGATGAGGGTCGCGTCATCGGTCTCGATGACCTCGCGGGTGATTGTCATGCATGTCGGCCTTTCGTGGCGTCTGCGGTCACCTGTACTTACCGCGCGGGGCCGGAATCCTTCACCGGATGATCGCCGCCCCCTCGTCCGGGATCTTGCGAAGAGGGCATTGAGATGTATCGCGTCTTGATGGATACTCGGAATCGGATATTCGAAGATCTCACGATGGTCGAGCCGCGAGGAGGAGGGAAGCCCGGTCGGACCGGCACGGGAAGACCGGTCGGAGATCGGAGGAGATCGAAGAGAGGCCGGCGGGAGCCGGCCGGAGAAGAAGAACGGCCCCGGCGGGTGCGGCAACACCGCGCCGGGACCGGAAGGTCTCGCGTGGAGGCGAAACCCGGCCTCGTGACAAGGCTCAACCCACCATAACGGGCGCGGCCTCCACGCATCGAGTGCGATCGAACGTGGAGGCGTCATGCAATCGAACTCCGGACACCCCGTCGAGCGGGTGCCCGTCCTCATCGTCGGAGCCGGCTACGCCGGGCTGAGCGCGGCGGCGCTGCTGGCCTGGCGCGGTGTCCCCGTCCTGCTGGTCGAGCGGCACGCCGGGACGTCCGTCCAGCCCAAGGCGTTCGGGGTCAACCAGCGGGCGATGGAGCTGCTCCGCCCGGTCCCCGGCCTCGAACGCGCCCTGGTCGAGATCGCGGAGGGCGTCGGCGACGGCGACATGCGGATCGCCATCGCCGCCGACCTGAGCGATCCCGAACCTCAGGTGATCTTCAGCACCCACGGGGGCGACTACGACTTCCTGGCGGAGATCACCCCGGTCCCGACGGTCGGGGCGCCCCAGTCGCAGGTGGAACGGGCGCTGCGGGCCGCCGCCGAAGACCTCGGGGCCGAGCTCCGGTTCTCCACCGAGCTGCTCTCCCTGGAACAGGACGACTCCGGCGTCACCGCGCTGCTGCGCGACTGCGCGACCGGCGCGGAGACGCGCGTGCGCGCCGACTACCTGGTGGCCGCCGACGGGCACCGCAGCCCGGTGCGCGAGCGGCTCGGCATCCCGGTGACCGGCAGGGGAGAGCTGGGCCGGCTCTGCTCCATCATGTTCGACGCCGACCTGACCGGGCTGGCCCCCGATCGGGAGGTGACGCTCTGGTACCTGCAGAACGAGACGTTCAGCGGCGTCATCATCACCGGGACCGGGGCCGGCTCCCACGTGCTGGGCGTCAACTACGACCCCGCCCGCGGCGAGAGCGAGGCGGACTTCACCGACGAGCGCTGCGTCGAGCTGGTACGGCGCGCCACCGGCCGCCCCGGCCTGGAGGTGAAGCTCCTCGACCGGACGAGCTTCGCCATGGCCCACGTCCTGGCCGGACGCTACCGCCAGGGCCGGGTCTTCCTCGCCGGCGACGCGGCGCACACGATGCCGCCGACCGGCGGGCAGGGCGGCAGCACCGCGCTGCAGGACGGCTGCGACCTGGCCTGGCGGCTCTGGCTGGTGCTCTCGGGCCAGGCCGGGGAGGGGCTGCTGGACGCCTACGACGCCGAGCGACGCCCGATCGGAACGCTCACCGCCGACGCCCAGCTCGCCAACCTCGGCGTCCGGATGCCCCCGGCGATGCGCGTCGACTATCCGGAGCCGCTCGCCGACCCGTTCGCCGCGATCATCGGCTACCGCTACCACTCACCGATCGTCGTCGGCGAGCCGGGCGACGACGGCTCCCTCCTGGAGGACCCGCGCGAGCCGACCGGGCGGCCTGGCAGCCGCGCCCCGCACGTCGTGCTGGAACGGGAGGGCGGCACGATCTCCGCCCACGACCTGTTCGGCTCCGGGTTCGTCCTGCTCGCGGGGGCGGGCGGAGGGGAGTGGGCGCGCGCCGCCGTCTCGGCGGCGGACCGGCTGGGCGTCCGGCTCACGGCGTACCGGATCGGCCGCGACCTGACCGATCCGGCCGGAGCCTGGGAGCGCCGGTACGGCGTGCGCGCGGACGGCGCGGTGCTGGTGCGCCCGGACGGCTACGTCGCCTGGCGGTCGCGCGAGACGGCCGGGGACCCGGAGGGCGTGCTCGAAGGCGTCCTCACCCGCGTGCTCGCCCGTCCGGCGCGCTGAGCCGTTCGAAGAGCTCCAGTGCCGCCCGCCGTACCTCGTCGGGGGTGACGCCGGCGAGCACGGTCCTGGCATGAGAGAGATCCCGGGTGGTGGCGCAGGTGATGGCCACCGACGCGGCGGCGGCGTGGTCGAGTGATCCGGCCCGGGCGCCGTCGGCGATCTCCTGGGCGGTCGCGGCGAGGTCGAGGTTGTCTCTCTCATGCGGGGCGGTCATGGGTTCCTCCTGGGACGGCTGGGGCGGTTGCGAGTCATTGTGCTGGGCTCCCGTCCGCGCGGGGGTGATTTGTGGGATTCCTTGCTCTGGGCATTGCCTGATAGTACGTCTGGCGTTATATATCGGATATGGCGCTACGCGAGCAGAGCTATCTGATCCTGCTGGCCCTGTCCGAGGGCCCGCTCCACGGATACGGCGTGATCAAGGCCGTCCGGGAGCTCTCGGAGGAGCGGGTACGGCTCGGCGCGGGCACGCTGTACGGGGCGCTCGACCGGCTCTCCGGCGACGGCCTGATGGCCGTGGTCAAGGAGGAGGTCGTGGCCGGGCGCCACCGGCGCTACTACGACCTGACCGGCCACGGCCGCGCGGTGCTGGCCGAGGAGACCGCCCGGCTGGCCCGGCTCGCCGCCACCGCCCAGCGCCGCCTGAACCTCCGGCCCGCATCGGAGGCGTGATGACCCGTCATGGCCGACCGCACGCGGATCCGGCACAGGCTCCGGGCCAAGCACGAGTTCCACCCCGACGGCTCCTCCTACGTGCCCAGGCCGGATATTCTTGGGGACGGCGCCGTCCCGCGCCGGACCTCCTGAGCACGTGCCCACGCCACGAGCCCCCGCGGAGGCAGAGGGGATCGATGTCCTCGGGGCGTGACAGCGGTTCTCCGGTCTGACGAGGCAGTACGGCGGAGCGGGCGCCGAGCGTGGGAGAGGTGCGCGTGCGCCGCCGCCCCAGGAGCAGGCCATGACCGACCACAAGCACCTCAAGCGCCGCGTCCGCGAGCGGATGGCCAGGACCGGCGAGTCCTACACCACCGCGCTGCGCCACGTCCTCGCCGCCCGCGAGGCCGTCCCCGACGCCGTTTCCGGACGGCATCCGGAGAGCGGGCAGAGCACGCAGAACGGGCACGACGAACACGCGGGGCGCAGCGGGCACCACGACGCGGGGCTCCTGCACCGCCTGCTGCCCTCGCACAGCGAGGCGATGCTCGCCGGACTCGGCGGCGGCATCGGGTTCATGTACGCCGTCTTCGAGTACCGGGGCCACCACCCCATGGTGACGATCGTCGCCCAGGCCCACCCCGAACCCGTGATCCCCGTGACGCTCGCCCGCGCCGGGATCCCCCACGAGGTGAGCCGGACCGGCTCCGCCCGCGTCGCCGAGCGCGCCCTGCGCGAGACCCTGGCGGCGGGACGGGCGGCGGTCTGCCGGGTCAGCCGGTTCGCGCTGCCCTGGCGGCCGGGTTTCCCCTTCCCGGACCCGCTGGAGGTCGCGGTCGTCGGCGCCGACGGCGACGACGTCCTCGTGCTCGACGCCAGATCCGAGCCGGAGCGGCTGCCGCTCGCGGAGTTCATGACCGCGTGGTCGGCGCTGAAGAAGTCCCGGCACCACCTGATCTCGATCGCCGGTCCGGCGGTCACCGGCCCGCCGAGGGCCGGTCGGGCGGTCACCGGTCCGGCGGGTGCTGGCCCGGCGGGCGCCGACCTGGCGGCGGCCGTGCGGGAGGCGATCGCCGGGACCGTCGCCCGGCTCACCGGTCCGGTGCTGGGCACCTCCTTCGACGTCAACTTCGGCCTGTCGGGCATGAACCGGTTCGCCGGGCAGCTCGGGGATGCCGAGGGGAGGACCGGCTGGGCGCGGCGGTTCGCCGATCCCGAGGCGTTCTTCATCGCGATGACCCGGCTGCACGAGTGCCTGGAAGCCGAGTACACCGCGCCCGGCGCGACCCGTCCGCTGTACGCCGCCTTCCTTCAGGAGGCCGGGACACTACTCGGCGGTGCGGGCGGTACGGCGTGCGCCCGGGCGGCCGATCTCTACCGCGAGGCGGGCGAGCTGTGGTCGCGGATCGCGACGCGGGCCGTCGAGCCCTTCCCCCGATACCGGGAGCTGGCGGCGGAGAAGGCGGAGCTGCTGCTCACCGAGGGGGCCGCGGCGGCCGGGCGGTTGCGGGAGATCGCCGCGACGGGCGCCTACGAGGGCTCTCCGGGCGAGGACGACCGGACCGGCCTCCTGGCCGAGCTGGCCGGGCTGGCGGCGCGGGCCGTGCGGATCGAGGAGGAGGCGGTGGCGGCGTTGCGGGCCGTCTGACCCGCCGCCCGATCCGTTCATCTGAACCGCCCGCGAATAATCAGATGTGATTCCGGGTGATCGTCGCTACCGTTGAAAACGTCGCAGGTGCGAAGAGACCGGCTACTTCTTTTCGGCAAAGAAAACCACGCCGGGCTCGATCTCGAACTCTGCGGCGCATGAAGACGACCACACGAACAGACCAATCGAAAACGAATACTTCTTCCCCGGTGCGCAGGCGACGGTTACTTCTTCTCCTCTCAAGAGCGAGACGCGGGTTCGAATCCCGCCGCCAGCCTCGGCTGGTGTCGACTAGCGGCCCAGGTCACGTGGATTCCGTCACCGACTCCGATCTCGGGGAAGCCTCAACTTCATACGCACCTCCCGGTGCGACGGCGGCGGTTACTTCAAGGTTCGATCCCTTACACCTCGACCTTCGGGGCGTAGCCCAACGGTGGGCGAAACCGCCGTCACCCCGATCTCGGGAGGGACACCGCTTTTCAGAACGCGCCCGGTGCGCAGGCGAGGGATACTTCCACTGTTAATGGGGTGGTTGCCGGTTCGAGTCCGGCCGGGGCCTCCGCGGCCCCGTAGCTCAATCGGCAGAGCACCTGTGTGCCTTCGTCGCCTCGATCTCGGGCGCGTTTTCCGATGGGCGCGGGTTCCCTCCGGCCCGTCCCGGAAAATCCCCCGGAAAAGCCAAGAAAATCGTAGAAAGGAGCTCGCGTCCATGTCCAAGTTCAACTCGTCCGCAAAGGGGAGCGCCCGCTCCGCCGTCTCCAGCCCCATCACCACCGGGCGCACGCCGTCCGGCCGCACCCACGAGGGCGCCCCCGGATACGCGCGGGACGCCAAGAGCGAGCTCTTCCTCCTCGCGGTGGCGAACATGGTCGGCGAGGACACTTTCTACGAGAAGGCGGGCGACCGCGACGAGCGGTTCCGCTCCCTCGTGCACCGGGTCGCGGTCGAGGACGGCGCGTGGATGTCCCGGTTCCTGCCGTGGCTGCGCGGTACGGCGAACATGCGCACCGCGCCGATCGTCGCCGCCCTGGAGTCAGTCCGGGCACGGCTGGCCGCCGGGGAGCACGGTCTCAACCGGCAGCTGGTCGACGGCGTCCTGCAGCGTGCCGACGAGCCGGGCGAGGCCCTCGCCTACTGGATGGCCCGCTACGGCCGCGCGGTGCCCAAGCCGGTCAAGCGCGGCGTCGCCGACGCCGTCCGCCGGCTGTACGGCGAGCGAAGCCTGCTCAAGTACGACGCCGACACCCGGGGCTTCCGCTTCGGCGACGTGATCGACCTCGTGCACCCCGCTCCGGCCGCGGACAAGCCGTGGCAGGGTGAGCTGTTCGCGCACGCCCTGGACCGCAGGCACGACCGGGACAAGCCGATCCCCGGCGCGCTGACGACGCTGCGCGCCCGCGCGGAGCTGACGGCCCTGCCGGTGGAGGAGCGCCGCGCCGTGCTGGCCGACTCCGGCCGGCTGGCCGCCGCGGGCATGACCTGGGAGGCGCTGGCCGGATGGCTCCAGGGGCCGATGGACGCCCGGGCCTGGGAGGCGGTCATCCCGTCGATGGGCTACATGGCGCTGCTGAGGAACCTGCGGAACTTCGACGCGGCGGGCGTCTCCGACGAGGTCGCCGCGCGGGTCGCCGCCAAGCTCGCCGACCCGGGCGAGGTCGCCCGCTCGCGGCAGCTGCCGTTCCGGTTCTACTCCGCGTACCGGAACGCGCCGTCGCAGCGCTGGGGGCACGCGCTGGACAAGGCGCTGGCCCTGGCGACGGGGAACGTGCCGTCGTTCGGCGGCCGGACCCTCGTCCTGGTGGACACCTCGGCGTCCATGAGCTCGGGCGGGATCTCCGCGCGCAGCACGGTCACGCCGGTCCAGGCCGCCGCGCTGTTCGGCGTGGCGCTCACCGCCCGCGGTGAGCAGGTCGACCTGTACGGATTCGCCGACGGCGTGTTCCGGCACCGGATCGGCCGCGGCGCGTCCGTGCTGAAGGAGGTGGAGCGGTTCTGCGCGCGGATCGGCGAGGTCGGGCACGGCACGCAGATCGCCGACTCGGTCCGCCGTACCTACGCCGGGCACGACCGGGTCGTCATCCTGTCCGACATGCAGACCATGGGCGGCCACTACGGCGGCGGCGTCACCGGCGCGGCCCCGGCGCACGTCCCCATGTACGGCTTCAACCTGCAGGGATACCGGCACGCGGCGATGCCGACCGGCTCGGGGAACCGTCACGAGTTCGGCGGCTTCTCCGACGCGACGTTCCGGATGATCCCGCTGCTGGAGACGGGCACGGGAGCGGGCTGGCCGTTCTGACGGTGCCGCGGGGGAGCGGAGGCTCCCCCGCGGCACCGGGGGTATGCACTCGTATCCCTCCTGTAACAAGCGTCGGCGTCCGTTTGGCGAACAGAACATTCTCGTTCTGGAATGATCCTCCTGATATCCCGTAGGACATCGAGCTGACGGACCAAAACTCATGCCCCTTATCGATGAGATCGCCGCTTATGTGACCGAAAAGCCGATCGGGACCGCCGTCATCTGTGTGGTCGCCCTGATCGCCCTGGTCTTGGGCTATTTCGTCGTCCGTGCCGTCGCTCGCGTGGCGACCCGGCTCTTCCACCGCTACGTCGCGCCCCGTCCGGTGGAGGACATCCTCACGATCGTCGCCGCCAGCATCGCCACCGGCGTGTCCGCCCAGGGCATGTGGCGCTTCTCCAGCGACGTCCTCGGGTTCGACGGGCCGCTGCGGCTGCTGCTCTTCGCGTTCATCGAGGTCGCCGTGATCACCAGCGCGGTCCGGGCCCGGCGCAACATGCGGGAGAACTTCTCGGCGGGCATCGACGGCATCGCGGTGTGGGCGCTCACCGGCCTGACCGCGGTGCTGTCCAGCATGGACGCCCGCAGTCCCGCCGAGGCCGTGTTCCGCCTGGCCGCCCCGCTGGTGGCCGCGTGGCTCTGGGAGCGCGGCATGGCGATCGAGCGGCACCGCATCACCGGGCGCGGACGGATCCACTGGCGGCTCACCCCCGAGCGCATGCTGGTCCGCATCGGGCTGGCCGAGGTCAGCGACCGTACGGCGAGCGAGGTGGACGCGCACCGGAGGCTGACCCGGGTCGCGCTGGCCGCCAAGAAGGCCCGGCAACTCCGCGAGGCCGGGGCGCCCGAGCGGAAGATGCGCGCGGCGCTGGCCAAGCTGGACCGGGAGATGGACCGGGCGGTGGAGCACACCGGCCTGGCGGCCGACCCGGCCCGCCAGGAGGCGCTGCTGGCGCAGATCGGGGCGCTCTACAACACCTCCGCCCTGATCGACCTGCGCCCGCCCGTCCCGTGGGCGCCCGAGTCCGAGGTCCCGTCGCCGGCGCTCCCCGCCCCGCCGCCCGTCGTGGGGGTCCTCGACGACGACGACGAGGAGGCCGGGCCGGCGGGCGAGGACGCCGCCGCGCAGGTCTCCGACCCGGCGCAGCGGGCGCTCCTGATGCGGGCGGCCCGGGAGTACTGGGACAAGCAGATCGAGCGCAAGTTCGTCCCCCGCGCGACCGACATCGCCCACGAGACCGGCATGCCGCTGGCCATCGCCCGCAAGTGCCGTGCCCTGTGGAAGCTGGAGCCGCGCGCCCACGCCCTGATCGAGGCCGCGCGCGAGCACGGCATCGTCGACACCGGGACCTTCCCGGCGATCGAGGTGCCCGAACCGGCGATGGCGGCCAACGGGACGGGCACCGGCTCCGCCTCCGCCTGAGACGGGTGATCGTCGCATTTCCGCCAGGTCGGCGGGGTGATCAACGGTGTCAGGGGTAGGTAGGGGACTCCCGGAGATTGGAGGGGGCCATGACTGAGCCTGAGACCGCGAGCGTTTTCTTCATCGGGAACGCGACCACGCTGATCCGCTACGGCGGGTTCACCCTGTTGACCGATCCGAATTTCCTCCACCGAGGCCAGCGGGCCTACCTGGGCTACGGGCTGAGCTCCCGGCGGCGCACCGATCCGGCGATCGAGATCGGGGAGCTGCCGCCGCTGGACGCGGTGGTGCTCTCCCATATGCACGGCGACCACTGGGACCGGGTGGCCCGCCGCGGCCTGGACAAGGACGTGCCCGTCGTCACCACGACCCAGGCCGCCGGCCGGCTCCGCCGCCAGGGATTCGGCCAGGCGCAGGGGCTGAACACCTGGCAGCAGCACGAGCTGCGCCGGGGCGACCGCACGCTGACGATCACCTCGCTGCCGGGATGCCACGCGCCGGGTGCGCTGCGGGCGCTGCTGCCGCCCGTCATGGGCAGCATGCTGGAGTTCGCCCGCAACGGGCGGGTGGAGTTCCGCCTGCACATCAGCGGCGACACCCTGATGAACCGGGAGCTGGACGCGATCCCGCGCCGGTATCCCGACATCGACGCCGCCATCCTGCACCTGGGCGGGACCAAGGTCCTCGGCACGACGGTGACCATGGACGGCAGGCAGGGCGCCGACTGGCTCTACCTGATCGACCCCCGGACCGTCATCCCGGTCCACTACGACGACTACGAGGCGTTCACCTCCTCGCTCGACGACTTCCGGGAGGAGGTCGCCCGGGTCCGGATGGCCGACCGGGTGCGCTACGTCGCCCGGGGCCAGACCGTCCACCTGCCCGTACGGCCGAGGCAGCCGGGAGACTGGGCCACGGTCGGGGCGGGACGGAGCGTCTTCGGGGCCTCGGAGCCCGGCCGTTGACCGGGGCGCTGATCCGGTGAGAGCCGGCAGGAGAAGCCAGACGGGAGAGGAGAACATCAGATGACCGAGACGGATCCGGAGAACACGCCCGACCCCGCCGTGCCGTACGAGCCGCCGGCCCAGGTCCCGGACGATCGTGAGGACTCGGCGGGGAGCGACGTCGCCGACGGGCAGGACCCGGCCGGCCCCCCCGCCGACGTCCCCGACGACCGCAAGGCCGCCGGGCGTTCGGGGATGCCCGACCAGGAGGGGTGACCGGGGCGGGATCCCGGCGCCGCCCCTCCCCGGACCGGGGGACGGGCCCCGGGAGGGGGGCGGCCCCGCGACCCGGACGGCTCAGGATTCAGGGAGCCGCGACCGCGGGACCGCGGGGGTCCCGGACGGGCCGCCCGGGAAGTTCCGGACGGGCCGCCCGGGAAGTTCCGGACGGGCCGCCCGGGAAGTTCCGGACGGGTCAGGGAGTGAAGACCGCGCGGACGCAGCCGTCCTCCTTGTTCTTGAACATCTCGTAGCCGCGCGGGGCGTCCTCCAGCGCCATCGGGTGGGTCAGCAGGTGACTGGCGTCCACCTCCCCCGCGGCCATGCGCTCCAGGAGCATGGGGATGTAGCGCTGGCCGTGCTGCTGGCCGCTGCGCAGGGTGAGGCCCTTGTTCATCACCGCGCCCATGGGGAACTTGTCGACGAACCCCAGGTACACGCCCAGCACCGAGACGGTGCCGCCCTTGCGGCAGGCGTGGATGGCCTGGCGCAACGGGAGCCCCCGGTCGGTCTGCAGGCGCACCGCCTGCTTGACCCGGTCGTAGGCGTACTGCGCGCCGGTGCCGTGCCCCTCCATCCCGACGGCCTCGACGCACACGTCGGGACCCCGGCCGCCGGTCATCTCCTTGAGCGCGTCGAGGACGTCGACCTCCTCGTAGTCCAGCGTCTCGGCGCCCGTGTGGCGGGCCGTCATCTCCAGCCGCTCGGGGAGACGGTCGATCGCGATCACCCGTTCGGCGCCCAGCAGGAAGGCGGCGCGCGCCGCCATCTGCCCGACTCCGCCGCAGCCCCACACGGCCACCACGTCGCCGGGCCGGATCCCGGCGATGTCCGCGCCCATCCATCCCGTGGGCACGGCGTCGGAGGCGAACACCGCGTTGGCGTCGGCCACCCCCTCGGGCACCGGGAAGGCGTTCACGTCGCCGTACGGCACGCGGACGTACTCGGCGTGGCTGCCGGCGAAGCCGCCCATGGCGTGGGAGTAGCCGAAGATGCCCGCCGTCGCGTGCCCGTTGAGGGTCTCCAGGAACCCCGGGTCGGGGTTGCTGTTGTCGCACAGCGACCACATCTCCGCGCGGCAGTTGCGGCAGCGCCCGCAGCCGATGATCGAGCACACGACCACCCGCTCGCCGACCCGGCGGTCGCGGACGTCCGGGCCCGTCTCGACCACTTCGCCGAGGAACTCGTGCCCGATGACGTCCCCGGCCATCATGGTGGGCACGTATCCGTCCAGCAGGTGCAGGTCGGACCCGCAGGTCGAGCTGGCGGTGACGCGGACGATCACGTCCTGGCGGTTGAGGATCCGGGGGTCGGGGACCTCCTCCACCGCGACCTCGTTGACTCCGGTCCAGCACAGCGCCTTCATCGCACCCCCCTCCTCATCAGCTGCCGGGACACCGGGACGGCGGCGCGTCCCAGCACGGTCCGGTGCCCCTCCGGCTGACCCTCGACGCGCAGGACCTCGCCGGTCTCCAGGAACTGCTTCAGCGCCCGGACCTCCTCGCGGACCTTCCCGTCCGCGGCGTGTACGGCGATCTCGGTGCCCCGCCCGCCGGGCGCCGGCGTGATCCGCACCTCGTGGTGCTCGGTCAGCCTCCCCAGGGCGTCGGGGCGGTTCGCGCCGCTCAGCTCTTCCGGGCCGCAGTCGACGGTGACGGCGAACCACTCGGCGGGTCCGGGCCGTACCGCCTTGCGCCTGCGGTATCCGACGGCTATCGCCCCTCCCGCCGCCAGCGCGGCCAGACCGAGGCTCCGCTTCGCGACCATGCGTACCTCCTCAGGTCGGTCAGGCATCCCGCCATGCCCCCTGTCCCCCGGGGCAAACCGTCGTTCGCGCCCGGACCGCCGCCCTTCCCGGAGCGGCTGACCTGATCCGTCCGGTGCCGGTCCGGTGCGACCCTGAACACGTCCGCGCTCCGGGTTCTAGCGTGGAGGTCGTGAACGAGGCGCGGAGCGGTACCGGGCGGGTGGTCGTACTGGTGCTGCCGGAGGTGAACCTGCTCGATCTGGCCGGTCCGGTTCAGGCGTTCGACGCGGCGGCCCACCTGGGGGCGCCGTACCGGGTGGAGTACGCCGCCGACACCCCGGAGGTGGTGTCGGCGCAGGGACTGCGCTTCGCCGGGCTGGGACCGCTGGGAGAGCTCGGGCCGGGGGACCTCGCGCTGGTGCCGGGCCACCGGCTGCACGAGCCCGCGCCGGGAGAGCTCCTGGTCTCCGCGACGGTGGTGGAGTGGTTGCGCGCCGCCTGCCGGGACGGGGCCCGGATCGCCTCGGTCTGCAGCGGGGCGGCCGCGCTCGGCGAGGCCGGGCTGCTGGACGGCCGCCGGTGCACCACCCACTGGTCGCTGATCGACGCGATGCGCCACCGCTACCCCGCCGCCCGGGTGCAGGACGCGGTGCTGTACGTCCACGACGGGCCGGTGAGCACCAGCGCCGGGATCGCCACCGGCGTGGACCTGGCGCTGTCGCTCATCGAGCGCGACCACGGTCCGGCGCTGGCCGCCGCCGTCGCCCGCCAGCTCGTGGTCTACCTGCGCAGATCCGGGACGGACGAGCAGATCAGCGCCTTCCTGCAGTACCGGGCGCACCTCAACGCGGCCGTCCACCGGGTCCAGGACCACCTGGCGCAGAACCTCGGCGCCCCGCACACCCTCGCCGAACTCGCCGCCGTCGCGCACCTGTCGCCGCGCGGTCTGAGCCGGGCGTTCACCGCCACGATCGGGATCACCCCGCTGGAGTACCGGCAGCGGCTCAGGCTGGAGCTCGCGGCGACGCTGCTCGCCGAGACCGGCCTGACCGTCGAGACGATCTCGGCCCGGTGCGGGTTCCGCGACCCGCGCCACTTCCGGCGCCTGTTCACCACCCGGTACGGCATGCCGCCCTCGGAATCCCGGCGCCGTCCCGATCCCGCCCGCCCCGGCTCCGCCCGTCCCGCCGGCCGCTGACCGGCGGTTCCGCTCCGTCCGATCCCGCCGCCTCACGGGGCCGCGCCCGGAGGACGGGATCGTCCCGCCGGGCGGCGTCCGCCGTGTCCTTCCCGCATCCAGGAGTCATCGTGTCAGCTTCCCGAGCGTTCCCCCGCCGTGCCCGCACGCTGCTGCGCGTCGTGTCCGGCCTCGCGCTGGCCGCCGCCGTCCTGGCCGGGACGGGCCTGGCCGGGGTGGCGGCGACGATGCGCGAGAGCTTCCCGGCCGCGCCGGGAGCGGCGCCCCCGCGGGGATGGCCCGCGCCGGCTCCGGTCCCGGCCGGGCGCACGGTCGTCGCGGTGGTGCTCGGCACGACCGGCTCGGTGGTCGGAGACGTGCTCCCGCCGTACGAGGTGTTCGCCCGGTCCGAACGGTTCGCCGTCTACACCGTCTCCGAACGCCGGGAGCCGGTGGCCCTCTCCGGGGGCCTGCGCGTACTGCCCGACCACACCTTCGGCGAGGTGGAGGCGGGCACGGCGCCGGCGCCGGACGTGGTCGTGGTGCCCGCGGTGGTCGAGCCCCGGGGAGGGCGGGAGGCGCCGCTGCGGACGTGGATCAGCCGGCAGGCCGGGCGGGGGGCCCGGATCCTCGGGGTGTGCGCGGGCTCCGACCTGCTGGCCGCGACCGGCGTGCTGGACGGCCGCACCGCGACCTCGTTCTGGGACCGGATCGGCTCGCTTCAGAGCGCCTACCCGCGGGTGGAGTGGGTGCGCGGCCGGCGCTACGTGCAGTCGGGCCCGATCACCACGACCGCCGGGGTGACCTCGGGCATGGCCGGGGCGCTGCGGCTGGTCGAGCAGCTGGCCGGGGCGGGGGAGGCCGGGCGGATCGGCCGCGACCTGGCCTACCCGGGCTGGTCGGCGGACGGCTCGACGGAGATCCCGGTCAACGGCCTGGCCCCGGCCGACCTGCCGTACGGGCTCAACGCGGCCTTCCCGTGGGGGCGCCCGTCCCTCGGCGTCGGACTGGCCGAGGGCGTCGGCGAGATCGACGCCGCCGCGGTCTTCGAGGTCTACTCGGGCACCTCGTTCGCCGCCCGCGCGATCCCCGTCGCCGCCGGGCGCACGGTCAGGACCCGGCACGGGATGATCCTCGTGGCCGAACCCGCCGGGGCGGCGACCGCCCCCGTGGACCGGCTGGTCGTGCCGGGCGCCCGGCACGAGGACGAGGCCGGTCCGGAGCTGGTCGCCTGGGCGGCCGGACGGGGCCTGCCCGTCGAGCTGCCGCACCGGGACCGCGGGGCGGGGGAGTCGGCGTTCGACCCGGTCCTGCGCGACCTGGCCGCCCGCGCCGACCGGGCGACCGCCCTGGCCACGGCCAAGTTCACCGAATATCCCGCGGCCCACCTGACCTTCACCGGCCCCGCCTGGCCCTGGCGCCCGACCGCGCTGCTCGTGCTGGCCCTCGCGGTCGCCGCCGGCGCCGCGGCCCTCCCCTCGCGGGCCGCGCGCCGCCTTCCGCGGCGCTTCGCGCGCCGTTTCCTGCGGCGTGGCGCCGCACGGCGAGCTTGACCATTTTCGCTTGCTCCGGAAGCACGCGTGATTACCCTGGTCGTTGTGGGTAGCAGGATGGTCACGCGCAACAGATGAAGGAGTAAACCATGGCTCTCCCCACTCTTACCCCCGAACAGCGCCAGGCCGCCCTCGCCAAGGCCGCAGAGACGCGGGCCGCCCGCGCCAAGCTGCTGGCCGACGTCAGGTCCGGCGCCGTCTCCTTCAAAGAACTGCTCGACCGGGACGACGACATCGCCAAGCGCATCAAGGTGTCCCAGGCGCTGCGCGCACTGCCCGGCGTGGGCAACGTGAAGGCCGCGCAGCTGATGGCCAAGGCCGACGTGGACGAGGCCCGGCGCATCGGCGGCCTGGGCGCCCAGCAGCGCCGCAAGCTGATCGAGGCCACGTCGCGGTAGACCGCGGCCGATCGGGTCCGGCGTCCGGCCGGCTCCGCGGCGTGGCCGGCCACCCGCCCGGCGTCCGGGCGGCCGGTCCTGCTGCCCCGGTCACCTCGCCCGGCGCCCGGGCTCCGAGCGCTCCGCGGGCTCCGCGAGCTCCGCGGTTTTCGCGCGCTCCACGGGCTTGACGACCTTCGCGAGCTCCGCGAGCTCCTTGAGCACGGCCCGCGCGGCGCGACGCCCGGAGACGAGCGCGCCCTGGATGGACCCGGTGTCGCGGTGGTCCCCGCAGACGTACCGGCCCGGAGCGAGCCGGACCGGGCGCCGCAGCGGCATCGGCGGCGGCATCGCGGGCAGCGCGCTCTCGATCGGATACGTGGCGATGTGCTCCCACGAGGCCGTGGTGCCGTAGATCTCTTCCAGGCGGGCGCGCACCCGTGGTTCGTCGGTGTCGGAGGCGACGCCCAGGACCGAGGTGGCGATCAGCGCCCGGCCGTCCGGGGAGTAGCCGGGGGCCGCGTCGGTGAGGACGAGCGTGTCGGTGATCACCCCTTCGGAGTCCAGGACCTGGGTGGGCTCCCCCAGGGGAGACTCGGGCGCGGCGTGGTAGAAGGTCGTGACGGCGCGCATCGCGGGCGCCTCCAGCCCGGGGAGCAGGCGGGCCGCCGTCCCGGGATCGGTGGCCACGACCACCGCGTCGGCGCGGATCTCCTCGCCCCCGGCGAGGACGACGCCCTCCTCGGTCACGGCCTCGACCGGGGTCTCCAGTGAGATCGCCCGCTCGGGGAGACGGCCGGCGAGCTGGGCCGGGGCCCGCCCCATGCCCAGCGCGGGCAGGCCGATCGTGCCCAGCGCGAACGAGCGCCAGAACAGGTGGAAGATCCTGCTGGAGGTCTCCAGCTCCCGTTCCAGCACCACGCCGGAGAGGAACGGGCGGAGCAGGACTTCGATCATCCGGGGGGAGATGCCCCAGCTCCGGAGCTCCTCGGCCGTGGTGCGCTCGGAGCCGCCTTTGAGCACGGAGGCCGGCAGGGCGATGTCGCGCGCGGTCAGTGCGGCGAGGGCCGCCTTGTCGCGGATGGAGCCCACGTCCGCGAGGGCGCCGCTGAGGGCGTGCCGGGGATGCCGCCAGGGGAGCATCACCCGCTCCTTGCGGCCGCCGTGGAAGACCAGCAGCCCGGAGCTGAACGCCCGGATGTCCAGGGCCCCGAGGTCGAACACGCGGCGGCACTCCGGATAGGCGGTGTTGAAGACCTGGAACCCGCGGTCGAGGCGGAAACCCTCCACCACGTCGGTCCGCATCCGGCCGCCGACCCCGTCGGAGGACTCCAGCACACGGACGGCGACTCCCGCCGCGCGCAGCCTCAGGGCGCAGGCCAGTCCGGCGAGGCCCGCACCGATGACGATCACGTTGTCAGGCATGACCCCACCCCCGTCGACAGAGCGGCCGGCGTGCGCCCGCGGCTTCTGCGGGGCGCCGGCCGTGGTTCATGGCTTTTCCTGACCCGGCAGGGGGTGGGCAAACGCGCGGAGCCCGCGGAGTTCGGGGCCGCCGGAGTGAGGGGCCGCCGGAGTGAGGACTAGCGCACGTCGTGCCGGGTAACGCGGCGTCATGAACGAGGATCGTCCTGACCCGCAGCACCGCAGGCCGGAAGGGCTCGACGACGCCACCGTCGAGGCGCTGGGCAAGTTGTCGGAGGCCCTGGAGACGACCGAGCGCGCCCGGGGGCACCTGTACACCTTCCATCAGCTCACCGGTCACGCCGACCTGATGCTCGACGAGGCGGTGGAACTGCTGCGCGCCGCCGGGCACGACGAGTACGCCGACGCGGTCTCCGCCGAGCTGATCGGGCGCAACGTGATCGAAGGCCGCTGGACCTTCCAGATCGTGGAGGACTACGACGACGGCTACTACCGCTGCTTCCGCCATCTGGAGGAGCGGGCCAGGAACGCGCTGGCGGGCGGTCGCCGCCATCTCCACGAGGCCGGGATGAAGGAACGCCGCCGCACGCGCGGCCGCCCCGGTCACGAGGCCGTACCCGACTGAGTTCCGGCTGCGGGGCCGTGCCCGGCCGGTCCGCGGGCACGGGCCGCGTCCCGGCCGGTGCGCGGGCATGACGTGCCCCCTTTCGGGGGAGAGGGGGCGGTATGAACGACGAACGTGACACCGCCGAGACCGGTTCCCCGCAGCGGGAAGGCGGTGACCCGCCGCCCGCCGTCCCGGACGCGGACCTGGGCGAGAGCCGGACGGTGGCGGCGCGGTCGGGAGCCGACACCGACTTCCCCGAGCGGCCCCTCCCGGCGGATCCGGTCGAGCCCTCCCCGCCGGAAGGCGACGGCGGGGAGGAGGCCGGTGGAGAGGGGACCCAGGCCCCGGAGCCGGACATGGGTCCCTCATCCTGACCGTGCGCCTCCGGTCGCGCGGGCCCTCAGACGAAGGCGCCGACCCCGGTGATCGCACGGCCGACGATCAAGCTGTTGATCTCGCGCGTGCCCTCGTAGGAGTAGATCGCCTCCGAGTCCGCCACGAACCGGCCCATGCCGTAGTCGAGGACGATCCCGTTTCCGCCCATGATCTCGCGGCCCCAGCCCACGGCCTCGCGCATCCGGACCGTGCAGAAGGCCTTGGCCATGGCCGAGTGCTCGTCCCGGTAGACGTCCGCGTCCTGGAGCTGCGCCAGCCGCACCACCATGCCGAGTGAGCAGGTGACGTTGCCCAGCATGCGCACCAGCAGGTCCTGCACCAGCTGGAAGCCCGCGATCGGCCGGCCGAACTGCTCGCGCTCCTTGGCGTAGGCCAGCGCCGTCTCGTAGGCGCCCATCATGCAGCCCACCGCCTGCCAGGCGACCCCGCCCCGGGTCTTGCGGAGGATGGCGGCGGTGTCGCGGAAGCTGCCGGCCCCCTGCAACCGGTTCGCCTCCGGGACCAGGCAGTTGGTCAGGGTGATGTCGGCATTCTGCACCGTCCGCAGCGCGATCTTGTTCTCGATCTTCACGGCGGTGAGGCCGGGGGTGCCCTTCTCCACCACGAAGCCCTTGACCTGCCCGTCGGCCTCGTCCTTGGCCCAGACCACGATCAGGTCGGCGAAGGTCGCGTTGCCGATCCACCGCTTGGCGCCGTTGAGCACCCAGGTGTCGCCCGCACGCCGGGCCGTCGTCCGCAACCCCGCGGCCACGTCGGAGCCGCCCTCGGGCTCGGTCAGGGCGAAGGCGCCGATCTTCTCCATGGCGGCCATGGGCGGCAGCCACCGCTCCCGCTGCTCCTGCGACCCCAGCCGGTCGATGCTCCCCATCGCCAGCCCGTTGTGCACGCCGAAGAACGTCCCCATCGACGGGTCGACCCGGTTCATCTCCAGCACCACGAACCCGGTCAGCAGGCTCCTGGCCCCGCGGTACGGCAGGCCCGCGACGTCCAGCTTGGCCAGCTCCGGGATCAGGTGGTGCGGGAACCGGGCGTTCGTCCACATCTCGTCGGCCACCGGCGCGACGTGCTCGGTCATGAACTCCCGCACCCGCAGCACGGTCTCCCGCTCCTCCTGGTCGAGCAGGTCGAAGTAGTCGTAGAAGTCGCCGAGCATCGTCGCCTCGCCTCTCTCGTGTGCGTCATGTGCCCGCCCCACTGCCCGGGGGAGAGGAAAGCAAGCGGCTCCGGCCCCGCCGAGCGGGGCCGGAGCCGTATCGTGCGCCTGCCGGGAGCGGTGACCGGTCACCTGCCGGGAACGGTCACCGCGAGCCGGTCATCGGTGCCAGCGCTTGACCTTGACCCAGTCCGGGCGGCTGACGCTGTCGTCGAGCCTGCGGTCGCCGTCGAAGACGGCGCGGAACTCACCGCTCCGGACCGCGCGGGAGGTGGCCTTGAACTTGCCGTCCCACCGGGTGTCGGCCGAGGTCACGTACTTCCAGGCGCTGGAGCCGTCGGCCTGGAAGTAGATGTCCACTTCCTCGTGCCGCACCCCGCGCCACTTCCAGTGGTCGCGGGCCTGCAGACGGCCGGCGAAGTAGACCGTGTTGCCCTTGCGGAGCGGCTCCGGCCCGGCGTTGAAGTCGACCAGACGGGTGTCGGCCTTCCTCCAGCCGTGGACGTACTTGACGGTGAAGCCGGCCGTGTCGGTCAGCTTCTTGCCGTCCTTGCCGTAGGCGTCGGCGACCGCGATCCAGCGGCCGCGGTAGTCGGACTTGTCGAAGCTGGTGACGAAGCGCCACAGCTCGCCGTCGCGGACGAGCTTCGCCTCCTTCGCCACGAGGGTGTGAGGGGCGTCGGTGTCCGGCCGGAGGTGGAGCTCGACGCGCTCCGCCTCGGTGGTGCGGATCTCGATGGCGACCCTCGCGTCCCGGTTGCCCCGTACCACGACGGGGTTCGGGCTCACTTCGGTGATGTTCACACTGAGCTCGGCCTGAGCGGCGGAAGCCGTACCGGCTCCGGCGGTCAGGACCAGAGAGGCACCCGCGGCCGTGGCCAGGGCGCCTGCGGCGATTCTCTTGAACAAGGTCGTTCCTTTCCCCGTTGCTTCGGAAGCGACGCTCGGGGTGATCGCTTCCAGGGGGTTAACGCGCGGGCGGCGAGGGACGGGTGGGGTAAAGGCTAGGTAAATGAGGCGTCAAGTCTCTTTTTGATCACGATTGTGCCGCTGGACCGCAGGTCGTTCGGGCATTTTGTCTGGTTGTGGATACGGCAGAAAAAATCCGCAGACTGTCCGATTTGTCGGGAATATGGCTTGCGTGTCGCCTGGGAAACCGTTCGGTGTCCTCGCCCGGGGCCGGTAGCGTTCCCTCATGAGCGCCACCATCGTCGCCAAGGACCTGGCCGCCGGACACGGCGACCGCGCCCTGTTCTCCGGGCTCGACCTGGTCGTCGCCCCGGGGGACGTCGTCGGCCTGGTCGGCGTGAACGGGGCGGGCAAGTCCACCCTGATGCGGATCCTCGCCGGGCTGCTCCCTCCGGAGCACGGCGCCGTACGGCTCAGCCCGCCCTCGGCCACGGTCGGCTACCTTCCGCAGGAGCGCGAACGCCGGGCCGACGAGACGGTCGCCGCCTTCCTGGCCCGGCGGACCGGGGTGGCCGGCGCGCAGCGCGCGCTGGACGCCGCCACCGAAGGGCTGGTCGAGGGCCGCCCCGGAGCCGACGACGACTACGCGGCGGCCCTGGAGCGGTGGCTGGCCCTGGGCGGCGCGGACCTGGAGGACCGGGCCGCCGAGGTCGTCGCCGACCTCGGCCTGGAGGTGAGCCTCGACCGGCCGATGACGGCCCTGTCGGGCGGCCAGGCCGCCCGCGCGGGCATGGCCTCGCTGCTGCTCAGCCGCTACGACGTCTTCCTGCTCGACGAGCCCACCAACGACCTCGACCTGGACGGCCTGGAGCGGCTCGAACGCTTCGTCTCCGGCCTGCGCGCCGGGACGGTCCTGGTCAGCCACGACCGCGAGTTCCTGGCCAGGACGGCCAACCGGATCGTCGAACTCGACCTGGCCCAGCAGCGGATCCGCGCCTACGGCGGCGGCTACGAGTCCTACCTCGCCGAGCGCGAGGTCGCCCGGCGGCACGCCCGCGAGGAGTACGAGGAGTACGCCGACACCGTCGCCGACCTCAAGGCCCGCGCGCTGAAGCAGCGCAACTGGATGGAGAAGGGCGTCAAGAACGCCCGGCGCAAGGCCACCGACGGGGACAAGATCGGCCGCAACTTCCGCGTCGAGGCGACCGAGAAGCAGGCCGCCAAGGCCCGTCAGACGGAGAAGCTGATCGAGCGCATGGAGGTGGTCGAGGAGCCCCGCAAGGAGTGGGAGCTGCGCATGGAGATCGCCGTGGCGCCCCGGGCCGGGGCGGTCGTGGCGACGCTGCGCGAGGCGGTCGTGCGGCGCGGCGCGTTCACCCTCGGCCCGGTGGACCTCCAGGTCGGCTGGGCCGAGCGGGTGGCGATCACCGGGGCCAACGGCTCGGGCAAGAGCACGCTGCTGGCCGCCCTCCTGGGCCGCCTCCCGCTGGACGGGGGACAGGCCTCCCTCGGTCCCGGAGTGGTCGTCGGCGAGGTGGACCAGGCGCGCGGGCTCTTCCTCGGCGAGGAGCCGCTGCTGGAGGCCTTCGCCTCCGCCGCGGGCGGCATGGTCCCGGCGGACGTCCGTACGCTCCTGGCCAAGTTCGGCCTGCGCGCGGCCCACGTGCTCCGCCCCGCCGGGACCCTCTCGCCGGGCGAGCGCACCCGGGCCGCGCTCGCGCTGCTCCAGGCCCGGGGCGTGAACCTGCTCGTCCTGGACGAGCCGACCAACCACCTGGACCTGCCCGCCATCGAGCAGCTGGAGTCGGCGCTGGCCTCCTACCCGGGCACGCTCCTGCTGGTCACCCACGACCGCCGGATGCTGGAGGCCGTCCACACCGCCCGCCGCCTCCACGTCGAGGACGGGAAGGTCACCGAGCTCTGAGGCGCCGCTCCGGCGCGGGGAGGCGGACGGAGTTGCGGACCGGCCGCCCGGCGTCGGATGGAGCGGCCCGGCGTCGGACGGGACGGGTCAGCGGCCCAGCTTCAGGTAGAGCTTGTAGGCCCGGTCGCCGAGGTAGGGCGAGGAGTTCCAGGTCGTGACACCGCTGGAGTTCATCCACTTCATGCTCTGCACGCCGACGAGGTAGCCGGTCCCGGTGGCCGAGGAGTAGTTCCGGATCCACGGGCCGCCGCTCGAACCGCCGTTGAGCGTGCAGCGGGCGAACCTGTGCCGCGCGACGCGGGCGGCGGGCACGGTGTCGAGCTCGGTGGTCCGCGAGCAGCCCACCACGCGCGAGCCGTTCCACGGGTACTCGGCGGGGTAGCCGTAGATCAGCACGCTGACCTTGGCGGGCTGGTTCCACCGGATGCCCTGGGCGCCGACCACGTTCGCGACGTTCCTGCCGCGGTACTTGCCGACGGTCACGAACGCGTAGTCGTAGTCGGGGTCGTAGGACCTGGCCCACTCGGGCTCGATGACCGCCTTGGTCATGGTCCAGACGCCGTACGGCCTGAGGTGCTTGCCGCGGCTGTAGGAGTAGCCGGGGATGAAGATCCAGTTCTTGGCCCACCGCTTGGCGTCGTACACGCAGTGCGCGGCGGTGGCCAGCAGGTTGCGGCCCCGGGAGTTCACGACGCTCGCCGAGCACGAGTAGTCCCGGCCGCCCATGGTGAAGAAGACCTTGCCGACGCTGCGCGGCTGCTTCGTCCCCCTGATCGACAGCGGTGTGACGGTCCTGGCCAGCGCGGTGGGCGCGCCGGTCGCGCGGATGGCGCGGAGGGGGCTGCCCTTGCGGGGGGCGACCGGGCGGGCCGAGCCCATCCGGTCACTGGTCCAGTAGCCGGAGACGTCGCTCGCCGCGGTGTTCTGCGGCACGGCGTGGCTGACGGGCTCGGGGCTGACGAGGGCGAGGGAGAGCACGAGGGCGAGCATGGGCGTCCTAGGGTCAAGGGTCCTTAAAGCGGACATAAATCTATAAAACGCCTATAGATGCTTATATCGCCCAGAGAAAGATCTACCGAGCGGATGCCGTACCGAGACCGTCCGGCCGGGCGGATCGCGACGGGCGCGCGGAGGCGGGTCCATGCCGCGGGCCGGGGCGGAAGGGGAGTTGACCTCAAGCGTGGTCGAGGTTGCAGACTGGCGTGCGACACGCCGCGCAGCCAGGAGTAACGCCATGCTCGACATCGCCGTCATCACCGCCACCAGTCCCGAGGGCCGCTCGGGGGCGAACGTGAGCCGGTGGTTCCTCGGGCGGGCCGGGCTCCGGGCGGACCTGAACGTGGACGTCATCGACCTCAACCGGATCGCGCTGCCGCCGCTCCACCCCCGGCGCCCGCCCGCCGAGACCGACGCGGCCACGCGGGAGCTCGCCGCGCGGATCGGCGCCGCCGACGGGTTCGTGGTGATCACGCCCGAGTACAACCACGCCTATCCGGCCGCGCTCAAGCTGGCCGTCGACGCGGTCCGCGGGGAGTGGGCGGCCAAGCCCGCCGGGTTCGTCTCGTACGGCGGCCAGTCCGGCGGCCTGCGGGCCGTGGAGCAGCTCCGGCTCGTCTTCGCCGAGTTGCACGTGGTCACCCTCCGCGACACCGTGAGCTTCCACCGGGTGGAGGGCCAGTTCGACGAGGAGGGGGAGCCGGTCGATCCGGCCGGGGTCAACGGGGCGGCCAAGGTGCTGCTGGACCAGCTCATCTGGTGGGGGACCGCACTGCGGGAGGCTCGGGCGGCCCGGCCGTACGACATCTGAGGGCGGCCGGGTCCGGGGCGCCGGAGAGCCGGGCGGCGGCCGAAATACGGGTGAAATATCCCACAGGAGAGGATAGGGCAGAGTTCTATCCTGATTTGGGGGATTTGTGGTCGGCGCTCTCGATCATCGCTACCGGGGCGAGCACCCCATCCGCACGCTCATCTACCTCTTCGCCGGAGAACGGCGCAAACTCCTTGCCGCGGTCTTCGCCTTCCTGGTCAAGCACAGCCCCATCTGGGTGCTGCCGTTCGTCACCGCCAACATCATCGACGTCGTGGAGGGCCGCGGAAGCATCACCGGCCTGTGGGTCAACGCGGGGGCGCTGCTGGCCCTGCTCCTGCTGAACTACCCCCTCCACCTCCTCTACGTGCGCTGCCTGCACGGCGCCA
The DNA here is from genome assembly GCF_016863135.1 of Planobispora longispora. Taxonomy (GTDB): domain Bacteria; phylum Actinomycetota; class Actinomycetes; order Streptosporangiales; family Streptosporangiaceae; genus Planobispora; species Planobispora longispora. Next base: position 102,099 of record NZ_BOOH01000021.1, read on the forward strand.
TCCGGCGGGTGGGCACGGGCCTGCGCACGGCGCTCTGCCGCCGCATGCAGCACCTGTCCATCGGCTACCACTCGCGGGTCAGCGCCGCCGTGCTCCAGACCAAGGTCATCCGCGACGTCGAGAACATCGAGCAGACCACCCAGCAGACCGGCGACATGGGGCTGTCCGCGCTGACGACGCTGGCCGGCGGCCTGGTGATGGTCGCCTTCCGGGTGCCGCTCGCGATCCCGGTCTTCCTGGTGGTCGTGCCCGCCGCCGCGTACCTGGTCATCAGGCTCCGCACCCGCATGCGCGAGGACAACGAGAGCTTCCGCCGCGAGGTGGAGAAGATGTCCGCCCGGGTCAGCGAGATGACCACGCTGATCCCCATCACCCGGGCGCACGGCCTGGAGCGCGACGCGCTGCACCGGGTCGACGGGACCCTGAGCAGGGTGCTGAGCAAGGGGCTCCGGCTCGACCTGCTCAACGGCAGCTTCGGCGCGCTGGCCTGGATCCTGCTCAACACCATCGGCGCCGCCGTCCTGGCCGGCTCCGCGCTCGTGGCCTACTACCAGGTCATCCCGATCAACGTCGGGGACGTGGTGATGCTGAGCACCTTCTTCCCCATCCTCACCTCGGCGGTCACCTCCCTGCTCAGCCTGACCCCGGTGATCAACAAGGGACTGGCGTCCGTGCGGTCGGTCGGCGAGGTGCTCCAGGCCCCCGACCTGGAGCACAACGCGGGCAAGACCGAGGTGGCCGCGGTCCGGGGCGAGGTGGAGTTCCGCGACGTCGAATTCGGCTACGGCGAGGACGGCGGGGGCCCGGCCGTGCGGGACTTCACCCTGAAGGTGGCCCCCGGCGAGACGATCGCCCTGGTCGGGCCCTCCGGGGCGGGCAAGTCGACCGTGCTCAACCTCGTCATCGGCTTCCTGCGGCCCACCGCCGGGCGGATCCTGCTCGACGGTCGGGACATGGAGACCCTGGACCTGCGCACCTACCGCCGGTTCCTGTCGGTCGTGCCGCAGGAGTCCATCCTCTTCGAGGGCAGCATCAGGGAGAACGTCACCTACGGCCTGGCCGGCGTCCCGGAGGAGCGGGTACGGCGGGCGCTGGAGGACGCCAACGCCATGGAGTTCGTCGACCGGCTCCCGAACGGGCTCGACACGGTCGTCGGGGAGCGGGGCGCCCGCCTGTCGGGCGGGCAGAAGCAGCGCCTGGCCATCGCCCGCGCCCTGATCCGCGACCCGCGCGTGCTGATCCTGGACGAGGCGACCTCCGCGCTGGACACCCGGTCCGAGGCGCTCATCCAGCAGGCGCTGGCCCGCCTGGTCGCCGGGCGCACGGTCTTCGTCGTCGCCCACCGCCTGTCCACCATCCGGGGCGCCGACCGCATCGTGGTGATGCGGGACGGCGGGATCGAGGAGATCGGCACCCACGAGGAGCTGGTACGGCTGCGCGGCGTCTACGCCGGACTCCAGGGCGCCCAGCTCGCCTGACCCCGACCCGCCGGGCTGCGGGCGTCCGGCTCGCCTGACCCGCGCCGCTCTCCGGACGGGCCTTTTCCGGGGAGGGCGCCCCGGAGGGGTCCGGCCGCCCGCGGTCCGGTGGCCGGACGCACGCCCCCGTGATGCGTGCGGGCCGTCGGCCGGACCGCGGGCGGCGCGGCGGTGGCGCCGGGCCACCGGATGGGAGGCTCCCGCCGGCGAGCTGCGGAGGACACCGGGCACGGGGTTCTTCGGACATGGCCGGAGGTGGGCCGGTCCGAGAGGGGCCTCCCATCGGAGAGCCATCCTTCCTCACCGGACGCGGGCGGCCGTAGTGCGTGGTGCGCCGGATGGCCGTGCGCGGCGCATGCCCATAAAGTGCGTTCTGCATATTGTCCGCATGACGGGGCGGTGATACCGGGGGATGGCCGTGAGCGGGGCCGTACGGGCCGGCGCGCTTCCACCGCTGGTGGGAGCGTGCTCCCCGGTGCTCTTCGTCCTGCTCGGCGGGGTCAGCGCCTTCGTCGCCCTGTTCCGGATGGAGCCCATGTTGTTCGGCGGGGCGGTCATGTCCGCGCTCCTGGTCGCCGCCGTGTACGCGGCGCAGGTGTTCGTCGCCCTGCGGGGCCGGTCCTGGCGGGCCGTCGCCGCCCAGGGGTTCCTCTGCTGGGCCCCGGTGATCGTCTTCCGGGGGAACTGGGTGGTCCTGGACGGGTTCCTGGTCGCCGCCGTCCTAGGAGGCGTCCGCGGCGTGCTCCGGTGGCCGCTGTCCGTCCTGGTCACCGTCGCCGGGACGGCGCTGCACACCCGGGTGTTCTCGCTGTCGTGGCCCGAGGCGGGGCAGGAGCTCGCGGCCCTGTGGACCACCCTCAACGTCGCGGCCTTCGCCTACGGCGTCCCCCGCCTGGCGGGGCTGGTCAGGCGGCTCCACGAGACCCGCGACGAGCTGGCGCGCCTGGCGCTGGTGCAGGAGCGCCTGCGTTCCTCCAGCCGGCTGCACGAGGTGCTCGGCGCGAGCCTGGCCACCATCACCGCCACCCTCGGCAGGACCTCCCGGCGGATGCGCGCCGCCCCGAGGGCTCGCGGGACGGCCTCCCGCGTTCCCGTGACGCCGGGAGCCCGGCGGCGGGTCTGCGACGCTCCCGCGACGATCCCGGCCGCGGCGCTCCCCGGGGTGGAGGCCGGGCTGGAGACGGTCTCCGCGCTGGCGCGGGAGACGCTCGCCCGGGTGCGGGAGATGGCCGACAGCTACCGGGAACCGGTGGCGTCCCCGCCGGACGGGGACGCCGACGCCCCGCGGGCGGGATGGATCGTCATCGGCATGTCGACGGCGGCCCTGGTGATCTGGCCGATCCTCGACATCCCCCACCACCGGATCGTCGCCCTCACCGTTCTCGTGGCGATCGCGGCGGTCCACATCGTCATGATCGCCCGTCCGCGCCGGGCCGGGTGGCTGCTGCCGCTCCAGGCGTTCCTGGCCCTCGCGCCCCTGCCCCTTTTCGGCCCGGACTGGATGGCGGCGACGGCCCTGCTCGGCGCGTCGATCCTGATCACGCTGAGCGGTCCGGGAGCCTGGTCGCTGGCCGCGGCGGCCGGGGCGCTCGGCGCGTTCTGGCCGCGGGCCGGAACGGACGAGATCGACCATCTCCACCGGCTCCTGCCGAACTGGCTGTGGATCGTCGCCTTCGCCGTCCTCTCCCAGCTGACCCGGCTCCTGATCGACCTGGCCGACGCCCGGGGGCGGGTGGTGCGGATGACGGTCCTGACCGAGCGCCTGCGCGTCGCCAAGGACGTCCACGACCTGATGGGGTTCGGATTGTCGGCGGTGGCGCTCAAGTGCGACCTGGCCCGGAGGCTGCTCGCCACCGACCCCGCGGCGGCCCGCGCCCATCTCGCCGAGGCGCTGCGGATCGCCGGGAACGCCGGGCGGGACCTGGGAGCGCTGGCCCGCGGTGACCGGGAGCTGTCGCTGGAGGAGGAGATCGCCGCGGCCCGTCAGGTCCTCGCCTCCGCCGGGATCGAGGTGCGGGTCGAGACCTCCGGCGCCGTACCGGCCGGTGCGGGGGCGGTGCTGGCCCCGGTCCTGCGCGAGGCCGTGACCAACGTGCTGCGGCACAGCGCCGCCCGCCGTGTCGTCGTCACCTGTGTGGCCGACGGCCCCGTACGGCTCCGCGTCACCAACGACGGGGCCGTGGCGGCTCCCGCCGTCCGGGAGGGCACCGGCCTGGCCAACCTGGAGGCGCGGGTCTCGGCCGTCGGCGGGAAGCTGGCCGCGGAGCGGGAGTGCGACCGCTTCAGCGTGGTGGCCGAGGTGCCGGTCGCGAGGGGAGAGAGCTCGCGGGGAGAGAGCTCGCAGGGGGAGGGGCCGCGGGGAGGGAAGCCGCCGGGGTGAGCAGGGCGCCGGGGTGAGCAGGGCGTCGGGGTGAGCAGGGCGCCGGGGTGAGCGGGGCATCGGGTGGGACGTCGGAGCCGGGCGCCGTCAGAGCCACCCGGCCTCGGTGGCGATCCGGACGGCGTCCATCCGGTTGCGCGCGTTCAGCTTGCTCACCGCCGAGGCGAGGTAGTTGCGCACGGTGCCGTGGGAGAGGAACAACTCCGCCGCCACCTGGGCGGGTCCGGCCCCGGACGCGATCAGCCTCAGCACCTCGGTCTCCCGCGCGGTGAGCGGGTTGTCCGGCGCGTCCAGCGCCGCCACCGCCAGCCGGGGGTCCACCACCCGTTCGCCGGCCACGACGTCGCGGATCGCGGCGGCCAGCTGCGCCGGGTCGCTGTCCTTCGGCAGGAATCCCGCCACGCCCGCGCCGAGCGCCCGCCGCAGGTGCCCGGGGCGGCTCAGCCCGGTCAGGATGACGGTACGGCAGGCGGGCAGCCGCTCGGCGAGCTCGGCGGCGGCGGTGATCCCGTCGACCCCGGGCAGGTCGACGTCCAGCACGGCGACGTCCGGGGTGTGCTCCAGCGCCGCCGGGAGGATGCCGTCGCCGTGGCTCACCCGGGCCACGACGGTGAGATCCTCTTCGAGGTCGAGCAGGGCCGCCAGCGCCTCCAGCAGGATGCGCTGATCCTCGGCCAGGAGAACCTTGATCACCTAAGCGATTTTGCCACCTTTGTTCGAGGGTAGAGGGCGGGCGAAGGAGGCACACCATGCGAGTACTGGGCATCGACATCGGAGGATCAGGAGTCAAGGGCGCCCCGGTGGACCTGGAGAGGGGCGAGCTGACCGAGGAGAGGTTCCGGATCCCGACCCCCGTCCCGGCCGTACCCGAGGCGGTGGCGGAGGTGGTCGGGCAGATCGCCGGGCACTTCTCCTGGACCGGGCCGATCGGGGTGACGTTCCCCGGGGTCGTCCTGGACGGCATCACCACGACCGCCGCCAACCTGGACCCCGGCTGGATCGGGAGGGACGCGCGGGGGCTGTTCTCCGCGGCGACGGGGCAGCCCGTGGTCGTGCTCAACGACGCCGACGCCGCGGGGCTCGCCGAGGTGGCGGTCGGCGCGGCCAAGGGGGAGGCGGGAGTGGTGCTGATGCTGACGTTCGGCACCGGGATCGGCAGCGCCCTGTTCATCGACGGGCGTCTCGTCCCCAACACCGAGCTCGGCCACCTCGAGATCGACGGCAAGGAGGCCGAGAAGCGCGCCTCCGACCACGCCCGGGAGCACCACGACCTGAGCTGGCCGGAGTGGGCGGCGCGGGTCGAGGAGTATCTCCGCCACGTCGAGATGCTGTTCTCGCCCTCGCTGATCGTCATCGGCGGCGGAGTCAGCAAGAAGTCCGAGAAGTTCCTGCCGCTGGTGAGGGTCCGCACCCGGGTCGTCCCGGCCGTGCTCCGCAACAGCGCCGGGATCGTCGGAGCCGCCATGGCCGCGTCGGCCCTTTAACGGTCTTATCCGGCATATGCCGGAAAGGCCGTTCAGACTTTGATCCGGTTTTGCCGGACATGCCCCCTGACCCGGGTAGATAGCGGGAGCCAGCACGATCTGATCTGACGGGACGGGGAGACACTATGCGGCCGAAAGGTGGCGCCGGGCGCTGGATCGGCGCGGCGGTCGCCGCGATCGCCGTGGCGGTGTTCCCCGCCGGGACGGCGTTCCCCGCGGGAACGGCCGCCTCTCCCGCTCCGGTGGAGGACGTGGAGGTCTCGCCGTACCGGGTCGAGGCCGGGGGGAGCCTCGACGTCGTCGCGCACGACTGCGGCGCGCCCGCCGTCGCCACGTCGGAGGCGTTCCAGGGCGAGGCCGGGCTCACCGGGGGAAGCGAGGGCAACCCGGCCGGGTCCGCCCAGGTGGCCCACCAGGCCGAGCTCGGCCGTCACGTCGTCGAGGTCGTCTGCGAGGGCAACGGCGTCACCCTCTACGGGGCCTTCGAGGTCGTCGCCGGCGGCGGCCCGGACACCGGCGGCGGCGGTCTCGCCCTGCCGGGCGGCGTGCCGGGAGAGGGCGGCGTGTCAGGAGAGGGAACCGGCCTGCCGACCGGGAGGACCGGCGCGGCGGGACTCTGGGCCGCCTGCGGGATCGCCGCCGCGCTCGCCGGCGGAGGCGCGCTGGTCCTGGTACGGCGGCGCCGGAACGCGAGGTGAGGGGCGCCGGGAGGACCGTCCCGGCGCTGGGACTCGGGATCGTCCTGCTGGTCGCGGGATGCCGGGGGGTGACGGGCGAGGAGGCGGACCCGGCGCTGGCCCGTTCCCTGCCGATCGCCGCGCCCGCCCCGCCGGGAGGCTCAGCCGCGCCGGCGTGGCCGGAGGACTCCGCCGCGGCCGCCTCGCGGGGAGACTCCACCGGGGGCTCCACCGCCTCCGGGACGCCCGGCCGACAAAAGAAGGGGGCCGGGGCCGCCTCGCGCTCCCGGTGGCCCGCTCCGCTGCCCGGCCGGCCCGGCCCGGCCGAACCGGTGGCGCTCGTGGTCCCGAGAGCCGGGGTCAACGCCCCGATCACCTGGATCGGCCCGGCGCGCGACGGCGTGCTGGACGCGCCGCCGCTCTGGCGCGCCGACGTCGTGGGCTGGGACCGCTCCGGCCCGGCGCCGGGCGAGGACGGGCCGGCGGTCGTCGTCGGCCACCTCGACACCAGGACCGGTCCCGCGGTGTTCGCCCGGCTGCCGGGCGTCGCACGGGGTGACGCGGTGGCCGTGGTCCGCTCGGACGGGACCGTGGTGGTCTTCCGGGTGTCGTCGATCGAGCGGGCCCGCAAGGACGCCTTCCCGGTGAGCCGGGTCTACCGGGTCCGGCCGTACCCGACGATCCGGCTCGTGACCTGCGGAGGCCGTTACGACCGGGAGCGCCAGTCCTACGAGGACAACCTGATCGTCTACGGGGACTTCGCCGCCTGGTACCGGCTGTCGGACTTCCCCGGCGGGTGAGGCGGACGGCCGGACGGCGGGCCGGCTGCTGAAACTTTCATCGGGTTGTGCGAGCGTTCCATCAGGTCAGGGTTGGTGAAGGCGTCATCGAGCCGTCCGCCGGAGGTCGGATGCTGTACACACAACGGAAACATCCGCACGATGGGAGCGCTCCCACCCCCATCTGGAGATGACACCCATGAGAGCACATCCGCGCCGCCTAGCCTGGCGGAACCGGGCTGCGACCACGGCGGCCGTACTGGTCGCCGCGGCGGGCCTCGCCGCCGGTCAGGCAGGGACCGCGCACGCGGCCGTCGCCTGCGACGTCGCCTACTCCACCAACGACTGGCAGGGCGGCTTCACCGGCAACGTCACCATCAAGAACCTCGGTGACGCGATCGACGGCTGGACCCTCGGCTTCACCTTCACCGCGGGCCAGAGGGTTCAGCAGGGCTGGTCGGCGACCTGGTCCCAGCCCGCGGGCTCGGACAAGGTCACCGCGAAGAACCTCGACTGGAACGGCAAGCTGGCCACCGGCGCCTCCACGAGCATCGGCTTCAACGGCTCATGGACCGGCTCCAACCCCAAGCCGACGGACTTCACGGTCAACGGCGTCGCCTGCGGCGGACAGCCCCCGGTCAACCAGGCCCCGACCGTCAGCCTGACCAGCCCGGCGAGCGGCTCCACGCACGCCGCGGGCGCGGCCGTGCCGCTCTCCGCGACGGCCTCCGACGACGGCGCGGTCAGCAAGGTCGAGTTCTACGTCGACGGCGCGCTCGTCGGCACCGACACCAGCGCCCCCTACTCCCACTCCGCCACGGGCCTGTCCTCCGGGGCCCACACCGCCAAGGCCAAGGCCTACGACAACGGCACCCCGGTCCTGAGCAAGGAGAGCACCGAGGTTCCCTTCACGGTCGGCGGAACGGGCAACCCGTCGATCGTCGCCTCGCCCACCTCGGTGAGCGTTCCCGAGGGCGGCAGCAAGACCGTCGGGTACAAGCTGAGCCAGGCGCCGTCGGGCAACGTCACGGTCAACCTGTCCAAGACCGGTGACGCCGACCTCACGATCGCGCCCTCCTCGCTGACCTTCACCGCCTCCAACTGGAACACCGCGCAGAACGTGACGGTCTCCGCCGCCGAGGACTCCGACGAGGCGAACGGCACCGCCACCATCGCGGCCGCCGCCACCGGCCACACCGGCGCCTCGGTCACCGCGACCGAGGAGGACAACGACGGCGACACGCCGCCGGTCGGCGAGCACGTCGACAACCCCTACGACGGGGCCACCGGTTACGTGAACCCGCAGTGGTCGGCCAAGGCCGCCGCCGAGCCGGGCGGCGCCGCGGTGGCGAACATCTCCACCGGCGTGTGGCTGGACCGGATCGCGGCCATCGAGGGCAGTGCCTCGGCGATGGGCCTGCGCGCCCACCTGGAGGAGGCCCTGAAGCAGGACGCCGCCAACGGCAGCAAGCCGCTGACGATCCAGTTCGTCATCTACAACCTGCCCAACCGCGACTGCTCGGCGCTGGCCTCCAACGGCGAGCTGCTCATCGCGCAGAACGGCCTGAACCGATACAAGAACGAGTACATCGACCCGATCGCCGCCATCATGAAGGACCCGAAGTACGCGGCCCTGCGGATCGTGACGATCATTGAGATCGACTCGCTGCCCAACCTGGTCACCAACCTCAACGTGGCCAAGTGCCAGGAGGCCAAGGACAGCGGCGCCTACGTCGACGGCATCCGCTACGCCCTGGACAAGCTGCACGCCATCACGAACGTCTACACCTACATCGACGCCGCCCACCACGGCTGGATCGGCTGGGACACGAACTTCGGCCCCTCCGCCGCGCTGTTCGCCACCACCGTCGCCGGCACCGCCAAGGGCTTCGACAGCGTCGACGGCTTCATCACCAACACCGCCAACTACTCGGCGCTGCGGGAGCCGCACTTCACCATCAACACCACCGTCAACGGCCAGACGGTCCGCCAGTCCAGGTGGATCGACTGGAACTTCTACGTCGACGAACTCACCTTCGCCCAGGCCTTCCGCCAGGAGCTCATCCGGCGGGGCTTCAAGTCGAACATCGGCATGCTGATCGACACCTCCCGCAACGGCTGGGGCGGCGCCGCCCGCCCGTCGGCGCCCAGCACCTCCACGGTGGTAGACACCTTCGTCAACGACTCCCGGGTCGACCGCCGCATCCACGCCGGCAACTGGTGCAACCAGAGCGGCGCGGGCCTCGGCGAGCGGCCGCAGGCCAACCCGGCCGCCGGCCTGGACGCCTACGTCTGGATCAAGCCTCCGGGTGAGTCCGACGGCTCCAGCAAGTTCATCCCGAACGACGAGGGCAAGGGCTTCGACCGGATGTGCGACCCGACCTACGAGGGCAACGAGCGCAACGGCAACAACAAGAGCGGCGCCCTGCCGGACGCCCCGATCTCCGGACAGTGGTTCTCCGCCCAGTTCCGGGAGCTGCTCAAGAACGCCTACCCGCCCGTCCAGTAGTCCCCACCGCTGACGCGGCCCGGTAGAGCACGCGGCCCCGCCGCTCCCCGCCAGGGAGCGGCGGGGCCGCACCGCGTGCGGGGGCCGGCGGGGGCCGACCGCGTGCGGGGCCGTACCGCGTGAGACGGCGGGGAACGGCGAGGAGGCGGCGCGCCCGTGCCGGCGGATATTGGGATGCGTCGGGGGAAGGAGTCAGGCACCATGGGCGGTTGGCTCCTGACCGATGGGCCGAAAGTATCCTGGCAAGTAATCATGGGAACGCCTCCGTTGACACCTCCACTCGCCGAGCTCCGCACCCGCCTGCCCGAGCTGACGCTCCGCGACCAGCGGCGCCTGGGGCGGCGGCTGGACGGCGCCCGCAAGGTCAGGAACCGCGCGGCCCAGCAGAAGATCGCCGAGGAGATCGGCGCCGAGATCGACCGGGCCGAGCAGCGGATCGCCGCACGGCGCGCGGGCGTGCCGGAGGTGACCTATCCCGAGGCCCTGCCGGTCAGCCAGCGCCGGGACGACATCCTGGCGGCCATCCGCGACCACCAGGTCGTGATCGTCGCCGGTGAGACCGGCTCGGGCAAGACCACCCAGATCCCGAAGATGTGCCTGGAGCTGGGCCGGGGCGTCAAGGGCCTGATCGGGCACACCCAGCCCCGCCGGATCGCGGCCAGGACCGTGGCCGAGCGCGTCGCCGAGGAACTGGACACCCCGCTCGGCGAGGCGGTGGGCTACAAGGTGCGCTTCACCGACCAGGCGGGCGAGGGCACGCTCGTCAAGGTCATGACCGACGGCATCCTGCTGGCCGAGCTCCAGGGCGACCGCGACCTCGTCCAGTACGACACGCTGATCATCGACGAGGCGCACGAGCGCAGCCTCAACATCGACTTCATCCTCGGCTACCTCAAGCAGCTGCTCCCGCGCCGCCCCGACCTGAAGGTGATCATCACCTCGGCGACCATCGACCCGGAGCGCTTCTCCCGGCACTTCGGCGACGCCCCGATCGTGGAGGTGTCCGGCCGGACCTACCCCGTCGAGGTGCGCTACCGGCCGGTCGGCGAGGACGACGACCAGATCCAGGCCATCGGCAACGCGGTGGACGAGCTCTGCCTGGAAGGCCCCGGCGACATCCTGGTCTTCCTCAGCGGCGAGCGGGAGATCCGCGACACCGCCGACGCCCTGTCCAAACGCAAGGACGTCGAGATCCTGCCGCTGTACGCCCGGCTCTCGGCCGCCGAGCAGCACCGGGTCTTCCAGCCGCACCGGGGCCGCCGCGTCGTGCTGGCCACCAACGTGGCCGAGACCTCGCTGACCGTGCCCGGCATCAAATACGTGGTCGATCCCGGCTTCGCCCGCATCTCCCGCTACAGCCACCGCACCAAGGTCCAGCGCCTGCCGATCGAGGCCGTCTCGCAGGCCTCGGCCAACCAGCGCAAGGGCCGCTGCGGCCGCGTCTCCGAGGGCGTGTGCATCCGGCTCTACGAGGAAGAGGACTTCCTGGCCCGGCCGGAGTTCACCGATCCGGAGATCCTCCGTACGAACCTCGCCTCGGTCATCCTGCAGATGACCTCCATCGGCCTGGGCGACATCGCCGCCTTCCCGTTCGTCGAGCCGCCGGACCAGCGCCAGGTCAAGGACGGCATGGACCTGCTGCGCGAGCTCGGCGCGTTCGACGAGGCCAAGCGGATCACCCCGCTGGGCCGCAAGCTCGCCGGGCTCCCGGTGGACCCCCGCCTGGCCCGGATGGTGCTGGAGGCCGACCACAACGGCTGCGTCCGCGAGGTCATGGTCATCGCCGCCGCCCTGTCGATCCAGGACCCGCGCGAGCGCCCGGCCGACAAGCAGCAGGCCGCCGACGAGATGCACCGGCGCTTCGCCGACAAGGAATCGGACTTCCTGACCTACCTGACCCTCTGGAACCACCTGCAGGACAAGCAGAAGGAGCTGTCCTCCAGCGCCTTCCGCCGCCTGTGCAAGGCCGAGTTCCTCAACTACCTGCGCGTGCGCGAGTGGCAGGACGTCTACAGCCAGCTGCGGCAGATGTCGAAGTCGCTCGGCGTCACGCTCAACAGCACGCCCGGCGACGAGCAGAAGATCCACGTCTCGCTGCTGTCCGGCCTGCTGTCGCACATCGGCGTCAAGGACATCGACAAGAAGGGCCCCCAGGAGGGGCAGCGCCGTCCCATCACGGAGTATGTCGGCGCCCGCAACGCCCGCTTCGCCATCTTCCCCGGCTCCGCGCTGGCCAGGAAGCAGCCGCTCTGGGTGATGTCCGCCGAGCTGGTGGAGACCTCCCGGCTCTGGGCCCGGGTCAACGCCAAGATCGAGCCCGAGTGGGTCGAGCCGCTGGCCCAGCACCTGATCAAGCGCACCTACTCCGAGCCGCACTGGGAGAAGAAGCAGGCGTCCGTGGTGGCCTACGAGAAGGTCACGCTGTACGGCGTGCCGATCGTGGCCCAGCGCAAGGTCAACTACGGCCGCATCGACCCGGAGACGAGCCGCGAGCTGTTCATCCGGCACGCCCTGGTCGAGGGCGACTGGGAGACCCACCACGCCTTCTTCAAGGAGAACCGCAAGCTCCTGGAGGAGGTCGAGGAGCTGGAGGAGCGCGCCCGCCGCCGCGACATCCTCGTCGACGACGAGACCCTGTTCGACTTCTACGACCAGCGCGTCGGCCAGGAGGTCGTCTCCGGGCGGCACTTCGACTCCTGGTGGAAGAAGGCGAAGCAGGCCGACCCCGACCTGCTCAGCTTCGAGAAGTCGATGCTCATCAGCGAGACGGCCGGGGACGTCAGCCAGCGCGACTACCCCGACGTCTGGCGGCAGGGCGGGCTCAGGTTCCCGCTGACCTACCAGTTCGAGCCCGGCGCCGACGCCGACGGCGTCACCGCGCACATCCCGCTCTCGCTGCTCAACCAGGTCAACGTCGAGGGCTTCGACTGGCAGATCCCCGGATTGCGCGAGGACCTGCTCACCGCGCTGATCCGCTCCCTGCCCAAGAACATCCGGCGGAACTTCGTGCCCGCCCCCAACTACGCCAAGCAGGTGCTCCAGCGGGCCGAGCCCACCCAGGAGCCGCTCCTGGCCGTGCTGGAGCGGGAGCTGCTGAATCTCACCGGCATCCAGGTCCCGCGTGAGGCGTGGCAGCTCGACAACGTCCCCGACCACCTGAAGATCACCTTCCGGGTGGTCGACGGCCGCAAGCACAAGCTCGCCGAGAGCAAGGACCTGGCCGAGCTCAAGCGGCGGCTGGCGCCCAAGCTCCGCCAGACCCTCTCCAAGGCCGCGGGCATCGAGCAGACGGGCCTGACCGCGTGGAGCGTGGGCGCGCTGCCCAAGACGTTCGAGCAGCGGCGGATGAAGGCCTACCCGGCCCTGGCCGACGAGGGCTCCAGCGTGGCCGTGCGCATGTTCGAGACCGAGGCCGAGCAGCGCCGCGCCATGTGGGAGGGCACCCGCAGGCTGCTGCTGCTCAACACCCCCTCCCCGGCCAAGTGGATCCTCGGCCGCCTGGACAACCAGGCCAAGCTGACGCTCAGCCGCAGCCCGCACGCCGGCGCCACGGCGCTGTTCGACGACTGCGTCGCCTGCGCCGCCGACAAGCTCATGAGCGAGTACGGCGGGCCGGTCTGGGACGAATCCGCCTTCACCACCCTGCACGACAAGGTCCGCGCCGAACTGTTCGACACCGCCGCCGAGGTGGTCGAGCGGGTCCGGGGCATCCTGGCGGTCTGGCACAGCCTCGGCGCCCGCCTGGCCGAGGCGCGTCCCACCCCCGCGGTGGAGGACATCCGCGAGCAGCTCGCCAACCTCGTCTACCCCGGGTTCGTCACCGCCACCGGCCACTCGCGCCTGCCCGACCTGACGCGCTACCTGAAGGCGGCCGAGCGGCGGCTGGAGAAGCTCCCCGACGATCCGTACCGCGACGAGGAGCGCATGCGCCAGGTCCACGACATCGAGGACGACTACCACGACCTGCTCGACAAGCTCCCGCCCGCCCGCCGCGACGACGAGGACCTGAAGAAGATCCGCTGGATGATCGAGGAGCTCCGGGTCAGCTACTTCGCCCAGACCCTCGGCACGCCGTACCCCGTCTCCGACAAGCGCATCCGCAAGGCGATGGAGAGCGTGGACCTGGGCACGTCGTTCCGGCGTTAGGCGCTCTCGGCCATGGGGGCGAACGGCGAGTCCGGGTCGAGCGGCGGCAGCGGCACGCCGAGCCGCTCGAACGCCTGGCGCAGCGCGTTCTCGCTGGCGAGGACCAGATCGTAGAGACCGGCCGTGCGCTGCGCCTCGGTGATCTTCGCAACCAGCTTGGTCAGATCGGTGGCGGTCTCCCGGCGGTCCTCGACCATACGCGCCAGGATGTCGGCGGCCGCGCCGGGGTCCTCGGCGAGCCGCAGCGCGTAAAGGGTCTCCCAGCTGTGTCCCGCCGCCCGGAGGAAGCCCTCGCACCTCGTGCTGAGCGCGTGGAGCCGCTCCAGACGCAGTTCCGTGGACTCGGCCTCGGTCACCACCTTGTGCTGCGCGATGAGATTGGTCTGCTGGAGCCTGCGAACCTCCTCGGTGAGGCCGACCTCGACGCGGACCGTCCACGGCCCGTCCCGCAGCTCCGCCTCCAGCCTCCGGTTCACTTCCCGCTCCGCCGATTCCGGGCGGAAGGCGGGATGCCTGCGGCATGTCTCGCGGACGACGGTCCTGGCGCGGTCGAGCACCTCCTCCCGCTCGGCGCCGAGGTCGGGTGCGGATCTCCGCGCGCGACGCCCGCCGCCCGCTTCACGGGCGCAGTGGACGGCCACCCGGAAGGCGAAGCCGTCCCCGGCCGAAGGGGTCTCGAAGGCGAGCTCCGGGGAGCCGGTCGTGTCTGCGGCGTTGGGGTTGTCGAACTTCCACATGAGCGTGAACACCGGTGGTCATCTCCTTGACAGCAGGCCGTCCAGCGCCGCGCGCCGGTCGGCGGTGATCAGCTCCCAGCCGTGCCACGCGCGGAGGGAGAAGCGGAGCGGCATGCGCAGATCGGGATGGCGGGCCGCGGTCGTCCGGAAGATCTGGTCGACCACGGGATCGCACTCGGGCCGTCCGGCCCACTGCCCGAGCAGGCGCCACACCTCCGGTACGGCGGAGCCGGAGCCGGTGAGCCGTCCCCAGGCGAGCGCATTGCACCACAGTTCCGGCAGTTCGGGCATGTGTCGGTAGCCGGTCAGCGGGGGACGGTCGGGGTCGCCGGAGGACGGCAGGCAGGCCAGCCAGACGAAGGCGAACGCGGCGGTCCGCCGCAACCCGGGCGAGCCCGACCGAGCCCACGCGCCGAGCTCGGCGAGAACCCGCTCGGCCGTCGTGGAGGTGTAGATCTCCGCCACGGAAGCCGTGACGGTCAGGTGCAGCGGCCAGTTGCCGGTCGACTGGCCGGCGGCGGGCGAGAGCAGGATCGTCCTGCGGAACACCTCGAGGGCCCGGCTGACGGCCCGGACGCCGATCTCGGAGCCGTAGACCACGGTGGCGGTGGTCCGCTTGGAGAGGTTCCCCGTCGACCAGGCGTCGAGGAGCTCATGGACCAGGGGAGCCAGCGCGGGGTTGAGCGCCGCGGCCTCCAGCGTGTATTTCACCAGGTCCCGCTTGCCCTTGGCGCCGTCCTTGGACCAGCCGTCGAGGAAATTCTCGCGCACGTTCCGGAAATCGCAGGCGGCCAGGTGCGCGACCCCTTGAGCGGCCCTGATCGCGATCCTCTCGTCGGGCCGCCCGGTGAGTTCGTGCAGCCAGGCGTACAGGGGGCCGCGCAGGACCGGCGCCTCCTCCCAGGCGACCGAGAGGATCTGGGCCGTCGGATCCTGCCTCAGCAGGACGCGGTGACCCTCGCCCGGCGCGGCGGGAGGGTGGCAGCTCAGCCCGTCGCGATTCAGCCAGGTGTGCAGGTATCCCCAGACCCGGGGACCTCGCCGGTCCTTATCGTTCTCCACCTCCCGGACGAGCTCGGCCAGGCGCAGCGCGGAGCCGGAGATCTCCGCCTCGCTCAGACCGTGCAGCACGCCGGCGCTGATGAGGAAGCACTGCCTGGTCTCGTCCGCGTTCTCCCTGCGGAACTCCTGCCGGAGCCGTTCGCGGGGGTCCAGCCGCAGCGTGCCGAGGACCTCGGGAAGCGACCGCCGCCCGTCACGCAGTCTCGCGGCGATCTCCAGGGCGTACTCGCGGACCCGGGCGGGCCCGTGCCCGGCGAGCAGGTCCGGCAGCGCCGAGAGGTGCTCGCCGAATCTGTGCTCCGTCCAGAGGCCGGGAGAACCGTCGGCGGCCAGCCAGCGGCGGAACACCTCCATGGCGTCGGCCGGTTCGTGCTCGACGACCAGGACGTCACGCTCGTACTTCTCGGTCACCAGAATGACGATCCGGCATTTCGCCTCCTCGGCCAGGACCTGCAGCCGGTCGATCACGCTGCCGGGAGCGGAGGTCCGGGGCGCGTCGCCGGCGCTGGAATCACCGGGGTTGAAGTCACCGGCATCGAACACGAAGCCCTTCGCCTCCGAGAGGTCCCCGGCGGTGAGGCCCTCCTCGGTCCGGAGCATGCCCAAGGGGGTGTCCTCCGGGCCCCGTACCGGAGCCGACCAGTCCAGGAGCGCGCGGTAGGCCGCGCTGGCGCGACCGGTCTCCGGACGCCCGCGCAACAGCACCACCGGGTCCCGGGCCAGCCGGGCGGCCAGCCGCGTGCTCGACGAGGTGCACACCGTGTAGCGCTCGACATCGCGCACCCTCGCCGGCGGCAGGACGGAGACCGGCCGCGGGGCGGGGCCGGAGCCGTCGTAGAACTGATTGATCGTCTGGTCGCCGCCGGAGACGTTGGCGTTGCCGCCCTTCCCCGAGATGTCGGCCCAGAGCTGGGGCAGCCCTTCACGGCGGAAGCGGCGCCGCCGCTCGCTCTGCTCCGTCCGCTCGCGGATGGAGGGCTCGGCGTCCTCCTCCCCGCCCGGGGCGGGTCCGTCCGGCGTTCCGGAATCCTCCCCGGGAGCCGTCTCCTGCGGGGATTCCTCCGGCGGTTCTTCCGGCGGGAGGTCGGGCTCCTGGCTCCGGGCGTCCGGCGCCCGCTCCGCGTCCATCAGGAGTACCTCTGGTTGATCGTCTGGTCACGGCCGCTGACGTTGGCGTTGGCGCCCTTCCCGGTGAGGCGGAAGACGTGGCCGGCCGGGGCTCCGGCGTCCTCGGCCGCCCTGGGGCTCCCGGGACCCGCGGGCTCCGCGGATCCGGGGAGGGCTCCCAGCGCGTGCACGTTGTGACCGGGCAGATGGATGTGAGCGATGTAGCGTTCCTTCTTCTCCGCCACCTTCACCCGCCGGAAGTCGTCCTTCGACGGCCCGCCGCGGCTCTGGCCGACGTAGTCCTCGAACGTCCGGTCCGAGATGATCACTCCGAGATCGGCCTCCGGCCGGGCCCGCATCGCGGCCTTCAGCGCGGCGGCGTTCACCAGCCGGTTGACCTGCACGGCGTGCGCCCCGGGGAAACCGTTCGCCCCGTCGACGACGACCGGCCCCTCGTGGACCGAGAGCCGCATCCGCATCCGGGACGTCGCGCTGTTGTACCCGGCCAGGACCTCGTTGAGCTCGGTGACGAAGGAGGTCAGGACGGTGACGGCGCCGGTTCCCGGCGGCAGGACGACGAACTGCCCGTCACCCTGCTCCTGCCGTCGCCAGTCGAGCGTGCCGAGCTGCGCCAGTGTCGCCGCGTGGTCCAGGGCCCGGACCAGATCCCGCTGGAGCGTCGCCTGGCTGTCGCGGTTGCGGCTGCTGTAGTCCTCGATGTCGGCGGCAATCATGATCCGGTGTTCGGTGCGGTGTTCCATGGAGGGCCTCCGTACGGTGGGATGGGACTCCACCATGAGCCCGATAGAACATGCCGAACCCGGATTAATAGGGCTTCGGGTCAGCGGGCCCTCGGCCGTTCGATCGTGTCGGGGGTCTCGGCGAACTTCGCGAGTTCCCAGGGCTCCACGATGAGCACGCCCCGCCGGCCACGCCGGATCAGCTTCCGGTCCGCCAATTCCCGCAGGGCCTTCTGCACGGTCGCCTCCTTCGCCCCGATGAGGGCGCCGAGCTCCGCCTGGGTGAGCGGGACTCCCAGGTCCAGCCCTTGGGCGGCGCGCCGGCCGTGACGCTCCGCCAGCGCCAGGATGAGACGGGCCAGGCGGATGTCGGCCTCGTAGCCCGCGAAGTCGAGCCTGCGCTGGTTCGCCCAGCGCAGGCGATCGCTGATCAGGCGGTTCAGGGCCAGCCCCGCCTCGGGAGACCTGCGCAGGAAGTCCAGGAAGACCGGGCCTTTGATCACGCAGACGGCCGAAGGGCCGCAGGTCGTCACCGTCGCCGAGCGCGGGGCCTCGTTCAGCACCGCCATGTCGCCCACCACGTCCCCGCTCACCCGGACGGCGAGCAGGATTTCGCTGCCGTTCTCCGCCATCGCGGTGATCTTCACGATCGCGTCGATGAGCAGGAACACCACGTCCCCGCTGTCACCCTGGCGGATGAGCTCGTGCCCGGCGGGGCGGTGGGCGGTGACCCCCAGGCTCAGCAGCCGGGCTCTGAGCGGGCCGGACAGCAGGGCGAGAAAACTCGCCCGGGCAAACGAGTCGTTCGACTGGTCCCTCGCCACGCACGTTCCTCCGGAGGAGATGTGCCTGTGCTGACGAATCTTTCACCCGCCGCCCGGTTCATCAACCGGGCGGCGGACGAATCCGGACGCGTGGCGAGGGAACCCGGAGCTACGGCCGGTTCACGTAGTCCCGCAGGTGGATCGCCGTCAGGGACGTGCCGGAGCCGACCAGTTCGGCGGGGGTGCCGGAGAAGACGACCTGGCCGCCGTCGTGGCCGGCGCCCGGACCGAGGTCGATGATCCAGTCCGCGTGCGCCATGACCGCCTGGTGGTGCTCGATGACGATGACCGTGTTGCCGTCGTCGACCAGCCGGTCCAGCAGGCCCAGCAGGTGGTCGACGTCGGCCAGGTGCAGGCCGGTCGTCGGCTCGTCCAGGACGTACGTGGTGCCGTTCCTGGCCATGTTGACCGCCAGCTTCAGGCGCTGCCGCTCGCCTCCGGACAGGGTGGTGAGCGGCTGCCCCAGGCCCAGGTAGCCCAGGCCCACCGCCGACAGGCGGTCCAGGATGGCCCGCGCGGGACCGGAGGTGAAGAACTCGACCGCCTCGGCGACCGGCATCTCCAGCACCTCGCTGATGTTCTTGCCGCGCAGCGTGTACGACAGCACCGCGGGGGTGAAGCGCTTGCCTTCGCACTCCTCGCACACCGTCGCCACCCCGGCCATCATCGCCAGGTCGGTGTAGATGAGGCCGATGCCCTTGCAGGCCGGGCAGGCGCCCTCGGAGTTCGCGCTGAACAGGGCGGGCTTGACCCCGTTGGCCTTGGCGAAGGCGGTGCGGATCGGGTCGAGCAGCCCGGTGTAGGTGGCCGGGTTGCTCCGGCGCGAGCCGCGGATCGGCGACTGGTCGGCCACCACCACGCCCTCCCGGCCGGAGACGTAGCCGTGGATGAGCGAGCTCTTGCCGGACCCGGCGACCCCGGTGACCACGGTCAGCACGCCGAGGGGGATGTCGACGTCGACGCCGCGCAGGTTGTGCAGCGTGGCGCCTCGGATCGGCAAGTGCCCGGAGGGCCGGCGGAAGCTCTCGCGCAGCTCGACCCGGTGGTCGAGGTAGCTGCCGGTCAGGGTGCCGGACGCGCGCAGTCCCGCCAGGTCGCCGGAGTAGCAGAGCCGGCCGCCCGCGGAGCCGGCGCCGGGGCCGAGGTCGACCACGTGGTCGGCGATCCCGATCATCTCCGGCTTGTGCTCCACGACGAGCACGGTGTTGCCCTTGTCGCGCAGCCGGAGCAGCAGGCCGTTCATCCGCTGGATGTCGTGCGGGTGCAGCCCGGCGGTCGGCTCGTCGAAGACGTAGGTGACGTCGCTCAGGCTCGAGGTGAGGTGCCGGACCATCTTCACCCGCTGGGCCTCGCCGCCCGAGAGCGTGCCGGACTCCCGGTCCAGGCTCAGGTAACCCAGGCCGATCTCCACCAGGGAGTCCAGCGTCGACTGCAGGTTCTCCAGGACCGGTCCGACGACGGGGTCGTGGATCTTCCTGAGGAACTCGGCCAGATCGTTGATCTGCATCGCCGAGCAGTCGGCGATGCTGAGGCCGTCGATCTTCGCCGAGCGGGCGGCCTCGTTCAGCCGCGTGCCGTCGCAGTCGGCGCAGTGGACGAGCTTGACCGCCCGGTCGGCGAACGCCCGCGCCTGACCCTTCAACGACTCGCGGTCCTTGCCCAGGTACTGCTTCCGCACCCGGACGACGAGCCCCTCGTAGGTGAGGTTGCTGGTTCCGATCTTGACCTTGGTGGTCGGCCTGTGCAGGAAGTCCTCCCACTGCTGCGGGGTGAAGTCCTTCAGCTTGACCGACGGGTCGTAGAAGCCCGAGTTCGCCATCACCTGCCAGTACCAGGTGTCCACCCCGAACCCGGGCACCTTGATCGCGCCCTCGTTCAGGGACAGCTCGCGGTCGACCAGCTCGTCGGCGTCGATGTCGGTGATCTTGCCGAGGCCCTCGCAGCCCGGGCACATGCCCTGCGGGGTGTTGAAGCTGAAGGCGAAGGCCGGGCCGGCGTGCGGGACGCCGATCCGGCTGAACACGATCCGCAACATCGTGTAGGTGTCGGTGGCGGTGCCCACGGTCGAGCGGGCGTTGGCGCCCATCCGCTCCTGGTCGACGATGATCGACGCGCTCAGGTTGTGCAGCGTGTCCACGTCCGGACGGTTGAGGGGCGGCATGAACCCCTGGATGAACGCCGTGTAGGTCTCATTGATCAGCCGCCGCGACTCCGCGGCGATCGTGTCGAAGACGAGTGAGGACTTGCCGGAGCCGGAGACCCCGGTGAAGACGGTGAGCCGCCGCTTGGGGATGTCGAGGGAGATCCCGGTGAGGTTGTTCTCCCGGGCGCCGCGGACCTGGATGCGGTCGTGGCTGTCCGCGGCGGCGTGATCCGGCCCGCCCGCACCGTCGCGGTGGAGGGCGCCGCCGTCGGGGCGGCCGGAGGCCGGGGCTGGTGCCGCCTCCGTGGCGGCGCCGCCTTCCGGCAGGCGGCCGTTCTCTTCCGGTGAAACGTGACGCTCGGGTGCTCCTGAACTGTTGCCGACATTCATGCGTTCAAGTGTCTCATTGAAGTTCCTATGAATACTTTTCAGCGGAAGTCGGGGATAATCCTGGGAATATGAACGGCAACCCTCAACCCGCCGGGGAAGCCCGGCCGATGCCGGAGCGGCCGGCGGGCCATCTGCCGGACCGTTCGGCGGGCCATCGGCCGGGGCGGCCGGGAGGGCGTGCGCCGGCCGGGCTGCGCCCCGTCGACCTGGCCCGGCTGGTGGGCCTCTCGACCCAGCAGATCCGCAACTACGCCGACCTGGGCATCCTGCCCCCGGCCCCGCGGACCCCCTCCGGCTACCGCAGGTTCGACACCCGGCACCGCCGGGCCCTGCTCGCCTACCGGGCGCTGGAGCGGGGGTACGGCCTGCACACCGCCCGATCGATCATGCAGGCCGTCCACGCCGGAGACCTGCCCCAGGCGCTCACCCTCATGGACGCCGGTCACGCCGCGCTGCACGAGCAACGGCTCTCCCTGCGGGCGGCGGGCGAGGCGCTGGAGGCCGTCGCGGAGCAGGCGCCGGACGCCGAGGAGGTGCCGCGGCCGGGCCTGCGGATCGGAGAAGTGGCCGTCTACCTGGGGGTGCGCACCTCCGCCCTGCGGCTGTGGGAGTCCGCGGGGCTGCTGGCCCCCGGGCGCGAGGCGGGCACGGGATATCGCCGTTTCGACGCGGCGGACGTGCGGGACGCGCGGATGATCCGGCTGCTCCGCCAGAGCCGCTACCCCCTGACCCGCATCAAACCGATCCTCGACGGTCTGCGCCGCACCGGCGGCAGCGACGCGCTGCGCGCGGCCATCGCGCAGCGCCAGGCCGAACTGATCGAGCGGGCGGCCGTCATGCTCGAAGGCGCGAGTCTTCTCCACCGGCACCTGGTGGCGCTGGGGCTCGTCCCCGGGGCCCTCGCCGTGGCGGGGGACGGCCCCGTCCAGTCCTGCGAATAAGATTCGGTGGGCCGGAGCGAAGGGGGAGGGTGCCGTGATCCGGGCGCTGGTGTTCGACGTGGGGGAGACCCTGATCGACGAGACGCGGATCTGGTCGCGCTGGGCGGACCGGCTCGGCGTCACCCGGTTCACCATGCTCGGCGTGCTGGGCGGCATGGCCGCGCTCGACCGGTCCTTCGCCGAGGCGTTCCAGATCGTCAGGCCCGGGTTCGACGTCGAGGCCGAGCAGGAGGCGTGGAAGCGCGACGACCCCGAGGGGCTCCGGGTGAACTTCGACGCCGACGACCTCTATCCCGACGTACGGCCCGGCCTGGCCGCGCTCCGCGACCTCGGCTACGAGCTGATCATCGCGGGGAACCAGCCGCCGCAGGCCTACGACGCGCTGACCGCGATGGACCTGCCGGTGGACGCCGTCTACACCTCCGACGGCTGGGGCGTCGCCAAGCCCGACCCCGCGTTCTTCGCCGAGGTCGTCGCGGTCTCCGGCCGTGAGCCGGGGGAGATCCTCTACGTGGGCGACCGTCTCGACAACGACGTGCTCCCCGCCCGGGCAGCGGGCATGCGGACCGCCCTGATCCGCCGCGGGCCCTGGGGGTATCTCCACGCGGCCCGTCCGGAGGCGGCCCAGGCCGACCACGTCGTCTCGGACTTCCCCGGCCTGGTCGCCGCCCTCCGGCGCCGGTAGCCGCCCGCCCCGTCGCGGGCGGGGCGGGCGGATCTACCGGTCGGACTCGATGTGGATGGCGCGCTCCTCGGCGGACAGGTCGCCGCTGTCGCGGCCGACGTCGATGGCGTAGGACTCACGCGCCCAGTCGGGGCCGATGCCCGCGTCGGGCGCGACCAGCCGGTCCTCGGAGCGGTGGGCCCGCTCGCGTTCCGGGGCTTCGCGGCGCAGCCGTTCGTCGAGGGTGTCGCGGTGCTGCGGGTCGTCCTCCACGATCTCATGGTTGAAACCGAGGTCGCTGGTCGCCTGTTCGACCTCGACCGACTGCTCGTCGCTCATCCCGAAACGGTCGGGAGGCATTTGACTCATACCGGATAAATACCCCATATCAACTCGAAAAACCGCAGCTCACACCCCGAGCGCGGCTCCGATGAGGGAGCGGGGGTCGGCCGCCCCGGCCGGCACGCCCGAGGGGAGGACGTCGATGAGGTGGGCGTGGCCGAAGGCGGAGCCGTACGGCAGCGCGCCGACGGGGTGGCCGCGCCGCGCGAGACCCTCGGCCCAGGGGGCGCCCTCCTCCACCTCCACCGCGGCCTCGTCGGGAGCCAGCCAGGCGTCGAAGCCGGTGCCGCCGGAGCCCAGCCGCCAGCGGGCGGCGCCGATCGCCTCCCCGGGCGTCTGGCCGCAGGCGAGCAGACGGGTGACGACCTGGAGCAGGATCTGCGGCTGGGCGTCGCCGCCCATGGTGCCCACGACCGCGCGGAGGGACCCGTCCGGGCGGGTGATCAGGGCCGGGACCAGGGTGTGCGGGGGTCGCCGCCCGGGGCCGTACTCGGCGGGGTGGCCCGGGACCAGGGAGAACCCGATGCCACGGTTGTGGAGGTTGATCCCGGTACGGGGCTCGAAGACCAGGCTGCCGAACCCGGCGGCGTTGGACTGGATCAGCGAGACTCCCATGCCGTCGCCGTCCACCGCGCACAGGTAGGTGGTGTCGCCGGCGGCGGCCAGGTCGCGCACCGCGAGCCGCCGGGACGGATCGACCAGCGCGCGGCGCGCCGCGGCCGAGTCCAGGGCGGCGGCGACGGACGCGCCCTCGTACAGCAGCTCGGGCCGGTCGTGCCCGGCGACCCGGGCCGACTCCACCAGCAGGTGCGCCCAGAGCGGGTCGGACGGGTCCGCGGGCAGGTCGAGGCCCTCCGCGACGGCGAGTGCGAGCAGCAGCAGGTAGCCCTGCGAGTTGGGCGGCATCGTCCACACGTCGTGCCCGAAGACCCGCGTCCGCAGCGGATCCGTCCACTGCGCGCCGTCCCCGGCGAGGTCGTCCTCGGTATACTCGCCGCCGCCGACGGCGAGCAGCCCCTCCCCGAACTCGCCCAGGTAGAACCCGTCCCGCCCGCCGGTCAGCGCCTTCAACGCCCGCGCCACACCCGGCCGCCGGATCAGCTCACCGGCCGACCGCGCGGAGGCGAAGTCCTCGCACAGCGGGCCGACCGTCGGCAGGGCGGGAGCCAGCAGCGGCGAGGCGGGGAAGCCGTCGGTGGCGTAGCCGATCGCCGGGGCCAGCACCTCGGTCAGCGGCAGCCTGCCGTACCGGCCGTGCAGGGCCAGCCACCCGTCCGCGCAGCCGGGCACCGGCACGGAACGGACGTCGTGGTGGAACGGCATGCGCTCGTGCCCCTCGGCCCGCAGCCGCTCCGGGTCGGCGCCCGACCCCGCCCGGCCGGAGGCGTTGAGCGCCGCGGGCGCGCCGGACCCGTCGTGCACCAGGGCGAACAGGTCTCCGCCCAGACCGCACATGTGCGGTGCGGTCACCGCCAGCACGGCGTTGGCCGCGACCGCGGCGTCGGCCGCGGACCCGCCCCGCTCCAGCATCGCGACCCCGGCTCTGGACGCCAGATGATCGACCGTGGACACCATTCCGGAGCGCGCGTAGCGGGTGTTGTGCATGTTCCCGAGCGTACGGCCCCCGTGCCGGGCCGACGGAGCCGGCACCGCCGTCCCCACGGCAGCCCCGCCTCCGCGGTGTCCCGATCTCCGTGGTGCCTCGATCTCCGTGGTGCCTCGATCTCCGCGATGCGCCTCCCCCGCATGCCGTCCCGCCGCAATAAGGTGGCGGGCATCCCGGCGGATCCGCCAGGTCGCGTCGCCCCCCGCCGTCCACCGGTCCCCCCGTCCCTCCCCGACCCGTAGAGGAGGCCCATGTCCGGGCAGCGAATCCTCGTCGTCGACGACGACCCGGCGATTCTGCGGGCCCTGCGGCGAGGTCTGCGGCTGGAGGGCTTCGGCGTGGAGACCGCCGACTCCGGAGAGCGGGCACTGGAGCTGACCGGCGCCTCCCCGGCCTGCGCCTCCCCGCCCGACGCCGTCGTCCTCGACGTCTCGATGCCGGGACTGTCCGGGACGGAGGTGTGCGCCCGGCTGCGCGCCCGCGGGTCGGAGGTGCCGGTGCTCATGCTGTCGGCCATGGACGAGGTGGACGACCGGGTGGCGGGGCTGGCCGCCGGGGCCGACGACTACGTGGTCAAGCCGTTCGACCTGCGGGAGCTGGTGCTGCGGCTGCGCGCCCTGCTGCGGCGGGCCGGCCGTGCCCCCGGCGCGGCGGTCCGGCTCGGCCCGCTGACGATCGACCCGGCCGCCCGCGCGGTCGCCGTGGGCGGCCGGGGGGTCGAGCTGACGCGGCGGGAGTTCGACCTGCTGGAGGTCCTGGCGCGCAACGCGGGGATCGTGCTGTCCCGGCCGGTGCTGCTGGAACGCGTCTGGGGATACGACTTCGAGGTGACGGACAACGCCGTGGACACCTTCGTCGGCTACCTGCGGCGCAAGCTGGAGGCCGGAGGAGAGCCCCGCATGGTGCACACGGTGCGGGGGGTCGGGTTCGTGCTGCGGGAGCCCCGGTCATGAACGCGCGATCCGCCCCGGGACGTCCCGCCGGAGACTCCCGTCCGGCCGGGGATCCGCGTCCCGCCCGGGGACGTCCGGCCGGGGATCCGCGCCCTGCCGGAGATCCACGTCGAGCCCGGGGACGCGCCGCCGGGGATCCGCGCCGCCCACGGCGCCGGGCCATGCGGCTGTCCACCCGGTTCGCGGTCCGCCTCGCCGTACTGGTCCCGCTCCTGGTGCTGCTGGCCGGGGCGCTCGTGCTCGGCCTCGCCGTCCAGGACCTGCGCGCCGAACGGGACCGGCAGCTGGCGGTACGGCTGCGCGCGCTGGCGCCGATGGCCCTGACCTACGCCCGGCGGGTCCACCTGTCGCCCGGGACGGCGCTGCCGGACCTCCTGGGGCAGCGGCTGGCCGTGGCGGCCACCGGCGGCGAGAGCTCGGGCGGTGTGTACCTCGACGTCGCAGGGGCCGAGCCGCTCGTCGTCGGAGCCGTGCCCGCGACGCTGCCCGCCACCGGGGAGACCGGCCCGGCCACCTTCACCGATGGAGCCGATGGAGCCGATGGAGCCGATGGAACCGGCGGCTCGGTCGGCACCGGGAGCACCGTCGGCGGCGACGGCGACGGCGCCGACGGCGGGCGGCGGTGGCGGTTCGCGGCGGTGGACCTCGGCGTGCGGGGGGACCGGGGCCGATTGTGGGTGTTCGATCCGGAGGACCGCCTGGCCGGGCGGATCCGGGCGCTCACCGGCAGAGTGGTGCTGACCACGCTGGTGGCGGCGGGGGCCGGCGCCCTGGCCGGACTCGGGCTCGGCCGCCTGGCCGTCCGGCCGCTGACGGTGCTCCACGGACAGGCGCGCGGGATCGACACGCAGCCCCGGACGGGGGCCCGGCTGGCGACCGGCTCAGGAGTGACCGAGATCGACGAGCTGGCCGGTCTGCTCAACGAGCTGCTGGACCGGCGGGACGCCGCGGTGGCGCGCACCGGCGAGGCGCTGGAGACCGCCCGGGCCTTCGCGGCCACCGCCGCGCACGAGCTGAGGACCCCGCTGACCAGCATGGGCGCCAACCTGGGCCTGCTCGACCATCCCGGCCTGGACCCGGCCGAGCGGGCCGAGACCGTCGCGGACCTGATCGCCGAGCACTCCCGGATGCAACGGCTGATCACGCTGCTGCGCGGACTGGCCCGCGGTGACCTGATCGATCCCGCGACCTTCACCGGGACCGACCTGACCGAGATCGTCGCCGCCGCGGCCGAGGACGCCCGGAGCCGCCACCCGGGCGCCGTGATCACCATCGCCCTCGCGGACGGCCCGCGGGTGCGCGGATGGGAGGAGGGGCTGAGGGTGATCGTGGACAACCTGCTCGACAACGCCGCGATCCACGGCGCGGACCCCCACGGACGCGCCACGATCACCGTCACCCTGTCGTTCTCCGCGACCTCGGCGGTTCCCGTGCCGCCGTCCCCGGCACTCCCGGCAAGCACGGCCACCCCGGCCCCGGATGGCGGCGGCGTCGCCGTCCTCGTCGTCCAGGACGCCGGTCCCGGCATCCCGCCCGCCGACCGGGAGCGGGTGTTCGCCCGCTTCCACCGCCGCACCGGCAGCCCCGGCTCCGGGCTCGGCCTCACCCTGGTCCGCCAGCAGGTGGCGCTGCACGGCGGCGCGGTCACCGTGACCGGCTCGCACGGCGGCGCCGGGACGCGCGTCGAGGTGCGCCTGCCGGCGGCTACTCCCCGGTGAGGCCGTCCGCCTCTTCCCGGAGGAGGTCGGCGTGGCCGTTGTGCCGCGCGTACTCCTCGATCATGTGGACCAGGATCCACCGCAGGCTGGGCGTCTTCCCGTCGGGCCAGGAGCGCCGGGCCGGCTGCTCCAGGCCGCCGCCCGCCAGCGCCTCCGCGACGAGTGAGCGGGAGCGGGCCACGGCGCCCTGCCAGAGCGCATGGAGCTGCTCGGGGGTGTCCCCGGCGGCCGAGTGCCAGTCCCAGTCGGGGTCGGTCTTCCAGTCCACCGCGTCCCACGGGGGCTCCGGGGCCCGCCCGTGCAGCCACCGGGAGAACCACAGGTCCTCGACGTATGACAGGTGCTTGAGCAACCCGCCCAGGGTCATCGACGAGGGGCCGACGGTCGCCCTCAGCCCGGCCGCGTCCAGCCCCGAGCACTTCCACGCCAGGGTCGCGCGCTGGTAGTCCAGGAAGCCCGTGAGGGTGGCGGCCTCGTCGGCCGCGAGGGGAGGTTCCGGCCGCCCCTGATCGTCCAGGGAGATCATGGACGGTGAGCCTATCGACGGAACCGCCACCGGACCAGGGCCGTCCACGGCCTCCGAGCGGTCGAGTCCGGGTTCCCTGAGTGCGGGTTCGTCCTCGCGCCGGAGCAGCGACACTCAGCGCTGGAACTCACGCACCCGTGATCTGCTCTTGAATGCAGGTCGCGGACAGGGGAACGGCGTGCGGTTCTCTCCTGATGATCTGTTGAATCGGGTCAGCCGGCGGCGGCGGTGTCGGCCGGGCCGGGGAGTTCGTACGGGGCCGTACGGTGCCGGGAGGGGCGGCCGGCGGTGAAGGTGGCCAGGCAGCGGCCCGGACCCTCCTGGAGGAGGGCGGTGCAGGCGGTGGCCGGGGTGGCCTCGACCGCGAAGACGGCGAAGTCGGCGCGACCGCCCGGTTCCAGGCATCCCAGGCGGCCGGGGCCCTCGGCCAGGCCGACGGCTCCGGCGCCGCCGAGGGTCAGCGCCTCGACCAGGAGGTGGTCCAGGCCGGGGTCGCGGGGGAGGGCCTGGCGGAGCAGGCGGGCCAGGGCGAGGGGGTCGTCGCCCGTGCGGGTGCCGAGGGCGACCGGGTTCTCGCCGTCGAGCATGCCTTCGGCGGCGAACGGGGAGGTGACGGCGGCGACGGTGCCGCGGATGCGCAGGAGCTTGCGGTCGGCCTCGTCGAGCGGGCCGGAGAGCACGACGTGGACGCCGTCTCCGAGGGCGCCCACCTCGTCCAGGAAACCGGCGGTGCGGCGGCCGAGCTCGACCAGGAGCCGCAGGCCGAAGGTCCGGGACAGGATGGCCAGGTCCTCCATGACCACCGGATCGGGGGAGTGCGCGGCGATGCCGATGATCCCGGGGTGGTTCACCTCGCGGATCGCGGTGATGAGCCGGTCGCGCTCACCGCCCTCCCAGCGCTCCTCGCTCGCGCAGCGCGTCTCCAGGTAGGTCACGCCGTCCAGGCCGGTCTCGCCGACGACGGCCGCGTCCTCCAGGTCGGCGGCCACGCCCGCGACCGCGGTGACGCCGTGGGGGTGGGCGGGGGCGAAGTCGCGGCCGAGCCGGACGTGCGCGTCGACGAACCCCGGCACGATCATGCCCGGCCAGCGCACCGGGTCGGAGCCGGGGTAGGCGGCCTCGATCTCTTCGCGGGGACCGACGGCGATCACCCGGTCCTGCCGTACGGCGATGGCGCCGTACGGGACCGGCGGACCGGAGACGGGCAGGACGATCGGCGCGCTGTGCACCACCGTCGTCGAGGGCGCGCGCGTGCCGAGGAACTGGCCGGCGCGCGTGGGCATAGGCACTCCTGTCCGTCTGTCCTCTCCGGGAGATTAAATGCGGTGACCCGCTCTTCTCAAATACCCCGCGAGGGAAAAATTCCGACTGACGTGCTCCGTGTCCGTTCTGGTCTGCCCGGGGTCATTGATCTCCTTGGGGCAGATATATAGCGTCATTTAACGTGATCAAACCCCCCAGTTTGGTGAAGGCCCTGGTCGCGGCAGCGATCCTGTTCCCCCTCGGCCTCGCCGGAACCCCCGCGTCCGCAGAGCCGTCCCCCGATCCCGAGCATCCCTGGCGTCTGGACCACTGGCCGCAGCAGCAGCCCTGGCAGCAGGACGGGCCCGCGGCCGCCCTGCGGGAGCAGCGCCCGGACGGGCCCGCGCCCATCGACCCGCAGAATTGGAAGAACCCCGACCACATGACGTGGGCCGACTACGTCAAGCCGCCGGGCACGAACTGGGCCGACCCGGCGGTCAAGGGGTCCGAGCGCACCTTCCGCGGCGCGCTGGTCCTGCTCGACTACCCCAACCAGCCGTTCGCGGTCACCCAGCCGAAGGGCTCCACGGTCTTCGGCAACCCCAGCGCCGAGGCCCACGACGTCCCGCGTGAGCAGGTCGCCCAGTTCTACAAGGACTTCCTCAACACCCCGAACCAGCTCAACCGCGGGCACACCATCCACGAGTACTGGATGGAGGACTCCGCCGGGCGCTACGGCGTCGACCTGACCGCCTTCGGGCCGTACCAGATGCCCGGCAAGTCCCACGAGTACGCGATGGAGTTCCAGGCGGGCACCGCCTGCCCGGCCGGGGACGCCTGCAACAAGAACATCAGGACCGACGGGCGCGCCGCCTGGATCGCGGACGTGGGATCGGAGGTCCCCGCCGGGTTCGACTTCGTCTTCTACCTCAGCGCCGGTCAGGACGAGTCGGCCACCTGGCAGGAGTTCGGGCCGATGAAGTTCCCGACGAAGGAGGCGGTGACCGACGAGTTCGGCCCGCCGGACCCGGCCCTGCCCAACTGGGCCAGGACCCGCTACGTCGAGTGGACCTCCTGGGCCTCGGCCGCCTCCATCTGGCCCAACGCCGGGGGCGGCTCCTCCGTCCAGGCCGAGAGCTCGGGCCAGAGCGTCTACGCCCATGAGCTCAGCCACATCCTCGGCATCGGCGACAACTACAACAACCCGTACGGGGTCCCGCCGCGGCGGGCCTACTCCGGCATCTGGGAGATGCTCAGCCGGGGCACCTTCAACGGGCCCGGCGGCCCGCACAGCCGCTGGCTGATCCCGCCCACGGCGGGCGCCTCGATGGGCGCCCAGCACATGCTCCGCAACAAGATCAAACTGAAGATGGTGGACGAGGAGAACGTCCTGCGCCTGTCGCGTGAGGCGCTCGACGAGTCCGGCCTGGTGGTCGCCCGGGTGACCGCCCGCGTCGTGCAACCGGCCGGGAACGGCCTGTCGGGCGTCAACATCGCCTTCGACACCGGGGACAAGAGCCCGGCCTGCGACGTCGCCACCGACCCGTTCTGCGACGGCGGCGGCTACGAGAACTACACCGTCGAGGTCGTCGACCGGATGGGCTCCGACTCCTTCACCCCGGACTCCGGCGTGCTGCTGGCCAAGACCAAGAACGAGGACCGGGCGCCGTTCGAGTGGGTGATCGACGCCAACCCGCAGGACATCGGGATGACCGACTACGTCCTGCCGGACGGCACCGCCGTGCCGATCACGATCGGCGACTACCGCCAGCTCTCCGACGCGCTGTTCCACGCGGGAACCGGCTCGGGCAGCGAGTTCGAGTACGTCGACGAGGCCAACCGCCTGCACTTCTACGTGCTCGACGTGCACCGGGACCGCCAGGGCCTGCTCTCCTACACGGTCGCGCTCCGCTCCCTGGACGGCGCCGGACCGGCCAGGCGCGGCGTGCGGCTGCTCCCGGCGGCCGGGATCCCCACCGGCAAGGGGTACTCGACTTGCCGCTTCCCGCTGTTCAACACCGGCGGGAAGGCTCCCGCCCAGGGACAGCACCCCGAGGACGTGAGCGCCTACCTGGACAGTGACGTCTACCGGCTGTCGGCCACCGTCGAGGGCCGCGGCTGGACGGTCTCGCTGCCGAACGCGCTGGCGTCGGCGGAGGCCGGCCGGCGCACGGCGGCGGACGTCCACGCCGTGCGGGCGCCGGGCGGCAGCCGCCTGGCCAAGGTCACGCTGACCGCCGTCTCCGAGAGCGACCCGTCGAAGACGGCCAGGGCGACCTGCCGGGTGATCGGCCTGTAGCGGGACCGGATCCGGCGGGAGAACCGCGACGGGGCACGGCCGTCCGCGCCGTGCCCCGTCACCCGCCGGCCGCGTCCCGTCACCGGGCCGGATCGGCCGTTCCCGTCACCGGGCCGGTCGCATCCCGTCACCCGCCGGCCGCGTCCCGTCAGCGGGCCGGCCGCCGGATCACAGGCCGAGGTCGCGGCCGATGATCTCACGCATGATCTCGTTGGACCCGGCCCAGATGCGGGTCACGCGGGCGTCCATCCAGGCGCGGGCCACGCGGTACTCCTTCATGTAGCCGTACCCGCCGTACAGCTGCACGCAGGCGTCCAGCACCTCGCCCTGCACCTCGGAGGTCCACATCTTGGCCTTGGCCGCGTTCACCGCGCTCAGCTCGCCCTCGGTGTGGGCCAGGATGCACTGGTCCAGGAAGGCCTGAGAGACCTCGATCTTGGTGACCAGATCGGCCAGGACGAACTTGTTGTGCTGGAAGGAGCCGACGGCCTGGCCGAAGGCCTTGCGCTCGCGGACGTAGACCAGGGTCTCGGCGAGCACGGCCGCCGCGTGCGCCAGGTTCGCCACGGCCGAGCCGAGCCGCTCCTGCGGGAGGCGCTCCATCATCGCGATGAAGCCCCGGTCGATCTCGCCGATCACGTTCTCCTCGGGGACGCGCACGTTCTCGAAGAACAGCTCGGCCGTGTCGGCCTCCGGCTGGCCCACCTTGTCCAGCTTGCGGCCCCGGGTGAAGCCCTCCATCCCGGTCTCGACCGCGAACAGCGTGATGCCCTTGGCCTTCTTCTCGGGGCTGGTCCGGGCGGCGACCACCACCAGGTCGGCGCAGTAGCCGTTGGTGATGAACGTCTTGGACCCGTTGACGATCCAGTCGGAGCCGTCGCGGACCGCGGTGGTGCGCAGCGCGGCCAGGTCGGAGCCGCCGCTCGGCTCGGTCATGCCGATGGCCGTGATCATCTCACCGGAGCAGAAGCGGGGCAGCCAGCGCTTCTTCTGCTCCTCGGTGGTCAGCTCCACCAGGTACGGCGCCACCACGTCGTAGTGGATGCCGAGGCTGGAGGAGAGCGCCGCGCTCTGCCCGGACAGCTCCTCGCCCAGCACCGCGTTGAAGCGGTAGTCGCCGGCCGCGCTCCCGCCGTACTCCTCCGGCACCTCCAGGCCGAGGAAACCCTGCCGTCCGGCCTCCAGCCAGACCTCGCGGTCGATCATCCGGTTCTCGATGAACTCCTCGGCGCGGGGAGTGATCGAGCGGGCGACGAACTCCCTCACCGACTCGCGGAAGGCGTCGTGGTCGGGACCGTAGATGGTTCGCTTCATGGCACCGCAGCATACCGTCCGGTCGGTATCGACCGCGGCCGCCCCATTCCGCTTTGCGTCTGGTTGAATGAATCTTGAAACGACGCACCGGTCGCGCCGGGGGCCGCGACCCTCCTCGGGGGTGTGAATGCCCAGGTCACACGTGCCTAACCACCCTGATGACACGCCAGACGCGCCGCGACCCCGCCGACGTCCGCTCTCGCTGGCGGCGCCCGCCGTCGCCGGCGTCGCCGCCGCCGTGGCGAGCATCCTGGCCACCTCCCTCGACGTCGTGGAGGACCTGCCCACCTCGGCCAAGGTCGCCATCACTGTGTTCGCCGCCCTCCTGGTCGGCGTCCTCACCTGGGCCACGGCCGACCGGCGGCACGCGTCGCACCAGCTGCCGCCCGGCCTCACCTGGCGGCCGCCCGACCAGTGGCCGCCCGTCGTCGAGCACTTCACCGGCCGCGGCGAGGCGCTGGCCGAGCTGCGCGAGGTCTTCCGCGAGCGCTACCGGCCCCGCGCCCAGGCCGGCGACGCCCCGCCGCTGGTCGTCTCGGTGTACGGCAGGGGCGGGGTCGGCAAGTCCGCGCTGATGACCAGGTTCGGCGAGGAGATCGCCGCCCGGTTCCCGGACGGGCGTCTCTACGCCGACCTGCGCGGCACGGTGGACGCCCCGGTCCGGCCCGAGGAGGTGCTGATCGGCTTCCTGCGGGCCCTGGGAGTGCCGCTCACGACCGACCCCGGAGGCCCGAGCGAGCTGCGCAAGCTCTGGCTGACCTGGACCAAGGGCAGGCGCATCCTGATCGGCCTGGACAACGCGCACGACGGCGACCAGGTCAAGGACCTGATCCCGGCCGAGGCGGGATGCGTGGTGATGGTCACCTCGCGGCATCCGCTGTACCTGCTCAACGCCTACGACACGCAGCTGCCGGTCTTCGACGAGGAGCAGGGCACGAACCTGCTGTCCCGGCTGGCCCGGGACGACCGGGTCGAGGCGGACCCGCGGTCCGCGAGGGAGATCGTGCGCATGTGCGACCACCTGCCGCTGGCCATCAGCATCTGCGGGGGCCGCCTGGCCACCCGGCGCAACTGGTCGCTGCGCGAGCTGGCCGATCGGCTCAGGGACGAGCGCCACCGGCTGGACCAGCTCGAAGTGGCCCGCAGGCTCGACCTGAGCGTGCGGGCCTCCCTCCAGCTCAGCTACGACGACTGCACCGGCATCCAGCGCCGCCTGCTGCGCACGCTCAGCCTGCTCACCGCCCCGGACGTGCCGGGCTGGGTGGCGGGCGAGCTGCTGGGCACCTCCGAGCTGGACGGCGTCGACCAGCTGGAGTCGCTCATCGACGCCCAGCTCGCCGAGTCCTCCGGCGTCGACTTCTCCGGCGCCCGGCGCTACCGCCTGCACGACCTGGTCCGGATCTTCGCCCGCGAGCCGGCGGACGGGGAGGACGCCGACGGCCGCGGCCGGGCCGCCGTGGAACGGGCGCTGTCCGGCTACCGCCGCCGCGCCGAGGAGAAGGCCGTGGCCCGCTGGCCCCAGGACTGGGGGCGCAGCGGGCGCAGGGCCGGAGACGAGGCCGGGGAGGAGGCCGGCCGCGACGTCCTGGAGGAGATCGGCGAGGACGACGACCTCGGCGTGGAGGGCGGCGCCGGCGGCATCCCGGTGGCGCGGGCGCAGACGGCGGCGGCCGACTGGCTCAACGCCGAGCGGCTGACCCTGATCGCGATGATCGACCAGGCGCGGGACCTGGAGCTGTGGGAGCTGGCGTGGGGCCTGGGCCGGGCCTTCTGCTCGCTGTGCCACTCGATGCGCGCCTACTGGTCCGACTGGCGGGCGGTCGCCGAGATCGTGTGCGAGGCCGCCGAACGGATGGGAGACCCGCGGGCGCTGGGCATCGCGCTGCTGGACCGGGCCGCCGTGACCGGCGGGCAGGGCGGCCGCAGGACCGCCGGGGAGGACGTCGAGCGGGCGCTGGTCGCCTTCACGGAGCTGGACGAGTCCTGGTGGGCCGCGCGGGCCATGCGGTCGGTCGGCATGACGCTGTTCAACGACGGGAACATCGACCGGGCGCAGGGCTACCTCATCGGGGCGATCAACGCCTTCAAGCAGGAGAAGGACCCCTGGTGGGCGGCGAGGACCCAGC
This sequence comes from Planobispora longispora, assembly GCF_016863135.1. GTDB lineage: Bacteria > Actinomycetota > Actinomycetes > Streptosporangiales > Streptosporangiaceae > Planobispora > Planobispora longispora. Next base: position 136,286 of record NZ_BOOH01000021.1, read on the forward strand.
GCAACCTGGCCGAGCTCAGGCTCGCCCAGCGCAGGCCGGAGGAGGCCCGCGAGCTGCTGGAGGACGCCCTCCTGGTGTTCAAACGCGACCGCAACCGCTACTCCGAGGCGCAGACCCTGCGCGTCTACGGCGAAGTCCTCGGCGCCATCGCGAGGGAGCTGCTCGCCCGCGGGGAGACCCGGGCCGCCCGGGAGCACTTCGCCAAGGCCGAGTTCATCCTGAACCGCGCCGCCGACCGGTTCCGGCTCCGCGGCGAGCTCTGGGAGCAGGCCAGGTGCCTGCGGGCCGCCGGAGGGGTCGGCAACCCGGCCAACGGCCTGGCCGAGCTGGAGCACGTCCGTCGGGCAGGGGAGATCCTGACCGCGCTCGGCGACTCGTGGGGGGTGGCCAGGGTGGAGCTCGCCGAGGGGCGCGCCCACGCCAGGCTGGGCCGGATCACCGAGGCGGAGGAGACGCTCCGGCGGGCGGTGCGCGCCTTCGAGGAGCTGGGCGACCAGTGGTGGACGGCCCGGAGCCTGCGCTACCTCGGCGAGGCGCACCTGGAGGCGGGCGACAAGGGCAAGGCGATCGATCCGCTCGTCCAGGCCCAGGACATCTACCGCACCCTGGGCAACCTCTCGGGAATGAGCCGCACCCTGGATCTGCTGGGCCGGGCCCGGGAGTGAGTCGCACCCCGGACCTTCCGGGTCTGGAAGCGAGCCGCGCCCCGGACCCGCCGGACCGGATCGGGATCGAGCCGCGCCGTCGCCGGGCCCGGCGACGCCCTCAGCGTCCGGGCCCCTCGGCGCGCAGCAGATGCCCGGCGGCCCGTCGGGCCCCCTCCATGCTCTCCGCGAAGAGGTCGCGGATCCGCTGCGCCTGGGCGGTCAGCTCCCGCAGGTGCGGTACGGCCAGCTCGTCGCCCACCGTGTCGGCGATCAGCTCCTCGTACTGCGGGGCCCGCTCGCTGAGCTGCTCCAGCTGCCGGTAGGAGTGGTAGACCTCGTCGGCCCTGCGGACCTGGGCGGCGTACTCCTCCAGCGCCTGGACCCGCCGGGTCAGGGACCGCGCGGCGGCCTCCAGCGCCTTGGAGTAGGGAGAGAACGCCTCGGCGACCTCGGGCGGGGGCGTGCCCGGGACGATCCTGCGGTGCTCGGCCCGCATGGACGAGAGCCGGACCAGTCTGGTCGCGATCTGCCAGATCTGGTCGGGCAGCGTCACCGCGTTGTCGATGGTGTCGAGCAGACCGGCGCGGTTGACGCGGGAGTCCAGGACGGTCTCGGTGGCGTCCTGCGCGCGGCGGAGCAGCGTGCCGCAGTCGGCGTCGAGGTCCTCGGGCAGGACGAACCGGCTGGCGTGATCGACGGCCGTCCGCAGCCGGCGTCGCTCCCGCCGGGCCGTGGGGTCGGCGGTCAGCCGGCGCAGGCCGGTGAGGACGAGGATGAGAACCAGGGTCATGAGCATGCCGCTGAGGCTGGTCAGCGCCCAGATCAGGATCAGGAACGCCGCGGTCGGGAACAGCTTGGCCGGGTCCGGTCCCCGGGCGGAGGGGATGTCGCCCATCCGGACCGCCCGGAGCGTCTCGGGGGCGGAGCGCAGAACGGAAGAGATCGACTCGGGCAGCGCCGGATCGACGACCAGGCGAGGGGAGCGGCTCTGCGGGCTCACGCGACCTCCTCACGGTATGGCATGGGCGACTTCGCCGACTGCTTCCCACTTTTCATCACTCTGAGCGTTATCGAGGGGTTTAGGTCACAAGACGATGAAATCGTCATTTGCGGTAATGCGCGCCCGCTGTTAACTGTGCGGCCATATATCGATGTATAGACTCAATCGTGATGAACGACTTCACGCGATGGATTGATCTTGAAGGCGCCGTCAACGTGCGCGATCTCGGAGGGCTCGCCACCGTGGACGGCGGGACCACGCGTTTCGGCCGGGTGTACCGGTCGGACAACCTGCAGGGCCTGACCGGGCGGGACGTCGAACGGCTCGTGGACGAGCTCAAGCTCCGGCACGTCGTCGACCTGCGCTCCGGCCCCGAGGTGTCCCTGGAGGGCCCCGGCCCGCTCACCCGCGTCCCCGAGGTGACCATCCACCACCACACCTTCTTCGCCGAGGGCGGCCGGTACACCGACGTCGACGCCGACACCGGCGGTGCGGACGGCACGATCGGCGGGATCGACGCCGACAAGGTGCTGCCCTGGCAGCGGCGGGCCGAGGCGGACGCGGCCGAACTGCGGGTCACCGGCTTCTACTACGGCTACCTGCGCGACCGCCCCGACTCGGTGGTGGCCGCCCTGCGCGCGATGTCCGCCGACGACGGCGCGGCCGTCGTGCACTGCGCGGCGGGCAAGGATCGCACCGGCGTCGTCTGCGCCCTCGCCCTGGAGATCGCCGGGGCCACCCGGGAGGCCATCGTCGACGACTACGTCGCCACCGGCGAGCGCATCGAGGGCATCCTGGCCCGGCTGCGCGCCAGCTCCACCTACCGCGAGGATCTCGACACCCGCACCGCCGACGAGCACCGCCCGCGGCGCGAGTACATCGAGCAGTTCCTGCGGGTGCTGGACGAGCGCTTCGGCGGCCCCCTGGAGTGGCTCGCGGCCCAGGGCTGGACCGCCGCCGACTCCCGGGCGCTGAAGTCCCGCCTGCGGGACTGACGTCTGCGGGACTGACGTCTGCGGGACTGACGCCTGCGGGCCTCGTGTCTGCGGGACGGCCGGCGCGGCGGGACTCCGGCGTGAGCCGGGAACCCGCCCGCAAGGACTGCAGCGAGCCCCGAAGGACTACAGCGAGACGGTCGCGCCCTCGGCGGCGGAGCGGCGGGCGGCCTCCAGGACGGTGAGAGCCTCGACGACCTCCTCGGGGGTGACCGGAGGCGCCCCGCCCTCGCGGAGGGCGGCGACCACGGCCCGGTAGAACTCCAGGTAGGCGCCCGGCTCGGTGCGGACGCGGCGGCCGTCCTCGTCGGAGCCCAGCACGCCCCAGCGATCCTGCGGGTCGTCGCCGAAACCGGGGGAGTCGGGGGTGAGGCCGGCGCGCAGGCGGTCTTCCTGGACGTCCAGACCGTACTTCACGTAGGCGGCACGCGAGCCCAGGACCCGGAAGCGCGGCCCGAGCCGGGGGGCTACCGCGCTCATCCACAGGTGGGAGCGGGCGCCGCCCGCGTGGGTGAGGGCGATGAAGGTGTCGTCGTCGGAGACGACCCCGGCCCGGCGGACGTCCGACTCGGCGTAGACCGAGGTGACGGGGCCCAGCAGGCGCAGCGCCTGGTCGACCAGGTGGCTGCCGAGGTCGTACAGCAGGCCGCCGACCTCGGCCGCGCCGCCCGTCTCGCGCCAGCCGCCCTTGGGGACGGGCCGCCACCGCTCGAACCGGGACTCCAGCCGGTTCACGGAGCCGAGCTCGCCGGAGGCGACCAGCCGTTCGATCGTCAGGAAGTCGCCGTCCCAGCGGCGGTTCTGGAACACGGTCAGCATCAGGCCGCGATCCCGCGCCAGCTTGGCCAGGCCGCGGGCCTCCTGCGCGGTCGCCGCCAGCGGCTTGTCCACCACCACCGGCAGGCCCGCCTCCAGGGCGGCCTCGGCCAGCGGGACGTGAGTGCGGTTGGGAGAGGCGATCACGACCAGGTCGACGGCGTCTCCGGCGTCCCCGGCGTTCCACAGCCCGGCGGCGTCGGCGACCGGCCGCGCGCCGTACCGGGACGACACCTCGGCGGCGCGCCCGGGATCGCCGGTCACCACGGCGGACAGCTTCAGGCCGGGCGTGGCGGCGATCAGCGGGGCGTGGAAGAACGCCCCGGCCACGCCGTACCCGATCAGGCCGACGCGGAGCTCGGGACGGTCGTTCAAATCAGTCATTTCGGTCATTTTACTCGTTGCTTCGTTCGTCCCGTTCGGCCAGGAATGCCTCGAACTGGGCGGCGAGCTCGTCGCCGGTGGGCATCTCGGCGGCCTCGGCGATCAGGTTCTCCCGCTCGGTGCCGCCGGCGAAGGCGTCGTACTGCTGCTCCAGGCCGTGGATCGCGGTCGACAGCTCCTCCGACGCCTCGATCTGCGAGGCGATCTCGGCGGTGGTGCGTCCGGCGGCCTCGTGCAGGCTCTCCAGCGGGAACACCAGGCCGGTGCCACCGGTGATCGACTCCAGGGCGGTCAGCGCCGCCGTCGGGTATTCGGCCTGGGCGAGGTAGTGCGGGACGTGCACGGCGTAGCCGAGGACGTCGTGGCCCCTGGCACCGAGCCGGAACTCGATCAGGGCGGCCGCGCTGCCGGGGACCTGGACCCTGCCGAAGGCGCTGGTCTTCCCGGCGATCAGCTCGGGGCGGTTGGCGTGCGCGGTGACGCCCAGCGGGCGGGTGTGGGGGACGGCCATCGGGATGCCGTGGGCGGTCACCAGCTTGGCGACGCCCAGCCGGGTGACGAGCGTCTCGACGGCGGCGGCGAACAGCTCCCACTCGCGGTCCGGCTCGGGGCCGGTGAGCAGGAGGAAGGGCGTGCCCGTCGCGTCATGGGCCAGGTGCAGGGCGAGCTCGGGGGTCTCGACGTCCACCCACCGGTCGGTGTCGAACGTCATGATCGGACGCCGGGACCGGTAGTCGAGCAGGCGGTCCACATCGAAGGTCGCGATGACCCGGTGATCCAGCTCGGCGAGGAGGTGCCCCATGGCGAGCCGGCCGGCTCCGCCCGCGTCCACGAACCCGTCGAAGTGGTAGAGCAGCACCGGATCGGTCAGCTCGGGAACGTCCTCACCGAGCCGGTAGAGATCCGTCGGGTCGAACACGGTGTTCCAGCCTTTCGTCGATCGTCTCTTCAGATGAACCCGCGGGATGCCGGGGGAATTCCGCCCGCCCGGCGACCTGGAGGGCACCCTATCGGGACAGAACGGGCGTCATGCAGCCAGACCCGGAGCCGGCGGACCCGTGCCGGGACGTCACCGGCATGACCACCGCGGATCTCCGACCAGGAGGAACGCCGGAGCGGCCCGGCGGCTGACAGGGCGGGCGGATGTAACCGAAGGGTGCGAAGGGCTGTCCTGAGCCACAGCCGTTCGTGTATTGAACACGTATAGGAAATTCTGCGCCGTTCAGTCATTCTGGAGTGCGTGGCAGTCAGCAATGCGCACCCGCCCGGCGCACCCCTCCGGCTTCCTGCCCTGTCCTGTCCGTTCCCCAGCGAGGTCAATCCCCATGTGGAGCTGGTGGATCGGGAGACCGTCGAGTGGGCCGTCGCCTCGGAACTGCTGGACGGTCCCGAGACGGTGGAACGCTACAGGAACGCGCGGTACGGCTGGCTGGGGGCCCGGACCTATCCCTACGCCGCCTATCACCGGTTGAGGCTCGTGACCGACTGGTGTGTGTGGCTGTTCGCCTTCGACGACGTCTTCTGCGAGACCGACCGGCATGCCGCGGAGATCGCCCGGGCGATGCCCCGGTTCGTCACCGTCCTGGACGACATCCAGCCCGGCCGGAGCAGCCTGCACGTGGACGACGTGTTCGCCCGGGCCCTGCTGGACATCAAGAGCCGGATCATCCGGTACGGCGACGCCGACCAGCTCGACCGGTGGTGCGTCGTCACCAAGGACTACCTGGCGGCCCAGGTGTGGGAGGCGGCCAACCGCCAGGACGGGGTGGTGCCGACCCTCGGCGACTACATCCTCATGAGGCGGCGGACCGGCGCCATGCTGACCGTCTTCACGCTGATCGACGTGGCCAGCGGGCTGCGGCTCACCCCGGACGAATGGCGCCACCCGGATCTGCGGGCGATCACCCAGAGCGCCAACGACGTCGTCGTCTGGGACAACGACCTCATCTCCTACGCCAAGGAGAGGGGCGCGGGCAACTCCGTCAACAACCTGGTGACCGTGCTGGCCCGGCACCGGGGCTACTCCTGCCAGCGGGCCATGGACGAGATCGGCGGGATGCGGGACCAGGCCGTCGCCGAGATGGTCGAGCTGGGGGCCTCGCTGGCGCGGCTGCGCTCGAAGGCGGTGGACGCCTACGTGCGGGGACTGGAGTACTGGATCAGCGGGAGCGTGGACTACTCGCTGACGAGCTCCCGCTACACCGTCGCCTGGCAGCGGGAGGGCCTGCTCGCCGGGTGAACGCCCGGGACGGACCGCGCGACCGGCCGGGATCGGCCTCGCCCCGGGATCGATTCCACGCCGGGACGGACCCGCATCGGGCTCAGAGCTGCAGGAGCGGGTCGTCCGGCTCCTGGTCGCCGAGGGCGAGCTCGATCAGCTCCTCCAGGCTGAGCCTCTTGCCCTGCGAGAACGCCTCCTCGTGGACCTGCTCGCCGAGAAGCCGCTTGCACTCCTTGATGCACCGGTCGTGCTCGCTGTTGAAGAAGGGCGAGCCCAGCTGGGGCAGCCCGTAGGTCCGCCAGTTCTGCTGACCGCCGCCCATCAGCTGCGAGGCGAGCAGGGCCTGGCCGTCCTCCAGCGCCAGTTTGGCGATCAGCTCGACCGTCAGGCCGATGCCGAGCACGTCGTGGAAGTAGCGCTTGAGCCGGAGCGCCTCGCGGGCGTGGACCATCGACTCGGCCGGCCGGCCCATCCCGTGGAAGGCGTTGGCCAGGGCGTAGATGGCGTAGGAGCGCAGCCACACCTCGCCGCGCTGGGTGCACACCGCGATGCAGTCGCGCAGCAGGACCTCGGCCTCGACCGGCTCGTTCTGCATGAGCAGCACCATCGACAGCTCGACGATCGAGGGGAGCAGACCCGGGTTCAGCTCCCGGCCGCTGCGGTGGAACTCGATCGCGACGCCGAGCAGGGCGCTGGCCTTCTGCAGGTCGCCCTGGAGCCACGCCGCGGTGCCGAGCATCTTGGTGGCCAGGATGACCGCGGCCGAGTCGCCCACCCGGACGGCGTCCGAGCTGCACTGCTCGGCGGCCTCGATGGCCCCGGGGATGTTGCCCTGGCTGCTGTGGATGTAGGAGAGCACCCACAGCGCCTTGCACCGCTCGGAACTCGGCTGGGGAGTCAGCTCCAGCGTCTTCTCCAGGTAGAGACGGCCCTCGCGGGCCAGTCCGCAGGCCACCCACATGAACCACAGCGCGGACAGCAGCTCCAGGCCGTACCGCACCTGGCCGGGGACGTTCAGGCAGTATTCGAGCGCGACGCGGATGTTGTCGTGCTCGTGGCGCATCCGGACGTACCAGTAGACCTGTCGGGGGCCGGACCAGGCCTCCTCGCCCCGCTTGGCCAGCTGCAGGTAGTAGTCGCGGTGCCGCTCCCGCACCTGCGGGGTCTCGCCGAGCTTGTCCAGCCACTCCTCGCCGTAGGTGCGCAGGGTGTCGATCAGCCGGTAGCGGTGTCCCGAGGGAGTGCCGACGCTCAGCAGGATGGACTTCTCCACGAGGCTGGAGACGAGCTCCATGATGCTCTCGCCGGGCAGGTTGTCCCCGGCGCACACGTAGCGGGCGGCGTCCATCTCGAAGTCGCCGGCGAAGACCGACAACCGGGCCCAGAGCAGCCGCTCGGCGGGCTCGCACAGCTCGTGGCTCCACCCGATCGCGGCGCGCAGCGTCTGGTGCCGGGGCAGCGCCGTACGGCTGGCGCCCGCCAGCAGGCTGAAGCGGTCGGCCAGCAGCGCGAGGATCTGCTCGACCGAGAGCGCCCGCATGCGGACCGCGGCCAGCTCGATGGCCAGCGGGATGCCGTCCAGGCGGCGGCAGAGCTCGGAGACCGGGCCGATGTTGTTCTCGTCGAGCACGAAGCTGGGCAGGACCGCGCCGGCCCGGGCGGCGAAGAGCTGCACCGACTCGTTGGTGAAGGGGTTCTCCCCGGGGGCGTCGCCGGGGACGGTCAGCGGCGGGATGGCGACGGTGTACTCGCCCCGGGCGTTCAGCGACTGGCGGCTGGTGGCCAGGATGGTCAGCCCCGGCGCGTGGGTCAGCAGGTCCTCGAAGAGCGCGGCGCAGGCGTCCACGAGGTGCTCGCAGGTGTCGATGATCAGCAGGATCTCGCGGTCCCCGAGCCACTCGACCAGCGTCTCGTCGGTCGCCCGCGCGGACTGGTCGGCGATCCCGAGGGCCGAGGTGATCGTGTGCCGGACCATCCCCTGATCCTGCAGGCGGGCCAGATCGGCGAACCACACGCCGTCGCCGAACTCGTCTCGTATCATGTGCGCGATGCGCAGGGCGGTGCGGGACTTCCCGACGCCGCCGATGCCGGTCACGGTGACGAGGCGGTGCTCGCGCAGCTTCTGGCGAAGTGTCGTCAGCAACCGGGTGCGTCCCACGAAGCTGGTGAGCTCGTTGGGGAGATTGCCCTCTCGCCGCCATCCTGATGGCGCTGCCATGGCCGCCTCACGGGGGTAGCTGACACCTGCCATCGCATCGTACAGCGTGGGTCGTTGACTGTCCTTCGGGCATCGGATACGCGGCGCCCGGCTTTACCGGCGGGCGGTCACTCACCGTGAGGGTCGCTACGATGGGACGCGTGACAGAGCGCGAACCAGACGACCTGCGGCCGGTCGACCTCTTCGACGACGGCCCGGAGATCCTGCCCGACCAGACCAGCGACGACACCGACGTCGGCTGGGGTGAGTGGCGCGGGTCCGGCGGCGACGACGCCAGGCTGCTGGAGGAGCGCCCGCCCCACTGGGGCTGAGACCGCCGGGCCGGAGCGCGCTCCCCGGCCCCCGGGCCCGGCAACCGCGCGCCCCCGGCGCCGCCCGCGATCCGCGGCGTCACGATCTACGACACGACGTCCTTGGTCCGGAACCGGCGGAAGGCGAAGGCGAACAGGATCGCCGCGTAGGCGACCGCCACGGCCACCCCCTTGATCATGCCGCTGAAGTCCGGCTGCGGGGCGAGCGCGTCCAGCCAGGCCGTGTTCCAGAAGGTGGGCAGGAACTCCCGCAGCGAGCCCAGCGCCTCCACCGCCTGCAGGATGGTGCTCACGATCACCAGGCCGACCGCGCCGCCGACCGCGCCGAGCGGGGAGTCGGTGCTGACCGAGAGCAGGAAGGCCGTCGCGGCGACCACGAGCTGGCTGACCAGGGCGTAGCCGATCACGACCCCGAAGCGGGGCAGCACGTCCAGCGCCGGGATGACCTCGCCCGTCCCGGGGACGCGCACGTCGTTCCAGCCGAAGGCCAGGGTCCCGGCGAGCAGCGCCATCAGCGGCAGGCAGATCACCGCCGCCGCCGAGTAGCCCAGCGCGACGACCAGCTTCTGGCGGAGCAGCCGGTCGCGGGGGATCGGCGCGGCCAGCAGATAGCGCAGCGACGACCAGTCGGCCTCGCTGGCCACCGTGTCGCCGCAGAAGAGGGCGACCGCCACGACCAGCAGGAAGCTCGCCGAGACCGAGAGCGCGAACGCGGCGAAGTTCAGCCCGCCGTCGGCGGCCAGGTCGGAGATGCGCAGCGAGTTGCCGCCGGGCCGCCCCCACCCGCCGCCGACCTTGAACGCGATCACCAGCACCCACGGCAGCGCCAGCAGCAGGCCGAACATCACCATGGTCCGGCGCCGCCGGAACTGACGGACGATCTCCACCGAGAGCGGCAGCGTGTGCCTCGGGGAGTATCCCCGCGCCGCCCCGTGCTCCCGGTCCCGAGCGGCGAGAGCCGTCCCGCCGCCGGTCCCGGACGCGTCCGGACCCGCGGCCGCGCCGTTGGCGTCGTTCATGCCTTCTCTCCGATCAGGTCCAGGAACACGTCCTCCAGGCGCGTGCTCATCCCGTTGCCGGTCGTACGGCTGCGCAGCAGCTCGCCCACCGGCCCGGCCGTGACGAGACGGCCGCGGTGCATGACCACCACGTGGCTGCACGTCTGCTCCACCTCGGCGAGCAGGTGGCTGGAGACGATGACGGTACGGCCCCGCGCCGCGTAGCGGATCAGGACCTCGCGCATCTCGCGGATCTGGGGCGGGTCGAGCCCGTTGGTGGGCTCGTCGAGGACCAGCAGGTCGGGCAGGCCGAGCATGGCCTGGGCGATGGCCAGGCGCTGGCGCATGCCCTGGGAGTAGGTGCGCACGGCGCGCTCCAGGGCGGCGCCGAGCCCGGCGATCTCCAGGGCCTCGTCGAGGTGGGCGTCCCCGGCGGGGCGGCCCGTGGCCTTCCAGTAGAGCTCCAGGTTGGCCCGGCCCGACAGGTGCGGCAGGAACCCGGCGCCCTCGACGAAGGAGCCCAGCCGGGACAGGACCGGCGCGCCGGGGACGACCCGGTGGCCGAAGATCCTGATCTCGCCCCGGTCGGGGTGGATCAGACCCAGCATCATCCGCATCGTGGTGGTCTTGCCCGCGCCGTTGGGGCCGAGCAGGCCGAGCACCTGGCCGGGCTCGACGGTGAAGGACAGGTCGTCCACCGCGAGCTCGCCGTTGCGGTAGGCCTTGGTCAGTCCCTCGATGCGCAGGGGGACGGCGTCCAGGCCCGGGGTGTGGTCGTCGCGGAGCTTGCGCCGCCCGGCGAGGACCAGGACCGTCGCGACGAGCACGGAGGCCAGCGGCAGGGCCCAGGTCCACCAGGCGGGGCCGGTGGAGGGGGCGGTCAACGAGGTGACGGTGGGCGCCGCAAGGGCCGGGGAGGCCAGGCTGACCTGGTAGACGGCCGGGGAGGCCGGGGTGTCGTAGCCGAGGTCGGTCGTGGTGAAGGCGACGCGGAGCCGGTGCCCCACCTCGAAACGGTGGTCGACGGCGGGCAGGGTGACGGTGGCCTCCCCGGCGCCGCCCTCGGGGACGGTGATCCTGACCGGTGCGACGAGCCCCTCGGGCAGGACCGGCGCCTGCGTCCCCCCGGCCGCGTCGTACAGCTTGGCGAACAGCGTCACGTCCTGGGGACCCCCGGCGGTCTCCCCGGCCTCTCCTCCGGCTTTCTCCTCTCCGGCGCCGGCGCCCGTGCCGGTGGAGGCGACGCGGACGCGGACCTTGACGGTGGAGCTGCCGGTGATCTGGAGGGGAGCGGACAGGGGCGCGGACTCGAAGCTCGCGCTCTGGCCCGCCATGTCCACCGAGAGGCTCAGGTTGGCCGAGCCGGTGCTCAGGCCGCCGAAACCGGGGATCGCCGAGATGGAGGCGGGGGAGCCGCCGGGCGGGTTGGCCACCGGCTGCTCGGGCCCGGACAGGGGGACGGAGACCTGTCGGCTGCCCGACAGGCCGGGGTAGACGCCGGTGACGGCGTGCAGCTGGACCGGGCGGCGGGTGCCGGGGTCACGGCCGCCGTCACGGGTGACGGTGAACACGCTCACGCCCTCGGGACCCTCGGCCGGGGAGCCGGAGGCGGGCTGCGGGGCCCCGGCCACCACCGGGGGAGCGTTGCCCGTGGTGTCACCGACGGGAGCCTTCTTCAGGTAGTGGTCGAACCAGGAGAGGGTCTGCTCGTGGAGCCAGTCGACCTCGCCGTTGCCGCCGTCGTGGCCGCCGTCGAACCAGGCGACGCGGACCGGGGCGCCGGTCGCGGCGACGGCCCTGGCGTTGGCGTCCGCGTGGCCCAGCGGGAACAACGAGTCGCGCTGGCCCTGCAGCAGCAGGGTCGGAATCCTGATCTTGCCTTGTACGGAGACGGGGCTGGAGCGGCGCAGGGTCTCCACCGCCGCGGCGGTGGCCCGCCCGGTCTCGGCCACCTGCTGGTACATGTCACAGATCTCCGGGAGGAACCGGCCGCACCGGACCTCCTCGACGGTCGGCGGCCGGACCGTCCCGGGGCTGCGGCCGTCCTGCCCGCCGGGTACGGCCTGCGGGTCCCCGCCGTCCTGACCTGCCTGGCCGTCCTGGCCGCCGATCCCGCCCTGGCCGGTCAGCGCGGCCAGGCCGCCCGCGGCCTGCGGGCCGCCGCGGCTGAAGAACAGCCCGGCCCACATGCGCTTGAACACCCCGCTCTCCGGGCCCTGCCCGGTGGCGTTGGGGAACAGCACGTCGGCGAGGTCGTACCAGGTGATCTGGGGGGCGATCGCGTCGATCCGGTCGTCGTAGGCGGCGGTCATCAGCGCGATCGCGCCGCCGTACGACCCGCCGGCGATGCCCACGCGCGGGTCGCCGCTCGCGTCGAGCCGGACCTCCGGACGCCTGGCCAGCCAGTCCACCAGCTGGCGCACGTCCTTGACCTCGTAGTCGGGGGAGTTGAGCGCGATCTGCCCGCTCGAGCGGCCGAAGCCCCGGGCCGACCAGGTCAGCACGGCGTAGCCTTCCTGCGCCAGCCGCACCGCGGAGTCCCGGACGCTCTGCTTGCTGCCGCCGAAGCCGTGGGCGAGCAGCACCGCGGGAGCCTTCCCGCCTCCGGCCGGCGGGAAGAAGGTCGCGTCGAGCGTGACCCGCTGGTCGTCGGCGGGCCCGTCGACCACCGCGATGGTCTGCTCCTGCCCGCGCACCGGCGGGTCCGACGGCCACACCAACCAGGCCGCCACACCGACGACCAGCACGGCGACCACCGCGACCCAGACGGCGCGCCTCCCCGAAAGCCTCATACGAGGAGGTTATTAGGCGTAGCTGAGAGATACCTGAGACCACCCCCTGTGAACGGCCGGACCGGCGCGCGGGCCGGGGATCCCGCGAGGAGGCCCGCGGACTGTTGGCGGGAGCCGCCCGGCGGCTCATCATCGGGTGATGAGCGACGATGGGCGACACGACGACGGACGGGGCGGCGGGCGATACGTCGGCGCGCGGGTTCCCCGCAGGGAGGACGCCCGGCTGGTGCGCGGGCGGGCCCGGTTCGCCGGGGACGTCCGGCTGCCCGGGACGGCGCACGCGGTCGTGGTGCGCAGCCCGGTCGCGCACGGGCGGCTGGTCCGGTGCGACGTCAAGGCCGCGCTGGCCGCCGACGGCGTGCTGGACGTGCTGACCCCCGCGGATGCGGCGGGGGTGCGCCTGCCGTGCGTGACGCTCGCGCCCGGCCAGCGGGCCGTGGACTACCCGGTCCTGGCGGACGCGATCCGCTACGCCGGGCAGCCGGTGGCGCTGGTGGTGGCGCGCAGCGAGGCGGCCGCCCACGACGCCGCCGAGCTGGTCGATCTGGACATCGAGGAGCTGCCCCCGGTGCTGGGCGCCGAGTACGCCCTGTCCGGGGACGCGCCCCTGCTCCATCCCGAGTGGGGCTCCAACCTGGTCACCGACTTCCCGCTGGGGGACCCGCCGGCCGAGTGCGAGGCGGCCGCCGCCGCGGCGGAGCACGTGGTCGAGCTGACGGTGCGGCTGGGCCGGGCGACGCCGTACCCGATGGAGCCGCGGGGGATCACGGCCTCGTCCGAGGACGGCGAGCTGACCGTGTGGGCCTCCACGCAGGCGCCGCACCACGTCCGCGACCACCTCGCCGACGCCCTCGGGCTCGGCCACGGGCGGGTGCGCGTGGTGGCGTGCGACGTGGGCGGCGGCTTCGGCGGCAAGGAGCACGTCTATCCCGACGAGGCGCTGGTGTGCCTGGCGGCGATCCGGCTGGGCCGTCCGGTGCGGTGGGCGGAGTCGCGCAGCGAGCACCTGGCGGCGACCCTGCCCGCCAGGGACGCCGTGCACCGGGCCAGGCTGGCGTTCGACGGTGACGGGCGGTTCCGGGCCCTGTACTGCGACATCCTCGGCGACCTCGGGGCGCATCCGTCCAACGCCGGCATCTCCCCGTTCGCGGTGACGGGGGTGACGCTGCAGGGGCCGTACCGGTTCGATCGGGTGGGCGCGCGGGTCCGCGCGGCGGTGACGACGACCACGCCGACCGGCTCCTACCGGGGCTTCGGCCAGCCCGAGGCGACCTGGACCCGGGAACGGCTGGTGGACGAGGCCGCGCGCCTGCTGGGCGTGGACCCGGTGGAGCTGCGCCTGCGCAACCTGCTGCGCCCCGACGAGCTGCCGCACACCTCCCGGACCTGGCTGCCCCACGACTCCGGGGACTACCCCGCCGCGCTGGAGGCGCTGCGGGAACTGGTGCGGACGCGGCGTCCCGACCGGCGGGGCGACGACGGCAGGCGGCGCGGGATCGGGTTCTCCTGCCACGTCGAGGCCACCGGCATGGGCCCCTCGGAGGAGATGCGGCGGGGAGGCACCCGGGCCGGGGGCTACGAGACGGCCGTGCTGCGGATGGAGCAGGACGCCTCGGTGGTCGTCGCCTCCGGAGTGGCGGCCATCGGCCAGGGCATCGAGACGACGCTGGCGCAGCTGGCCGCCGACCACGTGGGGGTGCCGCTGGAGCGGGTCAGGGTGCTGCTGGGGGACACGGCCGCCACGCCGTACTCCCCGGTGGGCTCCATCGCCAGCCGGGCGCTCGTGCTGGGCGGCGGGGCGCTGGTCCGGGCCGCCGTACGGCTCCGCGACAAGATCACGATGATCGCCGCCCACCAGCTGGAGGCGTCCCCCGCCGACGTGGAGATCGCCGGTGACGTCGTCCGGGTGAAGGGCGACCCGGCGGCCTCCCGCACCCTGGCGGAGATCGCGGTCTCGGCGTGGCGGGCGTGGGACCTGCCCGAGGGGGTCGATCCCGGCCTGGAGGAGCGGGTGACCTACGACCCCGCCTCCTACACCTGCGCCTTCGGCGCGCACGCGGCGGCGGTGGCGGTCGATCCGGAGACGGGCGCGGTCGAGGTGGAGGGCTACTGGGTGGTCAACGACTGCGGCGTGGTGGTGAACCCGGCGATCGTGGAGGGGCAGCTGCGCGGCGGGGTCGTGCAGGGAATCGGGATGGCGCTGACCGAGGAACTGGCCTACACGCCCGGCGGGCAGCCCCTGATGGACTACCTCCCGCCGGCGGCTCCGGACGTGCCCGACATCGAGGTACGGCTGATGCAGACGCCGTCCCCGGTGACGCCCGGCGGGATGAAGGGGGTGGGCGAGGCCGGGACGATCGGGCCGCCCGCGGCGATCGGCAACGCCGTGGCCGCCGCCCTGCCCGGGATCGCCGGCCGGATCACCGGCACGCCGCTGACCCCGCAGGCGGTCTGGTCGGCGCTGGCGGCGGAGGCGGACCGGGAGGGGGAACGCGCGGATCGGACGGTCCGCGAGGACCGTGAGGGCTAGGCGGTCCGGCGGGCGGGGGCGGGCCGGGAGGGAGAGGAGGGCGCCGGGTCCAGGGACATGCGGTAGTGCACCTCCGGAACCGGGAACGGCAGGCCCGCCACGTCCTGCTCGCGGCCCGACGGGGTGAAGCCGAAACGCTCGTAGAAGCGGCGGGCGCGCGCGTTGCCCGTCAGCACCCACAGTCCCGCCTCCCGGTGCCCCAGCTCACGCAGGTGCTCGACGGAGCGCGTCATCAGGGCCAGGCCCAGCCCCGTGGACCAGTGGCCGGCGAGCACGTAGATCGCGTAGACCTCCCCGCCGTCGATCCCCGCGTCCCGGGCCGGGCCGTGCAGGCTGAAGCCGGCGATCTCCCCCTCCGGTTCCCCGCCGGGCCCGCCCACGAACAGATGCTGCTCACCGGAGCCGATCAGGCCGCGCCAGGCCTCCACCGCCCGGCGCGTGACGCTCATCCCGTCGAGGAAATCCCGGGGGAGCAGGTCCCGGTAGGCGGTTCTCCAGGTCGCGTTCTTGATCTTCAGGACGGCTTCGACGTCGTCGGGGCCGCCTTTCCGAACAAAAGACTCCATGTCTGGCAATTATTCACCATCGTCTCCGGGGCATCCCTGATTGCGGTCTTCATCAAGGCCAGGCATCATTTCGACGCGTGACAGCAGTAAGCCTGAGAAAAAGAGCCATGTCGGTCGCCGCGTGGGCTCTGCCGTACTGGACCCGCGGGCAGGCGGGGAGGGAGACTCCTCCGGAGCTGTTCCGGGTGCTGTACTTCGGATGGCTCGCCGCGTTCACCCTGAAGGTGCTCGGAGCCTCCTGGGACGTCTCCTGGCACTTCAAGTGGCTCCGGGACGACCTGGCGCCGCCGCACCTGCTCAACAGCGTCGGCACGGTCATCGTGGTGGCCCTCACGATCATCCACGTCTACACCGGCTACGGCGTGGACAGGACCGCGCAGCGCCTCATCCAGTGGGGCACCGGGACGTTCCTGATCGCCGTTCCGCTGGACCTGATCAACCACCGGGTCAACGGGCTCGACATCACGTCGTGGAGCCCGTCGCACATGCTGCTGTACATCGGCACGTTCTTCATGCTCGCCGGTGTTATCCGCGGCTGGTTCACGGGCGCCCCGCCCGGACGCGTGCGCACGCTCGTCCTGGGCGGCCTGTTCGTGTTCATGTTCGAGAACGTCTGGTTCCCCGCCCAGCACCAGGAGTACGGCGTCTTCGGCATCCGGGCGTGGGACGCCGGGAAGCCCGAGGCCGAGCCGATCCTGCTGCAGTTCGCCGCCGACCAGATGGGCCGCGCGATCGACCGCGAGATGGTGGTCAGGTTCGCGCTGCCGGTGCCCGACCAGGTCTACCCGCTCTACGCCGCGATGGCGGCGATGATCGTGCTCGTCTTCGCCCGCGCGATGATCGGCAAGATGTTCGCCGCCACCGCCGTGGCCGGCGCCTACGTCGCCTACCGGACGCTGATCTGGCCGCTGCTGGCGGTGGCGGACTTCCCGCGCTCGGCGGTCCCGGCCTTCCTGATCGCCGGGGCGCTCGCGATCGACCTGGCGTTCCTGATCCGCAACCCGGTCGTCCGGGCGCTGGCCGGCTCCCTCGTCGCGACCCTCGTCGTCGACCAGGTCCTGCGGGTGCAGAACGCGTGGGCGGCCTCCCCGCCCCTGATCAGCCCGGTGACCATGGCGATCGGGGGAGCCGGGCTCGCCGCCCTCTGGCTGGCCGGCGAGTGGTTCCTCACCCGCTACCGGCTCCGGGCCCGGAACGCGGACCCCGCGCTCAGCCGGACGCCGGGATAGCGCTCGCCGGAACCGGAACCGGAACCGGCACCGGCACCGGAGACGGCGAAGCGGGGGCGGCGTCCGCCCCCGCTTCGCCGTCTCCGGCGCCGTCCGAGGGCGCCGAGCCGGTCATCCGGGCGGGATCTGGGCGGTGGTCAGCGCCACCGCGATCCCGTAGGCCAGTCCCATGACGGTGACCTCGGCCGCCGCCCAGGCGGCGACCGCCGTGCCCTCCCGCCGCTCGATCCGCGGCAGGAGGCGGAAGCGGATGTGGGCGGCGAGCGGGACCAGCAGGGCGGTGAGCGCGACCTTGGCCAGCACCAGCAGGCCGTACTCGCTGGACAGCAGGTCGCCGGGGAGCTGCACCCCGGGGGTGAGGGCCATGGTGCCCAGCCCGTTCACCAGCCCCGAGAGGCCGACCACGACCAGCGCGAGGGTGGCCAGCCGGGAGAACCTCGGCAGGATCCGGGCCAGTAGCTCCCGTTCCGGGGCGACCAGCACCGCGATCACCACGAGCCCGCCGGTCCACGCCGCCGCGCCCAGCACGTGCAACTCCATCGAGACCATGATGGGGTCGTGCCACACGGAGTCCACCGCGTGGCCGGTGACCGGGATGGGCAGCAGGCCGAACAGGGCGATCACGATCCGCAGCTCGGCCGGGACCTTCTCGCCGAAGCGCACCGCCAGCAGCCCGATCCCGGCGTAGGCCAGCGCGCAGGCGGCGCTGAAGAGCAGGCCCTGGCCCGCGCCGAACTTGTCGACGTACGCGGCGACCGCTCCCGGGGTGGGGAAGGTCCCGGGGTTCAGCTCGGCGGCCAGGAAGACGATGGTCAGCAGCGCCAGCACCGCCCAGGCCCAGGCGAACGAGAGCGCCAGCGGCCGGGCCCGGCGCATCACCGGCTCGGTGCGCTCCGGGTCGTCGAAGCCGAGCAGCTTGGGCAGGAAGCTCAGGCCGACCACCGCCACCGCCGCCAGATCCAGCAGCACGCGCAGCACGGGCAGGCCGTACTCCACCACCGGGGAGGGCAGCGCGATGCCCGGCACCGCCTCCGCGGCGCCGAACGCCGTCGCGACGAGGACGGCGGACACCGCCCCGGCGACGAGGCCCCAGGCGGGCAGCCTCCCGGTCGTTCCGGTCGTTCCGGTCGTTCCGGTCGTTCCGGGCTCGCCGGTCCGCCCGGCGGCCGTGGCCGCTCCGCTCTCTCCCGCGGTCACTTCGTCCCCTCCCGCTCGCGAGTGCGGCGCAGCGCCACGACCGTGGCGCCGCCCAGCACGACCAGCGACCCGGCGATCCACACCACGGCCATCCCCGCGCCGCCGTTCTGCGCGGCCTCGGCCGCCTGGGCGCTCAGGTCGGGTGTGCTCGGGGGCGCGGCGGTGGGCGGGGCGTCCGTGGCGGGCCGGGAGGCGGTGCCCGGCCCCGGGGCGGTCAGGGTGAACTTCAGCGTGTCCGCCACCGGGTGACCGTCGGAGGACAGGATCCGGTAGCCCACGACGTATTCGCCGGCGGGTCCCAGGGGCCTGACCCGGACCGTGGCCTTCTCCCCGGCGACGGCCGTCGCGCCGTCCTCCCAGCGGGTGCCGTCCGGGCCGGTCACGGTGATCTTCGCGAATCCCTGCCGGACCGGCTGGTCGAAGGTGAGCGTGATCTTCTCTGGCGCGGTGGCGATCTCGGCCCCGTCCTCGGGGTCGCTGCCGATCAGCACGTTGTGGGCCTGCGCGGGCGCGACGGCGCCGAGCAGCGCGGCACCGGTCAGCAGCATGACGGTCAGCAGCCGCCGCACCGGTCGCGGCCTTCCGTTCGATGTCCTCATAGCCCGACCATGTTCCCATCCCCGCCGTTCACCCCGGGAATCGAACCGCCCGGCCCGGGGTCTCCGGGCCGGGCGGTCCTGTCTCCGCCGCCCGGGGGCCGTCACGCCGGGTCAGCGGGAGCTACGGGAGCCGCGGAGCGGGCGGGTGGAGCCGTCCGCTCGGGCTGAGGGGTGTCACGGAGGGGTCAGCAGGGGCCGAGGTCCTTCCAGACGCCCCACTCGCCGGTGGTGCCGGGCTCGTTGTTCTGGGTCCACCACTTGGCCTCCCAGGTGCGGTCCTTGTGCGAGACCTTGTTGCCGCCGGTGTAGACCTTCCCGGCCTCCCATGCGGGGTCGGCGCAGGTGCCGTCCGGGTCCTCGGTGACCGTCGGCGTGGGGGTGGGGTCCGGGCCGGGGGTGGTGGCGCCGCGGGCGTTCTCGAAGGCCAGGCCGTACGTCTTGCCGCCGAAGGTCAGCGTGTGGTTGGCCGGGCCGGGGACGGGCAGGTAGTAGACGTAGTCCATGGTCACCGAGGCGCCGGGGGCCAGGGACTGCCAGGCGGGGAGCTTCACCGAGACGCGGTGGAAGTCGCCCTTCAGGCCGCCGACGTTGCCGACGGTGGAGTGCTCGCTGCTGATCACCTTCAGGCCGAAGCCGGACTGGTCCTTGGCGTTGTTCGGCGCGGCGGTGGGGTAGTCCCACTGGAACTCCGCGCCGCCCGGGATCGTCACCGAGGACTTGTTGGTGATGGTCAGCTTGGGACTGATCGGGTAGTTGCTGTCGCCGACCGGGAAGCCGCCCGCCTCGATCCGCACGTCGAGCTTCTCGTTCGGGATCGCGACCTTGGCGCGGGCGGCGCCGTACGGCGCGGCGGTCTTGAGCTTGTCGTACATCAGGGTCGTGAGCGTGTCGCCCATGAAGTACTCGCCCTTGGCGGCGTCCCAGTCGTAGTCGCCGGCCAGCTCCCAGATCATGATGCCGCCGATGCCCTTGTCCTTGACGTAGTCGATCTTGGCTCCGATCGACTTCTCGTTCTCGGTGGACAGGAACACCTTCTTGGTGGGGTTCCACAGCCACGGCGCGACCAGGGTGGGGTCGTAGTGCTCGGTGTAGGCGCCGGTCAGCCTGTCCTCGGGGTCGTTCGGGTCGAGGCCGTAGACGGAGGCGTAGGAGCCGATGCGGCCCTCGGCGAGGTTCCTGGCGTGCCAGAGCGGGTTGCCGCCGCCGCTGACCTCCCTGTCGTTCTCCAGGTCGTGCCAGAGGTTGTCGACGCCGCGCGCGCCGTCGCCGCAGGAGGTCAGGCCGGTCGGGCAGTTGGCGCCGACCGCCTTGCCCCACAGGCCGTTGGTGCCGCCGGTGACGTTGCGCCAGCCGCGGGTGTAGTACGGCACGCCGATGTTGATCCGGCCGGACTGCATGGCCCCGCGGAAGTAGTGGTAGGCCCAGTCGGTGTTGAGGTAGCCGATGCCGCCGTACTGGGAGGTCGTGTAGACGCCCCACTTGGCCAGCTCGGCGTCCTTGCCGTCGTCGTAGAGCGCGGCGTTGGGGCCGACGAACTCGTTCCAGGCGCCGTGCAGGTCGTAGGACATGATGTTGACGTAGTCCAGGTACTGGGTGACCTGGAAGGTCTCCATGCCGCGCAGCAGGTAGCCGGAGGAGGGCGAGGCGATCGTCAGCAGGTAGTACCTGCCGTCGGCCGCGGAGGCGGCGTTGAGCTTGTCGCGCAGGGTCTTCATCAGCGCGACGTAGCCCTTCATCAGCGACCCGCGGCGGGCGTTGGCGAGCTGCCAGTCCAGCGGGTGGCCGGCGTCCTTCATCGAGGTCGGGTACTCGTAGTCGATGTCGACGCCGTTGAAGCCGTACTTCCTGATGAAGTCGACGGTGGAGGCGGCGAAGGCGTCGATGCCCGCCTGGTTGACCGAGCCGTCGGCGTTGGTGGTCATGGAGTAGAAGCCGCCGGAGGCCACGCGGTTGCCCGAGGAGTCGAAGTAGCCGCCGGTCTCGGCCCAGCCGCCGACGCTGATCAGCGTTTTGACGTCCGGATTCGCCTTCTTGTACTTGTTCAGCAGGTTGAAGTGCCCCTTGTACGGCAGCGCGGGGTCGAGGGCGTCGATCCCGGGCCACTCCATTCCGGTGGCGGCGTTGTCCGGCCCGTCGGCGCCGACGGAGATCCTGTTGTCCCCGCCGACGTGCGCGAACGCGTAGTTGATGTGGGTGATCTTGCTCCACGGGATGTCCTTGGCCAGGTAGGACGGCTGGCCGTTCTTGCCCGTGCGCCATCCGGTGAAGTAGCCGATGATCCGGCGGGGGTGGTCGGCCCCCATCTTCTCCCGGCCGTTCTCGTCGTAGGCCAGGCAGTAGGGGACGGCGAGGCCCGGCGTCGTGTAGAGGCCGTCCGGGCGGCAGGTCTCGTGGTCGACGGCCGCGGCGGCCGTCCCGGAGAGTGCTCCGGTGAGCGCTCCGGCGAGGAGGGCGAGGGACGCGCCGGCCGCTGCGAGGCCGGTGCGCAGGCGTGAGGACACGGGGGGTGCCACCTTTCACGAGCAGGCGTGGAAATGCCCGGGGCGTCCGGTGGATCCCCATGCGATGGGACCTGTCGGACACGCCCGGCCCGCCCCCGTCCGGGTTGTTGATCGTGAAACTATGCCCTCCCACCTGGACCGTCAATCCTTTCTTTTAGGAAACTTTCTTGATAATTAGGGCGACGGCCACCTCCGCGCCCCCCGTCTGTGGGAGAGGGCTTTTGCCGGGCGGGGAGGCGGCGTAACATCCGAGCACGCCTCACGTTGCCGGGCGCACGGTTCACCATGGCGAGGACGGAGTGCCCATCCCATGAGCGTCGCCCAGCCGGTCCCGGATCCGCCCGAGGCTCCTTCCCCTTCCTCCGCCCCGGTCTCCGCCGGCGGCCCGCCCCCGGCGCTCGCCGAGCCGACGCGCCGGGTGGGGCCGTGGTGGGTCGCCGGGATCTCCCTGGCCAACCTGGCCCTCTGGATGGGGTACTTCGGGCCGCTGCAGGTGCTGCTGCCCTCGCAGGCGGCCCAGATCTCCCCGGGAGGCAAGGAGACCGCGCTGGCGGTGGTGACCGGAGCGGGGGCCGCGGTGGCGATGCTGACCAACCCGATCGTGGGAGCGCTGTCCGACCGCACGGCCCGGCGGGCCGGGGCGGGCGGCGCGGGACGGCCCGGGCGGAGTCCGCGGCCCTGGGGAAGGTTCGGCCGCTCGGGGCTGGCCGGTCGGCGGCATCCCTGGACGCTCGCCGGCGCCCTGGCCGGTGCGGGGGCGCTGGTCCTCCTCGCGGGGCAGAGCACGATCATCGGGATGGTGATCGGCTGGTGCCTGGCCCAGGCGGGGCTCAACATGATGCAGGCGTCGCTGAACGCCGGGGTCCCCGACCACGTTCCGGTCCGGCAGCGGGGCGAGGTGTCCGGCTGGATCGGGATCCCGCAGTCTCTCGGCGTGGTTCTGGCGGTCGTGCTGGTCACCATGGTCGCCACCACCGTGGACGCGGGCTACCTCCTGATCGCCGCGCTGATCCCGCTGTGCGCCCTGCCGTTCGTCCTCACCACCGCCGACCCGCCCCTGGGCTCCCGTCCGCCGTTCGACGCGCGCGCCTTCCTGCGGAGTTTCCGGATCAGCCCCCGCGCCCACCCCGACTTCTTCTGGGCGTGGCTGACCCGGTTCCTGATGCAGCTGGGCAATGCGACGGCCACGCTGTACCTGCTGTACTTCCTCGCCGACGCGGTCGGCTACGAGCGGCTGTTCCCCGGGGAGAAGGCCGAGGACGGGCTGCTCGTCCTCATCTTGATCTACACGGCGGCCGTCGTGCTCACCACCGTCGTGGCCGGGGTGGTCTCCGACCGCCTGGGCCGCCGCAAGACGCTGGTCACCGTCTCCGGGCTGATCGGCGCGGTCCCGGCGGTGATGCTCGCGTTCTGGCCGCTGTGGCCGGTGACCATGGCGGGCGCGGCGATCCTCGGGATCGGGTTCGGCGTCTACCTGTCGGTCGACAACGCCCTGGTCACCCAGGTCCTGCCCACGGCCGAGGGCCGCGCGAAGGACCTGGGTGTGATCAACATCGCCAACTCCGGCCCCCAGGTGCTCGGCCCGGTCATCGCCGGGCCGATCGTGGCGGGCGCGGGTGGTTATCCCGTGCTCTACCTGGTCTCGGCCGCGCTGGTCCTGCTCGGGGCCGGCCTCGTCTGGAAGATCCGCTCAGTGCCCTGACCGGCCCGCCGGCGCCGTGCCGCACCGGGCCTGCTGACGCCCTGACCGGCCCGCCGGCGCTCCTCCGCTCTCAGGACTGGCGGTTGGTCCCCGTGTGCTGACCCCGGCGCAGCGGCATCGACTGCTTGGCCAGACGCTGAGCCTGGCGCTGCCCCTGAGGCCCGCCGGCGCCCCGGCCGGCCCCCTGGCCGCCGCCCTTCTCCTCGCGCAGCTGGGCGGAGGTCACCGGGCCCGGCCCCTTGCGGACCGGCGTCGCCTTCTGCTGCTGGTGCTGCGCCTTCGTCTGACGCGACTTCGAACTCATGGAACCCCCCAAGAGATATTTCGTTTTAAGGGGGCTTATGTCCGTTTTGTGAAAGGGGAAACGCCCGAGGGAGGGGTCGCTGAGGAACGCCGGGGAATCCGGGGAAGGGGTCGCCGGAGAAGGGATCACAGCCGGGGCGGGGCGGTGCTCTCCCGGACGATGAGCTCGGTGGCGAGCTCCACCCGCCGGGTCTCCGGGGCCTCCCCCCGGCTCATGCCGAGCACGGTCCGGGCGGCCAGCGCGGCCATCTCCTGGAGCGGCTGGCGGACGGTGGTCAGCGGCGGCCAGGCCGAGCGGGACAGCGGGAGGTCGTCGAAGCCGACCACGGACAGGTCCTCGGGGACGCGCATCCCGCGCTGGCGGGCCGCCTCGAAGACGCCGAAGGCCTGCAGGTCGCTCCCCGCGAAGATCGCGGTGGGAGGGTCGCCGAGGGAGAGCAGGGCGTGGCCGTGGTCGTGCCCGGAGTCGACCAGGAAGGTGCCGCGGCGGATCAGTTCGGGCGCGGCCTCGATCCCGGCGGTCTCCAGCGCGGCGCGGTAGCCGTCGATCCTGGCCTGGCTGCAGAGCATGTCGGCGGGCCCGCTGATCATGCCGATGCGCCGGTGTCCCAGCTCCAGCAGGTGTCGGGTGGCGGCCAGGCCGCCGTGCCAGTTGGTCGCGCCGACCGAGGCGACGCCGGGCGCGGGCTCACCCTCGGGGTCGACCACCACGAACGGCAGGGATCGTGCGGTGAGCTGGGCCTGCACCATGCTGGAGAGCTTGGACGCGACGATCACCACTCCGTCGGTGCGGCGGGCGGCGAGCCGCTCCAGCCAGTCGCGGCCCGGCCCCGCGTGGGTGTGCAGCACGGAGATGACGACGCTGGCGCCCGCCTCGTGGGCCGCGTCCTCGGCGCCGCGGACGATCTCCATGGCCCACGGGCTCTCGATCTCGGCGAAGACCAGGTCGACCAGGCCGGCCGGTCCGTCGTCCTGGCTGACGCGGCGCTGGTAGCCGTGCTTGTGGAGCAGCCGCTCGACCCGGTGGCGGGTGTCGGGGGCCACTTCGGGCCTGCCGTTGATGACCTTGGACACCGTGGGGACCGAGACCCCGGCCTCTTCCGCGATCTGAGCGATCGTTACCCGCCTCTTGGTGGACATGTGGCGAAGTCTAGCCGAAACCTTTCGGGACCTGAGATGCACATGTTGTCGGCCCATGTCCCCAATGTCCGTCGAGGTCTATTGACGCTTCACCCGATTTTTACCTAGGCTTCCGGCCATGAAACATTCGGGGGCTATCCGAAACTTTCATGCGACGCGGAAAGGATTGACGGCGATGTCACTGCGTCGACACGGTGTAGCAGTACTGGCAGCCTCCGTCCTCCTCCTCGGAGGTTGTGGCAGCGACGCGGGCGAGAGCCCGGAGCCGGCCGCCGGCGGAGGAAAGGTCACTCTCGACTGGTGGCACATCGGGACCGCCGAGCCGAACAAGACGATTTACGAGGGGTGGGTCAAGGCGTACCAGGCCAAGAACCCCAATGTCACCATCAAGGTGACGGCCATGGAGAATGACGCGTTCAAGTCCAAGATGGCCACCGTCACCACGGCGGCCAGCGCCCCGGACATCTTCTCGACCTGGGGCGGCGGCGTGCTCAAGCAGCAGCTCGACGCCGGGATCGTCAAGGACCTCGGGGACGCGAAGGCGATCGCGGACTTCACCCCGGCGGCGCTGGCCGCCTACCAGGTAGACGGCAAGACGTACGGCGTCCCGATCGACGTCGGCATGGTGGGCTTCTGGTACAACAAGAAGCTCTTCGAGAAGGCCGGCGTCTCGGAGCCGCCCGCGACGTGGGCGGCCTTCCTGGAGACGGTCAAGAAGCTCAAGGCGGCGGGGATCACCCCCATCGCGCTGGCGGGCAAGGAGAAGTGGCCCGGCCACTACTACTGGACCTACCTCGCCATGCGCGTCGGCGGGCTCGAGGCGCTCAAGCAGGCGGCGACCACCCACGACTTCACCGGGCCCGACTTCGTCGCCGCGGGACAGCGACTCAAGGAGCTGGTCGACCTCCAGCCCTTCCAGAAGGGCTTCCTCAACGCGGCCTACAGCACGCCCGACGGGCAGGCCGCCACGGTGGGCGGCGGCAAGGCCGCGATGGAGCTGATGGGGCAGTGGGCCCCGTCCGTGCAGAAGGACTCCGGCGGCGGCATCGGCGAGGACCTCGCCTTCTTCCCCTTCCCCGCGGTCGAGGGCGGCAAGGGGACGGCCACCGAGGCGCTCGGCGGCGGCAACGGCTTCGCCGTCGGCGCGGACGCCCCCGCCGAGGCCGTGGACTTCCTGAAGTTCATCACCCAGATGGACAACCAGAAGCAGTTCGTGGAGTCCGGCGCCGGACTCCCGGCGGTGAACGGCGCCGAGGAGGCGATCAAGGACGCCAACCTCAAGAACGTGGCCGGCACGCTGGCCGGGGCGACCGGCTTCCAGCTCTACCTGGACCAGGCCTACCCGCCCGCGGTCGGACAGGAGATCAACGACAGCGTGGCCGGGCTCATCGCGGGCTCCAAGACACCCGAGCAGGTCTCGGCCGCCATCACCGAGACGGCCAAGGCCGAAGGGTAACGGCGTCCGGCAGCGGCGGGCGGGCCGATCGGCCCGCCCGCCCGTCCACCCCCCGACACGGAGCAACGCATATGACACATCCGGCGTTGACGGAGCGCCCGGAGAAGCGGGCACAGCCCGGAGCCGGTCCGCGGCCCGGCCTTCCGCGGGCCGCGGACCGGCGCCGCCGCCGGCTCAGGGGCCTGGCGACCATCGCCCTGTTCCTGCTGCCGGCCCTGGTGCTGTACGGCCTGCTGGTGCTCGCCCCCATCGCGATCGCGGCCTACACCAGCCTGTTCCGCTGGAACGGCCTGGGCGGCCGGCCCGAGGACTTCATCGGCTTCGACAACTTCACCCGGCTCTTCGCCAGCGACGTCTTCCACGGCGACCTGCGGAACGGCCTGATCATCATCGTCCTGTCGCTGACGATCCAGCTCCCGCTCGCACTGGGCCTGGCGCTCCTGCTCAACCAGCGGATGCGCGGCAGGGCGGTCTACCGGCTGATGTTCTTCGCGCCCTACGTCCTGTCCGAGGTGATCACCGGTGTCCTGTTCTCGCTGATCCTCTCGCCGGAGGCCGGACTGGCCAACCAGATCCTGCGCGCGGTGGGCCTGGAGGAGCTGGAACGCGCGTGGCTGGCCGACCCGTCCACCGTCCTGCCCGCCCTGTTCCTGGTCATGACCTGGAAGTACTTCGGCTTCTACATGATCCTGTTCCTGGCCGGCCGGCAGAGCATCCCCAGGGAGCTCGGCGAGGCCGCCGCCATCGACGGGGCCACCCCCTGGAAGCAGTTCCGGTACGTGACGCTCCCGCTGCTCGGCCCGACCGTCCGCATCGCCGCCTTCCTGTCCATCATCGGCACGATCCAGCTGTTCGACCTGGTCTGGGTGCTCACCGCGGGCGGGCCCGACCACGCCTCCGAGACGATGGCCGTGACGATGTTCCAGTTCGGCTTCAAGCGCACCCAGATCGGCTACGCCAGCGCGATCAGCGTGGTGATGTTCGTCCTCAGCATGATCTTCGCGCTCGCCTACCTGCGCTTCGTCATGCGGAGGGACACCCGGGGCGCCGTGACGACGATGGGAGACCACCGATGAGCAGCCCCGTGCCGAGCCCGGTGGCCGGTCCCGCGGCGGGCCGCCGCCCGGACCGCCGCCGCCGTCCCGCCGGGCCGTCGCGCGCCAAGGGGGTCTCGCTGCACCTGCTGGCCGCGACGCTGGCGGTGTTCGTCCTCGTCCCGCTCGTGTTCGCCCTGCTCGGCGGGTTCAAGGACAACGCCCAGCTGGCCTCCAACCCCTTCGGGCTGCCCGCGCCGTGGCACCCGGAGAACTACACCGAGGTGCTCGCCTCCGGCTCCTTCTGGCGGCAGATCGGCAACAGCGTCTTCATCGCGCTGGCCACCACGGTGCTCGTCGTGGGGCTGTCGGCGATGGCCGCGTTCGCGTTCGCGCGCTTCGCGTTCCGGGGCAGGGAAGTACTCTTCACGATCTTCACGGCCGGGCTGATGTTCCCCTTCGCGGTGGCGATCCTGCCGCTGTTCGTCCTGATGCGCACCTTCGGGCTGCTCGACAACCCGCTCGGGGTGATCCTGGTCCAGGCCGCGTTCGGCCTGCCGATGACGATCATCATTCTGCGCGGTTTCTTCGCCGCGATCCCGCGGGAGGTGGAGGAGGCCGCCGTCATCGACGGCTGCACGCCGTTCGGCGTCTTCTGGCGCGTCCTGCTGCCGATGGCCCGGCCCGCCCTCGCCACCGTCTCGGTCCTGGCGATCGTGGCCAGCTGGAACAACTTCTTCCTGCCGCTGGCGGTGTTCAACGACCCCGACTGGTGGACCATCCCGCTGGGCGTCCAGCAGTTCCAGGGACAGTACTCCAGCGACATCGCCCGAACCCTCGCCTACGTCGTCCTGGCCATGGTGCCCGCGCTGGCTTTCTACGCGGTCGCCGAACGTCACCTGATCAGCGGACTGACCGCTGGAGCTACGAAGGGATGAACGCGTGACCCTGCATGTGTCCGGAACCCACCTCGTCGCCGCCGACGGCACCCCGGTACGGCTGCGCGGAGTGGGCCTCGGGGGCTGGATGAACATGGAGAACTTCATCACCGGCTACCCCGCGAACGAGTCGGCGATGCGCGAGGCCGTGGCGGAGGCGATCGGAGAGGAACGCGCCGAGCTGTTCTTCGACCGGCTGCTGACGTCGTTCTTCGGCGAGGCCGACGCGGCCCTCCTGAGCGAGATCGGCATGAACTGCGTGCGGATCCCGGTCAACTACCGTCACTTCGAGTCCGACGACCGGCCTCTGGAGATCATCGAGCACGGCTTCCGCCACCTGGACCGGGTGATCGACCTGCTCGGCCGGCACGGGATCTACAGCGTGATCGACCTGCACGCGGTTCCGGGCGCGCAGAACCAGCACTGGCACTCCGACAACCCCACGCACGTGGCCTCCTTCTGGCGGCACCGCCACTTCCAGGACCGGGTGGTCCACCTGTGGGAGGTGATGGCCGACCGCTACCGGGACAACCCGTGGGTGGCCGGGTACAACCCCGTCAACGAGCCCGGCGACTCCGGCGGGCGCGTGGTCGGCCCGTTCTACGACCGGCTGGTCAAGGCGGTGCGCGCCGCCGACCCGCACCACGTGCTCTTCCTCGACGGCAACACCTACTCCACCGACTTCTCGGTCTTCCGCGAGCTCTACGAGAACACCGTCTTCGTCTGCCACGACTACGCCCTGGCGGGCTTCGCGCACGGCGGGCCGTACCCCGGCCACACCCGGGGCGAGTGGGTGGACCGGGCCCAGCTGGAGCGGACCTTCGAGCGGCGCACCGTCTTCCAGCGCCAGACCGGCACGCCGCTGTGGGTGGGGGAGTTCGGCCCCGTCTACACCGGCGACCCGGCGGTCGACGAGCAGCGCTACCAGATCCTCCGCGACCAGCTGGAGATCTACGACGCCCACGGGGCCGGCTGGTCGTTGTGGACCTACAAGGACGTCGGGCTCCAGGGCCTGGCGACCCCGGACCCGGCCGGGCCGTACCTGGAGCGCTTCGGGCCGTTCATCGCCAAGAAGGCGCGCCTGGGCGCCGACCGGTGGGGCTCCACCATGGAGGAATCGGCCGACGTCCTCGCGCCGCTGCACCGGCTGGTGGAGACCGAGTTCCCCGGGTGGGACCCCTACCCGTGGGGCGCCCGCTACCAGACCGACGACCTGATCCGGCACATCCTCATCGCGCAGGCGCTGCTTCCCGAGTACGCGGCCCTGTTCAAGGGGCTGTCCGACGAGGAACTGCTCGCGCTGGCCGACTCGTTCGCGCTGTCGTCCTGCGTGCGCCGCGGACCCCTGATCGAGCTGCTCGCCGGGAACCTGGGAGCCTCCGGGCAGCGCTGAGAGCGGGGGACGGACGGCCGTTCCGGGAGCAACCCGACATGGACCCGGAACGGCCGTCCGCCGCTCGGCGGCCCGGGGCGCCCGGCGCACGGCCGCGGGCCCCGGGACGGTCGTCCGCCGCTCGCAGGCCGGAGGCGCTAGCCGCGCAGCCGCCGTACGGCGAGGGCGGCCACGCGGACCGCCGCCGCGGGGGAGAGCCGCACCCCCCGCCAGGCCAGCCGTCCCGAGGCCGGAGCCACGATGAGCGCCTTGTTCCGCGCGACCCCCCGCATGATGTCGTCGGCCAGGGAGTCGACGGAGTAGAGCCGGCCCATGGTCCTGGTCGCCGAGCCGCGGGCGTCGGCGCCCGTGGCGGTCTGCGGCAGGCCGGGGTTGGCGTGGTCCAGCAGCGGGGTGTCGGTGAAACCGGGGCAGACCACGCTCACCCGTACGCCGTGCGCCCGCGCCTCGGCCCGCAGCGCGAGCGAGAGCCCGACCACCGCGTGCTTGGTCGCGGTGTACGGCAGCATCAGGGGGGCGGGGGTGAGCCCGGCCAGTGAGGCGGTGTTCACGATGTGGCCGCGGCCCTGCTCCAGCATGATCGGGTAGGCGGCGTGCACGCCGTGGACCACGCCGCGCAGGTTCACGTCGATCGTGCGGTTCCAGTGGTCGAGGGTGAGCTCGTCGGTGGTGCCGCCGACCGCGATCCCGGCGTTGTTGAACATGAAGTCCAGCCGTCCGCGCTCGTCCTTGACCCGCCGGACGAGGTCCCGTACGGCCCGCGCGTCGGTGACGTCGAGCCCGGCGCTCGCGCAGCCGAACTCCTTGGCGGTGCGCTCGGCCCCCGCCTCGTCGATGTCGGCGGCCACGACGTGCATGCCGCGCCGGCTCAGCTCGCGGCAGACGGCCCGGCCGATGCCGGACGCGCCTCCCGTCACGATCGCCGTCCTGGCTCCGGGGCGGGCGGTGCCGGAGCCGGATGACCTGTCAGATGATTCGCTCACCGTGCCGCTTTCTTCGCAGGGGGGGCGTCGTAGATTCCCATGATCTTCCAGACTCTGCGCTGGAGCGCGTTCATCATGCCCAGTTCGGCGCAGAGCTCCCGGGTCTTGCTCACCGAGTCGCGGATCTGCGCGGCGGCCTCGGGATTTTCGGTGTAGACGTCCTTGACCACCTGCTCCGGGATGCGGAACGCCCTGATCATGGACCCGGGGGGCGAGAGCATGATCCGGGCCATGATGCCCAGGATGACCGGCGAGATGATCCCCAGCGTGAAGCGGCGGTAGCGCGGCATGCGCGGGACCCGGCGGCGCAGGTAGTGCCGGGCGAAGGAGATGTGCCTGGCCTCCTCCGCGATGTGGATGCGCATGATGGTCTCTTCGAGCGGGTGCTTGATCTGACCCTCCTTGAGGGTCTTGCGCTGCACGTGGTCGATCGGGTCCTCGCCGCCGAGCACGAAGATGAAGAACAGCTCGGTGGAGATCAGCGGGATCCACGGGGTGATCTGGGCGAGCAGGCTGAGCGGCCCGGGCATGCCCTTGATCGGGAGCTTCGTGCGGTTCACGAACTCCTGGAACATCATCCCGTGATGTCCCTCTTCGATGGTCTCGTGGTAGACGTAGCGGAACTCGGGGGTGCCGTTCGGCAGCCGGTAGGCGTAGTTGAGCAGGCCGCGCTTGAGCAGGTTCTCGAACTGCAGGCCGATCTTCATGGCGGTCGCCACCCGCCACAGCCCGATCTTGGCCCGGACCGCGGGGGGCTGGGCCCGGTACCACGGATGGCCGCCCAGCTTGTCGACCCCGGGCAGCTCCCAGCGCGGGTCGTCCTGGCGGACCTGGAAGTCCGGGTCGTCCCAGGGGATGTCGACGTAGGGCTCCCAGTGCTTGTCGACCGAGGCCTTGGAGAGACGCTCGATGACCGCCTCGTAGGCGCGCTTCTCCACGACCTGCTGGTCGTTCTCTCTGTTCGCTGTGGTGCTCGGAGCGGGTGTCATCGGTGCAACTCCCATCGGATGTCCTGCTCCTTAATTGTACGGAGAATCCAATAGAGCGGGAAGTCCCCCGGAGGATGTGAGGTGTCTCACGTCCGTCCTCCGCGCGGGCCCCTACGATCCGTAGGACGTCTCGTGGGGTCCGAGTTGGGGATGAAGCTGCCTCATGCCGGAGGGACGTCCTTAACTCAGGGTTGTAATCAGTCCACTCCCGGGCTTGCGGAGCAGCGCTCGCTCGCTCACGGTGATGCGACGCTTCCCTTGTGACAGCAGTGACCGCTCCCCGACCCCTGGTGGGAGCCGTGCTTCTGTTGTTCGTCAGCGCCGCCTGGGGGTCGGCCTTCCCGCTGATGAAAGACCTGATCGGCCGCATTCCCGTGGCCGACCTGCTCGCGGAGCGATACGGGGTGGCGACGCTGGTGCTGTTCGCGCTGCATCCGCGCTGCCTGCGCGGGCTGCCGGAGAGAACCTGGATCACCGGCATCCTGCTCGGTCTGCTGTTCGGGGTGGGGCAGACCGCCCAGGCGGTGGCGCTGCACGACCTGCCGTCGCCGGTCTCGGGGTTCACCGTCGGGTCCTACGTGGTGATCACACCGGTCCTCGGGCTGGTCCTGCTGGGGGCCAGGCTCTCGGGCCGGACCTGGACGGCGGTCGCCCTGGCGACGGCCGCGATGACGGTCTTCACCCTCCTGCGCGGGGGCGGGGACGCCGACGTCTCCCTGCCGGCGCTGGCCGTCACCCTGCTGTCGGCGATCCTGTACTCCGCCCACACCCTGGTGCTGGGCGCCTTCGAGCGGGCCCGGCAGGACGCCTACGCGGTCGCGGTGATCCAGCTCGGCGTCATCGCCCTCATGACGGGCATCCTCGCCGTCCCGGACGGCCTCACCCTCCCCTCGTCCCCCGCCGACTGGGCGATCCTCGCCCACCTGTCGATCGTGGCCTGCGCCCTGGGCTTCCTGGCCCGCTCCTTCGGACAGGCCCACGTCCCCCCGGCGCCCGCGGCGGTGATCCTGTCGGCCCAGCCGCTCTGGGTGACCGCCCTGGCCGCCGTCGTGTACGGCGAGCCGCTCACCTGGGCCGTCCTGCTCGGGGGAGGGCTGATCGCGACGGCGATGCTCCTGGCCGTGCTACCCGGCCGCCGCCCGGCCCGGGGAGTGCCCTGACGGGCGGCCGGGGTCGCTGGCCCTGCGGGCCAGCGGAATGCGCAGCACGAAGCGCGCACCCCGGGAGCTGTCCTCCACGACCAGGCTCCCGCCGTGGGTCTGGGCGATCTCCCTGGCGATGGGCAGGCCCAGCCCGGTGCCCCCGGCGTCCCGGGCCCGTGCGGCGTCCAGCCGGGTGAACCGGGCGAAGACCACCTCCCGCTGGGCGGGGGCGATCCCGGCCCCGTCGTCCAGCACCTCCAGCACGGCTTTGCCCTCGTGGGCCGAGACGGTGACCATGATGGCGGAGGTCGCGTGCCGCTCGGCGTTGTCCATCAGGTTGGTCAGCAGCCGGGCCAGCTGGAGCGGGTCGCCGGCCACCGTCACGCTGGGCTCCAGCCTCCGGACCACCTCGACCCGGCGCTCGCGGCGGTCCAGCTCGTCGGCGACCATCCGGCCCAGGTCGATCCGCTCCCGGGCGGAGGGCGCGGCGGCGTCGAGCTTGGCGAGCGTCAGCAGGTCGGCCACGATCGCCTGGAGCCGGTCCAGGCTGGCGAGCATGGCCTGCGCCTTGGGCCCCCAGTCGACGTCCTCGGGATAGTGCAGCGCCTCCTCGACCTGGGCGCGCATGGCGGTCAGCGGGCTGCGCAGGTCGTGGGAGGCGTCGGAGGCGAACCTGCGCTGCCGCTCCACCGCCTTCTCCAGGCGGTCCAGGGCCTGGTTGATCGTCTGGGCCAGCTCCCTGATCTCGTCGTGGGCATCCGGCACCGGCACCCGGCGGCCGAGGTCGGTCGAGGTGATCTCCGCGAGCTCGCTCGTGATCGAGTTCACCGGGCCCAGCGCGCCGGTCACCGTACGGTAGGCGCTGATGCCGGAGAAGGCCACGCCCAGCGCGGAGGTGCCCACCAGGAAGGCGAACAGCCCGGGGTGGACGTACCAGGGGATCGGCTCGCCGGGATAGTAGGCGTCCGCGAGGTCGTGCAGGAAGTACAGCGCCACCGCCGTGACGGCGGTGTCGGACAGGGCGGCCGTGGTGACGGCGATCAGCGTGAGCCGGGTCCGGACAGACCACGAGCGCCGTACGGGCACGCCGATCTTCACCCCCCGGATTGGAGCCTGCCCGCGGATCCCGCGGAACCCCGACGCGCGACGGGACTTCGCGGGCGGGATCCCGCGTGCACGCTCTCAGACGATCGCATCAGGCAGATTGATTGCCTTTTCCTGGCGATACATGGCCAAGTGAGGGCAAAGATCGCATCCGCTTCTCGTGTAGAGCGATGCTCTGTACGGCTGATCGCCCGCTGGTTAGAGTAAGTGAGCACTGATTGGAGCGGGCATGGATCTTGACGAGTACCGCCGCGGGGCCAGGTCCTGGCTGGCGGAGAACGCCCCGGACACCAGGGCCGAGGGCGCACCCGACGCGGGCGGCGTGGCCGCCGCGAAGGAATTCATGGTGAAGCTGTACGACGCGGGCTACTCCGGCATCACCTGGCCCCGCGAGTGGGGAGGGCAGGGCCTGACCCAGGCCGAGGACCGCGCCTTCGCCGCCGAGGCCCAGGACTTCGCCCTGCCGACCTACGTGTTCTCCATCGGCCTGGGCATGTGCGGGCCCACCCTGGTCGACCTGGGCACCGACGAGCAACGGCGGCGCTACATCCGGCCGCTGCTGCGCGGGGAGGAGATCTGGTGCCAGCTCTTCTCCGAGCCCGGCGCCGGCAGCGACGTCGCGGCGCTGCAGACCCGGGCGGTCCCCACCGACGGCGGCTGGGTGGTCGACGGCCAGAAGGTCTGGACCTCCGTCGCCCACCACGCCGACCTGGGACTGCTGCTGGCCCGTACCGACGTGGACGTGCCCAAGCACAAGGGGCTGACCATGTTCATCGTGGACATGCACGCCCCCGGCGTCACGGTCCGGCCGCTGCGGGACATGAGCGGCCGCGCCCACTTCAACGAGATCTTCTTCGACGGCGTGCACATCCCGGCGGAGAACGTGGTCGGCAAGGTCGGCGACGGCTGGAGCTGCGCGGTCACGACCCTGCTGCACGAGCGCCTGTCGATCTCCAGCGGCGTCGGCATGGGCGGGCAGAAGGACAACCCGGCCGCCTTCGAGGCGCTGCGCGCCGCCCACGCCGGCCCGGGCGGCGCCACCGACCCCCTGGTCAGGGACCAGCTCGTCGAGCTCTACGTGCGCTCGCGCGCGCTCGCCCTGTTCAACCAGCGGCTCGCCCAGGAGACCAAGGCGGGGATCTTCCCCGGGGCCCGGGGCAGCGCGGCCAAGCTGCTGCTGGCCGAGCTGACCCTCTTCCAGGCCGACCTGGCCACCTCGCTGGCCGGGCCGGAGGCCGTGGCCTACCCGGGTGAGGGCGACGGCGGCGAGAGCGCGGGCGTCCGGCTGGCCAACACGATCGCGATGGCCCCCGGGATGGCCCTGGGCGGCGGGACCAACGAGATCATGCGCAACATCGTCGGCGAGCGGGTGCTGAACCTCCCGCCCGAGCCGCGGACCGACAAGAACGTGCCGTTCAAGGATTTGAGGACGAGCGGGGACGCCTCCGCCGCGGACGGGAGGCTCGCATGAAGCTCGTTCTCACCCAGGAGCAGCGGGAGCTGCGCGAGGCCGTCCGCGGCTTCCTCGCCACGGCCTCGCCGCTGTCCGCCGTACGGACCGCGATGGACTCCGAGACCGGCCACGACCCGGCCGTCTACCGGAGGCTGGCCGGAGAGCTCGGGCTCACCGGCCTGATCGTCCCCGAGGAGTACGGCGGCGCCGGCGCCGGACACGCCGAACTCGCCGTGGTCCTGGAGGAGACCGGGGCGGCGCTGCTGCCGGGGCCGTTCCTGGCCACCACGGCCGCCGCCGTCGCGCTCACCCAGGCCCGCACGCCGGACAAGGAACTGCTCTCCGGCATCGCCGAGGGACGCCTGAACGCCGTCTACGTCCCGGCGTCCGGCGTCGGCGTCGACGCCGCGGGCGGGGACGGCCGGGCCGTGCTGCGCGGGACCGCTCCCCAGGTGATCAACGGCATGGACGCCGACGTGCTGCTGGTCGAGACCGCGGACGGGGCGCTGGTGGCGGTGGAGTCCGCCGCCGAGGGCGTCACCCGGCGGGCGCTCACCACGCTCGACCCCACCCGCCGCCAGGCCGGGGTGACCTTCGACGGCGCCGCGGGCCGGGTGATCTCGGAGGGCGACGAGAACGGTCTGGCCCGCACCCGGGACCTGCTGGCGGTGGCGGTGGCGGCCGAGCAGCTCGGCGTGCTCCGGGCCGCGCTGGACGCGATCGTCGCCTACAGCAAGGTCCGGGTGGCCTTCAACCGGCTCATCGGCTCCTACCAGGGGGTCAAGCACAAACTCGCCGACATGCACTGCAAGCTGGAGCAGGCCGAGTCGATCGTCCGGCACGCGGCCTGGGCCGCCGACGAGGCCCCCGCAGAGCTGCCCGCGGCCGCCGCGCTCGCCCAGGTCTACCTGGGCCGGGCCTGCTTCGAGGTGGCCCGCGACAGCCTCCTGCTGCACGGCGGCATCGGCTTCACCTGGGAACACGACGCCCACCTGTACTACAAGCGGGCCAAGGCCGACGAGGTCCTCCTCGGGCCGCCGCGGACGCACCGGGCCCGCCTCGCCGACCTGCTGGAGCTGTGAGAGGAGAAGAACGCATGGCCGACATCAGCGGGCTGCCAGGCTTCTACCGGATCGCACAGGCCGACCCGGACCGCCGGGCGGTGATCGACACCGACGGGACGGTGACGACGTACGGCGAGCTGCTCGCCCGAGTGAACCGGGTCTCGCACGGGTTGCGGGCCCGGGGCCTGAAGAGGGGCGACGCGGTCGCGGGCGTGCTGCCCAACGGGATCGACGCGGTGACCATGCTGATGGCCACCGGGCAGATCGGGCTGTACTACGTGCCGATCAACTGGCACCTGACCGAGAGGGAGATCGACTACATCGTCGGCGACAGCGGGGCCCGGCTGACGGTCACCCCGGAGTCGGGCGGGGCCGCCGCCCTGGCCGAGGGGCAGCCGGAGACCGAGCCCGGCGACCGGACGTCCGGCGCCGTCATGTGGTACACCTCGGGCACCACCGGCTTCCCCAAGGGGGTGCGCCGTCCGCTGTCGGACACCGAGCCGGAGGCGACGATCCCGCTCTACACCTGGTTCCTCGGCGAGGTGTGCGACCTGAAGCCCGGTGACGAGATCCACCTGATCACCTCGCCGATGTACCACTCCTCCCCGTGCGCGCACACCATCTTCGCCCTGCACCTGGGGCACACGCTGGTGATCGCGCCGAAGTTCGAGCCGGAGACGGTCCTGGAGCTGATCGCGCGCCACCGGGTCACCAACGCCATGATGGTGCCGACCATGTTCCACCGGATGTTGCGGCTCCCGCCCGAGGTGCGCGAGCGCCACGACGTGTCGTCGCTCCGGCAGGTGATCCACACCGCCGCCGCCTGCCCGGTGGCGGTCAAGCAGGGGATCATGGACTGGTGGGGCCCGGTCCTGTACGAGTACTACGGTTCCACCGAGTCGGCCATCGCCTTCGCCGTCAAACCGCGGGAGTGGCTGGAGCGCCCCGGCACCGTCGGCCGTCCGGCCCCGACCTTCGAGGTCAGGATCCTCGACGAGAGCGGTATGGAACTGCCGCCCGGCGAGCCCGGCATGATCTTCGTCAAGTCGGGCATCGGCGGCTTCGAATACCACAAGGACCCGGCCAAGACGGCGGCCAGCATGCGAGGGGAGTGGTATACCCCGGGGGACATCGGCTATCTCGACAAGGACGGCTACCTGTTCCTGTGCGACCGCCGCACCGACCTGATCATCTCCGGCGGGGTGAACATCTACCCCGCCGAGATCGAGGCGGCGCTGCTGGAGCACCCGGCGGTGGCGGACGTGGCGGTGATCGGGGTCCCCGACCCCGAGTGGGGCCACACCGTGGTCGCGCTCATCCAGGCCGCCCCCGGTCCCCGGCCGTCGGCCGGGGAACTGCTGGAGCACCTCCAGCCGCGCATCGCCCACTTCAAGCACCCCCGGGTGATCGAGTTCCGGGACGAGCTGCCCCGCACCCCCACCGGGAAGCTCTCCCGCTCCAAGGTCCGCGAGACCTATCTGTCGGAAAAGTCGGAAAAGTCGGAAAAGGAGAGTCTCACGACTGACTGACCGCCTCGGGCTCCTCGGCCCGCGCCTTCCTGCGGTGCTCCTGGGGACTGACCCCGCGCACCCGCTTGAAGGCGGTGCTGAGCGCGAAGGCGCTGCCGTACCCGACCCGCGCGGCCACGGCGCCGACCGTGGCGTCGGAGCCGCGCAGCAGGTCGGCGGCGAGCGTCAGCCGCCAGTCCGTCAGGTACGCCATGGGCGGCTCGCCGACCAGCTCGGTGAAGGAGCGGGCCAGCGCCGCCCGGGAGACGCCCACCTCGGCGGCGAGCCCGGCCACCGTCCAGGGACGGTCGGGGTGGGCGTGGAGCAACCGCAGCGCCCGCCCCACCACCGGGTCGCCGAGCGCGTGGTACCACGCCGGCGCCTCGGCCTCGGGACGGGAGAACCAGGCCCGCAGCACGGCGATGAGCAGCAGGTCCAGCAGCCGGTCCAGGACGACCTCCTGGCCGGGCTCCTCCCTGACGATCTCCTGGCCGAGCAGCGGGACGAGCGGGCTGCCCAGGGAGTCGCCCGGCAGGACCAGCAGCGTGGGCAGCGCCCGCAGCAGCCGCCGGCTGATCTCGGAGTGCGGCTGGTAGGTGCCGACGAGCATCACCATCGGGCCGTCCGGGTCGTTCCCCCAGGTCCGTACGCCCAGGGTCATCGCCTCGGACAGCTCCTCGCCCTCCGGGGTGGTGCAGCGCTGGCCGGGATGGACCACGACCTGCGGCGGGGTGGCCGGGTCGTCGGCGAACGTGCAGGGATCGGGGCCGCGGGTGATCGCGATGTCCCCGGGGCGGAGCCGTACCGCCCCGCCCCGGTCGGGGATCACCCACGCCTCGCCGCGCACCAC
Source organism: Planobispora longispora (assembly GCF_016863135.1). Taxonomy (GTDB): domain Bacteria; phylum Actinomycetota; class Actinomycetes; order Streptosporangiales; family Streptosporangiaceae; genus Planobispora; species Planobispora longispora. The sequence goes on from NZ_BOOH01000021.1 coordinate 174,349, forward strand.
GGCCGTCAGGGAGAGGGGGGCGCGGTCCTCGATCCGCACAGACCACGGGGGAGCCATCATCGCCCGCAGCAGGAACGCCTCCCGGGCCCGCGGCCCGTCCAGCAGCCCCGTCAGCGCGTCCATCTCGTTCACCCCACACCCGGCCTGGACAACCACCGGACAAGTCGTAGACGATAAAACATGGAATTGAGTATCTCAGCCATGGAGCGTCTCATGGAGATCGCGATTCACTGATTCCATGACGGATTCCATGGCAGAGAAGACAACTTTGATCATAGGCAGTACGGGCAAGACCGGAAGGCGGGTGGAGGCCAGGCTCCGGGAGCGCGGCCTGCCGGTGCGGGCCGGCTCCCGGTCCGCGACCCCGCCCTTCGACTGGGCCGACCCGGCCACCTGGGAGCCCGCGCTGCGGGGCGCGGGCGCGGCGTACGTGACCTACTACCCGGACCTGGCCGCGCCCGGGGCCTCCGACGCGATCCGCGCCCTGGCCGCGCTGGCGGTGGACAGCGGGGTCCGCAGGCTGGTCCTGCTGTCCGGACGGGGAGAACCGGAGGCGGCGGCCGCCGAGCGGGTGATCCAGGAGTCGGGCGCGGAGTGGACGATCGTCCGCGCGAGCTGGTTCTTCCAGAACTTCGACGAGGGCCACCTGCTGGAGCCGGTGCTCGGCGGCACGATCGCGCTCCCGGCCGGGGACGTCGCCGAGCCGTTCGTCGACGCCGAGGACATCGCGGATGTCGCGGCCGCGGCGCTCACCGGGGACGGCCACGCCGGGCAGGTGTACGAGGTGACCGGCCCCCGGCTGCTGACCTTCGCCGAGGCGGCCGCCGAGATCTCCCGGGCGGCCGGGCGGGAGGTCCGCTACGTGCCGGTCTCCGCCGACGGCTACGCGAGCATGCTCATGGAGTACGGCGTGCCGGAGATGGAGGCGGAGGTGCTGGCCGGGATGTTCGCCGAGATCCTGGACGGGCGCAACGCCCACCTGGCCGACGGCGTCCGGCGCGCCCTGGGACGGGAGCCCCGCGACTTCGCCGGCTACGTGAGCGCCGTCGCGGCCACCGGCGTGTGGAAGGGCTGATCGGACGGGCCTGCCCGGGGCCGGTCCCGCACCGATGCGGTTCCCCGATCAGACGGGCTTGCCCAGCTCGGCGCGGAACAGCCGCAGCACGTTGTCGCCGAGGATCTTGACGATCTCCTCCTCCGCGAAGCCGTGCTTGTCCAGCGCCTCGGTGACCAGCGGCAGGCCGGCCGGCCCGTCCAGGCCCGGGACGGACGCCATCACGTCCAGGCCGCTGGGGCCGTACTCGCAGCAGGGCGGGGTGACGTCGCGCAGGACCTCGCGGATGAAGTCCGGTCCGAGGCCCACGTGGTCGATCCCCGCCACCGCCGCGACGTGCGCGATGTGGTCCACCAGCCGGTCCACCGTGAAGGCGGCCGGGTCGTCGGAGAGGAAGGCGGCCAGGAAGTTCACGCAGACCACGCCGCCGGTCGCGGCGACGCCCCGGATCTGGTCGTCGGTCAGGTTGCGGTGGTGGTCCCGCAGGGCGCGGGCCGACGAGTGCGTCGCCATCACCGGGCGGTTGGCCAGCTCCAGCACGTGCTCCACGCCCGACGCGCCCAGGTGGGAGACGTCGAAGATCATGCCGAGGCGCTCCATCTCCTGGACCGCGGCCACCCCCGCCGCCGTCAGCCTGCTCCCGGTCGCGTCCTCGCCGCTGCCGTCGGCCAGCGGAGTGCGGCCCCAGTGCGCGATCGAGGCGACCCGCACCCCCAGCCGGTGCATCGTGGGAAGCAGCTCGACGCTCGCGTCCAGGCCCGGCATGCTCTCCAGGGCCAGGACCAGGGCGATCCTGTCCTCCGCCAGGGCCTCGTCGATCTGGGCCCCGTCCAGGCAGAGCCGTACCTCGTCGGCGTTGCCCTCCGCCAGCGTGTGCGCGCACTCGATCATGCGCAGCGTCTGCCGGAGCGCCCCCTCCGGCCGGTGCTGACCGTCGATGAAGACCGGCAGCACCTGCAGGTCCACCCCGCCCTCGCGGAGCTGGGGCAGCCAGCGCTCGCGGAAGAACGACGCCCACCGCTCCGGCGGCCGGGCCGCCACGGCCATCAGCAGGTCGTTGTGCGTGTCGGCGACCACGGCGTCGGCGTGCAGCTCGGCGGGGGTGGCGGGGGCGGGGGACACGGGCGGGTCCTTCCTCGCGAGTGTGTGTGCCCCGGACCTTACCGGGACCGGGGGCGCCGCGGAATCCGTGACGTCACCGGCCGGCGGCCGCCGATCGGCGGGCGTGGAGCATCGGTCGCCGGCCGGTGGTCGGCGGCCGCCGTTCAGCGGGCGAAGCGGAACGCCGCCGGGCGCGGCGCCCGGGTGAGCCTGCGGTACAGGGGCGTCGAGCCGGGCCAGTTGTTCGTCACCCGGCCGGCCGCGTTCTTGTACCAGCTCGCGCAGCCCGCCTGCCAGACCATGTCGTCCATGGCCCGCTCCAGGGCCCGCCGCCAGCTGTCCATCGCCTCGGGCCGCACCTCCATCGGCCCCCGCTCCTTCAGGTACGGCAGGCAGCCCATGATGTAGCGGACCTGACACTCGATCATGAAGACGATCGAGTTGTGGCCGAGGTTGGTGTTGGGCCCGTACAGCAGGAACAGGTTGGGGAAGTTCGGCACCGCGATGCCCAGATACGCCTCGGCGCCGTCCTTCCACTCGTCGTGGAGCCGGCGCCCCTGCCTGCCGGCGAGCTCCATCGGGACCAGGAACTCGGTGGTCAGGAAACCGGTCGCGTAGACGATCGTGTCCGCCTCGCGGACCCCGGCCTCGGTCTCCACCCCCTCCGGGACGATCCGGACGATCCGGTCGGTGACCACGTCCACGTTCCGGCGGGTCAGCGCGGGATAGAAGGCGCTGTCGATGACGACCCGCTTGCAGCCGATCGGGTAGTCCGGGGTGAGCTTGGCGCGCAGCTCCGGGTCGGGGACCTGGGCGCGGAGGTGGTCCAGGGCGCGCTTGCGGAGCAGACCGGTGCTCCAGCCGCCCGCGAGGGCGTGGTAGAGGGTGCCCTCGGCGTAGCGGTAGATCCACTCCCGGTAGGCCCGCTGGGTGAACGGCAGATAGTGGAAGGCGGCCCGGGCCGCCCGGTTGAAGACGGCGTCCGGCTTGGGGATCACCCAGTTGGGGGTCCGCTGGAAGACGTCCAGGTGCCCGGCGGCCTCGGCCACCGGCGGGATGAGCTGGGCGGCCGACGAGCCGGTCCCGATCACGGCCACCCGCTTGCCGGTCAGGTCCGCCGAGTGGTCCCAGCGGGCCGAGTGGAAGGACGTCCCCGCGAAGGACGACATGCCCGGGATCTCGGGCAGGTGCGGCCGGTTGAGCTGGCCCACGGCCGAGACCACCACGTCGAAGAGCTCCTCGGTCTCCCCGCCTGCCGCGCGGCCGCCGTTCCCGTCTCCTGTGCCGTTCCCATCTTCCGCGCCGCCCGCGCCGCCCGCGTCTCCCGCCGCGCCTTTCGTGCTGCTCGCCGTGCGCACCCGCCACTTGCCCAGCGTCTCGTCGTAGGCGGCGGAGACGACCTCGGTGTTCAGCCGGATGCGGGGGCGCAGGCCGTACTTGTCGGCGCACCTCTCCAGATAGTCGAGGATCTCCGGCTGCCCGGGATAGCGGCGGGTCCAGCTGGAATAGCGCTCGAAGGAGAAGGAGTACAGGTGTGAGGGGATGTCGCAACCGGCCCCGGGATAGGTGTTGTCACGCCAGGTGCCCCCGACGTCGTCGCCCTTCTCGAAGAGCGTGTAGGAGTCGATGCCCGCCTTGTGGAGCTGGATGGCCATGCACAGCCCGCCGAATCCGGCACCGATGATCGCGACAGTGGGACCCATGGCAGTCCTCCGGGGGAGTCAGGATCCACTTACATTAGGCGATCTGGCCGCATTGGGGAACAGTGTGAGCTTCGCCCGGAACATCCGATCCGCCGGGCCGTACGGCGTCCGCCCGGGAACCCGGCGGGGCGCGGCGCCGGGCGGACCGGCTCGTCCTCCCGGACTCCAGACCATCGTCACTCCAGACCATCGTCTGCTGGTGAAGCCGCCGGCCGCCGTGCCTGAGGCCGGGCACCACCGGCGTCGTGATCAGCAATGATCGCCCGTGCGGGCGCGGGTTCCAGGCCCCGTGAGCGAGGGGCCGGGCTACCCCGATCCTTTCCGGCCGCGGATGGCGCGGATCAGTGCGGGCGTCACGGTCAGCAGGGCGATCCCCCGCACGGCGCCCGCCACGAGGTACGGCGCGCGCAACCCGAACGCGTGCGCCATCCACCCGCCGGCCAGGGCTCCGAGCGGGATCAGACCCCAGCCGAGCATCCTGTAGACGCCGTTCACCCGGCCCAGCATCTCGGAGGGCACGACCTGTTGCCGGAGGCTGACGGTCACGATGTTCCAGAGCGTGACGACGAAACCGTTGACGGAGAGCAGGACGCCGAGCACGATCGCCTTCGGGCTCAGTCCGATCCCGATGAAGACGGCGACATTCACGGCGAGCCCGGTGAGGAGCGCGGGAAGTTCCCCGGCCCTGCTGATGACGCGCGCGCCGGTCAGGCCGCCGAGCAGGCTGCCGACCGCGGCGCCGGCCAGCAGTAGTCCGTAGCCGCGCGCGTCGAGACCCAGCGTCCGGGTGGCCAGCAGGACGAGGGTGGCGTTACCGAGGTGGCCGCAGAAGGTGTTGACACCGAGCAGGACGGCGAGGGTGCGCAACAGCCGGTGGCGGGCCAGCCAGCGCAGGCCGTCCGCGATCGCCGTGCGCGTCGGCGGGTGCAGTGGATGCGTCGGCGGGCGCCCGCCCTGCCGGGGACCGCGCCCGGGCAGGGGCGTCAGCAGCGCGGCGGACAGGGCGAACGAGCCGGCGCCCATCCCGAACGGCAGCGCCGCAGTGACCGCGAAGAGCAGGCCGCCGATCGGCGGTCCCAGGAACTGGGAGCCGATCGTGGTGATCGTCTGCTGGTGGCCGTTCGCCCGGTGCAGCAGGGGCTTGGCGACGAGGTCCGGCAGGATCGCCTGCGCCGCGCCGGCGGAGACGACCGCGCACGCCCCCAGCCCGAAGGCCATGACCGCGAACGTTGGGACGCCGATGCGGCCGGACGCGGCGAGGAGCGCGATGACGCCGGCGATCACGGCCTGGACCGCCTGCGCGCGCCGCATGAGGCCGGCGCGGTCGTACCGGTCGACGAGCGCCCCGGCGGGCAGCGACAGCAGCAGCCACGGCAGGTACGTCGCCGCGGACACGACCGACACGAGCCGCGGGTCGCGCGTGACCGTGACGGCCAGCAGCGCAACCGCCGCGGCGAACGCGCCGTCACCGGCTGTGCTGACGCCCGTCGCCCACCACAACCGCCAGTAGGCCGCGGACAGGCGCGGCTCGGCATCGGCCTGTCGTGTGCCGGTCTGTGTGCCGTCCGGTTCCATGCCTTTCATGCCGGGATCTTCGGGCGCCGGGCGGCGCCACGACAGCATTTAGCCCTCCGCTACAGAGTCGTACATAGTCGGTTCATGGCTTTGAGGGTCGATCTCGGTGTGGCCGAGCTGGCGGCGACGCGATTCGCGATCTCACCGCTGTCCGAGACGGTGGCCGGCCTGCAGCAGCTGGGCGGTCGTGATCGGAACCCGCTCAACCTGCGGTGGCTGCGGTGGGCGGCGGACGAGATCGCCAGGCGCCCCCTCGGTCTGTCACGTGTCCGGCCGCTGCTCGTGAACGACCGGCGGAGTTGGCCGGAGTTCCTCGTCCCCGCTCCGCTCGGCGCTGCGACGGCGATCGAGGACGACCTGGCCGCGGTGGAGAGAACGACCGCGTCTCACGTGCGGGCCAGCCTCCGGCGGGTGTTCGGCGAGGAGCTCCCCGACGCCGCCGCCGCGCTCGCCGCGCAGCCGGCGGCGGGCCTGCGGGCGATCGCCGCGGAACTGCGCACGGCGCACGACCGGCTCATCGCGCCGCACTGGCCGCGGATCCGGGCCGTACTCGACGCGGACGTCATCTACCGTGCCAAGCAGCTGGCGGCGGGCGGCGCCGAGAAGCTCTTCGCCGACCTGCATCCGGATCTGCACTGGTGCGATGGCCGGCTGACGATGCGGGGAAGGCACTGGCGGACCGAGCACGTGGTGCGTCGCGGCCCGGGCGGCCTGGTCCTCATCCCCGTCGTCCTCGGCCCGCCCCATGTGATGATCAAGAAGAGCACGTCCACGCAGACCACGGTGCGGTACCCGGCACGGGGCGTCGGCGCGTTGTGGACCGCGGGAACGCGGCCGCCGGCGGGGAGCACGGTCCGGCTGCTCGGCCGGGCGCGCGCCGAGCTGCTCGAGGCACTGCGGTCTCCCGCCACGACGACGGAGCTGGCCCGCGCGCTGGGTGTCACACCCAGCGCCGTGTCGCAGCACCTCGCGGTGCTGCGCGAGAACGGGCTGGTCGCGCGCGAGCGATCCGGACGCAACGTCCTGTACATGACGACCGCCCTCGGCGTCTCCCTGACCTCCCCGTCCTCTCCTGATCTCCCTGTCCTCCCCTGACCTCCCTGATCTCTCTGGCCTTCCTGGCCTGCTTGGCCTCCACGACCTTCCCTGATCGGGACGGCCGGCCGAGCCTCCCGTCGGCCGGGTGGCCGGGATCACGTGCCCCCGGCGGCGGGCCGATAGTCTGCGCAGGTGCCTACCATCGCCGACGTCGTCGAAGTGCTCGAATCCGCCTACGACCCCCGGTGGGCGGAGTCGTGGGACGCGGTCGGGCTCGTCTGCGGCGATCCGTTCCAGCCCGTCACGAAGATCCTGTTCGCGGTGGATCCCGTGGCCGCCGTCGCCGACGAGGCGGTCTCCTGGGGCGCCGACCTGATCGTCGCCCACCACCCGCTCTACCTGCGCGGCACCACGAGCGTCGCCGCCACCACCTTCAAGGGCCGCCTGGTCCACACGCTGATCAAGAACGACATCGGCCTGTACACCGCCCACACCAACGCCGACGTCGCCGATCCCGGCGTCTCCGACGCCCTCGCCCGCGCCGTCGGGCTGACCGGCCCGCTGGTCCCGCTGAGCCCCGCCGCCGACGACCCCCGCCGGGGCCTCGGCCGCATCGGCTCCCTGCCCGCCCCGATGTCCCTGCGGGACTTCGCCGGGCAGGCCGCCCGCGGCCTTCCCGGCACGGCGGGCGGCCTGCGCGTCGCCGGAGACCCCGGCCGCGAGGTCCGGCGGGTCGCGGTGAGCGGGGGAGCGGGGGACTCCCTGCTCGGCACGGCCCGCGCCGCCGGGGTGGACGTGTTCCTCACCGCGGACCTGCGCCACCACCCGGCCAGCGAGTTCATCGAGGCCGCCGCGGACGGGGGCGGGCCCGCCCTGATCGACGCGGCCCACTGGGCCACCGAGTGGCCCTGGCTGGCCGACGCGGCCCGGATCGTGGCGTCCGAGTTGGCGGCCGAGGGGATTAATGTTGAGACGCGCGTGTCCGAGACGGTCACGGACGCGTGGACGACAACAGCAGAGTGCGAGGAAACGACGTGAAAGCAGCCCCGGCAGACCAGAAGCGCCTGCTCGACCTGGCCGAGATCGACTCCGTCATCGACCGGCTGGCCCACCGCCGCCGCACCCTGCCCGAGCTGGCGGAGATCGACGAGCTCGCCGCCCGCGTGGCCAAGCTGGCGACCCAGGTGATCGCCGCCGAGACCGAGGCGAGCGACCTCGCCCGGGAGCAGGCCAAGGCCGAGGGCGACGTCGACTCGGTCCGCACTCGCGCCGAGCGCGACCAGAAGCGCCTCGACTCCGGGCAGGTGTCCTCCCCGAAGGACCTCGCCAGCCTCCAGTCGGAGATCGCCTCCCTGCACCGCCGCCAGAGCGACCTGGAGGAGGTCGTCCTGGAGATCATGGAGCGCAGGGAGGCGGCCGACGCCCAGGTGACGAAGCTGGCCGCCGAGCGCGACGAGCTCGCCGGGTCCCGCGCCGCCGCCGAGGACCGCAGGGACGCCGCGTTCGCCGAGATCGACAAGGAGAGGGCCGAGGCCCAGGAGCGCCGCGCCGCCGTCGTCGGCGGCGTCCCCGGTGACCTGCTCTCCCTCTACGAGAAGCTCCGCGAGCAGTTCGGCGTGGCCGCCGCGATGCTCCAGGGCGGGCGCTGCCTCGGCTGCCGCACGAGCCTGTCCATCGCCGACCTCAACCGCATCAAGGCCGCCGCCCACGACGAGGTGGTGCGCTGCGAGGAGTGCCGCCGCATCCTGGTCCGCACGCCGGAGTCCGGTCTGTGACGTCCTACGTCGTCGAGGCCGACGGCGGGTCCCGGGGCAATCCCGGCCCCGCCGGCTACGGCGCGGTGGTCAGGGACGCCGCCGACGGGCAGATCATCGCCGAGGACGCCGCGGCGATCGGTACGGCCACCAACAACGTCGCGGAGTACCGCGGGCTGATCGCGGGCCTGCGGGCCCTGCTCGACCTGGCGGGGGACGGCGCGGCCGTCGAGGTCCGGATGGACTCCAAGCTGGTGGTCGAGCAGATGGCCGGCCGCTGGAAGATCAAGAACGAGGGCCTGCGCCCGCTCGCGCTGGAGGCGGGGGCGCTGGCCCGCCGTCTCCGCGTCAGCTGGCGGTGGATCCCCCGTGAGCAGAACCGGGAGGCCGACCGCCTGGCCAACGAGGCCATGGACGCCGCGGCCAAGGGCATCGCCTGGCACTCCACGACCACCTCGGGCGGGCCCGGATCCCCGGCTTCGGCTGTGCCGGGGGCCGGGGGTGCTCAGGAGTCCCTCTTCGATTCGACGGATGTTTCCGAAATATCGTCAGAGGTTCCAGGGGCGGCCGCGAAGGGGACCGGCTGGCGGCCGGCCACGACCGCCGCCACCACCCTGATCCTGCTCCGCCACGGCGAGACCGCGCTCTCCGTCGAGCGCAGGTTCTCCGGACTCGGCGACCCCGAGCTCACTCCCAACGGCACCGCCCAGGCCGAGGCCGCGGCGGCCAGGCTCGCGCGGGCGCCGTACGGCGTCCAGGTGATCGTCAGCTCCCCGCTCAAGCGCGCCCGCGCCACCGCCGAGGCCGTCGCCGCGCGGACCGGCCTGGAGGTGATCGTCGAGGAAGGGCTGCGGGAGGCCGACTTCGGCGACTGGGAGGGCCACACCTTCACCGAGATCCAGCGCCGCTGGCCGGACGAGCTCGCGGCCTGGCTCGCGGACCCGTCCGTCGCGCCGCCGGGCGGAGAGAGCTTCGAGACGGTGGCCCGGCGGGTCCAGGAGACCCTGGACGCTCTCGTCGAGCGCTACGAGGGCAGGACGGTCCTCGCCGTCTCCCACGTCACGCCGATCAAGACGCTGCTCCGGCTCGCCCTGCTGGCGCCTCCCGCCGCGCTGTACCGCATGCACCTCGACCTGGCGTGCGTCTCCCGGATCGAGTACTACGCCGACGGGCCGGCCGTGGTGAAGGCGTTCAACGACACCTCACATCTCCACTGATCTTCACTGGTCACGAGAAGAGGCCCGGACAGCGCCCATTCGTCCCACGATCCACTAGATTGCCGGATATGACGGACCTTGGCAGCCTGGTGCGGGAGACCGCCGACCGGCTCGCAGAGCAGCATGTGGGCGTGGTGGTCGCCGCGATCGCCGGAGAATCGGTGGAGATCCGGGGCGCCGGACGGACGGGCGGCAAGCACGACGGCGTCCCGGACGCCGACACGGTGTTCGAGATCGGCTCGGTGAGCAAGGTGTTCACGGCACTGGCCCTGGCGCGGCTGGCCGTGGCGGGCAAGGCCGATCTCGACGAGCCGCTGGCCGCGCTGCTGCCCGAGGGGACGCGGGTGCCGTCGCGCGACGGCAAGGAGATCACGCTCCGGCACCTGGCGACCCACACCTCGGGCCTGCCCCGGCTGCCCAAGGGCATGCTCCTGCGGGCGCTGCTGCGCCCGTCGACGCCGGATCCGTACGCCGGATGCACCGCCGAGTTCCTGTTGGGGACCCTGGCCGCGACCCGGCTGGGCGCCGTCCCCGGACGCCGGTTCCGCTACTCCAACCTCGGCGCCGGTCTGCTGGGGCTGGCGCTCGCCCGCCGGGCCGGCACCGACTACGAGACACTGATCACCCGGGAGATCTGCGAACCTCTGGGGATGACCGACACCGGTCTCACCGATCAGTCAGGCCGTCTCATCCAGGGACACGACCGGCGCCGCCGGCCCGTCTCGCCGTGGCACCTGGCCGACCTGGCCGGAGCCGGCGGGTTGCGGTCGACGGCCGCGGACCTGGTCGCCTTCGTGCGCGCCCAGCTGAACCCCGACTCCGGCGAGCTCGCCGAGGCGATCCGGCTCACCCGTGAGACCGAGCACCGGAACACCCCTTTCTCCTGGGTTCACCTGGGCTGGATGGGCCAGCGGCTGCACGCGAGCCAGGGCGGCGGCCTGCAGATCTGGCACAACGGGATGACCGGCGGATTCTCCTCGTTCGTGGGGTTCGACCCGGAGCGGCAGGCGGCCGTCATCGCGATCGGCAACACCCAGCGGTCGATGGACAAGCCCGCCTTCGAGCTGCTCCGCCGCCTGCAGGAACAGCGGGGCCTCGGGGACTCCTGAGCCTCCATGCGCCCGCGGGCCGGAACGAGCCGCCTCGGCCGCATCGTGCCGGCCTCCTGATGCTACGACGAACAGGAAGATCTACAGCACGTGCCCCGGAACGGAGGGCCGGTCGGAAGCCGTTAAGCTTGAGGCACGGCGGACGAGCCGGCCGGGCGGCCGCGTCGGGCCCTTCGGGGCCCGCCGAGGAAGGTCCGGGCTCCACAGGGCAGGGTGGTCGGTAACGCCGACCCGGGGTGACCCGCGGGACAGTGCCACAGAAAACAGACCGCCCCTCTCTCCGAGAGGGGTAAGGGTGAAACGGTGGTGTAAGAGACCACCAGCGCCCACGGTGACGTGGGCGGCTCGGTAAACCCCACCCGGAGCAAGGTCAAGAAGGGACGCCCTCCGGGGCGTCCCGCGCGCGGCGCCTGAGGGCGGCCCGCCCGAGCCGCGCGGGTAGACCGCTTGAGGCCGCCGGCAACGTCGGCCCTAGATGGATGGTCGCCCCTTCACACCCGTGAAGGACAAAACCCGGCCTACAGGCCGACTCGTCCGCCTTCATCCCTCTGACCAGAGGTGGAGCCGTATCCCGGCAAGACCAGAACGCTCAGAGGGCGCAATGGGGGCGCATTCGGGTGGGCCCGCGTGTCGAGGCGAAGGTGGAGAAGGCGCCGGGTAGCCGCGAGGTGCCGCCGTCCGAACATGGCAGCCGGTGACCCGGCGCGCCAGCCGTGCCGTACGGCTCGGCGGGACTTCGGCCAGGTGCATCCGCCGGTCCTCCTGCCGCATACCGATCATGACGAGCACGTAGCCGACGAGCGCGGCGGCACCGAGAACCAGGCCGATGACCAGTGGGATCACGCTCATGACCGGATCACCCGCGCCTGGCTGCGGTTGCGGGGACGGCCGGCCGGGCGGCGGTTCTCGCGCCGTCGGCTGCACGATTTGCGCCGGCCCTCCCGGCGCTTGAGCCGGCGCTCCCGTGCCCGGCATGCACGCCACAGGGGCTGTGTCCCGCCCCGGGCCGCGCCGTACGCGCTGGCGGGGGCTCGTCGACCTCATCGAATGAGCCGGTGGTGCTAGTGATCATTGGTAGCGCTCCTTTCGGCCGGTTGCCTCCGGCGTGCGATACCGAGGGTGCGCCGACCGGCAGGGACGAGATCACCACAGGACGGGACAGGTTCAGGACGTCCGGTCTACGATTGCCGCGTCCCTGGACGTCCCTTGCCGGGCAGGTGGAATGGCGAACGAGCGACTGCGCGCGGCCTTGCTGGAGCGCGGGACATCGGTGGCCGAGCTGGCCGAGGCGGTTCGGGTCGATCCGAAAACCGTGGAGCGGTGGATCACCAAGAACCGCACGCCGTACCGGAAGCACCGTCTAGCGGCGGCGTCGTTCCTGAAGATGGACGAGTCCTACCTGTGGCCCGAGGCGCTGACGCCCCAGCAGGTGGCGGACGCCTCGGAGAGCGAGATCGTCACGGTCTATCCGCATCGCTGGGCCGTACCCAGGGACGCGTGGGGACGTCTGTTCACCCAGGCCAAGCGGGAGATCGGCGTGCTGGTCTACAGCGGCATCTTCATCGCCCAGGACACCGGCATCATGCGCACCTTCGCCGAGAAGGCCAGGGCCGGGGTGCGGGTGCGCATCCTGCTCGGCGACCCGGACGCGCTGGAGGTCGCCCAGCCCGGAGCCGACGAAGGCGTCAGTGACGGCATGGTCGCCCAGACCCGTATGGCGCAGCTGCTTTATCGCCCGCTGCGGCCGGTCGAGGGCATCGAGATCCGGCTCCATCACACGATCTTGTACAACTCCATCTACCGCGGTGACGACCAACTTCTCGTCAACACCCACATCTACGGCAAGTTCGCCACCGATGCTCCTGTCATGCATCTGCGCAAGGTGCTGGGCGGGGACATGGTCACCACCTACCTGGAGAGCTTCGACGATGTCTGGGACGGCGCCAGGCCCTTGGAGCCCTGAGCCGGGGCCCGCCGCATCGACTTCTACGACGACCCCGCCGACGGCGGGCGGGTACCGTCTGGAATGTGATCGATCATCAGACCGCCGATTCCGGCGGCATCCGGCTCGCCTACAGGGCGATCGGCCCCGAGGATGCTCCACCGCTGCTCTTGCTGCACGCGTTGGGGGAATCCTCGGCGGATTGGGGCGGTGTGGCGGAGGCCTTCGCCGTCCACTGGCGGGTGTACGCCCTTGACCTGCGTGGCCACGGCCAGAGCGACTGGCCGGGAGAGTACTCGCTGGAGTTGATGCGCGATGACGTGCTGGAATTCATGGACGGATCGTCGCTCGACCGGGTGGATGTGATCGGGCACTCGATGGGCGGGATCGTGGGATATCTGCTGGCTCAGGCGGCTCCCCCACGGGTGCACCGGCTCGTTCTGGAAGATGTCCCGGCGCCGTTGCCGCGTGAGCGGAGCATCACGACCAGACCGGACGGGCCTCTGCCCTACGACTGGGCGATGGTGCAGGCGATCAAGGCTCAAATCGACGACCCCGATTCCATCTGGCTGGAGCAGCTCAGCCGAATCACGGCATCCACGCTCGTCATCGGAGGCGGACCGGAGAGTCCGATACCGCAGGAACGGGTCGCCGAGTTGGCGCGCCGCATCCGCGGCAGCCGACACATCACGATCCCCGCAGGTCACCTGATTCACCAGGCCGAGCCGGAGGCCTTCACCGATGCCGTGCTGGGGTTCCTGCTAGCGGCGGTGACCTCGCAGCCCTGAACGAGGTGTGTTCCCGTGCCGGGCACGGCCGGCGTACGGCTCGGAACCGCGTTCATCCCGGTCGCGGACATCGAGTCGACGTTCTCCCGGGGCATTCGTGAGATTCCGGGGTCTTCCGGAGGGGGGAGGTTAGCCTGGGGGAGTGGGACGGCGGGATGGCGACGGCGGTCAGGCGGGCGGTCTCGACGGGTTGCGGCGCCATCTGGCCGGCGGGGCGGGTGGACACCGGCTGCGGTTCGGCTCCGGGGCGGCGGGGATCGAGCGTCTCGAGGCGTCGCTGGTCGGTGAGGGGTTCGCGCCGCACCGGCACGACACCTATGCGATCGGGGTGACGCTGGCGGGCGTGCAGACGTTCCGCTACCGGGGCGAGCTGCGGCACTGCCTGCCCGGCGACTGGCACGTCCTGCATCCCGACGAGGTGCACGACGGCATGCCCGGGACGGACGAGGGCTTCGGTTACCGGATCCTCTACGTCGATCCGTTCCTCGTGCAGCAGGCGCTGGGCGGGCGGCCGCTGCCGTTCGTCGCCGACCCGGTGGTGAGGCGGCGCGATGCGCGCTCGCCGCTGTCGGCGTGCCTGCGGGACATCGACGATCCGCTCGACGACTTCGCGCGGATCGACGTGGCTCTGCTGGTGGCGGACATGTTGGAACGGCACTCCGCGGCCCGGCCGGGGAGGGGCTCCACGCTGGCGCTGGAAGCGCTGTCGCGCGTGCGCGGGCTGATCGTGGACGACCCGGTGACCCGCCATTCCGTCGAGGAGCTCGAGAAGGTCGCGGGACTGGACCGCTGGACGCTCGCCCGCCAGTTCCGCGCCGCGTTCGGCACCAGCCCGACCCGTTTCCGCACGATGCGGCAGCTCGACCGGGTGCGCCGGCTGCTGAGCGATGGCACGCCGCCGATCGAGGCCGCGCTGGCGGCGGGCTTCGCCGACCAGAGCCACATGACCAGGATGTTCAAGCGGACGTACGGGCTCACTCCGGCGGCGTGGACCGCGGCGCTCGCCGGGCGGTGACGGTCACCGCCGTCCGGGGCGGTCACCGCTGTCGGGGTGGCCGCGCCGTACGGGCAGCCGCGTCGTGTGATCAGCCGGCTGTCCGGTCGGCCGGCTGTACGGCGGCGGCCACACGGTCACCCGCCACCGGAACCCTTCCGCGGCGGCGGGGACGTCCTGGCCTCGATGGCGTGGATGACGGCCGCCATGTCCGATTCGGCATGCCCCAGCGCCAGCGTCTCACCGAACAGGGCGAGGCAGACGTCCAGCAGCGGCGAGGCCGTCCCCGAGCGGCGGGCGGCCTCGGCGATCAGCTGGTTGTTCTTCAGCACGTCGGCGATCGCCGCCTGCGGGCTGAAATCGCGCCCGGCCAGCTTGGCGGCCTTCGTGCGGGAGACGGCGCTGGCCATCGGCCCGGAGCCGAGCACGTGCAGGAACACCTCCGGGTCGAGGTCGTGCCGGTTCGCGAAGTGCACGGCTTCGGCGAGACCGCTCACCATCGTGATCAGGAACAGGTTGACCGCGAGCTTCATGAGCGACGCCGAGGGGACGGCGCCGCACACGACCGTCTCGTGGCACATCGGCCGGAGCAGCGGCCGGACCTCCTCCACGGCCTCCGGCTCCCCGGCGAGCATCGCCACCAGCTGCCCGGCCTCGGCGGGTCCGCGTGACCCCGAGACCGGAGCCTCGACATAGGCGCCTCCGGCGCCGTGGACGTCGGTTCCCAGCGCGGCCGAGTACCCGGGCGCGGTCGTCCCCATGTGGACGACGACGTGCCCGGCGACCTTCTCCGCGAACCCGGGCGTCCCGCGTTCCAGCACGGCGTCGGTCGCGGCCTCGTCCGCCAGCATCAGCATCACCACGCGCGCCCGCTCGAACACCTCGGCGGGGCTCGCCGCCACTTTCGCACCGGCCGCACGCAGGGCGTCGCACCGGCCCGGGGAGCGGTTCCAGACGACGAGGGGCGTGCCCGCGCGGGCCAGGTTGAGCGCCATGGGCCGGCCCATGAGCCCGAGGCCGAGGAAACCCAGGTCCATCCGTCCACCTCCGCCGCGCCCCTCGGTGGGACGGCGGCACGACAGTTGTAGCGGCGGGTGGCGGCGCCGGTCTTGAACGATTGTGCGGGCGCCCGGCGAGGCACGGGGCCGGCGGTCCCGCCGTGATGTCCTGGCGGGACCGGCGCCGATCGCCGGGATCGACTCCCGAGGCGGCGCGGGACGGCCGGTCGTCCGTACAGCGGAGACGAGCGGTCCCGGTACGAGCCGGTGATCGCGACCGGCCGCCTCGTGCTGCGGACCGGCGGGCGGGCGTGGGCTCGGGTACGTTGGGCCGGTGAAGGATCGGCACGCGGGGGCCGTACGGCTGGGACACGGCCGCCGGTCGAGGGGGTGGGCGATGATCGCGCAGGCGGACGCCGTGGAGGACAGGGCGCAGGGCGCGCGCGGCCGGTCGCGTGGCGGGCCGATGGCCGCCGCGCTCGTCGGCCTGGTCGTGGCGCTCTCGGGTTGCACCGTCGCGCAGGGCGCCTCCTCACCGGCGGCTCCCGGCCGGAGCGTGACACAGGCGGCCGCGGAGCCGTCGGCCACGCCGGCGGCGGGGACGCCGACGGTGCGGGCGCCCGCCCTGCCCGCCCCCGGCAAGGCGATCCCCAAGGCCCCGGCGGAGCTGGCCCGTGCTCTGACCGGCACCGCCGCGCAGCTGCGGCGCGCCATCGACGACTGGAGGCGCGCCGGAGGCACCGCCACGGGGCGGGTCCCCGACTCGGTGGTGCTGCCGGCCCTGTACCAGCAGCGCCTCTACCGCCATCTGGCGCGCAACTCCGAGGTCGCCTCCCGCACCTACGCCGCGTTGCCGAAGGCCCTGGCCGGACCCGCGAAGGCCGATGTGACGGCCATCCGGAAGCTGCTCTCCCTCGCCCACCCGGTCAGCGATCCCGCGAAGTTCCGCGTCGAGAAGCCCGAGCCCGCCGACGTCCTGATCGGCCACTTCCGGCGCGCCGAGCGCCGGTTCGGCGTCGACTGGGAGGTGCTGGCAGCGGTGATGTTCGTCGAGACCAAGTTCGGCCGCGTCAGGTCGCCGAGCCACACCGGAGCCAAGGGGCCGATGCAGTTCATGCCGCGGACCTGGGAGGCGTACGGGATGGGCGGTGACGTCCACGACACCCGGGACGCCATACTCGCCGCGGCCAACTACCTGCACGCGTCGGGGGCGCCGCGCGACTACCGGCGCGCGCTGTACGCCTACAACCACTCCTGGGCGTACGTCGACGCGGTGCTGCTGCACGCGCGCCAGATCAAGCGGGACGTCAGGAACTACTACGCCTACTACAACTGGCAGGTGTTCGTGATCACCACTCGCGGAGAGCGCCGCCTGACCGGTCCATGATCCCGTGGCCCGGCGTCGTCTGACCGGTTCCCGATCCCGTGGCCCGGCACCGCCTTTTTGGCCGGACCCGCCGGGGCGTAGAGTTCCGGCACCGTCCGTCAGGTGCCCGCGGGAGTCGCTTTGATCATCGTGTCCGGGAAGCTGTATGTGGATCCGGAGATCCGGAAGGGATACCTGGACGGGTGCGTGGCCGTCATCCGGCGGGCACGGGCCGCCGACGGCTGCCTCGACTTCGCGCTCACGGCCGACCCGATCGAACCGGGCCGGA
Organism: Planobispora longispora; assembly: GCF_016863135.1. Lineage (GTDB taxonomy): Bacteria > Actinomycetota > Actinomycetes > Streptosporangiales > Streptosporangiaceae > Planobispora > Planobispora longispora. The sequence goes on from NZ_BOOH01000021.1 coordinate 191,277, forward strand.
TCAACGTGTACGAGCGGTGGGAGTCCGACGTCCACCTTCAGCGGTTCCGGTGCACGGGGACGGGGCCCGACCGGCTGGCCGAGATCCGCGTGGCGCAGGTGGAGAAATACCGGATCTCCTCCGTCGAGGCGCCCTGAGAACGCATCGGGGCCGCTCGGGGAACCTGTCGGGTTCCCTGAGCGGCCCCTCCCGCCCGTCCGCTCCCTACGCCGCCGCTTTCCGCCACGGGGCGGACTGGAGGAGGTCGTCGATCCGGGCGGCGGGGGCGGGCGGGGAGAACAGGTAGCCCTGCGCCAGCGGGCAGCCCATCTGCTGGAGCATGCCGGCCTGGTCGTCCGTCTCCACGCCCTCGACGACGGTGCGCAGGTCCAGGCTGGCCGAGAGCTCCACGATCGCCTTGGTGAAGGCGCGGGTCTGCTGGCGGCGGTCGGCCTCGGTGAGCGCGGTGGTGAACGAACGGTCGATCTTGAGGATGTCGACCGGGAGGGTGCGCAGGTAGGCCAGGGACGAGTATCCGGTGCCGAAGTCGTCCAGGGCGATGCGCACCCCGTGATCGCGCAGTGCCTGCAGGACGGAGATGAGACGCTGGGTCTCGGCCGTGGTGGTGGCCAGCATCATGCTCTCCGTGATCTCCAGTACCAGCGCCTGCTCGGGCAGGTCGTGGCGGCGCAGGATCGTCAGCACGGCGTCACTGAAGTTCTCGTCGCGCAGCTGGCGGCCGGAGACGTTGACGGTCACGGAGATGCCGTACTGCTCGTGCCAGCGGCGCGCGTCGGCGCAGGCCTGCTCCAGCACCCACAGCCCGATCGGGATGATGAGCCCGGTCTCCTCGGCGATCGGGATGAACACGTCCGGCCGGACCGGCTTGCCCCCGGTGGGATTCCAGCGCAGCAGAGCCTCCACGGCGGTGATGGCGCCGCTGTTCAGATCGACGACGGGCTGGTAGTTGAGGGTGAGCTCCTGCTGGGCGATGGCGTGGCGGAGCCCGGTGGTCAGCCGGCTGTGCTCCAGGCGGGCGGCGCGCATCTCCGGGTCGAAGGTGGCCAGCTGGTTCTTGCCCGCGTTCTTGGCGGCGTACAGCGCCATGTCCGCGTCGCGGAGCGCCTCGGACGCGTTGCTGACCGGGATGTCGGCCAGCACGCCGATGCTGGTGGTGAGGTGGAGCTCGCGCCCGCCGACCCGGTACGGGGTCTGCAGGGCGTGCAGGATCTGCTGCGCGACGGCGGTCGCGGTGACGAGGGCGGTGCCGGGCATCACGATGGCGAACTCGTCGCCGCCGAGCCGGGCCAGGGTGTGCCCCGAGGTGACGATGCCGCGCAGGCGGCGCCCGACCTGGGAGAGGAGCTCGTCGCCGACGGAGTGGCCGAAGGTGTCGTTGACGTCCTTGAACCCGTCGAGGTCGAGGAGGAGCAGGGCGGGCGGGGTCTCCGGATCGGTCAGGGACTCCTGCAGGGCCTCACCGAACACGGTGCGGTTGGCCAGCCCGGTCAGCGGGTCGCGGGAGGCGCGGTGCGTCAGCTGGCGCTGGAGCTGCTCCTGCTTGTGCAGGGCGACGGTCAGCTTGGCGGTCTGGGCGATGAGCTGCTCGGCCTGGCTGTCCAGGGCGACGGCGCGGGTCTCGGCCACGCGGGCGACGATGGTGAGCCGGAGCACGAGCAGGACGGCCAGCAGCACGGTCATCAGGACGATCGCCACGTAGTCCCGGAGGGACAGCTCATCGGTGCCGGAGAGCAGGGGGACCAGGCTGGAGATCAGCGGGCTGAGCAGCGTGACGGCGAGGAACGTGGTGACCCGCGCCCGGCTGGTGATGGCGGGGGGACGGATCTGGGCGGTGTTCGCCAGGCTGGGGTGGAGCGCGGCGCACCCGGTCAGCAGGGCCCAGCCCAGCCAGGCGGTCATGGCCGGCGCGCCGGCGTCCCGCCCGGCCACCTGGTCGAGCAGGTGGGCGCCGTCGCCCACGATCAGGACGGCGAAGGACGTGGTCATGAGCGCCAGCCAGGGCGCCCGCCCGCCGTCGAAGACCATCCGCACGAGCACGCCGAGCATGAGGAGGTCGATGCAGAGGACGGTCACCGCCAGGACGATCCCCGCGGTCATCGTCTCGGCCCGGTCCAGCGCGGGGTCGATGAGGAAGGTCCACAGGGGCATGCCGACGCCGACGGTGATGATCCCGCCGTCCAGCAGGCCCGCCCAGCGCGCGCCGCCGGTCCGCAGGCCCAGCAGCACCAGCCCGGCCAGCGCCAGGCCGTACGCGATCGGGGTGCCGAGCTGGGACAGCACGAGGAAGGCCGGGATCTCCAACCAGAACCAGCCCACGCCCTCGAACAGCACGCCCTCCACGTAGGAGACCACGGCCGCCGCGGCGATCAGCCGCCAGTGCCACTGGCCGGACAGGCCGTGGCGGCGGACGCCGACGATGACGGCGAGCACCGACACCAGCTGCAGGAGCGCCAGGACCGCGACGCCGGGGCCGGGGAAGACGGGGGTGAGCAGCGGGGTCACGAGGGTGAACAGACCACCGACGAGAAGGTACACCAGCCAGCCGTACGGCTCCCGCGCAAGGCGGGATCCGGCGGCGCGGACTGCTTCAGGGGAGGTCTTCCTCATATTCTCTTTCTCGATCCGCCATCTGCTCGACTCGGACACTTCTGGCGTCCTCAGCATCGGCTCCGAACGGCGTGTCTTTAGGTGTGTGACGGCTTTAGGGTTGTGACGGTTTTCAGACGGTCGCAGCCGGTTCCGGACGGTTCAGCGAACGATCATCGCGGGGAGAGCCCCGGCCAGCGCAGGACGAGCCGGGTGTGACGCTTGTCGAGAACCGGTGCGCCGGGGGAGAGGGGGCCCCGTCCGGCGGGGTGGGCCTCGATGCGCAGGTCCCCGGAGCCGGGCCGGCCCGCGATGTCCCAGTCGCGCAGGTGGGTGATGAGGTCGGCGGCGAGCTCCGGGCCTTCGGGGCCGTAGGCGTGTACGGCGAGCGCGCCGCCGGGCCGTCCGTGCTCCAGGACGCAGAGGCTGCCCCGCTCGACGATCCCGGTGGCCACCGTGAACCCGGGCAGGTCCGTGGGCGTGGACGGCAGCCGTCCCGGGCGGGTCTCGAACAGCGCGCACCAGCGCGGCTCGCGGACCGCGAGCCAGAGACCGAACCCGTCGAGGAGCTCTCCCCGGTCGGCGCTCGTCTCGGTGCGGAAGGCCGCGGAGGCGCCGTCGAGCGCTGCCAGGACGTCACCGATCTCCCGTTCCTCGGGGAGGGAGATCGTCAGATCCGAGGCGTGGTCCAGGACGCTGATCAGCTCGGGGCCGGCGAAGGGGCCGCGCATCCGCATGAACCCGCAGGGCACCACCGAACGGCTGACCCAGTGCCCGCCGGCCCGCTCCATCGCCACCGAACGCTGCACCCCCCTCAGGTCCAGCGGGACGACGAGGCGGCCGGCCGGTCCGAGCTGCTCCAGCCAGGCCGGGGCGAGGTCCCACACCCCGACGGTGGCGATCACCCGGTCGTACGGCGCCCGCCCGGGGAAGCCCTCCGCCCCGTCGGCGCACACCACGTCCACCTGGGGGAAGCCGGCCGCGTCCAGCCGTCGGCGCGCGCGGTCGACGATGTCGGGGTCGATGTCGACGCTGACGACCCCGCCGCCGGGCCCGGTCAGGCAGGCCAGCAGCGCCGCGTTGTAGCCGGTCCCGGTCCCGATCTCCAGCACCCGCTGGCCGGGTTCGAGGCCGAGCTGGTCCAGCATCAGCGCCATGATCGTCGGCTGGGACGAGGAACTGATGGGCAGGCCGTCCGCGTCGCGCTTGGTCACGATCGCCTCGTCGCGGTAGGCGTCGGCGGGCGCGGTCTCCGGCAGGAAGAGGTGCCGGGGCACCGCCCGCAGCGCGTCGGCCACGGTGTCGCTGATCCCGCGCGCACGCACGCGCTCGACCATGCTCTCGCGCAGCGCGCCCAGGTCGGTCATCCTCGGCCTTCCGTCCGGCAGAAGACGGGCATCGCCCTTCAGTCTCCTCCGGGACCCCGGATCGCGGAACCCGTAGATCTCACGGCTCGCGAAGCTCGCGGAGCTCGCGGAGCTCGCACTCACGGAACTCGCGGAGATCGGAATACCGTCGGGGCGGGGCGGGAGCCGGCCGGGTGATCAGGGCGGCGGGTGATCAGGGCGGCGGGTGATCAGGGCGGCCGGGACACCGGGAAGTGGGGGGCGGATCGGGCCGCCCCCCACCTGCGACCCTGGGAGCATGGACCGCCGTCCGGCATTCGGGGGACGAGGCCGGACACCCGTAACCTAAGCCGGACGGGCGCGGGCGTCTGTGCAGAAATCCACGTTCACGGAGCCATGCTCACGCCGGTGCCGGGGAAGCCTCCCCCTCCCACGCGGCCAGGATCTCGGCCTCCTTGTCCGGGTCGATCCCGTGACTCATCCGCGCGGTTCCGAAGGAACGCCGCTCCACCGGGATGTCGCGGAGCCAGGCCCAGGTGTCGCGGACGGTCTCCGCCACCGGGCGGCAGGTGAGCCCGGCGGCCCGGGCCTTGGCGGAGGACGGCAGCCACACCCCGGCGAACTCCGGGCTGCGCGGGGCCCAGACGGGCAGCTCGGTCCAGGGCTGGACCTCACGGTCGAGCAGGAATCGGTCGTCCACCCAGACGAACTCGGCGTCCGAACCCGTCACGGCCCGGCACTCCTGGAGGAGGCCGCGGTAGGTGGCGTTGCCCTCGACCCCGCTGACGAAGAACCGGTCGGCCGTCCCCGCCTCGGCCTGGGACAGGGTGAAGGCGGCGATGTCGCGGGCGTCGATCAGCTGCATCGCGATCTCGGGATCGCCGGGCGCGAGGACCTTCCCGCCCCGGGCGATCCGGGTCAGCCACCAGGGCAGGCGGCCGACGTTCTCGTGCGGGCCCAGGATGAGGCCCGGTTCGATGATCAGGGCGTTGCCGTCGAAACCCTGCTCCACCGCGCGCTCGCAGCCCGCCTTGAGCACTCCGTAGTCGCCGTCCTCGGGCCCGGCGTCCGGGGCGCAGTCGAAGCGAGGGGTGCTCTCGTCCGTCGGGCTCGAGCCCGGCCAGCCGGAACAGGCCGAGATGCTGGAGATGAACGCGTAGGTGGCGGCCCTGCCGTTGAGGGCGCGCACCGAGTCGCCGACCACCCGGGGGACGAATCCGCAGACGTCGACGACGGCGTCCCACTCGCGGCCCTCGGCGAGCCGGGCCAGATCCTCGGGGGACTCGCGGTTCCCTCTGACGGCCTCGACCCCGGGCAGGTCCTGCCCGCTCACGCCCCGGTTGAACGTCGTGACCTCGTGCCCGCGCCGCAGCGCCTCCTCGACGATCGCCCGGCCGAGGAAGACCGAGCCGCCGATAACAAGGGTTCTCATGGCGCCTCATTCTTGGCCTCCGGCGGGGCGCGGGCCATGTGGTTTCACCTCCGGCGCAAGCCGTACGCCCAGAGCGGAGCCGCAGGGGCTGGCGGCCGGGACAGGACTGTCAGGAGGGACGCCCGGGGCGGAAGCTCCGGACGGGGTGGGCGGGACAGGGACGACGGACGGGGCGGTCAGAGCGGGGCGACCTGGGCGGCGGGCTGGTCGAGGACGTGGACGCGGGCGGCTCCGATGTCGAAGTAGAGGCCGACCAGTTCCAGGCGCCCGGCGCGCACCAGCCGGTCCACCCGGGGGTGGGTCCGGAGGTTCTCCAGCTGCTGGATCACGTTGATCCGGCAGAGCCGGTCGAGCGGGCCGCCGTCGGAGCCGTCGCTCTCGGTGGCGATGAAGCGGGCCAGGCTGTGGTGGCCGTGGCGGAGCCAGCGGTTGAGCGCGGGCAGATCTCCCGTCGTCTCCCCGCCGCTGAGCAGCGCGACCATGGCGCCGCAGCCGGAGTGCCCGCAGACCGTGATGGTCCGCACGCCGAGCTCGTCGGTGGCGTACTCGATCGCGGCGGCGACCGAGTCGTCCGGGGCGGACGCCCCCCGGCGCGGGACGAGGTTGCCGATGTTGCGGACGGTGAACAGGTCCCCGGGGCCGCTGGAGGTGATGAGGTTCGGCACGATCCGGGAGTCCGCGCAGGTGATGAAGAGGTGCGAGGGCTTCTGCGCCCGGGCCATGCCGTGCAGCACCGGGCGGATCAGCGGCGCCGTGCGGAGGTGGAACTCGCCGGCTCCGGCGAGGAGCTCGGGGACGGCCCCGCCGCGGGCGAGCGGCCCGCACACGAGGGTCTCCCCGTACGGGGCCCCGGGAAGGACCCCGCCGTCCGGCTCGGGCACGGGCCCGGCGGAGCCCGCGGGGGAGCCGCCGCCCGGGCCGGGCACGGCGGAGCCGCCGGGAACGTCCCGCGCCGGGACGCGGACGTCTGCGGCGGCCCGTCCCCGGCGCCGCCGGTGGGACCACGGCAGCCACCAGCGGTCCGGGGCCCGGGGCGGCGTCTTGGCGGGGAACACCCGGGCGCCGCTGGCGGCCATGGCGTACCACTCGTCGTGGATCTCGTCGATGTTCACGGACCCGCCGCCGCGTTCGTGGTCCTGCCGCCAGGCGTGGATGGCCTCGAAGGCCGCGTGGTCCATGAAGTCGATGTTCAGGTCCAGGTCCACCTCGGCCCCGGCCGGGATGGTGCGGAGCTCCGCGGTGATCCTCGGCACCCCGAGGAAGGTGAGCGAGCCGCCGATCATCACGTGCCAGTGGCCCTGGGGGTCCTCCCGGCTGTCCACGGTCACCGAGGTGAGGCGGCGCAGCGCGAGCAGCGCGGCCAGGCCGAGGCCGAACAGCACGCCCTCGGCGAGGCCGAGGAACACCACGCCCGCCATCGTCACGGCGTAGACCGGCACCTCGCCGTGACCGCGCAGGTTCCGGATGTGGCCGACGTCGACCATCTGGACGCCGATGAAGACCAGCAGGGCGGCCAGCGCCTCCATCGGGACGAAGGTGATCGTCCAGCCCAGGCCGAGGCAGAACAGCAGGACCCAGAAACCGTGCAGGATCGCCGACCAGCGGCTGCGCGCCCCCGCCCGGACGTTGGTGGTGCTGCGCATGATGACCCCGGCCACCGGCAGCCCGCCCAGCGCGCCGGTCACCATGTTGGCCGCGCCCTGGGCGGTGAGCTCCCGGTCGAGATCGGCCCGTCTGCCGCCGTGCAGCCGGTCGACGGCCACCGCGCAGAGCAGGGACTCCACTCCGGCGAGCAGGGCGACCAGCACCACCGCCGCGGCGATCCCGTGCCAGTCGCCCTGCGGCCAGGCCGGGGCGGCCCAGCCCTCCAGGCTCGCCGACAGGTCGACCCGCGTGACGTCCCAGCCGAGGACGATCGAGGCCGCCGCGGTGGCGGACAGGGCCGCCAGCGGCGCGGGGACGGCCCGCAGCCGCCGGGGCAGCCGGGTCCAGACGACCAGGACCAGGATGGTCAGCAGTCCCGCGAGGACCGCGTGGTTGTGGTTCTCGGTGATCTGCCGGGGCAGCTCGGCCAGGTTCGCGACGGCCGAGCTCTGCGGGCTGCCGCCGAGGATGACGTGCAGCTGGGACAGGGCGATCACCACGCCCACGCCGGCCAGCATGCCGTGCACCACGGCGGGGGAGACCGCGAGCGCGGCGCGGGCGATCCGGAACACTCCCAGCACCAGCTGGAGGGCGCCGGCGAACAGGGTGATCATGCAGGTGGCCCGCCAGCCGTATCTCATGACGAGGTCGGCGACCACCAGTGCGAGCCCCGCCGCGGGGCCGCTGACCTGGACGACCGAGCCGCCCAGGAACCCCGCGACGACGCCGCCCACCACGGCGGCGACGAGCCCGGCCGCCAGGGGCGCCCCCGAGGCGACGGCGATCCCCAGGGAGAGGGGCACCGCCACCAGGAACACCACGAGGGAGGCGGGCAGGTCATGGCGGAGCACGGAGGAGATGTCACTCCGTGTCGCCTTGATATCACTCTTCGTGTCCGTCCCCATGAAGCAGACCTTATGCCGGTGACCCCTTGTTTGCTAAGGAGCCACCGGCGGCCTTTACGGAGGACCGGAGAAGTCAGGCGCTGTTGCGGGGGCTTTTTGCCTCCTGCGGGGATCCCTAGCGGTAATAGTCGGGATAGTCCGGCTCGGGGTTCCGGTGGTGACCGCCCCGGGAGCCCGGGCGGTCGTGCCCGTCGGGGGCGGCCGCGTGGCCGGTGCCGTACAGGTCGCCGTAGCTCGGCCAGCTCGCGTTCCCGCCGGCGGGGGCGGGGGCGGGCTCGGGCCAGGCGGCGGGGGCCGACGGAGTCGCGGGCGAGACGTACGAACCGCCCTCGTAGCCGTAGCCGCCGTTCACGGACCCGGCGCCGTCGGCCGGACGGTCGTAGGGGGAGACGGCGCGGGACGGGCTGGTCGAGGTCGACACCGTCGGGCTCGGGCCGGTGAGCACGTCGTCCTCGATGGTCGCCCAGCCGGAGCTCACCTCGTAGGAGCCGGAGGGAGGGGCGCCGTAGACCGGCGTCTGGTACGAGCTGTAGGACGGCCCGGGGTCGTCCAGGATGTCGGCGGTGTTCATGGCCGCCCAGCCCCCGGAGTCCGGGGCGGTGGCCCGCGCCCAGGGGTTGTCGGAGACGGGCGTGGGCGGCTCGGGCGAGCCGTACGGCGCCGAGAGCGGGTCCGCGGCCGGTGTGGAGGAGGTCGCGGCGGGGAAGCCGCCGCTGGTCGTGGGGCCCATCGGAGGCAGCGCGGGACCGCCGGCGGCCGAACTCCGCGAGCTCTGCGGGCTCCGCGCGGCGCGCGGGGGCACCGGAGCGCTGAGCGGGTCGAGCGCGGGCATCGAGCCGCTGGAGGTGGCGGTGTCACGCGGGTAGGAGCCGCTCAGCGGGTCGCTCAGGGGATCCTTCAGCGGGTCGGGGCGCGACGGGCCGCCGGAACCTCCGGAGCCCGCGGAGCTCGAGCCGGAGGCGCGGCCGCCCCGGCGGGACCGCGGCGTACGGCTCTCACCGAAGGCGCCGGGGGTGGGCGCGGCGAAGGTGACCGTCTTCTGCTCGGCCAGCGCGGCGGCCGTGGGGGCGGGGTTCGGCTGGACCGGGCCCACCAGGTCGGCCAGGCCCGAGGGCAGCGAGCTCGCGGAGCCCGTGGAGCTCGCGACCGGCGCGGGCACGGGCGGCTGAGCGGGCGCGGGAACGGACGGCCGGGCCCGGGGCGGCTGCGGCCGGCTCGGCAGGGGGGCCTGCACGGTCACCGCGTCGGCGTCCACCTGGGACGGGCCGTCCTGGTCGAGGGGGCGGTCGGCGCCCGTCCTCGTCGCCAAGGGCCCTCCGAAGCCGCCCTCGTCGGCCTGGAGGCGCGTCCAGTAGTCGTCGTCGTAGTCGTCCGGCTCGCCGAACTCGTTCCGCTTGCGGGGCGGACGGGGTTTGGGCTCGTCGAACGGCGAGAGATCGGGAGTGTAATGGTCCAGTTTGGGTTCCCTGGCGGCGAACTCGTCGGTGGACCGGGTCGGGGTCGACGCCTCCTTCTCGGCCATCTCACGCAACCGCTCCGGAGGAAGCGCGCTCTCCCTGCGGCTCATCGAGCGCATCCCCATCGTCACGACGACGATCACGAGGAGCACGACGGCCACCAGGCTCACTATGACCGGGATCATTGCACCACCTTCAAGGCCATGGCCTCCCAGCGGCGCCGGTGAGGTCGCGCGGCCATCGACGCGACCTGCCCCCTGTGATCACCTGCGCTCGGACATTGGATCTGATTGTGTCGGACCACTATGGGCGTTGTCACACTGAACGTGAAGAATTGGTAACCATTACTACCTCCGGTGTTTACCCGGTTACTCGATGTTCGTCGTGGTGAGCCGTCCCCAGGCGATCGTCATGTCCGCGATGCTCCGGAGAGTCTCGGAGAGGGGGGCACCCTTATCGAGATCGACTTTCCCCTTGAGCGCGTAGACAGTGAAACGATAGTTCTCCTGACGACGGCACGGAGGCGTATAGCCCACTTTGCCGTTGGTGGTTCTGCCCTCCACGGCGTCCACCGGCACCGTGTTCTCGGCCACCTCGTTCGTGCGCGGGTCGATGTCGAGCACGACCCAGTGCACCTCGGCGCCGGTGCGGGAGTTGTTGTTGTCGACCACGATCGCGACGGACTTGGCGTCGTCCGGCACGCGGGACCAGCGCAGCGGCGGGTTTCCCATCGATCCGTGGCAGGAGTAGTCGGACGGCAGGGGGCCGCCGTCCTGCAGCGTGGGGCTCGTGACGCTGAGCGGTTCCAGCTGGACCCCCTCGGCGGAGGCGGCGCTGCCACCCACCATCCCGCAGCCGGAGGAGACGACGACGAGCCCGGCGGCGGTCACCGCGCTGGCGGTGCGCCGTAGGCGCGCAGACGTGTTCGACAGCCCCATGCCCGATGATGCTACGCGGAACTGGGAGGTGCGCTGACCGGATCTCGGGGTTTCATGGCGTGACAATAGCGACGAATCAGACAGAATCGTGGGGTGGGCGGGGTGAGCTTGGACACGGAAATGAGCTTCGCGGTCCTCGGTCCCCTGGAGGTCCGCTCATGCGGTGAGAAGGTGGAGATCGCCGGGCAGCGGCTGCGCGCGCTCCTCGGGCTGCTGCTCCTCGACGCGGGCCGGCCCGTCCCGATCGACCGGCTGGTCGCGGGGGTGTGGGGAGACCGGCCGCCGGTCGCGGTGGCGAACGCCCTGCAGGCCCTGGTCTCCCGCCTCCGGGCCGCGCTGGGCGAGCGGAGAGGGCTGGTCGAGGTCCGGGCGGACGGATACCGGCTGGCGGTCGAGCCCGACCGGGTGGACGCCCACCGCTTCGCCCGCCTGACCGCCGAGGGCCGGGCCGCCCTCGCCGCGGGACTCCCGGCCGAGGCCGCCGGCGCGCTCCGCGCCGCGCTGGCGCTCTGGCGCGGTCCCGCCCTGGCGGACCTGGCCGGGAACGAGGTCGTCGCCGCCTCGCTCGCCCGGCTGGACACGCTCCGCCTGACCGCGCTGGAGGAGCGGATCGAGACCGACCTGCTGCTCGGCCGGGAGGCCGAGGCCGCCGCCGAGCTGCCCGCGCTGATCGCCGCGCACCCGTTGCGGGAGCGGCTGCGGGGCCAGCTCATGCGCGCCCTGTACGGCTCGGGCCGCCACGTCGAGGCGCTGGCCGCCTTCGAGGAGGCCCGCGAGACGTTCGCCCGGGAGCTGGGAGCGGACCCCTCGCCCGCGCTGTCCGAGCTCCACCTGGCGATGTTGCGCCGGGAACGGCTAGGGAACGAGACTCGGCCCGCTTCCCCCGCCCCGGCTTCCCCCGCCCCGGCTTCCCCCGCCCCCATCCCGGCTTCCCCCGCCCCCATCCCGGCTTCCGCACCGCCCCCTTCTTCCGATGCGGCTCCCGTCTCCGTACCGGTGTCCACCCCGGCCTCCGCCTCCGCCCCGTCTCAAGTGACTCCCCCGACCCGGACGGTCCTCCCGATGCCGGACGCGCGGCCCGGCAACCTGCGGGCGAGGCTCACCAGCTTCGTCGGCCGGGAGCACGACATGGCCCGCGTGACGGACCTGCTCGCCGGGCACCGGCTGGTCACCCTCCTCGGTCCCGGCGGCGCGGGCAAGACCCGGCTGGCGGTCGAGTCGGCGGAGGCCGTCACCGGCCTGATGCCCGACGGGGTGTGGCTGGTCGAGCTCGCCCCGGTGGCCGAGCCGTCCGAGGTGGCCCAGGCCGTCTCCGCCGCGCTGGGCCTGCGCGACGGCTCCCCGAAGGCGCCGCCCGGCGTCATCCCCGTCCCGGCCGCCCGCGACCCCCTCTCCCGCCTGGTCTCGGCCCTGGCCGGGAAGCGGCTGCTGATCATCATGGACAACTGCGAGCACGTGGTCGGGGCGGCCGCGGAGCTCACCGACCGGGTCCTGGCCGGCTGCCCCGGGGTGCGCATCCTGGCCACGAGCCGCGAGCCCCTGGGCATCACGGGTGAGCTGACCTGGCCGGTGCCGCCGCTGGAGCTTCCCCCGCCGGGCGGGGACCCGGGCGAGGCGCTCGGCTACCCGGCCGCCCGCCTGTTCGCCGAGCGCGCCGCGGCCGTACGCCCCGGTTACCGGCCCGAGTCGGAGGCTGAGGCGGTGGTGCGGGTCTGCCGCGAGCTCGACGGCATGCCCCTGGCCATCGAACTGGCCGCCGCCCGGCTCCGGTCCCTGACGGCCGGGCAGATCGCCGCCCGGCTGGACGACCGCTTCCGCCTGCTGACCGGCGGCAGCCGTACCGCGCTGCCCCGCCACCAGACGCTGCGCGCGGTGGTGGAGTGGAGCTGGGACCTGCTCGACGGGCAGGAGCGGAGGCTGGCGGGGCGGCTGTCCGTCTTCGCGGGCGGCGTCACCCTCGACGCCGCCGAGCGGATCTGCTCGGGCGAGGGGCTGGACCGGGCCGACGTGCTCGACGTGCTGGCCCGGCTGGTGGACAAGTCGCTGCTGGCGGTCTCCGACCACGAGGCCGCGCCCCGTTACCGGATGCTGGAGAGCATCCGCGCCTACGCCGCCGAACGGCTGGCCGAGTCGGGTGATCGGGAGCGGGTACGGCTGGCGCACGCGCTGTTCTTCACGGAGCTGGCCGAGGCGACCGATCCCGGGCTGCGCGACCGCCGCCAGGCGGCGTCCATCGCCGAGATGTCCCGCGAGCACGACAACCTGTCGGCCGCGCTGCGCTGGACCGTCGAGGCCGGCCGCCTGGACCTGGCGCTGCGACTGGTCGGCGCCCTGGGCTGGTACTGGTGGCTGCGCGGCCACCGCCTTGAGGGCACCCAGCGCGCCGGGGAGGTCCTCGACCTGGTGAACGCGCGCTCGGTGAGCACAGACCTGGTGGGCGCGGATCCGGTGGACACAGCTTCGATGAGCACAGACCTGGTGGGTGCGGGCCTGGCCGGTGAGGTCGATCCCGCGTCGCTGGCCCTGGTCCGGGCGGCGTACGGGATCAACGCGCTCGGTACCGGGATCGAGCTCGACCGGGCGCGGAGCGAGCTGACCGAGGCACTCAGACTGGCCCGCGAGGAGATCGAGTCCCCCTGGCATCCCCTGGTCGCGCTGACGGGCCCGGTCGTCGCGCTGTTCCAGGGGCTGCCCCCGGACGACGGCCGCCACCTGCGCGAGATGTCCTCCCACCCGGATCCCTGGGTTCTGGCCCTGGCACGCCTGTTCCGCGGGTACGAGCAGCTCTCCGCGGGCCGGGTGGACGAGAGCGAGCAAGAGCTCCAGACCAGCCTGAGCGGTTTCCGGAAGCTCGGGGAACGCTGGGGGATCGGCAACGCGCTGGCCGCGCTGTCGGAGGTGAACTTCCTGCGGGGCGAGGCCGACGGAGGACTGGCACGGGTCCGCGAGGCCATCGCCGTCCTGGAGGAGGCCGGGGCCGCCGAGGAGGTCGCCTACCTGCGCAGCAGGCTCGCCTTCGGCCTCAATCTGCAGGGAGAACAGGTCGCCGCGCGCGAGCTGCTGGACGAGCTGATCCAGGGCACCCGCAGGACCGGGGACCGGGTGTCCCTGGTCGCCCTCCACCTCTACCGGGGGGACTTCGCCCGCGAGGCCGGGGACGTCGCCGAGGCCAAACGCCACTACGCCGAGGCCCTGCGGGTGGTGGACGCGGAGGAGAGCATGCCCGGTCAGATCAGGGCGGTGCTCAACGCCTCCCTGAGCCTCCTGGCCGGTCAGGAGGGAGACCTCACCCGGGCCCGGAGGTTGCTCGACGCGGCGCTGGAGCAGGTGGCGGGCCCGTCGGACGCATCCCTTCTCGGCCTGCTGCTGATCGGCGGGGCGGGGTTGAGGCTCTCGGCGGACGACCCGGCCGGAGCGGCGGAGCTGCTCGGCGGCGCCGCGGTGGTCCGCGGCGTCGACGTGGTGGTCGACTTCGACCACGTCCGGATCACCGAGCGGACGCGGGCCGCGCTCGGCGAGGAGGAGTTCTCCCGGTGCTACGGCCACGGCCGGGCCCTGTCCCGCGACGAACTCGTCTCCCGCGCCGGCCGGGACCTCCTCCTGGACCTCCGCCGTGACGGGGCGTCGCCGGAAGGGCTCTGACGGCGGTACGGCCCGGCTTCCCGCCCGGCTCGCGGTATGGCTCGGCTTCCCGCCCGGCTCGCGGTATGGCTCGGCTTCCCGCCCGGCTCGCGGTATGGCTCGGCTTCCCGCCCGGCCCGCGGTACGGCATACGCGAAGGACCGGCCCCGGGCAGTGCCGGGGCCGGTCCTCATCCGCTCCGCGTGCTCCGCGCCGCGCGCGGTTCCGCACGGCCCTACACGCGGCTGCGGAAGGCGCGGATCGCCAGCGGAGCGAAGAGCACGGCGAACCCCGCCGCCCAGAGCAGGGAGATCATCGTGGCTCTGGCGACGTCGCCGCCGATCAGCAGGCCGCGGATGGCGTCGGCCAGGTGGGTGACCGGGTTGATGTCGGACCAGGCCTCCAGCCAGCCGGGGAAGGTCTGGGAGGGCACCAGCGCGCTGCTGGTGAACGTCAGCGGCATCATCGTCGAGAAGGCGATCATCTGGACCTTCTCCGGGTTGGAGGCCTTCAGTCCGATCAGAACCGACATCCACGACATGGCCAGGGCGACCACGACCAGCAGGGCCAGGGCGCCCAGCAGGCCGACCACGCTGGTCTCGACCCGGAAGCCCAGGACCATGCCGAAACCGACGAGCAGGGCGAAGGCCCACACCTGCTTGGCGGTGTCGGCGATGATCCGGCCGGACAGCGGGGCGGTCCGGGCGATGGGCAGGCTCCGCAGGCGGTCGAAGACGCCCTTGGTGATGTCGGTGTTCAGCCCGATCGCGGTGGACAGCGTGTAGAACAGGGCGTTCTGCACGAGGAGGCCGGGCAGCGCGAACTGCAGGTAGTCTCCCGTCGATCCGGAGATCGCGCCGCCGAACACGTAGGTGAACAGCAGCAGGAACATGATGGGCTGGATGCTCAGGTCGAGCAGTTCCCACGGGTTGTGCTTGATCTGCACCAGGCTCCGCCAGGCGAGAGTCATGGTCTGCCGCAGCGTGGCCAGCGGACCGACGTGCCCCGCCGGTGTCGGTGTCGGTGTCGGCGTCGTGCCGGTCGTGGTGGTCATGGCGGTCATGCGAAGACCTCCTCCTTCTCCCCGGCCCCGGCGGCGGGCTCTTCCTCGGCCCGGTGGCCGGTGATGGCGAGGAACACCTCGTCCAGGCTGGACTTGCGTAGCGCCAGCTCGGTCGCGACGACGCCGAGGTCGTCGAGCCTGCGGACGATGGCGGGAACGACCGCCGGGTCGTGCACGGACGCCGTGGCCCTGCCGCCGGTCAGGTCCGGCGTCTCGCCGATGACGTCGGCCACGACCTGCGCGACCAGGTCGAGGTCGGACTCCTTGAGCGGCCGGACCTCCAGGACCTGCGCCCCGGTGGTCGCCTTCAGCTCGTCGGAGGTGCCGGAGGCGATCACCCTGCCGTGGTCGAAGACCAGGATGTCGTCGGCGAGCTGGTCGGCCTCCTCGAGGTACTGCGTGGTGAGCAGGACCGTCACCCCGTCGGCCATCAGGCCGCGCACGACGCTCCACAGCTCCGTGCGGCTGCGGGGGTCGAGACCGGTGGTCGGCTCGTCGAGGAACAGCACCTGAGGCCGCCCGACCAGGCTCGCGGCCAGGTCGAGGCGGCGGCGCATGCCGCCCGAGTAGGTCTTGGCGGCCCGCGCCCCGGCGTCGGCCAGGGAGAACCGCTCCAGCAGCTCGACCGCCCGCCGCCGGGAGTCGGCGCGGGACATGCCGAGCAGGCGGCCGATCATCACCAGGTTCTCCACTCCGGTGAGCATCTCGTCCACCGCGGCGTACTGGCCGGTGAGCCCGATGAGCGAACGCACCCGGTGCGGGTCCTTCACCACGTCGAACCCGCCGACCGCGGCCCTGCCGCCGTCGGGCCGGAGCAGCGTCGCCAGGATCCGCACGGCGGTGGTCTTGCCCGCCCCGTTCGGCCCGAGAACGCCGAGCAGCCTGCCCTGCGGCACGGCGAGGTCGACACCGTCAAGCGCCCGTGTCTCCCCGTAGCGCTTGGCCAGACCCTCTGCCTGGATGGCGTATCGCATCTTCACGTCTCCTTCGTCGGCTCGCTCCTCCAGAATGCAGAAGCCCACTGACACTTTTCGGACCCGGAGCTGACGGGGGATCGGGGGCGCTGACATATGGCTGACACGGCCCGCCCGTCGGCCTGACCATGACCGTTTAGGCTGAGGGTGTGAGCGACCAAAACCATGTGAACGGGGATGGAGCGGACAGCCGGGGGAGGGGCGGCCAGGCGGGCGAGCCGGCCGTACGGCCCGCGGGCGTCCCGCTCCGCGACCCCGTGCACCCGGTCTCCCGCAAGGCCATCGCGATGTGGCTGCTGGAGGGGATCTTCTGGTCGGTCCTGCTGACCCTCGGCTCGTACGCCCTCGCCGGATGGGTCGGCGAGGCCCGCTGGTCGTGGCTGCCCGGCTGGGTGCCGGACAACATCGCGCTCCTGCCGTGGCTGCTCGGGATCACCCTCGTCGCGCTGTCGGTCACGGAGTCCCTCTGGCGCTACGCGACGCACCGCTGGGAGCTCACCCAGGACGTGGTCTACGCCCGCTCCGGGTGGATCAGCAGGGCCTGGGTGTTCGTCCCGGTCAGCCGGATCCAGACCGTGGACAAGGCGCAGGGATGGGTCGAGAGGATGCTCGGCCTGGCCACGGTGGAGATCCGTACGGCCTCCCACGCCGGATCGTCCACGATCAAAGGTCTCGACTACGAGGTGGCCGCCGAGCTCGCCGACCGGCTCGCCCGGCGGGCCGAGGAACTGAGGGACGACGCGACGTGAGCGATCAATCCGGCCAGGCCCCCTCCGGCCACGGAACACCCGATCCGACCCCGCCCGACCCGCAGTTGTCCGGCCCCCACGCCGCCCCTCCGCAGCCGCCTGGCCCGACCCCACCCGGCCCGTACCCGCCCGATCCGAACCCGCCGGGTCCCCATGGCACCGGTCCGAACCCGCCCGGCCCGTATGGGCCAGGCCCTTACGCGTACGGTCCGCCGCCCGCTCCGCCGGGTCCGGCGGTGCCGGTGGCTCCGGCCACCCCGCCGTTGCGGCTCAGCCCCAAGGTGCTGCTGACCTACCCGCTCCGGATGCTGCCCTCCCTCCTCCTGCCGCTGGCCGGTGTGCTGTTCATCGGCGGGTTCTCACCCGGCTCGTTCGTGTGGGCGGCGTTCGGCATCGCCGGGTCGGTCGTCTACTCGGCCATCCGCTGGGCGACCTTCACCTACCAGGTCGTCGGTGACCGGCTGGAGCTCACCAGGGCCCTGATCAGCCGGTCGGTGCGGACGATCCCGCTGGAGCGGATCCGCGGGGTCGATGTCAGCACCCCGCCGCTGCACCGCCTGCTCGACATCGCCGTCCTCCGGATCGACACCGGCGCGGGCGGCGGCGACAAGCAGGAGGGCGAGCTCGACGGGGTGACCGCCGCGGAGGCGGAGCGGCTCAAGGCCGTGCTGCTCTGGCACGCGCGGGCCCGTGCGGGCGTGCAGGCGCGCACCGGCCCGGATGGTGCGGGTCTCACGGACGCGACGCCGGGGGGCGCGACCGCGGTGCCGGATCTCGCGGGTGCGGCGCCGGGCGCCGGGGGACCCGCCGCGGTCCGTCACGGGACTCTCGGGACTCCTGGGCCTCATGGGACTTCCGGGACTCCCGGAGCGGGGGAAGCGGCTCCCGGCCAGGTGTTCCCCGAAACGGCTCCCGGCCGGGTGTTCCTCATGGTGCCGCGCAAGTGGCTCCTCTACGGGCCCCTGTCAGGGGCGTATCTGCTGACGCCCTTCGCGCTGGTGGCCGGCGCCGTGGGCGCGGCGTTCCAGTGGGGCGGCGAGCTGAACATCGACGAGCGGACCGTGTGGAGCATGGGGGAGTGGCTGTGGGAGCACCCCCTGCTGCTGGCCGCCGCCTTCGTCCTCCTGCTGCTCGCGATGCCGGTCGTCGGCATGGTCATGTACGCCGTGTTCAACTGGGACTTCACCCTGCGGTCGCGGGAGGGATACCTGGTCGCGGAGCGGGGGCTCCTCACCCGCAGGAGCGTGTCGCTGGAGCGGCGCAGGGTGCGCGGGTTCGAGCTGGTCGAAGGGCTGGTCGAGCGCCGGGCGGGGATGGCCAGGACCTGGGCGATCGTGACCGGCCTGGGCGACTCGGAGACCCGGGGCCAGCTCCTGCCCGTCGTGCCGCGTGTCACGGCGCTGGAAGTGACGGGGGAGGCCGCCGGCCGGATCACGACCGAGCTGCGGCGCCATCCGGCGGCGGCGCGCAGGCGCAGGCTGTTCCGGGCGATCTTCCCGTGGCTGGTGATCGCCGCGTGCGCGGCGGCGGCGGCCGTGGCCGAGTCCGGGTTCTGGTGGGGCCTCATGGCGGCGGCCCTGCTCCTGGCGGCGCTGGGCGTCCCGCTCGGCCTCGACCGCTACCGCTCGCTCGGCCACACCTACGACGGTTCCCACCTCTCGGTCAGGTCGGGGTCGCTGCGCCGTTCCCAGGCCGTGGTGGAGCGGCGCGCCGTCGTGGGCTGGACGCTCAGCCAGACCTGGTTCCAGCGCAGGGCCGGGCTGGTGACCGTCACCGCCGGAGTGGGCGCCGGGACCGGGGGCTATGCCGCCGTGGACGTCGGCGAGGCGGCGGGGACCGGCTTCGTCGCCGAGGTCACCCCCGACTGGCTCGCCCCGTTCGTCGAGGCCGGGCCTCCCGCGTAGGCGGGCTCCTGCGATGAGCCCGGCAAGAATCCGCGGAGTCGAGGCAGGGCCTGCCGCGTAGGCGGGCGCCTGCGGGGCCGCTCGGGCTGCGGCCTCCCCGGCGGCGAGCAGGGCTCTCCCGCGGGGCCGGTCGCGGCCGGCCCCGGGGATTCATCGAGCGATCGGCCCGCGATGGCGTCCGCCCGGCCTGCCGGATCGGGCGGGCCGGGCGGCGGGCGCGAGCCGGTCAGTCCGGGCGGCGGGCGCCGAACATGATCTCGTCCCAGGTCGGGACGGACGCGCGGCGGCCCCGGGACTTCCGGGCCGGGCGGGTGGGCGCGGGCTTGGGAGCCGGTGCGGCCGGGGGCGGGGGAGGCTCGGGAGCCTGTTCCGCCGCGGGCGCGGGAGCCTTGGCCGCGGGGGCCCGGGGCTCGGGAGCCCGGGCAGGGGCCGCGGGTGTCTGGGCAGGAGCCTGTTCCGCCGCGGGCGCGGGTGTCTGGGCAGGAGCCTGTTCCGCCGCGGGCGCGGGATCCTCGGCCGCGGGAGCTTGAGGCGCGGGGATCTCGGCCGCGGGGGCCTGGGACTCGGGAGCCCGGGCAGGGGCCGCGGGCGCCTGCGTGTGCCGCTCCCCCGGCTGCTCGCCCGCCCCGGTCTCCCGGACGGCCGCCGCGGTCTCCTCGACCGTCTCAGGCCTGGCGGTCCCGGCTCCCTCCCGGGGGCCGGCGCCGGAGGTCTGCACGTTCTCCCGCGGCTGCTCGCCGACCGGAGCGGGCTCGGCCGCCCGCGGCTCCGCGGCGACCGCTTCCTCCGTCTCCTTGCGGACCGGTTCGTCCTTCGGGCGCTCGTCGCGCGGGGCCTCGCCGGGGCGGGCCGCGGGCACGACGACCGCGGCCTCGGCGGTCTTCCCTGCGGCCTGCGCGGTCTCCCCGGAGGGGGCCGGCTCCGCGGAGGCCGCGGCGGCGGATCCCGGGACGGCGGCCGGACCGCCGCTCTCTCCGGACACCGGGACGGAGGAGGTCTCCGGGAGCGCGGGCGTCTCCGGAACGGGGGCGGTCTCCAGGACCGCAGGCGTTTCCGGGACCCCGGACATCCACGGCGGTCCGGAATCCTCAACCGGCCGGACGTCCGCGGGCGCGGAAGGCGTGATCGCGGCGGGCCCGAGCTCCGCGGGCTCCGCGACCTCAACGGGCTCCGCGACCTCAACGGGCTCCGCGACCTCAACGGGCTCCGCGACCTCAACGGGCTCAGCGGACGCCGCAAACTCGGCGGGCTCCGCGGAGCTCGCGGAGCTCGGCGCCCGGAGCGGGCCGGCGCCCCTGACCGCCTCCGGGCTGCCCGGGCCCGGGGCGCGCAGCGGCGGCACCGACGGGATGGCGGGCGGCTCGAAACCCTCGGGGAGCGGCGGCATCGGCGGCCGCTCGTAGGCGACGGGGACCTCGGCGGCCACGGCGGGGGGTTCGGGCTGGAGGTACGGCGCCGGCGGCTCCTGCTGCCCGTAGGCGGGCCGGACCGGGGTGGAGGGCTCCTGCCGTACCACGGCGGGGAAGGACACGGGCGGCTGGCTCAGCGGCTCGGGCGCCAGCGGCGGAACCGGGGCGAGCTTGGCCGCGCGGGGCACGAACGGCGTGACCTTGGTGTCCTCGGCCGGGTCGACGTATTCGCTCGCGGACAGGCGCATGGCCTCGTCGTCGTGCGGGGTGATGTGGCGGCGGCGCGGATCGAAGAGCCATTCGGCGCTGCGCGTGTGACCGTTCCACACGAAACCGAGCTTGATCCGCCACATGTTGTCGTCCCGCTTGGCGGAGTCCCAGTCGATCTCGTCGGCGGGTACGCCGCGCCGGGTCAGCCGCTCGGCGACGAGGTCGCCGAGGGTGGGACCGGGCGCGGAGTCGCCGGGCAGCCGCACGGCGCAACGTTGTGCCTGCTGCGCCATGTACTCCCGCTCCTGGAGCACGGGACCCTCGAACCACCGCACGCGCTCGACCGGGATGCCCGCCGTCGCGGCGATCTCCTCGGCTGTCTCGCCGGCGCGGATCCGAGCCTGGATCTCCTTGGGGCGCAACGGACTCTCCACTTCGATCTCGTACTGGCCGAGACGGGAGAAGTTGCCGCGGACGGCAGCGCGGAGCCGGTCGTCGACGGGCAGCGTGAACCGGGTGCCCCGGCCGGCTGTCGCCAGCACGAGGTAGGTCCCGTCCTCACTCACCGCGACGAGTCGGAGCTCCTGCATGCGAGTCCCTTCGTCGTCGTGCTCATTCTTCCCCCGGACCCTTGAGTCTCTCGCGTGTGCCGGTTGCCTGCCAGCACCGTACCCGGCATGTCCGAACATCGCCTTCCTGGAAGGGGCCAGCGGCGATGTGACGCCAGTCACATTTGCTACATTCGTCCACTATCAGACGGCGAGGCGGAGCGGCGGATCCGAGGTCCTCGACGGATTCTTCCGAATAACCTCTCCCGACGCTGTGAACTTGGGCGAAGAGCCGGGAACCGGCGGGGGAAGGTCATCTCCGGGGGGCTCCTCGGGTCGGGTATCGCGGCGCTTCCGTGAGAATGTGCCCCTCCGGAGGGCCGGCGGAACCCCGGGACACGCCGCTGCGCCGTTTCCGCTGGAGATCCTTGGCGCGCCCTTTGATCACCGGCCGCCGGCGGCCGGGCCGCCACCGGGGCGCCGGCGGTCCACCGCCGGTGGACCGTCGGTGACCGGGAGCGGCCGGCTCACGGGCCCAGGACGGTGTCCAGATAGTCGTTGGCGAACAGGCGGTCCGGGTCCAGCCGGTCGCGCAGGTCCCGGAAGTCGGCGAACCGCGGGTAGACCCCGGCCAGGTAGGCGGCGTCGCGGGTGTGCAGCTTCCCCCAGTGCGGGCGTCCCCCGAGCCGCGTCATGATCTCCTCGACGCCCTCGAAGTAGGCCGGGTTGGGCGTGGGCCGGTAGATGTGGCAGGCGATGTAGGCCGTGTCGCGGCCGTAGGCCGTCGACAGCCAGGCGTCGGCGGGCGGGGTGACCCGCACCTCGATCGGGAAGGTGATCTTCCAGTCGCTCCGCTCGACGAGGTCGCGGGTCTCGCGCAGGGCCTGGCCGAGGCGCTCGCGCGGGATGGCGTACTCCATCTCCAGGAACCTCACCTCCCGCACGCTGGTGAAGATCTTGTAGGACGTGTCGGTGCAGGCGGAGGCGGACAGCGCCGCCGCGGAGACCGCGTTCAGCCGCGGGATCGCGCCCGGGAAGCGGGCGCCGATCCCGCACAGCGCGCCGAACAGGGTGTTCTCCAGGAACGTGTTGTCCAGCCAGTGCTTGAACGCCCCCGGCGGGTTCGCCGGTCCGGGGCTGCGGTTGTTCCGCTTGGTCAGGCAGGTGTCGGTGTGCGGCAGCCAGAAGAAGTCCAGGTGCTCGTTCTCCGCCGTGATCGTGTCGAGCGAGCCGAGGATCTCGCTCAGCGCCATCGGCTGCCGGACGCTGCGCAGCAGGAAGGACGGCTCCACCCGGAAGGTCACCGAGGTCAGCACGCCGAGCGCGCCCAGGCCCACCCGGGCTGCGTCGAACAGGTCCCGGTCCTGGCCCCCGCCGTCCGCGCGGACCGTGACGATCTCACCGTCGGCGAGCACCATCTCCAGCGCGAGCACCTGGTCGGCCAGGCCCCCGACGTCCCGGCCGGTGCCGTGGGTGCCGGTCTGGATGGCCCCGGCCAGCGTCTGGGCGGTGATGTCACCCATGTTCGCCAGGGCCAGGCCCATCCGGTGGAGCTCCTCGTTGAGCTCCCGCAGCGGCGTGCCCGCCGCCGCCCTCACCCAGCCCTCGCCGGTCTCCAGGATCCCGGTCAGTCCCTCCGGCCGCAGCAGCAGGCCGTCGGTGAGCGCCACCCCGGTGAACGAGTGGCCGGTGCCGACCATGCGCACCCGCCGGCCGGACGCCGCGGCGTCCCGTACGGCACGTGCCACCTCCCCGGCCGAGGAGGGGGTGCGGATCTCGGCGGGCACGGCGGACTGGTTGCCCGCCCAGTTACGGAACTCGCTCATAAACATGAAAGATACTCATGATTTCTGCCGGGCAACAGGGGTGCGCAGCCACGCCGAGCCCCCGATCCCGATGGCCACGGCCAGCAGGGCGCATCCGAAGGCGAAGACGTAGGCGTCGGAAGCGCCGTAGGCGTCGGTGAGCCGCCCGCCGGCCCAGGCGCCGAGCGCCACGCCGAACCCGACCGCGGTGGAGACCCAGGTCATGCCCTCGGTGAGCAGGTGGGCCGGGACCAGCCGCTCGATCAGCGCGTAACCGGCGATGATCGTGGGCGAGATGGCCAGCCCGGCGACGAACAGCGCCACGGCCATCACCCAGACGTCGCCGATCAGCGCGATCGGGGTGAACCCCGCCGCGAACACCGCCAGCGCGCGGATGAACCGGCTGCGCAGGGAGGCCTCCCAGCGTCGCGCGCCGTACCAGAGCCCGGAGATCAGACTGCCGCTCGCGATCGCGGCCAGCAGGAGACCGGCGGCGGGCTTGACCCCGCGCTCCTCGGCGAAGGCGACCGTGATCAGGTCGACCGCGCCGAAGACCGCGCCCATGGCCAGGAAGACGCAGGACAGCAGGGCGATCCCCGGGATGGTGATCGGCGTGCCGGAGTGCTTCCCGCCCACGCGGACCGGCGGCTCGGTGGCGCGCTGCATGGCGAAGACGAGTGTGCCGCCGACCGCGCAGACCAGCGTCACGATCAGTCCGGCGTACGGGTTGACCATGGTGGCCAGGGCGGTGACGAGCGCGGGCCCGGCGACGAAGACGACCTCGTCGGCGACCGACTCGAACGAGAACGCGGTGTGCAGCTGGTCCGTCCCGCCCAGCAGGTGGGTCCAGCGGGTCCGCACCAGCGAGCCGAGCGGGACCGCGGCCGCTCCGATCACGATGCCGACGGCGAACAGGGTCCAGGACGGCGCACCGAACTCGACGCAGAGCATCAGGGCGGCCAGCGCGGTACCGTGCGTGAGAACGAGTGGGACGATTACCCTGGCCTGACCGAATCTGTCCACCAGGCGTCCCATGAGGGGCGCGGCGACGGCGTAGGAGACGTTGACGGTGCCCGCGACCGCGCCCGCCATGCCGTACGAGCGGGTGAGCTCCTGGATGAGCAGCATGATGCCGAGTCCGAGCATCGACATGGGCATCCGCCCGATCAGCCCCGAGATCACGAAGCCCTTGACGCCGGGCCTGCTGAACAGCTCCCGATACGGCCCGACCACCGATATTCCCCTTTCGTGCCTGCAATGTATGAATTCGCCTGACTTTTCCGCACAAAACGGCGAGACTGCAAACAGTTTTGTGCATGGCAGTACATACCGCGTCCCGTTGGAGCCAAAATGAGCCCGGCCGAGCCTCTTCCCCGGCCGAAGGTCCTCCTCGCGCTCCTGGCCGGGGTGCTCGCCCTGGCCGCCGCCGGCGGCGCGGTCTTCCTCGTCGCACGGCCCCTCCTGGCCCCCGCCCCGGCGGTCTCCGGCGCGGCCGCCGTCCGGGCCGAGGTCCCCGACCTGGCGGCGCTCGCCCCGCAGCCCCGCGAGCCCGCCGCGGTCCCGTCCGCCGCGCTCCCGTCCGCCGGGGCCGGACCCGCCGAGACGGCCCAGGTCACCGCAGGCCCCGGGATCACCCCCACGCCGCCCCGGGTGATGGTGATCTCCCATTCCACCCTGACCCACCAGACCAAGCGGGACATCGCCGGGCTCAAGCACGTCGAGAAGATCGATTCTTTCGACGGCGGGGCGGTCAAGGTCTCCGGGGTCGGCCTCAACCTGCTCGCGGTCGACCCCGCCCGCTTCCGCGCCTGGGCGCCCGAGGAGGTGGCCGGGCAGCAGGAGGTCTGGAACGCGCTGCTGCGGGGCGAGTTCGTCGCCGACAGTACGGCGGTGCGCCGCCTCGGGCTCGCGCTCGGCTCGTACTACCAGGTGGACGGCGGGCCCCGGCTGCGGGTCGCGGCCTCGGCCCCGTTCGGGCTGCCCGGGGTGGACGGCCTGGTGGGGGAGGAGACGGGACGCCGCCTGGGACTGCTGCCCGGGGCGGCCCTGCTGGTGCACGGCCCGGAGAGGGCGGCGAGCGCGCTCGACGCCGGGGTGCGCAAGCTGCTGGGCTCGGGGGCGCAGGTGGTCGCGGTGGGCGAGCGCCGCGCGGCGAGCGCCCCGGCGAAGGCCCGGGCGAGCACCCCGCCGCGGCCGCGGGCGGCGGGCCGGGTGACGGTCGGGCGGCCCGGCACCTACCTGGAGCTGTACCGCAAGTCGGCCGGGGTCTGCCCCGGCCTGTCCTGGACGGTGCTGGCCGCGATCGGCCAGGTGGAGAGCTCGCACGGGCGCAACAACGGCCCGTCCTCGGCCGGTGCGCAGGGACCGATGCAGTTCATGCCCGCGACCTGGAAGGCCTACGGCGTGGACGGCGACGGCGACGGCGTGGCCGACATCTGGAGCCCCTACGACGCCGTTCCCTCGGCGGCCAACTACCTGTGCGCCAACGGCGCGGGCCAGGGCGGCAAGAAGCTGGAGAAGGCCGTCTGGTTCTACAACCACTCGTGGTCGTACGTCAGGAAGGTCCTGTCGATATCCGAGGCCTACGCCCGCGCCTACCCGTGAGAGCCGCGCCCGCCGGCGAGGCCCGCGCCTACCCGTGGGAGCCGCGCCCGCCGGCGAGGGCCCCGGCTACCCGTGGGAGCCGTTCGGCCCCTGACGGCGCGGCGGCGCCGGGCAGCAGGTCATCCCGCAGGCCGTCGGCTCCGGTTCGGCCAGCAGCTCGCCGACCAGCGCGACGAACCGCGGGTGCGTGCCCGCCGTGGCGGCCCGGGTCAGCGGGAGGCCGAGCTTGGCCGCCAGGTCCTTGGCCTCCACGTCGAGGTCGTAGACGACCTCCATGTGGTCGGAGACGAAGCCGATCGGGACCAGCACCACCGCCGGGACGTCCTGCGCGGCGAGCTCCTCGAGGTGGTCGCAGACGTCGGGCTCCAGCCACGGGATGTGCGGCGCGCCGCTGCGGCTCTGCCAGACCAGGTCCCACTCCCGGTCGCCGCCCAGCCCGGCCACGACCAGCGCGGCCGTTCTGGCCAGCTGGGTCTCGTAGAGCCCGCCGCCGGGCCCGGCCGTCCTGGCCATGGAGGTCGGGATGCTGTGCGCGGTGAAGACCAGCCGCGCGGCGTCCCGGTGCTCGGCGGGCAGCCGGTCCAGGGCCTGGCGGGTGTGGTCCACCATGGCCGCGACGAAGCCCGGGTGGTCGTGGTAGTGGCGGAGCTTGACGATCTCCGGGGCGTCCTCCACGGCGGCCCTGGCCAGGGCGATGTCGTCGATGTACTGCCGGCAGGAGGAGTAGGAGCCGTAGGCGGAGGTGACGAACGCCGCCGCCCTGCGCACCCCGTCGGCGGCCATCTGCCGGAGTGTGTCCTCCAGGTAAGGGTGCCAGTTGCGGTTGCCCCAGTAGATCGGCAGATCGACGGTCGGCCCGACGGCCGCGATCAGGTCGCGGCACTGCCGGTTGATCGGGCTGACTCCGCCGAATCGCTGGTAGTGGGCCTCGACCTCCAGCAGGCGTTCCCTCGGAACCCCCCGGCCGCGCACCACGTTCTCCAGGAACGGCATCACATCGTCCGGCTTCTCCGGGCCTCCGAACGAGACCACGAGAAGCGCGTCGTAAGTCCCCATGTGCTCATCCAACCGCATGCCGGGACGTACTCGGATCCGGGTGCCGCCGGGGTGGGGGAGGGCTCGCCGGACGGGAAGGTGATCGTGTCAGACCGTAGAGGTAGGTTCGGTAGCGTGACCTCTTTTTCTGACATGCATGACTATGTCGGTGTACCTCGCCTGACCTCGCTGCGTCTCTCCCCGGACGGCGGCCGCCTGGTGGGCGTGGTGCAGGCGCTCAACCCGGACGGCAAGTCCTACGGAACCGCCCTGTGGGAGATCCCTCTCGACGGGCGCAGGCCGTACCGGCTGACCAGATCCCTCAAGGGCGAGGCGGGGGCCGAGTTCACCGCCGAGGGCGACGTCCTGTTCGGGTCCCGCCGTCCCGACCCGACGGTGAAGGACCCCGACGACGAGGTCTCCGCGCTCTGGCTGCTGCCCGCCGCCGGCGGCGAGGCCCGGCAGGTGGCCTCCCGGCCCGGCGGGATCGACGGCTTCGCGACCGGCGGGCCGACCGTGGTCTTCGCCTCCGGGGTGCTCCCCGGCGACGAGTCGACCGAGGCCGAGCGGCGCAAGGCCCGCAAGGACGCCGGGATCAGCGCGATCCTGCACGAGGGCTACCCGGTGCGCTACTGGGACCACGACCTGGGGCCCGGCGAGACCCGGCTGTTCGCCGGGACGGTGGGCGAGGACCGGCTGGCCGACGTCAGGGATCTCACGCCGGAGCCGGGCAAGGCGCTCACCAACGCCTCCTACGAGGTCACTCCGGACGGGGCCACGGCGATCGCCACCTGGGCGGCCGTGCTGCCGGGCGGAGAGCTCCGCTCCGACCTGGTCGCCATCGAGATCGCGGGCGGAGGGGCCCGCCGGGTGCTGGCCAGCGAGGACGGCCACGACTTCGAGGGGCCGCTGGCGGTCTCGCCCGACGGCCGCCGGGTCGCCTGCGTGCGCAGCAGCCATGCCGACACCCGCACGATCCCCGAGGTCACGCTCTGGATCGTCGACCTGGCCACCGGCGAGGGGCACGCGGCGGGCGGGGAGCTCTGGCCGTCGGAGATCAGGTGGGCGCCCGACTCGGCCTCGCTCTACGTCGTCGCCGACCACCGGGGCCGCCGCCCGGTCTTCCGCGTCCCGGCCGACGGCTCCGAGCCGGTACGGCTCACCGCCGACGACGCCGCCTACTCCGCGGTCAACGTCGCCCCCGGCGGGACCCTGTACGCGCTGCGCAGCGGCGTGGACCGGGCGGCCGGCCCGGTCAGGATCACCCTGGAGGGCGCGGCCGGCACGGTCGAGGAGCTCGCCTCCCCGGCCCCCGAGCTGGAACCGCCCGGCACGCTCACCGAGGTCACCGCGACCGCCGACGACGGCGCGGAGATCCGCGCCTGGCTGGTGCTGCCCGAGGGCGCCTCCGCCGACAACCCGGCGCCGCTGCTGCTGTGGGTCCACGGCGGGCCGCTGAGCAGCTGGAACGACTGGTCCTGGCGGTGGAACCCGTGGATCATGGCGGCGCACGGCTACGCCGTCCTGCTGCCCGACCCGTGCCTGTCCACCGGCTACGGGCCGGAGATGATCCGGCGCGGCTGGGCGAACTGGGGCCCGCGCACCCACGCCGACCTGATGGCGATCACCGACGCGGCGCTGGAGGTTCCCGGGATCGACCCGGGCCGGACCGCCGCGATGGGCGGATCCTTCGGCGGCTACATGGCCAACTGGATCGCCGGGCACACCGACCGGTTCAGGGCGATCGTCACCCACGCCTCGCTGTGGCACCTCGAGCAGTTCGCCGGGACCACCGACGCGTCCATGTACTGGCAGCGGGAGTTCGGCGAGCCGGGCGGCGAGCTGTACGACACGCTCTCCCCGCACCGGTCGCTGGAGAAGATCACCACGCCGATGCTGGTCATCCACGGCGACAAGGACTACCGGGTGCCGATCGGCGAAGGTCTGCGCCTCTGGTGGGATCTGCAGCGCTCCGGCGTGGAGGCGAAGTTCCTGTACTTCCCCGACGAGAACCACTGGGTGCTCAAGCCGGGCAACGCCGTCGTCTGGTACGAGACCGTCCTGGCCTTCCTGGCGCAGCACGTCCTGGGCCAGGAGTGGAAGCGGCCGGAGTCGCTCTCCTGAACGTCCCTCTCCGGGACGACGCCCTGACCCCGTGCGGCCGGTGGGAGCGGCCGCACGGGACGATGGGGTCGTGAGACGAGTGAGAGACGGGGAGCGGCCATGAGCACCGTTTATCTGGAACTGGCCGAGCGGATCGCCCGTGAGGCCGGGGAGATGCTCCTGGCCAAGCGGCCCGCCCGGCCCGAGGTGCTGGCCACCAAGTCCAGTCCCACCGATGTGGTGACCGCGCTGGACAGGGCCGCGGAAGAGCTGATCCGCACCAGGATCAAGGAGGCCAGGCCGGACGACGCGATCCTGGGCGAGGAGGGCGGCGCCACCGGCGACGGCCGCGTCCGGTGGATCGTCGATCCCATCGACGGGACGGTCAACTTCCTGTACGGCCTGCCCGAGTGGTCGGTCAGCATCGCGGTCGAGGTCGACGGCGAGGTCGTCGCGGGCGTGGTCGACGTCGTGCCCCGCGGAGAGGTCTTCACGGCCGCCAAGGGCGAGGGCGCGTGGCTGGCCGGCGAGCGGTTGCGCTGCAACACCGGCGTGCCGCTGGACCAGGCGCTGATCGCCACCGGCTTCGGCTACGACCCCGGGCGGCGGGCGGTGCAGGCGGAGGTGCTCGCGCACGTGGTGCCGCGCGTGCGCGACATCCGCCGGGGCGGCTCGGCGGCCTCGGACCTGTGCGCGGTCGCGGCCGGGCGGGTGGACGGGTACTACGAGCGCGGCCCGCAGTACTGGGACTACGCGGCCGGGGGGCTCGTCGCGGCGGAGTCGGGGGCCAGGGTCGGCGGCATGCACGGCAAGCCGTACAACCCCGGGCTGACGCTCTGCGCGGCGCCCGGCCTGTTCGAGGCGCTCCACGACCTGCTGGCCCCGCTGGACCCCGAGCGCGACGCCTGATCCGGCGGGCGCGGACGCACGAGGGCCCCTCGTTCCTCCGGGGAGGAGCGAGGGGCCCCGTCACGTCTGGTCAGCGCTGGAGCGGGACGCCGTTGTCGGTCGCGAGACGGCGGAGGTCCTCGATCTCGGCGGTGAGGGTGTCGGCGAGGTAGTCGTCGCCGGTGGACCTGGCCTCCTGCAGGTTCTTGTAGGCCTGGTCGAGGCGGTGTTCGATCGTGGTCGTGAACTCGCCCATCTCACCTTCTTTCTCATGGGGGGCCGGAGGGTGTTCCGAAGCAGGGACTGGGAGCGTCTGTACCCATCGCGTGGACTGCCCTAAACCTGCCTGTGTCATACATCACCGTGGGTGTGCTTATCGTGGCGGTGGCCTTACCACCGGCTTACGGCCGGTGGGGTGAGAATGGGGAACCGTTCGGGCGGCTGTCCGGCGGACTGCAGGGAGGTGTCAGAGGCCATGCGGGTGCTTGTGGTCGAGGATGAGCGGGTGCTCGCGGACGCGATCGCGACGGGGCTGCGGCGGGAGGCCATGGCCGTGGACGTCGCCTACGACGGCGCGGGCGCGCTGGAGCGGACCGGCTACATCGACTACGACGTGATCGTCCTGGATCGCGACCTGCCCAAGGTCCACGGGGACGAGGTCTGCCGCCGCCTGGTGGCCGAGCGGTCGGCCTCCCGGATCCTGATGCTGACCGCCTCCGGCGACGTCGACGACAAGGTCGAGGGCCTGGGGCTGGGCGCCGACGACTACCTCGCCAAGCCCTTCGTCTTCATCGAGCTGGTCGCGCGGGTCAGGGCGCTCGGCCGGCGCTCGGCCCCGGCGCTCCCGCCGGTGCTGGAGCGCTCCGGCGTCCGCCTGGACCCGGGCAAGCGGCTGGTGACCAGGAACGGTGAGGAGATCACCCTCACCAAGAAGGAGTTCGCGGTCCTGGAGGAGCTGATGCGCGCCGAGGGCGCGGTCGTCAGCCAGGAGGACCTGCTGGACAAGGCCTGGGACGAGAACATCGACCCGTTCACCAACGTGGTGCGGGTGACCATGATGACCCTGCGGAAGAAACTGGGCGAGCCGGCGGTCATCGAGACGGTGCCCGGGGTCGGATACAAGCTGTGAGCGCGCCCGAGGAGCGGCCGGCGTTCGCCCCGCCCGGGGAGCGCCCCGAGTTCGTCCCGCCGGACGAGCGGCGGCGCGCGGCGCCGACCCACCCCATGATCAGTCCGCACTCGAAGCGGGAGGAGCCCGGCTCCCACCCGGTCGAGGGCGGGGAGGCCGGCGGCGCGGCCGCGCCGCCCACGCAGCCCTCGCCGTCCCCGCGTCCCGTGCAGCCGCCGCCGCCCAGCGGCCCGCCGGCGTGGGACGGTCCTCCCCCGGTGGGCGCGTTGCCGCTGAAGCCGTCCCTCGTCGACCGGGTGAGGAAGATCAGCGACCGGCTCAGCATCCGGTGGCGGCTCACGCTCACCTACGCCGTGCTGTTCTTCATGGCGGGCGCGCTGCTGCTGTTCGTGATGTACATGATGGTCGCCTGGGCGATCGACTCGGCGTGGCCCGGCCTCAACCTGAGCAGCTTCTCACCGGACGACGCCCTGGAGATCGAGCGCCAGTGGACCTGGCACCAGCACCTCGCCGTCTCCGAGGCCCGCCAGGCCCTGCTCACCCGGTCGCTCCTGGCGCTGCTGGGCGTCGGCATCCTCGCGATCGTCATCGGGTACGTCGTGGCCGACCGCGCGCTCAAACCGGTCCAGAAGATGACCGCCACCGCGCGCAAGCTCTCGTCCTCGACCCTCGCCCACGAGCGCATCGACCTCAAGGGCCCCGACGACGAGCTCAAGGAGCTGGCCGACACCTTCGACGCCATGCTCACCCGGCTCGACGTCGCCTTCGACACGCAGCGCAGGTTCGTGGCCAACGCCTCGCACGAGCTGCGAACCCCGCTGACGATCAACCGGACGGTGCTGGAGATCGCGCTGGGCGACCCCGAGGCGTCGGAGGACCTCAAGGCGCTGGGCCGTACCCTCCTGGAGGTCAACGCCCGCAACGAGCGGCTCATCGAGGGCCTGCTCCTGCTCGCCCGCAGTGAGCGCGCGCTGAGCGTGCGCAAGCCCGTGGACGTCAAGGACGTGGCGGAGACCGCGCTCGAGCAGCTCGCGCCGCGCGCGGAGGAGGCCGGCGTCACGGTCGCCACCGAGATCGGCAGCGCCGAGACCGTGGGCGATCCGGTGCTCCTGGAACGGTGCGTCTCCAATCTCGTCGAGAACGCGATCAAGTACAACGTTCCCGAGTCGGGACGTATTTGGGTCCGGGCGGGAATGGTGGAGGGCGTTCTGATTGTTCAGGTCGCCAATACCGGGCCTCACGTGCCCGCGTACGAGGTGAGCAGCCTGTTCGAACCGTTCCGCCGGCTCAACGCCGACCGGATCGACTCGGCCAAGGGGTCGGGGCTCGGGCTCTCCATCGTCCGCGCGGTCGTGCGCGCTCATGGTGGCGACGTGACCGCCGTTCCCCGGGACGGGGGCGGTCTCGTGGTGACCGTGAGACTCCAGCCACGTTGATCCGGCGGGGAGCGTCTCGTTCGGGTCGCACATGTGGTTGGATGTGCCGTCGAACACGGTGGTGCATGTCGCCAGGGCTGTGTGTTTCGCCATATTTGGCTAACCACGCCCATGTGCGGCCGGTCCCTCACGTGTGAGGAGGTTCGGTGACCATTCCGGCGGGGTACCGAAGCAGGAATCTCTCTGCCGGACCGGGCACAAGACGGGCCTCTCGTACGTTGACACACGCGCGAGCGAGCGCAGACAGATAGATGAGGGGGATGGAGCAGACCGATGGCTACCGATTACGACAGCCCACGCAAGACTGACGACGACCTCAGCGAGGACAGTCTTCAGGAACTGCAGGCGCGCCGTACCGACAAGTCCTCGGGCAGCATCGACATCGACGAGACCGACCTCGCCGAGTCGCTCGAGCTGCCGGGCGCCGACCTGTCGAACGAGGAGCTCTCGCTCCGGGTGATTCCTCGCCAGGCTGACGAGTTCACCTGCGCGCGTTGCTTCCTGGTGCACCACCGCAGCCAGCTCGCCGTCGAGAGGAACGGCCAGCAGATCTGCCGGGAGTGCGCGGCCTGACGACCGTTCCGACGGCCTGTCCGATGTGTGTCCTTCCATCGACGGGTAGGGCAGAAGGACAGCCTTGAGGAGGTTCCGCGACATGACGTCAGAGAACAGGCAGACCGGTGCCACGCCGGACGACTCCACGGCCGCGGAGTCGGCCGGCGCTCCGGACGGCACCCGGGCCACTGCCTCGGACGGCGCCTCGGACGGCGACCCCACCCCGGAGACGGGTCGTGAGGCCGCCGCCCAGGGAACCGATCAGGAAGTCGCCGAACTCGTCGGGAGGCTCGCCGAGCCCGGCGAGATGGACGGCGCCGAGCGGCGACGGCTGCTCGGCCGCCTGACGAAGGCGCTGGCCGCCGGGGCGAAGCGGGCCAAGGAGTCCGGGACGGGCCGGGGCCGCTGGCTCGCCGACGTCTTCATGGCCGTGGCGCCCCGCATCCCGATCCGCGATCTGGCGACTCTCTCCGCCCACCACCACGGGCTCACCGGCGAGGCGCTGGCCGACGACCTCTCCCGGACCGCGGCCAAGGCCACCATGACGGTCGGCGCGATCGGCGGGGCCCTCGCGGCGGCCGAGTTCGCCGCCCCGCCCCTGCTGCTGTCGGCCCCCGCCCAGCTGGTCGCCGAGACCCTCGTGGTCTCCGCGATCGAGGTCAAGCTCATCGCCGAACTCCACGAGGTGTACGGCGTGCAGGTCCCCGGGACCGGCACCCAGCGCGCCATCGCCTTCGTGACCGCCTGGTCCAAGCAGCGCGGAGTGGATCCCATGGCCCCCGGCTCGGTCACCGTCGCGCTCGGCACCGCGGCCAAGACCGCCCTGCGCAACCGCCTCATGCGCACCCTCGGGCGGCACCTCACCACGCTCGGCCCGTTCCTGACCGGTGCCGTGGCCGGTGGCACCCTCAACCGCGCGGCCACCAGGAAGCTCGCCGACATCGTCCGGGACGATCTCCGGCAACAACGTTCCCTCCCGCCGGCCGCCCCCTGAAAGTCATAAAAACGGCTTAATGGGGTAGTTGATTGGATAAGTCAACTATTGGAGGGTTTTGTGCCGGGCTCCAGCTCGTTCCTGATCGTCGCCAACCGCCTGCCCGTCGACCGGGTCGGGGAGGACATGTGGCGGCGCAGCCCCGGCGGCCTGGTCACCGCGATCGCTCCCGTCCTGCAGCGCCGCGAGGGCGCCTGGATCGGCTGGCACGGCGCCCCCGACGAGCGCCTCGACCCCTTCGAGCACGACGGCATGCACCTCATCCCCGTGCCGCTGTCGGCGCAGGAGGTCGAGCTCTACTACGAAGGCTTCTCCAACGCCACCCTCTGGCCGCTCTACCACGACGTCGTCGCCACGCCCGTCTACTCGCGCGCCCTGTGGGACGCCTACCGCCTGGTCAACGAACGTTTCGCCCACGCCGCCGCGGAGGCCGCCGCGCCGGACGCGGTCGTATGGGTGCAGGACTACCAGCTGCAGCTGGTCCCCGCGATGCTCCGCAAGCTCCGCCCCGACGTGCGCATCGGCTTCTTCCTGCACATCCCGTTCCCGCCCGGCGAGCTGTTCCAGCAGCTGCCCTGGCGCAGGGAACTGCTGGAGGGACTGCTCGGCGCGGACCTCGTCGGCTTCCAGCGCCCCGGCGGCGCGTCCAACTTCATCCGCCTGTGCCGTAAGACGCTCGGTCTCCAGTACCAGAAGCACGAGATCTACGTCGAGGACCGCGTGGTGCGGGCCGAGGCGTTCCCCATCTCGGTGGACTTCGGAGAGCTCGACGTCCTGGTCCGCGAGCCGCACATCGTCGCCAGGGCGCAGGAGATCCGCCGGGACCTGGGCAACCCTGAGCACGTGCTGCTCGGCGTGGACCGGCTCGACTACACCAAGGGCATCGGCCAGCGGCTGAAGGCGTTCGGGGAACTGCTCGCCGACGGCTCGATCAAGCCGGGGGAGGCGGCCTTCGTGCAGATCGCCACACCCAGCCGGGAGCGGGTCGAGGAGTACATCCGGCTGCGCGACTCCATCGAGCTGCAGGTCGGCCGGATCAACGGCGAGCAGGGCGAGCTGGGCCAGCAGCCGGTGCAGTACCTGCACCAGTCCTACGGCCGAGACGAGCTGGCCGCCCTCTACCTGGCGGCGGACGTGATGGTGGTGACGCCGCTGCGCGACGGGATGAACCTGGTGGCCAAGGAGTACATCTCCTGCCGCCACGACCTGCGCGGGGCCCTGGTGCTCAGCGAGTTCGCCGGGGCGGCCGAGGAGCTGAAGCAGGCGTTCATGGTCAACCCCTACGACATCGACGGCCTCAAGCGCACGATGTTGTCCGCGATGCGGGCCACCCCCCACGACCTGTCCCGGCGGATGCGCTCGCTGCGCCGCCGGGTCGCCACCTACGACGTGGACCGCTGGGCGCAGGACTTCCTCGCCGCGCTGGAGAGCTGACCCGCCGCCGGCACGGCCGCCGCGCCGTTCCCGCGCGGCGGGCCGTACCGTCACGGAGACCGCACCGGAGCCGCTCCGAGGACCGCCCCGGCCTCCCGGGACCGTCATGGAGACCGCCCCGGCCTCCCGGGGCCGTCACGGGGCCGTTCGGGCGGCCGTCAGGAGGCGATCTCCCTGGCCGCGTCCTTCATGGCCCTCCACGCGTCGTAGCGCTTCCTGGCGGTGCGGGTCATCACGATCTGCGCCACCTGCATGCCCACGCCCATCACCACGGCGTAGGCGATCGCCTCGCCGAGGCTGATCTCCAGCGAGTCGTGGTCCGCCGGAGGCTTCTTGCCGGTCGCCTTCTCCCAGGCGAACCCCAGGACCTTCTTGGCCGCCCAGGCCGTGGCGAGTCCCACCAGGCCGCCGATGGCCCGCCAGGCCATGTCCTGCTTCTCCTTGTCCTCGGCCATGGTGTTCCTCCCTCGATGATTCCCCTCGGGTAACGAACACTAGTCTGCTTCAGCGGTGGATCATGCGAAGCCATACCATAAGGAGGCATGACGAATCAGCGACCGCGCCATGCGCCCATGCCCGAGAAACCGACTCTCGACGGCCTGGAAGTCGTATGGGCAGGCCGCTGGGAGGACGAGGGCACCTACCGCTTCGACCGCTCGCGCACGCGGGAGGAGATCTACTCGATCGACACCCCGCCGCCGACCGTCTCGGGGTCCCTCCACGTCGGCCACGTCTTCTCCTACACCCACACCGACACCGTCGCCCGCTTCCAGCGCATGCGCGGCCGCGAGGTCTTCTACCCCATGGGCTGGGACGACAACGGCCTGCCCACCGAGCGCCGGGTGCAGAACCACTTCGGCGTGCGCTGCGACCCCGCCACCGCCTACGACCCCTCGTTCCAGCCGCCCGACAAGCCGGGCAAACAGCAGATCCCCATCTCCCGGCGGAACTTCATCGAGCTGTGCGAGCGGCTCACGGTCGAGGACGAGAAGGCGTTCGAGGAGCTGTGGCGGCGGCTGGGCCTGTCGGTCGACTGGACCATGACCTACGCCACGATCGACGGCGGCGCGCGGGCCGCCTCCCAGCGGGCGTTCCTGCGCAACCTCGCCCGGGGCGAGGCGTACGTCGCCGAGGCGCCCACGCTCTGGGACGTCACCTTCCGCACCGCCGTCGCCCAGGCCGAGCTGGAAGACCGGGAGTGGCCCGGGGCGTTCCACCGGATCGCCTTCACGCGGCCGTCCGGGGAGCGGATCTGGATCGAGACGACCCGCCCCGAGCTGATCCCCGCGTGCGTGGCGCTGGTCGCCCACCCCGACGACGAGCGCTACCGGCCGCTGTTCGGCGCCACGGCCCGCACGCCGCTGTTCGGGGTCGAGGTCCCGATCCTGGCCCACCACCTGGCCGAGCCGGACAAGGGATCCGGCATCGCGATGATCTGCACCTTCGGCGACGTCACCGACGTCGTCTGGTGGCGTGAGCTCGACCTGCCCACCCGGGCGGTGATCGGCTGGGACGGGCGGATCCTGGCCGAGCCGCCGGCCGGCGTGCCCGCGGAGCCGTACGCCGAACTGGCGGGCAAGACCGTCCACGGCGCCCGCGAGCGGATCGTGGAGATGCTGCGCGCGTCCGGGGAGATGCCGGGCGAGCCGGAGCCGGTCAAGCGGGCGGTGAAGTTCTACGAGAAGGGCGACAAGCCCCTGGAGATCGTCACCACCCGCCAGTGGTACATCCGCAACGGCGGGCGCGACCGCGTCCTGCGTGAGGCGCTGCTCGGCCGGGGCGCGGAGCTGACGTGGCGCCCGCCGCACATGAAGGTCCGCTACGACAACTGGGTGGAGGGCCTGGCGGGCGACTGGCTGATCTCCCGGCAGCGCTTCTTCGGCGTGCCCATCCCGGTGTGGTACCCGCTGGACGCCGACGGCGAGCCCGACCGCTCCGCGCCGATCCTGCCCGACGAGTCGGCGCTGCCGATCGACCCGTCCAGCGACGTGCCGCCCGGCTACACCGAGGACCAGCGCGGCAAGCCCGAGGGGTTCGCCGGCGACCCGGACGTCATGGACACCTGGGCCACCTCCTCGCTGACGCCGCAGATCGCCGGAGGCTGGGAGCGGGACGAGGACCTGTTCCGGCGGGTGTTCCCGATGGACCTGCGCCCGCAGGCCCACGAGATCATCCGTACCTGGCTGTTCTCCACCGTGGTCCGGGCCCATCTGGAGGAGGACACGCTGCCCTGGCGCAACGTGGCCATCTCGGGCTGGATCCTCGACCCGGACCGCAAGAAGATGTCCAAGTCCAAGGGGAACGTCGTCACGCCGATGGGCCTGCTGGAGGAGTACGGCTCCGACGCGGTCCGCTACTGGGCGGCCAGCGGCCGTCCGGGCACCGACACGGCCTTCGACACCGGTCAGATCAAGATCGGCCGCCGCCTGGCGATCAAGATCCTGAACGCCTCGAAGTTCGTCCTCGGCTTCGGCGCCCCGCAGGAGCCCGTCCCCGGGGACGTCCTCGACGGCCCCGAGACGTCCGTGGAGGCCGTCCGGGTCACCGAGCCGCTCGACCTGTCGATGCTGGCCCGGCTGGCGGAGGTGGTCCGGGAGGCCACCGAGGCGTTCGAGTCCTACGACTACACCCGGGCGCTGGAGCGGACCGAGCGGTTCTTCTGGGAGTTCTGCGACGACTACCTGGAGCTGGTCAAGGCCAGGGCGTACGGCGACGCCGGAGACCCCGGCGACGCGGGCGCCCGCTCGGCCCGCGCGGCGCTGCGCGAGGCGCTGGACGTGATGCTCCGGCTGTTCGCCCCCTTCCTGCCGTTCGTCACCGAGGAGGTCTGGTCCTGGTGGCGCGAGGGCTCGGTGCACCGGGCCGCCTGGCCCACGCCCGACGACCGGGGCGGCGACCCGGAACTGCTGCCCGCCGTGGCCGAGGTCCTCGGCCGGGTCCGCAGGGCCAAGTCCGACGCCAGGCTCTCGATGCGCGCCGAGGTCTCCCGGCTGACCGTCACCGGCGCCCGGGCCGACCTCGTCCGGCGCGGGCAGGACGACCTGTGCGGCGCGGGAGCCGTCGAGGAGTTCGTGCTGGAGCCCGGTGAGGGCGACCTCACCGTCGAGGTCGTCCTCGTCTGATCTCGCGCAGGTCCGATCGGGGAAAGGCCGGGGCCGCCCCCTCACGGGGCGTTCCGGCCTTTCCCGCGGGACGGCCGGCGCCTTTCGGAGGGCTCGCGGGCCCCTTCTGTACGGCTGCTCCTCCATCTCCGACTCGCTCTTTTGAGCATTTATCATGATTTAGCATGAAAGGCGCGACAGCCGGGGACTCTGTTCCGCGCGTTCGCGAATATCGTTGGCTATAGCCGGATTTTTCCGCCCTGTTCCGTGAGCTTTCCGCGCTGTTCGGTGAGTTTTCCACCTTGCTCCGTGAGCTTTCCGCGCTGTTCCGGAAGCTCCACCGGGCCGCGTCACGCGCCGCCCTCGCGCGCGTCACGGCCGTCCACCGCCTCCCGTCCCGTGGAACGGATCGCGAGGAGACCGCCGTCGTGGATATCCGTTCCGGTCCCGTCGCGGCCGTGGCGTCAAACGCCAATCTGACCTCTCCGGTCAGGCGTCCGAAACGAATGTGTGTCGTACGGTCGAGATATCCGAGGTGAGGGAGGGCAGAGGATGACGCCAGGGTGCGGCAACTGCGACTGCTACCTGGAGGACCGGGTGATCTCTCGGCCGCCGGAAGAGCGCTGACCGGGAATCGGCGCGGAGGGGACCGGTCCGGACGGCCGGTCCTCTTCAGTGTCCGGGCTCCCCGGGCCGATCCTCTCCGCCCCCGGCTCTCCGGGCCGCTCCTCTCCGCCCCCCGGCTCTCCGGGCCGCTCCTCTCCGCCCCCCGGCTCTCCGGGCCGATCCCGTTCACCGGTCCGGCCCACGGCCGCCCGGTGCCCGGTTTTCTCCCCGGGGAGATAACGGCGCGCGTTTCCGGCCGGGGCGTGACAGTCTGGAGCGCGTGATCTCGGATAGGAAGCGTCTGACGCAGCTGGTGCCGCGCACTTTGCTCCGCATGGCCGTGTGGAGCCTGTGCCTGATCATCATCGGCTGGGCCGTGTCCTACGTCGCGCAGGGCGTGGCCGCCCTGCGGATCGTGGCGCTGCCCGTGGCCATCGCGTTCCTGTTCACCGCGCTGCTGTTCCCGATCACCCGCAGGCTCCGGACGGCGGGCATGCGGCCGATCTACGCGACCTGGGTCAGCATGCTGATCGCCTTCACGGTGCTGGGCGGCACCGGGTGGATCATCGGGGTGCGGGCCAACGAGGAGTTCCCCCGGCTGGTCAGGCAGGTCCAGGAGACCGCCGACGAGGTGCAGACCTGGCTGCAGACCGGTCCGCTGCACCTGCAGCCCACCCAGATCTCCACCTGGGTCAGCAACATCGCCGCGCAGGTCACCAAGCAGCAGACCGTTCTCACCGGCGCCACCGTGGCGCTGGAGGTGCTCGCCTCGATCGTCCTGCTGCTGTTCGTCACGTTCTTCCTGCTCAAGGACGGCGACCGGATCTGGGCCTGGTTCCTCAAGGCGTTCGGCTCGGCCACGCCCCGGGTGGACCGGGCCGGGCGGGCCGCCTGGGTGACGCTCTCGCACTACGTGCAGGGCACCGTGGCGGTGGCGGCGGTGCACGGTGTGATCATGGGCATCGTGCTCGCCGGGATGGGCGTGCCGCTCTGGGCGCCCCTCGCGGTGCTGATCTTCCTGGCCAGCTTCATCCCCATCGTCGGCATCTTCTTCGCCGGGGCCGTCGCCACGCTGGTCACCCTCGGCGCCCAGGGCCCGATCTACGCTTTGATCTTCGTGGGCATCCTGGTGGTCGAGCAGCAGCTGGAGAACCACGTGCTGCAGCCGCTCATCGTCGGCCGGGCGCTGAACTTCCACCCGTTGGCGATCATCCTGGTGCTGGCCGTGGGCGGCATCGTGGGCGGCATCGCCGGGGCCGCGGTGGCGGTCCCGGTCGCGGCGGTCATCTACCGGGCGGTGCCCGAGCTCCTGAGCGATCCGCCGGTCGCCCTCCCGCCGGGAGCGGCGCCCCTGCTGGCGGGAGACTCCGAGGCGCCGCCGCCGGCCCCCGCGCCGCCGACCGACCTCGTGCCGCAGGCGGACCCCGCGCAGCCCGCGGGGCGCGCGGAGTCCGGGGAGGCGACGGATCCGAAGGGCGCCGTGCCGCCCGCGGAGCCCGCCGCACCGGACACGGCGCCCGGCCCGGCGGTTCCGGGCGCGCCCGATCCGGCGGCCGATCCGGCGCAGGCGGCTCCGGGTGCGCCGTCCGGGACCTCCGAACCCCGGTGAGTGCGGAATCGTCCCAGCCCAGCCGGTAACGTTCTGCCCCGTGACCCGTTCCACCATCACCACGCCCCCGCCCGGGGCGACGCTCCCGCAGCCGCTTCCCGGAGCGCCCGCCCCCGGCTCCTCGCTCGGCTCGCACTACAGCCGCTGCTTCGGCTGCGGCGAGAAGCAGCCGACCGGCCTGCACCTGTCCGCCGTCACCCCCGACGGAGTCTCGGTGACCGCCGGGTTCGTCGTGGGGGAGGCGCACCAGGGCGCGCCGGGCCTCGCGCACGGCGGTGTGCTGGCCGCGGCGATGGACGAGGTCATCGGCATGTCCGTCTGGCTGTTCCAGCGTCCCTACGTCACCGGGCGGCTGGAGACCGACTATCTGGCGCCGGTCCCGGTGGGCTCCGCCCTCCACCTCCGCGCCTGGTGCACCGGCATGTCCGGCCGGAAGGCATATCTTGAAGCCGAGGGCCGGATCGGCTCCCCGGACGGTCCCGTCGCCGTGCGGGCCGCCGCGCTCTTCATCGAGGTCGGCATGGAGCACTTCGCCGAGCACGGCGACGCCCAGGCCATCGCCGACGAGCACCACGAGTACGAGGTGAACCCGTGACGCGCAATGTCGAGGTGCTGATCCACCGGCTCGACGCCGGGCTGCCGACGCCCTCCTACGCGCATCCGGGGGACGCGGGCGCCGACCTGTACGCCGCGACGGACGTCGAGCTGCTCCCGGGCGAGCGGGCGATCGTGGGCACCGGGGTGGCGATCGCCCTGCCCGATGGGTACGCCGCGTTCGTCCACCCCCGGTCCGGTCTGGCCGCCAAGCACGGGGTGACGATGGTCAACGCGCCTGGCACCGTCGATGCGGGGTACAGGGGTGAGATCAAGGTGACGCTGATCAACACCGATGCCAAGGAGGCCGTACGGCTGCGCAGAGGTGACCGCATCGCGCAGCTCGTCATCCAGAAGGTGGAGAAGGCGGTGTTCTACGAGGTGGACCGGTTGCCCGGATCGGCGCGCGGCGCCGACGGGTTCGGGTCCACCGGCCGCTGAGCGGGCTGCCGCGCCGGTCGGCGGTCCGCGGCCGTCGAGCCGTCAACAATCGTCAAGGAGCGTGAGGAAGATGTTCGGACGCCGCAAGGAGAGACAGCACGCGGAGGCCCCTGATCCCGCGGAGGAGGTCGAGCGCACCCCCACGCGGGAGTCCGGTCCGTGGGACGCCGACGAGCCGCACCCGGCGCGCGAGCGGGTCGACCTCGGCGGGCTGCTCCTGCCGGTCGACCCCGGGTTCGAGATCCAGCTCACCGTGGAGGGCGACCGCATCTCGGGCGCGGTCGTCCTCTTCCAGGAGAGCGCCCTGCAGGTGCAGGCGTTCGCCGCGCCCAAGCGGAACGGCATCTGGGACGAGGTCCGCGGTGAGGTGGCCGCGGCGGTGAAGAACGCCGGCGGCACGTGCGAGGAGCGTCAGGGGCCGTTCGGCGCCGAACTGGACGCGCGGATCCCGGACAACGGGGTCTCCCAGCCGGTCCGCTACCTGGGGGTCGACGGGCCGCGCTGGCTCCTGCGGGCGGCGATCAGCGGGCGCGCCGCCCTGGACGCCGAGGTGGCCGCGACGCTGGAGGACGTCGTCCGCGACATCGTGGTGGTCCGCGGTGACGGGCCGATGGCGCCGCACGAGTCGATCGAGCTGCGCCTGCCCGCCGAGGCGAGGCAGGCGATGGGGCAGCAGGAGCAGGGAAGGCCCGACCTCAACCCCTTCGAGCGTGGTCCGGAGATCGCCGAGACCCGCTGACGTGCCGGATCGCGTACGCTGATTCGACACGTTCGCAAAGGAGAGGTCGTGAGTTCGCAGGAACCGCATAAAAAACGCGGATTGCGAGGTTTCTTCCAGCGGCTGGCGACGAGCCAGGCCGAGCTGGAGGCCGACGAACTGCAGCAGGACCTCGATCGGCACGGTGCCACGCCCATCGCCTCGTGCGGTGGGCGTCGCCGCTTCTGCGTCACCGGTACACTGCGGACGGTGACCTTGCGACCCCGGGGCGGCGCGCCGGCGCTCGAAGCGGAGCTCTACGACGGCTCCGACGTGATCGACCTGATCTGGCTGGGCCGCCGGAAGATCGCCGGCATCGAGCCGGGCCGGATGGTGCTCGCCGAAGGGCTGGTGAGCATGCAGGACGGTCGCAAGGTGATGTTCAATCCTCGGTATGAGCTGCGCCCGGTGAACGGGGCGTGAGTGATCCATGGGCCCGGAACCGGCGAGCTGGAAGACGATGAACGATAAGACGACCATCTCCGAGCAGGCGGCCGCGCACGACACGGTGGAGGCCGCGATCCGGGGGCAGCTGGCCAAGGCGTTCGGCGGCATCCGCGGCGTCATCGAAGCGGCGGTGCCCACGGCCGCCTTCACCGTGATGTGGGTCGTCACGGCGCAGCTCCAGCTCTCGCTGATCGTCAGCGCCTCGGCGGCGGTGCTGCTGCTGGTGGTCAGGCTGGTGCAGCGCTCGACGCCGCAGTACGTCCTCAACAGCCTGATCGGCATCGGCATCGGCTGGTTCTTCGCCACCCGCACCGGCGAGGCCAAGGACGTCTACCTGCCCGGCATCCTCTACAACGCGGGCTACTCCGTGGTGATGCTGATCTCGATCGTCACCCGGTGGCCGGTGGTCGGCTTCCTGATCGGCTCGGTCACCGGCGATCCCACCGCCTGGCGCAACGATCCGGCCGTGGTGAAGCTCTGCACCAAACTCACCTGGATGCTGATGATCCCGTGCGTGGTCCGGGTGGCCGTGCAGGCCCCCGTCTACCTGATCGGCGGGAACGACGCCGTGGCCGAACTGGGCCTCCTCAAGATCGTTATGGGCTGGCCGCTGCAGATCGCCGCCCTCGGCGCCATGGTCTGGCTGCTGACCCGGGGCCGCACCCCGGTCCAGCCCGCCTCCTGACCGCCCCGTCGTACGGCCGGGAGCGCCGCAAGCGCCCGCGGCCGTCGTCCCGGGTGGGGAGCCGTCGTCCCGGGTGGGGAGCCGTCGTCCCGGGTGGGGAGCCGTCGTCCCGGGTGGGGAGACGGGTTCTCCCCACCCGCGGCCGTCACCTCGGATGCGGGGACAGGAGCTGGGCCAGCTCGTCCTCGACCTCCTGGGTGGCCACGAACATCAGCTCGTCGCCGGCCTCCAGCGGGTCGTCGGCGGTGGGGACCAGCACCCGGCCCTCGCGCAGGATCGCGACCAGGGCGGTGTCGGTCGGCCACGGCACCGAGCCGGCGCGCTGGCCGACCACCGGGGCGTTCTCCGGGAGGGTGAGCTCGACCAGGTTGGCCTGGCCCTGGCGGAAGGTCATCAGGCGGACCAGGTCGCCGACGCTCACCGCCTCCTCGACCAGCGCGCTCAGCAGGCGCGGGGTCGAGACGGCGACGTCCACCCCCCACGACTCGTTGAACAGCCACTCGTTCTTGGGGTGGTTGATCCGGGCGACCACGCGCGGCACGCCGTACTCCGTCTTGGCCAGGAGCGAGACCACGAGGTTGACCTTGTCGTCGCCGCTGGCGGCCACGACCACGTGGCAGTCGGTCAGGCCGGCCTCGTCCAGCGAGGAGATCTCGCAGGCGTCGGCGAGCAGCCACTCCGCCCGGGGAACCGAATCGATCTTGATGGCCTTGGGATCGATGTCGATCAGGAGGACCTCGTGGCCGTTCTCCAGGAGCTCGGCGGCGATGGAGCGGCCGACCGCGCCGGCGCCCGCGATGGTGACGCGCATCAGTAGTCCTCCTCCGGGGCCCCGGACAGCGCCTTGTTGATGCGGTCCATGTCGTTCTCGGCGGCCATGACGTGCAGGATGTCGCCCTCCTGCACCATCGAGTCGTGCCGGGGCAGCAGGGTCTCGCCCATCCGGTTGACGAAGGCCAGGCGGGTGCCCACGGCCTCCTCCAGGTCCTTGGTCCGCGTGCCGATCCAGCCGGGGTGGTAGGCCACCTCGGCCAGCACGACGGTCCCGGTCGGGTCGCGCCAGAGCGGCTCGGCGCCCTCGGGGAGCACCCGTCGCATGATCTGGTCGGCGGTCCAGCGGACCGTGGCCACCGTGGGGATGCCCAGGCGCTGGTAGACCTCGGCGCGCCGGGAGTCGTAGATGCGGGCCACGACGTTGTCGACGCCGAACGTCTCGCGGGCGACCCGGGCGGAGATGATGTTGGAGTTGTCGCCGCTGCTCACCGCCACGTAGGCGCCGGCGGACTCGATGCCGGCCTCCTCCAGGACGTCGCGGTCGAAGCCGATCCCGGTCACCCGGCGACCCCGGAATCCGGCGCGCAGGC
Organism: Planobispora longispora; assembly: GCF_016863135.1. Taxonomy (GTDB): domain Bacteria; phylum Actinomycetota; class Actinomycetes; order Streptosporangiales; family Streptosporangiaceae; genus Planobispora; species Planobispora longispora. The sequence continues at coordinate 235,650 of NZ_BOOH01000021.1, forward strand.
GCCGGAACGCCTGCGGATCCCGATCGATGATCGCGACTGAGTGGCCGCTGTCCTCCAGGATGTGCGCCAGGGTCGAACCCACCCGGCCACACCCCATGATCACGATATGCATGCTCCCCCGCCGGTCGAGTCGAGGCGGATCTCGTCTTCCGATGTGTTTGACTGGTGCCGTCCCCGCCGATCTCCACCCCGTCGCGGGCGGAGCTGCCGGTCGTGGCACTAGCCAGTATGGCCCCGTTCTGGAGCGTCGCGTCAGTGGGCCGGGGGGTGGGCCGCTAGCATCGGCAGACGTGCCGAAAGCGACGGACCTTACCAAACGCCTGTTCATCGGGCGTGCGCTGCGCAGTACGCAGCTGCATGAGCAGTTGCTCCCCAAGCGTATCGCGTTGCCCGTCTTCGCCAGCGACGCACTCTCCTCGGTGGCCTACGCCCCGCAGGAGATCCTCGTCATCCTCTCGCTCGCCGGGCTGTCGTTCTACAACTTCAGCCCCTGGGTCGCGGCGGCCGTCGTCGTGGTGCTGCTGACGGTCGTCGCGTCCTACCGGCAGAACGTGCACGCCTACCCCAGCGGGGGCGGCGACTACGAGGTGGCCAACGTCAACCTGGGCCGCAACGCCGGTCTCACCGTCGCCAGCGCGCTCATGGTCGACTACGTGCTCACCGTCGCGGTGTCCGTGGCGAACGGCGTCGACTACGTCGGAGCCACGATCCCGTTCGTCGCCGAGCACAAGCCGCTGGTGGCGATCGCCATCGTCGGCGTGCTGACGCTGGTGAACCTGCGGGGCATCCGCGAGTCCGGGGTGGCCTTCGCGATCCCCACCTACGCCTTCATGGCCGCGGTCCTCGGCCTGATCGTCTGCGGCTTCTTCCGGCTCTACGTCCTGGGCGACGAGCTGCGCGCGCCCACCGCCAACTACGAGATCATCGCCGAGCAGACCAACCTGACCTCCTTCGCGGCGGCCTTCCTGATCCTGCGCGCCTTCTCCTCCGGCTGCGCCGCGCTGACCGGGGTCGAGGCCATCAGCAACGGCGTGCCCGCCTTCCGCAAGCCCAGGAGCAAGAACGCCGCCAAGACGCTGCTGATGATGGGCCTGATCGCGGTGACGATGTTCAGCGGCATCGTCACCCTGGGCCTCGCCTCCGGCGTCAAGCTCGCCGAGCCCGCCTACGCGGCCCGCGACGTGCTCATCGACGGCCACCCCGCCGGGGTCGACTACCACCAGCAGCCGATCATCGCGCAGGTCGCCGAGGCGGTCTTCGGCAGCGGGTCGCTCTTCTTCTACGCCGTCGCCGCCGTCACCGCGCTGATCCTGTTCCTGGCCGCCAACACCGCCTACAACGGCTTCCCGGTGCTCGGCTCGATCCTCGCCCAGGACCGCTACCTCCCCCGCCAGCTGCACACCCGGGGCGACCGGCTGGCCTTCTCCAACGGCATCGTCATCCTGGCGGCCGGGGCCGTCCTGCTGCTCTGGGGCTTCCAGGCCGACGTCAGCCGCCTGCTCAACCTCTACATCGTCGGCGTGTTCGTGTCGTTCACGCTGAGCCAGATCGGCATGGTCCGGCACTGGAGCCGGCACATGAAGACCGAGCCCGACACCGGGGCCCGGCTGCGGATGCAGCGCTCGCGGGCCATCAACTTCTTCGGCGGCGTCATGACCGGCCTGGTGCTGGTGGTCGTGCTGGTCACCAAGTTCACCCACGGCGCGTGGATCGTCTGCGTGGCCATGCCGCTGCTCTTCCTGATGATGAAGGGCATCCACCGCCACTACGAGAACATCGCCCGCGAGCTCTCGGTGGACGACGACTCCCAGACGGACGAGTCGATGCTGCCCGCCCGCAACCACGCCGTCGTCCTGGTCTCCAAGATCCACAAGCCGACCCTGCGCGCCCTGGCCTACGCCCGCGCGACCCGGCCCTCCACGCTGGAGGCGGTCACCGTGGGCGTGGAGGGCGAGGAGGCGCGGGCCCTTCAGGAGGAGTGGGAACGGCGGGGCATCCCGGTGCCGCTGAAGACGCTCGACTCGCCCTACCGGGAGATCACCCGGCCCATCCTGGAGTACGTCAAGTCGCTGCGCCGCCGTTCGCCGCGCGACGTGGTGAGCGTCTACATCCCCGAGTACGTCGTCGGCCGCTGGTGGGAGCACATCCTGCACAACCAGAGCGCGCTGCGGCTGAAGGGCCGCCTGCTCTTCCAGCCCGGCGTGATGGTGATCAGCGTGCCCTGGCAGCTGCACTCCTCCGACCGCCTCAAGGGCCGCCCCGAGCCCTTCGCCCCCGGCGCGGTCCGCCGCCCCTGGCACGAGGCCGCCCGCAAGGAGGCGGCGCGCAAGGAGATGGCCCGGGAGGGCGACGGCAAGGCATAACCTTTCTAGACGGCTCTGCGGCGGCAGGGAGGAACTCACAGGCGACGACACGACGGGACGACGGGGACGATGGCGATTGAACTGACGGTGGGACCGGTCGCGCACGGCGGCTGGTGCGTCGCCCGCCATGACGGCCGGGTGGTCTTCGTCCGGCACGCCCTCCCCGGCGAGCGCGTCCTCGCCGAGGTGACCGAGGAGACCACGCGCTTCCTGCGGGCCGACGCGGTGGAGGTCCTGGAGGCGTCCCCCGACCGGGTCGTCCCGCCCTGCCCCTTCGCCGGTCCGGGCCGCTGCGGCGGCTGCGACTGGCAGCACGCCTCCCCGGAGGCGCAGCGGCGCCTGAAGACCGACGTGGTCGCCGAGCAGCTGCGGCGCCTGGGCGGGATCGAGTGGAAGGGACGGGTCGAGGAGGTCCCCGGCGCCCCCGGCGGCCTGGGCTGGCGCACGCGGGTGCAGTTCGCCGTCGACCGGGACGGCACGCCCGGCCTGCGCCGTCACCGCTCCCACGACATCGAGCCGGTGGACGCCTGCCTGATCGCCCACCCCGAGGTGGAGCGGGTCGGCGCGGAGACCCTGAACTGGCGCGGCGCCTCCTCCGTGGAGGTCATCGCCTCCTCCGGCGGGGACCGGGCCGTCGTGATCTCCCCCAAGCCCCGCCGTACGGTGGCCGTGCCCGATCTCGACGAGAGCGTGTCCGTCTTCGTGAACGAGGGCCGGGGCCGCACCCGCACGGTGCACGGCCACCACCACGTCACCGAGCGGGTGGACGGCCGGGACTTTCGCGTCACCGGCAGCGGCTTCTGGCAGATCCACCCCGGCGCCGCCGCCACCCTGCTGGAGGCGGTCATGGAGTTCGCCGCCCCGAAGCAGGGGGAGTGGGCCCTCGACCTCTACTGCGGCGTGGGCCTGTTCGCCGCGGCCCTGGCCGAGGCCGTCGGCCCCGACGGCGCCGTGTTCGGCGTCGAGTCCGAGCCCGCCGCCGTCCGCGACGCCGAGCGCAACCTGCGCGACCTCCCCCAGGCCCGTGCCGGGCGGGGGTTCGTGGAGGACGCCCTCGACCGCTACGGGATCGAACGCGCCGACCTGGTCGTCGTCGACCCGCCCCGCACGGGCCTCGGCCGCGAGGTCGTGGACCGGGTCGCCGGGCTGGAGGCGTCCCGCATCGTCTACGTCTCCTGCGATCCCGCCACCCTGGCCCGCGACCTGTCCTGGTTCGCCGAGCGCCGCTACCGCCTCGCCGGACTGCGCGCCTTCGACGCCTTCCCGATGACCCACCACGTGGAGTCCGTGGCCCTGCTGGTCAACGAGTCGATCTAGGCCCTGACCTGGCGTGATGCAACGCGTAATCCCCGGCGATCCCCGGGGATCCCTGGCGTTCCTGCAAGATCATGACGCATGCGCAGCGCACGATCATGAAATCGCCCCCTGGGGATCCTCCGGCCAGCGCTCCCGGGGGGCGGCGTAGATCCCCGCGTGTCTCACAGCGGGGGTGAGTTCAGCAGGCGCAGGACGTCGGACGACGGGGCGGCGCCCCGCGTGGAGAGCCAGGCCAGGCGGTGGCGGGCGGCGAAGCCCACGAGCTTGCGCGCGTCGGTGGGGGAGAGGTCGCCGGGACTGACCAGGACGGGGGTGAGGGCGACCAGGCCCGAGGCCGTGGGCGCGCCCAGGGCCGCCGCTATCTGGGGCTGGGCGGCGCGGACCGTCGAGGCGATGGGGCGCAGGTGGCTCTGGCCGGTGCGGGCGGGCCGGATCGGGACGAGAAGGTTGACGGCGGAGATCCGGGCCCCGGCCTCCCGGGTGGTCCGCACCATCATCTCGTCGCGCGGGGACAGGCCCGTCTCGGTCGTGGGGAGGGTGAAGCTCACCGTGAGGGAGCGTCCGGTGTCCTGGAACTCCCGCTGCAGCGTCGCGATCGCCTTGGCGCGCCGCACGACGGTCTCGTGGTCGGCCGCGTCCTGGACCTCGAAGTCGATGTAGGTCGCGCCGTGGACGCTCACCGCCTGGCGGTAGGCGGAGGCGAGGGAGTCGGGCGAGGCGCAGGCCGAGGCGAGCTCCCGGCCGGCCGGGCCGCCGAAGATCAGACCGGCCTCGCCGCCCACCGCGCGCAGGAGGTCGAGCCGGGTCGCGACCGGGCCGGCGCCCGGCTCGGGGATGCCGCCCCACCCGGAGGAGCAGTTGTCCCAGCCGTCCCAGCCGGCGGTGAGGTGGCCGAGGACGAACCAGCGGGCGTCGCTCCGCCGGGCGGCCCGGGGCAGGTCGAAGAGCGGGTCGCGGACCGCGTCGACGAACGTCACGAAGCCGGACGGCCCTCCGGGCGCGGGGGAGAGCGGGGAGGCGGGGGCGGCGGAAGCGGTGCCCGGCGGGTCCGCGGAGCCGCCGGAGCCCGGGACGGACCCGGCCCCGGCCGGGGACTCGCCGGCGGGGACGGACCCGCGCCCGGCCGGAGACCCGGCGCCGGGCGCGGGCTCCCCGCCCGCGGCGTGCGCGGCCCGGGCGGGCGTGGCCCACTGGTCGGTCTTGGTCGGCAGCATCCAGACCGCGGTGCCGGTCGCGGCGGCCAGGGCGACCGACGCGAGCGCGGTGACGGAGCGGGGGAGAGTGCCCGGCTCGCGGGCGTGGCGAGCGGCGGTACGGTCGGTCGCCAGCGGCATGTGCCTCCACCTTCTCGACGACACCGGCTTCTTGGGCGGCACCGGACGATCGCTTAGGGTGCTCGTTGCATTACCCAGAGCACCGGGAGTTCGAACGTTAGCAAGCTGCTGCGCCATGCCGTGAGCTTTCTGTGGATGCCGTCCGGAGTGCCCGGATAATAGGGCTCATGAAGTTGAGGATCTTCACCGAACCGCAGCAGGGCGCCACCTATGACGAGCTGCTGACGGTCGCGCGGACGACGGAGCGGCTGGGGTTCGACGCCTTCTTCCGTTCCGACCACTACATGCGGATCGGGCCGGGCGACCACGGCCCCGGATCGACCGACGCCTGGGTGACCCTCGCGGGCCTGGCCCGGGAGACCTCCACGATCAGGCTCGGCACGCTGGTCACCCCGGCGACCTTCCGGCTGCCCGGGGCGCTGGCCGTCAGCGTGGCCCAGGTGGACCAGATGAGCGGGGGCCGGGTCGAGCTGGGCCTGGGCACCGGCTGGTTCGATTCCGAGCACACGGCGTACGGGATCCCGTTCCCGCCGGTCAGCGAGCGCTTCGCCCGGTTCGAGGAGCAACTGGAGATCCTCACCGGGCTCTGGACCACGCCCGCGGGCAAGACCTTCTCCTTCGAAGGCTCCCACTACCGGCTCGCCGACTCCCCCGCGCTGCCCAAGCCCGCGCAGAGCCCCCGGCCGCCGATCATCATCGGCGGGTTCGGGGCGCGGCGGACCCCGCGGCTGGCCGCCCGCTTCGCCGACGAGTACAACCTGCCCTTCCGCACCCTCGAGGACACGGCCGTGGGCTTCGGCCGGGTCCGGGAGGAGTGCGAGGCGCGGGACCGGTCCCCGATCGTGCTCTCGGTCGCGCAGACCGTCTGCGTCGGGTCCGGCGACGCCGAGATCGCGCGCCGGGCCGAGGCGATCGGGCAGGACGTGGCGGCCCTGCGGGCCGGCGGGCTGGCGGGCACCCCCGCCGAGGTGGTCGAGAAGATCGGGAAGTTCGCCGAGCTGGGCGCCGACCGGGTCTACCTGCAGGTGATGGACCTGGGCGACCTGGACCACCTGGAGCTCATCGCCGCGGAGGTCCTGCCGCACGTGCAGGGCGGTCAGTGATCGCCGGGCGGGATAATCGCTGGTCAGACGCTTCCGGCTGAGCCATACTTTTCCGGGTGTTGCTCACCATATCCACGACCGCACGGCCCGCCACCGACCTCGGCTTCCTGCTGCACAAGCATCCGGACCGGGTCCAGGAGTTCGGCCAGTCGTACGGCGTGGCCCGAGTCTTCTACCCGGAGGCGGGCGAGGAGCGCTGCACGGCGGCGCTCATGCTCGACGTCGACCCGGTCCGGCTGGTGCGTTCACGCGGCCGGTCCACGCCCGACTACGCCCTGGGGCAGTACGTCAACGACCGCCCCTACGCGGCCTCCTCGCTGCTGGCCGGGGCGCTGGCGGACGTCTTCCGCACGGCCCGCGCGGGCCGCTGCAACGCCCGGCCCGAACTGGCGGCCGGGCCGATCCCCCTGGAGATCACGCTTCCCGCGCTGCCCTGCCGGGGCGGCCCCGAGCTGGCGCACCGGGTGTTCGAGCCGCTGGGCTGGGAGGTCGAGGCGCGGGCCGTACCGCTGGACGAGGAGTTCCCGGAGTGGGGCGACTCCCGCTACGTGCGGCTGGCGCTGCGCGGCGAGGTCCGGCTGGCCGACGCGCTCAACCAGCTCTACGTGCTGCTGCCCGTCCTGGACGACGCCAAGCACTACTGGATCGCCCCCGACGAGGTGGACAAGCTCATCCGCGCGGGCGAGTCGTGGCTGGCCGCGCACCCCGAGAAGAACCTGATCACCCGCCGCTACCTCGGCCGCCGCTGGGCTCTCGCCCGCGCGGCCTTCGCCCGCCTGGCCGAGCTCGGCGACGACGTGGAGGAGGACCTGGAGCCGCCCATCGAGGAAGAGCTCACCGCTTCGTCGGAGGAGTTCCCCGAGCCGCTCCTGACAGAGACCGTGGTCCCGCCGGCGGAAGAGGCCCTCGCCGGCCTCCCTCCGGTCCCCGGCCCCGGAACCCCCGCCGCCCCGGCCGGGGACGGTTCCGTCCAGCCCGGGCGCGGAGATGGTGCGGCCGTGTCCGGGGAGAAGCGGCCGCTGAACGTGGCGCGGCGCGAGGCGGTGGTCGGCGTGCTCCGGGAACTGGGCGCGCGCAAGGTCATCGACCTGGGCTGCGGGACCGGGCAGCTGGTCGGGGCGCTGCTGGCGGACCCCGCCTTCACCAAGGTCGCCGGGACGGACGTGTCGGCGCAGGCGCTGACGGTGGCCGCCAGGAAGCTCAGGCTCGACCGCATGCCCGATCGGCAGCGGGAGCGGCTGGAGCTGTTCCAGGGGGCCCTGACCTACGCCGACGAGCGGTTCGCCGGTTATGACGCCGCCGTGCTCATGGAGGTCGTCGAGCACGTCGACCCCCCGCGCCTGCCGGCGCTGGAGCGGGTGGTCTTCGGTGAGGCCCGTCCCCGGCACGCCGTCGTGACCACGCCCAACGTCGAGTACAACGTGCGCTACGAGTTCCTGACGGGCATGCGCCACCCCGACCACCGCTTCGAGTGGACCCGGGCCGAGTTCGCGGCCTGGGCGGCGAAGGTGTGCGGCGAGTACCGCTACACCGTCGCCTTCCGCCCGGTCGGGGACGACGACCCCGAGCTGGGCCCGCCCACGCAGATGGCCGTCTTCACGCTGGAGGGGGCGGAATGACGGAGAACACCGCCCCGGGGAGCGGGAGGGACACGGCGACCGGGACCACCGTCCCGGAGGGAGAGGGAAGAAGCGGAATGACCGAGATCGGGATCCCGGCGATGTCGCTGGTCGTGCTCGTCGGGGTGTCCGGGAGCGGGAAGTCGACCTTCGCGCGCACGCACTTCGCGCCGACCCAGGTCATCTCCTCGGACTTCTGCCGGGGCCTGGTCGCCGACGACGAGAACGACCAGGCGGCCACGCCGGACGCCTTCGACGTGCTCCACTACATCGTGCGCACCCGGCTCAAGCGGGGCCTGCTCACCGTCGTGGACGCCACCAACGTCCAGTGGGAGGCGCGCAGGCAGCTGATCGACCTCGCCAAGTCGCAGGACGTCCTGGTCGACGCGATCGTCCTCGACGTCCCCGAGGAGGTCGCGGTCGAGCGCAACGAGACCCGGCCCGACCGGGACTTCGGGGCGCACGTGGTACGGCGCCAGCGCAAGGAGCTGAAGCGCTCCCTGGGGAAGATCTCCCGGGACGGCTTCCGCCGGGTCCACGTGCTGCGCGGCGTGGAGGAGATCGAGGCCGCCACGGTCGTCACCGAGAAGGCGTGGACCGACCGCCGCGAGCTGACCGGGCCGTTCGACATCATCGGCGACGTGCACGGCTGCCGCGCCGAGCTGGAGGCGCTCCTGCGCGAGCTGGGCTGGGAGATCGAGCCCGGCGGCGTCGGCGCGTCCCACCCCGAGGGCCGCACGGCGGTGTTCGTCGGCGACCTGGTGGACCGCGGACCGGACACGCCGGGCGTGCTCCGGCTGGTCATGGGCATGGTCGCGGCCGGGACCGCGCTGTGCGTGTCGGGCAACCACGAGCAGAAGCTCGCCCGCGCGCTGAACGGGCGCAAGGTGCGCGTCGCCCACGGCCTGCAGGAGTCGCTGGACCAGCTCGCCGCCGAGCCGGAGGAGTTCCGCACGGCCGCGCTGGCGTTCATGGACGGCCTGATCAGCCACTACCAGCTCGACGGCGGCCGGCTCGTGGTCGCGCACGCAGGGCTGAAGGAGGCCTACCACGGCCGCGCCTCCGGCCGGGTGCGCTCCTTCGCGCTGTACGGCGACACCACCGGGGAGACCGACGAGTACGGCCTGCCGGTCCGCTACCCCTGGGCGCGCGAGTACCGGGGCCGGGCCATGGTCGTCTACGGGCACACGCCGGTCCCCGAGGCCGAGTGGATCAACAACACGATCTGCCTGGACACCGGCGTGGTGTTCGGCGGCAAGCTGACCGCGCTGCGCTACCCGAGCCGGGAGATCGTATCGGTGCCCGCGGAGCGGGTCTGGTACGAGCCGGCCAGGCCGCTCACCGCGCCCGGCTACCGCGACCCCGGGATGTTGTCCATCGCCGACGTCCAGGGCACCAAGCACATCGAGGTGCGCCACGGCGGCGGCCGGATCAAGGTCAGGGAGGAGAACGCCGCCGCGGCGCTGGAGATCATGAGCCGGTTCGCGGTCGATCCGCGCTGGCTGGTCTACCTGCCGCCGACCATGGCCCCGCCGGAGACCTCCCGGCTGGACGGCTACCTGGAGCACCCGGCCGAGGCGTTCGACGAGTTCGCGGCGGCCGGGGCGGGCCGGGTGGTGTGCGAGGAGAAGCACATGGGCTCGCGGGCGGTGGCCGTACTGACCAGGGATGCCACGGCCGCGGAGGCGCGGTTCGGGGTCGAGGACGGGAGCGCGGGGGCGGTCTACACCCGCACCGGGCGGCCGTTCTTCGACGACCCGGCGGTCGCCGGCGGGCTCGTGGACCGGCTCCGGCAGGCGTGCGCGCCGCTCATGGACGAGCTGGGCTCGGACTGGCTGGTGCTGGACTGCGAGCTGCTGCCCTGGTCGGCCAAGGCGGAGGGGCTGATCCGCAGCCAGTACGCGTCGGTGGGGGCGGCGGCCCGCACCGCGCTTCCGGAGGCGATCGCGGCGCTGGAGGCGGCGGCCGGGCGCGGCCTGGGTGTGGGCGGTCTGCTGGACCACGCCCGACGCCGTCTGGACAACGCTGCCCGGTTCAGGGACGCCTATGCGCGTTACTGCTGGCCGGTCTCCGGGCTGGACGGCCTGCGCGTGGCGCCGTTCCAGATCCTGGCGTGCGAGGGCCGGGCGACCGCGGCGACCGAGCCGCACCCCTGGCACCTGGACCTGCTGTCCCGCCTGGACGACCCGCTGATCGCGCCCACCCGGCACGTCTACGTCGACCTGGACTCGGCGGAGTCGAGGCGGGCGGCGACCGACTGGTGGTCGGAGCTGACGGCCGGGGGCGGGGAGGGCATGGTGGTCAAGCCGGTCACCATGGCCGCCGCGCCGCAGGGCCGTACCGGGGAGAGCGTCCCGGACGGCGGGCCCGAGGGCGGGCCGGAGGGCGGGGCACGGGAGCCGCGGGCGGAGAAGGCGCGCACGGGCCGGGTGCAGCCCGGGATCAAGGTCCGCGGACGGGAGTACCTGCGGATCATCTACGGCCCCGACTACACCGAGAGCCTGGACGTCCTGCGCAACCGCTTCCTCGGCCGCAAGCGCTCCCTGGCCCTGCGCGAGCACGCGCTCGGCCTGGAGGCGCTGTCCCGCCTGGCCGAGGGCGAGCCGCTCTGGCGGGTGCACGAGCCGGTCTTCGCCGTCCTCGCCCTGGAGTCGGAGCCGGTCGACCCCCGCCTCTGAGGCTTCGGACAGGCCTTCGCAGGACCCGCGCGGACCCATCGGATCCGCGCGGGCCGGCAGGGGGGCCGGTGCGGCCGGAGACGAGGTTTCCAGGGGTGTGTTCCGCCGGTACGGCCCCGGGCGCACTCCGCCGGTTGATTTGCGGCTTCTGTCGGCGGTGTGAAGGATGCGGGGATGATCTCCCCCAGCCTCTTCCGGCGCCGTTCCTTCCTCCTCTTCCTCGCCGGTGACATGGGTTTCCAGGCCGCCGTGTACGTCCAGGCGAGTGTGATGAGCCTGCTCGTCATAAACGCGGTCATGGGAAACGGCGGGGGCTACACCTACTTCGGCCTGGTGATGATGCCGGAGGGTCTGCTCCCGCTGCTGCTGGCGCTCCCCCTGGGCGTGCTGATCGACCGGATGCGGCGCAGGTCCGTGCTCGTGGCCGTGAGCCTGCTGGCGGCGTTCCTCTTCCTCTCCGTCTCAGCCGCGGAGTGGCTGGGGGTGAGCACTCTGCCGCACCTCGCAGCGGTGGGCGCGTTCCTGGCGGTGCTGCGGGCCACCGGGGAGAACGCTCGCAACTCCTTCCTGCCGTCCGTCGCCGGACGAGACTGGCTGGTCCCGGCGAACGCCGCGCTGACGATCGTGCCGGGGATCCTCGTGCCTCTTCTCATCTTCCTGCCGTTGAGCGAGGAGACGGTGAAGGGTTTCTCCGCCGTCGTCCTGCTCGGCGCGGCCGTGCTCTCCGCCGCCGCGGCGCTGATGTTCCGGGGGATCGCTGCACCCGAGGAACCCCCGGGGCCGCGGAAGGCCCTGTGGCGGGAGACGGCCGAAGGGGTGCGTTTCACGTTGCGTCATCCGGTGCTCCGGGCGATCGCCCTGTACCTGGTGCTGTCGGTGCTGTTCGAAGGGGTGATCGACGAGGCCGGGGACGAGTTGCGCTCGCCGTACGGCACTGAGGCGGCAGGGCTGTCATGGCTGTGGTGGGGCGCGTCTCCCACCGGGGCCCTGCTGGCCGTTCTGCTGTACCGGCGGGTCGGCGCCCTCCGGCTGGCGTGGCTGACCGTGCTGGTGACCCAGCCGTTCGCGCTCCTGTTCGCGCTGGGCGGCACGGTATGGGAAACGGCCGGGCAGGTGCTCGGCACGTACGTCCCGGGGATGGGGTGGACACTCACCGCGATCATTCTGCTCAGCCACCGCCAGGCGGTCACACCCGATCGCCTGCTGGGCCGGACAGGGGCCACGCTGTTCATGATCGCGGGTCTGGCGGGAATCCTTGAGGGACCGCTGGAGTCACTCGCCGACGCGCTCGCCGAAGGGGTGAGCCCGCTCCTGATCCTGGTGCTAGGCACGGCGGGCGCGCTCACCGCCGCCGTGCCGCTGATGCGGGTCCGGGCCCGGGCCGGGGCGGAGGAGCGGACGGCGGCGGGCCGGGATGAGTGAAAGCCGTCTGGGAGGGGAGGGAAGCGTTCATGCCTCCGACGAGAGCCGAGCTTGAGGCGGCCAAGGACCTGACCGTCGACGACATCCTGGGCCCCGGGTTGGACGTGCTGTTCTGCGGGATCAACCCGGGCCTGTACTCGGCCGCCACCGGGCGTCACTTCGCCCGGCCGGGCAACCGGTTCTGGCCGGCCCTGCACCGCTCCGGCTTCACGCCCCGGCTGCTGTCCCCGGCGGAGCAGGACCTGCTGCCCTCCTTCGGGCTGGGCATCACCAACGTCGTGCCGCGCGCCACGGCCCAGGCCGCGGAGCTGTCGGACGAGGAGTACCGGGAGGGCGGTCTGCGGCTGGCGCGGCTGGTCGCCGAGGTCGCGCCCCGGGTGCTGGCGGTGGCGGGGGTGACGGCCTACCGGACGGCGTTCGGGCGGCCCAAGGCCGCGGTCGGGCCGCAGGAGGACCGGGTCGGGGAGACGGCGGTCTGGGTGCTGCCCAACCCCAGCGGGCTGAACGCCCACTGGACGCTGGACCGGATCGCCGGGGAGATGCGACGGCTCCGGGAGTCCCTGGGACGGCCGCCGCTCTGACGCCGCTCTGACGCCCCTCCGCGTCGTTCCGGCTCGCCTCTCCGACGCCTCCGAGAGTCGTTCCGGGTCCGAGTTCCGGGCCGCCTCCTGACGCCCCTCCGGGGCGTTCCGGGCCGCTCCGGCGTGTTTCCCCGACCTGCCGGCGCGGCGCGTCCGTGTGACGCGCCGCACGGGAGGGATCCCGGCGCCGGGAGGCTAGAAGGCGCCGGGGCGGCTGGGCCGGCGGGCGTGGCCCCGGTGGCGGACCACCCGCAGCAGCGTCACCGCCAGCCAGGCCAGGAAGAGGAACTTCAGCACCCCGAACCCGGCGACGGCCACTCCGGCGACCAGCAGCACCAGCAGCAGCGGCGCGACGGGCGGCCCGCCCCGGCGGGCCATCGGGTGCCGGTGCCAGCCGCCGTGCCGTGCCGCGTGCCGGTGCCAGGCGGCGTGTCGTTCCGCGTGCCGGCGCCAGGCCTCCCGCCGCTGCTCCCGCCACATCGCCTTCCACTGCGCCCGCTCCGCACGCCAGGCCGCGTGCGCCGCCCCGGGGCCGGCGAGCACGCCGTACCGGAAGGCTCCGTCCCGGAAGGCGTCCCCGGGAACGCCGCGGCGGGCGTCGGCGGGCGGTTCGTACGGGTCGGGGAGGTTCTCCTGGGCCCGGGCGAGGTCGCCCCCGGTGCGGGCGGACAGGGCCAGGCCGAGACGCTCGTCGAGCTCCTCGTGGGTCAGGCGGCCGTGGGCGTAGTGCTCGCGCAGCACCGCCATCGCCGCATCGCGTTCCGCGTCTCCGACGCGGAGGTCGTCCCGGGGGGTCATGTGTGCTCCTCGTCATCGTGGAAATGGAATCGGTATGGAAACGCCCTCGGCGGGCCGACCCCCGGGGGGTGGGCCCGCCGTCCTCTACTCGTCGGCGGGGTCGCCCTCGGCGAGGATCTGATAGAGCTTGCGGCGCGTCTCGATCAGCTGCTGGCGCGCCTGCCGGATCTGCGCCTCGCTCCCGGTCTGCAGGATCTGCAGCATGGCGAACCCGGACTGGCGGGCCAGGTCCATCAGCTCCCGGGTGGTGTCGTCGACGTCGGGCGTCATCTCCTCCCACGGCGCGCGCACCTCGTCGGGGTGCGCGGTGACGTAGGCCCGGCCCTCCTCGGTGAGGCGGAAGGTCTTGCGGCCGTCGTTCTCCTCGGCCAGGACCAGGCCCTCGTCGGTGAGCTGCTGAAGCGCCGGGTAGACCGCGCCGGGGCTGGGCTTCCACCCGCCCTGGCTCCGCTCGGCGATCTCCTGGATGATCTGGTAGCCGTTGCGCGGCTCCTCGGAGAGCAGCGCCAGGATGGCGGCGCGGACGTCGCCCCGCTTGGCCTTGCGGCCCCGGCCGAACGGCGGCCGCCCGCCCCAGGAGCCGCCGCGCCCCGGGCCGCCCCAGGGACCGCGCCCGAAGTCCCAGGGGAAGCCGCCCCAGGGGCCGCCCCGATGGCCGCGGTGGCGGTGCTCGTGCGGGCCGCCCTCGTATGGGCCGCCCTCGCGCGGGCCGGGCGGACCGTGCCGCCCCGGCGCGCCCGCCTGATGCCGGCTCTCGTTCACGGCGCGCCATGCCTCCCTGGCGGCGCGCTTCATCTGGCGGCGGATCTCACGCGGGTCCGTGCCCGCCCAGCGGTCGCCCATCGAGTGTGCGTATGTCATGTCGTTCCTCCGAAGGTTCGCGATCGCCATTCGATCGCTCTCGACTCTTCAAAGATATATCGAGAACATTCTTATGACAACCCTCTGTCGTGGAACGCGTCTTCCTCGGGAAAGTCGCCGACCGTGACGATGGGGATACTGAGCGACAAGATGTCGCCCGTGCGGTCGAAGAAGTGAGATAGATCACTCGATTCTCGCCGGATTTCGGAACAAGCACCGAGACCTACACGTTACAAAGGACATAGACGGGATTCGTTCCGCGCCGGAAGGGCTGGGGGGTGCTTTCGGCACGGAACGGTCCCGTCTGTCGTTTCTCCTGCCGGAGGCTCTCGTCACAGGGAAATTTCCACCGCTGGACGGTTGTCGCGGGGAACTTCTACGGATCGGCGACCCGGGCGGCGCCGGGGTCCGCGACCGCCTCGACGGCGCCCGGAACCGCGGCGGTGACCTGTCGGTGGCCCCGCGGCGACCCATTGATGACCCGTCGGTGACCCGTCGGTCCTTGATCCCGCCCGGCCGCCGCGGAGTGCCGCGAAGCAGGACGGATGGGCCCGATCTGTCGGGTGACGGTGCAAGCCGGCGTCATCCCCCGAGGGGCGGCTTTGCCGTACAGTCGATCACTGTGATCGTGATGGTGGTGGTTGAGCGGTGATGGGGCACACGCACGCGCTGACGGGGGCGATCGCCTGGCTGGGGGTGGCGCCGACGCTGGCCGCGCTGCCGCTGCTGACCGAGTCCTCCCGGTTCGTCGAGACCGGGATCATGGTGAACGCGATGAACCCGGCCGAGTTCGTCGCGGGCGCGCTGATCTGCGCCGGGGCCGCGATGCTGCCGGACCTGGACCATCCCAGCGCGACGATCGCGCAGACCTTCGGCCCGGTCACCTGGGCGCTGAGCAAGGCGGTCAACTGGCTGGCCGGCGGGCACCGGCACGCCACGCACTCGCTGCTGTTCGCGGTGGGGGCCGGGTTCGGCGCCCACTATCTGGCCAACAGCCTCCCGCTCGGCCGGGACATCCTGGTCGTGCTGCTGATCGGCCTCGCCCTGCGGGCGATCGGCATCGGGGTCCCGGGCAAGAAGTTCGCCTCGGCGATGGTGAACATCGCCATGACCGCCGGGCTGTTCGCGGTGTTCCGCTCCGACAACGTGGGCTACGCCTGGCTGGGGCTGGCCGTCGCGATCGGGTGCCTGGTGCACGTGGTGGGGGACTGCTGCACCGAGAAGGGCTGCCCGGTCCTGTGGCCGATGAGGCAGCGCTGGCTGCTGCCGTGGAAGATCGGCATCAAGACGGGCCGCGCCTTCGAGCAGAAGTTTCTCGCGCCGGTACTTTCCGTCGTCGTTCTGGGCCTGTTGTACTGGCGCCTCGTCCCGGCCTGACCATACTGGTGGGTAACTTGATGTCGAGATATCTGGGGGATATCTTGATGTCGAGACAACCGCTGCAACCTGCGGGGGGCCGTCGGTTAGGCATACCTAACTGACGTGGGCACTTCCGCGGTGCGGCAGGATTTCAGTTGCGCCTCTGGACGAGGCGCGCAGACGACTTGGCGATGAGGGAGGCGAATCGTGTCCGCGAACAGCTTCGGCAGCCGTGACACGCTCCGCGTTGGCGACGCGGCTTACGAGATCTACCGGCTGGACGCCGTCGAGGGGTCGGGACGCCTCCCGTACAGCCTGAAGATCCTGCTGGAGAACCTGCTCCGCACCGAGGACGGCGCGAACATCACCGCCGACCACATCCGGGCGCTGGGCCAGTGGGACCCCTCCGCGGCCCCGAGCGTGGAGATCCAGTTCACCCCGGCCCGCGTGATCATGCAGGACTTCACCGGCGTCCCCTGCGTCGTGGACCTGGCCACCATGCGTGAGGCCGTCCGCGACCTCGGCGGCGACCCCTCCAGGATCAACCCGCTGGCCCCGGCGGAGATGGTCATCGACCACTCCGTCATCGTCGACTTCTTCGGCGGCCCGGACTCCTTCCGGCGCAACGTCGAGCGGGAGTACGAGCGCAACCGCGAGCGCTACCAGTTCCTGCGCTGGGGCCAGACCGCCTTCGACGAGTTCAAGGTGGTCCCGCCGGGCACCGGCATCGTGCACCAGGTGAACATCGAGCACCTCGCCCGCGTGGTCATGATCCGCGACGGCAAGGCCTACCCGGACACCTGCGTCGGCACCGACTCCCACACCACGATGGAGAACGGCATCGGCGTGCTGGGCTGGGGCGTCGGCGGCATCGAGGCCGAGGCCGCGATGCTCGGCCAGCCGATCTCCATGCTGATCCCGCGCGTGGTCGGCTTCAAGCTGACCGGCAAGCTGCCCGCCGGGGCCACCGCCACCGACCTGGTGCTCACCATCACCGAGATGCTGCGCAAGCACGGCGTCGTCGGCAAGTTCGTCGAGTTCTACGGCGAGGGCGTCTCCAGCGTGCCGCTGGCCAACCGCGCCACCATCGGCAACATGAGCCCCGAGTTCGGCTCGACCTGCGCGATCTTCCCGATCGACGGCGAGACCGTCAACTACCTGAAGCTCACCGGCCGCTCCGACGAGCAGGTCGCCCTGGTCGAGGCCTACGCCAAGACCCAGGGCCTCTGGCTCGACCCCTCGGCCGAGGAGCCGGTCTTCTCCGAGTACATCGAGCTGGACCTGGCCACCGTGGTCCCGTCTATCGCCGGCCCCAAGCGCCCGCAGGACCGCATCGCGCTGTCCGCGGCCAAGGAGACCTGGCGTCGCGACGTGCGCAACTACGTCACCGACTTCGACGGCGACGGCGTGGACGAGGCCGTCGAGGAGAGCTTCCCGGCCTCCGACGCCCCGGCCTCCAACGCCCGCGCCGACGGCGTCCGCCCGCACAAGCCGGTCCCGGTCACGCTGGCCGACGGCACCGGCTTCGAGATCGACCACGGCGTGGTGACCATCGCGGCCATCACCAGCTGCACCAACACCTCCAACCCGTACGTCATGATGGGCGCCGCCCTGCTGGCCAAGAAGGCGGTGGAGAAGGGCCTGACCCGCAAGCCGTGGGTCAAGACCTCCCTCGCCCCCGGCTCCCAGGTCGTCACCGGCTACTTCGAGCGCTCGGGCCTGCAGCCGTACCTCGACAAGATCGGCTTCAACCTGGTCGGCTACGGCTGCACCACCTGCATCGGCAACTCCGGGCCGCTGGACGAGGAGATCTCGGCCGCCATCCAGGAGCACGACCTCACGGTCACCGCGGTGCTGTCCGGCAACCGCAACTTCGAGGGCCGCATCAACCCCGACGTCAAGATGAACTACCTGGCCTCGCCGCCGCTGGTGGTCGCCTACGCGCTCGCGGGCACGATGGACATCGACCTGAACAACGAGCCGATCGGCACCGGGTCCGACGGGCAGCCGGTCTTCCTCAAGGACATCTGGCCGTCGCCGGAGGAGGTCTCCGAGGTCGTCAGCGGCTCGATCGACCAGGAGATGTTCCTGCGCGACTACGCCGACGTCTTCAAGGGCGACGAGACCTGGCAGTCGCTGCCGATCCCGACCGGCGACACCTTCGAGTGGGACCCGGCCTCGACCTACGTCCGCAAGGCCCCCTACTTCGACGGCATGCCCGCCCAGCCGGAGCCCGTCACCGACATCACCGGCGCCCGCGTGCTGGCCAAGCTCGGCGACTCGGTCACCACCGACCACATCTCCCCGGCCGGCTCCATCAAGCCGGGCACCCCGGCCGCGGAGTACCTGCGGGAGAACGGCGTCGAGGTCAAGGACTTCAACTCCTACGGCTCCCGCCGCGGCAACCACGAGGTGATGATCCGCGGCACCTTCGCCAACATCCGGCTGAAGAACCTGCTCCTGGACGGCGTGGAGGGCGGCTACACCCGCGACTTCACCCAGGACGGCGCCCCGCAGAGCTTCATCTACGACGCCTCCGCCAACTACCAGGCCGCGGGCATCCCGCTCGTCGTCCTGGCCGGCAAGGAGTACGGCTCCGGCTCCTCGCGCGACTGGGCGGCCAAGGGCACCGCGCTGCTCGGCGTCCGCGCCGTCATCGCCGAGTCCTACGAGCGCATCCACCGCTCCAACCTGATCGGCATGGGCGTGCTGCCGCTGCAGTTCCCCGAGGGCGAGACCGCGTCCTCGCTGGGCCTGACCGGCGAGGAGACCTTCGACATCACCGGTGTCGAGGAGCTCAACAAGGGCGGCATCCCGCGCACCGTGACGGTGAAGGCGGGCGACAAGGAGTTCCAGGCGGTCGTGCGCATCGACACCCCGGGCGAGGCGGACTACTACCGCCACGGCGGCATCATGCAGTACGTCCTGCGCTCCCTGCTCGCCAAGTAGCGGGCAGCCGGGCGGGGCCGCGCGGCCCCGCCCGCATCAGGAGGACCTCGGGCGGCCGCCCGGCGGGAACGCGTCCCGCCGGGCGGCCGCCGTCGTTCCGGGCTCTTCGGGGCCCTTCCCGCGGCCGGGTCTACGGTCGCACGTATGAGTGACGAGCTGCTGACATTGGGGCTGGCGGGGCTGGCGGTGTTCGCCGGGGCGGTCGTCCAGGGGGCGGTCGGGTTCGGGCTGGGGCTGGTGGCGGCCCCGATGATCACTATGCTGGCGCCCTCCGTCATGCCCGGGGCGATCCAGATGGTGAACGTCACATTGCCGCTGTTCACTCTCATGGCGGAGTGGCGCAGGGTGGACTGGAGGGGGCTCGGCTTCGCGGTGCTGGGCCGGCTGCCGGGCAGCTTCGTGGGCGGCCTGGTGGTCGTCTACGTCTCCACCCGCCTCCTGGGCGTCCTGGTGGCCGTGATGGTGCTGATCGCGGTGGTCCTCACCGTACGGGCGGCGGCCGTGCCGCGCACTCCCGCGACCCTGACGGGGGCCGGTTTCGTCTCGGGGATCACCGGCACCGCGACCGGGATCGGCGGCCCGCCGATCGCCCTCGTCTACCAGAACGCCAAGGGCCCGCAGATCCGGGCCACCCTGGCGATGTTCTTCTTCCTCAGCGCCGCGCAGTCGCTGGCGATCCTCGCGCTCCTGGGCCGGTTGCCGGTCGGGGCGGCGACGTTCGGGGCGGCGCTCGTCCCCTTCGTGATCGTGGGCTTCCTGGCCTCCGGGCCGCTCCGGCGCTATCTGGACGCCGGACGGGTCAGGACGGCGGTCCTCGTGGTGGTCACCCTCTCGGCCCTGGGGCTGATCGTGCAGAGCGCCCTGGGTTAAAGCCGCGTTTCTGGATTGTTACCAGCCACAACAAATTTTGGCCATCCGAGGGCTAGCGTTCCTGGCTGGCGGGGAATACGTTGCCGCAAACAACATTCAACGGCACGGCGCACCGCGACCCGGGGCGGCCGTACCGCTGACTCGGCATGCCGCACTTCATACCCCCCACTTCACGAAGTTCTCGAAGAAAGGACCCGTGCACCATGCGCAAGGGGATCCTCAGCCTGACCGCCGCCGCCGCGGCCATGACCCTCGGTCTCACCGCCTGCGGGAGTGAGGGCGGCGACACCGGTGCCCAGGCCAGCCCGGCCCCCGGCGAGAGCAAGCCCGCCGCCGCCGGAAAGATCGGCGTCATCCTGCCGGACAGCAAGTCCTCCGCCCGCTGGGAGACCGCCGACCGCAAGTACCTGGAGGAGGCGTTCAAGGCCGCGGGCGTGGCCTACGACATCCAGAACGCACAGGGTGACAAGACCCAGTTCCAGACCATCGCCGACCAGATGATCACCAATGGGGCCACCGTCCTGATGATCGTCAACCTGGACAGCGGCACCGGCAAGGCCGTGCTCGAGAAGGCCAAGAGCCAGGGCGTGGCCACCATCGACTACGACCGCCTGACCCTGGGCGGCGGCGCCGCCTACTACGTGAGCTTCGACAACACCAAGGTCGGCACCCTGCAGGGTGAGGGCCTGGTCAAGTGCCTCACGGACAAGAAGGCCGAGAAGCCGATCGTGGCCTACCTCAACGGCTCGCCGACCGACAACAACGCCACGCTGTTCAAGAACGGCTACGACGGCGTGCTCAAGCCCAAGTTCGACGCGGGCGAGTACGTCAAGGGCCCGGAGCAGTCGGTGGAGAACTGGGACAACACCAAGGCCGGAACGCTCTTCGAGCAGATGCTGACGGAGAAGCCGGACATCGCCGGCGTGCTGGCCGCCAACGACGGCCTCGGCAACGCCGCCATCACCGTGCTGAAGAAGAACAAGCTCAACGGGAAGGTCCCGGTCACCGGCCAGGACGCCACCGTGCAGGGCCTGCAGAACATCCTCGCCGGCGACCAGTGCATGACGGTCTACAAGGCGATCAAGAAGGAGGCCGAGGCGGCCTCCGCGCTCGCGATCGGGCTGGCCAAGGGTGAGAAGCCCGCGGCGACCGGCACGGTCAAGGACACCGAGAGCGGCGCGGACGTGCCCGCCGTCCTGCTCGACCCGCAGCCCATCTTCTTCGAGAGCGTCAAGGACGTCGTCGCCGACGGCTTCGTGACCAAGGAAGAGCTGTGCACCGGCGACTTCGCCGCCAAGTGCACCGAGGCCGGAATCCAGTAACGCGCCGTGAGGGTACGGCCGGCCGCCCCGGCGGCGGCCGTGCCCTCCCCGCATCCGAGGAGCAGCTATGACCCCCGTACTGGAACTCCGCGGGATCGACAAGAGCTTCGGTCCCGTCCAGGTCCTGCACGACGTCGCCCTCACCGTCCGCGCCGGAGAGGTGACCGCGCTGGTCGGCGACAACGGCGCCGGCAAGTCCACCCTCGTCAAGTGCGTCGGCGGCATCCACCCGATCGACTCCGGCGAGTACCTCTTCGAGGGCAAGCCCGTCCACGTCCACAGCCCCCGTGAGGCCGCGGCGCTGGGCATCGAGATCGTCTACCAGGACCTCGCGCTCTGCGACAACCTCGACATCGTCCAGAACATGTTCCTCGGACGAGAGAACAAGCGGGGCCTCGTCCTCGACGAGGACACCATGGAGGAGATGGCGGCCAGGACCCTGGCGAGCCTGTCGGTCAAGACCGTCAAGTCCATCCGCCAGCACGTCTCCAGCCTCTCCGGCGGCCAGCGGCAGACCGTCGCCATCGCCAAGGCCGTGCTCTGGAACAGCAAGGTCGTCATCCTCGACGAGCCGACCGCGGCGCTCGGCGTCGCCCAGACCGCCCAGGTGCTGGAGCTGGTCCGCCGCCTGGCCGACCAGGGTCTCGCCGTGGTCCTCATCTCGCACAACATGAACGACGTGTTCGCCGTGTCCGATCGGATCGCCGCGCTCTACCTCGGCCGGATGGCGGCCCAGGTGAAGACCTCCGACGTCACGCACTCGCAGGTCGTCGAACTGATCACCTCCGGCCGGAGCGGGGACCTCGGCCTGACCAACGGAGTTCCGGCATGACCGCCACCATCGAGCAGAAGCCCGAGGCCCCCTCGATCACTTCCAACGTCCGCGGCTACGCCGAGCGGGTCCGGGGCGGCGACATGGGCGCGCTGCCCGCGGTGCTCGGCCTGATCGTGCTCTGCACGGTCTTCGCGATCATGCGCCCGTCCTTCTTCACCGCGGGCAACTTCGCCAACCTGTTCACCCAGGGCGCGGCGGTCACCGTGATCGCCATGGGCCTGGTGTTCGTGCTCCTCCTCGGCGAGATCGACCTGTCGGCGGGCTTCGCCAGCGGCGTCTGCGCGGCGGTGCTCGCGATCCTGCTCGCCGAGCAGGGCCAGCCGTGGTACGTGGCGGCGCTCGCCGCGATCGCCGTCGGCACGGTGATCGGCGTCGTCCTCGGCACGCTCGTGGCCAAGCTCGGCATCCCCTCCTTCGTGGTGACGCTGGCCGCCTTCCTCGGCTTCCAGGGCCTGGTCCTGGTGCTGGTCGAGGGCGGCACGAACATCTCCGTCCGCGACGAGACGATCCTGGCGATCTCCAACAACAACCTCTCGCCCGTGCTGAGCTGGGGGATGCTGGCCATCGGGGTCGGCGGCTACGCCGCGATCCAGCTGCTGCGGGCCCGCAAGCGGAGCAGGCGCAACCTGGCCTCCGACCCGATCTCGCTGATCGCGGTCCGGGTGGGGGCGCTGGCCGCGCTCGGCGGTCTCGCCGTCTACGTCCTCAACCTGGAGCGCAGCCGCAACGCCGCGCTGGTCTCGCTCAAGGGCGTGCCGGTCGTCGTGCCGATCATCATCGTGCTCCTGGTGGTCTGGACGTTCGTGCTGCGCCGTACGGCCTTCGGCCGTCACCTGTACGCGGTCGGCGGCAACGCCGAGGCCGCGCGCCGGGCGGGCATCAACGTGGACCGGATGAAGATCAGCGCCTTCGTGATCTGCTCCTCCATGGCCGCCGTCGGCGGCATCATCGCGGCCTCCCGGGCCAGCTCGGTCGACCCGAACACCGGCGGCAGCAACGTGCTGCTCTACGCCGTGGGCGCGGCCGTGATCGGCGGGACCAGCCTGTTCGGCGGCAAGGGCCGGGTGCTGGACGCGGTCCTGGGCGGCGCGGTGGTCGCGGTCATCGAGAACGGCATGGGCCTGATGGGCTACGGCTCGGACGTCAAGTTCATCGTCACCGGGTCGGTGCTGCTCCTGGCGGCGAGCGTGGACGCGCTGTCCCGCAAGCGGGCCGCCGCCACTGGGCTAAGGTGACCGGTGATCCTAACCCCCTGAAGGAACACCACGTGATGCGGGCCGGCCCCTCCCAAGAGGAGATCAGGCGCCACAACCTCGGCGCGCTGCTCCGCCATGTCCACCTGAGCGGGCCCACCTCGCGAGCGGAGCTCACCAACCGGATGGGGCTCAACCGCAGCACCATCATGGCGCTCACCGCCGACCTCACCGCCGCGGGCCTGGTCAGGGAGGAGCTCCCGCGGGAGACCCGCCGGGCCGGGCGCCCCTCCCTGGTGGTCCGCCCGGAGTCGGCCCGGGTCTACGTGTTCGCCTTCGACGTGGGCGTCGACCGGCTGGTCGCCGCCCGCGTCGGCCTGGGCGGCACGATCCTGGACCGGCGCGAGACGGTCCGGCGGCGCGGGCCCTTCTCACTGGACGACGTCGTCGGCCCGCTGGCCGCCTTCGCCCGGCAGATGCACCGCAAGACCCGGCCCGACACGGTCTGCGTCGGGATCGCCGCGGCCTTCTCCGGAGGGGTCGACCGGGGTGACGGCGTCGTGCGCTTCGGGCCGAACATGGGCTCGGTGGACGTGCCGTTCGGCGAGGAGCTGGCCCGCCGCCTCGGCCTCGGCCTGCCCGTGTCGGTCGGCAACGACGCCAATCTCGGGGCCCTGGCCGAGCACACCCGCGGCGTCGGCGTCGGCTGCCGCGACCTGATCTACCTCCACGGCGACGTCGGCATCGGCGGCGGCGTGATCGTCAACGGCGCCCTGCTCGGCGGTCATCGCGGCTTCGGCGGCGAGGTCGGGCACATGGTCGTCAACCCCGGCGGCCGCCCCTGCGGCTGCGGCTCGCTCGGCTGCCTGGAGGCCGAGGTGGGGGAGCGCGCCCTGCTGGAGGCCGCCGGGCGTTTCGGAGCGTTCGCCCCCCAGCCCCGGGACGGTTCCCAGCCCTGGGCCGGCGCGGCCTTCCGGGACGACGAGCGGTCCGGGGGCGACGCCCGGCTCGCGGACGGCGGGCGGCCCGCGGACCCGGCGGACGGCGCGCGCTCCGGCGAGACCGCTCCACCGGGCGATGCCGCCCGGCCCGGGGACGGTTCCCCGGTTCCGGCGGGCTCGTCCCCTCCGGCCGGCTCCCCGCCCCCGGCCGACTCCGGCGGCGCGCTGGTCGGCCGGGACGCCGTCCGCGCCGTGGTCGACGCCGCCGACCGCGGCGACATCGTCGCCCAGGCGGCGCTCAGCCGGGTGGGCGACTGGCTCGGCCTCGGAGTCGCCAACCTCGTCAACATCTTCAATCCCGAGATGGTCGTCTTCGGCGGCATGCTCCGCGAGGTCTATCTCGGCGCCGCCGCCCAGGTCCGCAGCCGTCTGGCGACCGACGCGCTCTCCCCGGCCCGGGAGCACCTGCGCCTGCGCACCTCGGCCCTCGGCGATGACGCCACTCTCGTCGGCGCCGCCGAACTCGCCTTCACGAAGGTCCTCGCCGACCCCCTCGAAGTCCTCGCCCGGGGGTCCTGACCGGCCGGAGCCGTACCGGGCGGAGAAGAACGAGAACCCGCCGCACGGGACCGTGCGGCGGGTTCTCGCGGTCGGGGTCGGAGGGTCAGGAGACCTTGGAGGCGGAGGCGGTCCAGGTGTTGCAGGAACCGGGGCCCTCCTGGTCGAAGCCGCGCTTCAGCCAGTAGGCGATGTTGCGGGCCTTGCCGTGGCTGGCGGTGTCGTACGCGGCGCGGAGGACGTAGGTGAAATCGGACGGACGACGGTTCAGGGACCGCCAGACGCTGCCGATGAAGACGCCGCTCAGGCACTCGGCCTGGAGCTCGCTCTTCCGCAGGTCGGGGAGAACGGCCTTCAGGCTCTTGGTCCTGGCGTGCTTGCGGTGGAAGGCGGGCAGGATCCCGGAGAGCTGCTGCACGTGGTGGCCGTACTCGTGCGCCATCACCTGGAACAGGAAGAGCTCACCGGACTCGCGCAGGATCCCCTGGTCGAGCAGGAAAGTGATCTTCTTGTTGATCGGGCAGTAGACCGCCTGGGCGCCCTCGGGGAACCCGCCGCAGCCGGTGGGGAAACCGATGCGGCGGGTGGTCTCGAACTTGGGCTTGGAGAAGGGCAGCTTCGCCTTGGCGAACTGCGCCTCCCACGACTCGTTGAGGCACTCCAGCACGAACTCCAGGTAGACCCGGGAGGAATCCAGGTCGTCGGGGAGGACGGGCTGCTCCTGGCAGGACCGCGAGTCGAGTTTCCCGGTCTTGTAGATCGGGTTATCGGTCAGCGCCTTGTTCCCGCTGGGCACCGGTCCGCTCTGCGCCGCGCTGTCGGCGACGGCCGTACCGGCGAACAGCAGGCTTGCGAGCACCCCGGACAGCAGGGCGGCGAAAGGGATACGCATGGTCGAAAACCCTATTGCACGTAAAAGGCAAGGTGAAAGCAATATTTGATCATGTAAGGGGAGAGGGGCCGCCCGGGTGCGGTCCGGTCAGGCCACGGTGCGGTTGGGGGCGGTCCAGGTGTTGCAGGACGACGGGGAGCCGGAGTTGAAGCCGCGCTGCATCCAGTACGCCTGGCTGCGGCCCTTGCCGTGGTCGTTCTTCGGCCAGGCCTTGTGGCCGTTCTCGGCGGTCCACTCGACCATGGCGTCCCAGTGCTCCTGGGTGAGCTCCAGGTCCTCGGCGGCCCCGCGAAGGAAGGCCGAGGCCAGGCAGTCGGCCTGGAGTTCGAGGCGGCGGGAGAGCGCGAGCTTGGTGGAGGCCCTGGCCCGCCAGGCGACCTTGCTGTAGTACGGCAGGATGCCGGCGATCTGCTGGATGTGGTGCGCGTACTCGTGGGCCATGAACTGCGCGTGGTTCGGCCCGTAGGGGTTCTTGAGCACCGCGCGGGTCACGCCGATGTACATGGTGCGGTTGCTGGAGCAGTAGTAGCCGCCCGCGCCGCTGGGCCACTTGCCGCAGGGGCTGCTCACCTTGGAGGTGACGAAGCGCAGCTTCGGCAGGCTGAAGGAGAGCCCGGCCTTGCGGAACTGGGTCGCCCACGCCCTCCCCAGGCAGCGGTTGACGCGCGTCATGAAGACCCGGTAGGAGGCGGCGCTCCCCGCGCGGAGCGTGCCGGTCGAGCATCGGACCGTGGGCATCGAGCCGGTGCGGTAGAGGGGGTTCGCCGTCGCGGCCGCCTTGCCGGTGGGAACCGGCCGTGCGGCGGGGGCCTGGACGGGAGCGGCCTGGGCGGGGGCGGTGACCGTGACGGGGGTCACGGTGCCCGTTCCCGCCTCGTCTCCGCCTGTCGCTGCGGAGAAGGCTACAGATGCGAACAGAAGTGACGACAGTAGAGCAGAGGGAAGCACGTTCATGATGTGCAAAAGGTTAGGGCAAGTGTGAATAAAACGTGCGGTTTCCGCTCCTATGGAAGGCACTGGTTGGGGAGCGAACTAGACTCGCGTTGATGATGGCTGGACATGAGGGGATGATTCCGTGAGCGAGCGGACCGCACGGCCGGGCAGGCTTCTGGAGTCGGTCAAGGGACCACGGGACCTCAAGCTGCTGGGTGCGGACGAGCTGCCCGTCCTGGCCGCCGAGATCAGGGATCTGCTCGTCGCCTCCACCGCGCGCACCGGCGGACATCTCGGTCCCAACCTGGGTGTGGTCGAGCTGACCATCGCCCTGCACCGCGTCTTCGACTCGCCGCGCGACCGCATCCTGTGGGACACCGGCCATCAGGCGTACGTCCACAAAATGCTCACCGGCCGCGCGGGGATGTTCGACACCCTGCGCCAGGAGGGCGGCCTGTCGGGCTACCCGAGCCAGGCCGAGTCCGAGCACGACATCATCGAGAACTCCCACGCCTCCACCGCGCTGTCGTACGCCGACGGCCTGGCCAAGGCGTACAAGCTGCGCGGCGAGAGCGACCGCTCGGTGGTCGCGGTGATCGGCGACGGCGCCCTCACCGGCGGCATGGCCTGGGAGGCGCTGAACAACATCGCCGGGCAGAAGGACCTGCCGGTGATCATCGTGGTCAACGACAACGGCCGCTCGTACTCCCCGACCATCGGGGGACTGGCCAACCACCTGGCCTCGCTGCGCACCAGCCAGCGCTACGAGGACGTGCTCGACTTCGTCAAGGACAACCTGACGCGGGTGCCCGTGGTCGGCCCGCCGGTCTACGACGCGCTGCACGGCGTCAAGAAGGGGCTCAAGGACGTCCTGGCCCCGCAGGCCATGTTCGAGGACCTGGGCCTGAAGTACATCGGGCTGGTCGACGGCCACGACGAGGAGGCCGTGGAGGCCGCGCTGCGCAAGGCCCGGGGCTTCCGCCGCCCGGTGATCGTGCACGTGCTCACCAAGAAGGGCTTCGGCTACTCGCCCGCCGAGAACCACGGCGAGGACTGCTTCCACTCGCCGGGCGTCTTCGACCCGCTGACCGGGGAGGAGAAGCCCAAGCCGCACGGCTGGACCAACGTCTTCAGCCAGGAGATCGTACGGCTCGGCGCCGAACGGCAGGACATCGTCGCGATCACCGCCGCGATGCTCGGCCCGACGGGGCTGATCCCGTTCTCCGAGGCCTACCCCGACCGCCTCTACGACGTCGGCATCGCCGAGCAGCACGCCCTGACCAGCGCCGCGGGCCTGGCGCTGGGCGGCCTCCACCCGGTCGTGGCGGTCTACGCGACCTTCCTCAACCGGGCCTTCGACCAGCTGCTGATGGACGTCGCCCTGCACCGGCTGCCGGTCACGGTCGTGCTCGACCGGGCGGGCGTCACGGGCGACGACGGCGCGAGCCACAACGGCATGTGGGACCTGTCGATCCTGCAGGTCGTCCCCGGCCTGGCCGTCGCGGTCCCGCGTGACGAGCCGCGCCTGCGCGAGCTGCTGGCCGAGGCCGTGGCGGTCGAGGACGGCCCCACCGTCGTGCGCTTCCCCAAGGGCCCGGTCGGCCCGGAGATCGAGGCGGTCGGCAAGCTCGGTGAGATGGACGTGCTGCGCGCGGGCGACCCCGACGTGCTGCTGGTCTCCGTCGGCCCGATGGCCGAGCTGTGCCTGGAGGCCGCCGGCCTGCTCGACGCCCAGGGCATCTCCGCCACCGTGGTGGATCCGCGCTGGGTCAAGCCGCTGGACGAGGCGCTGGTGGCGGCCGCCCGCGTGCACAAGCTGGTCGTGGTGGTCGAGGACAACGGCCGGGTCGGCGGCGTCGGCGACGCGGTGGCCCGCATGCTGCGCGACGCCGACGTGGACGTCCCGGTCCGCACCTACGGGATCCCGCAGCGCTTCCTGGACCACGCCAAGCGGGCGAAGATCCTCGGTGAGATCGGGCTGACCGCCCAGGACGTCGCCCGCGAGATCACCGAGGCGGTCGCGAAGCGGTCTCCGGTTCTGGAGAACCACCCGGCGCGCTGACCCCGGCGGAACCGGATCCGCCGGGCCCGTCGAGGGCGCCGGCGGTACCGGGCTCGCCGGAGGCGTCGGAGGTCTCGGACTCCGCCCGCGCGGCCCTGGTCGCGCGGGCCCGCCGGCCGATCACGGCCAGGCCGGCGACCAGCAGCGCGGCGCACGCGGCCAGGGGCACCGTCAGGTGCTGGTTCTCCCGCACGAACTCCGCCGCCAGGGATCCCAGCGTCAGGTAGGTCGTCACCCAGGCCGCCCCGCCCAGCAGCGCCCAGCGGATGAAGCTCCGGTACGGCATGCCGAGCGCCCCGGCGAGGACGGGGATCAGCGAGTTCACCACCGGCAGGAAGTGGGCGGCGGCCAGGGCGGGACCGCCGCCGTCGCCGGTGGCGATCCGCTCGGCGCGAGCCCAGCGGTGCTCCCCGACCCACCGGCCGGCCCGGCTGTGGCGGACCCGCGAGCCGTACCGGTGGCCCAGCAGCCAGCCGCCGCTGGCCCCCAGGCAGCAGCCGATCGTGCCGACCACCGCGACCGGCAGGATCTCGGCCGGGCCCGTCAGGGCGGCGCCGGCCACGAGGATCGACGCGTCCGCGGGGACCACCAGCCCGGTCAGCAGGGTGTTGTCCAGTATCAGTACGGCCATCAGCACCCCGCCCACCAGGTAGGGGTCCAGTTGGGCCAGTATGTCCAGGATCATGCCCCCATCCTTCCCGCCGGAGGCGGCGAGGAGATCCGGACTTTCCCCTAGAAGAACCCTTAGTTCTGGCGACGCCACGATCGGGTGCGGGCCTGCCGCGCGGGCTGCCGTGAGGGCCTGTCGTGCGGGGCTGCCGTGCGGGTCTGCCGTACGGGGCTCAGGCGTCGAGGGAGATCGCGTTCTTGGCCCGCTCGACCGACTCCTCGGGGGCCGGGCCGCCGGGGTTCTCGGTGGCCAGCGCCTGGTTGAGCGCGACGAAGGGGCGCATGCGCTCCTCGTAGCCGGCGAACGCGGCGCGGTGGTCGCCGCGGGCCCGGCCGAGCTCGTCGGCCAGGACGTAGGCGCCTGCCAGGGACAGGCTGCTGCCCTGCCCGGACATCGGCGACGGGCAGTAGCCGGCGTCGCCGAGCAGCACCACCCGCCCCGACGACCAGCGGTCCATGCGGACCTGCGCCATCGAGTCGAAGTAGAAGTCGGGGGCCTCCCGCATGGCCTTCAGCAGCCGCGGGGTCTCCCAGCGCAGGCCGGAGCAGTGCTCCTCGACGAGCTGCCTGTGCCGCTCGACGTCGCGGTGGTCGTAGGCGAACGGCTCGGCGCCGAAGCCGATGGTGACCCTGAGCTCGGTGTTGTCGCGCACCGGGTAGATGCCGTATCCGGCGCCGCCCTCGTTGAGCCAGACCTGCCAGTCTTCCAGGCCGAGGAAGTTGTCCGTGCTGAAGATCGCCAGGTGGGTGCCCAGGTGGTGGAGGAACCGCTCCTCCTCGCCGAAGACGAGCCGGCGCACGTTCGAGTGCAGTCCGTCGGCGCCCACCACGAGGTCGAACTCCCGGGTCGCGCCGCCGTCGAAGCCGGCCAGGACGCCGTGCCCGTGCTCCCGCAGCGTGGCGATGGAGTCGCCGAAGACGTACTCGACGTCGTCGCGCGTGAGCTCGTGCACCATCCGGACGAGGTCCTCGCGCAGCAGCTCGACGTCGTCGTTGTCGAGCCGGCCGCCGCTGTAGGTGGCCTCGGTGTCGCGCATGATCTCGTTGCCGTCGCCGTCGAGCACCGACATGCCGCGCATGCGGGTGCGGTTGCGCCGTACCTCCTCCAGCAGGCCCATGCGCTCGACGACGCCGAGCGCGGCACCGCGGATGTCGATGGCCTGCCCGCCGGTGCGCACCGCCGGGGCCCGCTCGACCACCGTCGGGACGAATCCGTGGCGGCGCAGCCAGTAGGCCAGGACCGGGCCGGCGACGCCCGCGCCCGAGATGAGAACCGTCGTCATGGGAGAGCCCCCTCGAGGAATACGCTGGAATGCGTTGGTGTACCTTGTACGCAACTGAATGTACGACGTACGAACAGGGCCGTCAACCAGGCATTTTTCTCTTCCTGAACTAGTACAGAAGGGAGGGTCGGCGAGGGATCCCTGGTATTGTCTGTACTAGGACAGCCGGAAAGGGGTGCCGATGGCCGGGGAAATCGACCCGCCGTACCTGCGGATCGCCGCCGAGATCCGCAGGAGGATCGCCGACGGAGAGCTGGCGCCGGGCGACCGGGTGCCCTCGACGCGGCAGATCGCGCGGGAGTGGGGTGTCGCCCTGGCGACCGCGACCAGGGCGCTGGCCACGCTGAGCCAGGAGGGCGTCGTGCGGGCCCAGCCCCGCGCGGGCACCGTGGTGGCGCCGCGCGACGCCGTACCGGAGCGGGCGCGGCCCCGGGCGGCCGGCGCCGACCGGGAGCTCACCCGCGAGCGGGTCGTGCGCGCCGCCGTCGAGATCGCCGACGCCGAGGGGCTGGAGGCGCTGTCCATGCGCGGCGTCGCCGCCCGGCTGGGCGTGGCCACCATGTCGCCCTACCGCTACGTGGGCGGCAAGGACGATCTCATCCTGCTCATGGCCGACGCCGTCTACGCCGAGGCGTCCTATCCCGACGACCCCCCGCAGGGCTGGCGCGCCCGCCTGGAGCTGGGCGCGCGCACGATGTGGGGGCTCCACCGGCGGCATCCGTGGCTGGCGCAGATCAGCTCGCTGAACCGGCCGCTGGCCCTGCCCGGCCTGGCGACGCACTCCGAATGGGTGCTGGCGGCCCTCGACGCCCGCGGGCTCGAACCGGAGGCCGCCTTCAACCTGCACCTGCTGCTCTACACCCACGTCCACGGCCTGGCCGTCAACCTGGAGCGGAGGGCACAGGCCGAGGCCGCCAGCGGCCTCACCGACGACCAGTGGGTGGACTCCCAGCAGGCCGCGTTCGACGCGCTGGCCGCCTCGGGCCGCTATCCCACGTTCGCCAAGATCCTTACGTCCTTCGCCGGCGGCTACGACCTCGACCTCGACGCGCTGTTCGAGCTCGGCCTGACGGCGCTCCTGGACGGCTTCGCCGCCCTCCCCGAACTGTCCTGACGCTCCCGGCCCGCATGGGCCGCCGATCACGGGGAAGCACCGGGGAATCCACCGGACCGGGAGACGCCATGAGCATGTTCCGCGTGAAGTCAGTCGAGCAGTCGATCACCGACACCGAGGCGCCCGAGCACCGGCTGAAGAAGGACCTCACGGCCCTCGACCTGACGGTGTTCGGCATCGGCGTCATCGTGGGCACCGGGATCTTCGTCCTGACCGGGCGCGTCGCCAAGGAGACGGCCGGCCCGGCGGTCGCCCTGTCCTTCGTCGCCGCCGCGGTCGTCTGCGCGCTGGCGGCGCTCTGCTACGCCGAGTTCGCCTCCACGGTTCCGGTGGCCGGCTCGGCCTACACCTTCTCCTTCGCCACGATGGGCGAGTTCCCCGCCTGGATCATCGGCTGGGACCTGATCCTGGAGATGATGCTCGGCGCCGCGGTCGTCGCGGTCGGCTGGTCGGGATACCTGACCTCGTTGTTGTCCTCCCTCGGGATCGACCTGCCCGCCGCGCTGGCCGGGGACGACCCGGTCTTCAACCTGCCCGCCGCGGTCATCGTGCTGATCCTCACCGCGGTGCTGGTCGTCGGGATCAAGCTCTCCGCGCGGCTCAACCTGGCCGTGGTCGCGATCAAGGTCGCGGTGATCCTCCTGGTGATCGTGGCGGGACTGTTCTTCGTCAAGGCCGAGAACTACACTCCGTTCATCCCGCCGGCCACGCCGACGCCCGCTGTCGAGGGCCTGTCCGCGCCGCTGATCCAGGTGCTGTTCGGCATCACCCCGGTGGCCTTCGGGGTCGTGGGGATCTTCAGCGCCGCCGCCATCGTGTTCTTCGCCTACATCGGCTTCGACGTGGTCGCCACGGCCGCTGAGGAGACCCGGCGGCCGCAGCGGGATCTGCCGATCGGCATCATCGCCTCCCTCGCCGTCTGCGCGGTCCTGTACGTGGCGGTCTCCCTGGTCGTCGTCGGCATGCAGCCGTACAGCCGGCTCAGCGAGGCCGCCCCGCTCGCCGACGCGTTCACGGCGGTCGGCCAGACCTGGGCCGCGACGCTGATCAGCATCGGCGCGCTGGCGGGCCTGACCACGGTGGTGATGATCCTGATGCTGGGGCAGTCGCGAGTGATGTTCGCGATGTGCCGGGACGGGCTGCTCCCGCGCGGGCTGGCCAGGGTGCATCCGACGTACCGCACGCCGTACCGGATCACGATCCTGCTCGGTGCGCTGGTCGCGGTCCTGGCCGGGCTGGTCCCGCTCGCCGAGATCGCCGAGCTGGTGAACATCGGCACGCTCTTCGCGTTCGTCGTCGTCTCGATCGCGGTGGTCGTCCTCCGCCGTGCCCGCCCCGACCTGCCGCGCTCCTTCCGCGTCCCGCTGATGCCGCTGCTGCCGGTCCTGTCGGTGCTGGCCTGCCTCTACCTGATGCTCAACCTGCCGGTGGAGACCTGGATCCGGTTCGTGGCGTGGATGCTCGTCGGATTCCTCCTCTACATCGGGTACGGCTACCGCCACAGCCGCCTGGCGCGGCAGTCGCCGAAGCCGTGACGACGCGCGCCGCCGGTCACGGGCGACGGCTCCGCCATACAGCCCTTACCGGTATTCCCGGCATATTTCCCTCTTCGTCAGGCGAACGCATATTGACGAACGCATATTTATCCGTAGTCATCGGATAGCGGGTGGTTAGCCTCGAGCGCGCGGCGGGGAATCCACGCCCCGCGCTTATGAGGGCAGGTGACCGGGTGGTGAGCGCGAGACGGGGGTCCGGAGCGGCCGACACCGGGCGCTGCGAGCACTGCGGCGCCGAGCTGCGCGAGCGGACCGGCGCGGGAGGGGCCGGCCGGCCGGCGCGGTTCTGCTCGGGCGCCTGCCGCCAGCGCGCTCGCCGGCTCAGAGCGGCCGCGGAGAAGGGCAAGGAAACGGGGAAACCCGCGGAGCTCGCGGAGCTCGCGGAGATCGAGGAGAGAGCCGTCGGGAAATCCGCGGAGCTCGCGGAGCTCGCGGAGGAGGCGACGGGAGAGGCCACGGGGAAAGCGGGGAAAGCGGGGAATGAGGCCGCGGCCGTCCCCCCTTCCTACCCCGCCCCGTATCCCGTCTCCTCCACCGGGCCCGTCCCGCTTCCGGTGGCCGGGCTGCCGGCCCCCCTCGACAAGTTCGTCGGGCGCGAGGACGAGCTCACCGAGCTGAAGGCGCTGCTCGGCAGGGCGCGGCTGCTCACCCTGGTCGGGCCGGGCGGGGCGGGGAAGAGCAGGCTCGCCCTCGAACTGGCCGAGAGGGTGCGCGGGGCGTACCCGGGCGGGACCCGGCTGGTCGAGCTCGCGGAGCTCGCGGAGCTCGCGGACGGTTCGCCGCCCGTACGGCGGGCCGCGGCGGACCCGGGCGTCACCCGGTTCCCGGCCGACCGGGCGGAGGCGGCCGCGCAAGCGGTCGCGGACAGCCTCGGCGCCGGCAAGGTCCTGCTCATCCTGGACAACTGCGAGCATCTCATCGACGCGAGCGCGCGTTTCGCGGTGACCCTGCTGCGCTGCCGCCCCGGCCTGGCCGTGCTGGCCACCAGCAGGCAGGCGCTGGAAGCGCCGGGCGAGCACCTCTTCCCGGTGCCCCGGCTGTCGCTGCCCGCTCCGGGCGGCACGCGCACCCGCGGTGAGCTGCTGCGGTCGGACGCGGTCCGGCTGTTCGCGGAGCGGGCCCGGGCCGTCTTCCCGTCCTTCGAGCTGACGGCCGGGAACGGCGACGAGATCGCCGAGATATGCGCGCGTCTCGACGGCAACGCCCTGGCGATCGAACTGGCGGCGAGCCGGGTGCGCTTGTGGTCCGTCGGCGAGATCCTCTCCCGCCTCGACGACCGGTTCCGCCTGCTGAGCGGCGGGGCCCGCACGGTCGCGCCCCGGCACCGGGACATGCGCGCCGCGATCGGGTGGAGCTACGAGCTGCTGACCCCGCGGGAACGGGAGGTCTTCCGCCGGTTGTCGGTGCTGACCGGCGGGTTCACGGCGGACGGCGCGGTGGCGGTGTGCGCCGGTACGGACCTGACCCGCGAGGAGGTCCTGGACCTGCTGGGCGGCCTGGAGACGAAGTCGCTGATCGTCCCGGAGCAGGACCGGAGCCGGTTCGGCATGGCCGAGTCGATCCGGCTCTACGGGTACGAGCGGCTGGTCGAGGCGGGCGAGGCCGACCGCGTCTACGAGCGCTTCGTGCGCTGGCTGCTCGGGCTGGCCGCACCGGCCGTGGCGGAGACCCGCCTGCTGTGGTCGGCGCACGAGCTGGACCCGCTGGACGGTGAGCTGGACGCCCTGCGGCATGCCGTGGACTGGGCGGAGCGGCGCGGTGACGACCGCGGGGTGCTGCTGGCGGTGGCGCTCAGCCACTGCCTGTGGCGGCGCGGCCGGATCGTCGAGGGCCGCAGGCTGCTGGGGAGGACCCTCGCCGGTACGGACCCGGCGTTCCCCGGGCGCGGCGTGGCCCTCGCGCAGGCCGGGAACCTGGCCCTGCTCCAGGGCGAGGCGGACAGGGCGTTGTCCCTGGCGCGGGAGGCCGTCGCGCTGGGGGAGGCGGGCGGGCGCCCCATGACGCTCGCCCGCGCGCTGGCGACCCTGCAGGCCGTACAGCAGGCCCGCGGCGACCTCGGCGCCGCCGACGACGCCTCGCGGCGCTGCCTGGAGCTGCTGCGCTCCTCCGCGGGGTTGCTGGACATCGCCGTGTGCCTGCGCGACCGCGCCCGTCTGGCGGTCCTGACCGGGGATCTGGACGACGCGGACGCGCTGCTGCAGGAATGCCTCACCGCCCATCTGAGCCATGGGAACGGTCCCGTGCCGGTCGAGTGGCTGGACCTCACCGCGATGCTGGCCCTCGCCCGCGGCGACACCGAGACGGCGGACAGGAGGCTGCGGGACGGGCTGGCCCGCTACCGGACCGCGCCGGGCGAGACCGCGCCGGAGGGGTCCGCTCGCGGCCTGCCGTCCCCGCTCGTCCTGGAGCTGGTCAGGGGCCTGGCCGTCGTGGCCGCCGGGCGGGAGGAGGCCGCCCGGGCGCTGCGGCTGGCGGCCGCGGCGGAGGCGTTCGGCCGGGAGCAGCGTCTCCACGCCGGCGTGTGCCTCGGCGACCTGCTCGACGCGGCGGTGACGTCGGCCCGGTCGGCGCTGTCCGCTCCGGCCGCGGCGGCCGCCGAGGGGGAGGGCCGGAGGTTCGGGGCCGCGCAGCTGATCGCCTACGCCCTCGACGAGGGGGTCCGGCCGCGGCCGCGCGGCGCCGGGACGGGGGAGACCGTCCTCACGGGCCGGGAGCGGGAGGTCGCCAAGCTCGTCGCCGAGGGCCTGGCCAACCGGCAGATCGCCCGGCGGCTGCACGTGTCGGAGCGGACGGTGCACACCCACCTGGAGCGCATCCGGGCCAAGCTGGACCTGCCCTCACGGGCGCACATCGTGCGCTGGTGGGTCGGCGAGAAGGCCCGGGGCGACGGCTGAGCGGCGGGAGAGGACGGGCTCCGGAATCCGGTAGGGGATGGTGGCGTCCCCGGTCCCGTGGGGAACGGTGGCCGGGCCGCGGTGGGCGAGGACGGGCTCCGGGCCGCGGCGGGCGAGGACGGGTTCCGAGCCGCGGTGGGGGAGGGCGGGCTCCGGGGTACGACGGGAGGGAGCGGCCTCCGAGCTCTGCGGACTCCTCGGGCTCCGCGAGCTCCGCGAGTGCTGGGCCGTCTGCGCCGCCTCCCGGTCGTGCGACCGGCGGCCCGCGGGGTCCCGGTGCCGCCCGGCGGCCCGGCCGCGGCCGGGCAGGTCGAGCAGGAACGGGACGGCGCCGGCCGCGCGCAGCCCCCGGTTCAGCGCCAGGCAGATCCCGGTCACGAGCGCGGTGAGCAGAATCGGCTCGACGACGGCGACCGCCGTCGCCCCCGCGCCGCCGAGACCGGACAGCGGCCCGGCGAGCGCGAGGTCCAGCAGCGCGAGGACCGGCATGTGGATGACGTAGATCGGCAGCGTCTGCCGCCCGAGGGCCGCCAGCGGCGTGGACAGCAGTCTCCAGCGGCTCAGCGCGACCGCCGCGGTGACCCCGAAGGCCGTCGCCGCCACGGAGACCGCGGGCCAGACGCCCGGCCAGGCCTGCGCGCCGAGGACCGCCATGACGAGCAGCGCCGTCGCGTAACCGCCGCCGGTCAGCAGGAGACGGCGCCGGTCCGCGGCGGCGGCCAGCCGCTCGACGGCCGGGCGGAAGTGCATCCCGGCGAGGAAGAACACCAGGTTCTGGTACAGCCCGGCGCGGTTGCCCGGAGCGGCGATCAGGTCGGCGGAGGCGAGGACCGACAGCGTCAGGGCGAGCCCCAGCACCAGGAGCCGCGGGAACCGGCGGGTGAGTTTCGCGATCACGAAGTACAGCGCCAGCGCGTACAGGTACCACAGATTGGACGGAGTGATCGTGAGCTGCTCCACCAGCCCCGCCACGCCCGTGGCGCGGTCGGTGGGGAACTCCGGCGTCGTGCTCAGGATCGCGGTGTGGATCAGCAGCCACAGCGCGTAGAGGTAGAGGAACTTCGCCACGCGCGACCGGGCGGTCATCCGCCACGGCCGGTTCACCGCGCCGAGCGCGAACATGCCGGAGATGGTGAAGAACAGCGGCATGCGCAGCGGCAGGAGCTGCTCGCCCAGCGCGCCCCACGCTCCCGCCACCGGCAGGTCGATCCGCCAGTCGACCCGGAGGTAGTGCTTGGCGACCACATGCCACAGGACCACGAGCAGGATGCAGACGCCCTTGGCGGTGTCGGCCCACCGGACGCGTTCCCGGGCGGGCGCCGCAGCCGAGGGCGCGCGGCCGTCCGGTGAGGACGCGCGTGACGTGGCGCCGGTCGCGGTGACGGACACGATTGCTCTCCCGTGGGTGCGGACGCCCACGGAACGGGACGTCTGGGTCACCGGCCCTCCGCGGCCGGTCACTGAGACGATGCCGTCCGGCGCCGGCCGGGCACATCCGCACAAACCGCAGGCCGATTACGTGACACCGAAGTACGGCCCGATGTCACGGAAACCCGGGCGATGTCACGGAAATACAGGCGGTGTCATGGAAACGTGCGCCGCGATTTCCGGCACAAGCGCCCTGACCTGTCGTAACCGGGCCTAATTCTGTGGCGCGGCCGGAGCGGAACGGCCTAGATTCCGTGCATGGTGGAGATCCACGGTACGTGCGCCACCCGGTTCGACGAGGTGCGCGCGGCGCTGGCGAGCCTGCTGGAGACCGCGGACGTGGGCGGCTCGGCCGCGGTGTACGTCGACGGCGAGCCGCTGGTCGACCTGTGGGGCGGGCACGTCGACGAGGCCCGCACCGTCGAGTGGGAGCGCGACACCATCACCAACGTCTGGTCCACGACCAAGACGATGACGGCGCTGTGCGCGCTGATCCTCGCCGACCGCGGCGAGCTGGACCTGGCCGCGCCGGTCGCCGCGTACTGGCCGGAGTTCGCCGCCGCCGGCAAGGAGCGCGTCCGGGTGCGGCACCTGCTCTCCCACACCGCGGGCCTGCCCTCCTGGGACGAGCCGATGACGGCCGAGGACCTCTACGACTGGGAGGGGGCCGTGCGGAGGCTGGCCGCCCAGGCTCCGCGCTGGGAGCCGGGCGCCGACGCCGGCTACCACGTGGTCACCCAGGGCTTCCTGGTCGGCGAGGTGGTGCGCCGCGTCACCGGCCGGAGCCTGGGCGCCTTCTTCGCCGAGGAGGTGGCCGGGCCGCTGGGAGCCGACTTCCACATCGGGCTGGCCGCCGAGCACGACCACCGCGTCGCCCCGGTCATCGCCCCCGAGGCGCCGGACGGCCCCGCCGTGCCCCCGCGGGCCCATGAGATCGCCAACCCGCTGCTCCCGCCGACGGCGGCCAACGGCACCGCCTGGCGGCGCGCCGAGATCCCGGCCGGCAACGGGCACGGCAACGCCCGGTCGGTCGCCCTCGCGCAGTCGGCGCTGGCCTGCGGCGGCACGGTGCGCGGGGTGCGGCTGCTGTCGCCGGCGGGCTGCGAGCGCGCCCTGGAAGAGCAGTTCGACGGGGTGGACCGCTACCTGGACATGCGCATGCGCTACGGCATGGGATACGCCCTGTACGGCGGTGCGCCGGGCGGGCCGCGGGCCTGCTTCTGGGGCGGGATGGACGGCTCCATCGCCTGGATCGACTTCGACGCCCGCATGGTGGTGTCGTACGTGACGAACCAGGTGCGGAATCCGGGCGCCCCCGGCGGCAACCGGGGCATGGAGATCGTGCTGGCCGCCTACGGGGGCGTGTAGCCGCTGCCGCCCGTGTGCCGCATCCGGGACCGGTGATCCGGCCGCCGTCCCTTACGGCGTGCTTGCAAGCGGTCTGTAAGCGGCGGCGGCGGAGGTGCTTCCCGCCGCGGGCCTCCTGCCGACCGGCCCGCTGAACTGCTGTTTCAGGAGTGACAAGTGTGATGAAAGGTGCATTCAAGAAACGGTCAAGCGGCACCTTTTAGTGTCTTTTCTCGTAAGCGGGTCACCGAGTCGGAGACCCGGAAGAAAAGATCGAAGCCGTAGATGACGGCTCAAAGGGGGAAACCAATATGTCGAAGTTCAGCATCGACGACATCCCGTTCGAGGGCGCGGAGCTCACCGAGGCCGAGCTGGGCGAGGTCGCCGGCGGCCGGATGAGCGTGTCCTGGAAGATCGGCGGCAAGCCGGCCGAGTGGGTCATCAGCTAACCCTGCCCTGACACCACGGGGTGACAAGCGGCGGAGCGGGCCCTCCCGCTCCGCCGCTTCCTTTGCGACGGGCTTCCTCTGTGACGGAAACGAGCATGATCCTGATATTGAGTGACCGGCGGGACGACGCCGTCGAGCTGGTCCTGCCGAAGCTGGAGCGGCGTGGAGCCCGGGTGACCTGGTGGGATCCCGGCGACTTCCCCGCCCGCGGCAGGCTCACGGCCGCCTTCGCGGACGGCGGCCACCGGATCGTGCTCGACACCGGCGCCGAGCGGCTGGACCTGGCCGAGGTGCGCGCGGTGTGGCGGCGGCGGCCGAACGCGCCCCGCCCGGCGGAGAC
The DNA here is from genome assembly GCF_016863135.1 of Planobispora longispora. Classification (GTDB taxonomy): domain Bacteria; phylum Actinomycetota; class Actinomycetes; order Streptosporangiales; family Streptosporangiaceae; genus Planobispora; species Planobispora longispora. The sequence continues at coordinate 274,720 of NZ_BOOH01000021.1, forward strand.
GGTGACCGAGCCCTCGCACCGCCGCCACGCGGTCTGGCAGGCGGAGTTCCTGCTCGACGGGGCGTGGGAACTCGCCCCCGCGCGGTGGCTGCCCTCGCGCAGGGAGGTCGAGCGCCGGGCGCACAACAAGATCATCCATATGGCGCGGGCGGCGGCGCTCGGTTTCCGGGTCCCGGAGACCGTCTACACCAACGACCCCGCCGAACTGGTGCCCGCCTACGAGCGCGCGGGCGGCAACCTGATCGCCAAGCAGATCAACTCCGACGAGTTCACCCTGGACGGCGCCGACCATCGCACGTACACCACCGTCCTGGGCCGCCGCCACCTCACCTCCCGTCACCGTCTCCAGCACGAGCCGGTCATCCTCCAGCCCTACGTGCCCAAGGCCGTGGAGCTGCGCGTGATCGTGGTGGGCGAGCGGGTCTTCGCCGCCGAGATCGACGCGCGGGACTCGCGCACGGCCAGGGACGACTGGCGGCACTACGACGACGACCGGGTGCGCTACGCCGCGCACCGTCTCCCGGACGGGCTGGAGCGCGCGTGCGCGGAGCTGACCGCCTCGCTCGGACTGACCTACGGCGCCATCGACCTCATCCTCACTCCGGACGGGGAGTACGCCTTCCTGGAGATCAACCCCAACGGCGCCTGGGGTTTCGTGGAGCAGCGCGCGGGGCTGCCCGTCAGCGACGCGATCGCCGACTGGCTCGTGGCGGCGGACGGCATCGCGGAGCACGCGATGAGCGCCCCCGTGAACGACACGGCGACCCACCCCGCGAACGACACCGTGGACGGAAAGACAGATCATGAGTGACTTCGGAAGCGCGCTCGAGTCCGGGGCGCGGCTGCTGCGCGGCCTGCCCCGGCGGCGGGCGCACGTGGCGCAGGCCAGGCGGACGGCCGCCGCGTGGGCGGCGGACCATCCCGGTCTCCAGGCCCAGCTCGTCGTCGACGAGCGGCCCGGCACCCCGGTGGTCGACTTCGACCTCCTGCTGTCGGATCCCGAGGGCGGCACCGTCGCCCTCAGCGCGCAGGCCGAGGACGGCGTGCCCTGGCTGATCGACCACTCCACGCACTGGGCGGCCGGTCAGCTGGTCACCGTGGACGAGGTTCACCTGTCGGTGGCGCAGGCCCTGACCATGATCCGCTCGCTGTCGCGCCGCGACACGACGCCGCACGACGAGATCGTCGACCAGTGCCTGATCATCAACGAGGTCGCGGGCGACGACGGGCCGGTCTCCGACGAGGAGCTCCAGGCCGCCGCGGACGAGTTCCGCAGGGGCCGGGGCCTGCACGACCGCGCCGCCACGCTGGCCTGGCTGACCGAGATGGGAATGACCCCCGGGCAGTTCGAGGACTACATCGGCGGCATCGCCCGCCGCCGGAGCTTCCGCCGCCGCAAGGAGGCCGAGCTCGGCCCGGCCCGCCTGGCCGCCCGCCCCGGGGACTTCGACCGGGTCCGCGCCGCCTGGATCACCGGGCCGGAGGGGGACGTCACCGGCAACCTCCCCGTCCTGGCCGCCCTCCACGGCGCCGGGACCGCCGCCCTGGCGGAGCTGGACGGCGAGGTCGAGACGGTGATCGCCGAGCGTTTCGCCGCCGACCTGCCCGCACCGCTGCGCGAGGCCGGGCCGGGGACCGTCGCCGGTCCCGTGCCCCACGGCGGGGGATTCCTGGCCGGGGCGGTCCTGGGCCGTACGGCCGCGCGCGACGACGAGCGCACGCTGGCCGCCGCCGGGCGCGTGGCGTTCACCGAGTGGCTGGCCGAGCGCCGCCGCCGGGCCGCAGTCGAATGGCACTGGTCGTGAGCCGTCGCATCTTCCGGGAGGAGTCGCTCCGCCGGCACCGGAGCGCGGGGCGGCGGGACCGTACTCGGCTGACGATCGGCACGGGCACCCTGGTGGCGCTGTGGGCGGTGGTCGCCCTGCTGGCGGTGGTGGCGGCGGTGTTCGCCGCGGCGCTGTACACCCGGATCGGGGGCGTGGCGTGAGACGCGTCCCCGTCGTGCTCCAGAACACCGCCACCGAGTGCGCCGCGGCGTGCCTGGCGATGGTCCTGTCCCACCACGGCCACCGCGCCTCCCTGCAGGAGATCACCGACCGGCTGCAGATCGGCCGGGACGGTCTCAGCGCGAAGGCGCTGCTGGAGGGCGCCCGCGAGTGCGGGCTGAAGGCGCGCGCCTTCTCCCTGAGCCCCGCCGACCTCGCCCGCGTTCCGATGCCCGCGGTGGTCCACTGGGAGTTCAACCACTTCGTGGTGGTCGAGCGCTGGTCCCCGGAGCGCGTCGACATCGTCGACCCCGCCAGGGGCCGCCGCAGGCTCACCGCGGAGGAGTTCGACGAGGGCTTCACCGGCGTGGTGCTCGCCTTCGAGCCCGGCCCCGGTTTCCAGCCGGGGCGCTCCAGCGCCGGCACGGCCTGGCGCCGCCGGTTCCTGCGCACGCTGCTGGCTCGCAGGAAGGGCCTGCTGGCCCAGGTCGTCCTGGCCTCGCTCCTGCTCCAGCTGCTCGGTCTCGCGCTGCCGCTGTTCTCCGAGGCGCTGGTGGACCGCGTGCTGCCGGGGGAGGACGGCGGGCTGCTGAGCATGATCGGCCTGGGGCTGGCGCTGGCCGGCGTGACCCAGTTCGCGGTCGGCTACCTCCGCTCGGTGCTGCTGGTCTCCGTCCGCGCGGGCGCCGACGCCGAACTGACCGGGGGAGTGGTCTCCCACCTGGTCGCCCTGCCGTACCGCTACTTCACCCAGCGGGGCAAGGGCGATCTGGTGGCGCGCGCCGGGAGCGTGGCGGTCCTGCGGGAGATGCTCACCGGGCAGGTGCTCTCGGCCCTGCTCGACGGGCCGCTCGCCCTGGGCTACCTGGTCCTGGTGTTCGTCTGGGACCCCGTCGTCGGCGCCTGCCTGCTCGGGTTCGCGGCACTGCAGGTGCTGCTCCTGCTGGCCACCGCCCGCAGGGTCAACCGGCTCACCCAGGAGGAGCTCAGCGCCTTCTCCGCCACCCAGAGCCAGCTCGTCCAGGCCATCGGCGGCATCGAGACGCTGAAGGCGTCGGGAGCGGAGCACCGCGCGGTCGAGCAGTGGTCGAAGCACTTCACCGACCAGCTGAACGCCGACATCCGGGGCGGCCTGACCCAGGGCCTGCTGGACGCCGCGCTCGGCGCCCTGCGCCTGCTCGCCCCGCTCGCGCTGCTGTGGGTCGGCGCGTGGCGGGTGCTCGACGGGGAGCTGACCCTGGGGGCCCTGCTGGCCCTGAACGCCCTGTCCGTGGCCGCGCTCATGCCCATCGCCGCGCTGATGACCAGCCTGCAGGGGCTCCAGCAGGCCGGGGCGCACTTCGACCGGCTCTCCGACATCCTCGCCTCCGAGCCCGAGCCGGCCGCCGGGATCGAGGTGGTCAGGCTGCGCGGCTCGATCGAGCTGCACGGCGTCGGCTTCCGGCACGACCCGCGCGGGCCGTGGACGCTGCGCGGCATCTCGGTGAAGATCCGCGCGGGGCAGAAGGTCGCGCTCGTCGGCCCGTCCGGGGCGGGCAAGAGCACGCTGGCCCGGCTCCTGCTGGCCCTGTACACCCCTACCGAGGGACAGGTCAGCTACGACGGGGTGCCGCTGCCGCAGCTCAACCTCCGCTCCCTGCGTCACCAGTTCGGCGTGGTCAACCAGGAGCCGTCACTGTTCACCGGCTCGATCCGGGAGAACATCGCGCTCAACGATCCCGACGCCCCGCTGGAGCGGATCATCGAGGCGGCCGAGCTGGCCTGCCTGCACGAGGAGATCTGCGCGATGCCCATGGGGTACGAGACCATGCTGGTGGAGGGCGGGGGCCTGTCCGGCGGCCAGCGGCAGCGGCTCGCGCTCGCCCGGGCGCTGCTGGCGCGTCCGAAGATCCTGCTTCTCGACGAGGCCACCAGCCACCTCGACAGCACCAGCGAGGCGCGGATCGAGTCCAACCTCGGCTGGCTCACCCAGACGCGCATCGTGATCGCCCACCGGCTGAGCACCGTCAGGGACGCCGACCTCATCCTCGTCGTGGACGACGGGGAGATCGTGGAGCGGGGCACCCACGACGGGCTGCTCGCCCGGGGCGGCCGGTACGCGAAGCTGGTGGCGGCGCAGGCCGCCGATCCGGTCCCGGCCGGGGGCTGACCGGCGCCGGCCGGGAGCCCGCCGGGGGCGGGCCGGCCCCTCGGCGGCGGGCACGGTCAGGCGCGCTCCGGCTCGTAGTGCATCGCGGTGATGCCGCACTCGAAGGGGTGCGCGCCGACCAGGCGGAAGGGCTGGTTGGCGCCGGTGGCCGGGAAGACCGGCAGGCCGGTCCCGATCGCGGTGGGGTTGACGAACAGGTGCAGCTCGTCGATCAGGTTTGCGGCGATCAGGTTCGACACGAGCGTGCTGCCCCCGTAGACGACGATGTCCCCGCCCGGCCGGGCCTTGAGGGCGTTGATCGCCTCGGTGAGGTCGCCGCCGGCCACGACGGCGTTGTCCCAGGGCGACTCGGTGAGGCTGTCGGAGATGACGACCTTGGGGGTGTTGTTCATCCAGTCGATCGACTCCTGGGACTCGCCCTCGGGCTCGGACTTCCAGGCCGGGATGAAGCCCTCGGCGAGCTTGCGGCCCAGCACGATGCAGTCGACCGGCTTCGTGAGCGCGTCGATGTAGGCGCCGATGTCGTCGGTCCAGGGGAACTTCATCCAGTCCATCTCGCCGTTCGGGCCGGCCATGTAGCCATCGACGGTGGTCTGGACCTGGAGCTTGAGCTTACGCATGAGATGCTTCCTTCCCGTTCGTCCGGTGCGGTGCTGCCCGCTTCCGATGACTCCACAGTGGCGCAGGGCCCTTACGGTCTCCTTCTGCCGGGCTTACGGGCGCCTCCCCCCTCGCCCTTAAGGGCCGGTCGCCCGGCCCCGCCGTCTGCGCCGCCCGGAAGGATCCCGCTCAAGACGTGCCCGAACAGTGACTTTTTCACACGGGCGGACGCATCGGGTAGCGGACGCCGCGAGCTCCCGGAACGCGGACGCCGCGGGCTCCCGGACCACAGCAAGAGCGATCTCCGCTGGGACGGAGCGCGACGCCGGGAGGGAGCGTAGCACGGTCAAGATCAATATTGCGGCGGGAAACGCTCCGCCTGACCGGATCGGGACGGCGGCGCACGCACGCGCGCCCTCCGCCCCGGATGGGGGCGGAGGGCGCGGACGTCACGGGGCTCTCCCGGCACGGGGTTCCCCGGCGTGCGAGACCTCGCGGATGCGAGGCCCTCTCACGCGCCGGGGTTCCGGCGGGACGCGGGGTTACCCGGTGCTACGCGGGGACGGAGGCCACCCCCGGCTCCAGGAAACGCGGCCGGGCGACGCCGGCGCGGTCCAGGTACGGCGTGATGCCGCCCAGGTGGAACGGCCAGCCCGCGCCCAGGATCATGCACAGGTCGATGTCCTGGGCCGCGGCGACCACGCCCTCCTCCAGCATGATGCGGATCTCCTGCTCCAGCGCCCGGAGCGTGCGCTCGCGCACCTGCTCGGCGGTGGACGGGGAGGTCCCGCCGGAGAAGATCGCCACCGCCTCGGGGTCGAGGGAGAAGTCCGGGGCGTAGACGCCGGGCTTGCCCGCCGCGACCAGCTCGGCCATGTTCTCCGAGACGCCGAAGCGGTCGGGGAAGGCGGCGTGCAGCGTCTCGGAGACGTGCAGGCCGACGGCCGGGCCGACGAGCTGGAGCAGCGCGAACGGGGTCATCGGCAGGCCGAGGCCGTCGAGCGCGTGGTCGGCGACCTCCAGCGGGGTGCCCTCGTCCACCGCCGTGATGACCTCGCCCATGAAGCGGGTCAGCAGCCGGTTGACGACGAACGCCGGGGCGTCCTTCACCAGCACGCTGGACTTCTTCAGCGACCTGCCGACCGCGAACGCGGTGGCCAGCGTGGCGTCGTCCGTGGCGTGGCCGCGGATGATCTCCAGCAGCGGCATGACCGCGACCGGGTTGAAGAAGTGGAAGCCCACCAGGCGCTCGGGGTGCTTCAGCTCCGAGCCCATCTCGGTCAGCGAGAGCGAGGAGGTGTTGGTCGCCAGCACGCAGGTCTCCGAGACCACGGCCTCGACCTCGGCGAACACCTTCTGCTTGACCTTCATGTCCTCGAAGACGGCCTCGATGACGAAGTCGGCGTCGGCGAAGGCGTCCTTGGTCAGCGAGCCGGTCACCAGGGCCTTGAGCCGGTTGGCCTGGTCGCCGGAGATCCGGCCCTTGCCGTGCAGCTTGTCGACCTCCGCGTGGACGTAGGCGACGCCCTTGTCCAGGCGGGTCCGGTCCAGGTCGGTCAGGACGACCGGGACCTCCAGGCGGCGGGCGAACAGCAGCGCCATCTGCGAGGCCATCAGGCCCGCGCCGACGACGCCCACCTTGGTGACCTTGCGGGCCAGCGCCTTGTCCGGCGCCCCGGCGGGCCGCTTGGCCCGGCGCTGCACCAGGTCGAAGGAGTAGAGCCCGGCGCGCAGCTCGTCGCCCATGAGGAGGTCGGCCAGCGCCTGGTCCTCGGCGTCGAAGCCCTCGTCGCGGGAGGCGGTGCGGGCCAGCTCGACCAGCTCCAGCGCCCGGTAGGGGGCCGGGTTGGCGCCGTGCAGCTTCATGTCGAGCAGGAAGCGGGCGTCGGCGATCGTCTTGGACCAGTCCTCGGCGGTGTGGTCGGTGCGGGAGACCGTCACCTCGCCGCGGAGCACCTGGGCGGCCCAGCGCAGCGACTCCTCCAGGAAGTCGGCGCCCTCGAACATCGCGTCGGCGATGCCGAGCTTGAAGGCGTCCCGGCCCTTGATCATGCGGTTCTGCGCGAGCGGGTTCTCGATGATCAGCTTGAGCGCGTTCGCCGGGCCGATCAGGCGGGGCAGCAGCTGGGTGCCGCCCCAGCCGGGCACCAGGCCGAGGAAGCACTCGGGCAGGGCCACCGCGGGCACGCCGGAGGAGATGGTCCGGTAGGTGCAGTGCAGGGCGACCTCCAGGCCGCCGCCCATCGCCGCGCCGTTGACGAACGCGAACGACGGCACGGACAGCTCGCCGAGGCGGCGGAAGGCGTCGTGGCCCAGCTTGCCGATGGCCAGCGCCTGCTCGCGCTCGGAGACCAGGGCGGCGCCCTTGAGGTCGGCGCCGACCGCGAAGATGAACGGCTTGCCGACGACGCCCACCGCGGCCAGGTCGCTCCGGCCGGCGACGGCGTCGAGGGCCTCGTCGAGCGAGGTCAGGCCGCCGGGGCCGAAGGTGGACGGCTTGGTGTGGTCGAAGCCGTTGTCCAGCGTGATCAGGGCCATGGTGCCCGCGCCGTACGGCAGTTCGACGTCGCGGACGATCGCCTTGGTGACGACCTCGTCCTTGAAAAGCTCGTTGATCACTTCGCACCTTCCCAGGCGAGGTTCTCCCAGATGACCGTTCCGCCCATGCCCATGCCGACGCACATCGTGGTGATGCCGTAGCGGACGTCGGGGCGCTCGCCGAACTCGCGGGCGAGCTGGGTCATCAGCCGCACGCCGGAGGAGGCCAGCGGGTGGCCGAAGGCGATCGCGCCACCGTACGGGTTCACGCGGGAGTCGTCGTCGGCGATGCCGAAGTGCTCCAGGAAGGCCAGCACCTGGACGGCGAACGCCTCGTTGATCTCGAACAGGCCGATGTCGTCGATGGAGAGCCCGGCCAGGCGCAGCGCGCGCTCGGTGGACGGGATCGGGCCGACGCCCATGACCTCGGGGTCCACGCCCGCGAAGGCGTAGGAGACCAGGCGCATCTTCGGCGTGAGGCCCAGCTCCCGGGCGACGTCGGCGGCGGCCACGATGCAGCCGGTCGCGCCGTCGTTGATGCCGGAGGCGTTGCCCGCGCTGACCCGGCCGTGCGGGCGGAACGGGGTCTTCAGCGTGCTCAGGCCCTCCAGCGTGGTGCCGGGACGGGGAGCCTCGTCGGCGGTGGCCAGGCCCCATCCCCTCTCAGCGGAGCGCACGGCGACCGGGACCAGGTCGGGCTGGATCTTGCCGTCGGCGTAGGCCTTGGCGACCTTCTCCTGGGAGGCGAGGGCGAAGGCGTCCGCGCGCTCCTTGGTGATGGTCGGGTAGCGGTCGTGCAGGTTCTCCGCGGTCATGCCCATGACCAGGGCGGAGCCGTCCACGATCTGCTCGGCCACGAACCGCGGGTTGGGGTCGACGCCCTCGCCCATCGGGTGGCGGCCCATGTGCTCGACGCCGCCGGCGATGGCCACGTCGTAGGCGCCGAAGGCGATGCCGCCCGCGACGGAGGTCACCGCGGTCATCGCGCCGGCGCACATGCGGTCGATCGCGTAACCGGGGACGCTCTTGGGCAGACCGGCCAGGACGGCGGCGGAGCGGCCGATGGTCAGCCCCTGATCGCCGATCTGGGTCGTGGCCGCGATGGCCACCTCGTCGACGCGCTCCGGCGGCAGGTTCGGATTACGCCGAATCAGCTCGCGGATGACGCGGATCACCAGGTCGTCGGCGCGCGTCTCGGCGTACAGGCCCTTGGGGCCCGACTTGCCGAAGGGCGTGCGCACTCCGTCGACGAATACGACGTCACGAGACGAAGGCACGGGGTTCGCTCCTCGTTGCTGGGTAGCTTCCGCAGACATGCTACTGGTCAGTAACAACACTCGGTGCGGGCGGGTTGTTCCCGCGGCCCGGGCGGTCCGACCCCAGCTCGGGGACGGGTCCCCCGGTGCGGATCTTCCAGGGCGGGCGCCGCCCGGGACCGGGTCTCCCCGGCGCGGGCCTCCGGGGACGGGCGCCGTCCGGCGCGGTTCCGTCCCGGACCGGCTTCCGGTTGCGCCGGAGAGAGGGGGCGACGAAGATCGCGTGCGGGGGGAGTCGCCGTCTGGCAGACTTGGAAATCGCTTTCCTGGAGGTCGTCGTGGTCACCCTTGAGGATGTCGCCAAGCACGCGGGAGTCTCGCTCGCCACCGCGTCGCGAGTGCTCAACGGGAGCACCCGCCAGGTGGGCGCGTCTCTGCGGGCACGGGTCGAGCTGGCCGCCACGCAGCTCGGCTACCGGACGAACGTGGCGGCGCAGACGCTGGCGCGCGGGGCCGCCAACGTGGTCGGGCTGGTGGTCCACGACCTGGTCGACCCCTACTTCGCCGCGCTCGCCGACGGGGCGATGCGGGTGGCCGAGAGCCGCGGGCTGATGGTCATGGTCGGCACCACGCACCGCGACACCGAGCGCGAGATCGCCTACGTCTCCACGCTGAGCGCCCAGCGGGTGCGCGCCGTCCTCCTCGCCGGATCGCGGACCGCCGACCTGCGCGCGACGCGGCGGCTCCGCGAGGAGCTCGACCGCTACCGGGAGGGCGGCGGCCGGGTCGCGTGCGTCGGGCAGGACCTGCTCGGCGCCGACACGGTGGCGCCCGGCAACCGGGAGGGCGCCGCCGCCCTGGCCGCCGCGCTGGCCGGGCTGGGGCACCGGCGCTTCGCCGTGCTGGCCGGGCCCGCCGGTCTGATCACCGCCCGGGACCGGACGGCCGGGTTCGCCGAGGCGCTCGCCGGGCTCGGCCTGCCCGCGCCGTACGTCGTGCACGGGTCCTTCGACCGGGACGGCGGTTACGCGGCGGTCGGCGAGGCGGTGAAGGCGGGCGCCACCTGCGTGTTCGCGGTCAACGACGTGATGGCGGTGGGCGCGCTCGCGGCCCTGCGGGACCGGGGCGTCCGGGTGCCGGAGGACGTCTCGGTCGCCGGGTTCGACGACATCGCCACGCTGCGGGACCTGGTCCCGGCCCTGTCCACCGTACGGCTCCCGCTGGCCGACATGGGCGCCCGCGCCCTGGAGATGGCCCTCGACCAGGTCGAGGAGGCGAGGGTCGAGAAGATCCCCGGCGAGGTCGTCCTGCGGGAGAGCACGCGCCGCCTGGCGTAGGCCCCGCTCCCGGAACGGCGTCCCGGAGGGGCCGCTGTCGGCGGCCCCTCCGGCGGGGCCGCGCATCGCGAGAACGGCGCCCGGAGATCTCCGCCGCGCGGGTTCCGGCCGTGGGGGCGAGAATCGAACCATGCGCTTCGAGGTGCTGGGCCCCGTCCGGCTGGCGGGCGAGGACGGCGATCCCGTCGAGGTCCCCGGGCCTGGGCTGCGCGCGCTGCTGGTCGCGCTCCTGGCCGACCCCGGCGCGACGGTCTCCGCCGACCGCCTGATCGACGTCCTGTACGGCGAGCGCCCCCCGCCCGGCGCCCACCGCTCCCTGCACTCCCAGATCTCCCGGCTGCGCAGGCTCGGCGTCGCCGTCGAGCTGCTCCCGTCCGGCTACCGGATCGCGGCCCGGCCCGAGGACGTCGACGCGCACCGGTTCGAGCGGCTGGCGGGGGAGGGGCGCGCCGCGCTGGCGGCGGGGGAGCGGCGCGGGGCGCTCGCCCTCGTGGAGGAGGCGCTGGGGCTGTGGCGCGGGCCGGCGCCCGAGCCGCTGGCCGGGCGGCTGGCGGAACTGCGGCTCGGCGCCCTGGAGGACCGCTTCGAGGCGGGCGGCGGCTCGGTGGCCGAGATGCGGGCGCTGCTGGCCGAGCACCCGCTGCGGGAACGGCTGTGCGGGCTGCTCATGCGGGCCCTGCGGGCGGAGGGACGGCGGGCCGAGGCGCTGGCCGTCTTCGAGGACACCCGGCGCGTGCTCGCCGAGGAACTGGGCGCCGACCCCTCACCCGACCTGGCCGGGACGCACCTGGCCATCCTGCGCGGGACGGACCCGGCCGGGGAGCCGGCTGGGAAGCCGGCCCGGGAACCGGTCAGGCGCGGCGTCCGGGCCCAGCTCACCAGCTTCGTGGGGCGTCGGGAGGACGTCCTGCGCATCCGCGGGCTGCTGCGGGAGCGGCGGCTGGTCACCCTCACGGGGCCCGGAGGGGTGGGCAAGACCAGGCTCGCGACCGAGGCGGCCGCCGGCCTCGACGCCGAGGTCTGCTTCGCGGAGCTGGCCCACCTGCGCGACGGCCGCGACCTGCCGCGGCTGCTCCTGGGCGAGCTCGGCGTCCGGGAGACCGCGCTCCGCGTGACCCGCCCGCCCGAGCCGGAGGAGCGGCTGGTCGCCGCGCTCGCCGCGCTCGCCGGGCGCGACCTGGTGCTGGTCCTGGACAACTGCGAGCACGTCGTGGAGGACGCCGCCCGCCTGGCCGACCGGCTGCTCGCGGCCTGCCCGGGGGTGCGGGTGCTGGCGACCGGCCGCGAGCCGCTCGGGATCACCGGGGAGGTGCTGCTGCCCGTGCACCCGCTGCCGGAGGAGCTCGCCCTGCGGCTGCTGCGGGACCGGGCGGCCGCCGTACGGCCCGGCTTCGACTCCGGAGCCTCCGGGGACTCCGAGGACTCCGGGGAGGAGGCCCTGCTGCGGATCTGCCGGGCGCTGGACGGGCTGCCCCTGGCGATCGAGCTGGCCGCGGCCCGGCTCCGCTCGATGGACGCCGGGGAGGTGGCCGACCGGCTGGACGACCGGTTCCGGCTGTTCACCGGCGGCAGCCGTACGGCGCTGCCCCGGCACCGCACCCTCCGCGCGGTCGTGGCCTGGAGCTGGGACCTGCTGGAGGAGCCGGAGCGGGTGTTCGCGCGGCGGTTCGCGGTGTTCGCCCGCGGCGCCACGCTGGAGGCGGCCGAACGCGTCTGCGGGGACGGCGGCCGGGACGCCCTCGATCTGCTGGCCGCGCTCGTGGACAAGTCGCTGATCGAGGTGGCCGGGGGCCGCTACCGGATGCTGGAGACCATCCGGGTCTTCTGCGCCGAGCGCCTGGCCGAGTCGGGGGAGGAGGAGCGGCTGCGCGAGGCCCACGCCGGCCACCTCACCGCGCTCGCCGAGCGGGCCGCCCCGGAACTGCACGGCCGGGACCAGCTGGTCTGGTTGCGCCGGCTGGCGGCCGAGGAGGACGAGATACGCGCCGCGCTCCACCGGGCCATCGGGTCCGGGCGGAGCGGGTGGGCGCTGCGGCTGGTCGCCGCGCTGTGGTGGTACTGGATGTTGCGCGGCATGCGGATGGAGGGCCGGGCGTTCGCGGAGAGGACTCTCGCCATGGTCGGCCGGACGCCGCCGCCCGGCATGGAGGAGCAGTACGTCATGTGCGTGCTCTCCGTGGCGATCGTGAACACCTCGGACCGGGAGATGATCGACCAGGCGGAGCGGCTCGCCCGGGCTTTGCCGTCCGGCTCCGGGCACCCGATGCTGCTCATGCTCGGCTCCCTCGTCACCATCGCCGGAGGGGAGTACGGGGTCGTCGGGGAGGACGTCCTGCGGGCCACCACCAGCTCCGACCCGTGGACCCGCGCGATGGCCCGGCTGATCCTCGGTTTCGTCCGGCTGAACTCCGGCCTGGTGGCGGAGGCCGAGGAGGAGTTCGCCCGGTCGCTGGAGGGGTTCGCCGACCGGGGCGACCGGTGGGGCATGGCCCAGGCGCTGCTGTCGATCTCCGAGCCGCAGGGCTGGCGGGGCGAGCACCGCGAGGCCGTGGCGACCGTCGAGCGGGCCATGGGCCTGATCGAGGAGCTCGGCTCGCCCGAGGACCGGGTCTTCCTGCTGTGCAGCCGGGCCGCCGAGCTCCTGCGGATCGGCGATGCCGAGGCCGTGGCCGCCGCCGCGGCGGACTGCGCGGAGGCGGCCGGGATCGCTCGCGGGCTCGACGTCCCCGAGGTCTGGGTCACGGTCCGGCTCGGCCTGGCGGGTGTGGCCCGCCGGAACGGACGGGTGGAGGAGGCCGGTGAGCACTACGAGCTGGCCCTGGCGGGGTGCGAGCCGCACTGGGGCGGGGTGGAGCAGGCCAGGGCGCGGGCCCTGACCGGCCTCGGGCGGGTCGCGGAGAGCCGGGGTGACCTCGGCGCCTCGCTGCGGCGCCACCGGGAGGCGTTCTGCCTCGCCGCCGGCGCCGGGGACCGGCCGTCCGCGGCGTCGGCCGCCGAAGGGCTGGCGAGCCTGGCGCTGGCCTGCGGGGAGGCGGCGCGGTCGGCGTTCCTGCTGGGCGCGGCGCGCGCGCTGCGCGGGCTGGCGATCTGCGACCCCGAGGTGCGGGAGACGGGCCGCCGCGCGCGGGCCGCACTGGGGGATCACGGGTACCGCACGGCCTACGACGAGGGCGCCGGGATGACCGGTGACGCGGCGCTCACCGCGGTGACCCGGTGGTTGTCAGCGCCGGGTCGGCTCGCGGTGAGCGCCCTCGCGCACCGTGGAGGGCATGACGACGAATCCTGAAATTTCCGGGCACCCCGTCCGTCCTGAGCCCTCCGCGCGCCTCGAAGGTCCGGAGCACCCCGCGACCGCCGTGCCTTCGGAACCCGTCGCGTGTCCCGAGCCCGCCGGTCCCTCCGGCCTGTCCGAAGTGCCGCTCAGGAGAACCTGCCCGTTCGACCCGCCCCCCGGCCTGGCCGAGCTGCGCGCCGCCGAACCGATCACCCGGCGGGTGATGCCGCTCGACGGCACCGAGCTCTGGCTGGTCACCAGCCATGACCTGGTCCGCCGGATGCTCGCCGACCCCCGCTGGAGCTCCTCGCTGGACGGCGGCCTCAGCCCGGAGCAGCCCCTGCACGTGACGCAGCCGGAGCCCGGGATGTTCATCAGCATGGACGCCCCGGAGCACGGCCGCTACCGGCGCATGCTCACCGCCCACTTCACCGTCCAGCGGATGAACCGGCTCCGCCCCAGGATCGAGCAGATCGTCGCCGAGCGGCTGGACGCGATGGAGCGCCTGCCCCGCCCGGTGGACCTGGTCGCCGAGTTCGCGCTGCCGGTGCCGTCCCTGGTCATCTGCGAGCTGCTCGGCATGCCGTACGAGGACCGGGCCGAGTTCCAAGCGGCCGCCCGCGTGATCGTCGACATGACCGCCTCGCCCGAGCAGATCGACGCCGCCGTGGCCGGGCTCGCCGCCCACCTGGCGAAACTGATCGCCGCCAAGCGGGAGGAGCCGGACGACGCGCTCATCGGCGAGCTCATCCGAGAGGGAGCCCTCACCGACGGGGAGCTGGTCCAGATCTCGATGCTGCTGCTGGTCGCCGGGCACGAGACGACCGCCAACATGCTCGGCCTCGGCACGCTGCTGCTGTTGCACCACCCCGACCAGCTCGCGCTGGTCCGGGAAGGCGCGCCGGGAGCGGCCGACGAGCTGCTGCGCTACCTGTCGATCGTCGACCTGGTGATGTTCCGCGGGGCGAAGGAGGACCTCACGCTGGGCGGCCAGGAGATCAAGGCGGGGGAGTTCGGCCTGGCCTCGCTCGCGGCGGCCAACCGCGACCCCGCGCTCTGCGAGGACCCCGACAGGCTCGACGTCACCCGGCCCAAGACCGCGCACGTCGCGCTGGGCTTCGGCCCGCACCAGTGCCTCGGGCAGAACCTCGCCCGGCTGGAGCTGGAGATCGCCCTCCAGGCGCTGCTGCGGCGCTTCCCCGGGCTGAGGGCGGCCGTGCCGCTGGAGGAGGTCCCGGTCCGGGAGAACGCGGCCATCCACGGGGTGCACAGCCTCCCGGTGATCTGGTGAGCGCCGTGGACGCCGCCGTGGAGGTCACCGTGAACCGGGAGAGCTGCTGCGGCGCCGGGCAGTGCGCGCTGGCCGCGCCCGAGGTCTTCACGCAGAGCGAGGAGGACGGGCTCGTGGTCCTGCTGGACCCGAACCCGCCCGCGGAACTGCACGACGCCGTGCGCAGGGCCGAGTCGCACTGCCCGACCCGGAGCGTCACCGTGCGGTGAGCCGTGCCCGGCAGTGCCCGGCCGCCCCACGGACCTCCACGACGGACCCGCGCTCCGGGCCCTCACCGCGGGCCACCGGTACGGGGCCTGCCCGGCGGGCCCGCCGTACGCCGTCGTACGGCGGGCACGTCCGGCGCCTCAGAGCCCGATGAGCTCGCCGAAGCGCGCCTTCACCCGGGCCAGGACCTCGTCGGGGTCGGTGGCCCACACGTCGGCGTTGAAGATCTCCACCTCGACGTCCCCGGTGTAGCCCGCGGCGGTCACGGCCCCGGTCAGCGAGGTGAAGTCGATCACGCCGTCGCCCATCACGCCCCGGCCGAGCAGCGCGTTGGCCGGGATCGGGTGGAGGAAGTCGCACACCTGGTAGGAGGCGATCCGGTCGCCGGCCCGGGCGATCTGCGCGAGGACGTGCGGATCCCACCACACGTGGAAGGTGTCCACGACCACCCCGACCTGCTCGGAGGGGTACGGCTCCGCCAGGTCGAGCGCCTGCTCCAGGGTGGACAGCACCGCCCGGTCCGCGCAGTACATCGGGTGGAGCGGCTCCAGGGCCAGCCGCACGCCGCGCTCGCCCGCGTACGGCGCCAGCTCGGCCAGCGCCTCGGCGACCCGCTCCCGGGCCCCGGCCAGGTCCCGGTCGACCCCTCGGTCACCGCTGCCCAGCGGCTCGTCCGGCACCACGCCGGGCAGTCCGCCGACCACCATGACGAGGCACCCGGCCTCCAGCGCGGCCGCCTCGTCGATCGCCCTGCGGTTGTCGTCGAGCGCCTCCGCGCCGCCGGAGGTGAGGAAGCCGCCCCGGCACAGGGACGAGACCCGCAGCCCGGCGTCCCGGACCAGCTTCGCGCTCTGCTCCAGGCCCTGCCGGGCGACGTCCTGCCGCCACAGCCCGATGGCCTCGACGCCGTGCCGCACGCACCCTTCCACGGCCTCGGCCACCGACCACCGCTTCGTGGTCCACTGGTTCAGCGAGAGACGACTCACCGCCCGTTCACCGCCAGCAGCGACCGCATCCGGTGGACGGCCAGCTCGGGGTCGGCGAGCAGGCCGGCGGCGTCGGCCAGGCGGAACACCTCGGCCAGGTGCGGCAGGGACCGGCTCGCCTGCGCGCCGTTGACCATGGCGAAGGCGTCCTGGTGGCCGTTGAGCCAGGCCAGGAAGACGATGCCGGTCTTGTAGTTGTACGTCGGCGCCTCGAAGATCTTCCGCGAGAGCGGGACCGTCGGGGCCATGATCTCCTCGTAGCGGGCGAGGTCCCCGGCGTCGAGCGCGGCCAGGGCCGCCGCGGCGGCCGGGGCGATCGCGTCGAAGACGCCCAGCAGCGCGTGGCTGCCCGAGGCGATCAGCGACGGGTAGTTGAAGTCGTCGCCCGTGTAGAGCTTGACCCCCTCCGGCAGCGCCGCGCGCAGCCCGATCTCGTGGTCGGCGTCCAGCAGCGAGACCTTGACCCCGTCCACCATCGGCGCGTGCTCGCGGATCAGCTCCAGGAACGACGCGGTGGCCTCGGCCACGTCCCGCGAGCCCCAGTAGCCCGCCAGCTGCGGGTCGAACATCTCGCCCAGCCAGTGCAGGATCACCGGCCGGTCGGCCGCCGCCAGCAGCTTGCCGTAGACCGCGTGGTAGTCCTCCGGGCCGCGGGCGATCCGGGCGAGCTGGCGGCTGGCCATGACGATGACCCCGGCGCCGGCCTTCCGCACGGTCTCGATCTGCTCGGTGTAGGCGGCCACGACCTGGTCGAGGGTTCCGGCGTCCGGCGCGTGGTCGGTGCCCGCGCCGCAGGCGACCAGCGTGGCGGGGTCGCCGAAGTCCGCGGCCTCGGCCGCGCTGCGGCGGATCAGCTCGCTCGTCGCCGCCCAGTCCAGGCCCATGTTGCGCTGGGCGGTGTCCATGGCGTCGGCCACGCGCAGGCCGTGCGACCACAGGTGGCGGCGGAAGCGCAGCGTCGCGTCCCAGTCGACGGCGGCGGGGGAGCCGGGGGTGTTGTCGCCGAGCGGGTCGGCCACCACGTGCGCGGCGGCGTAGACGATCCGGCTCCGCGGGGGACCGGCGGGCCGCTCCCAGGTCACCGGCTCGCGCAGGGTGTACTCCCCGCCGGGGAGGACGATCCGGGTCACGGCTCCACCGCCAGGCGGCGCCCCTCGGCGGAGGAGCGCAGGCCGAGCTCGGCCAGGCGCACGCCGCGCGCGCCGGAGGCGAAGTCGTGCGGGAACGGGGCGTCCTCCAGGACGTGCCGGACGAACATCTCCCACTGGATCTTGAAGCCGTTGTCGAACTCGGCGTTGTCGGGCACCTCCTGCCAGTCGTCGCGGAAGCGCGCGGTGACCGGCAGGTCCGGGTTCCAGACCGGCTTGGGCGTGGCGGCGCGGTGCTGGAAGCGGCAGTTGCGCAGGCCCGCGACGGCGCTGCCGTGCGTCCCGTCCACCTGGAACTCCACCAGCTCGTCCCGGTTCACCCGGACGCTCCAGGAGGAGTTGATCTGCGCGATGATCCCGCCCTCCAGCTCGAACACGCCGTAGGCGGCGTCGTCGGCGGTGGCCGTGTAGGTCTCGCCCTGCTCGTCGACCCGCTCGGGGATGTGGGTGACGGCCTGGGCGTAGACCGAGTTGACCCGGCCGAACAGGTTCTCCAGCACGTAGGCCCAGTGGGGGAACATGTCGAGCACGATGCCGCCGCCGTCCTCGGCGCGGTAGTTCCACGACGGGCGCTGGGCGGTCTGCCAGTCGCCCTCGAAGACCCAGTAGCCGAACTCGCCGCGCACCGACAGGATCCGGCCGAAGAAGCCGCCGTCGATCAGGCGCTTGAGCTTGAGCAGGCCGGGGAGGAACAGCTTGTCCTGCACGACGCCGTTCTTGATGCCCTTCGCGGCGGCGGCCTCGGCCAGGGCGAGCGCGTCCTCGACGGTCTCGGCGGTCGGCTTCTCCGCGTAGATGTGCTTGCCGGCCTCGATCGCCTTCAGCACGGCCTTCACCCGGGCCTGGGTGACCTGGGCGTCGAAGTAGATCAGGTTGTCGTCGTCGGCCAGGGCCGCGTCGAGGTCGGTGGTCCAGTCGGCGATGCCGTGGTCGGCGGCGAGCTTCTCCAGCTTCGCGGCGCTCCGGCCCACGAGCACCGGCCGGAGCAGGACCCGCTCGCCGTCGGACAGGGCCACGCCGCCCTGCTCGTTGATGGCCAGGACCGACCGGACCAGGTGCTGGCGGTAGCCCATACGGCCGGTGACGCCGTTCATCACGACGCCGATGCTTCGGGGGGACATTGTCGGAGCCTCCTTTGGAAAGCGCTTTCCCTGCTTACCGTACGGCAGCCGCGACGACCAGGCAAGCGCTTACCTGAGGGGTGGCCGTGGAACGCGCCACGTTTTCCGTCCGGCGGTGTCATCCTGGATGCGGCGAGGGCCGTGCGACCCCGGAGGAAGGCGCCGTGCGGAGCCGCGGACGGGGGTGGGCGAACCTGGCGGCGCGGCGGTACAGAACCGAGGCGGATGTCCGTATCGTGGTTGTTCACACGGGTCCGTCCAGCGAAGGGGTGGATGCCACCGCCGCATCCCAGGGGGGAACGTGCCGATCTTCATCCTCCGCCTGCTGGCCCGGGCCAGGCTGCTGGGGACGTGGTGGACGCCCGCGGCCGTGCTCGGCTTCGTCTACCTGACCAGCTGGCCGCTGATGGCGCTCGCCGAGCCCCGGGGCAGCGAGCTCGTCGAGCCGGCCGCCTACTGGTGGTACTTCGTGGTCACCGCGGCGACCGTCGGCTACGGCGACCTCTCCCCGGAGACGGCAGGGGGCCGCGTCGTCGGCGTGTACGTCATCGTCGGCGGCATCGCGGCGCTGACGGCGGTGTTCACCAGGCTGGCGGCGGTGTTGGAACGATCGAAGGGACGACGGATGAAAGGCGCCGTCACGGTCGAGGCCTCGGGCCACATCGTGATTCTCGGATACACCCCGGGCCGGACTGAGCGCATCGTCGAGGAGCTGATCGCCGACGGTCCGTGCGAGATCGTCCTGTGCGCGTGGGAGGACGTCCAGGCCCACCCCATGGCCGACCACGACGTCACGTTCGTGCGCGGCGAGCTGACCGCGGAGGAGGTGCTGCGCCGGGCCGGCGTGCAGCGGGCGCACAGCGTGCTCGTCGACGCGCACGACGACAACGAGGCGCTGGCGGTCACGGTGACCGCCGACCACGTCGCCGAGGGCGCGCACCTGGTCGTCGCGCTGCGCGACATCGGCCGCGCCCAGCACCTGCGCTACGTCGACGAGGCCGTGCGCTGCGTCCAGTGGCACAGCCCGCACATGATCACCGAGGAACTGAAGGACCCCGGGATCACCGAGGTCTACACCGAGCTGATGACCCACGGCGGCGCCGGCACCTACTCGGCGCACCTGCCCGCGTCGCTGGGGCCGGTGCCGGTCGAGCGCTGCCAGGTGGCGCTCGGCCGGACGTACGGGGCCACCGTGCTCGCCGCCCGCGCGGACGGCGAACTGCTGGTCAACCCGGACTGGCGGGCCGTGCTCCCGCCCGGAGCCCTGCTCTACTACGTCAGCTCGCGCCGCCTCACCCCCGAGGAGATCACCAAGGCCCTGGGCGCGGCGGAGTGAGCGGCCGCCGGCCCGCGACCTGTTCCGGCGTGCGGGAACGCCGCTGAGGACCTGCGGCTGAAAGCGCTTCGCAAGGCGTGTGCGCTATCTGTCGGGCGAGCGGGACCGGGGTGCGCGGGGCATCCGGAACCGTCGTGAGCCCGCTCCCTTCCGAGGAGGCCCTCATGGCGCATTCGGATCAGCCGGCCGTACCGGCCGGGAAGCCGTTCTGGAACAGACCGCCGATATGGCTCCGTGCTCTCGGTGTCCCGATCGCGCTGGCGGTGACCCTGCGGATGTTCGACGGACGCGGTCTGTCCATGGCCGTCGTCGCGGGGGTCGTGTACGGCGCGCTGGCGATCGGCCTGCTCGCGTGGGACCGGTTCGTGATCTGGGGCCGGGAACACCCCCTGCTCGACGTCCTGGCCTCCGGGCCCGTCATGTTCATCACCCTCGCCCTCGTCACTCCCCTGTCGCCGGCGGTCTGCGCGGCGACGGCGGCGGGGTTCACCGTCCTGCTCGCCGTCCTCAAGCACCTGCAGCGCCGGCGGCCGTCGCAGTCCGGGACCGGTCCCGCCGGCCCGTTCTGAGAGGGCGGACCTCCCGCTCGCGGGCTCCCGTCCCCGGCGGCGGCCGTCCCGGCCGGTGACGTCTCAGCCGGGTTCCGGCGCGGGCCGCACGTCCGTCCTCCAGGAGTCGAGCCCGGCCTCCGACAGCACGGTGTCGAAGGCGAGCTCCGCCGCCCCGCGGAGGCTGCCGTCCTGCGGGAACGCGGCGCGGATCAGCGGGGGCGGGTCGTGGCGGCGGAAGCGCATGAGTCCTGACCGGTAGGCGGTGCGGACGGAGTCCCCGGCGAGGTCGAAGATCGACGCGGCGACCCCGGAGAGCGTCACGATGCGGGGATCCAGCGCGTTGACGAGGCCGCCGATGCCGCGCCCGAGGTTGCGCGCCACCTGCTCCAGCGCGGCCCGGGCCGCGGGGTCGCCCTCCCCGGCCCGCCGCAGCACGGCGTCGGCGGCGCTGCGCGGGGCGGCGGGGGGCGGGTCGCCGAGGATGCGGGCCAGCGCCCGCCCGTCGACCTCCAGGTCCCAGCATCCGCGCGCGCCGCACGGGCAGGGGCGGTCCGGGTCGCCGAAGGGCAGGTGCCCGAACTCGCCGCCCCCTCCGGTGCTGCCGACGGCGGCGCGCCCGTGTTCGAGCACCACGCCGCCGACGCCCACCTCGATGGCGATGTGGAGGGCCACGTCGGCCCCGGTCGCGGCGCCCCGGCGGGCCTCGGCCACACCGGCCATCGTGGCGTCGTTGCCGAGGACGACGGGGAGCGGGGCGACGCGCAGCCGCGCCGCGACATCGACGTCCCGCCAGCCGAGGGTGGCCGACTCCACCAGGCGGCTCCCGCTGACCGTGCCCGACACGGAGACCCCGATCGCCCGCAGACGCGTTCCGAAGGCCGTCCGGGCCTCGTGGAGGGCCTCGGAGATGCGCGACAGGACCTCCTCGGCGCCCTGCCCCCGGTGCCGCTCCAGCCGCAGGTGCTCGAACTCGCCGCCCACGTGGGCCACCGCGAGCCGCCAGGACTCGTAGGAGACGTCCACCGCCGCCACCACCGGTCCCCGGTCGTGGCGGCGCACCGCGCGGGTGGGGCGCCCGCGGGTCCCGGTCGGCTCGGCGGCGGTCTCCTCGACCAGGCCGAGCGCGCGCAGCCGCGCGACGATCTCCGTCGCGGAGCCCCGGCTCAGGCCGAGGTCGCGGGCGAGCTCGGCGCGGGTCGTCTCCGGGTGGAGGTGGACGTGCCGGAGCACGTCGAGCATCCCCCGCACCTGGAGGGCGCGTGCCCGCCCGATTTCAGCGGCTCTCATGGAGGGGATTGTGTCAACTTTCCCGGCGCGATTATGCTCGTGAGGCGAACATAATTGAAGGAGAAGCCATGGTGACCGTTATCGGGCTGCTGGCCGGGGTGCTGACCACCGCCTGCTGGTGGCCGCAGCTCCACCGGTCCTGGCGCACCCGCTCGACGGACGACCTGTCCTGGTCCTACCTGGTGATGCTGGCCGCGGGCGTGGGCCTGTGGCTGGTGTACGGCGTCGCCGTGGGGGACGCGGCGGTCACGACGGCCAACGGGGCCACGTTCGCGGCCCTGGCGGTGCTGATCGGGATCAAGGCGCGGAGCGCCCGCGAGGCGAAGGGGTGACGGGTGCGCCGATACGAGAGGAGGGGACGGCGGGCGTGCTGACACAGGGCGATGGGGCCGTACTGGCACAGGGGGCGGGAAGCGTCGTGGCGCAGGGTGAGGAAAGCGTCATGGCGCAGGGCGAGGGGATCGTGGTGGCGCAGGGCGAGGGAAGCATGGCGGCACGGGGCGAGAGGGTCATGGTGACGCAGGGCGACGGAATCGTGGTGGCGCAGGGCGAGGGGATCGTGGTGACGCGGAGCGAGGAGGCGGCGGGCGTGCTGGAAGGCGTGCGCGCCGTCCTCCTCGACATGGACGGCACCCTGGTCGACTCCGACGCCGCGGTCGAGCGCTCCTGGCGGACTTGGGCCGTGCGGTACGGCCTGCCGGAGGACGCCGTGGTCGCCGCCGTCCACGGATATCCCGCCCCCACCTCGATCCGCCGCCTCCTGCCGCGGCTCTCCGAGGAGGAGGTCGCGGACGCCGCGCAGGTCCTGCTCGACCTGGAGTGCACCGACCTCGACGGCGTCGTGGCCGCCCGGGGAGCCGGGGAGCTCCTGGCGGTCCTGGCCGAGCGCGCCATCCCGTGGGCGGTCGTCACCGGTTCCGGCGCGGGGCTCGCCGAGGCCCGGCTCGCCGCCGCCGGCATCACCCCGCCGCTCCTGGTCTCCCTGGACGACGTCGCGGTCGGCAAGCCCGACCCGGAGGGCTACCTCATGGCGGCGGCGGAACTCGGCGTCGCTCCCGCCGCCTGCCTGGCCGTCGAGGACTCCGATCCCGGGATCGCCGCGGGCCGGGCCGCGGGCATGCCGGTCGCCGCCCTGCGCGGGCTGAGCGGCGATCTTTCGATCGCCCACCTGGGGGAACTCGCCGCCCGCCTGGGCGCCCGCGACGCTCGCGACCCGGCGCCGGCCGGTCGCCGATCATGATCACGTACCTCTGTCCACGGTGAATATTGAACAAAGTGTTTAAATCAAAATATTGACAAGACGTCGTTGACACGTCATCGTCGGAGACATGGTTTCCACTCCGCAGTCTTCCGACGATCCCTTCACCGCGCCCGATCCCGGCCGGACCCGGGCCGAGAGGGAGGCCGAAGCCCTCTTCCGGATCGCCGATCGGCACGCGGCCACCGCGCGGCAGCGTCACCGCCAGGTGCATCCGGACGTTCTCGGCCCGCACGAGGCCGTGCGGCTCGTCTCCTTCCTGCTCTCGGGCGCGGCTGCGATCGAGGACGGCGAACCGCAGGTGGACCGGGCCGACCTGGTGGCCGCGCTCACCCTCCTCCCACGGGTCCGCGCCGAATTCGACGACGTGGAGGCCGGTCTGCTGAAGATGGCCCGGGGGCGCGACATGACCTGGCAGGAGATCGCCTTCGGCCTCGGCCTGGGCAGCCCGCAGGCCGCCCGCCAGCGCTACGAACGGCTCATCGGCAGGGGAGCGGAACCGGTGGACGAGGCCGGGGAAATCCGATAGGGATACCGGGTCCTTACGGATCTTGATGGGACTGGTCCTTGTCCAGCCGTTCTGCGCCTCTCTGGTGGATCGTCGCGATCCTGCTGGCCGCCCCGACCTACGCGGTGATCGATGCCCAGTCGCCGAGCTCGTGGGCCGTGGCGCTGGCCTACGGAGCGATCGGGGGGTGCGTGACGCTGGCGGGCCGGGCCCGGCGCCCGGATGTCTCCGGCGGGGCCCCGGGAGAGCCGTTGCCGGCGCGACTCCGGCGCCACGCGCTGCCGGTGACGGCGGTGGCCGTGGCGG
This sequence comes from Planobispora longispora, assembly GCF_016863135.1. Lineage (GTDB taxonomy): Bacteria > Actinomycetota > Actinomycetes > Streptosporangiales > Streptosporangiaceae > Planobispora > Planobispora longispora. The sequence goes on from NZ_BOOH01000021.1 coordinate 297,858, forward strand.
CGCTGCCGTCCGTGGCCAACGCCGCCACCGGCCGGGTCACCTGGATCGGAGCCGAGACGCCGCCCGGGGCGTACGGCGCACTTCTCGGCCCGACCGGACTGGAAATCGTATGGATTTTCGCCGACCTGCTGGTCGGGATCGGGCTGATGGCCGTGGTGGTGGCGTTCGCCGTGCGAGGAGGCCGCCGAGCCCCGCGCGTCGCCGCCTCCGCGCTGGCCGCCGTCGCGGTGATCGGTGTTCTCTCCGCGGAGCCGTTCCCGGGCGTCATGGCCCCGGACGTCGAGCAGCCCCTCATGCCGACGGACGACTCACGCCTTGAGGAGCTCCACACGGGGATCCTGGAGGGCGCCATCCGGCTGGTGCCGTCCGCGGACGTAGGCGTCTCCCCGGCCTGGTTCAGTCTCGCGTACGGCATCGCCGCGGTCCTGGTGCTCCTGCACGCCCGCCCCACGGCCGGGCCGGTCACGCGGCGGTCGTGAGGCGGCCCTCGCGCAGGGACAGGCGGGTGCCGGTGAAGCCGCTGCGGAACCTGCGGTCGTGCGAGACCACCACCAGCGCCCCGGGGTATTCCGCCAGTGCCTCCTCCAGCTCCTCCACCAGTGAGAGGGACAGGTGGTTGGTGGGCTCGTCCAGGATCAGCAGGTCCGCCGGGCGGACCACCAGCCGGGCCAGCTCCAGCCGCCGCCGCTGGCCGACCGAGAGCGCCGCCTCGGGACGGGCGAGGTCCTCCCGTGTGAACAGGCCCAGGGAGAGCAGCCGGCCGGCGTACTCCTCGGGCGCTCCCGGCAGGCCCTCGGCGAAGGCGCCGAGCACCGTGCGCCGGGAGCAGGCGGCGGGCAGCTCCTGGCGGAGGTAGCCGATCCGCCGGGGCCGGTGGACCGCCCCCCGCTCCGGGATCAGCTCGCCGGCGAGGACCCGGAGCAGGGTCGTCTTGCCCGCGCCGTTCGGCCCGGTCACCAGCACGCGCTCGCCGGGGGCGAGGCCCAGGCTCTCGACGTGCAGCCGGTCGCCGACCCGGACGTCGTCCATCGCGGCGACGAGGCCGGCGCCGGGCTCCGGGCAGAGGCCGCCGGCCGCCCCGCGGGCGACGGAGGCGTCGGAGGCGGCGGTTCCGCCGATCCTGGCGGTGAACCGGAGCGGGTCCGGCGGGCGCGGGACCGGGTTCTCCGTCAGACGGCGCAGGCGCTCGCGGGCGTTGCGGACCTGACCGGACAGGCCCGCCTCGTGGGAGCGGCGATGCCCGGAGGTCCTGGGCCGGTCGTCGGAGCGGGCGCTGGCGGCCAGCCTCCGCGCCCCCGTCTCCGCCAGCTCCGTCTGCCTGGCGATCTCGGCGAGCCAGTCCTGGTACTCCTGCTCCCGGCGCCGCCGGGCGGCCGCCTTGGCGGTCAGGTAACCGTCCCAGCCGTCGCCGTAGCGGGTGACCGTACGGAGATCGACCTCGAAGATCGCGGTGGCGGTCCGTTCCAGGAAGGCCCGGTCGTGGGTGACGGCGACGACGACGCCCCGGTAGGCCCGGAGCCGGTCCTCCAGCCAGGACACCGACTGCTCGTCCAGGTGGTTGGTGGGCTCGTCGAGCAGGAGCAGCTCCGGCTCGGCGGCCAGGACGCAGGCCAGCGCGAGCCGGGACTGCTCGCCGCCCGACAGGCTGCCGAGCGTGCGCTCCCGGCCGATGCGCGCCAGGCCGAGGTCGTGCATGGCCGCGTCGACCCGCGCGTCGGCCTCGTACCCGCCGCGCGCCTCGTAGGCGGTGAGCAGGTCGCCGTAGGCGGCGAGCCCCTCCGCGGAGGCGTCGCCGAGGGACGCCTCCGCCTCCCGCAGGCGCCGCTCCAGGTCGCGCAGGTCGTGCAGCGCGTGGTCGACGACGTCCTGCACCGTGCTGTGCGGGGGCAGGGCGAGAGTCTGGCCGAGGTGTCCCACGCCGCCGGGGGCGGTGACGACGAGCTCCCCTCCGTCGGGAGCCTCCTCGCCGGCGATGAGCCGGAGCAGGGTGGACTTGCCCGCGCCGTTCTCCCCGATCACGCCGACCCGCTCGCCGGGACGGACGGTGAACGAGACGTGGTCGAGTACGGCGCGGCCGTCGTAGGCCTTGCCCACGTCCCTGAACGCGAGCTGGAAGCTCCGGGGAGCGGAGAGGGTGGCTGATGGGCGGTGGCGAGCCATGGCGGCCTCCGGGAAAGTGGTCTGTCAGGCGGAGACGGCCCGTCCGCGGGAAGGCCGGGAGAGCACGGGGCGCGCGCGAAGGCACGGCGGATCCGTGGGACCGGGACGGCGGAGGGCCGGAGTGATGGATGACGCGGTGGTGGACGGCGCGACGGCGCGTGCCGGGACGGCGGCGCCCGCCGGGACACGGGAGCTCAGCTCACCGTGTTACAGGGACCTCAGCCTGTTCGCGTATCCATAGAAAGACCACATACGTCCCACCATACCCAAGGGGGCCGGGCCGGGGCAGCCGAATTATCCGCGGTCCCGGCGGTCAGATCTCGCCCTTGGTCTCCAGGCGGGTCAGGGCCCTGGCCACCGGGTGGGCGGTCAGCCCGACCTGCCACTCGCGGGCGCCCAGCTCCCGCAGGCGGGCCGCGACGGTCTCGTCGTCGACGATCGGGGGCGGCTCCCACGTCAGGCGGCGCACGGCGTCCGGCTGCAGGAGGTTCTCGGTCGGCATGTGGTGCTCGTCGGCGAGCGCGGCCACCACGGCCCTGGCCGCGGCCAGCCGGCGGGCGGCCACCGGGTCGCGGTCCATCCAGCGGTTGGCGGGCGGCGGCCCGTCACCCGGGGTGCTGGGCTGGGGCAGCTGGTCGTCCGGGAGCGTCCGGGCCCTGGTGATCGCGGCCAGCCACTCGCGCAGGTGGCGGCGGGCGCTGCGCCCGGTGAACGGGGTGATGTCGGTCAGGGCCTTGGTGGTGCGGGGCAGCTCCACGGCGGCGGTGACGATCGCGGCGTCGGGCAGCATCCGGCCCGGGGCCAGGTCGGCCTCGCGGGCGAGGCCGTCGCGGAGCGTCCACAACTCCCGGACCACGGCCAGCCCGCGCGTCGAGCGGACCTTGTGGATGCCGGAGGTTCGCCGCCAGGGGTCGGAGCGGGGGACCGGCGACTTGGAGGCCAGCACCCAGGCGAACTCCTCGCGCGCCCACTCCAGCTTCCCGCTGTCGGCCAGCTCCTTGTGCAGCGCGTTGCGGAGCTCGACCAGCACCTCGACGTCGAGCGCGGCGTAGCGCAGCCAGTCTTCCGGGAGCGGGCGGGTGGACCAGTCGGCGGCCGAGTGCCCCTTCTCCAGCCGGAACCCCAGGACGTTCTCCACCATCATGCCGAGCCCCACCCGCTCGTAGCCGAGCAGCCGTCCGGCGAGCTCGGTGTCGAACAGCTCGCGGGGGTGGAAGCCCAGCTCCGCCAGGCACGGCAGGTCCTGGGAGGCGGCGTGCAGCACCACCTCGGCCCCGGCCAGCGCGGCGTCCAGCTCCGACAGGTCCGGGCAGCGGATCGGGTCGATCAGCGCGCTGCCGGCGCCCTCGCGGCGCAGCTGCACCAGGTAGGCCCGGCCGCTGTAGCGGTAGCCGGAGGCCCGCTCGGCGTCCACCGCGACCGGGCCGGCGCCCTCGGCGAAGGCGCGCACGACGCGGGCGAGCCCCGCGGCGTCGTCGATGACGGGCGGTATCCCCTCCCGGGGTTCGAGCAGTGGAACGATGGTCGTCTCGTCGGTCACGTTCTGAAGGGCTCCGGATCGTCGCGGCGGCGCGGTGACAGTGTCGCCACACCGGGTGGCAGAGGTGGGATGCCCGCCGCGAGGCACATCAGGTCACACCATGCCGACACATGTCCGGACAGGTCTTCTTCCAGGGGCGACCAGGAGGCACGCAGCTCCAGCTCCGTGGCCACCGGGTCCTCGGCCTTGTTGCCGAACCCCTCGGAGACCGCCCGGGTGACGGTGCCTCCGGCGGCGGCGTAGCCGGCGCCGTGCGTCTCGAGCGACTCGGTGAGCCAGCTCCACGCGACGGGGCCGAGCAGCGGATCCTCGGTGATCTCCGGCTCCATGTCCGCCCGGACGTAGGCGACCAGGCGGAACTGGCCGTCCCAGCCGCGCTGGCCGTCCGGGTCGAAGAGCACGATGAGGCGGCCGACCGCGAGCTCGTGGTCGTCACGGTAGACCGACGCGCCGATGGCGGCGGAGTAGGGGGCCAGGCGCTGCGGCGCCGGGATGTCCTCGAGCTCGATCTCGGGTCTGACCTCCGCCGGGCGCAGGCTGGCCACCGCGCGCCGGAAGGCGGCGGGAGCGGGCGGCGCGTCACCGAGGGTCATATCGGAAGGGTAGGCCGGAATGGAGCGCATGGGGACCACTGGGGTGTGTGGAGGAGCCATAGGGACCGATCAAACCGACACCGTCGAGCGGACGGCGGCCGGGACGCCCCGGCCGTCCGGGAGACCGAGGATCAGAGCGTGGCCGCACTCGGCGCAGGCCCACTCGGGGCACTCGCCCGGCTCGTGGCCGTCGGGGCAGGGGGGCTGCTCGAAAACCCGCTCCCCGGCGCAGGAAGCGCAGTGCTCACCGCGGTGTTCGAGCGAACTCCACATCGTGGTCATCGCCAGCCTTTCGTCGGGTCGTGGTCCGACGGTGGCACGTCACGCCGACAATTCCGCGCATCGTGCTCGGCGTGTCCTGAAAGTGGCGCCGGAATCGATGCCGCGCGGTGTTTTGGCGAACATTTGGACCAGCAGGGGACCGACCCTGGTTCATCGATGAGGGAAACTGTACCCGGAATCATGATCGCTCCACGCCTTCCCGCGCACCCGGATCGGTCGCAAGGCGTAGATCTTCGCCGTGGAGTCACCGGTGCCTGCTGGACGAAGCTCTCAAACCCCATTGAGAAGCCCTCGAACCTCTATGAGAGGTGCATCATCGTGACTTGAAGCTATCTATGGCTTCTCAAGTGTCTTGTCATCTAATTTCGGGCGATTTCGTGCAAGGCACGCCGTCCGGGGGCCGCGGAGCGCGGACCGGCCCCCCGGCATGGCACCCTGGGAGGGTGAATCCCGAGCTTGCCGACTCCCCTTTCCTGCGCGCCTGCCGCCGCCAGCCCGTCCCTCACACACCGGTGTGGTACATGCGCCAGGCGGGCCGCTCGCTGCCCGAGTACCGGGCCGTGCGCGGCGGGGTGCCCATGCTCACCGCCTGCGCCACCCCCGACCTGATCGTGGAGATCACGATGCAGCCGGTCCGCCGGTACGGCGTGGACGCGGCCATCTTCTTCAGCGACATCGTGGTGCCGCTCAAGGCGATCGGGATCGACCTCGACATCAAGCCCGGCGTCGGCCCGGTGGTGGCCGCCCCGATCAGGGACGCCGCCGCGGTCCGGACGCTGCGCCCGCTCGAACCCGGCGACGTCTCCTACGTCACCGAGGCCGTCCGCGCCCTCACCGGGGAGCTGGGCTCCACCCCGCTCATCGGGTTCGCGGGCGCGCCGTTCACCCTCGCCTCCTACCTCATCGAGGGCGGCCCCTCCAAGAACCACGACCACACCAAGGCCATGATGTACGGCGAGCCCGACCTGTGGCACGCCATGATGGACCGGCTGACCGAGATCACCCTCGGCTTCCTCCGCGTCCAGATCGACGCCGGGGCCTCCGCCGTCCAGCTCTTCGACTCGTGGGTCGGCGCCGTCGCGCCCGAGGACTACCGCGAGTTCGTCCTGCCGTACACCCGCCGCATCTTCACGGGCCTGGCCGGTCTGGACGTCCCGCGGATCCACTTCGGCGTCGGCACCGGCGAGCTGCTCGGCCTGCTCGGCGAGGCGGGGGCCGACGTGGTCGGCGTCGACTGGCGGGTCCCGCTCGACGAGGCCGCCCGCCGCGTCGGTCCGGGCAAGGCGCTCCAGGGCAACCTGGACCCGGCGATCCTGCTCGCCCCCTGGGAGGTCGTCGAGCGCCGCGCGGCCGACATCCTGGAGCGGGGCGGGAAGGCCGAGGGCCACGTCTTCAACCTCGGCCACGGCGTGCTGCCCGGCGTCGACCCCGACCAGCTCGCCCGCCTCACCGACTTCGTGCACGAGACCTCCGCCCGCTGACATCCCGGTGGGGAGCCCTCCGCGGGCGGCCCGGCCCGCGGACCTCCGGGCGCGGCCCCGCGCGGAGCGCCCCGGCGCCCCGCGCCTCGGATCCCGCCACGTCTACGGAGTGGCGCGCGGGCCCGCCGGTTCCGGCTCCCGCTCCGGCTCCGCGGCCGCCTCGTCGTCGCCGGACGGCGGGGGCGTCGCGCCGGGGTACGGCGTCCCGCCCGGCGGGAGCCCCGGCGCCGGGCGGTTCCTCCGGCGGCGGAGCAGGAAGGCCACCGCCAGCCAGACCGGCACGATCACCAGCAACCAGGGGAGCAGCGCGCCGAGGACCGTCAGCCCGATCTTGACGGCCGAGACGAAGGACTCCCAGCCCGCCTCCAGGCCGCCGAGGAACCCTCCCGGCTCCTCCACCGGCTCGGGGATCTCGGCCGCCGGGCCGATCAGGTTCAGCGTCAGCGTCGCCATGCCGGTCAGCGAGGCCAGCTTCTTCTGCCGGGCCTGGAGCGACTCCAGCTCCGCCTGGCGGCCGGCGATCTCCCGCTCGACGTCGAGCACCTGGCCGATCGTGTCCGCCCGCTTCAGCAGCGCGCGCAGCGACTCCAGCGCGGACTTCGCCGACGTCACGCGGCTCTCGACGTCGGCGACCTCCTCGGTGACGTCCTCGGTGCTCTGCTGGATCGACTCCCGCTCGCCCAGCTCCTTGCCGAGCCTGCCGAGGGCGCCGGAGTAGCCCGCGGGCGGGATCTTGAAGACCAGGGTGGAGGACGCCTGGCTGCCGTAGGCGTCCGACTTCTCCTGGGCGAGGTAGCCGCCGGCCGCGGTGATGATCTGCTTGGCCTTCTCGGCCGCGGCGGCGACGTCCTTCGCCCGGACGGTCATCTGCGCGGTGTAGATGATGGCGCGGTCGGTCGGGACCACGTCCACCGGCTCCTTCTGCCCGCCGGGCTCGCCCTGCCCGCCGGTGCCCCGCCCGCCGGACTCCGCCGTGTCGGCGGCCTTGTTCGCGGCCTCCTCGGGAGCCGCGGCGGACGCGGCCGCGGGGGCCTCGGCGCCGGACTGCGGGGCGGAGTCGGCGGACTCTCCGCCGCCCCCGCACGCGGAGGCGAACACCACTGTGGCCGCGAGGGCGATCGCCAGGCGCGGGCCGTACCGGAATCTCTTCATGTCCTTGAAGACGGACCTTCCGAGGGGCTGGTTTGACGCGGGCCGTCACGATGGCGTCACGGTCTGCCTGCCGTGAGGTCACGGCGGAGGCCCGGAACGCGGGGGGACCCCGGTGGCGGTACGGTCTGGAGTCATGGAAGGGAACCGGAGCCATGTGGTGGTCGTCGGTGCCGGGATCGCGGGCCTGGCCGCCGCGTGGCACCTGCGGCGGGGCGGTGAGGACATCCGGGTGACCGTCCTCGACGGCGCCGGGCGGATCGGCGGCAAACTCCACGCGAGCGAGGTCGCGGGCGTCCCTGTCGACGCCGGGGCCGAGGCGATGCTCGTGCGGCGGCCCGAGGGCAAGGACCTGGCCAGGATGGTCGGTCTCGGTGACGAGCTGCGGCATCCCGGGGACGCCCAGGCCGCCGTCTTGACCCGCGGCGCGCTCCGGCCCATGCCGAGGGGGCAGGTGATGGGGGTCCCGTCCGATCTGGCCGCGCTGGCCTCCTCGGGCGTGCTCACCCCCGGCGGCCTCGCCCGCGTGCCGATGGACCAGATCCTCCCCGCCACGCTCATCACCACGGACGTCTCGGTGGCCGCCTACATCCGCGCCCGGATGGGCGGCGAGGTGGTCGACCGGCTGGTCGAGCCGATCCTCGGCGGCGTCTACGCGGGCCGGGCCGAGGCGCTCTCCCTCGATGCGACGATGCCCAGGATCGCCGCCGCGGCCCGCACCGAGCGCTCCCTGCTCGCCGCGACCAAGAAGATCGCCGATGAGGCGCCCAAGGACGCCGGGCCCGTCTTCGCCACGCTCCGCACCGGAATGGGCAGCCTGCCCGAGGTCGTCGCCGCCGCCTCCGGAGCGGAGATCAGGACCGGCGTGATGGTGCGGGAGCTGCGCCGCACCGGGCACGGCTGGCGCCTGGTCGCCGGGCCCGTGCCCGACCCGGAGATCATCGAGGCCGACGCGGTGATCCTCGCCACGCCCGGTCCCGCGACCGGCCGCCTGCTCGCCGACGAGGTGCCCAAGGCGGCCGCCGAGCTGGCCCGGATCGAGTACGCCAGCATGGCCGTCGTCACCCTCGCCTACCCGCGCGCGGCGTTCCCCGCGCTCCCGGCCGGGAGCGGCTACCTGGTCCCGCCGGTCGAGGGGCGCCCGGTCAAGGCCGCCACGTTCAGCTCGATCAAGTGGCCGCACCTGGCCGAGGCGGACCCCGACCTGATCGTGCTGCGCTGCTCGATCGGGCGGCTGGGCGAGGAGGCGCTGCTCCAGCGGGACGACGCCGAGCTGGTCGCCCTCGCCATGGCCGAGACGGCCGAGGTCGCCGGGGTGCGCGGGCTGCCCAGGGACTCCCGGGTGACCCGCTGGGGCGGGGCCCTCCCGCAGTACAACGTGGGCCACCTCGACCGGGTCGCCCGCATCCGGGCCGCCGTCGCCTCCCAGCCCGGGCTGGCCCTGTGCGGCGCGGCCTACGACGGCGTCGGCATCCCCGCCTGCGTCGCCACCGCCCGTACGGCGGCGGCCCGGGTCCTGGAGCACCTGAGGCTCGCGGGGGAGCGGAGCGATTCCCCTGCACGCGGGACCGGGGACTCCTCCGGATAGGTTTGACTGGCGGAGATCCCGATTCTCCGGCGAATCCGAACTTCACGGACCCGAACTTCTGACGAGAGGGTGAGGACGACGGACGCGAACCCGCGGCCCAAGGCGCGCGACCTGAACCAGGTGATCCGTTACACAATGTGGTCGGTCTTCAAGCTGCGCGACAACTGCCCGGGCAACCGGGAGGGCCTGGCCGACGAGGTCGAGGACCTGCTGACCCAGACGGCCCGGAAGGACGTCGTCACCCGCGGCGTCTACGACGTCGCCGGGTTCCGCGCCGACGCCGACTTCATGTTCTGGTGGCACGCCCCCACCGCCGAGGACCTGCAGGAGACCTACTCCCGCTTCCGCCGCACCGACCTGGGGCGGCTGACCGAGCCGGTCTGGTCGGCCATGGCGCTGCACCGCCCGGCGGAGTTCAACAAGTCGCACATCCCGGCCTTCCTGGCCGAGGAGGAGCCCCGCGGCTACGTGAGCGTCTACCCGTTCGTGCGCTCCCTGGAGTGGTACCTCCTGGACGACGCCGACCGCCGCCGGATGCTCGCCGAGCACGGAATGATGGCGCGCGACTACCCCGACGTGCGGGCCAACACCGTCGCCTGCTTCGCGCTGAACGACTACGAGTGGATGCTCGCCTTCGAGGCCGACGAGCTGCACCGGATCGTCGATCTCATGCGCACCCTGCGCGGGGCCGAGGCGCGGCGGCACACCCGGGAGGAGATCCCCTTCTACACCGGCATCCGCAAGCCCGTCAGGGAGCTGATCGCGGCCCTGCCGTGAGGCGGGGGCGGACGACCTGCCCGAAACACCCGGCATCTCGCCAGATCTTTGTCATACTCGGGAGAAATCTCCTGTCTGTGTGAGGACGACGGTGACGAGGGGCGAAGAGCTGGCACGTTCCACGCGGCGCCGGGGCGGGCGCCGCAGGAGGAAGGCCCGCAACCGGGCCATGGAGGTGTCCGTCGGGGCCGCGGCGGCGGCCGTCATCGGTCTCGCCGTCGGCGGGACGCTGTTCCGGGCGGACCCGGTGACGAGCGCCACGGCGGTGGGCCCGGGGGCGCCGGAAGGCCCGGCGGCCACGGGCGGGCCGCTGCTGTCGGGGGAACCCGCGAAGCAGAAGGCGCCCGCGGCGCCGTCCGGCGGAACGGCCCCGACGGGCGGCGCCGGCGGCCCGGACGCGTCCGCCGACTCCGGGAAGCGGGAGTCCGGTTCCGGGAAGGACGACAAGAAGAAACGCGGCCAGGCGGACCGGGAGGCCAGGGCGGAGGGGCCGTCCAGGCACACCGACGCGGAGGCCGTGTCCTTCTTCCGGCGGAGCGAGGCGGCCGGGCGGGTGAAGGACATCCGTACGGTCGGCGGATATCTCCGTATATACACGGACCTGCCGGAGTCGGCGGACAACTCCCGGCAGGCGCTGGAGCTGTGCGAGACGGGCCGGGAATACCTCGAGGAACGCGGCGTGGCGGACCCGGTGGTCTTCGTCCAGGCGGAGTTCGGCGAGAACGGCAATCCCGTCCTCGCCAACGTGCTGGGCCCGGGCGACTCCAGTTGCCGGGTCACCCACCCCGAGCCCGGGGGGTGACGGGCCCGCCGGTCACCTCACCCGGACGCGCGTCTTGCCGCAGACCGTGCAGCGCTGAGTGATCACCCTGCCGATGGTCTCGATGATCTCCCATCGGTGCCGGAGATGCACGGGAGCTCCTCACCTAGAGATCACGCTGCGAATGCGTCCGCGTGCTGTACGTGATGGACTTTACCCGTGCCTGACGGATACGTACCCCGGCGCGGCGCCGCCGGGGTACGCGGTGGGAGGGGGCGGGGCGGTGAGGGCGTGCCCGCGCCGCGGTCTCAGCCGGCCGGCTCGATCCTCAGCGAGACCGAGTTGATGCAGTAGCGGTCGTCGGTGGGCGTGGCGTAGCCCTCGCCGTGGAACACGTGGCCGAGGTGGGAGTCGCATCGCGCGCAGCGGACCTCGGTGCGGACCATCCCGAGCGAGCGGTCCTCGATCAGGGTGACGGCGTCCGATCCGGACGGCTCGTAGAAGCTCGGCCAGCCGCAGTGGCTGTCGAATTTGGTCTCGGAGCGGAACAGCTCGGCGCCGCAGGCGCGGCAGTGGTAGACGCCCACGGTCTTCGTGTCGACGTACTCCCCGGTGAAGGGCCGCTCGGTGCCCGCCTGGCGGAGCACCCGGAACTCCTCGGGAGAGAGCTGAGCGCGCCATTCGGCGTCGCTCTTGACCACCTTTTCCATGTCCCGCACTCTACGCGAACGTCCGGGGCCGGAGAAAAATCTTGAAGGTGAAGCATCCCTTCGCGCCCGTTTTAGCGTCTTTGTTGGCGTGGAGGGTTTTCGCCTTCCAGGTATGGGATGAGATCATCCGCGCGGTCGTCCAGGAGAGATGGGGCGGCCGGAGAGGTCACCGGCCGGGTGGCGCGCCAGCGCCCGGCACCGGAGGGCGAGGGTGGTCGCGAGGTCCGTCCCGTCGAGAGCCCGGTCCCGCCGCCGCGGTGACTCCGGGACGGACCTTCCCGTAGGCGAGCGGCTCCGGGGCGGGTCTCCCCGTGGTCGAAGGGCTCAGGACGGGTCTTCTCGTAAGTGACGGGTTACGCTTCGATCACATTACTTGACTCTCGGTCCAATAATGGCGAAGCTCTGCCGTGAATCGGGGCACACGCAGACCTTCGGCACCGGGAGCAGATCTGTGGCTATCGCAGGAGCGCGTCGCCTCGCGGCGGCGGGCGCGGTGACGGCATTCGTGGTCGGGGGCGTCGGCATGGCGGCCGGAGTGGGCACGGCGATCGCCCAGACGTCCCGCTCGGGCGGACCCGCCGCGGCGGCCACGTGCGAAGGAGGGCTGCCGTGCGAGTCCGCCTCGGGGGACTTCACCCCGGGCGACGCCCCGGGGCTCGACGGCGGCGCCGACGACGACCCCTGGGCCGACGGCGGCTCGGGTGACAGCCCTTCCTCGCCGGGGGAGAGCTCCTCCGGCGAGCCGAGTTCCGCGGATCCCGGCGACGGCTCCTGGTCGGAGGAGCCGTCCTCCGACGAGAGCTTCGCGAGCATCCCGCTGCCGGGCGAGTCCGGCTCGAAGGAGAGCTGGTCGGCGGCCCCCGGCGAGTCGTTCTCCAGCGGCCCCGCCTCCCTGCCGGCCAGCCCGTGGGAGCCGGCCGAGCACAAGAAGCGGAAGGTCCCCGTCGGCGCCCCGCAGACCGGGGCCGGCGGTCTCGCCGCGGACTCCGCCACCTGGCCGTTCGCCGTGGGCGGCGCGGCTCTGACGGTCGGCGCGGGGCTGGCCGGTTACGCCGTACGGCGCCGCCGGGCGGGTGAAGCGTAGCCGGTGCCACTGAGCTCCTCCCCGGTCCAGCGGCTCGCCCTCGGCGGGGCGGCCGTGGCCACCCTGTCCGGACTCCTGCTGATCTGGTTCGGCGTCAGCGGCATGATCTTCGACGGGAGTTCCTCGCCCGCGGCGGCGCGCTCGCCCGCGCCGACCAACATCCCGCGCCGCCTGCCCTCCCTGACCGAACCCGCCGACGTTCTGCTGCGCACGTTCGCCCAGCCGATGAAGAAGTCCGTCCCCCAGGCGGTCTACATCCCCAGGATCGGCGTGGCCGCCCCGCTGATGCAGCTCGGCCTGGACGCCCGGGGGGCCATCGAGAACCCGCCCCTGGAGCCGGCCAACATCGCCGGCTGGTACCGCCACGGCCCCTCCCCGGGCCAGCGCGGTCCCGCCGTCATCACCGGCCATCTCGACACCCGCAGCGGCCCCGCCGTCTTCGCCCGGCTCGACAGGGTCAGGCGCGGCGACCAGATCCAGGTCATGCGCTCCGACGGCTCCGTGGCGGTCTTCGTGGTGGACAAGCGTGAGCGCGTCTCCAAGAAGGACTTCCCCACGGCCCGCGTCTACGGGGACGTGGACTATCCCGGCCTGCGGCTCGTCACCTGCGGCGGCGTCTTCGACCGCGCGGCGCACAGCTACAAGGGCAACACGATCGTCTACGCCCATCTCGTCCGGGCCTACCACCCGCCCGGGTGACCCCCGCGGAAGGCCGGCGTCCTGCTCCGCCGCGGCGACGTGCGGTGCCCGCCTCCGACGGAGAGCGCTCTCTTAGCTGGGACTTAAATCATCCTTAATTCGTTGTTGCTTCAGAGAGCGCTCTCTATGCTGCGACTGCCCAGCAGACGATCGAGGAGTCGCTTATGCACACCAGACGGAAGACACTCCGCTGCCTGGCCGCAGTGGCACTGAGCGTGCCCGTGGCGACGGCCGCGGCGCCGGGGCGGGCCGCGGCGTCGGCGGCCCCGGAGCGGGCGGCGGTCCCGGCGGCGCGCGAGGCCGCCCCGCCGAGCCTGCTGCCGCTGACCGTCACGAACCGCTCCGGGCGCGGGGAGCGGACCTACGTCTACGTGCTCGGCACGGATCTCGCCACCGGCAGGCTCGGATACGCGAACGCGAGCGGCGCCTTCACCCCGTGGCCGGCCGGATCGATCCCGCCCAGCCCCGCCCCGGACGCCGCGATCCCCGGCCCGGCCGGGGGCGCGGCCACGACGCTCCGGCTCCCGCTCGGCATGTCCGGCCGGGTCTACGTCTCCTTCGGCGCGAAGCTCAAGTTCTTCCTCACTCCCGACGGGTTCGTGCAGCCGGCCCCGTGGGCGCCGGGCGACGCCAACCGGGACATCCTGTTCGACTGGACCGAGTTCACCTACAACGGCGGCGGCCTGTGGCTCAACACGTCGATGGTGGACATGTTCAGCGTCCCGCAGGCGGTCGAGGTGACCGGCGCCGACGGCGTCCGCGAGCGGACCGGGGACCTGGTGGCGAACGGCCGCGAGCGCATCTTCGACGCCGTGCGGAACCAGCCCGGAGACTGGGCCAAGCTGATCCACCGCCGTGCCGACGGGACGCGGCTGCGGGTGCTCTCCCCGCACAAGGGCATCGACACCGGCCTGTTCGGCGCCACGTACCTGGACGGCTACATCCGCTCCGCCTGGGAGACCTACCGGAGCAGGACGCTGACCGTCGTGCCGTTCGAGAACGAGTCCGGCAAGAAGTTCCTCGGCCGTACGGACGCCTCCGGCGTGATGCACTTCACCGACGCCTCGGGCGCCAGGGTGGCCTCCTTCCCCCGGCCCTCGACCAAGGACGTCTTCGGCTGCGACGGCAGGCTCCACGCGCCCAACGACTCCGTGGTCGGTCCGATCGCCCGCACGCTCTGCGCGGCGCTGCACCGGTCCACGCTCGGCTACCTGCACACCCAGCCCACCACGGATCCCGGCCGGTTCTACAAGCGGGCCGTCACCGACCACTACTCCGGGAAGCTGCACGCCCACTCGGCGGACGGCAAGGCCTACGGGTTCGCCTTCGACGACGTCGGCCACTTCGAGTCCCTCGTCCACGACGGCTCGCCGAGGTCGGCGGGGATCACCCTCACGCCGTTCTGAGGCCGCCCGGGACACGCCGCGCCCCGGGCCGGGCCGGGGAGGCTCAGGGATCCCTCGGCAGGCCCAGGGCGCGCTCGGCGATGATGTTGAGCTGGACCTCGGTGGTGCCGCCGCCGATGGTGAAGGCCCGGGTGGCGAGGATCATCCGGTTCCAGTACGGCGAGGCGGGCGCGAGCGACCAGCAGAACTCCGAGATCGCCTGGGAGTGGCGCATGCCGAGGAGCTTGCGGACGCTGGAGGCGGTCCCGGAGTCGCCGCCGGACAGCTGGGAGAGCGTGACCCGCAGGCCCAGGGCCGAGATGGACTGCCCCTCGGCCCACATGCGCCCGGCCTGCTCCACGGCCGACGGGCGCAGGGCCCCCGGGCCGCCGAGCTTGCCGACCAGCGTGACCATGTCGGTGTGCTGGGAGCCCGGGCCCCAGGAGTCGCCGAGGGCGACGCGCTCGTGGGAGAGGGTGTCGCGGGCGACCTTCCAGCCCCGGTCGACCTCTCCGACGACCAGGTCGTCGGGGACGAAGACGTCGTCGAGGAAGACCTCGTTGAAGATCTCGTCCCCGTTGATCTCCTTCAGCGGGCGGACGGCGACCCCGGGGGAGGACATGTCGACCAGGAAATAGGTGATGCCCTCGTGCTTGGGGGCGTCGGGGTCGGTCCTGGCCAGGCAGATGCCCCAGTGCGCGTACTGGGCCAGGGAGGTCCAGATCTTCTGGCCGCTCAGCGACCAGCCGCCCTCGACCCGGGTGGCCTTGGTGGCCAGGGAGGCGAGATCGGACCCGGCGCCGGGCTCGCTGAACAGCTGGCACCAGACGATCCCGCCGGTGAAGGTCTTCGGCAGGAAACGCTCCTGCTGCTCCCGCGTGCCGTACCGGACGATCGACGGCACGGCCCAGGCGGCGATGCCCAGGTTGGGCCGCCGGACGTCCCCGGCGCGGAACTCCTGGTGGATGACGACCTGCTCCAGCGGGGACGCGGCGCGGCCCCACGGTTCGGGCAGGTGGGGCATGATCCAGCCCTCGGAGGCCAGGCGGGACAGCCGGGTGAGCGGCTCGTCGGCCGCCAGCGACGCGACGGCGGCCCGGACCTCCTCCCGGAACGCCCCGGCCTCCCGCGGCAGGTCCGGCTCCATGTCCCTGCGGACCCCGCCGCAGGCCAGGACGGCCACCCGCCCGGCCCAGTCACCGGGGTCGCCGCCCAGCGCCCGCAGGGACAGCGCGCGCCGGTAGTAGAGGTGGGCGTCGTGCTCGTAGGTGTAGCCGATCCCGCCCAGGACCTGGATGGCGTCCGCCGCGCACCGGACGGCGGCGTCCGGCGCCAGCACCCCGGCCACGGCCACCGCCAGGAGGGCGTCATCCTCCGGCGGCCCCGCGGGGGCCGTGGCGCCGGAGGGGTCCCCGCCCGGGGACGTCGCCGCCGGAGGGCTCCCCGCTGAGGCGTCCCGCGCGTCGAGGGCGCGGGCGGCGTCCCACACGGCGGCGCGGGCCTGTTCGAGCGCGACCAGCATGGCGGCGCACCGGTGCTTGACGCCCTGGAACTGGCCGATCGGGCGGCCGAACTGCTCGCGGACCTTGGCGTAGTCGGCGGCGGTGGCCACCGCCCAGGCGGCCGCGCCGCACGCCTCGGCGCCGAGCAGGACGGCGGCCAGGCCGTTCACCAGGTCCGCGGTGATCCCGTCCAGCACCCGCCCGTCCGGCACGGCGCGCGCCGAGACCGCCGCCAGCGGCCGGGTGAGATCGATCCCCTCCAGCGGCGCGGCGGCGCAGTCCGCGCGGTCCAGGGCGGCCCACCGGCCGTCGGGGAGCGGCAGGACGAAGAGGTCCGCGCCGGGGGAGCCCAGCGCGGTCGTGAACCGGGCCGGGGAAGCGGTCCCCTCCGCGCCGCTCCCGGACTCTTCCCGGGCGGGTTCCCCGGCTCCGGCGTGCCCGTCCGGCGGGGCGGGACGGGCGGCGCGGGCGCCCCCGGGCAGGACGACGGCGGCGGTCAGCTCGCCGCGCGCCAGGCCCGGGAGCAGGTCGTGCGCGGATCCGGCGCGGGCGATGATCGCGGAGGCCAGGACGGTGGGGAGGAAGGAGCCGGGCGCGCAGCGCTCGCCGAGCGCCTCCAGGGCCACGGCCAGCTCCGTCAGGCCGCCGCCCTGCCCGCCGTGCTCCTCGGGCAGGTGCAGCCCGAACAGCCCCTGCGCGGCCATCGCGGCGCGGAAGGGCTCGTGCTCCATGCCTCGTGGCGCGATGTTCCGCGCGGCGAAGCCGCGGACGGAGTCGGCCAGCGCCCGGTGTTCCTCAGTGATCCCGATGCCCATGGGCCGACTCTAGAACCATATTCGGTTCACCGTAAGCCCCCTGCGGGATCGGCGGGGAACCGGCTCCGCGCGACCCCCGTGCGCGTGCCCGCGACCCCCGTGCGCGTGCCCGCGACCGCGCGTCGCGGGCACGCGGCCCGCAGGCGGGGACGGGGGCGGGCCGGTCTCAGGTCTGGATGATCGCGGCCTTCTCGCGCGTGTACTCCAGCACCGCGTCGTGCCCGTAGCCGGAGTCCTTGATCCCGCCGAACGGCAGCCCCGGCGGCATCTGCCGGAAGGTGTTCACCCAGACCGTCCCGCTCTGCAGGTCGCGGACGAACCGGTGGGCGCGGGCCAGGTCGCGCGTCCACACGCCCGCCGCCAGGCCGTAGGAGGAGTCGTTGGAGATCGCCAGCGCCTCGTCGTCGGTGTCGAACGGGATCGCCACGGCCACCGGGCCGAAGATCTCCTCCTGGCAGATCCGCAGGGAGTTGTCGGAGGCGGTGAACAGCGTCGGGGCCACCCAGTAGCCGCCGGGCAGGGACGGGACCACCTCGGCCCCGGTCCGGCCGCCGAACACCAGCCCGGCGCCCTCCTTCTCGGCGATCTCCAGGTAGGAGGTGACCCGCTCGTACTGCCCCGCGGAGACGATCGGACCCATCGTGGTCGCCATGTCGAGCGGGTCGCCCAGCGTGACGTGGGAGGCGATGGCGGTGATCCGCCCGATCATCTCGTCCCAGACCGGGCGCTGGATCAGGATGCGGGACCCGGCCACGCAGACCTGCCCGGCGTTGCCGGTGAAGACCGAGTCGACCGTCACGCCCCGGGCCGCCGCGTCGAGGTCGGCGTCGGCGAAGACGATGTTCGGCGACTTGCCGCCCAGCTCGAAGGTGAGCGGCTTGAGCGCGTCGGCGCTGGCCCGGGTGATGGCCTGGCCGGTCTGGGTGGAGCCGGTGAGGCTGACCTTGTTGACCCCGCGGTGCCGGACCAGCGGGTCGCCGACGTCCTCGCCCAGGCCGCTGACGATGTTGAGCACGCCGGGCGGGAACACCTCGGCCAGGAGCTCGCCCAGGCGCAGCACGGAGGCGCTGGCCTGCTCGGCCGGCTTGACGATGACGGTGTTGCCCGCCGCGAGCGCGTAGGCGGCCTTGGCGGAGAAGGTGGAGATCGGGGAGTTCCACGGGATGATGCACAGCGCCACGCCGTACGGCTCCCGCCGGGTCAGTCCCAGGCTGTCCGGGCCGAGGATCACCGTGTCGCCCTTGACCGCGTCCAGCACCTGACCGGCGGCGATCTGCCACAGGTAGGTCATGCCGGGCAGGTCCTTCTTCAGGGTGTCGCGCAGGATGCGCCCGTTGTCGGTGGTCTCGAGCCTGGCCAGCTCCTCGGCGTGCCGGGTGAAGACCTCGGCGACCTGGCGCAGGAAGCGCGCCCGGCCGAGCGCGGGCATGCCCGACCACATCGGGAACGCCTCCCGGGCCGCCGCCACGGCCGCGTCGGCGTCGGCCTTCCCGCTCGCCGGGATCCGGGCCCACACCTCCCCGGTGGCCGGGTTGACCGAGTCCAGGGTGCGGCCGTCGGCGGCGGGCGCCAGCCGTCCGCCGATCAGGTTGCGGTACTCGTTCACGCTTCAACTCCCGCGTCAGCCGTACGGAAACGTGACCAAGCGTACGCTTGCTTGATGTGGGAGGGGAAGGCGGTGCCCCTACTGTGCCCGGCCGCTCCTGACGAAGGCGATGTTCACCCCGATGATGCCGGCCCAGACGAACAGGAGCAGGTAGCTGGCCTCCATCGCGACCAGGGGGAGGGCGACCGTCGCCCCCACGCCCAGCACGATGGAGACGATCGCCAGCGCGAGCCGCTGCCCGGCGGCCACCGTGGGGTTGACGGCCGGGGCCAGCTTGCGGGCCTGGACCGCGACCCGCTCGTCGACCCGGCGGTCGATCTCCAGGTCCACTTTCTCCAGGAAGCTCTCGATCAGGGAGTCCTCGAACTCGGGGCCGAGGTCGCGGCGGGCTGCGACGGTGGCGCGCAGCTCGTCACCGGAGGAGGGAGATGACGTCATGGTCGAGATATATCGTTTTTTTCCGGTTTCTGTCCACCGACCCGGAGTCCCCGGTCAGTGAGATTCCCGGGCGTACCTGGTGAACAGGAAGCCCTCCTCCTCGATGACGTGGGCCAGCCGGAGACGGGTGAGCGCCCCGGCGCCGTCGAGGATCCGCGCGGCGCTCCCGCCGATCAGCATCGGGCTGAGCGTCAGGCAGAGCTCGTCGACCAGCCCGGCCTCCGCGAGCTGCCCGTTGAGCGTGGCCCCGCCCTCGCACAGCACCCGCCCCAGTCCCCGCTCGCCCAGCTGCCCGACCGCCGCCGCCAGGTCCACCCGGTCGTCCCCGGCCACGATCACATCGGCGGACCGGGCGGCCTCCGCCCGCCGCTCCGCGGGCGCGGCCTCGCAGGTGACGACGATCGTGCGCGCGTCCGGCTCCGCCTCGGTGAACAGCGGGGAGGCCAGATCCAGCTCCAGCCCCCGGGTGACCACGGCCACCGGCGGGGCGGCCGGGCGGCCCTCGCGCAGCTCCCGCCACGACTCCCGGGGCCGCGCCGGGCCGTACCCCTCGGCGCGGACGGTCGACGCCCCCGCCAGGACCACGTCGGCCAGGCCCCGGAGCACCCCGAAGATCCGCTTGTCGCCCTTGCCGGACAGCCCGCCCGACAGGCCGTCCAGCCAGATCCCGCCGTCGGCGCTGGCCACCATGTTGAGCCGGAGGCACGGGCTCGCGGGATAGGCGTACAGGCGGGCCAGATCGAGGGCGGACCCGGGCTCGCCGGCGGTCACCGGATGGATGAGGCGCATGTCCCCACCCTGTCACAGCGCCGGTCCGCGACTGATCCGACATCCTGCCCATAACGGATTCGACATCGTAGGTGACTTCAGCTGACTCCCGTTACATGATCTGTCATAAGAGATCAGGGAGGACCGTGTGGGGCTGATCGCGATCGTGACGTGGCTGATCACTGCGATGGTCGGGATTTACCTGCTCTATCTGTGGCTGTCCGGCGGCGGCCTGCAACAACAGGCGACGAAGGTGACCCGTTTCCCCACCGTGCTGATCTTCGCGCACCCGATCCTGGCGGTCTCCGCGCTGGGCTCCTGGGTGGCCTACGTGCTCACCCTGGAGAAGGTCTTCGCCTGGCTCTCGTTCGGGGTGCTCGCGGCGGCCGCGCTGCTGGGCTTCGTCATGTTCACCCGCTGGCTGGGCGGCGGGCGCCACGCCCGCGGCGCCGAGCAGCGGTTCCCGGTGGTCGCCGTGCTGCTGCACGGTCTGGCCGGGGTGACGACGTTCGTGCTGGTCCTGCTCACCGCCACGGTCGCGGCGGGAGCCTGACCGCCGCGCGTCCTCGCACGGCCCGCGCCGGCTGCCGCGCGGACGCGCGCGACGGCCGGAACCCCGGAAGCGGACCCTAGTCCCTGGGGCAGCAGAGGACCTGCATGGAGCGGGAGGTCACCGCGATCACGGACTCCGCCGGCCAGAACTCGTCGGGGAAGGGGTCGTCCCGGGGCATGTCGTCGGCGGTGTCCAGCACCGTCCGCCACGCCGCGCCGTACCGCGCCTCGGGCAGGACGAAGGCCATGTCCTCGTGGTGGCCGTTGATCAGCAGCAGGAACGAGTCGTCCACGATCCGCTCGCCGCGCGGGCCCGGCTCGGTGATGGCCTGGCCGTTCAGGAAGACCCCCAGCGACTTGGCGTACCCGGTGTGCCAGTCGGCCGCCGACATCTCCCCGCCCGACGGGGTGAGCCAGACGATGTCCCGGGTGCCGTCGTCGGACCTGCGCCCGTGGAAGAACCGGCGCCGCTGGAAGACCGGGTGCCCGCGCCGGAGGGCCGAGAGGGTCCTGACGAACTCCAGCAGCTCCTTCTCGGTCCGCGCCAGCGACCAGTCGATCCAGGAGACCTCGTTGTCCTGGCAGTAGGCGTTGTTGTTGCCGCCCTGGGTCCGGCCGAACTCGTCGCCGGCCGTCAGCATCGGCACGCCCTGGGAGAGGAAGAGGGTGGTCAGGAAGTTGCGGCGCTGGCGGCGGCGGAGCCGTACGATCTCGGGATCCTCCACCGGGCCCTCGGCGCCGCAGTTCCACGAGCGGTTGTCGTCGGTGCCGTCCCGGTTGTTCTCGCCGTTGGCCTCGTTGTGCTTGCGGTCGTAGGAGACCAGGTCGTTCAGGGTGAACCCGTCGTGGCAGGTGACGAAGTTGATCGAGGCGACCGGGCGGCGCCCGGAGGAGGCGTACAGGTCGGCCGAGCCGGTCAGCCGGGAGGCGAACTCCGGCAGCGCCGAGCCGCTGCCCCGCCAGAAGTCGCGGACCGTGTCGCGGTACTTGCCGTTCCACTCGGTCCACAGCGGCGGGAAGTTGCCGACCTGGTAGCCGCCGGGACCCACGTCCCACGGCTCGGCGATCAGCTTCACCTGGGAGATCACCGGGTCCTGCTGGATCAGGTCGAAGAACGCGCTCAGCCGGTCGACGTCGTGCAGCTCGCGGGCGAGCGCGGAGGCCAGGTCGAAGCGGAAGCCGTCCACGTGCATGTCCAGCACCCAGTAGCGCAGCGAATCCATGATCAGTTGAAGCGCGTGCGGGGAGCGCACGTTGAGGGAGTTGCCGCAGCCGGTGTAGTCGAGGTAGTAACGCCGGTCGCCGTCGTGCAGCCGGTAGTAGGCGGCGTTGTCGATGCCGCGGAAGCCCAGCGTGGGCCCCATGTGGTCGCCCTCGGCGGTGTGGTTGTAGACCACGTCGAGGATGACCTCGATGTTGGCCTCGTGCAGCGCCTTGACCATGGCCTTGAACTCCAGCACCTGCCCGCCGCGCTGCCCGCTGGAGGCGTAGGCGTTGTGCGGGGCCAGGTAGGCGATGGTGTTGTAGCCCCAGTAGTTCGTCAGCCCGCGGGCGACCATGGCGTGCTCGGGCACGAACTGGTGCACCGGCATCAGCTCCACCGCCGTCACGCCCAGGCCCAGCAGGTGCTCGATGACCGCCGGGTGACCCAGCCCCGCGTAGGTGCCGCGCTGCTCCTCGGGCACCGCGGGGTGGCACATGGTGAGCCCGCGCACGTGCGCCTCGTAGATCACGGTCTGGTGGTACGGCGTGCGGGGGGCGCGGTCGGCGCCCCAGTCGAAGAACGGATTGATCACCACGTTCTTCGGCATGAACGGGGCGCTGTCGCCCCTGTTGCGCGCGCCCGGATCGGTGAAGCGGTAGGAGAACAGCGACTCGTCCCAGACCAGGTCGCCGTCGATCGCCTTGGCGTAGGGGTCGAGGAGCAGCTTGGCGGGGTTGCAGCGGTGCCCGTGGGAGGGATCGTAGGGGCCGTAGACGCGGTAGCCGTACCGCTGGCCCGGCATGACCCCGGGCAGGTAGCCGTGCCAGACGAACCCGTCCACCTCGGGCAGGTCGATCCGTTCCTCGCGGCCGTCCTCACCGAACAGGCACAGCTCGACCCGCTCGGCGACCTCGGAGAACACGGAGAAACTGGTCCCCACGCCATCCCAGGTGCCACCCAGCGGATACGGCTCTCCCGGCCAGACTTCGCGCATTAAACCTGTTCTCCTCCCGTCCGGGGCCGTCGCAGGGTGTTGACCTTCTTGTCACCTTTACCGGGCTCGGGAAACGTGGCGCGCGGGTCCGACCTGGCATTCGGTCCATATCGCCGGGAGAGGGGCGGGTCCGCGCGGCCGTCCCCGGCCCTCCGGACCGTGTCCCGGCCGCGGCCGCGCGCACCCGGACGGGACGCGCGCGACCGCGCCGGGCGGCCGGTCAGCTCAGCAGTTCGGCGTTGAGGCTGATCGTGGTGCCGGTCAGGGCCTTGCTCACCGGGCAGTTGGCCTTGGCGTTCTCGGCCGCGGTCTGGAACTGCTCGGCGGTGATGCCCGGGACCTGGGCGCGGACCGAGATGACGATCCCGGTGATGCCCTCGCCCGGCTGGAAGGTCACATCGGCCTTGGTCTCCACGGACTGCGGCGGGGTGCCCGCCTGGGCCAGCCCGTGGGACAGGGCCATGGAGAAGCAGGAAGAGTGCGCGGCGGCGATGAGCTCCTCGGGGGAGGTCTTGCCGTTGGCCTCCTCGGCCCGCGAGGGCCAGGACACGTCGAACGCGCCCACTCCGGAGGAGTCCAGCGAGACCGTGCCGGAACCGTCGAGCAGCGCGCCCTTCCACTGGGTCGTCGCGGTGCGTGTCGTCGCCATGGCGATATCCCTTCGATCGTTCGGGTGTTCATGGGGTGGATAGGTGTTCATGAGCGAACATACGCCGTCGCGAGAGCGGGATGTCCGGCGGGCCGACGAGACGGCGGATCCGCGGCCGACGGGTCCGCGGCCGCCGGGCCCGCCACGGCGGGCCGACGGCTCCGGCGGTGTCACAGGTCCTCGACGATTCCCCTGGCGTAGTCGTCGTCGCTCTCGGCGAGGACCCGTTCGATCCCCGCCCGCGCCCGCGGGTCGCCCCGTTCGCTCAGGCCCCTGGCCGCCTCGGCCACCGTGCCGAGGTCCGGGTCGGCGAGCCGGGCGGCCAGCGCGTCGCGGATCTGCGGGGTGTCCTCCTCCAGCCCGGCCAGGCTCATGGTCGCCCAGTCGCGGACGTCGTCGTCGGGGTCCTCGGTCATCGAGACGAGCAGCGCGAGCCCCTCGGCGTGACCGGGCGGCAGAACCGCGGCCAGCGCCGCCGGGTCCGCCTCGGTGCGGGTCCACCCCTCGGCCGTGATGATCCCCAGCACCTCGGGCAGGGCGCGCGGGTCGGCGTGGTGGCCGAGCGCCCCGAGCAGCGAGCGCAGCACCCGCTCGTCGCCCTCGGTGACCGCCATCCGCCGCAGGACGGGCAGGGACGCCTCCAGGAAGGGCTTGTCACCCTCGCGGAAACCGAACTGGGCGAGCACGTCGACGGCGAACTCCCGCCTGCGCGGATCCTCGGCCGCGCACATCCGGACGGCGGCGTCGAAGGTCGCGTGGTCGCCGCGGTCGCTCAGCGAGCCCACCACGGTCCACCACGTCTCGGCCTCCTCGTCGGTGTCCCGGTACGGCAGCGCCCGCTCGGCCAGATCCTCGAAGGACGGCCACTGCCCGGTCGCGGCCTCCAGGAGGGTGGCCACCGCCGCGTGACCGCGCTGGCACTCGACCTCGGCCAGGGGCCTGCCCCCGGCGTCCAGGACCGTCAGGGTCACCAGGTCGGTGCCGTCCGCGGCGCGGGTGCGGCCCACCACGACGGGGGTGTCCTCCGTCACGTGATCGGAGACCTGCTCCAGCAGCGCGCTCTCCAACTGGGTGCCGAGCCAGTCGTAGGCGATCGCCAGCGGCGTGTCGCCCTCGCCGTCCGGCCGCGCCGGGTCGGCCCCGGCCTCCAGCAGCGCCCGCACGGAGCCCGGCGCCCCGCGCCGGGCGGCCAGGGTCAGCGCGGTCTCGCCGTGGTCGTTGACGTCCTCGGCGGGTGCTCCGGCGGCCAGGAGCGCGTGCAGCGAGCCGAGGCTCCCCTTGGCGGCGGCCCAGAGCACGGGGCTCCAGCCGTGGCTCTCCCGCCCGGCCGGGGCGGCCCCGGCGGCCAGCAGCGCCTCGACCGCCTCGGTGTGGTCCCAGGAGGCCGCCGCGCACAGGGGCAGTCCCTCGTCCTCCCCGGCGCTGAGCCGGTCGGGGTCGGCCCCGGCGGCCAGCAGCGCCCGTACGATCTCCGTCCGGCCGTTCATCGCCGCCCGATAGAGCGCGGTCCGGGCCGACCCGTCCTTCGGATCCGCGGGGGTGCCCTCCCGGAGCAGGGCCTCGACCCGCTCGGCGTCGTTGTCGTCCACCGCTTCCAGGAGTTCCTCGTATGACATGCGTCCTGATCATAACGAGCGGGTTCCTCCTTCCGGAGGATCCTCTCCGGCGCGCTCTCGCGATATGTTGTGAGTTGTGGATGATCTGGGTGGAATGCGGGCCTCGGACGCCGAGCGCGAGGCCGCCGTCGAGCAACTGCGCGTCGCCTCCGTCGAGGGCCGCCTGACCCTGGGCGAGCTGACCGAGCGCACCGAGGCGGCCTACCTCGCCGTCACCCGCGCCGAGCTCGCGGTCGTCACCTCCGACCTGCCGCAGGCCGGTCACGCGCCCGTCCCCGCACCCGCCGGGCACCCGGAGGGCCGGAAGCGACGCTGGTTCGTGGCCGTCATGGGTGATTCCAAGCGGCGCGGCAAGTGGCGGATCGAACGGGGGATCGGCGCGGTGGCCGTGATGGGCGACGTCGTCCTCGACCTGCGCGACGCCGAGGTCCGCGGGAACGTGGTGGACATCGCCGCCACCGCCGTGATGGGCGACGTGAAGATCATCGTTCCGGACGGGGTGGACGTCGACCTCGAGGGCGTCGCGATCATGGGGGACAAGAAGGTCCGGGTGATCGAGGCGCCCCCGGGCACGAACGTGCCGGTCGTGCGGGTCAAGGCGTTCGCCCTCATGGGCGACGTCAAGGTGATCGGCGACTCCCACGAGCCGGTCAAGAAGTCGTGGGCCGCCTGGCGGGAGCAGTGGCACGAGCTGCGCGGGGAGCTCAAGGAGCTCCGCGGCGACTTCCGCGGCGGGCTCCGGGAGCTCCCGGACGACCCCCGCGACAGGCCGCGCCGGCACGGAGACCACTGGCGCGGGCACTGAAGCCGGGCCAGGCGGCGTCGGACCGGCCGCCGGAGCCGCGCTAGGCGGTGGCGGACCGTTCGCCTGCCTGGAGGGCCTGGTCGTACCGTTCGAGCAGCACGGAGGCGACCTCGGGGGCGGGGCCGAGCACATCCGCCACGATCTCCGCGCCCGCGGCCAGGGTGCGCTCGCGCGTCCTGTCGGCGAAGTAGCCGGGGGCCAGCAGGTAGGGGGAGACAGCCACGCGGGGGGCTCCGGCCTCCAGCAGCCGCCGCACCTCCCGCTCGGGGGCGGGCTCGGCGGCCGAGGCGTAGGCCGCGCTCACCGACCACCAGCCGCGCCGTCCCGCCCAGTCCGCGGCGATCGCGGCGACGGTGGCGTTGGCCCGGCGGTCGCTGGAACCGGCCGAGAACAGGACCACGGCGGTCTCCGGGTCCCCGAGGGGCACCTCCGCCTCGGCCAGGCGCCGCTCCAGGGCGTCGGTCAGCAGCGGGTGCGGGCCGAGCGTCGTGCCCCGGCGCACGCGCAGCCGCGGCTGCCGGGCCGTGACCTCGGCCAGCGCGCCGGGGATGTCCACCCGGCTGTGGTAGGCCTCGGTGAGCAGCAGCGGCAGCACCACCGCCTCGGTCAGACCTGACAGCGCCCCGGCGAGCGTCGGCGCGGAGTGGTCCAGGTAGGCGGCCCGCACGGGGAGGTCCGGCCGTGCGCGCCGTACCTCGTCCAGCAGCTCCTCCACCGTCGTGGCGGCGCGCGGGTCCCGCGACCCGTGCGCCACCGCGACCAGTGGAATCGCCCGTGCGGCGCCGGAGACGTGTCCGATCACAGATGAATGCCGCACTCGATCTTGCCCATCCCGGCCCACCGGCCGCTGCGCGGGTCCTCTCCCGGCGCGACCTGGCGGGTGCAGGGCGCGCAGCCGATCGAGGGGTAGTCGTCGTAGTGCAGCGGGTTGATCAGCACGCCGTTGTCGGCCATGTAGTTGTCGACGTCGTCCTGCGTCCACCGGGCGATCGGGTTGATCTTGACCATCTGCCGCTTGGCGTCCCACTCCACGACCTTGGTCCCGGCGCGGGTGGCGGACTCGTCCCGGCGGATGCCGGAGACCCAGGCGAGGTACGGCTCCAGCGCGCGGTTGAGCGGCTCGACCTTGCGCAGGTAGCAGCAGAGGTCGGGGTTGCGCCCGAACAGCCGCGGGCCCAGGTCGCGCTCCTGCTCGGCCACCGTCCTGGACGGCTTGACGTCGATCACGTTGACGTCGTAGACCTGCTTGACCGCGTCACGGGTGCCGATCGTCTCGGCGAAGTGGTAGCCGGTGTCGATGAAGAGCACGTCCACGCCCGGCTTGACCCGGCTGACCAGATCGATCATGAGCGCGTCGCTCATCGACGCGGTCAGGCAGAGCCGGTCGCCGAAGGTCGCCGCCGCCCAGCGGATGATCTCGATGGCCGGGGCGTCCTCCAGGAAGCGCGCGGCCGACTCGACGATGTCCTGCATGTCGAGCGCGCCGCGCTGCTGCCGTAACCCGATTTCGACGTCCACCAGTGCCGTCATGACGTTCGCACTCCAATTCCGAGAAACTTCAGCTTGAAAGCGCGGGCGCACGAGCGGCAGTACCAGCCGCCGTCGCCCTCGTAGGGCTCCAGGTCCTCTTCGCCGCAGTAGGGGCAGTGGAAGGGGACCGCTCGCTCGCTCATCGTCCGGTCCCGCTCACTTGAGGTCCGCGTCGTCGGCGCGCTGGACCCACTCGGAGAACGTCTCGCCCTCGTTCTTCTGCTTGTCGAAGTTGCGCAGGACCCGCTCGACGTAGTCGGGCAGCTCCGCGGCGGTGGCCTTCAGGCCGCGGACCTTGCGGCCGAAGCCGGCGTTGACGCCCAGCGAGCCGCCCAGGTGGATCTGGAAGCCCTCGACCTGCTCGCCCGCGTCGTTCACCACGAGCTGGCCCTTGAGGCCGATGTCGGCGGTCTGGATGCGGGCGCAGGAGTTCGGGCAGCCGTTGACGTTGATGGTCAGCGCGTCGGTGAAGTCCGGCAGCCGGGCCTCCAGCTCGTCGATGAGGTTCGAGGCCGTGGCCTTGGTCTCGACGATCGCCAGCTTGCAGTACTCGATGCCGGTGCAGGCCATGGTCTGGCGGCGGAAGGTGGAGGGGTTCACCCGCAGGTCGTTGGCCTCCAGCTCGGCGACGACGCCGTCCACCCGGTCGGGGGCGACGTCGAGGATGACCATCTTCTGCTCGACCGTGGTGCGGATCCGGCCGGAGCCGTGCCGCTCGGCGATGTCGGCGATCAGGTGCAGCTTGTCGCCGTCGAGGCGGCCGACCCGCGGCGCGAAGCCGACGTAGAAGTTGCCGTCCTTCTGCGGGAAGACGCCCACGTGGTCGCGGCGGCCGCCGCGCGGCAGCTCGGGCGCGGGGCCGTCGGGCAGGGTGTAGCCGAGGTACTCCTTCTCCAGGACCTCGCGGAACTTCTCCGCGCCCCAGTCGTTGACCAGGAACTTGATCCGGGCCCGGTGGCGCAGGCGGCGGTAGCCGTAGTCGCGGAAGATCCCGATCACGCCGCCGTAGACCTCGGAGGCCTGCTCGGGGGTGACGAAGACGCCCAGCCGCTTGGCCAGCATCGGGTTGGTCGACAGGCCGCCGCCCACCCACAGGTCGTAGCCGCGCTCGCCGTGCTCGTTGACGACGCCGACGAAGGCCACGTCGTTGATCTCGTGCACCGTGCAGTGCGCCGGGCAGCCGGAGAGCGCCGACTTGAACTTGCGCGGCAGGTTGGAGTACTCGGGGTTGCCGATGAAGTCGTCCTGGATCCGGTGGATCTCCGCGGTGGCGTCGATGACCTCGTCGGTGTCGATGCCGGCCAGCGGGCAGCCGATGATGACGCGCGGGGTGTCGCCGCAGGCCTCGGTGGTGGACAGGCCCACCGCCTCCAGCCGCTCCCAGATGTCGGGGACGGACTCGATCTCGATCCAGTGCAGCTGGATGTTCTGCCGGTCGGTGACGTCGGCGGTGCCGCGGCCGTACTCGTTGGAGATGTCGGCGATGACGCGCAGCTGCTCCAGGGTGAGCTGCCCGCCGTCGATCCGGACGCGGAGCATGAAGTAGCGGTCGTCGAGCTCCTCCGGCTCCAGCACCGCGGTCTTGCCGCCGTCGATCCCGGGCTTGCGCTGGGTGTAGAGCCCGTACCAGCGCATCCGTCCGCGAAGGTCGGCCGGGTCGATGGAGTCGAAGCCGGCCTTGGAGTAGATGTCGATGATCCGCTGACGGACGTTGAGCCCGTCGTCGTTCTTCTTGTTCTCCTCGTTCTTGTTCAGCGGCTCGCGGTAGCCGAGAGCCCACTGACCTTCGCCGCGGGGGCGCTTGTGGTGGCGGTTAGCCGTACGGGCCGGGGTCGTCATGTGCGCGTCCTTTAATCGGATCGTGTGGATGATTTCCGGGCACGCGCAGGCACCTCCCGCCTCGTCGTTGAGTGCGGGGGAGAGTCGTTCGGAGCGGGATCACTCAGAAAGCTGGACGCCTGTCACGGGCCCGAGCTGCATGAAATCAGCGAGGGGCGACGGTCAACGGACGTCACAACAGATGGCGCTGCGGACACGCAGAAGGTCGACGTGGCGTCGCACGACGAGCATGGGGTCCGCTGGCATGTCCATGACGATACCTTGGCGGCCCGAGATGTCCAATATCAGGTCCACACTCTGGACGCGCGGCACGTAGCGGGCACAGACCACCACGCGGAGCCACGGCCTGGGACGCGTCCGCGCGAGACGGCCGGACGGCGCCCCCCGGAGTGCGGAAGGACGGTCCCTAGCCCTGGCGGGGCCAGTCCAGCGGCGACTCCCGCGGCTCCGCGGGGTCCTGGTGCTGGCAGTCGCACCACGACCCGCCCCGGCACTCCTCGTGACGGCGGTCCTTGCACTCTCGGCAGATCATGTCTCCAATTGTGCGCCCGGTCCCCCCGCCGAGTCCTCCTGTGGCCGGTGTCCTCTCATCCGCCCCGCGCGGCTCCGGCCGTCTCCCGTCCCTCCTCTCCCGCGTGTTCCACCGGGGACTCCCCGTGTTTCACCGCAGGTGACCGGGGCAGTGAACACGAGGTCAGGTCATCGATGATCGGACTCGTGATAGCGGGCGGCAGGGAATACCGTTGTGTGGCATGACGTCCACCGATGCCTCGACGCGGCGCTCCGGCTCCGGCAAGCGCCGGCCGCGCTGGGCCCACTCCAGGCTGCGGCGGCACAGCACCAGGCTGAAGGCCGGTCTGTCGTGGGTGCGGGGCACCGACACCTGGGCGTTGCTCGTCGCGACGACCAACGCGGGCATCACCTACCGCGTCACCGGACTGGCCGGTGAGGCGGCGTTCTTCGCGCTGCTGTCGCTGCCGCCGTTCGTGCTCGGCCTGATCGGCGTGGTCGGCCAGCTCACCAAGGTGTTCGGCCCGGAGACCGTGCAGGACGTCAGAACCTGGATCGACACCCAGGCGCACCTGCTGTTCACCGACAACGCCGTGGACAGCGTCGTCACCCCGCTCATCTCCGACGTGCTGAAACCGGAGAACCAGGTCTCGCTGATCTCGCTGGGCTTCGTTCTGGCGCTCTGGTCGGGCTCGCGGGCGCTGTTCGTCTACGTGGACCTGATCTCGGTGGCGTACGGCCTCGGTGAGGAGCGCGGGATCATCCGCACCCGCCTGATGTCCTTCGGGCTCTACCTCGCGGGCCTGTTGAGCGGGCTGTTCGTCATGCCCGTCCTGGTGCTGGGGCCCGCGGCGCTGCAGAGCACGCTGCCGCCGGACTACACCATGCTCGTGGACGTCCTCTACTGGCCGGTGGTCGTCATCGGCTCGGTCTTCTTCCTCACGCTCCTGTACCACGTGAGCGTCCCGGTGCGCACCCGCTGGTGGCGGGAGATGCCCGGGGCCGTGCTGGCGCTCATCATCTGGATCGCCTGCGCCGCCGTGCTGCGCGAGGTGCTCGCCGCCTGGTTCTCGCCGGTCTCCATCTACGGCTCGCTGGCCGCGCCGATCGCGGTTCTCCTGTGGCTCTACATCACCGCGCTCGCGGTGCTCATCGGGGCCATCCTCAACGCCGAAGTCGACCGGCTCTGGCCCGCGGACGGCACCGGCCGCCTCGGAAAGGGAGACAGGTCCGCTATCGTCTAAGCGCGACTGGCGCATTGGGTGGGCTACCACCGGGGAGCGGAAAGGGCGGAGGCCGCGCGCCTGGGTCTTCCGCGTTGTCAGCGAATGTCAACGATGACAGGGAGTGAAGGCGCCGTGAGTTCTCTTTCCAGTGTCGACCCGCAGATCGCCGAGCTCGTCAAGGCCGAGGAGCGCCGGCAGTCCGACACCGTCAAGCTGATCGCCTCGGAGAACTACGTCTCCAAGGCGGTGCTCGAAGCGACGGGGACCGTCCTCACCAACAAGTACTCCGAGGGCTACCCCGGCAAGCGCTACTACGAGGGCCAGCAGGTCATCGACCAGATCGAGACCCTGGCCATCGAGCGGGCCAAGTCGCTGTTCGGCGTGAACCACGCCAACGTCCAGCCCTACTCGGGCTCGCCCGCGAACCTCGCCGTCTACATGGCCTTCCTCAGCCCGGGCGACACCGTGATGGGCATGGGCCTGCCCTTCGGCGGCCACCTCACCCACGGCTGGTCGGTCTCGGCCACCGGCAAGTGGTTCAACCCGGTCCGGTACGGCGTGCGCAAGGACACCGGCCGCGTCGACATGGACGAGGTCCGCGAGATCGCCCTGCGCGAGCGTCCCAAGCTGATCTTCTGCGGCGGCACCGCGATCCCGCGCACCATCGACTTCCCGGCCTTCGCCGAGATCGCCCGCGAGGTCGGCGCCGTCCTCGCGGCCGACATCGCGCACATCGCCGGCCTCGTCGCCGGCGGCGCCCACCCGTCGCCGGTCGGCCACGCCGACGTCATCTCCACCACGACGCACAAGACGCTGCGCGGCCCCCGCGGCGCCATGCTCATGGCCACCTCCGACGAGCACGCCGCCGCGCTGAACAAGGCGGTCTTCCCCGGCCTGCAGGGCGGCCCGCACAACCACACCACCGCGGCCATCGCGGTGGCGCTCAAGGAGGCCGCCACCGACGACTTCAGGGCCTACGCCCACCAGGTCGTCGCGAACGCCCGGGCGCTGGCCGAGGAGCTGGCCGCCCGCGGGTTCGACCTGGTCTCCGGCGGCACCGACAACCACCTGATCCTGATGGACCTGACCCCCAAGGGCATCGGCGGCAAGCCCGCCGCGCAGGCGCTGGACCGGGCGGGCCTGGAGACCAACTACAACACCGTGCCGTTCGACACGCGCAAGCCGTTCGACCCCTCGGGCATCCGGATCGGCACCGCCGGCGTGACCAGCCGGGGTATGGGCGAGGACGAGATGCGCCAGATCGGCGCCTGGATCGACCAGGTCGTCACCGCGCTGGCC
Source organism: Planobispora longispora (assembly GCF_016863135.1). Taxonomy (GTDB): domain Bacteria; phylum Actinomycetota; class Actinomycetes; order Streptosporangiales; family Streptosporangiaceae; genus Planobispora; species Planobispora longispora. The sequence goes on from NZ_BOOH01000021.1 coordinate 329,419, forward strand.
AAGGGCGAGGACGAGGCCGAGCACGCCGTCACCCGCGTCGCGGGCGAAGTGCGCGAGCTGACCTCCCGCTTCCCGGCCCCGGGTCTGTAGGGCGCGTGCGCTCCGGAGGCCGGGCGGGAGGGATGTCCCCCCGGCCTCCGGGCGCCCGCGTTAATCGTTTGTGATCGCGAGCCGGACCTGCGCTATAGTTGGTCCGGCTTCGCCGCTCCGTCGCAGGGGCGGCCACGACATCGGGAGGTGAGGACTATGCGGGTCTTTCTGACGACCATGCCGTCCGTCAACCTCCGGGTGTCCGCCTAGCTCGTCTCCGACACGGGACACCCGGCTTTCGAAGCCTCACAAAAGGGTGTGTCCACGTTGTCCTCACCAGTTCTGTCTGGTTCCTACGATCTCTCCTCGCTCGGCTGGAACGACTCCCTCGCCACCGAGCTCCCCACCGGTACGATCCCCGCCCGGGTGTCCCGCGTCGACCGCGGCGCCGCCGAGGTGCTCTGCGCCGACGGTCATCTCCAGGTCCACTACAGTGCCCGGGTGCGCCGGGCCGCCGCCGACGACCCGGTGGCCCTGCCCTGCGTGGGCGACTGGGCCGCGCTCCGGCAGTTGCCCGAGGGGCGCTTCGAGCTGGAGGCGCTGCTGCCGCGCCGCACCGCCTTCGTCCGCGGCGGGGTGGGCCGCACCTCGCGGGGCGGCCTGTCCGACGACTCCCAGGGGCAGGTGCTCGCCGCCAACGTCGACGTCGTCTTCGTGGCCGAGCCCGCCCTGCACGCCACCGACACCGCGGACCTGGGCCGGATCGAGCGGCTGCTCGCGCTGGCCTGGGAGAGCGGCGGGCAGCCGGTGGTGCTCATCACCAAGGCGGATCTCCTCAGCGAGAGCCTGGAGTTCCTGCTGGACGAGGTCGCCACGGCCGCGCCCGGCGTCGACGTGCACGCGGTCTCCTCCCTCACCGGGGAGGGCGTGGAGATCGTCCGCGGCTACCTGGGCGGCACCCGCACCGCCGTGGTGCTGGGCGCCTCGGGCGCGGGAAAGTCGACTCTGGTCAACGCCCTCGCGGGGGCGGAGGTGATGGAGACCCAGCAGGTCCGCGCCGGTGACGGCAGGGGGCGGCACACCACCGTGCACCGGGAGCTCATCCCGCTCGACGGCGGCGGCCTCGTCATCGACACGCCGGGCATCCGCCGCATCGGCCTGTACGACATGGGCGAGGGCGTGGACATGGTCTTCGCCGACATCGAGGAGCTGGCCGCGCGGTGCAGGTTCGCCGACTGCGCCCACGCCACCGAGCCCGGATGCGCGGTCATCGCCGCGATCGAGGACGGCACGCTCCCCGAACGCCGGCTGGCCAGCTGGAACAAGCTGCAGCGGGAGGCGGCGTGGATGGCCTCACGCACCGACGCGCGGCTCCGCAAGGAGCTGCAGAACAGGTGGAAGGTCATCCACAAGGAGATGCGGAAGCCGGGGCGCAACCGTCCGTAAGGGGAGGACGGAGCGCGGCCGTCCGGAAGCGGGGACCGGAAGGCCGTGAGGGGAGACCGGAAGGTGCCCGCTCCTGACCGGGGCGGGCCCGCCGGGCCTCGACACGAAACAGCGTGTGATCTCGCAGGACGTCAGCGAGATCACACGTTGCGAGGGAAGCCGGGTGGAGGTTGTATCAGGCGACGGCGCTGATGCCGGCGCTGGCGGCGCGGCGCATGCGACGACGGCGCTCGGAGGCGCGCTCGTCCTCGTTCAGCCCGCCCCAGGTGCCGTACTTCTCCGGACGGGACAGCGCGTAGTCAAGGCACTCGGCGCGAACGGGGCACTGGCCGCAGATGGCCTTGGCCTTACGCTCGCGGATGTCACGCTCGGGCTGACGCTCACCATCGGGACCGAAGAAGAGCACAAGGTCCTCACCCCGGCACGCGGCGTCATCCTGCCAGCCCCAGCTGGGGCGAGGACGGGCGATCTGCCGACGTACCTGAGACATGAGAAAACCACCTTCTAGTGAGAAGTATTTCGGGTTACTACCGCATTGGACGCTTTTGACGTCCCTGGAGCCAACGCGTGGATCGACCGCGATGTTCCCTCTAATCAGGTCAGAGCGGGCGTGGCGTACAGCACAGGCGTGAGCCTGTCCAGCGCGACCAGCCGATAGGTGGTGATCGTGTCGGCGCAAGCCGTACCACATGGCGTTGGCAACGTCATGGGTTCAACCACTACCCGAAAACGGGCGTCGCCACCGAGCACGATGACTTCGGTGACGTCGCCGTCCGACCTGGAGGACTCCGCGGCCACTCCGCCGACCGAGAGCTCTCCCGTGTGGGAACGGACAAAGTGCTCGGCGGCTTGCAGCGGCTCTGGGATGCCTGCGCGTCCCCGGAAACGGTCGAGAATCACCTCGCCGGACCGGTACGCGTCGGCTGCTGCGATCGCAGCAGCCTGAGACATGCTGCCGTAGTAGAGCCCGTGTGGCAAGCACACGAGATTGGCGGCGTATCGATCGCCGCCAACATGTGATGTTTCCCATACTCTGTCCGGCAAAACCTCTGCCAGTGAACGAGCGAGGGGAAGTCCAATGCGGGCGCAGCACGCGTTGCGCTTGGCGTGCGTACAGACCAGGAAAACCGGCTCACTTACAAGTATGCAGGACTCCGGGAGCACTCCGGCCACCAGAGCGTCCAGGTCAAGATCGTCCGCACTCTCGATGACGGCCTCGGCGATCCAGGGCTCGGCGGCCGTGGAGTCGGCGACCATGACGTATATGTCCTGGTCCACGGGGGTCCTGCGGCCGGGGCGGCGGATGAGCTGGGGCCGGATCCCGAGGCTCGCGGCCCTTTTGATAAGGGTGTGGACGTCCTCGGGCAGCCGGCAGTCTTCCAGGTGGGACGCCCACGGGCCGGGATGCTCGATGAGCAGCCAGTGGCGGGCCCCGACCGTCGCGCTGGCGTGGACGGGCAGGCCGCCGGTATGGCAGCCGGAGGGGTGCGCGCACCCCTTGACCGCCCTGCCGGGAACGTTCGCCGTCGTCACACACTCCCCCTATCCAGTCTTAGGTAAGACTAACCTAACGGATACAAGGGTCTGGGATGGGGGGTGAAGACTCCCAAGGGTGGGTAAAGACCTCTATTCCTCGTAGGTGAGGGCCGCCTCCGCCGCGGGGAGCGCCGCCTCCCGGTCGCCGGGGACCAGCCCGATCCGGGTCCGCCGGTCCAGCAGGTCCGAGGCGTCCAGCGCCCCCTCGTGCCGGACCGCCCAGACGAGCTCGGCCAGGGTGACCCCGGTCGGCAGCGGCTCTGCCAGCGCCGGGTCCCGCTCCGCCAGCGCGCGCACGTCCCGCGCCTCGCTCCCGTAGCGCTCCACCAGCCGCGCGGGCGCGCCGGAGCCGGGGCCCACCGGTCGCGCGGGCGCCCCGGCTCCGGCGGGGAGGGCGCCGACCAGGGGCAGCCGCGCCGTACGGCTCCCGCCGGCCCCCAGTCCGCGCAGCCGGACGGCGCGGTCCACCGCCTCCTCGGCCATCCGCCGGTAGGTGGTCAGCTTGCCGCCCACGATGGTGACCACCCCGTCCGCGGAGGTGAGCAGCGCGTGCTTCCTGGACAGGTCGGCGGTGCGCGCCACGCGTCCCCCCGCGCGTTCCTCCGCGGCCAGCAGCGGGCGCAGCCCGGCGAAGGTCCCGGCCACCTCCTCGCGGCGGACCGCCGTGCCCAGCACCGAGTTGAGCACGCCGAGCAGGAACGTCACGTCCTCCTCCGGGGCCTCGGCGACGTCCGGGACCGGCCCCTCCACCGGCTCGTCGGTCAGGCCGACGTAGATCCGCCCGTCGGCCTGGGGGAGGACCAGCGCGAAGCGGTTGCTCTCCCCGGGGATCGGGACGTGCAGCCCGGCCCGCAGCCCCGGCAGGGTCTCCGGCCGCAGCACCAGGTGGGTGCCGCGCGAGGGCCGCAGCCGGATGGCCGGATCGAGCCCGGCGGCCCAGACCCCCGCGGCGTTGATCACCGCTCTCGCCCGGATCGTGAAGGTCTCCCCGGTGAGCTCGTCCCGGACCCGCGCCTCCCGGCCGCCGAGCTCCAGCGCCCGGCACCGGGTCAGGATCCTGGCGCCGTGCGCGGCGGCCGTCCTGGCCAGCGCGACCACCAGCCGGGCGTCGTCGATCAGCCGCCCGTCCCAGGAGAGCAGGGCCCCGCGCAGGCCGTGCGGGCTCAGCGGGGCGGCGAGCTCCAGGGCCCGGGAGGCGGAGATCCGCGAGGGGCCGGGCAGCAGGCGGTGCGGGGTGCCGGCCGCGATGCGCAGCCCGTCGCCGAGCCGGTAGCCGGCCATCACCGTCGCCGCCTGCGCGGAGGAGACCGCCGGGGTCAGCGGGAGCAGGTACGGCTGCGCCCGCACCAGGTGCGGCGCGGTGCGCCGGAGCAGCACGCCGCGCTCGACGGCGCTCTCGTAGGCCACCCCGACCTGCCCCTTGGCGAGGTAGCGCAGGCCGCCGTGGATCATCTTGGAGCTCCACCGGGAGGTGCCGAAGGCGAGGTCGCAGGCGTCGATCGCGGCCACCGACAGGCCGCGCGAGGCGGCGTCGAGTGCGGCTCCCGCGCCGGTGGCGCCCAGCCCGACCACCAGCACGTCGACGGTCGGGCCGCCGGCCAGCTCGGCGAGCTCGCGGGAGCGGCGGGCGGCGTTGAGGGAGGACGCGGCGTCCAGGGGGGACTTCGCGCCGGCGGGATCGAGGGGGGACGGGGGCTTCACGGCGTCAGATACCTCTCCAGGAGTGCGGTCAGCTCGGCGTCCAGTTCCTCTTCGGTGACCGGGTCGAGCATGGTGGGGCCGGAGATCAGGAAGGACTGGGCGGTCAGCAGCACGGCTCTGGCCATGGCCACGGGGTCGCCGGGCCGTACGGCGCCCCGCTCCTGGCCCCGCGTGATGCCGAGCTCGACCAGGGCGAGCATGGCGTCGTGGCTGGAGCCCCTGCGGTCCAGCAGGTACGGCAGGAGCAGCTCCGGGTCCACCTCGACGATCTTGCGCCAGAGCGGGTGCCCGCGCAGCGCCCGCACCACCCCGGCCGCGGCGGGGACCGGGTCCTCGGTGGCGAAGCGCCCCGCGACGAGCACCCACTCGCGGGTCATCAGGTCGGCGACCAGGCTGCGCACGTCTGGCCAGTGGCGGTAGACGGTCATCCGGGACACCCCGGCCCGGCGCGCCACGTCGGTGAGCGTGGTGCGCCGCACCCCGACCGCGAGCACCACCTCGCGCGCCGCGTCGAGGACGGCGTCGCCGCGGCCCTCGCGGACGTCGGGCCCGCGGGGGGGCTCGCCGGGGTCCTCGTCGTGATCACTGACCGTATTGTGACGAATGGACGCCATATGTCACAGTGTAGGGGTGGAAACTCATCGTGCGGAAGCAGTGACCCCGGCCGGAACGGCGGACCGGGCGGTCCCGGAGGCCCCGGCGACTCCGGTCGCCGCCGCCGAACCGATGCTCTGGTCCGGCTGGGGCGATCCCGCCCGGGCCGCCGACCTGCCCGAACCGGTCCGCAAACTGCTCCAGGACATCCTGGGCGTGCGCGCGCCCGAGGCGCCGCCGGTGAACCTGGAGGAGGTGCGGCTGCCCGCCGCGACGCTCCCCGCCGCCGTCCTCGCGGAGCTGGAGTCCGTCCTCGGCGCCGGGAACGTCCGCTCCGGCGACGAGGCCCGCGTCCGCCACACCCGGGGCAAGTCCACCCCCGACCTGATGCGCATGCGCGCCGGGGACGGCTCCGACGCCCCCGACGCCGTGCTGCTGCCCGGCTCGCACGACGAGGTGCTGGAGCTGCTGCGGATCTGCGCCGCGCACCGGGTCGCGGTGGTCCCGTTCGGCGGGGGCACCTCGGTCGTCGGCGGACTGACGCCGGCGCGTGAGGGGCATGCCGGGGTCGTCGCCCTCGACCTGGCCCGGCTCAACCGGCTCGTCTCGGTGGACGCCGAGTCGATGGTCGCGGAGCTGGAGCCGGGTCTGCGCGGGCCGCAGGCCGAGGAACTGCTGGCCGCCCACGAGCTCACCCTGGGGCACTTCCCGCAGTCGTTCGAGTACGCCACGCTGGGCGGCTTCGCCGCGGCCCGCTCCAGTGGCCAGGCCTCGGCCGGGTACGGCCGCTTCGACGACATGGTCGTCGGCATGACCGTGGCCACCCCGCGCGGCACCCTCGACCTCGGCCGCGCGCCCAAGTCCGCCGCCGGGCCCGACCTGCGCCAGGTGATCCTCGGCTCCGAGGGCGCCTTCGGGGTGATCACCTCGCTCCGGCTCCGGGTGCGCCGGGCCCCGGCCGTGCGGATCTACGAGGGCTGGCGGTTCGACTCCTTCGCCGCCGGCCGGGCGGCGCTGCGCCGCCTGGCCCAGGACGGCCCGCTCCCGACCGTGCTGCGCCTGTCCGACGAGACCGAGACGATGATCGGCCTGGCCAAGCCGGGCGAGCTCGGCGGCATGTCGTCGGGCGCGGGCTGCCTGGTGATCGCCGGCTACGAGGGCGATCCGCAGGAGGCCGCCGAGCGCCGCGAGCGGGCCGCCGCGGTCCTGGCCGGCCTCGGCGGGACCTGCCTGGGCGCCGAGCCCGGCGAGTCCTGGGCGCACGGCCGCTACTCGGCCCCCTACCTGCGCGACTCCCTGCTCGCCGCGGGCGCCACGGTGGAGACCCTGGAGACCGCCGGGTTCTGGTCCGCCCTGCCGCGCCTGTACGACGCCGTACGGCTCGCGCTGCACGGCGCGCTCGGCTCGCCGCTGGTGATGTGCCACATCTCCCACGTGTACGGCGCCGGCGCCTCGCTCTACTTCACGGTCGTCACGGCCCAGAGCGAGGACCCGCTCGCCCAGTGGGAGGCCGCCAAGCGCTCGGTCAACGAGGCGATCGTCGCCGCGGGCGGCACGATCTCCCACCACCACGGCGTCGGCCGCGACCACCGCGACGCCTACGCCGCCGAGATCGGCGAGCTGGGCGTGGAGATCCTGCGCGGGATCAAGGAGCGCCTCGACCCCGAGGGCGTCCTCAACCCCGGCGTGCTCATCCCCTGAGGCCGCGCCCCCGCCGGACGGTCACCCGGGCGGCGGGGGAGTGCGGTCGGAGGCCGGCCAGACGTAGGGCAGGTCGTCCGGCTCGTCGCCGAAGATCGGGCGGTAGTGGTCCGGGAGCTTGCGCAGCAGGGACGACCGGTGACTGAGGTGGAAGGCGGGATCGCCCAGCCAGGGCGGCAGCTCGCCCGCCGTCCCGAGCAGCTCCTGGGAGCGCGGGACGCCGACGCCGCGGCGCTCGGTCAGCTCCCGGGCCAGCGTCTCCGCGCAGGTGTCGGCCCGTCCCAGGGAGCACCAGTGCCCGCACACCTCCAGGCCGTACCTGACCAGGGCCTCCTCGTAGCCGGTCCACATCCGCACCGCCGGGTGGTTGCGCCAGCCGTACCCGGGCACGGTCAGCGCGCGCAGCACCTGGATCGTCTCGACCCGCTGCTTGCCGAGCCGCAGCGGGTCCAGGACCCGCGCGGTGGCGGCGAAGTCGGGATAGGGGAGGAAGGTCTGCATCGCCGTCCTCGGGTCAGGGCTCGGGTACGGCACGCCCCGGGCGGGGTCCGGATGCCGCGCCGGGGTCGGTCCGCCGGCCGTGCCAGGCGTGTACCCGCCCGGGCGCCGGCCACGCGGGCCGGCGGGGAAAGCGCCGCCGGGCGACGGGTCAAATGTCCGCCGCCACTCGAACGTCCCCCCGCCGCCCCGCCGTCACACCCCGCGGCGTCACACCCCGGGCCGTCGCGCCCCGCTCGATCCGGCTCCCTTCCGGGCCCCGGGGACCCCTCGGTCCGGGCCTCCGGGGGCTCCTCAGAAGACGATCACCTGGCGGACGGCCTCGCCGGTGTGCAGGCGGTCGAAGCCCTCGTTGACCTCGTCCAGGGTCAGCCGGTGCGACAGCAGCGCGTCCACCGGCAGGATCCCGGCCCGGTACATGTCGACGAAGCGCGGCACGTCCCGGCGGGGCACGCACGAGCCCAGGTAGCTGCCCCGGAGCGTGCGCTCCTCGGCGACCAGGCTGAGCGCGGGCAGGACCAGCTCGCGGGAGGGGTCGGGCAGGCCGACGGTCACCGTGGTGCCGCCCCGGGCCGTGGCGCGGTAGGCCTGCTCCAGGACCGGGACCACCCCGGTGGTGTCGACGACCTTCTCGGCCCCGCCGCGGGTGATCTCCCTGATCTCCTCCACGGCGTCCGGGCCGCCCGCGACGGTGTGCGTCGCGCCGAGCTCGCGGGCCAGTTGCAGCTTGGACTCCACCACGTCCACCGCGACCAGGGTCGCCGCGCCGGCGGCCTTGGCCGCCAGCAGCGCGGCCAGCCCGACCCCGCCCAGGCCGAACACCGCGACGCTGTCGCCGGGCGCGACCTCGGCGCTGTAGAAGGCGGCGCCCGCGCCGGTCAGGACGGCGCAGCCGAACAGGGCGGCGATCTCCGCGGGCAGCTCGGGGTCGACCTTGACCGCGGAGCGGGCCGACACGACCGTGTACTCGGAGAAGGCCGAGACGCCGAGGTGGTGCCAGGGGCGGCCGCCGTCGGCGTCGGCGAAACGCAGCCCGCCGCCGAGCAGGGTGCCGCTCCCGTTGGCCGCCGCGCCCGGCTCGCACAGCGCGGGACGGCCCCCGGCGCAACGCGGGCAGTGCCCGCAGGCCGGGACGAACGCCAGCACCACGTGGTCGCCCGGGGCGAACTCGGTGCCCTCGCCGGCCTCCACGACCTCGCCCGCCGCCTCGTGCCCGAGGGCCATCGGCAGCGGCCGGGGCCGGGAGCCGTTGATCACCGAGAGGTCGGAGTGGCACAGGCCCGCCGCCCGCACCCGGATCAGCAGCTCCCCGGGGCCGGGCGGGTCGAGCGTCAGCGGCATGACCCGCAGCGGGCGCGAGTCCGCGTAGGGGGCCGGGCGGCCCGACTCCACCAGGACGGCCGTGCGGGTGGACGTGCTCATTCGTCGATCACCAATTTCTCCATGGCGGCGCGCAGCGGCGCCGGGATCTCGGCGGGCCTGCGGGTCTCCCGGTCCACGAAGACGTGGACGAAGTGGCCCTCCGCCACGACGGTCTCGCCGTCCTCGCGGAACAGGCCGAGCTCGTAGCGGACGCTGGAGCGGCCCAGCTTCCCGATCCGGAGCCCGACCCGGACGGCCTCGGGGAAGGAGATCGAGGCCTTGTAGAGGCAGTGCGACTCCACGCACAGGCCGATGACGTCGCCCTCGTGGATGTCCAGGCCCGCGGTCCTGATCAGCCACGTGTTGATCACCGTGTCCATCAGCGAGTAATGGACGGCGTTGTTCATGTGGCCGTAGACGTCGTTGTCCTTCCACCGTGTGGGGACGGTCTCCCAGTGCGCGTACACGGACAGAACTATATTCCAGAGCTGTACGGCGGCCGCGCGGGGCTACGATGATCGCCCTTCCGCCCGGTCAGAAGGGAACCTCCGATGGACAGACGCGGCACCGTCCACCTGGCGAAGGCGCAGGCGGCGGGCCGCCGCGCCGGATGGCGGCCGCCCCCGTGGGCCGCCCGCGGGGGAGCGGCGCTGGCGCTGGCGACGGCCGTCGCGGGAGCGTTCGCCTGGGCCGACGACGGGCCGCCCGATCCGGCGGGGACGGTGTTCGCCGTGGACGGCCTCCGGCCGGCCGCCGACGCCGAGGCCCCCGACCGGCTCACGCTCGCGCCGCTGACCGCCCCTCCGCCGCGGACCAGCCTGCTGAGCGTGCGGATGAGGGTTCACGAGATGGGTGAAGGCGGCCGGGCCGGGTTTTCGTGCCGGTCCGGTCCGGGCGGCCGGGACGGGTACGACCTGTCCGTCCGGGGCGACGGGGGAGCCGAGATCGTCAAGGTGTCCGGTGGAACCCGGGTCTCCCGCCTGGCCGCGGCGGGGCGGGAGCCGGAGCGGCGGCCGTACGGGCCGGGCCGGGCCGTCGCCCTGACGGCGGTCTGCCTGACGGAGCCGCGCAGGACGCTTCTGACGCTCTGGGTGGACGGTGAGCGCGTCGCCGACGCGGTCGACGACGCCTCGCCCTTCCCGGTGACCGCCGTGGGCGTGACGGCCGGACGGTCGCCGGATGAGAAGACCCCCACTCGGGCGGACTTCCGCGACTTCCGGCTCAGCCGCTTCTGACCCCGCCGCCGGACCGCCGCCGGACCGCCGCCGGACCGGCTCCGGAGCGGTGGCCGGTCCGGGGTGGTGACCGATCCCCAGGTCGCCGATCCGGGCGGGCTCCGTTGTTCTTCACGGTTGGCCATGTAATTGGATTTTTCGTTACATCAGATGATCTATCCGACTTAGGATCGTCCGCTGTGACGGCATACGGACTTCCCCCGGTTCTCGCCCTGGAGCCCGAGGACCCGGTCGAACTGGGCCCCTACCGCATCGCCGGGCGTCTCGGCCGGGGCGGCATGGGCACGGTCTACCTCGGCGAGGGGCCCGCGGGGCCGGTGGCGATCAAGGTGATCAACCGTCACCTGGCCGCCGACCCCGAGTTCGTGGCGCGGTTCCGGAGCGAGGTGGCCGCGGCGCGCAGGGTCAGCCGCTTCTGCACCGCCCCCGTGCTGGACGCCCGGCTGGAGGGCGAACCGCTCTGGGTGGTCACCGAGTACGTCGCCGGGCCCGACCTCGCCCGCCTGCTGCGCGAGCAGGGCCCGCTGACCGGGTCCAACCTGGAGGCGCTGGCCGTCGGGGTGGCGGCCGCGCTCACCGCGATCCACGGCGCGGGGGTGGTCCACCGCGACCTCAAGCCCGCCAACGTGCTGCTCTCCCCGCTCGGCCCCCGGGTGATCGACTTCGGCATCGCCCGCGCCCTGGACGCCGGCCGGGGGCAGACCGTCACCGGCAAGATCCTCGGCACCCCGGAGTACATGGCCCCGGAACTGGTCTCCGACGGCCGGGCGGGCCCGCCCGCCGACGTCTTCGCCTGGGGCTGCGTGGTGGCCGCCGCCGCGACCGGCGCCTCGCCGTTCGCCTCCAGGACCGTGCCGGAGGCGCTCTACCGCGTGGTCCACGACACCCCGAAGCTGGAGGGACTCGAACCGGAGCTGCGCTCCCTGGTCGAGGCGGCCCTGGACAAGGACCCGCAGGCCCGGCCGTCGGCCATGGACGTGCTGTCCGGGCTGGTCGGGCAGAAGGAGGCGGCGGACACCGCCAGGGTGGCCGGGACGATCCGGCTCAACCTCTCCGGCCTGGTCACCTCGGCCGCTCCGGCGGCGACCGGGGGCCCGTCCTCGCCCGCGTCCCCGCGCCCGTTCCGGCGGCGGCCGTACCTGGTGGGCGGCGCGGCGGCCGGGGCGCTGCTGCTGGTGACGGCCGGGGTGCTCGGCGTCCGGGCGCTGCTGCCGCAGGGGCCGCCCGAGATCACCGACGTGCTCTACCGGGACGACTTCGCCAACGACGCGTCCGGCTGGCACAACGGGGGCGGCACCCGGGTGGACACGATCCACGGCTACACCGGGGACGGCCGCTACACGATCGCCACCGACTCCTCGGCGAGCTACCGCCCCAACCACGCGCCGGTCAACGCCGAGGCGCCGGATCGCGCGCTGGTCAGCGTCAAGGTCGACCTCGCCGCCGGGCAGGAGTCCAACGCGTGGAGCGGGGTCTTCTGCCAGTACTCGCCCGACGACGAGAACTCCTTCGTCTACTACGCGGAGGTCACTCCCGGCGGGCGCGCGCGCATCAGCAGGTACACCACCGGCAAGGAGGGCTGGGACCTGACGCCCGACCTCCAGGTGCCGGAGTTCAAGAAGAACGGCACGACCCTGCGGGTCGAGTGCGCCCGGGACGGCGACCGGGTCCGGGTGGCCTTCTGGGTGGGCGAGGAGCTGGTGGCCGACCTCGTGGACGAGGACGCGGCCAAGGCCACGGGCAAGCCCAGGTTCGGGATCCACGTCAGCAAGTGGCCGGGCGTGGAGGCGGAGACCCGCGTGTACTTCGACGACTTCCAGATCGGCCGCCTGCCCTAGGCGGGGAGTCCCCAGGGCTTTCCCCGGACCTCTCCGCCGAACGGCCGCATGATCGCGAGATCGCGGCCAGAATGTTGGCCATGGTGGATGTCGAGCAGGCGGCGGAACGTGGGCGCGAGGTCTCCTCCCGGATCTCCGAGGAGGGGGCGGGCTGGGACTGCGTCGAGATGGGCGCGTTCAAGGACCTGCGCCCGAACCAGGAGTCGTTCTCCTGGTTCAACCCGCTCACCCTCTGGAGATCGCGCAACGAGATCCTCGCCGCCCTGTTCGGCGACCCCTCGGGGCAGGTCCGGGCGCGCTGGGTGGGCTCGCAGCGGGACCGGGGCGTGGACCCGTCCTTCCGGATCCCGATGGACGTCGGGGAGGAGTTCTCCTTCCTGGTCATGGGCGACACGGGGGAGGGCGACGCCTCGCAGTACGCCGTGATCCCCGGCATGCTCAAGATCGGTGAGGACACGGACTTCACGATCATCGCCAGCGACGTGATCTACCCCACCGGCTCCGGCAACGAGTACGACGACAAGTTCTTCCGCCCCTACCAGGACTACCGGGCGCCGATCTACGCGATCCCCGGCAACCACGACTGGTACGACGGGCTCGGCGGCTTCATGCGGGTCTTCTGCGACGCCCCCGCGTTGAAGGCCCGGCGCGAGGGCTTCAGGCTCTCGCCGTCCGGGCTGCGCGGGCTGCTCTGGCGCAAGCCCGAGAAGATCGACGAGGAGCGGCTGGCCCGGGCGCGCGAGCGCCGGTCGCTGCCCGGGCAGCAGGCCGTCCAGCCGGGGCCGTACTGGGCGATGGAGACCCCCGGGCTGGTCATCGTGGGAGTGGACACCGGGATCGTCGGCGACATCGACCGCGAGCAGGCCAACTGGCTCAGGGAGGTCTCGCTCGACCCCCGGCCCAAGGTGCTCGTCACCGGCAAGCCCATCTACACCCGCAACGAGTACAAGCCGTCGAAGCTGGAGGGCGGCGGCACGGTCGACGACATCGTGCGCGACCCCCGGCACAACTACGTCGCGGCCATCGGCGGCGACGTGCACAACTACCAGCGCTTCCCGGTCAAGGTCGGCGACCGGACGATCCAGTACATCGTGGCGGGCGGATCCGGGGCGTTCACCCACGCCACCCACACCACCCCCCGGGTCACCGTCGGGGACGTGCACGAGGACGACTACAAGTGCTACCCGCTGCGCGGCGACTCGTTGTCGTTCTACAGCAAGCTCTACAGCGATCGGCTGCGCATGCGGTGGCTCTACCTCACGCCGGACGAGGCGCTGTGCCTGATGTCCAAGCACATCGGCAACACCCCGCCGCGGCCGATCGACGGGGTGAAGATCACCCGGCGGATGCGCTGGGCGGCACGGGTGCTCGGCGCGTGGCCGCTGCCGATCCGGCTGCCGGTGGACAAGGTGTTCCACCGCTACCTGTCGGAGCTGTCCGACTGGGACAACCCGCCGTTCTTCAAGAGCTTCCTGCACCTGGCGGTCACGCCGGAGACCCTGCGGATCCGCTGCTTCGCCGCGACGGGCTGCCGGCCCCAGGAGATCGAACCCCCGCTCGAAGACGAGGTCTGCATCCCGCTCACCTGACCGGAACCGTCGGTGGCACGTGACACGCTGGACACATGAACGTCGTGGTCGTGCCGGGGGGCGGCGGGGGCGGCCTGCTCCGCCCCGAGGGGGGCGAGACCGCGGCCGTCCCGGATCTCGCGGCGGCCGTCCGGGAGCTGGAGGCCGGGCGGGGCGGCCCGGGAGCCGCCCGGCACGACGTGAACGGTCCCGGAGGCGGCGAGGACGGGCCGGAGAGCCGCGTGAACGGCGACGGGCCCCCGCGCTGGGTCTGGGCCGACACGAGGGAGGTCTACCCCGCGCTGCTCGGCCGCGGTGTGCGGCTCTCGCGCTGCCACGACCTCGTCCTGACCGAGGGCCTGCTCCTGGCGCACGAGGGCCGGTACGGCGAGTCCCGCTCGGTCCGGGCCGCCCACGCCCGGCTGCACGGCCTGCCGGTCCCGGACGACCACCACGTGCCCGAGGCGCGGCAGGCCACGCTGTTCGACGAGGAGCCGCCCCCGCTCGACGCGGAGCTGGTCGCCGAGGTCCACGCCGACCAGCTCCGGCGGATCGAGGCGCTGCCCGACCCGCACCGGTTCCGGCTGCTGGTCGCCGCAGAGTCGGCCGGGGCGCTGATCGCCGCGGAGATGGGCCACGACGGCATGCCCTGGCGGCGCTCCGAGCACGACGCGCTGCTGCTGGAGATGCTCGGCCCGCGCCCGGTGCCCGGCCTGCGCCCGGCCAAGCTCCAGGCGCTGGCCGACCAGGTCGCCGCCGTCTTCGGCACGTCGTTCAACCCCGACTCCTCGCAGCAGATCATCAAGGCGTTCAAGGCCGCCGGGGTGACCGTCTCCTCGGCCCGGGCCCACGAGCTCCGGAAGATCGAGCACCCCGGTGTCGCGCCGCTGCTCGCCTACAAGGAGCTGGCCAGGTTCCACAGCTTCCACGGCTGGGCCTGGGCCGACCAGTGGGTCCGCGACGACCGCTTCCGGCCGGAGTTCGTGGTGGCCGGGGTCGTGACCGGCCGGTGGGCCACCAGCGGGGGCGGCGCGCTGCAGATCCACCGGGCCATGCGCCGGGCCGTCGTGGCCGACGACGGCTGGACGCTCGTCGTCGCCGACGCCGCCCAGCTCGAACCCCGGGTGCTGGCCGCGATGGCCGGGGACGGCGGGCTGGCCCGGGCGGCCGGGCAGATCGACCTCTACCAGGCGCTCGCCCAGGCGTTCGGCGGCGAGCGCGACCACGCCAAGATCGCCATGCTCTCGGCGATGTACGGCGGGACCAGCGGGGACGCCCCCAAGCTCCTGGCCGTGATGCGGCAGCGCTTCCCGGCCGCCTACCGGTTCGTGGAGGACGCCGCCCGCGCCGGGGAGGAGGGCAAGCTGGTCCGCTCCTGGCTGGGCCGCACCTGCCCGCCGCCCTCGGCCCGCTGGCGGGAGCTGGTCTCCGGCCCGGAGGGCGGCCGGGCGGCCCGCGACCGGGGCCGGTTCACCCGCAACTTCGTGGTCCAGGCGACCGCGGCGGAGTGGGCGCTGGCGCTGATGGCGGTGCTGCGCGGGCTGCTTCCCGACCCGGCCCGCCTGGTGTTCTTCCAGCACGACGAGGTGATGGTGCACTGCCCGGCCGGGCTGGCGGACGAGGTGATCGCCGCGGTGGGCCGGGCCGCCGAGCAGGCGACCCGGCTGCTGTTCGGCCCGACCCCGGTGCGCTTCCCGATGGAGGCCGTCGCGGTGCGGTGCTACGCCGACGCCAAGTGAGACCGCCCGGTCCGGCGGCGGCCCAGGGCGAGCCAGGCGCCGGTGACCGTCACCATGACCGCCACGGCCGCGCCGAGCGTTCCGTACGACAGCGTCTCCACGATCACTCCGGCGATCACCGTGCCGGTCGCGCCGCAGGTGTTCATCACCAGGTCCGACAGGCCCTGTACGGCGGGGCGCCGCTCCAGCGGCACGGCCTCGGTGAGCATCGCCGAGCCGGCGACCAGGCCGCAGGACCAGCCCAGGCCGAGCAGGGTCAGGCCGGCGGTCACCTGCGCCACGCCGTGCTCGCCCGCCGTGCCGGCCAGGACGGCTGACACCAGCAGCAGCGCCATGCCGAGAACCAGGACGCGGACCCGGCCGATCCGGTCGGCGAGCCATCCCACCACCGGCGACAGCACGTACATGCCCGCGACGTGGAGACTGATCACCAAACCGATGATCGAGAAGCTCGCGCCGTGCTGGTCGAGGTGGATCGGGGTCATCGACATGACCGACACCATGGCGGTGTGGCCGACCGCGATCGCGACGAGCGCCCGCATCGCGGCGGGGGACTCCCGCAACGAGCGCCAGGCCGTGCGCAGGGCCCCGCCCCGGGGGTTCACGACCGGGGCCGTCGCGCCGGCCGGGGCGGTTGCGGCGGGCGGAGTCTCCGCGGTGATCGAAGTCTCCGCGGTGACCGGGCCTTTCGGGTCGGCCGGGGCCGTAGCGGTGGACGGGGTCTCCGCGCCGACCGGCACGCCGGCGGCCTCCCCTGCTGGGAGGGTCCTCCCGGACCCGCCGGACCCGCCGGTCTCCCCGGGCTCACCAAGCTTCGCGGGCTCACCAAGCTTCCCGGGCTTCCCGGGCCCGCCGGTCTTCTCCGCAGCCCTCGTCGCGAGGGATCGGGCCAGGACCAGAGGGTCGGGACGCAGACCGATCACGATGATGACCGTCGCGATGGCGAAGGCCAGCAGGGCCAGCACGAACGGGCCGGTGTAGGCGGCCAGGCCGAGCCGGCGCCCGAGGTCCTCGGCGGGCTGGGCGAGGTTGGGGCCGGCGACCGAGCCGACGGTGGCGGCCCACACCACCCACGACAGGTGCCGGGCGGCGTGCCCGGGAGGCGACAGGTCCGTGGCCGAGTAACGCGATGCCAGGTTGCCCGCGCTTCCGCTGCCGAACAGCACCAGCCCGGCCAGCAGCAGCGGCCACGACCCGACGGTGATGGCGAGCGTCGAGATCAGGCAGCCGAGCATCGCGCAGAGGTAGGCCAGGCTCAGCCCGGTGCGCCTGCCTCCCCGGCCGGACGCCTTGGCCGTGGGCAGCGCGAACAGGGCTGCTCCGAGCACGGTCGCGGTGCCGGCGAGCCCGCCGATCGCCTTGGAGCCGGACAGGTTCGTGACCACCACCGAGCTGAGGGTGAACCCCACGGCGGTGCCCATCCCACTGGTGACCTGGGCGGCGGTCAGGACCCCCAGGGTCCGCCGCTGGACGGCGGCGGCCAGCGGGGGAGCTTTTTGCGATATGTCGGGATCAGTGGGGATCGTAGTCACGGGTGAAGTCTGCCATCACTCATGACGCGACCCTAGAGTGCGTCCCGGGGAGGACTCAGATCCCGGGGCCTCAGATCCCGGGGTCGAAGGTCGCGAAGAACGTCTCGATCATGCCGGAGCTCTTCTCCCAGTCCAGGTCCCGCACCACGATCGCGATCTGGTAGGCGTTGTCACCGCTCACCGCCACGTACCGGGTCAGACCGTGCATCGGGACGATCCCGTCCTGGACGAAGGTGTACTCCCAGTCGGCGGCCTTCCAGGAGCCGTAGGAGACCGCGGCCACGCCGACCTCGATGTACTCGTCCAGGCCCTTCTTGTCGGCCTTGCGCAGCGCGGTCACCGGATCGGCCACGGAAGCCTCGGCGACCACGATGCTCCGGCCGCTGTTCTTCGGCCCGGAGAAGGTGACGGTGCCGTCGTCGGAGGCCTTCGCCGTCCAGCCCTCGGGGAGCACGGCGGAGACGCCGCCCTCGCTCAGCTTGGCGAACCCCTCGGGGATGTCGGTGCTCCGGCTGCTCGGCGACGCCGGATCGGCGGGCGCGGAGATCGCCGGCGACGTGCTGGAGGGGTCGGTGTCGGAGGACTCTCCCGGCGTCAGCAGCAGCGCCACGGCGACCACGACTCCCAGCGCCCCGGCCCCGGTGGCCAGCATCAGGCGCGCGGTCGGCCGTCCGTCGCGCATCCAGTCGCTGTCGGCGGACGTCCTGCGGCGCGCGGTCCTGCGCCCCGGGGAGGTCTCCTCCGTGGACGGCCCGGTTCTGACCGGGCCCGTGGAGCTCGCGGAGCTCGCGGAACGCCGGGCCCGTCTCCCCCCGGTGTCCAGCACCTGGTCGGCGGAGGCGTGGACCGGCAGGACCGGGGCGGGCTGGGGCCCGCTGCGGGAGGCGAACTCGCCGGAGACGCTGCGCAGCGAGTCGAACGGGTCCGCGCCGGGGAAGCCGGTGGCCCCGCCCAGCTCGGCGGAGGTGCTGCGCAGCGCGTCGTAGCCGCGCTGGTGCCCGCCGGAGGGGCTGCTGAGAGAGGTGAACGGGTCGGCGGGCGCGCCCGGGACGGCGCCGACCGGCCCGGAGGCGGACAGCAGGTCGGTGGGGTGGGCTCCGGAAGGGGCGGACAGCACGTCATAGCCCACCGGGTAACCGCCCGAGGTGCTGTTCTGCGGGTCGTACGGCACCCGCACCGGGCCGGAGGGGGTCTCGATGATCCGCGAGGGCATCGGGCCGGACGGCGGGTCCAGCGGCGGCATCAGGTTCATCGGCATGGAGTTGCCGGGCACCGGCATCACCGCGGGCACCTGGGAGGTGGGCCCCCGGTTCGGGGTGTTCGAGCCGTGGCTGCGCAGCACCTGCTCCAGCAGGTCCGACACCTGCGCCGCGGACATCCGGTCGGCGGGGTTCTTGCGGAGCAGGCCCTCGATGATGCCGGCCAGCGCCCCGGCCCGCTGCGGCCGGGCGGGCTCCTGGGTCAGGATCGCGCCGAGGACGGCCATGGCGTCGGGCCCCTCGTACGGCGGGCGGCCCTCGACCGCCGCGTACAGGGTGGCGCCGAAGGACCACAGGTCGGCGGCCTGCGTGATCGGCTGGCCGGAGAGCCGCTCCGGCGGGATGTAGGCGGGCGACCCCATCAGCAGGCCGGTCTGGGTGATCGTGACGTCGCCCTCGATGGCGGCGATGCCGAAGTCGGTGAGCACCACCCGGTCGGAGGTGAGCAGAACGTTTCCGGGCTTGATGTCACGGTGCAGGATCCCGGCGGCGTGCGCGTGCCGCAGCGCGTCGAGGACCCGGATGCCGATCTCGGCGGCCTGGGCCACCGGCAGCGGCCCGCTCTGCCGTACGGCCTGCTCCAGCGACCAGGCGCGGACCAGCTCCATCACGATCCACGGCCGCCCGTCCTCCTCGACGACGTCGTGGACGGTCACGATCCCCGGGTGGCTGATGCGGGCGGCGGAGCGCGCCTCGCGCATCATGCGCCGGTGCGCCACCTGCTTGCCCGCGTGGTCCAGCCCGTAGGGAAGGATCAGCTCCTTCACCGCGACGTCGCGGTCGAGCAGCACGTCGTGCGCGTGCCAGACCATGCCCATGCCGCCCCGGCCGACCGGCGACATCAGGCGGTAGCGCCTGCCCACCAGTCTGCCCTGGCCCTGCGGTGCGGTCCCGGTGATGTTCGCACCCTCCGGTCCAGGGGGTACCTTGCCGATCAAACGATCCGCTGACATACCCCGCCCCCATGTTCAGCCCAATTTGTGAGGTTGAACACGATATAGCGCTTACGTTCGGTAATGGAAGCTGGGACGCGAAGAAAGCAAGTCTTTACCTTTGTCGCAGTCTGATGCGCTTTGTGAGACCGGCGGGATGCACGGGGCGCGACGTGGGCCGACTCCCCGCCGCGATCCGGCCCGGCGCACGGGCCTGTTTTCGCTCCCCGTGATCGCCGGGATCCATTGTAAACGATCATTTATGCGACCGGTACGGCCTCCGCCAGGGCCGCCAGGGCGGCGGTGAACGCCGAGGCGGGCGGGCTGACCAGTCCGGCGCCCACCTGCCCGGTGCCCGCGACCCGGCCGGCGATGCCGGTGTTCACCGTGGGCAGCAGCCCGGTCCTGGCCACCAGCGTCACGTCCACGCCGACCGGCGTGCCCCGGAAGCCGAGACCGGGGATCTGGTAGGCCGGGTGCTCGGCCAGGGTGATCTCGTACATCGACCGGGTGGCCGCCACGGCCTCGGAGACGTCGCCGCCGACGAACCTGACGATCGCCGGGGCCGCCGCCATCGCGAAGCCGCCCAGGCCCGCCGTCTCGGTGATCGTCGAGTCGCCGATGTCGGGGTTGGCGTCCGCGGGGCCGTACGCGCCGAGATAGAGCCCGTCCGGCACGCCCGCCGGGCCGGTGAACCAGCGGTCGCCCAGCCCGGAGACCTGGACGCCGAAGTCGGTGCCGTTGCGGGCCATCGCGACGACCAGGGTGGAGCCGGGGACGTCCCGGGCGGCGTCGGCGCTCACCTTGCACGCGGCCATGCCCGGATTGAGGAAGAAGTGGTCGTTGCCGCCGGCGAAGCGCAGCACCTCGGCCGCGCGCCCCGGAGCGGCCTCCACCACGGCCGGGGCCAGCTCGCGCACCAGCAGCGAGGTCGCGGCCCGGTTGCGGTTGTGCAGCTCGTCGCCCATCTGCAGGGCCTGCGCGATCAGCGCGCGCAGGTCCAGCGGGCCGGTCAGCTCCAGGGCCGCCCGGAGCACCGGGCCGAGCACCTCGCCCATCCAGCGCAGCCGCCCGATCACCTCGGGCCCGTAGGCGCCGTAGCGCAGCACCTTGCCGAGCCCCTCGTTGAGCGAGCAGTAGGCGGTGCCGCCGTACTCGGCGTCGCGCACCTCGAACATCCACATCGACCGGCTGACCACGCCCGCCATCGGCCCCACCGTCCGGTGGTGGTGGCAGGGCTCCAGCCGGACGGCCCCGGCGGCCAGTCGCGCGGCGGCCTCCTCCTCGTCGGCGGCCAGGCCCTCCAGCAGCGTCGCGCCGATCAGCGCGCCGCGCATCGGCCCCGACGCGCGCTCCCAGGTGATCGGCGGCCCGGCGTGCAGGAACGTGCCCGGCGGCAGGTCCAGCACCTCGTGCGCGGGCCGCACCGCGACCAGCTGCGGGCGCGCGGAGGTCAGCCGGCCCACCGCGCGGTCGTTGGCGGCGGCCCTGCGCGGGTCGGCCAGCACCCGCGCCAGGTCGTCCTCGGTCCCGGGCAGCGGCGGCCGCCAGTCCACCGTCACACGCGGTACGGCCTGCGCGTCCAGCGCCTCGCCGAGCACCTCCGTCCCGGCGGTGATCACGTGGAGCTCGCCGGAGAGCATGGGCAACGTCATCGAACGCTCCTGAATCCCGCCAGGCGGGCCGCGTGCCGGGCGGCCAGCGCGTTGGAGGCGAACACGTCCGCCCCGGCCGCGCGCAGCGCCTCCGCCTGCGCGGGCAGGCCCTGGGGGTCGCCCGCGGAGCCGACCAGGGCGACGACCACGGGCACCCCCCGTGCGACGGCGGCGGCGATCGCGGGCGCGAGCCGCGCGGCGGGATCGGGGTCGGCGCCGTGGCCGAGCACCACGTCGAGCAGGGCCACGTCGCCGCGGGGGACCGCGGCCAGGGCCTCCAGGCGGAGCGCCGGATCGATCATCGGGTGGGCGCGGCCCCGGGTGTAGGCGTCGTCGCCGTAGTCGGTGAACTCCCCGGACCCGGCGACCAGCCGCGCCTCCGCGCAGAGCGTGCCGCCCGAGTAGATCCCCCGCAGCGACGCCGGCCCGGAGGGGAGACCGGGACGGCTCCCGGCATCCAGAATCCCACCGGACGCGGCCTCTCCGGCGTCCGGGATCCCGCCCGGTACGGCTTCTCCGCTGTCCGGGATCCCGCCCGGTATGGCCTCTCCGGCATCCGGGAATCCGCCGGGCGCGGCCTCTCCGGTGTCCCGGGTTTCTCCGGGCGAGGTCTCTCCGGTGGGGATCGCGGGCCACGACGGCCAGGCGGGCGGTTCGGTTCCCAGCGCGCGCAGGACGGACTCGGCCGCGGAGGTCAGGTCCTCGCCGGAGCCGAGCAGGACGGTCACCACGGGCGTGGCGAGCTTGTCCACGGCCTCCCGTACGGCCTCCGCCACCTCCGGGGCGGGCGGCTTGGAGACCAGGGCGATCAGCCGGGTCGCGGGATCGGCGTCGAGCGCGTCCAGGGCCCGGAGCGTGGACAGGCCGCCCACCTCGGCCGAAAGATCGCGCCCGCCCACCCCCAGGATGTGGCTGACCCCCACGCCGGCCAGGTCCAGCAGGCACGCCACCTGCTGCGCGCCGGTCCCCGAGGCGGCCACGATCCCGACCGGGCCGGGGCGGAGCACGTTGGCGAAGCCGAGCCCGGCCCCGCCGACCACGGCGGTGCCGCAGTCCGGGCCCATCACCAGCGAGCCGGTCTGCTCGGCCCGCCGCTTGAGCAGGACCTCCTGCTCGACGGGCATGTTGTCGCTGAAGATCATCACAGGGAGGCCCGCCTCGACCGCGTCCAGGGCCTCGGCGAACGCGTGCGGTCCCGGGACCGAGACCAGCGCCAGCGCCGCGCTCCCCGTCCCGGCGGCGTCACCGGTCAGCGCCTCGCCGGTCCCGGTCGCCTCCTCGCGGGTTCCGTCGGCCCCGCTGACTCCGCCGGCTGCGCTGGCCCCGGCGGTCTCCCGATAGGTTCCGTCGGCCCGGCTGACTCCGCCGGCTCCGGTGACCCCGGCGGTCTCCCGCAGGGCGGCGCGGACGGTGCGCGGCGGGTGGTCGGCGGCGGCCCGGCCCGCCGTACGGACCGCGAGACCGGCCAGGAGGCGGTCGAGCTCGGCGGCGGCCCGCCCGGCGGCGTCCTCGTCGTCCGCGCGGAGCGCGACCAGCAGGTCGGCCGGGCCGGAGCCGGGCAGCGCGAAGCCCAGTTCGGCGGCGATGCCGCGGTTGAGCTCGGTGGCCATGGCCACCACCGCGGCCTTCACCCCGGGCAGCCCGGACAGGACCTGGCTGACCCGCATGAGGCTCACCGAGTCGTGGTACGTCCCGGTCCGGATCTGAACGACATCCACGGGACCTCCCTCACCGGTCACGCCGGTCGCGGCCATGACGTCGTCGTGCTCACCGGTCACGCCGGTCACGGCCGCGACGTCGTGTTCGGCGGCCCGCCCGTCACGCCCGCCCACGGCCCCCGCCCCCGGGCTCGCCGCCGCCGTCCCGCAGGTCGAGGACGGAGCTCAGGCCGATGCGCAGGCCCCACGCCAGGTCCGCGCCGGAGGTGTGGCCGAGCTGGAGCAGCCGGTGCAGCGCGGGTTCCAGGGACTGCCGTCCCGCCAGGCCGCGCAGGACGGCCAGGACCTCGCCGCTGGCCTCGCCCCGGGCCGCGCAGTGCAGCAGCGTCGCCGAGATGGGGGTGGTCCTGCCGCGGGCGTCGAAGGTGACGGCGGCGGCCAGCCAGTCGGCCAGCCAGACCGCGCGGCCCGTCCCGGTGGCCGTGCCCAGGTGGCGCAGGGCCACCAGCAGCCCGGCGAGCATGTCGTCACCGCTCGGGGTGAGGCCGGGGCCCAGTCCGACGAGTTGCTCGGCGGCCATGATGCCGCGCAGCAGTGAGGCCTCGGCGCACCCCTCGGTCAGCAGCCCGGCCGCGCCGTTGCCCTCCAGCCCGGGGCGTTTCGGCGACCGGTCGCACAGCTCGGTCATCACGGGCAGCGCCTGCGCCAGCCGTACCGGATCGGCCGGGCCGAGCGGAGGGGCGGGGTCCCACCAGCGGTGGGCGCGCAGGCTGAGCGAGCCGATCTCGATCACGCCGTCCCCGACGGAGGCGTCGGCCCCCACCGAGACCCGCGGGATCGGGTCGCCGACGACCATCGCGTTGGGCAGCCGGGTGGCCTCCCCGGTGACCACCGCGATCACGTGCGGTTCGAGGTCCGCGCGGACCTCCAGGTAGACCCCGGCGGGGAAGGCCGCCAGCACCCGCGCGGGGCGGCGGGACGACTCCAGCGTCCGGCGCAGGGCCGTGCTGGCCGCACCGGTCGCGTGCGTCCTCGCCGGAGCCCGTGCGGGGACCCGCTGCGTCCTCGGGCGCGTTCCAACCGTCACCGGAGCTCACCGTCCATGGCCTGACGGTAGAACGGCATGCGATCACCGACGTACGGAGAAAGCTGCCAACGGTTCGCCCAAAGGTTGGCTCTTCCTGACAGACGGCTCTATCAGTCACAATCCCCTCATGGAACCCCCCGTACGCCTGGCCAGCACTGGAACGATCACGCACGGCGTCGCCGTCGGCGAGGTTCTCGGCGTCTCGACGCTGGCCGGAGCCCGGCTGATCGCGGGGGAGCGCGGACTGGACCGCATCGTGCAGCGGCTCAACGTGATGGAGGTCCCGGACATCCTCGCCTGGGTCAAGCCCCACGAACTGCTGCTCACCACCGGCTACCCGCTGCGCAACACGCCCCAGTCGCTCGACCGGCTCGTGGCCGACCTGGACGAGCGGGGACTGGCCGCGCTGGCCATCAAGCTCGGCCGCTACCTGGACGAGCTGCCCGACGTGATGGTGGAGCAGGCCGACCGGCTGGGGTTCCCGCTGATCCAGCTCCCCGACGACGTCGGCTTCGACGACATCCTCAACCAGGTCCTCACCGACATCCTCAACCGGCAGGCCGGAGTGCTGGCCCGGGTGGAGGAGGCGCACCGGGCGCTGGTGGCCGTCGTGCTGGCCGGGGGCGGGCTGCGGGAGGTGGCCGCGGAGGTGGCCGGGCTGCTCGGCGTGGCCGTGGCCGTCCTCGACGGCGCGGGGCAGACCCTGGCCGCGGCCGGGCCCGCCGAGTACCTGGCCGCGCTGCGCGGAGCCCCCGAATCCCGCCGCACCTCCGTCCCCGTCGTCGCGGGCGGGCACCACCACGGCCGGATCGTCGCCTACGGCCCCGCCGGCTCGATCGACGACAACGACGTCGGCATCTTGGAACGTGCCGCCACGGTCGCGGCCCTCGTGGTCACCCGGCAGGAGGCGGTCAACGCGGTCGAGAGCAAGTACCGGGCCGACTTCCTGCGCGATGTGCTCACCGGCCGGGCGGGCGGCTCCGAACGGGTCATCTCCCGGGCCAGGGCCTTCGGCTGGGATCTGGAGCGCCCCGTCACCGTCCTGGTGGCCGAGCTCGACCCGGACGGCGACGAGCGGGCCGCCCAGGACCGGCTGGTCGCCTGCTGGGCCGCGGCGCTGCGCCGGCACGACCCGCGCGGCGCGGTGGCGGGCTTCTCCCACGAGGTCGTCGCCGTCGTGGACGCCGCCGCCGACACCGCCCGCCTGGCCAGGGACGCCGCCGCGGCCTTCGCCGAGTGCCTGCCCGCGACCTTCTCCACCGGCGCGAGCCGTACCGCCACCGGGGCGCAGGAGCTGGCCGAGGCGTACGGCCAGGCGCTGAAGGCCAGCAGGGTCGGCCGCCAGCTGCACGGCCCCGGCGCGGTCGCCCACTTCGACCAGCTCGGCGTCTACCGGCTGCTCTCCCTGGTCGGCGACACCGACGAGCTGCACGCGTTCGTCCGCGAGACCCTCGGCCGGCTCGCCTCCGACGACGACGCCGAGAACGCCGACCTGCGCCGGACCCTGCAGGTGCTGCTGGAGACCAACCTCAACGTCGCCGAGACCGCCCGGCGGCTGCACTTCCACTACAACACGCTGCGCTACCGGATCGGCAAGCTGGAGCGCCTGCTCGGCAACTTCACCGAGGACGCCCACCTGCGGCTCAACCTCACGCTGGCCCTGCACGTCCTGCGCATGCGCGGCATCTGACCGGCTCTAAGCTGTGGGGGTGAACGAGACCTTTGAGCTGGAAACCGACTACATCCCGCTGTGCGACCTGCTGAAGTACTGCGCCGTCACCGACACCGGCGGCCAGGCCAAGCACTTCATCGCCGACGGGAACGTCATGGTCGACGGCCGGGTCGAGCTCCGCAAGACCTGCAAGATCCGCGCCGGCCAGGTCGTCACCGGCGACGGCTTCGAGATCCACGTCATCGCCCCTCAGGGCCGCTGACCGAAGCCCCGGGGCGCCGGCCTCCGGGTGCCGGCCGACGGCAAGAGAGCCGATCGCCTCCCGTACGGCCGTGCCGGATCAGGGCTCGCCGCCGTTCTCCTCGAAGGAGTCGATACCGCCGGGGTCTCCCATCCCAACGCTTTTCACTCGTAGTGATGGAGTGATTGCTTTCCATTTACCATGCTCGGCTCGAACTGGTGAGCGGAAAAAGAAACGGCCCCCCGAAGGAGGCCGTAGAGCCGGGGGGAGTAGCCCCTGGCGCGATTAACTCCATGATAGGCGGCGGTGGCGGTGCGTGACAAGTTGAATGACGAACCTGCTCGGGTGGGCGTCGACATCGACGGATACAACCTCTACTACGCCCTGCGCAGACTGAAGGGGCGTCGTTATCTCTGGCTCGATCTCGTCGCGCTGGCCACGCGCCTCCTCAAAGAGGATCAGATTCTCCGAACGCTGTACTACTTCACGGCGCCGGTCCGGCACGATTCCGCCGCGCTGGTTCGCCAGCGGGGATACTTGGCGGCGCTTGAGTGCGGCGGTGATGTGAAGGTGGTGCTCGGCAGGTTTCAGGAGCAGCGGGTGGGGTGCCGTGGTTGTGGGGCCGAGTGGCGGACCTATGAGGAGAAGCAGACTGATGTCGCAATCGCTACGGCGATGGTCGCGGATGTCGCTCTCGACCGCGTCGATGCCGTGCTCCTGATCTCGGCAGACTCGGACCTTTGTGCGGGTATCCACACGATAAGGGAGATCGACGCACATCGCGGGACGAAGACCCGGATCGTCGCGGTGTTCCCCCCGGGGAGGCGTTCCGACCGGCTGCGGGAAGCAGCCGACGCCTGGTTCCCCCCTCGGTGAGGCGATCATCCGTGGTTCCCAGCTGCCGGCCGTCGTTCACGGTGGTGACGGAGTGTCCCACCACCGTCCGGCGTACTGGAGCTGATCTCCAGTCTGACCTCGCTCCCGTACGGCCGTGCCGTGGTTCAGCGGCCGTGGAGGATGAGGCGGAGTTGCCGGCGGGGACGTTTGCGCCGGAAGGCCGCGCGCTCGTTGACCTGGGGGAAGGGCTCGTCGGGGACGGGGCGGCCGAGGAAGGCGCACAGCGGCTCCCAGCCCTGACGGACGGTGAAGACCGGCAGCCGGTCGGCCGGGATCGTGGCCTTCACCTCGGCGATGTGCCGCTCAAAGACCTCCAGGACGTGCTCGCGGTCGTCGATGCGGCCGTCGAAGAGGCGGTCCATGACGGTCGCCCTGGCCATGCGCGGGTAGAGGGCGAAGTCCGGGGCGCGCCGCGCGACCGACCTGCTGGCCGTCCCCTGTTCCCGTACGCGATCGAGCGTCACCGGATCACCGGCCCCGTCATCACCGTGCCCCGCCTGGGCCAGATGCTCGGCCTGCTCCGGGAGGAGCCGGCCGACGTCGGCAGCCTGCGGGCGCTGATGGTCTCCGGCTCGCCGATCGGCCCCGGGCGGCTGGGCCCCGTGGTCTACCAGGGGTACGGCCAGACCGAGGCCGGATCGATCTCGATGCTCACCCCCGGTGACATCGCCCGGGGCCCGGAACGCGTCCTGGCCTCGGTCGGCCGGACGCCCTGGTGAGCGCGGGAATCCGGTGCTCAGCGAACGTTCCCGTGCCGTCGTCCCTCGTGGGTCGCGTAGGTCCGGCGCCACTGCTCGGCCGCCCGCAGCATGGCCTGGCCGACGTGGTCGAAGAAGTCGCCGATGTCGCGCAACCGCATCCCGGCCGGTGAGGCGGGACCGAGGGTCCGGGCTCCGTGGCGGGCGAAGTCGGCCACCAGGGTGTTCTGGCGGGCGCTGGCCATCCAGGCCCGGAACAGGGCGTCGGCGTCGATGACGTAGCGGTCGCGACGCCGGCGGGGGTCGCGCTCGCGCCTGATCATTTCCTGCTGCTCCAGCTCGCCGATGGCCTTGGAGACGGAGGCGGGGCTGACCCGGAGCCGCCGGGTGAGCTCGGCGGCGGTGAGGCTGCCGCTGTCGGTGAGGTAGAGGCTGGCCAGCACGCGGGCGGTCATGCGGGACAGGCCGGTGGCGACCATGATGCCGGTGAACTGCTCTTCCAGGTCATCGACCGCGCCGGGGTCGCGTTCGGCGGGGGCGTCGCGTTCGGCCGGGGCGGGGTGGCTCCGCTTGGCGCGTTCCCTGGTGGCCTGGTGCGCCTGATCGGCCTGGTAGCCGGCGGGGCCGCCGTTGCGGGCCACCTCGCGGGTGACGGTGGAGAGCGGCCGGTTCAGGCGGGCGGCGATCTCGGTGTAGGTGAGCCCGTCGGCCAGTCCGTCGGCGATCTGCCTGCGGTCCTGCTGGGTCAGCCTGCCTCCGGGCATCAGCGAAGGTCCTCCTCTTCTCGCCTGTGCGGTCGGCTCAGTCTTGCATTAGCCGCCATCTCATTGCAAGAATCGCCTTGCATTCATCGCCATTCTCATTGCAATTGCGTGGTTAATGCCGCCTTACAGCGTTGACGAAAATATGAATGCAAGTTACCTTTTCTCGTGTTGTAAACGTTGGACGCAATCGGAGCTCCTCGTGAGACCCGGCGCCGCCCGCCGGCGGCCTGCGCGGTCCTGATGTGCGTCCTGATCCTCGCCCGCGGCCTCGGCCTGCTGCTCGACGGCCGGGCGAATGATGCGAAAGGAACGGATGACGATGTTCGCCAAGGCGAGCCTGCTCATCGCCGCGACCCTGGTCACCACGGCCCTGCCCGCCTCCGTGTCGCCCGCCCCCGATCATCCTGAGGTGCGGCGCGTGCTGGAGCGGGCCGTGGCCGCCAAGCTCGCGCCCGGCATGATCGCCGAGATCCGCGACGGCCGGCAGGTGTGGTACGGCGCGGCAGGCGTGTCCGACACCGAGACCGGCCGCAAGCGCCACCGGGGCGAGCGGTTCCGTATCGGCAGCGCCACCAAGTCCTTCACCGCCGCCGTGGTGCTCAAGCTGGTCGCCGAGGGCAGGCTGAGCCTGGACGACACCCTGGGGCGGCATCTGCCCGGCCTGTTCACCGGCACGGCCTACGAGCCCGACAAGATCACCATTCGGCAGCTGCTCAACCAGACCAGCGGCCTGTTCGCCTACACCCACGACCCCGACCTCATCAAGCTGGGCGTGGGTCAGGAGTGGTTCAAGCACCGCTACGACACCTACACCCCCGAGCGGCTGGTGAAGATCGCTCTCAAGCACCCGCCGGTCAACCGGCCCGGTGAGCGCTTCTGGTACTCCAACACCAACTACATCCTCGCCGCCATGATCGTCGAGAAGGCGACCGGCCGCCCCTTCGCCCAGGAGCTCGACCGGACCGTCATCCGCCCGCTGCGCCTGACCGGCACCTGGTTGCCCGGCGCCGACCCCGGGATCCGGGGCCCGCACCCGGTGCACTACTCCACCCTGTTCTCCCAGGACCCGGACCCGGCCGTCTACGACACCACCGAGATGGACCAGTCCTTCGCCTGGGCCGCCGGCGGCATGATCTCCACCACCGGTGACCTCAACCGCTTCTTCTCCGCCCTGTTCGGCGGCCGCCTGCTCCCGGACGCGCAGCTGCGCGAGATGCTCACCACCGTCTCCACCGACGACTCGGGCTGGATCCCCGGCACCAGGTACGGCCTGGGCGTCTTCACCCAGGAACTGCCCTGCGGGGTGAGCGTCTGGGGCAACGCCGGCGCCACCTACGGCTCCTGGAGCTACGCCATGGGCACCCTGGACGGCGAGCGCCGCCTGGCCGCCCACGTCAACGGCGACTGGGCGCCGCTGAGCCTCTTCACCGACGTGCTGACCGCCGGCTTCTGCTCCGCCGGGTCCTGACTCCCGGCAACGCCCCCCGGGAGGCGCCGCTCTGAGAATTCCCCGAGAATCCCCCGGCAAGACTGAGGTTGAACATTCAACCACATGAGGGATGGAGGTATCTGATCATCGAGGCGGGCCCCGCAGCGGGCACGTTCTTCCGGACCTTCACGCCACCGCAGACTCATCTCGATCAACAAGAAGCACACCGGACGGCAGGACCCGGAGCTGAACCTCCGGATGGACTGGAACTCGCTGCTCTCGGACGATCCGGACCTGCTGTCCACCCGCTACAGCGACCGGTACTTCCCCGACGCCGACGACATGGTCCGCTATCTCGGCGACTTCGCCGCCGCCTGCGGGCTGCGGGTGCTCTACGGCACCCGGGTCCGCCACGTCGCCCGCGTCCCCGGGGAGGACCTGTTCCAGGTGACCGACGAGCGCGGCCGGACCCGTGAGGCGCGGCGGGTGATCGTGGCCACCGGGGTCGGCCGGCCCGACGTCCCGCCGATCCCGGGCATCGAGACGGCCGAGCCGTACGGCGCCGCCTCCACCGACGCGGTCGGGCCGGGGCCCTCTGCCGCTGTGTGGGCGCGCGGCCTTCCGGCCGGTGAGTCCCTGTTCCTCCCCCGTGGAAGCGCCCGGTGCGGCCCGGACGGCGGGACTTTCCGTGATCTTTCATGGCCGACACGGCGCTCTTGCTGGCGGTGCGTAACGCGTTCCCTGGTCAATGGGTTAGTTTTGGCAGATCATGACGGTGTGGGGCCGGGTTCGCGGGCCTAATGTGCCCGCAACGGCAGCAAGCGATCCGCCGGAGGGAGCCTGCGGGGCGGCCACCGACCGACGGCCCGGGAAAGGTGGGCTTGATGGTTGCAGGTTGGACGAAACACGGCGACGGCCGGTCTCTCGCGCCGGGGGAGGTCGTCAAGCCCGAGGAACGCCTGTCCTGGCCGCGCATGGTCGGGTTCGGGGCGCAGCACGTCATCGCGATGTTCGGGGCGACCTTCGTCTTCCCGCTGGTCATGGGCCTGGACCCGAACGTCGCGATCATGTTCTCCGGGGTCGCGACGATCCTGTTCCTGCTCATCGTGCAGGGCAAGGTCCCCAGCTACCTCGGGACCAGCGCCTCGTTCGTGGGCGGCGTGCTGGCGATCAGGGCGATCTTCGGCGGCGACACGCCCGAGGTCGACGCGATCGTCACGGGCGCGATCCTCGTCGCGGGCCTGGTGCTGGCCCTGATCGGCGTGGCGATGCACGTCCTGGGCGTGCAGGTCATCAACAGGGTCTTCCCGCCCGTCGTCACGGGCGCGGTCGTCATGCTGATCGGCTTCGGCCTGGCCTACGTGGTCGCGGACGTCTACTGGCCCCAGGACCAGTGGATCGCGCTGATCACGATGACGGTCACGTTCCTGATCATCGTGCTGTTCCGCGGCTTCATCGGCCGCATCGGCATCCTCCTCGGGCTGGTCATCGGTTTCGTCCTCTCCTGGCTGGCCGACCGGGTCTTCGGCGACATCACGGCCTTCAACGCGGCCGCGGGGAAGGTCGACACGCACCCCCGGGTGAGCTTCGACGCGGTCGCGCAGGCCGACTGGATCGGCCTGCCCGGCATGCACTGGCCCGACTTCGAGTTCTCCGCCGTCCTGCTGGTCCTCCCGGCGGTCATCGCCCTCGTCGCCGAGAACGTCGGCCACGTCAAGGCCGTCGGCGAGATGACCGGGACGGACGTCAACCCCTACATGGGCCGGGCGATCATCGGCGACGGCGTGGCCACCGCGGTCGCCAGCGCCGCGGGCGGCTCGCCGACCACCACCTACGCCGAGAACATCGGCGTGATGGCCGCCACCCGGGTCTACTCGACGGCCGCCTACTACATCGCGGCCGTCATCGCGATCCTGTTCGGCCTGTGCCCCAAGTTCGGCGCGCTCGTCGCGGCGACCCCGGGGGGCGTGCTCGGCGGCATCACGGTCATCCTCTACGGGATGATCGGTCTGCTCGGCGCGAAGATCTGGATCGAGAACCGGGTGGACTTCGCCGACCCGGTCAACATGGTCCCCGTCGGGGCGGGCATCATCCTGGCCATCGGCCCGGTCGAGCAGGTGATCTCCGAGGACTTCAGGATCTCCGGGATCGCGCTCGGCACCATCGTGGTCCTGGGCGGCTACCACCTGCTCCGCGCGATCGCCGATCGGCGCGGCACCGGGGTGGGGGACGACGGCGGCCCCCGGGGGACGACGGCGCATCCCAAACGGCCCGTCGATCCCGGTCGGGAGGCCGCCGGGTGAAGCCACCCCCCTTCGACTACCACCGTCCCTCCTCCCTCGGTGAGGCGCTCGACGTCCTGGCCGGGACGGGGGAGGACGGCAAGGTCCTCGCGGGCGGCCAGAGCCTGATCCCGCTGCTGAACATGAGGCTGGCCGCGCCCGCGCACCTGGTCGACATCAACCGGCTGACGGACCTGGCCGCCGTCGAGGAGGAGCCGGGCGGGCTCCGAGTCGGGGCGCTGGCCCGGCACTCCCGGGTGGAGCGCTCGGCGCGGGCCGCCGAGGTCCAGCCGCTGCTGGGCCAGGCGCTGCGGCTGGTGGCCCACCCGGTGATCCGCAACCGGGGCACCGTCGTCGGCAGCCTGGTCCACGCCGACCCGGCCGCGGAGCTGCCCGCGGTGCTGGCCCTGCTCGGAGGTTCGGTACGGCTGGCGCGGCGCGGCGGCACGCGCGACGTCCCGGCGGCGGGGTTCTTCACCGGCCCGCTGGAGTCGGCGGCCGGCCCCGGGGAACTGGCCGTCTCCGCCTTCTTCCCCGCGCTGGCCCCGCGCTCGGGCACCGCCTTCCACGAGGTGGCCAGGAGGCACGGCGACTACGCCCTGGCCGGGGTCGCGGCCCTGGTCGGCCTGGACGACGACCTGCGCGTCAGCGTCGCCCGGGTGGCGTGCGTGAGCGTGGGACCGGTCCCGCTGGTCGCCGACGTCGTCGGCGCGTGCGGGCACCGGCCGCCCGCCTCGGCGGACTGGGCCGGGGCGGCGCGGGCCGTACAGGACCGGATCGAACCGGAGACCGACATCCACGCGACCGCGGACTACCGGCGGCACCTGACCGGTGTCCTCGCCGAGCGGGCGCTCCGCGACGCGGCCAGGGAGGCGCTGCATGCCTGAGCGGGTCCACGAGATCACGCTGACCGTCAACGGGACGGTGCGGCGGGTCGCGGTGCCGGGGCGGCGGTTGTTGTCGGACTGCCTCCGGCACGACCTGGGGCTGACCGGCACGCACGTCGGGTGCGAGCACGGGGTGTGCGGGTGCTGCACGGTGCTGCTGGACGGCGAGCCGGTCCGCTCGTGCCTGACGTTCGCGGTGACCGCGGACGGGCACGAGATCACCACCGTCGAGGGGCTCGCGGACGGCGAGCGGATGTCGCCGGTGCAGCGGGCCTTCGCCGAGTGCCACGGCCTGCAGTGCGGGTTCTGCACCCCGGGGTTCCTGTGCACGGTCACCGCCCTGCTCCGGGAGAACCCGGCGCCGACCGACGAGGAGGTGCTGGAGGGCATCTCCGGGAACCTGTGCCGGTGCACGGGCTACCAGAACATCATCAAGGCCGTGCACCGCGCGGCCGAGCTCACGGCGGAGGAATCGTGACCGTCTTCGGCCCAGGCGCCCGCCGCCCACCGCGATCCGACGGGCGGGAGGCCGGGCGATGACGACGAAGCTGTTCGGCGAGCCGGTCCAGCGGCGGGAGGACCCCCGGCTGCTCACCGGGCGGGGCCGCTACCTGGACGACCTCGGGCCGGACGCGCTGGCGGCGGCGTTCGTCCGCTCCCCGCACGCGCACGCGCTGATCCGCGACATCGACGTCTCCGACGCGCTCGACGTGGACGGGCTGGTGGCGATCTACACCTGGGAGGACCTGCCGGACCGGCTCGCCGAGCCGCTCCCGCTGCTCATCCCGCACCCGGCGCTGACCCACG
Organism: Planobispora longispora; assembly: GCF_016863135.1. Classification (GTDB taxonomy): domain Bacteria; phylum Actinomycetota; class Actinomycetes; order Streptosporangiales; family Streptosporangiaceae; genus Planobispora; species Planobispora longispora. The sequence continues at coordinate 362,467 of NZ_BOOH01000021.1, forward strand.
GCCGCACCGCCCACCCGCTGGCCCGCGAGCGGGTCCGGCACGTCGGCGAGCCGGTCGTGATGGTCGTCGCCCGCGACCGCTACCTGGCCGAGGACGCCTGCGCGCTCATCCGGGTGGACTACGAGGTCCTCAAGCCCGTGGTGGGCGTGGAGGAGGCGGCGCAGGGCGCGCGGCTGGTCCACGACGACGTGCCGGGCAACGTCGGGGCGCACCTGGTCCAGGAGGCGCCCGCGGCCGACGGCCGCGACGCGCGCGAGCTCATCGAGGACGCGCCGCACACCCTGGCCTTCCGGCTGGACGTCGAGCGCAGCGCGTCCATGCCGCTGGAGGGGCGCGGCGTCTACGCCCGCTGGGACGCCGACGACTCCTCCCTGCGGGTCTACTCCAGCACCCAGACCTCCACCAGCGTCCGGATGGCCGTGGCCGCCAAGCTCGGCCTGCCGCTGCCCAAGGTCGAGGTGATCGCGCCGGACGTGGGCGGCGGGTTCGGCGTGAAGATCGTGCACCCGTGGCCGGAGGAGGTCCTCGTGCCGTGGGCGGCGATGCTGCTCGGCCGCGAGGTCAAGTGGGCCGAGGACCGGCGCGAGCATTTCATCTCCTCGGCGCACGAGCGGGCGCAGGTGCAGTTCGTCCGGGTCGGCTTCGACGACGACGGACGGCTGCTCGGCCTGGAGGTGACCATCCTGCACGACCACGGCGCCTACACGCCGTACGGGATCATCGTGCCGATCATCACCTCCACCCAGCTGCCGGGGCCGTACAAGCTGGGGGCCTACCGGGTCGAGTTCTCCTCCGTCTACACCAACACCGTGCAGGTCACGCCGTACCGGGGGGCGGGCCGCCCGCAGGCGGTGTTCTGCATGGAGCGCACGATGGACCGCATCGCCGCCCATCTCGGCCTGGACCGTACGGCGGTGCGCGCGGCCAACTTCATCCAGCCCGACGAGTTCCCCTACGACCAGGGGCTGACCTTCCAGGACGGCCGCCCGCTGATCTACGACAGCGGGGACTACCCCGAGTCGCTGCGGATGCTCAAGGAGCTGATCGGCTGGGACGCCTTCCCGGCGGAGAAGGAGCGGGCCGCGGCCGAGGGCCGGCGCATCGGCATCGGCGTCGGCTGCTACGTCGAGGGCACCGGCGTCGGGCCGTACGAGGGCGGCCACGTCCAGATCACCTCCGACGGCCGGGTGCACGTCTCCACCGGTCTCACCTCGCAGGGCCAGGGGCACGAGACCGTCTTCGCGCAGATCGCCGCGACCGAGCTGGGCGTGCCGCTGGAACGGGTCTCGGTCGTCACCGGCGACACCCGCAGGTTCGGCTACGCGGTCGGCACCTTCGCCTCGCGCGCCGCGGTGATGAGCGGCAACGCGATCGCGCTGGCCTGCCGGAAGGTCCGGGAGAAGGCGCTGCGGATCGCCGCCGACGCGCTGGAGGCCGACCCCCGGGACCTGGAGATCACCGACGGCATGGTGCACGTCGCCGGCTCCCCGGGCGCCGCGATCCCGCTGGCGACCGTGGCGGTGCTGTCCAACCCGCTGCGCTACGCCTTCGACGCGGAGGCGGCGCGCGCCACGCAGTTCGCGGGCGCGTCGTCGCCGGACCGGCCGCCGGTGGACGAGGGCGAGGAGCCGGGCCTGGAGGGACGCGACTACTACTCGCCGATCCGCTCGACCTTCGCCTCCGGCATGCACGCCGCGATCGTGGAGACCGACCCGCTCACCGCCGAGATCCGCATCCTGCGCTACGCCGTCGTCCACGACTGCGGCAACCTCGTCAACCCGATGATCGTCGAGGGGCAGATCCACGGCGGCGTCGCCCAGGGCGTCGGCGGCGCGCTGTACGAGCGGATGGTCTACGACGGCCACGGGCAGCTGCTCAACGCCTCGTTCATGGACTTCCTGATGCCGTACGCGACGGAGGTCCCGAAGGTGGAGACCGCGCACCTGCAGACCCCGTCCCCGCTCAACCCGCTCGGCATCAAGGGCGCCGGGGAGGCGGGGGTCATCCCGGTCTCGGCGGTGATCGCCTCGGCGGTCGAGGACGCCGAGGGCATCCCGATCACCAGGATGCCGCTGTCCCCGTCCGAGCTGTTCGACCTGCGCCGCGCCGCCTCCTGAGGCGTCGCGGGGACGGTTTTCCCGGCCGGTTGCGCGTCCGGTCACGGATGTGTTGCCGATCGGGTGCAAAGAACACGGAAAACCGCTCAGCTCCCGGCCTCCCGGTCCGATGAGATCCCCTGCCACGGATCGGCGGACGACAGGAAGTCGGGAGGAGCAGGGAAGCGATGGACAACAGACTGGGAACGGCGGCGCGGACCGGATGGGTCGTCCTCGCCGTGACGCTGCTGCTGGGAGTGATCTTCTCCGCGCCCGCCTCGGCCGCTCCCCGGATGAAGGCCGCGACGGCGGGGACCCGGGCGATGTGGCTGTGGGACATCGGCACGGCACGCCCGGCCGACGTGCTGAGCTGGGCGCGCACCCGGGGCGTGCGGGAGATCTTCGTTCACGCCGGTCCGCGGCTGCCCTCCGACACCGCCCGGCTGACCCGGATCCGGGAGCTGAAGCGCGGCGCGGACAAGTACGGGATCCGCCTGAGCGCGCTGGGCGGCGACCCGGCGTGGACCACCGACCACGCGGCGGCGCGGGCCTGGCAGCGGGCCGTCCTCGGCACCGGGCTGTTCGCCGGCAGCCACGTCGACGTGGAGCCGTACGCCCTGCCGGGCTGGCAGACCGACCAGGCCACGCTGGTCACGGGCCTGCTGCGGATGCTGCAGCTGCTGCAGGCCGACAACCCGCGCCCGCTGGAGGCCGACATCCCGTTCTGGTACCACACGATCCCCGCCGGGCCGGGCGTCACGCTGGCCGACGCGGTGCTGGCACGGGTCAACGCGGTCACCGTCATGAGCTACCGCGACACCGTCACCGGCCCCAACTCGATGATGGACGTCAGCGCCGACATCCTCACCCGCGGGACGAAGGCGGGCAAGCCGGTCCGGCTGTCCACCGAGACCACCCAGCTGGCCGACTGCGCCCACTGCACCTTCTACGAGGAGGGCTCCGCGCGGATGAGCGCGGCCCTGACGGCGGTGGACACGGCCGCCCGGGCGTACCCGGCCTTCGCCGGCGTCGCGGTCCACCACTACGCGTCCTGGCGGACGATGAAGCCCTGACCGGTCTTCCGCGAGGGCGGGGAGATCGCCCCGGCCCGGATCGGCCGCGCGTCAGCTCAGCGCCTCGACCCGGGCCGGGACGTGCTTGTGCCAGGGGGTTCCCACGTAGGGATCGCGGTCCTCGAGGGAGGTCAGCTCGTTGGGGGCGACGCCGGTCACCGTGCCGGCGTAGTCCAGCCCGAGGCCGTTGGGGAGCGAGACGTGTCCGGGCTGGAGGCTGTCGGTCAGCTCCACCGTGACCTCGGCGCTGCCCCGGCGGGTGGTCAGCCGGGCGGGCCCGCCGTCGGCCAGGCCGAGGGCGGCGGCGTCGTCGGGGTTGACGCGCAGCACGCCCGCGCCGTCGCGGCGGCGCCAGGCGGGGTCGCGCACGATGGTGTTGGCCGTGAACGCCCGGCGCTCCCCGGCGGAGAGCACGAACGGGAAGGCGGGGTCGGAACGCGGCGTCCCGCCGAGCCGGGAGATCTCCTCCAGCAGTTCGGGGATCGCGAGGTGGATCTTCCCGTCCGGCGTGCCGACGCGGGCGAGCGCGTCACCCGGCTCGTCGACCGCGAAGACCACGCCCGACCGGCTCCGCAGGATGGCGTCGAACAGGTTGTCGCCCAGTTCCAGCCCCTCACCGGGGATCCCGGCCCGCCGCACGGCCTGCGGGTGGGCGAAGGCGACCTTGTGCGCCAGCGCCCACAGGGACGCCGCCGCGGCGGAGCCGTCGGGCAGGGACGGGCCGAGGGCGCGGTACAGCGCGACCGGGGCGACCGTGGCGAGCGCGGGGTCGGCGGCCGCCGCGGACAGGAACGCCTCGGCGAACGCGGCCCGGCCCCGGGACAGCGCCTCGCGCAGCGCGGTGAGGTCGGGGACCGCGCCGATCGCCTCGCAGAGCCGGGCGTGGATCTCGGGCTCGGGCAGCAGGTCCGAGCCCGGCGGCGGGTCCAGCACCGGGGCGCGCAGGTGGAAGTAGTTCGCCGGGGTCTCGAAGTTGAAGAACGTCGCCTCCCACTTCTCGAACTGGGTGGGCGCGGGGAGCACGTAGTCCGCCAGCCGCGCGGTCTCGGTCATGGCGACGTCGACGACCACCAGCAGGTCCAGCGCCTCCAGCGCCTCGCGCATCCGCGCCGAGTCGGCCAGCGAGTGCGCGGGGTTGGCCGTCTCCACGAACATCGCCCGGTAGCGGGCGGGGTGGTCGGTGAGGATCTCCTCCGGGATCACGTTGCACGGGACGAGGCCGGAGACGATGCGGGCCCCGGCCACCGGGCTGAAGCGGTCGCGCCGGGGGCCCCAGTGGGAGAAGGAGATCATCGGGGCGAACGGGATGGGCGGGTTGTTCGTGCCGGCCCGGCCGAAGTTCCCGGTGAGCAGGTAGATCAGGTTGTCGAGGTAGCTGTTCAGGGTCGAGTGCGGGGACATCTGCACGCCCAGGTCCTCGTGGACGGCGACGCTGCGGGCGGCGGCGATCCGCCGGGCCGTGCCGCGGATCAGCCCCTCGGGGACGCCGCAGCCCGTCGCGTACTCCGCCACCGGGACCTCGGAGAGGACCGTCGTGACCTCGTCGAGCCCCACGGCGTGCCGGGCCAGCCACTCGGCGGCGATCAGGTCCTCCTGGACGAGGACGGCCGCCAGGGCGGTCAGCAGAAGGGCGTCGGTGCCGGGCCGTACCCGCAGGTGGATGTCCGCCAGCTCGGCGGTCTCCGTGCGGCGCGGGTCCACCACGATCAGGCAGCGGCCCGGGTCGCGGGCGATCTCGCGCAGCGTGGGGCGGGCCTGCGGGAAGCCGTGCGACTGCCAGGGGTTCTTGCCGATGAACAGCGCCACCTCGCAGTGCTCGAAGTCGCCGACGGCCACGTTGCCGTACATCCGGTCCCCGACCCAGAACTGGCCGGTCTTCTCCTGGGCCAGGGCGTTGGAGCGGTAGCGGGCGCCGAGGGCGCGCATGAACGACCCCGCGTAGGAGCCGCCGAGGTGGTTGCCCTGCCCGCCGCCGCCGTAGTAGAAGATCGACTCCCCGCCGCCGGCGTCCCGTACGGCCGTGAACCGCTGGGCCACCTCCCGGATGGCGGTGTCCCAGTCGATCCGCTCGAACGTGCCGTCCGGGCGGCGGCGGAGCGGGTGGGTCAGCCGGTCGGCGCCGTTCTGGTAGTGGTCGAGCCGGAGTGGTTTCTCGCACGCGTAGCCCTGGGAGGAGGGGTGGGCCTTGTCCCCCCGGATGCGGTCGAACCGCCGCCCGTCGAGGCGGATCTCGATGCCGCAGTTGCACGCGCACAACACGCAGGCGGTGGGCTTCCAGTCCATTCCGGCTCCCTGTGTTTGATTTGTGAACTCAGGCTAGCCGAAGAGGGTTCCGTTGTCTGCGGTCGATTTCGCCCGGAACGGCCCCGCCGGCGGCCGACGCGCGCGCCCGCCCGGGCCGCGACCCGTTCAGCCACCTGCAAGCGGGCTGCCAGTGTGACCCGGGATTCTCGTGTTCACGCTGCGCATCAGCGATTCAGCACGACACGTAAGAAAAGCGAGATGAGAAATGGCGACCACGGTCAGTCTCCCCCCGAAGATCAGCCTCTCCACCCTCAACGGCCGCCATCACAAGCCCGCGCTCATGTTCTACCTGGCCATCGTGATAGGCCACTGGGCCGAGCATGTGGTCCAGGCCGTCCAGGTCTACGTGTGGGGCTGGCCGCTGAGCGAGGCCCGGGGCGTGCTCGGCATCCCCTTCCCGTGGCTGGTGACCTCGGAGTGGATGCACTACGGGTACGCGCTGATCATGCTCGTGGGTCTCATCATGCTGCGCAAGGGCTTCGCCGGCAGGTCGCGCACGTGGTGGAACATCTCCCTGGGCATCCAGGCGTGGCACCACCTGGAGCACCTGCTGCTGCTCCTGCAGAAGCTCAGCGGCCTGTACCTGATGGGCAAGCCGGCCCCGACGAGCCTCCTGCAGCTGGTCCTGCCCAGGATGGAGCTGCACCTGTTCTACAACGCCCTCGTCTTCGTGCCCATGGTGGTCGCGATGCTGCTCCACCGCAGCTCCGAGCACGGGGCCGGGGCCTCCTGCACCTGCGCCGTCGCGCCCAGGTCATGACGGTTGCGAAACGACGTCCGGGCGCGTTCGACCTGGCTCTGGTCGTCATGGGGTTGCTGATGCTGCTCGCGTCCGTCCCCGAGATCGGTCCCTCCATCCGGGCCGCGCGCGCCGACGGGGTGAGCGGCGTGTTCACCGCCGAGGAACTGCGGTGCGTCCAGCATCCCGGGCACGAGTCCTGCGTCTGGGCCGGGGACTTCGCCTCCGCCGACGGACGGATCCTGCGGCCCGGTGTCGAGCTGTACGGCAGCGACCGCGACACGCTCACCGCCGGGCAGACCACCCCGGCCGTGGACACGGGGCGCGCGACCCGCGTCTACGGACCGGGCGGCTCGGGGGAGTGGATGTTCACCATCCTGCTCGCGCTGGCCGGGCTGGCGGTGCTGACCGCGGTCGCCGGACGCGTGCGGCGGCCGCGTGACCGAGGGAGTGCGCGCGCGGTCATGGTGGCCGCGCCGCAGGAGGCATGAGGTCCGTACGGCGTCCGCGATGACCATCGGCCGGGGCGGCGGGCCCGTCAGGTCGGCGCCGGGCCGGCGGCGGGGACGATGACCGTGAAGCAGCTGCCGGGATCGGCGGGGGTGTACCGCACGTCCCCGCCGTGGGCGAGGGCCAGCTCCCGGGTGATCCACAGTCCCAGCCCGACCGACTCGGGGCTGGTGTCGGCGCTGCTGAACCGGGCGAACAGCAGATCCCGCTTGTCCCTGGGCACGCCGGGGCCGTGGTCGCGCACGTGGATGGCGACCATGCCGTGACCGGTGGGTTCGGCGCTGATGACGATCGGCGGAGCGCCGTGCCGGATGGCGTTGGCGGCGAGGTTGACCAGGATCTGCTCCAGCCGCTGCGGGTCGACCCGGACGGTCAGGTCGTCGCTCACCGCCACGCCCACCGGGGCGGTGAGGTAGCCGACGGCCTCGTCGACCGCGGGGCGCAGCGGGATGGAGTGCAGGTCGAGCTGGAGGCCGCGGCTGTCGACCCGTTCGGCGTCCAGCAGGCTGGCGGCCAGCCGCCGGATCCGGTTGGTCTGCCGCAGGGCCATGGCGATGAGCTCGTGCCGCTGTCCTTCCGCCAGGTCGCCGTCGTCCTCGTCCAGGGTCTCCAGGGCGAACTGCACCGAGGTCAGCGGGGAGCGCACGTCGTGGGCGAGGGTGGCGGTCAGCGCCGCCCGCCAGCGCTCCATGCGCCGGATCGTGTCGCGGTCCCGCCGCTGGTGGTCCATCTGCCGGGAGAGCAGAACGCCCACGCTCATCACCGCGGGGACGAACATCACCGCACCACTGATCACCAGTGCCCCGCGGTGGTCGAGGACCAGCGGGGTCACGTAGGCCACCCCGGCGACCGGTCCCAGAATCAGCACGGCCGCGGTCGAGAAATGCAGCCCCACCCAGACGAAGAGCAGGGTGAGGAAGGGCGCGGTGCCGATCGAGCCCCCCTGGAACGTTCCGGTGCAGTAGGCGAGCAGCAGCAGCACGGGCAGGCACAGCGCCAGGGGCGCGCGCGGATCGAGGCGGCCCCAGGGGATCCACCACGTCGCCACGGCCGTGATCGCGGCGAGCAGGGAGACCACGAGGAGCTTGCCCTTCTCGCCGGGAGGCGCCGTCAGCAGTCCCACGACGGCCAGGACCGCTCCGAGCGTGAACACCATCGCCATCTGCCGCGCGGCGTGCTCCGGTCCTTCCCCGAGTATGGACCTCTCCTCCATCAGACCCCCCATCATCGGCTTCCCCAACCCTCCACCATAACAACCGGCGACAGTGAGACGACACTGGGTGATTTCCGGGGCCCGTCCGGCGCGGGACGCCGGCCAAGCGGATCGTCCGGCCAGGGAGGTCGTCCGGCCAGGCGGGTCGTGCGGGGAAGCCGGGAGGACGGCCTGCCCGGCGGGCGGGAAGGTCAGGCGGGCGTCTCGTCCGCGGCGGGCAGGTCGCGCATCCCGCGCAGCGGGGAGAGCAGCAGCGGCACCACGCAGAGCAGCCCGGCCGCGGCGCTGATCCACACCGTGGACCGGGCGCCGAACGCCTCGCCCAGAAGGCCGCCGGCGAGACCGCCGAGGGGGAGGACGCCCCACACCACGAAGCGCATCGTGGCGTTCATCCGGCCGAGCATGTGCTCGGGGGTGACCGCCTGACGGAAGCTCACCTGGCCGACGTTGTAGACGACGACGCCGATCGAGTTCACGAACGTCCCGGCCGCGAAGAACGCGACCTTCCAGCCGGGCTGGGTGAGCGGAACCAGGAGCATGAACGGCTGGGTGACCAGGATGGAGAGCCAGATGATCCGGGCCGACCCGACCCGGCGGCTCGCCCGCCCCACGATCGCCGCGCCGGTCAGGCCGCCGACGGCCGCGGCCGAGAGCAGCAGGCCGATGGCGCCGGGGGTGAGACCGATCACCCGGACCAGGAAGATCATCTCAACGGCGGCGAACACTCCGCTGGCGAAGTTCGCGGTGGCGGTGCAGGCGGCGATCATCCGCAGGATGCGGTGCGTGGCCACGAACCGCAGACCCTCGCCGATCTCCTTGAGCAGCCCCCGGCGCCCCTCCCGGCCCGGCGCCTGCTCGGCGGCGTCGATCCGCCACAGGAACAGGGCGGAGCCGAGGAAACTGAGTGCGTCCACGAGCACCGCGACGGGCGCGGTGAGCAGCTGCACGAGCCCGCCGCCCGCTCCGGGACCGGCCACGGCCGCCGACGAGCGCACGATCTCCAGCTTGGCGTTGCCGTCCACGAGCCGGTCGCGGTCGACGAGGCTCGGCAGGTAGCTCTGGTAGGCGATGTCGAAGAAGACCGTGGCCAGGCCGGTGCCGAGCGCCACGCCGTACAACTGGGGCATGGTCAACGCTCCCAGCCACCAGGCGACCGGCACCGAGGCCAGCAGCACGCCCCGGACCAGATCCGCGGAGATCAGGATCCGGCGCCGCGCCGTCCGGTCCACCCACACCCCGGCGGGCAGCCCGACCAGCAGGAACGCCGCGGTCTCCGCCGCCACCAGCAGGCCGGTCTCCAGCTCGCTCGCCCCCAGCACGCCGACGGCCACGAGCGGGAGCGCGAGGAGGCTGATCTGCGTGCCGAACTGACTGATCGTGTCGGCGCCGAACAGGAGCATGAAGTTCCGGTGCCGGAACAGGCTGGGGGAGGTCATCCGGGCATCGTTACGACGATTGCGCCGCCCCGCAACTTCTTTGAACCGGTGCGCTCAGACGGCGATGAGACGCCGGAGCCAGTGCTGGACCGCGCCGATCTCCTGATCGTCGGCGCATCCGAGAGGGCCGTCGCCGACGAGGCGGTGTGTGGAGATCGAGGTGATGTCCTCGGTGCGGGCCCAACTCCGCTGCCGGAGTCCGGAACTCGGAGAGGAGATGCAGACATGATGGGGAAGCCCGCGATCGCGAGTGGTCAGCGGCACCACAAGTGTCATCTCGATGGGAAACCGGCAGTGAAGGCCGGAGGCCACGATGAGCGCGGGTCTCCGTCCCCCTTGCTCGCCGCCGACGGGCATGCCGAAGTCGACCAGCCATGTCTGCCAGGGCAGCACACGGCTCACGCGGCGTCCTCGCCGTGCCGCCAGTCTCCGGCGGCGTTGTCGGTGAGGAGGGACTCCTCCCTGTATGAGGCCCATTCGGCCGGGTCGGCCCGCAACTGGTCGTACGCGGCGAGCACCGCTTGCTCCTCGTGCTCGTCGATCAGCCGCCGCAAAGTGTCCGCCAGAGTGGCGCCGCCGTACTCGGCCGCCACGCCGGCGAGTCGATCACGGAGATCGGTCGAGATCTTGATTGTCGTCATGCCCATATCTTCAGCATGCCTCATAGGCATGCGTGCGGGTATGCACGAACTGGCATACCCACACGTCACGTACTGTGGTGTGCCAATGCTTTACGGCTCCTCCGCCGACTTCCGGCGGATGCGGACCGGCCGTCCCCGCCGGGTCAGGACGGCTGGGCGACCAGGCGCTTGCGGAAGACCCAGTACGACCACGCCTGGTAGCCCACCACGAACGGAAGCGCGATCAGGCCGATCCAGGTGAGCGTCTGCAGCGCGTACGGTCCCGAGGCGGCCTCGGCGAGGGTGAGGCCGGGGAGCGGGGCCGGCCACAGGGCGCCGAACAGGGCGGCCCCGGTCAGGGCGACGGACGAGGCGGTGGCGGTGAAGGCCCAGCCGTCCCGTCCGCGCCAGGTCAGGGCCACCCCGGCGGCCAGGGCCGCGGTCGCGGCCAGCGCGAGGGCCCAGATCCAGACCGGGGCGTCCGGCCCGCCGGCGGCCGTCCCCGCCGAGGGGATGCCGGACAGCGCCGCGACCCCGGCCGGCAGCGCCACCGCGGAGAGGACCAGCGCGGCCCGGCGGGCGCGGGCGCGCACCGGGCCCAGGGTCTTCAGCGCCACGAAGACCGCGCCGTGCAGCAGGCACAGCGACACCGAGAACACCCCGCCGACCAGCATGGCCGTCACGCTGTCGTGCAGCAGGTCGGCGAAGACCGCGCCCCACAGGAAGGCCGGGAGCGCGCTGCCGATGAGGATGCCCAGGTCGCACCAGGCGCGGTCGGAGGCGTGGTGGACCTTGCCCCGCCACTCCAGGCCGACGCCGCGCACGATCAGCCCGACCAGGACCAGCACGATCGGCAGGTAGAACTCGCTGAGCATCCCGGCGTACCAGGCGGGGAACGCGGCGAACATCGCGCCCACCGCGCTGATCAGCCAGACCTCGTTGCCGTCCCAGACCGGGCCGATCGTGCCGAGGACCTGCTTGCGCTCGGCCTCGCCGCGGGACAGCGCCGGGGCGAGCATGCCGACGCCGAAGTCGAAACCCTCCAGGACGAAGAAGCCGGTCCAGAGGAAGGCGATGACCGTGAACCAGACGGTGGTGAGTTCCATCGTTCCCCCTCAGTACATCAGCGTCGGCTGGAGCATGACGGCCGTGGCGTCGCCGTTCCCGCTGCCGCCGGCCGGCGTGGACGGGGCGGGGGAGACCTGCTCGGGACCCGCCTTCACGTACCGGACGAGCAGGACGGCCTCGGCCACCGCGAGCAGGCCGTACAGGAGGGTGAAGACCGCCAGTGAGACGGCCACCTCGGTCAGGCTGACGCCGGGCGAGACGCTCGCCGCGGTGAGCAGCTCGCCCTGGACGGTCCACGGCTGGCGGCCGATCTCGCTGAGCAGCCAGCCCGCGATCATCGCGAGGACCGGCAGCGGCAGCGCCAGCAGGCAGGCGCGGGCGAACCAGGACGGGATCTCGCGCGGCACCCTGACGGTGCGGCGGCGCCCGCGGACCGGTCCGTGGGGGGCGGGGTGCTCGCGCGAGGCCGCGGGGGTACGGCGCCGCCGGGTCAGCCAGAGGCCGAGGACCGACAGCCCCACCGTGGCCATCCCGAAGGTGATCATCACTCGGAAGGAGGCGTAGACCACCGGCACGTTGGGCCGGTAGTCCCCGGGGCCGAACTTCTTCGCGAACTCGGCCTGCAGGTCCTCGGCGCCCCGGACGACCGCGTCCGGGGCGTTGGTGGCCAGGAAGCTGAGCAGCATCGGTATCTCGACCCCGGGCACCGGGGAGAAGGCGGCGCCCGCCGTGTCGCGCTCCAGCCCCTCGGCGGCGGCCAGCTTCATGGGCTGCTGCTCGTACAGGAGTTTGCCCGACAGGTCTCCGGTGCCGGCGGAGACCGCCCCCGCGATCGCCGTCATGACCAGGGCGGCCCGCATCGGCGTGCGCCAGATGCTTCCCGCGCCCCGTCGCATCGGGACGGTCCGGTCGGGGTCGGTCCGGCGCTCCTTCAGGATGTTGTAGCCGCAGACCGCGAGCACGAACCCGCCGGCGATGATGAAGGCCCCCGCCACCACGTGGGGCACCTGGGCGAGCGCGGTGGAGTTGGTCAGCACGGCCCACAGGTCGGTCATCCGGGCCTTACCGTCGACCACCTCGTAGCCGACCGGGTGCTTCATCCAGGCGTTGGCGGCCAGGATGAAGTAGGCCGACAGGTTGGAGCCGATGACCGCGGCCCAGATCGTGGCCAGGTGCACCCGCTTGGGCAGCTTGTCCCAGCCGAAGATCCACAGCCCGAGGAAGGTCGATTCCAGGAAGAACGCGAGCAGCGCCTCGAGTGCCAGCGGGGCGCCGAAGACGTCGCCGACGAAGATCGAGTACTCGCTCCAGTTCATCCCGAACTGGAATTCCTGCACGATGCCGGTGACCACGCCCATCGCGAAGTTGATCAGGAAGAGCTTCCCGAAGAACTTCGTCAACCTCAGGTACTGCTCCTTGCCCGTGCGGTGCCAGGCGGTCTGCAGGCCGGCCACGAAGACGCCGAGCCCGATCGTCAGAGGTACGAACAGAAAGTGGTACACGGTGGTGACCCCGAACTGCCACCGCGCCAGGTCAAGCGCCTCCATGATGCTCCCCGTGGATCCGAAGCTCTACAAGCCGTAGTTCTACTTCTAGTAGTACTACGAGTTGTAGAGCATTGGCAGGGGTGGGCGCCGCGAGCTGCTGCGATCTTCGTCACACGGTCCGGTCGGAGACCGCACTTCTCCGCCGGGCCAGATCGTCCCTCTGGCTCGCGGCGCCCGTTCTCCCCTTGCGATGGCGGGGATTCCTCCCCGCACGACCCGGCCCGACAGAGCTGGCGGCTCGGTCTCGCGCCGGGTGGCTTCCGGGGCCGCCAGGCCCCCGGAAGCGATGACCCAATCCTGCGGCAGGCGGTGGGCGGGGCGCGTCCGCCGCTCGGGTGATTCCGGGGTACGCCGGGCGACGGACACGATCAAGGGTGTGCTCCGTCTGCCTGCAAGCGCCGTGACGGAGGCGTGCAAGCGCGAATAAAGCCGGGATAAGGAGGGCTGAAAGCGGCCCCCGTTATCAATGACTCACAAGCCCAGGGGGGAGCCGGCAGGGAGCCGGTCCGAGGAGGGCTGAAGGAGATCACGATGAAGCGACTGACCACGGGTCTGCTGGCCGCCACCGCTACCGCCGCCGCCCTCACGCTGGCGGTCCCGGCCGCCGCCCAGGCCGCCACGACCCCGGTCACCGCGTCCACGGGGAGCACGTCGTCCGGCTACGACTACGACGACTACTGGGGGCCGGTCTTCTCGAGCAACCACAAGGCCAAGGCCAAGGGCTGGATCGGCGTCGAGTGGAACCACCACCAGACCTCCAACGAGGTGCACGTCCGCGGCAAGCTCTACGACCTCGACTACCGCACCTACAGCCAGGGCGGCAAGTGCGCCTACGTCAAGATCCAGGCGCGCCACTTCGAGGACCACCACGGCTACTGGTTCAAGAGCAAGAACTACAAGTACTGCGGCGCGGGCGACTACAAGAAGTTCCACCTCTACGGCGAGGACATCGCCGACGTCCGCGTGAAGGTCTGCCAGATCGGCCTGCACAGCAGCTACCCGACCCGCTGCGGCGACTGGGAGTACATCTACAGCACCGAGAGCGAGTGATCGCATAGCTCCACGGCGGCCCGTCCCCTCCCGGGGCGGGCCGCCGCTTTTTCGGGCGCCGCCCCTGTACGGCGCCGCCGCACTCGCACGGCGCCGTCACCCCGCACGATCCCGGTACGCCCGCGGGACCCGTGGGTCAGCGGGTGACGCCGGCGGCCCTGAGGTAGGCGTCGAGGTTGCCGATCTCGAAGCCGCGACGCCTGATCTTGCCGACCAGGACGCGGAAGTCCCGTGACAGGTTCGGGCGGAAGTGCAGGAGCAGCACGTCGCCGGGGCGGAGCTTCTTGTCCGGGACCTGGTAGGCGATCTTCCCGCCGGGCTGGACGGTCGCGGTCCACAGCAGCAGGGCTTTGATGCCGCAGGCCTTGGCCGCGCGCCGGGTCGGCGTGTTGTGGTTGCCGAACGGCGGGCGCAGCAGCCACGGCGTGGTCCCGACCTGCCTGCGGATCAGCCGGGAGGCGCCGCAGATCTCGGCCCGCTGTCCCTCGTAGCCGAGCGTGTGCAGGTCGGGATGGGTCAGCGTGTGGTTCTCGACCGTGGCGCCCGCCTCGCGCAGTTCCCGGACGTAGTCCCACTCGCCCGCGCCCAGGTACTTCCCGCCCTGCGCGGTCGGATCGGCCGCGCCGCGCGCCTCGACGGCGTCGCGGGTGACGAAGGCGGCGATGGGGATCCGATCGTCGCGGACCTGCCGTACGAAGCCCGGATCCTGCTCCCAGCCGTCGTCGATGGTGAGGAAGACCACTTTCCGCTTCGTCGGGATGGAGCTGATCACCGGGGGCAGCCCGTCCGCGGGGCGGGGAACACGTCCCACCTCACCCGGCCCGGGCAGCGCGCCCGGCGGGCCCTGGGCCCTCATCGGCGAGGAGGTGGGGCGGGCGTCCGTACCGGTGGCCTGCGGGGACGACTGGGCGGCGCCGGGATGTCCCTCGGCTCCGCATCCTGCCGCGAGCAGGGCGGCCAGCGCACTCGCAAGTCCGACTTTCCATGATTTATCCCCCGACATGGTCGATCATCCTGCCAGGGACGCGGCCTCCTGCGGAACGCGAACGCCCAACGCGAACGCCCTCGGAGGGCCCGGGCCGCCGTGCCGGGCCACCGGGCCGGACCCGGCCGCCGGCTACGGGGTCACGGCGGGACTGGTCCAGCGGCCGGCGGTGGGCGGGTCCAGCCGCTCGGCCGCGGCGTCCAGCCGCCGCATCAGCATGCGGATGATCGCGCGCACCAGGTCGGGCTCGTGGCTCACGACGAAATCCAGCCCGCCGTCCGGGCCCGGCCGCACGCACAGTGCGGCCGAGGTGTGCGGGCCGACCACGGCCAGGACCGTCTCGCGGGTGGCCGGCCCCTCGGCGGGCGCCACCGCTGTCCGCAGCGGACGCGCGTCGGCGGCGATCGGCGCGGGGCCGACGACGCCGACGAAGGCCGCCCGGCCGGCCAGCGACGCGAGGCGGGGCAGCCAGGCCCGGCCGACCGCCGCGTCCGGATACGCGCCGAGCACCACCGCGTACGGGCCGGCGTCCGCGGCCAGCGACAGCAGGTAGCCGGTGAGGCCGTCGATCATCGGCTGATCCCCGGCCCGGCTGTGGTGCCGCACCGCGGCCATGCTGAACGGGGTCCCGTCCGGCATGTGCAGGTCCGGCCGGGGCGGGCGGAGCCGGGCGTGCGGGTCCGTCGGGCGGCCGGCGAGCGCGCCGAGCGGGCCGGGCCGCCCGAACAGCCAGCCCTGTCCCCACCGGGCGCCGAGCGCCCGCGCGGTCGCCGCGTCGGCTTCGGTCTCGATGCCCTCGGCGAGCACCATCGCCCCGGCGCGCTCGGCGTGGGCGGTGACGGTCGCGGCGGTCGCGATGGTGGCCGGCGCGTGCGGGTCGCGCAGCAGGTGCATGTCCAGCTTGATCACCTCCGGCTCGATGAGCGGCAGGAAGGCCAGCGACAGCGGGTCGGCGCCGACGTCGTCCAGGGCGAGCGCTCCGTCGGTCTGCTGCACGCCGGCGGCGATGTTCAGCAGCGCGGCCGGGTGGTCGGCCAGGGCGCGTTCGGTGAACTCCAGCACGGCCCGGTACGGTCGCTCGGAGTGCACCACGGCCAGCAGCTCGGGGGTGTACGGGTGGTTCAGCGCGGCCGGTTCGGCGTTGAGGAAGACCAGCGGCGGCACCCCCTCGGCGGCGTCCCGGGCGATCTCCATGGCCCGGGCGACGCAGAGCTGGTCCAGCAGCGGCATCATCCCGGCGCGGACGGCCGCCGCGAACAACGCGTCCGGGAACTCCAGCGGCGAGCCGGCCGGGCCGCGCGCCAGCGCCTCGACGGCGACGATGTTCTCCGTGGCGAGGTCGACGATCGGCTGGTACAGCGGGAAGACCGCGCGCCGCGCGAGCACCCGCGGGATGAGCGCGGCCGGGTCCTCACGCTTGTCCCATCCGGCCGTCCAGTCCTCTGCCGCCATGCCACCCAATCCATCGCACGAGGTCTGATCTTGACGAACACCCATCGACACCGTGCGGCCCGACCTTAAGGATTCGCCCGGGCGGGCGGAGGGGTTCCGGTTGACACACGGCCGGAAAAAGGGAAGCTTAGGCAAGGCTTACCTAAGTTACTGTGAAGGATGAACTCCGATCATGCATGACACCCGTGTCGTCCGGTACGACCTCAAGCCCCGCCTGCTGGAGGTACGGCGTGCGGAGTGGATCACTCCCACGACCGTGCGCGTGACCCTCGCCGGTGACGACCTGGCGGGTTTCCGGGAACAGGCGCCCCAGGACCACGTGAAGCTGTTCTTCCCGGTGGACGGGACCGAACCGCCGGTCATGCCGGCCGTCGGCCCCGGCGGCTGGGAGTTCCCGCCCGGCGCCCCCGACCCGGTCTTCCGTGACTACACCGTCCGGAGTCACCGTCCCGGGGCGGGCGAGCTCGACATCGACATGGTGGTCCACGGTCACGGCCCCGCCTCCGCCTGGGCGGCGCAGGCCGCGCCGGGGCAGCGGATCGGCGTGCTCGGGCCGCGGGGCTCCGTCGTGGTCCCCTTCGACTTCGACTGGTACCTCCTGGGCGCCGACGAGACCGCCCTGCCCGCCCTGGCCCGCTGGCTGGAGGCGCTGCCCGCGGGTGCGCGGGTCATCGCCTTCGCCGAGGTCGCCGACGCCCGGGAGGAGCAGCACATCGAGACCGCCGCCGACGTCACCCTGACCTGGCTGCACCGCGACGGCGTCGCGCCGGGCGCCTCCGACGCGCTGGAGAGGGCCGTACGAGAGCTGGAGCTCCCGCCGGGCGACGGGTTCGTCTGGATCGCCGGTGAGGCCGGCGCCCTCAAGCCGATCCGCCGCCACCTGCGCGCGGCCGGGCACCCCAAGGAGTGGACGGACATCGACGGCTACTGGAAGCGCGGCACCGCCAACCTCGACCACCACCGCGACCAGGACGAGGACTGACCGCCGCCCCGTCCCGCGATCACCCCTCGTCCTGATCGCGGGGCGGCGCCGGCCCGGTCGCGGGATGAGGACCGCCCCCGGACCGGTCGCGGCGGCGGCGCGCCTATCCTCTGCGCATGACGTTCAGCGGGACCCCGAGGCCGCGCCTGCGCTGGCACCATGCCGAGACCGAGCTCGACGACTTCGCGATCGTCAGCTACCGGGTGTCCGCCGAGGCCCTCGGCCGGCTGCTGCCCGCCGGGTTCGCGCCGATGGAGTTCGCCTTCGACGGCGGGGCGGCGGCCATGGTCTCCGCGGTCGCCTTCCGCGACCGGGACTTCCACTTCCGCTTCTGCCCGCCGGCGGCGATCAGCTGCGGCCAGATCAACTACCGGGCCTACGTCACCGCGGGCGGCGAGCCGGGCGTCTGGTTCTTCGGCACGAGCCTGGACCACCCGGTGGTCGCGGTGCCGCGGCTGCTGTGGGGGATGCCGTGGCGGCGCGAACGGATCAGGATCACCGCCGACTGGGACGCCGCCCCGGCGCGCTGGCGGCTGGACGGCGACGGGGTGAGCTGCGCGGCCGCCGAGCCGGCCGCGCCGCCCGAGCGCCTGGACGGCTTCACCGGTGAGAGCCACTGGATGGCCGTGCTCACCCATCCCACCCTCGGCTGGTACCGCCGCCGGGGCGGTGGGGTCGGCACCTACAGCATCTGGCACCCGCCGATGCGTCCCCGCCATCTGACCGCCGAGTCGGCCCGGTTCCGCGTCTTCGAGGAGCTCGGCCTGACCACTCCGGAGTCCCGGCCGCACTCGGTCCTGGCCCAGGAGAGCATCCACTTCGACATCCACACCCCGCCCCGCCGGATGCGGGCGAACGGCGCGCTCCGCCGGGGGAGCGGTCCGCCCTCCGGGGAAGTCTGACCAAGCAAATGCTTGATGACGCATTGTCCGATCGCTCCCGCAGGATGAGGATGGGCGAAACCCCTTCCCGGGAGGCGTTCGATGCAAGTTCCCGCGCGGTTCGAGTACGAAAGGGCGAGCAGCGTGCCGCACGCGCTCGCTCTCCTGGAGAGGTACGGCCCGGAGTCCCGGGTGATCGCCGGGGGGCACAGCCTCATTCCGATGATGAAGCTCAGGCTGGCCCGGCCGGACGTGTTGATCGACATCAACGGCCTGGAGGAGCTGTCCTTCCTCGGAGTCGAGGACGACGTTCTGGTCATCGGCGCGCTGGTACGGCACGCGCAGTTCCTCGCCGACCCCGCGGTCGGACGATATTTCCCGATATTTCATGATGCAGAGCGCGTGATCGCCGACCCGGTGGTCCGCAACCGGGGCACGGTCGGCGGCTCGCTCTGCCAGGCCGACCCCTCGGAGGACCTGTCGGCCGCCTTCGCCGCGGTCCGGGCCACGGCGGTGATCCAGGGGCCGGGCGGCGTCAGGGAGGTGCCGATCAGGCGGTTCCACCGCGGGCCGTACGAGACGGCGGTGGAACCCGGCGAGCTGCTCGTCCGGCTCCGCGTGCCGATCCGGCCCGGCGCCGCAAGCGCCTACGAGAAGGTCGAGCGGCGGGCGGGCGACTGGCCGGTCGCCGCCGCCGGAGCGCAGCTCCGCCTCGACGGCGGGGTGATCGCCGAGGCCGGGATCGGGCTGACCGCCGTCGGAGCCGAGCACTTCGCCGCGCCGGAGGCGGAGGAATACCTGGCGGGGAAGGCTCCGGGCGCGGAGGCGTTCGCCGAGGCGGGCCGGATCGCCGCCGCGAACTGCGCCCCGCGGGCCGACCAGCGCGGGCCGGCGGCCTACAAACGGCACCTGGCCGGAGAGCTCGTCCGCCGCGCCCTGACCAGGGCCGCCGGCCGGGCCGCCGAGGGGACCGCCCAGGGAGCGGGGGACCGTACCGGAGACCGCCGGGGAGAGGGGTGACCGTGCAGATCACCGTGACCGTGAACGGGCAGCCGTACACCGGGGACGTCGAGCCCCGGCTGCTGCTGGTGCACTTCCTCCGCGACGGGCTCGGGCTCACCGGCACCCACTGGGGCTGCGACACCTCCAACTGCGGCGCGTGCGTGGTCCACGTGGACGGCACGCCGGTCAAGTCGTGCACCGCGCTCGCCGTGATGTGCGACGGGCACGAGGTCACCACCGTCGAGGGGCTGGAGCGCGACGGCGACCTCGACGCCGTGCAGAAGGGCTTCGCCGAGTGCCACGGCCTGCAGTGCGGCTTCTGCACGCCGGGCATGATGCTGACCGCCCGCTGGCTGCTCGACCGCGACCCCGACCCGGACGAGGCCCGGATCCGCGAGGCCGTCTCCGGGCAGCTGTGCCGGTGCACCGGCTACGAGAACATCGTCCGCGCCGTCCGCTGGGCGGCCCGGCACGAGGCGGCCCGCGCGGGCGCGGGCACGGAGGCGCGCGCGGGGACGGGTGACGGAGCGGCCGGGGGGACACGCGAAGGGACCGGGCCATGACCGCGGAGACGACGGACACGACTGCGAACGCGACGGACACGACCGCGACGGACACGGAGACGGGCGCGACGGCGACTCCCATGGGTTTCGGCCGGATGCACCGCAAGGAGGACGCGCGCTTCATCCGGGGCCGCGGGAACTACGTCGACGACGTCCGGCTGCCCGGCATGCTGCACGGCGCGATCCTGCGCAGCCCCCACGCGCACGCCCGGATCCTGTCGGTCGACGCCTCGGCCGCCGAGGCGCACCCCGGGGTCAAGGCCGTGATCACCGGCGAGACCCTGGCCGGGATGGACCTGGCCTGGATGCCGACCCTCTCGGGCGACGTGCAGGCCGTGCTGGCCACCGACAAGGTCCGCTTCCAGGGGCAGGAGGTGGCGTTCGTCGTCGCCGAGGACCCGTACACGGCGCGGGACGCGCTGGAGCTGATCGAGGTCGACTACGAGCCGCTGGAGCCGGTGATCGACGCGCGCCGGGCGCTGGACGAGGGCGCGCCGGTGATCCGCGACGACGTCGAGGGCCGGACCGGCAACCACATCTTCGACTGGGAGGCGGGCGACCGCGAGCAGACCGACGCGATCTTCGAGCGGGCCGAGGTGACGGTCGCGCAGGACATGCTCTACCCGCGCGTCCACCCCGCGCCGCTGGAGACCTGCGGGGCGGTCGCCGACTTCGACAGGGTCACCGGCAAGCTCACCGTCTGGTGCCCGACGCAGGCCCCGCACGCCCACCGCACGCTGTACGCGCTGGTGGCCGGGCTGCCCGAGCACAAAATCCGGGTGATCTCCCCCGACGTCGGTGGCGGCTTCGGCGGCAAGGTCGGGATATATCCAGGATATGTCTGTGCGATCGTCGGCTCCATCGCCACCGGCAGGCCGGTCAAGTGGATGGAGGACCGCTCGGAGAACCTGATGAGCACCGCCTTCGCCCGCGACTACCACATGCGCGGGGAGATCGCGGCGACCCGCGACGGGAAGGTCCTGGCCATCCGGGTCAAGGTCCTCGCCGACCACGGCGCGTTCAACGGCACCGCCCAGCCCACCAAGTTCCCCGCCGGGTTCTTCGGCGTCTTCACCGGCTCCTACGACATCCGGGCCGCGCACTGCGAGGTCACCGGAGTCCACACCAACAAGGCCCCCGGCGGCGTCGCCTACGCCTGCTCCTTCCGCATCACCGAGGCCGTCTACCTGGTCGAGCGCATGATGGACGTGCTCGCCTGCGAGCTGGACGCCGACCCGGCCGAGCTGCGGATGAAGAACCTGATCCGCCCCGAGCGGTTCCCGTACACCTCGCCCACCGGCTGGGAGTACGACTCCGGCGACTACCCCAGGGCGCTGCGCCTGGCCCTGGACATGGTGGAGTACGACAAGCTCCGCGCCGAGCAGGCCGAGCGGCGGCGCGACGGAGGACCCCTGCTCGGCATCGGGATCAGCTTCTTCACCGAGGCCGTCGGCGCGGGCCCGCGCAAGCACATGGACATCCTCGGCCTCGGCATGGCCGACGGCGCCGAACTGCGCGTGCACCCGACCGGCAAGGCCGTGCTCCGGGTCTCCTGCCAGTCGCAGGGACAGGGCCACGAGACCACGTTCGCCCAGATCGTGGCCGCGGAGCTGGGCGTCTCCCCCGACGACGTCGAGGTGGTCCACGGCGACACCGACCAGACGCCCTTCGGCCTGGGGACGTACGGCTCGCGCTCCACCCCCGTCTCCGGCGCCGCGACCGCCATCGTGGCCCGGAAGGTCAGGGAGCGGGCCCGGCTGGTCGCCGCGGCGATGCTGGAGGCGTCCCCGGACGACCTGGAGTGGTCGGTCTCCGAGGCCGGGGGCCGCTGGTCGGTCCAGGGCTCGGCCGAGCACGGCAGGACCATCCAGGAGATCGCGATGGCCGCCCACTCCAACCTGGAGCTGCCCGAGGGCGTGGAGGGACACCTGGACGCCGTCACCGTCTACAACCCGCCCAACCTCACCTATCCCTTCGGGGCGTACGTCTGCGTCGTGGACGTGGACCCCGGCACCGGGCAGGTGAAGGTCCGCCGGTTCGTGGCGGTGGACGACTGCGGCGTGCGGATCAACCCCATGATCGTCGAGGGGCAGATCCACGGCGGCCTCGCCGACGGGATCGGGATGGCGCTGATGCAGCTGATGGCCTTCGACGAGGACGGCAACCACCTGGGCGCGTCCTTCATGGACTACCTGCTGCCGACCTCGATGGAGTGCCCCTCCTGGGAACTCGGCGAGACCGTCACGCCCTCGCCGCACCACCCCGTCGGCGCCAAGGGGGTGGGGGAGTCGGCCACGGTCGGCTCGCCCGCCGCGGTGGTCAACGCGGTGCTCGACGCGCTGCGCCCGTACGGCGTCCGCCACGCCGACATGCCGCTCACCCCCGCCAACGTGTGGAGCGCCCTGCAGGGCACGCCGATCCGGACCGACCTGGCGGTCACATGAGTGAGTTCCTGGGCATGCCGGAACGGCGGCCCCGCGCCGGGCGGGAGCCGTACGTCATGGCGACGGTCGTGCGGGCCGGGCGCCCCACCAGCGCCAAGCCGGGAGACCGGGCGCTGGTGCGCGCGGACGGCACCATCGAGGGGTTCGTCGGCGGGCACTGCGCCACTTCGGCCGTGCGCGCCCAGAGCCTGCGGCTGCTGCGGAGCGGGGACTCGACGCTGCTGCGGATCACGCCGGCGGCGGCGGAGCCGTACGAGGAGGAGGGGCTGGTCGCGGTGGGCCAGCCCTGCCTGTCCGGCGGGACGCTGGAGATCTTCCTGGAGGCGGTGCTCCCGCCTGCGCTGGTCCGGGTGCACGGGGAGGGGCCGATCGCGCTGGCGCTGCGGCGGGTCGGCGCGGCCCTGGGCTACCAGGTCGAGCCGGCCGCCGGCCCGCCGGCCCCGGACACCGCCGCCGTGGTGGTGGCCTCGCACGGGGTCGGCGAGGCGCCGGTGCTGACGGCGGCCCTGCGCGCGGGCGTGCCGTACGTCGGGCTGGTGGCCAGCCGCCGCCGTGCCGCGGCCGTGCTCGCCGGGGTCGAGGGCGGCGAGCGGGTGCACGCCCCGGCCGGGCTCGATCTGGGCTCCCGGACGCCGGGCGAGATCGCCCTGTCGATCTACGCCCAGATCGTCGCGGAGCGCCGCGTGACCGGGCGCCCGCAGGGCTGACAATCCCCGGCCGGGCCGGAGGGCAGATGTTGCTCTTAACCCCGGGGCCCGGGATTGCCTAGGGTGCTGCCTGTGAAAGTCGCAGGCAGCGCCGTGCTCGGCGCCGACAGGGATCGCGTGTGGTCCGCGCTGCAGAACCCGGACGTGCTGGTGCGCACGATCCCGGGGTGCGAGCGCCTGGAGGAGACGGGGCCCGACACCTACCGGATGACGGTCACCGCCGGAGTCGCCTCGATCAAGGGCGTCTACCAGGGCGAGGTCGCCCTGTCGGAGCCCGAGGCCCCGAACCGGTTCGTGCTGCGGGCCCGCGGCCAGGGCGCCCCGGGCACGGTGGAGGCCACGGTGGAGGTACGGCTCAGCGAGGTCGACGGCGGTACCCGGATCGACTACGACGCCGAGGCCGTGGTCGGCGGAATGATCGGCGGCGTCGGCCAGCGGATGCTCACCACGGTGGCGAAGCGGACCGCGGGCGAGTTCTTCTCGGCGGTCGAGAACCACCTGGTCTCCGGTGTGTCCGGCGTCTCCGGCGCGGGCGGCACGGCGCCCGGTGCGGCCCCCGCCGCTCCCGCCCTCGCGGGGACGTCTCCGGCGCCGGTCGCCGCCGAGGGCGTCCCCGGCCGGGTGGCCGCCGAGACCCCGGAGCGCGCGGCGCGGGTCTTCGAGCGTCCCGCCCCCGCCCCCCGGCAGGGCGTGCCCGTGTGGACGGTCGTCACGGCGTTCGGCATGGGGGCGGGCATCGCGCTGGGCAGCGCCGTGATCGGCTGGCTGCTGGGCCGCGCCGAGCGGAAGCGCTGACTCCTCCCGGGTCCGGCCCCTCCTGAGTCCTGGGACCGGGCCGGACGCCGGTCTCGCCCGTGTCCCGGCTCGGGCCGCTCCCGTCCACCCGTTCGGTCGGAACGGGTGATTCCATTGCAACCTCTCGCGAATATGGATCTTCCAGCGTAACGTGACGGTATGCGCGAGGCACGTGCGGAGGATGCCCGAACCGAGGCCAGGCGACTGATCCGGGAGATTCTGGGCGAGGAGCAGCTGTCTGCCGGTGCTCTGCTGCGCGAGGCGGAGGCCGTTCTGGGCACGGAGCGCGTCACGCGCTGCGCCGAGCTCGTCCGAGGGGCCCCGCTGACCCGCAGGTCCGCCGAGCTGGCCTCGCTGGCGGGGCTCCTGGTGGGCACCCGGGAGCTGGGGGCGGACTGGTGGGAACGGTCTCGGGCCGAGGGGGCGCCCGCGCCCGGAGAGGTGCTCCGCACCGCCGGCTCCGCGGACTCGTGGACCGAGCTGACCGTGCTGGAGACGCTGGCCGCCCGGATCGCCGACGACGCCGCGGACCACGTCTGGGGGTCGCCCGTCGCGGTCACCGACCTGAACTCCTGGCAGGCCGAGGACCGGATCACGCTTCCCCGCGACGCCGTGCCCGGCCAGCGGGTGGTGGTCTCCTTCGACGCGGGCGGGCGGCTCGACGCCGTGGTGATCCGCCGTCCCGACGACGACCTGGGCTCGAACCTGGACTTCAGCTCGTTGCGCTACTCCCGCCCGGCCGAGACCCAGTGGAGCTGGGGCGTCGCCGCGGGACTGGGCCCGCACCGCCTCATCGGCGAGGACCCCGACCCCTACCAGGCGCCCGTGGACGGCACCGCGGCCCGGGTCCTGTACGACTGGGCGCTGCGGCACGGCGCCACGGCCGAGCAGACGGGCCGGGAGTGGAGGGTCAAGGGCGACGTCGTGGCCGCGATCGAGCGGGTCGACTGGATGTGGCGCAGCGGCGAGTGGTTCGCCTGGTGGCGCGGAGTCGCCGCGCTCGTCGATGGGGATCCCGCCCAGCTGTCCGCCCGCCTGGAGGAGATCGCCGCGGCCTCCTGACCCCGCCCGTTGTCGGCATCCTCTCCATTCCCTTTTTTCATCCTTTTTGGGTTGTTGTCCGAATCTCTGGGGACAGGAGAAGCGGGGGAAGAGCGCGGGAGGGGGCCTCAAGGGGGAGATGAGCGCGATGCGTTCGCGTGCCGGACACGGCGTCGATCGATCGCGGGCCGCGCGCGGCCCGCACGCCGGCGGGGAGCACGCAGACGACGACGCCGGCGTCCGGTTGCAGCAGACGTTCCTGCAGGCGCTGCTGGACAGCATGAGCTCCGGGGTGGCGGCCTGCGACGCCGACGGCCGCATGGTGGTGTTCAACCAGTCGATGCGGCAGAGCCGGCCGAGCGTGCCCGGCCTGCACGTGCGGGACGTCGCCGACGCCTTTCACCTGTACGCCGCGGACGGCCGCAGCCCGCTCCAGCCCGACCAGGTGCCGCTGGCGCGGGCGCTGGGCGGCGAGCGCGTCGACGGCGAGCACGTGATCGTGCGCCTGCCCGGCACGCCCGAGC
Organism: Planobispora longispora; assembly: GCF_016863135.1. Lineage (GTDB taxonomy): Bacteria > Actinomycetota > Actinomycetes > Streptosporangiales > Streptosporangiaceae > Planobispora > Planobispora longispora. The sequence goes on from NZ_BOOH01000021.1 coordinate 387,499, forward strand.
GCCGCTTCTCCGTCACCGCCCGGCCCGTCGACGCGCCCGACGGGCAGCGGCTGGGCGCGATGGCGGTGATGGACGACATCACCCAGGTCCACCGCGCCCAGGTGTTGCGCGCCGCCCAGCACGCCGTGGTCGAGGCGCTGGCCGCGTCACCGTCGGCCGAGCAGGCCGCCACCGACGTGGTCGCCGCGGTCACCGCCGCGCTGGGCTGGCGTTGCGGCGAGTACTGGGAGGTCGGCCCCGACCAGAGCGTCATCACCCGGCTGGGCGCCTGGACCGCGCCCAGCCGGGACCTGTCGGCCTTCCTCGCCGCCCGGCCGCAGGCGATGCGGCCCGGCCAGGGGGTGGCCGGGACCGCCTGGGCCGGTCGCCGCGCGTTGTGGGTCAGTGACCTGGGCGAGGATCTGGGCGAGGATCCGGATGACGACCTGGACGGTGACCCGGCGGCCGGTCCGGCCGGCGACCGGCGGGCCGTCGTCGCCAGGGGGCAGGCGCTGGCGGCCGGGCTGCGCGCCGCGATCGGCCTGCCGGTGCGCAGCGGCGCGCAGGTGCTGGGGGTGCTGGTGTTCTTCACCGACACCGTCCAGGAACCCGACGAAGACCTGGTGAGCATGCTGGACGGGGTGTGCGCGCATGTGGGCCGGTACGTGGAGCGCCGCCGCGCCGAGGAACTCGCCCTGGCCCTGGCCGCCAGCCGCCGCCAGTTCGACCGGGTCGTCTCCCACATCACCGACAACGTCTGGACCGCCGAGGTGCTGGACGCCGGCACGACCCGTTCGGTGTACCAGAGCCAGAACGCCGCCCCCATCCTGGGCCGGCCCCTGCCGCCGCAGGAGGATCTGGCCCAGGTGATGGCCGAGCGCGTCCACCCCGAGGACCGGGCCGCCTACGCCGCCTTCGTCCGGGAACTGTGCGCCGGCGAGCACCCGGTCGAGATCGAGTGCCGCATCCTCGGCCTGGACGAGCGCACCCGCTGGGTCTGGATACGCGCCATCCCGCGCCACGAGGGCGACCGCCTGTTCGTCGACGGCATCTCCACCGACATCACCGAACGCCACCAGCTGGCCGACCAGCGGGAACGCCTGCTGGACCAGCAGCAGCGCCAGGTACGGCAGCTGCAGGAGCTCGACCGCATGAAAGACGAGCTGATGGCGCTGGTCACCCACGAGCTGCGCAACCCGATCGGGGCCATCCGGGGCTACGCCGAGATGCTCACCGACGATCCGGAGCTGAGCCACGCCCAGCGCGCCTTCGTGGAGGTCATCGACCGTAAGAGCGCCCACCTGCAGCGTCTGGTCGACGACCTGCTGGATCTGGCCCGCCTGCAGGCCGGATACATCGCCATCGAGGCGCGCGAGTGCGACCTGGCCCGCCTGGTGCGCCAGGCCGTGGAGGACCACCGGCCCGCCGCCCTCGCCAAGCGCCTCACCCTCGCCGCCGACCTGCCCGGCCACCTGCCCGTGCACGCCGACGCGCTGCGGCTGCGCCAGGTGCTGGACAACCTTCTGTCCAACGCCGTCAAGTACACCCCCGACGGGGGGATCGTCACCGTGGCCGCGGGACCCGCCGCCGCCGCCGATGCCGGGAACCCCTCCGTCGTGCTGACCGTCGCCGACACCGGCATCGGCATCCCCGCCGAGCAGTACGGGCGGCTGTTCGAGCGGTTCTTCCGCGCCTCCACCGCCCGTGAGGCCGGCGTCAAGGGCACCGGGCTGGGCCTGGCCATCACCAAGGCGATCGTGACCGCGCACGGCGGCGCCATCACCGCCGCACCCGGAGAGGGCGGCGGCACCGTCTTCACCGTCATCCTGCCGGTCGGCCCGCCTACCTCCTCGTGATCAGGTCGGCCACCCCGTCGAGGATCCGCGCCAGGCCGAAGGCGAGCGCGTGCGCGGGGTCCGAGGCCCCCTGGTGCTCCTGACCGGCCGCCGTTCCGACCCGGGAGGCGACGGGGAAGCGGGAGGCGTCCATGACCTTGTCGAGGACGGGCGCGCTGGCCAGCCACCACTCGGCCTCGTTCATCCCGGTGGCCTGCTCGACCTGCGCCAGGCCGGCCCGGACCCTGGCCGTGCCCTCCACGTGGGTCAGGACCAGGGCGAGGACGGAGTCCATCTCGACGTCGGAGAGCCCGACGCCGTCCAGGGGGCGCAGCTCGGCCTCGTATTTGAGTGAGGCGTTGGGGCCCAGCACCGGGCGGGGGGTGACGATCTGCAGCATCCAGGGGTGCCGCCGGTAGAGGTCCCAGTTGCGCGCGGCGACGAACTCCAGCGCGCCCCGCCAGCCGTCCGGCTGGGAGGACGGCTCGTCCACGTCCCGGTAGAGCTCCCCGTAGGCGGCGTCGATCATGAGATCGGTCAGCTCGCCCTTGCCGGGCACATGGGTGTAGAGGGACATGGTGCCCACCCCGAGCCGCTCGGCGACGTGGCGCATGGACAGGGCGTCGAGCCCTTCGGCGTCGGCGATCCCGAGGGCGGCCTCGACGATGGCGCGCACCGTCAGGCCCGAGCGCCCCGGCTTGGTGTGCGAGCCCCACAGCAGTGCCAGGCTGCGGGCCGGGTCCACGCCGGGGGCCTTTTTTCCGCTCACGGGAACAGACTCCAAATTCTCGTCGTTGCCTTCATCGTAGCGCTTCCGTACGCTGTACGGTACAGGATACGGTAGCTTTGCGTCGCGGCGCCGGAGAAGCGGCGGCGCGACGGGACGGAGAGCGGGAGGAAGGGCGGCGTGAACGAGCCGGAGAGTGCCATCACCGCACAGGGAGTGCGCAAGAACTACGGAGGACAGGCGGGCGGCGCGGGCCTGAACGGGTTCGACCTGCGGGTGCCCGCGGGTTCCGTCTGCGGGCTGCTGGGGCCCAACGGGGCCGGCAAGACGACGGCGGTCCGGATCCTGTCGACGTTGCTGGACATGGACGCGGGCCGGGCGAGCGTGGCCGGGTTCGACGTCCGGACGCAGGGCAGGCGGGTCCGCGAGCGCATCGGGCTCGTCGGGCAGTACGCCGCGGTCGACGAGATCCTGACCGGGCGGCAGAACCTGGTGATGTTCGGCAGGCTGAACCACCTGCCCGTGGCGGCGGCCAGGCGGCGGGCCGACGAGCTGCTGGAGCGGTTCTCGCTCACCGAGGCCGCGGGACGCCCGGCGGGCGGCTACTCGGGCGGCATGCGCCGCAGGCTCGACCTCGCGGCGAGCCTGATCGTGTCGCCTCCGGTGCTGTTCGTCGACGAGCCGACGACGGGGCTGGACCCGGCGGCCCGGCAGGAGGTGTGGACGGCCGTCCGCGAGCTGGTGGACGCCGGGACCACCGTGCTGCTGACCACGCAGTACCTGGAGGAGGCCGACCGGCTGGCGGATCGCATCTGCATGCTCGGGGCGGGCCGGGTCGTCGCGGAGGGGAGCCCCGACGAGCTCAAGTCCGCCATCGGCGGGGACCGGGTCGACCTGGTGCTCTCCGGGCCGGCGGACGTCGAGGCGGCCCGGCCCATCGCCGCCCGGCTCGCCGCGGGGGAGCCGCTCGTCGAGGCTCCGGCCCGCCGGATCGGCATCCCCGTCGCCGAGCGCACCCGGGCGCTGATCCAGGTCGCGACCGCGCTGAACGAGGCGGGGATCGAGCCGGAGGACATCGTGCTCCGCCGTCCCACCCTCGACGAGGTCTTCCTCCACCTGACGGGTGAGGGGGCGGGGGAGGCGCACGGGCGGGAGCCGGGAGGAGGCGCTCGCGCGAGTACGGCGACCGCGCCCGCGGGCCGGGTGAAGACCGGCGCGAGCGCGACCGCCGGATCCGACAACGCGACGGAGGAGTCCGTATGAGCACGCAGGCGCACCCCCTTTCCGCCGGCTCGCCGCTGTCCCGGCTCGGCTGGGCCCTGGCGGACGCCTGGACGGTCACTTTGCGCGACCTGAACCACTGGGTCCTGCGGCCGGGCGCCGTCATCGTCGGATGGTTCTTCCCCGTGATGATCGTGCTGATGTTCGGCGGCCTGTTCGGCGGCGCGATCGACGCCCCCGGCGGGAGCGGGTATTTCGAGTTCCTGATGCCCGGCATGTTCGCCCTGACCATGCTCTTCGGCCTGGAGTCCACCATGATGGCCGTCACCACGGATGCGGCCAAGGGGGTGACCGACCGGTTCCGCTCGCTGCCGATGAGCTCCTCGGCCGTCGTGCTGGGCCGGTGCGTGGCCGACATGCTCAACTCGGTCGTCGGCCTGGCCGTCATGATCGGAGCCGGTCTGCTGCTGGGCTGGAGGTGGCACGGCGGGATCGGCGCCGCCCTCGCCGCCGTCGGCCTGCTCCTGCTGCTCCGCTTCGCCCTGCTCTGGGCGGGGATCTTCATCGGCCTGGCCGCGAGCGGGCCGGAGACGGTGACGGCGGTCCAGATCCTGGTCTGGCCCGTGGGCTTCCTGTCGAACGTCTTCGTCGACCCGGCGACGATGTCCCCCTGGCTCGGCGCGATCGCCGCGTGGAACCCCCTGTCGGTGACCGCCTCGGCCGTCCGTGAGCTCTTCGGCAACCCCGGCTACGGGGGAGAGTCGTGGATCGCGCAGAACGCGGCTCTCATGTCGGTCGCCTGGCCGGTTCTGATCACCGCCGTCTTCCTTCCGCTCTCCGTCCGCACGTTCAGGAAACTGAAAAGCTGATCTCCGGCCGTTCCGGCTCGCGCCGGAATCCCGGGCGGGAGGTTCCCGTTGGGATGAGGAAAGGACCGGTGGAAGGACGATCGTGCAGAGAGCCGCACGTGCGGGGCTGGCAGCGGTGGGCGCCGGGGCGATGATCGTCCTCGGCCTGGACCTGGCCTACCTGGCCGAGGTCGACCCGTTCCGGCGGACGATCAGCGAGCACGGGATCGGCGAGCACGGCTGGCTCTTCTCGCTGGGCCTGGGCCTGCTCGCCGCAGGCTCCCTGGCCATCGGGCTGTCGCTGGTACGGCGGGGGCTGGCCGCGATCCGGTCGCCAGGGGTGCTCGCGCTGCTCGCGTGGAGCGCCGGGCTGCTGGTGACCGCCTGGTTCCCCAAGCACGACTGGTCCGTCGGCCCGAGCCTCAGCGGGAGCATCCACCGGGTGGGCGGCATCGTCGCCTTCCTCAGCCTGCCGCTGGCCGCCCTGATCATCTCCCGGCCGTGGCGGCGCCACCCCGAGTGGCGCGGCTCCGCCCTGGTCGTGTCCGTGCTGGGGCTGGGATCGCTGCTGTGGGTGCTGGGCATCGCCGGGGCCGTGGTGGTCGCCGAGCGCAGCGGCCTGCCCTGGTGGCGGGTGATGCCGCTCGGCCTGGTCGAGCGGGGCATGGCCGTCACCGAGGTCGCGGCGCTGGTGGCGCTGGGGTTCTGGGCGGCCCGCCGGGAGGCGGTGCGGCGGGCCGTACCGGATCAGGCGTCGCCGAGGTCGCCGGTGAGGTAGTGCCGGCGGCACAGGACCTGGTAGCGGACCGGGGCGTCGCCGGTGTCGCCGATCACGATCTGCTCGCCGGTGCGCACCAGCTTGCCCCCGGCCACCCGGGCGTTCAGCCGGCCGGGGCGGCCGCACCAGCACAGGACCTCGACCTGCAGGCGGCTGATCTCGTCGGCGAGCTCGAACAGGCGCTGGGAGGCGGGGAACATCTGGGAGCGGAAGTCGGAGGCCAGGCCGAAGGCGTAGACGTCGACGCCGTGCTCGTCGGCGAGGTGGGCGAGCTGCTCGATCTGGGGGACCGTGTAGAAGCAGGCCTCGTCGCAGATCACGTAGTCGATCGGCTTGCGGGACAGGACCAGCGCCACCAGGTCGAGATCGTCCTCGACCTCGACGGCCTCGCTGTCCAGGCCGATCCGGCTGGTGATCCGCGGCCCGCCCGAACGGTCGTGCTTGGTCAGCACGAGACCACGCCTGCCCTGCCGGCCGTGGTTGTAGTTCATCTGCAGGGCCAGAGTGGACTTGCCGCAGTCCATCGGGCCGAAGTAGAAGCGCAGCACCCCGTCCCGGGGCCCGGCGGGGACGGCGGAGAGGGCGGACAATTCGGTCACAGGGGGCCAGCTTAGTGGGTTCGCGAGGAGTGTTTGGGCAGGCGCGCTTCTTGGTAGGGGTGTCAGGTCCCACGCTGGTCAATGTCCGACTTGGTCGGTTTCCAGAAAGCGTGGGAGATTCTTTTGGCCGACCGAGACATGGGAGAACATGTGACGACAGCCAAAACCCCCACCCTGCCCGCCGCCAGGCCGGTCCCGGCCCAGGAGAGTCCCGCGGCCCCCACGGCCCCCGCCGCTCCCGCGACCGCGGAGTTCCCTCCCGCCCTCGCCGCGATGATGACCGACGACGAGAGGGTCGCGGCCGAGTCGGAGGCGGCTCGCTGGAGGTACGGGTTCTACATCGTCCTGACCGGCCTGATCGTCATCCTGGCCGGATTCGTGGTGATCTCGCTGACCAGTGACGGGGGCGGCGTGCAGTTCGCCGGGCTCGTCGGGGTCGCCGGGGCGATCATCGGCGCCTACTTCGGCGTTCAGGTCGGCCAGTCGGGCAAGGCCCGGGTCGAGGCCGAGCTGCGCCGGACGAACGAGCTGGCGATCCGGCTCGCCGCCAAGATCCACGCGCACGACGCCGACGCTGTGATCAACTCCACCATGGGAGCTCGCCGCCGCTGAGGCCCGTCCCGGAAACCGGCCGCTCCGCGGTCCCCACGCCGGAAGATCCCTGCGTGGGCCGCGGCGGCCCGTCCTGCGCGCGGTGGGCGGCGCCGGAGTCGCCGCTCTCGGAGCGGTCGGCGTCCGGGGCGGCCCGCGGCGCGGAGCGCTCCGGCTCGTAGTGCATCGCGGTGATGCCGCACTCGAAGGGGTGCGCGCCGACCAGGCGGAAGGGCTGGTTGGCGCCGGTGGCCGGGAAGACCGGCAGGCCGGTCCCGATCGCGGTGGGGTTGACGAACAGGTGCAGCTCGTCGACCAGGCCCTCGGCGATCAGGTTCGACACGAGCGTGCTGCCCCCGTAGACGACGATGTCCCCGCCCGGCCGGGCCTTGAGGGCGTTGACGGCCTCGGTGAGGTCGCCGCCGGCCACGACGGCGTTGTCCCAGGGCGACTCGGTGAGACTGTCGGAGATGACGACCTTGGGCGTCTCGTTCATCCAGTCGATGGAGGCCTTGTCCTCGCCCTCGGGCAGGGAGGCCCAGTGCGGGATGAAGCCCTCGGCGAGCTTGCGGCCCAGCACCATGCAGTCCACCGGCGCGGTCAGGGCCTCGATGTAGGCGTTGATGTCGTCGGTCCAGGGGAACCTCATCCAGTCCATCTCGCCGTTCGGGCCGGCCATGTAGCCGTCGGCGGTGGTCTGGACCTGGAGCTTGAGCTTGCGCACGAGGTGCTTCCTTCCGGTTCTTCGGCGGCTCTTCGTCGTCGATGACTCCACCGTGCCGGGAGGTCCTTACGATCTCCTTCCGCCAGGCTTACGGTGCCGGCCGCCGGTCCGTGAAAGTGCAGTTCACCGGTCCGTGAAAGTGCTGTTCACCGGCTCGTGAGAGTGCTGCTCACCGGTCCGTGAGCGTGGTGCCGGGCGGGCCGGACGGTCAGCCGCCGGACTGGGGGATGATCGGGCCCTCGCTGGCCTGGACCAGGACGAAGCCCTGCCCCTTGAAGGCGAGCTGCACGGCCTCGCCGCTCCCGCGCCCGATCATCGCGCCCGCCTTGAAGGTGTGGTTGACGCCCACGTGCAGCCCGGCGCTCCAGCACACCGCGGACTGGCCGTCGGCGTAGGTCGGCGCCTGGGAGGCGTCGAGGAGCACCGGCGTGCCGTGCGCGGTGACCGCCACCCAGCCGGTGCCCGTCAGCGTGGTGTTGAACAGACCGCCGGCGGCGATCCCGGCGCCCTGCACCCGCTGGATGTCCCAGGTGAGCTGCGGGTCGAAGGCCAGCAGGTTCTTGCCGTTGACGGTCAGCGCCTCGTTCTCCAGGTAGAACAGGTGCACATCCTGGGCCTTGTCGGCGAGGAAGAGCAGGCCCTGCCCGCGCACGCGCATCAGCGGCGCGCCCTCCCCGGTCATCATCTTCTTCAGGAATTTGCCGACCCCGCCGGATCCCTCGTAGTTGAAGTCCATGTTCCCCTGGAAGGCGACCATCGAGCCCTGCCGCGCCAGCACCTCCCCGTTGAGCTGTACCCGCAGCATCTTGTTGTTCTGCAGGACGAAGTGCCCGGGTGCCTGACCCTCGTTCAGGTTGCCGAAGAACGCGCTGCGCACGGAGACCGCCCCTCTCGTCGACTGGGTCTCGTCTCGAAACCGCATCTTTTGTGACGAACGGGACCGGGTGGGAGTTCCGGAGAGCGGCGGGGACGCCCGGAGGAGGAACGGGCCGATGAGATTGCCAAGGATCCGGGCCGGTTTCGGCAGGGTCCGCCGATTTGCGGGCTCGGCACGACTGGGTAGACACGGGGGCATGCGCAGCGTCCGTATCGGTGTCGACACCGGGGGCACGTTCACCGACGTGGTCGCGGTGGACGAGCAGACCGGTGAGATCACCACCACCAAGACCCCCTCCACCCCCGCCAATCCCGCCGACGGATTCATGACGGGCGTGCGGAAGGTGCTCGGCGAGCACGATCCCGCGGCGCCGGCGGCCGCGGACGGCGTCAGGGTGTCGTCGGTGGTGCACGGCACCACGGTCGCCACCAACCAGCTCCTCGAGGACCGCATCGCCGACCTCGGCTTCGTCACCACCGAGGGCTTCGAGTCCATCCTGGAGATCGCCCGCCAGAGCGTGCCGGACGGCTACGGCAACTCCTACTTCTGGATCAAGCCGCCCCGCATCGTCCCGGTGCACCGGGTCAGGACCGTCGGCGGGCGGCTGGACCACACCGGCGCGGAGGTCCGGCCGTTCGACGAGGAGCGGGCCGCCGAGGTCGCCCGGTGGTTCCGGGACCGGGGGATCACCGCGATCGGCGTGTGCTTCCTGCACTCCTACGCCAACCCGGAGCACGAGACGCGCATGCGCGAGGTCCTGGCCCGCGAGCACCCCGAGGCGACCGTCTCGATCTCCAGCGACGTGCTGCGCGAGTACCGCGAGTACGAGCGGTCGGTCACCACGCTGGTCGACGCCGCCGTCAAGCCGACCATGCGCCGCTACATCGCCAACCTGGCCGAACGGCTCGGCATGCCGTTCTCGGTGATGAAGAGCAACGGCGGCGTGCTGTCGGCGGCCGAGGTCGTGCACCAGCCGATCACCACCGTGCTCTCCGGACCGGCCGCGGGCGCGCTCGGCGCGGCGCTGATCGCCTCCACCGCCGGGCATCCCTCGGTGATCACGCTGGACGGCGGGGGCACCTCCACCGACGTCGCGGTCGTGGTCGACGGGGAGCCGTCGCTGACCACCGAGGGAAGCATCGGCCGCTACCCGTGCAAGATCCCGATGATCGACATCGTGACCGTGGGCGCGGGCGGCGGGTCCATCGCGTGGATCTCGCCCGAGGGCACGCTCAAGGTCGGCCCGCAGTCCGCCGGGGCCGACCCCGGCCCGCTCTGCTACGGCCGGGGCGGCACCGAGGTCACCGTCACCGACGCGCACGTCTTCCTCGGCCGGGTCCCGCCCCACCTGCTCGGCGGGGAGATCCCGCTCGACGCCGGGGCCGCCCGGCAGGGCGTCGAGGCGCTGGCCGGCAAGCTCGGGCTGAGCCCGGAGCGGACCGCGACCGGCATCCTGGAGATCAGCGCGTTCAACCAGTCCAACGCCATCCGGCAGATCACCGTGAAGCGCGGCCTGGACGTGCGGGACTTCCCGATGGTCGCCTTCGGCGGCTCCGGCCCGCTGCTGGTCTGCCGGCTGATCGACATCCTCGGCCTGCCCGCGGTGCTCGTCCCGCCCGACCCGGGCAACGTCTCGGCGTTCGGCCTGCTCACCGTGGACGTCAAGAACGACTACGTGCGCACCTTCGTCACCCGCGACCTCTCCCTCGACGCCGCCGCCGAGATCTTCGGCGAGCTGGAGGGCCAGGCGGCCGACGCCCTCGACCGCGAGGGGTTCACCGGCCACGTCTTCGCGCGCAGCGCCGACCTGCGTTACTACGGCCAGGCGTACGAGGTCCGCGTCCCCGCCCCGGCCGGTCCGCTGGACGAGTCCTGGCGCGAGGAGGTGCTGGACCGCTTCCACCGCGAGCACGGCAAGCTCTACGGGTACGGCTACCGCGACGACCCCCGGCACGGCGTCGAGTGGGTCAACCTCCGGGTCTCCGGCATCGGCCCGATCACCCGCCCGGCGATCAGGCGCAGGCCGTACGGCGCCGCGGATCCGCAGCCGGCGGGCGCCCGCGAGGTCTGCTACGACGAGTGGGGTCCGGCCCCCCTCTACCGCCGCGCCGACCTGGGCGCGGGCGCGGTGGTCACCGGACCCGCGGTCATCGAGGAGTACGGCTCCACGCTCCCGGTGCACCCCGGCTTCACGGCGACGATGGACGAGTTCGGCAACCTGGAGGTACGTCGTGGGGGAGACTGACGAGGCCGTGCGGGCCGCCGATCCGGTGCTGGTGGAGATCGTCGAGGGCACGCTCGCCTCGGTGGAGAAGGAGGTCGAGACCGCGATCGCGCGCACGGCCCGCTCGCCGATGATCCGCGACGCGCACGACTTCCGCGCGGGCATCCACGACGTACGGCTGCGCAAGCTGACCGGCCGGTCCTACTCGGCGCTGGTCCAGCCGGTCGTCCGGGACTTCCCGATCGGGGAGATGAACCCCGGCGACGTGTTCTTCCACAACGACGTCTACCTGTCCGAGGGCGGCATCGGCCACCTGCCCGACCTGTGCGTCACCGTGCCCGTCTTCCACGACGGCGAGGTGGTCGCGTTCGTGCAGGCGTTCGGGCACCACGACGACATCGGCGGGGCGGTCCCCGGCTCGATGCCCTCGCACGCGCGCAGCGTGTTCGAGGAGGGGCTGATGGTCCCGCCGATCAAGCTCTGGGACCGGGGCGTGCCCAACCGGGCCGCGCTGACGATCATGACGCGGAACTCCCGGATGCCCGACTCGCTCGCCGGGGATCTGGACGCCGAGTGCTCGGCCTGCCTGATGGGCGCGCGGCGGCTGGGCGAGCTGTTCGCCCGCTACGGGCGCGAGGCCGTGGAGGCGTGCTTCGACGCGATCATCTCCAAGACCACCGAGACGTTCCGCCGGGAGCTGCTGGCCAAGATCCCGGAAGGCGCGCACGTGTGGGAGGACTACGCCGAGCACGACGGGGTGGACGATCCCCGCCTGCACGCCCAGCGCATCACCCTCACCGTCGACCACTCCGCGGACGTCCCGCTGGTCATCGACTTCACCGGCACGTCGCCGCAGGCCAAGGGGCCGATCAACCACGCGGGCGACTACGCGGACGGGGTGTTCCTGAAGAAGTGGCTCGCCCCGATCCTGCGCAACCTCGCCGACACCCCCGAGCGCATGGCCGAGCTCGACGTCAACGAGGGCGTCGTCCCGCTGATCGAGATGCGCTTCCCGGAGAAGGGCACGCTGCTCACCCCGATCTTCCCGGCGCCCACCAACGCCCGCACGTTCGTGATCCTGCGGCTGCTGGGCGTGCTGGCCGGGGTGCTGGCCAAGGCCACCGGCGGCCGGATGCCCGCCGACCAGGAGACCATCCGCTACACCGGCGTCCACGGCGAGGACGCCTCCGGCGCGCCGTACCTGATGCGGGAGGTCCTGGGCGGGGGCTCGGGCGGGCGCTGGTACGCCGACGGGGAGGACACGATCCACGTCGTGCCCGACTCGCGCAACATCCCGGTCGAGTTCGCCGAGTCCCGCTGGCCGTTCCGCGTCGAACGCCTCGGCCTGGCCGTCGACTCCGGCGGGCCCGGCCTGTACCGGGGCGGCCTCGGCTACGACAAGCACATCCGGATGCTCCGCGACGCCTCGTTCATGTCCATCGCCGACCGCTCGATCCTGTCGTGCTGGGGCGTGAACGGCGGCCGGGCCGGGCGGCCGTTCCGCGTCGAGATCGAGGGACGCGAGATGGAGGGCCTGGTCGACGACTCACCGGTCCGCGCGGGCGAGGTCATCCGGGTCCGCACCACCGGGGGCGGCGGCTGGGGCTGCCCGCTGGACCGCCCGGCCGAGACGGTGGCCGCCGACGTGCGCGACGGCAAGGTCTCGGCGGAGGGCGCCCGCGACGACTACGGGGTCGTCCTGCACGGCCCCCGCGACGACCCGAGGGTGGACGCCGAGGCCACCGAGGCCCGCCGCGCGGAACTCCGCGCCCTCCTGCCCCAGGACGGGCCGTTCTTCGACCGCGGCCCGGGCTTCCCGTCGCTGTCGGACGGCCGGCCGTACGCGGACGTCGACCTGATGTGACCCCGACACGGGCGGAGGCCGGGCCGCCGCCTCCGGTGGTCCCTCCCGGCCTCTCGGGAAACGGGGCTTGATGGGGCGGGCTCGTGGGGGTTGGCTGGAGGCATGCCTCTGACGATCACCGCTGTACGTCACGGAGAGAGCGAGTCGAATGTGGCGTTCGCGCGGGCCGAGGCGGAGGGCAAGGCCGTCGTCCTGGGCCAGCCCGACGGGGGGGTGGGGCTGAGCGAGCTGGGCCGCCGTCAGGCGACGGCGCTGGGCCGGCGGCTGGCCCAGGGGGATCCGCAGGAGGTGGTGTGGTGCTCGCCGTACCGGCGGGCGGTGCAGACCTGGGAGCTGATCGCCGCGGAGCTGCCGGCGACCCCCGCGATCCGGTTCGACTCCCGGCTCGGGGACCGGCGGATGGGCCGGCTGTCGGGGATGAACCTGGCCGCGATCGAGAAGTACTACCCGGAGGAGGCCGAGTTCCTCCGGCGGCGGGACCATCACCACCGTCCCCCGGCGGGGGAGAGCTTCGCCGACGTCGCGGCCCGGGTCGCGGAGGCGGTCCGGGACATGCGGGCCGAGTGCGCGGGCCGGCGGGTGCTGGTCGTGGCGCACGACGCCGTGGTGCTGACGCTGCGGCAGGTGCTGGCCGAGGCGGCCAAGTCGATCGATCACGTCGCGATCGGCAACACCTCGGTCTCCGTCTGGCGGGGCGGTGAACTGGTGATCTTCAATGACGTCGGTCACCTGGGAGAGATGTCGGCTTAGAACACGATTCTGCATGTTTTGTTGACGAGGCTGTCAATTCTGGGGTCTGCTGTGGGAATCTTCGTCGGGGGGTGAGGTCCGAGGAGGAGTCGCATGCGTCTTCGCATGATCGTGGCGAGTCTCGCGCTGGTCGTGACATCCGTGTCGGCCGCTCCCGCCCTCGCTTCGGACGTCCCCGAGCCCCCCGTCCCCTCCGCCGCGCCGGTCGCCCCGGCCGTGCCGGGATGCGACCCGATCGCCGGCGCCGAGTGCCTGCTCCCGTTCCCCAACGACTGGTTCACCGCGGCCGCGCGCACCCCCACCGGCCTGAGGGTGAACGTCGCCGCCGAGGCCATGCCGCGGAACGCGGCCGGCACGCCGGTCGACCCGGCGCAGTGGAACGCCGCCGACGGGTTCTCCCCGGGCTCGATGCTCCTGGCCCACGTCCCCGGCCTCGACCTCGCCGAGAGCGGCGCCGCGCCCGTCACCGACATCGGCTGGTCGCTGCGGCGCGACGCCCCCATCGTGATCGTCGACACCCGGACCGGGGAGCGCTGGCCGTACTGGGCCGAGCTCGACGCCAACGCCGCCGACCCGGCCCGCCGGGCGCTGATCGTCAGGCCGGCGAAGAACTTCCGGGAGGGGCACCGCTACGCCGTCGCCCTGCGGAACCTGAAGAACGCCGCGAGCGAGGACCTCCCGGTCCCGGAGACCTTCGCCCGGCTCCTGGGCGACCGGCTCCCGTCCGGCGATCCGCTCGCCGCCCGCCAGCGGACGCTCCGCCGGACCCTCGGCGACCTGGCCCGGGCCGGGGTGGACGCGCGCGGGCTCCACCTGGCCTGGGAGTTCACCGTCGCCAGCGAGCAGGGCATCGCCGGGCCCGTGCTGTCCATGCGCGACCAGGCGCTGCGCGCCCTGCGCGGGCGCTCGCCGAAGTTCACGGTCACCGGCGTCACCGACCTGCCCCCCGAGCGGGATCCGCACATCGCCCGCGAGGTCAGCGGGGAGATCGAGGCGCCCAACTACCTCGACAGACCCGGCGGGCCGCCCGGCTCGAACCTCAACCGGGGACCCGACGGGCTGCCCCGCCCGCTCGGCGACACGCTCAAGGCCCAGTACCAGTGCGTGATCCCGCGCTCCGCGTTCACCCGGCCCGCGCACCCCTCCCTGTACGGCCACGGCCTGCTCGGCCGGGCCACCGAGGTCCGGGCCGGCAACGTCCGCGCCATGGCCGGAGAGCACAACTTCGTCTTCTGCGCCACCAAGTGGATCGGCATGTCCGACGAGGACGTCCAGCACGTCGCGGGCGTCTTCGCCGACTTCTCCCGCTTCGGCACGGTCACCGACCGGCTCCAGCAGAGCCTGGTCAACTTCGTCCTCCTCGGCCGGGCCATGACCGGCAAGGACGGGCTGACCGGCCACGAGGCGTTCCAGGACGGCAAGGGCCGGTCGCTGATCGACCGGCGGGCCGGCCTCGCCTTCGACGGCAACAGCCAGGGCGGCATCGCGGGCGGCGCGCTCGTCGCCGTCTCGCCCGACATCCGCAACGCCGTGCTCGGCGTGCCGGGCATGAACTACAGCACGCTGCTCAACCGGAGCGTCGACTTCCAGCCGTTCCAGCGGCTGATGGACCAGAGCTACCCCGACAAGCTGACCCAGCAGATCTGCTTCGCGCTGCTGCAGATGCTCTGGGACCGGGCCGAGGCCGACGGATACGCCCAGCACATGACCGGCGACCCGCTGCCCGGCTCGCCCAGGCACCGGGTGCTCCTGCACGTCGCCTTCGGCGACCACCAGGTCGCCACCGTGACCGCCGAGGTCGAGGCCCGCACCATCGGGGCCCGCATCCACCGGCCCGCCCTGGCCGCGGGGCGCAGCCCCGACGTGGCGCCCTTCTGGGGCATCCGGCCGCTGCCCGACTGGCCGTACCCCGGCTCGGCGATCATCGTGTGGGACAGCGGCACCCCCGCGCCGCCCACGACCAACACCCCGCCGCTCGGCCCGGAGTACGGCAGGGACTCCCACGAGGACCCGCGTCACGACCCCGAGGCCCGCACGCAGAAGGCGTACTTCCTGCGGCACGGCGTGGTCGTGGACGTCTGCGGCGACGCCCCGTGCGTCGCCGACCCGGTGCCCTGACCGGGCCGCCGCCTCCCCGCTCCCGCCGCCTCCCCGCGTCCGGGTCTCCGCAGACCCGGACTAGCCAGCCGAACCACCTGGATGGACTAGCCGGATAACGCCCCGCGCCGGACCGGGCCGGTTACCGTAATGGGCGTTCCCGAAAACGGGTGAGGAGCACGGCCGAGGAGGGCATGCCGGTGAACGCGTGGACGTTCGAAGGCCAGCCGGAGACGCTGGGCGACACGGTCACGCTGGTCGAGGGGGGCTCCTTCTGCGTCTGCGCGAGCAGCGGCGACATCGTCCCGGGCGGGGGCCAGGGGGTCTACCACGCCGACACCCGGATCCTGTCGCGCTGGGAGCTGCGGGTGGACGACCTGCCGGTCGAAACGCTTCAGGTGATCCCCGCAGAGCCGTACCACGCCACCTTCCTCGGCCGGGCGCGGCCGCGCCCGGGGCGGGCGGACAGCACGCTGCTGGTGGTCCGCGACCGCTACGTCGGGGGAGGGCTCCGCGAGGACCTGACCCTGCGCAACCTGTCGGAGGAACCGGCCGGATGCGTGGTCACCGTCCAGGTGAACACCGACGTGGCGGACCTGTTCGAGGTGAAGGCCGGACGCATCCGGCACGTGTCCGAGGCCGCGGCGACCCCCGAGCCGGCCGGCCTGCACATCTTCGCGGCCGACCGGTCGCGCGGGGCCAGGGTGCGGGTGGAGTCGCCCGAGGCCGGGCTGACCACCGCCCCCGGGCTGCTCACCTTCCGGGCGGTCGTCCCGGCGCGGGGGGAGTGGCGGGCCACGATCCTGGTGAACCCGATCATCGAGGGGGAGGAGTCCTCCGCCTGGTTCCCCGCCCACCACGCGCTCGAGCACGCCGAACCGGCCCGGCGGCTGGCCGACTGGACGCGGCTCAGCCCGGTCATCCACACCGGGAGCCCCACGCTGGAGGAGGTCCTGCGCCGGTCCCGGGAGGATCTGGGGGCGCTGCGGCTGTTCGACCCCGACCATCCGGAAGAGCCGCCCACGA
>NZ_BOOH01000022.1 GCF_016863135.1 Planobispora longispora
TCCGCTCCTGGTGAGCTCCGGCCGCATTCCCGCCCGGCCTCCACCGGCATTCCCGCCCAGGCTCCCGGCATCCCCGCCCGGCCTCCACCGGCGCGGACGGGGCGCGGTCCCCGGGCCGGGTGTCCGGCGGGTCAGATGCCGTCGCGCTCGATCGGGCAGCTCATGCAGCGCGGCCCGCCCCGGCCGCGGCCCAGCTCGCTGCCGCGGATGGTGATGACCTCCACCCCGTTGGCGCGCAGGTGGTTGTTGGTGGTGGTGTTGCGCTCGTAGGCCACCACCACCCCGGGCTCGATCGCCAGCACGTTGCAGCCGTCGTCCCACTGCTCGCGCTCGGCCGCGTAGACGTCCTGGACGGCGGTCAGCACCTTGATGTCGTCCAGCTCCAGGGCCGCGGCGATGGCCTTGTGCATGTCCTCCGGGACGTGATCGGTGATCTTCAGTTCCTTGGGGTTGTCACCCGGCTCGATGGTGTAGGAGGGCAGCATGCCCAGCCCGGCGAACTTGGTGAAGACGCCGACGTCCACCTGCGTCATGACGGTGTCCAGGTGCATGAACGCGCGGGTCTTCGGCAGGTTCAGCGCGACGATCCGCTCCGCAGCCCCCTGGGCGAACAGGCTCATCGCCAGCATCTCCACGGCCTGCGGCCGGGTGCGCTCGCTCATCCCGACCAGTACGGCGCCGCGCCCGATGACCAGCACGTCCCCGCCCTCGATGGTGGCCGGGGCCGCCGCCATGCCGGGCATCCACACGTGGTAGCCGCCCTCGGCCCCGGGCCGGTCGTAGCCGGCGGCGAACATCGGATGGTAGCGGTAGACCGCCTCGTAGTTGACCGTCTCGCGCTGGCGGGCCTTCTTCCTCATGGCGTTGATGGACACGCCGTCGTAGATCCAGCAGGAGGGGTCCCGGGTGAACAGGTGGTTGGGCAGCGGCGGCAGCACGAAGCCGTCGGGGGCCATCGCGTGGAAGACCACGCTCTCGGGCTCGCAGCCCAGCTCCATGATCTCCCGCTTGGTGATGCCGCCCGTCAGGAACCGCGCCAGCATGGCGGTGTCCAGGCTGTCGAGGGTGTTGCGGATCGCGTCGGTGGCCATCGGCCCGAGGAAGCGCTCGTCGACGCCGCCGTCCAGGATGTGCTTGCGCGCCTCGGGGATGTCGATCGTGGTCCGGAGCAGGTCCGAGAACATGTGCACGGTGATGCCGCGGTCCCGCAGGACCTGCTGCCACTCCTCGTGCTCCTCCAGCGCGCGCTGCACCCACAGCACCTCGTCGAAGAGCAGGTCGTCCTTGTTGGACGGGGTCAGCCGCTTGAGCGCCAGCTCGGGCTTGTGCAGCAGAACCTGCCGGAGCCTGCCTACCTCGGAGTCGACGTGGAACGTCATCGGACCTCTCCCGTGATTCGCATCGTTTCCCTGACCCGTCCTCACTTCATGAGACCTCACCCCGACGCAGACGGGGATTCCCCTCTGAACGCGAACCTCCCCTGAAAAACCGCGTCACTTCCCTCACCGCAGAACATCCGGGCGGTCATCGCCCCTCCGCGCGGCGTCTCCGGCCGGCAAGCCGGGCCACGACGGCCCGATGGTCCCGCGCCGCCGGGACCTTCGCCTCTGCCCCCGGCAGACGGCGGTGGACGAACCTCGTGACAAGGAGGTCCGCCATGCTCAACCCACTGGCCACGCACGCCGGAACGCGCCGTCTCATCACCGCGGCCGGCACCGCGCCCTCGGTGCACAACACCCAGCCGTGGCACTTCATCGCCCGCCACCGCGAGTACATCGAACTCCACGCCGACCCCGACCGCTGGCTCAAGATCACCGACCCGCGCGGCCGCTCCCTGCACATCAGCTGCGGCGCGGCCCTGTTCAACCTCCGCCTCGCCCTGCGCATCAGCGGCCACCGGCCGCTCACCTGGTCCACCCCCGCCACCGGCAACGACCCGCCCACCCTGCTGGCCACCGTACGACCCACCCCCGCCGCACCCGCCTCCGCGGCCGAGCACGATCTGTACGAAGCGATCAAGGCCCGGCGCACCAACCGGCAGCCGTTCACCGACACCCCCGTCCCTCAGGCGATCATGGACGAGCTGGTCGCGGCGGCCCGGATGGAGGGAGCCGGCCTGGTCTTCCCGCGCGGCCCGGGCGTCGCCGCGCTGCTGGAGGAGGTCGCCGCGGCCGAAGAATCCCTCACCGGCGACGGCCGCTACCGTGCCGAGCTGGCCCGGTGGACCTGCGGGCCGTCGCACGCCGACGGCGTGCCGCCCTACGTCCAGGGACCGCGGCCGATCGGCGACCTCGCGCCCGTGCGCGACTTCGCGCGGGCGACCAGGGAGCGGGCCCGCTTCGAGGACCGTCCCCGGCTGGCCGTCCTGACCACCCCCGGGGACGGCCCGGCCGACTGGCTGCGCGCCGGACAAGCCCTGCAGCGCCTCCTGCTGGTGGCCACCGTCCACGGACTGTCCGCCTCGTTCCTCAACCAGCCGCTGGACCTGCGCGACATGCGCCGCCACACCGATCCCCGCCACCCCGGCGGCCACCCCCAGATGATCATCCGCCTCGGGTACGGCCCCGCCGTGCCCCGCGCCCCGCGCCGGCCCGTCCCCGAGCTGCTGCGCGCCGCCTGAGGCCGTGCCCCGCGCCCCGCGGACGGCCCGGTCACTCCGGCGCCGCGAAAGTTGGGCCTTACCGGAAAGAATCTTTACTATTAGTCTCACTATGTGGATCTAGAGGTTCGTCATCTCCGAGCGATCTGCGCCATCGCCGAAGCCGGCAGCATCTCCAGGGCCGCGGTCGCGCTCAAGATGTCCCAGCCCGCCCTCGCCGCCCAGCTGAGGCGCATCGAGCGCATGTTCGGCGGCGCGCTGTTCGAGCGAGGGCGCGAGGGCGCCCGCCCCACCCAGCTCGGCGAGTGGGTGCTGATCCGGGCGCGGTCCCTGCTGCCCGCCTTCGACGAGCTGCGGCGCGACGGCATGCGCTACGCCGGGCGGGCGGCCGAGCGGCTCAGGATCCGGGTCGGCTGCATGTCCAGCCACCTGGCGATCAACGTCATCTCCTGCCTGAGCGAGCTGTTCCCCGACGCCGACATCGTGGCGCGCACCGAGGAGGCCATGGACCTGCTGCCCGGCCTGCTGGAGTCCCAGCGGCTGGAACTGGCCACCCTCGGCGACTATCCCGGCCACGAACTCTCCCCGCCCCCGGGCGTGGCCTACGCGGACGTCGCCGACGAGCCGATCTTCGTCGGGCTGGCCGCGTCCCACCCCCTGGCCGCGCGGGAGGAGATCGAGCTGCGGGACCTCGCCGGCGAGGACTGGGGCATGCACGCCCTGGCCGAGGCGGGGCACCGCGAGCACTTCTGGACGGCCTGCGCCGAGCAGGGGTTCGAACCCCGGGTCGCCTACTCCGCCGACCTCAGCCTCGCCCTCGACCTGATCGCCTCGGCCCGTTGTGTGGGCATGTTCCAGGCGACCAGCAAGGGATACGCCGGGATCGCCATCCGCCCGCTGGCCGGGACCCCGCTCCGGTTCCGGCACATGATCGGCTGGACCGAGCAGGGGCCGGTCGCCCCGCGCGCGGCCGAGCTCGTCCAGGCGGTCACCCGGTCCTACTGGGCCGAGGTACGGCGCGCGCCCGTCTACGCGGCGTGGCTGGACCGGCACGGCCCCCTCGGCCGCGCCGGCCACCGCTGAGGCTCCCACGAACCCGGCCACCGCCGAGGCTCCCACGAACCCGGCCACCGCCGAGGCTCCCACGGACCCGGCCAGCGCCGAGGCCCCTCACGGGGCCGATCACTCCGCGGCCCTCCCCGCGGAGCCGATCACCGCTGGGCCCCCTTCCCCGGAGAGCAGCCGGGCGAGCGCGCGGGTTCCCGGGGACCGGCGCGCGGGGAGCCCTCCACCGGCGCGGCGGGCAGGGTGACGGTGAAGCGGCTGCCCGGGATCTGCGGGGCGTAGGCGACGTCGCCGCCGTGGGCGCGGGCCAGCTCGCGCGTGATCCACAGGCCCAGGCCGACCGACTGGGGGTTGGTATCGGCCGCGCTGAAGCGGGTGAACAGCACCGCGCGCTTGTCCTCCGGCACGCCGGCGCCGTGGTCGCGCACGTGGATGGCGACCAGGTCCGGGCCCACCGCCTCGGCCTCGACGACGACCGGCAGCGCGCCGTGGCCGATGGCGTTGGCGGCCAGGTTGACCAGGATCTGCTCCAGGCGTTCGGGGTCGGCCCGCACCCGCACCCCGGCGGGCACCTCGACGGCGACCGGGGCGCTGAGGTACCCGATGGCCTCGCACACGGCCTTGCGCAGGTCGACGGCCTCCAGGTCCAGGCGCAGGCCGCCGTGGATGTCGAGGCGTTCGGCGTCCAGCAGCCCGGAGGCCAGGCGGCGGATGCGGTTGATCTGCCGGATCGCCATGCCGGCGATCTCGTCGCGCTGGGCCTTCGGCAGACCGGGACCGTCCTCGGCGAGGGTCTCCACGGCGAACTGGGCCGTCGTCAGGGGTGAGCGCACATCGTGGGCCAGGGTGGCGCTCAGCGCCGCCCGCCAGCGCTCCATCCGCTCGACCTGCGCGCGGGAGCGGCGGTGGTGGGCGACCTGGCGGGAGATCAGCATCCCGACCACCACCATGGCCGGGATGAACACCGCGCCGCCGCTGATCGCCACCGGGCCGCGGTCGGCGGCGATCAGCGGGGTCAGGTAGGCCGCGGCCGCCGGCAGCGCCAGCGCCGCCACCGCCCAGGCGGAGAAGTGCAGGCCGACCCAGGCGAACATCAGCATGAAGAACGGGGCGGTGCCCGCGGCGATGCCGTCGAGGGCCCAGGTGGCGGCGGACAGCAGCCCCAGCGTGGGCACGCACAGCGCCAGCGGCGCGCGCTCCCCGAACCGCTCCCAGGGCAGCCACCACGCCACCGCCGCGGCGACCAGGGCGGCGGCGGCCACCGCGCCGAGCAGGCGGGGCCGTTCGAACGGCAGCACGGTCCCGGCCAGGGCCAGAATCCCGGCCACCGCGAACAGCAGCGCCGCCTGCCGGGCGGCGCTGCGGGGCCCCTCCCCCAGCACGGTTCCGGGTCTGGTTATCGACCTCATCCCATAGGCGTTCCCGCTTTGTCACTGTTAATAGTGATTTGAAGCGTTTATCTGTTATGTCGTGACTGATCCTTGTGCCGGGATCACTGCGGCCGCGGCGTTCCCTCCGGTCCGGCCGGGCCCCCGCCATCCGCCATCCGCCATCCGGTATCCGCCCGACGGCGTCCGCCCATATGACGGCGTTATGGAATTTCGTAGGGTACTCGGCCCCGCACCCGGAGTGTCAGCTTTGGTGCCAGCCCAAACCGTCGGGGAAGGCCGGCCGGTCACGCCGTCACGCGGCCCGTCATACGGCGCAGTGGCATGACCGGCCGTTCTCCCTCGGGCTCCTTGCATCCCTCTACCCCCCAAGGGACATCGAGAGGAGTCACCCCGAGTGAACCCCAAGGCCCGGTCGGGCGTGGTCGCCGTACTGACGGCCGCCGCCCTGACCACCACCTCGGTCGTGAGCGCCACAAGCGCCACCGCGACCCCGGCCGGCACCGGCTTCCGGGCCCCGGCCGCGCAGGCGTTCGCCGTACCGGACCCCGAATCCCGCACGCGCGCGCTCAACAACGCCCGCAGCGCGCTGATCGTCGAGGCGGACGCCCTCCTCACGAGCGCGGACGACGAGTTCCAGCTCAAGGAGAGCACCTCGGGCCCCGGCGGCCTGCAGTTCCTGAACTACACCCGCACCCACCGCGGACTGCCGGTCTACGGCGGCGACGTCATCGTCACCACCGACAAGACAGGCCGCCAGGTGGGCCTCGTCGACACCGCCCAGACCGTCAAGCTGAAGGTCAACACCACGGCGAAGGTGACCGCGGACGCCGCGGCCGTGACGGCCCGCGGGCATCTGGCCTCCACCGAGAGCGTGAGCACGCCCGTGCTGCTCGTGCACGCCGCCACGGACAGGCCCCGGCTCGCCTGGGAGGTCGTGGTCACCGGCCAGGGCGAGAAGGCCCCGAGCGTGCTGCACGTCTTCGTGGACGCCAGGACCGGAGCCGTCATCGACTCCTGGGACGAGGTCCGCGCCGGGACCGGCCACGGCTTCTACAACGGCGCCGGGCTGAACATCACCACCTCCGGCTCCGGCGGCTCCTACTCGATGACCGACACCACCCGTCCGGGACTGCGCTGCGGCGGCCAGAACGGCGCCGCCTACACCGGAACCGACGACAACTGGGGCAACGGCCAGGGCACCAACCTGGAGACCGCCTGCGTCGACGCGATGTACGCGGCGCAGAAGGAATGGGACATGCTCCGCGAGTGGTTCCAGTACAACGGCTTCAACGCGACCGGCGGCGCCTTCCCCGCCCGCGTCGGGCTGAACCAGGTCAACGCCTTCTGGAACGGCTCCTACACCAACTTCGGCCACAACCAGGCCAACACCCAGCAGGCCACCCCGATCGACGTGGTCGCCCACGAGTACGGCCACGCGATCTACCAGTTCGCCGGGACCGACGGCGCGGGCGGCGGCAACGAGGCCGGCGGCCTGAACGAGTCCACCGGCGACATCTTCGGCGCGCTGACCGAGCACTACGCCGCCAACCCCAACGACCCGCCGGACTACCTGGTCGGCGAGGAGGTCAACCTGGTCGGGCAGGGCCCGATCCGCAACATGTACAACCCGGGCGCGCTGGGCGACCCCAACTGCTACAGCTCCTCGATCCCCAACACCGAGGTGCACGCCGCGGCCGGTCCGCAGAACCACTGGTTCTACCTGCTGGCCGAGGGCACCAACCCGCCCGGCAAGCCGTCCAGCACGGTCTGCTCCGGCCCGGCCACGCTGACCGGCATCGGCATCCAGAAAGCCGGCCAGATCTTCCTCGCCGGCCTCGCCATGAAGACCGGCGGGTCGCGGACCCACGCCCAGGCGCGCGTCCACACCCTGACCGCCGCCAAGACGCTGTTCCCGGGCGGCTGCGCCGAGTTCAACGCCACCAAGGCGGCCTGGAACGCGATCAACGTCCCGGCGCAGAGCAACGAGCCGACCTGCCAGGTCCAGGGTGACGACTACTCGGCCTCCATCGCCCCGTCGTCGGCGACCGTGGAGCCGGGCCAGGCCGCCACCGCCACCATCAGCACCACGGTGACCAGCGGCAACGCCCAGTCGATCACGCTGCGCGCGGGCACTCTGCCCTCCGGCGTGACCGCCGCCTTCACCCCGGCCACCATCACCGCCGGGCAGTCCTCCACCCTGCGGCTCTCGACCACGTCGGGCACCCCTGTCGGGACCCACGCGATCGTCATCACCGCCGACGGCGCCAGCGCCGACAAGCAGCTCGGCTTCAACCTGGTGGTCGGGGGCGGCGGTCCGGGCGGTGAGGCCCCGGACATCCCGGTGGCCAACGTCACCGCGCACCTGAACCAGCTGCAGTCGATCGCCTCCAGTAACGGCGGCAACCGGGCCTCCGGCACCGCCGGCTACACCGCCTCGCTCAACTACCTCAAGGGCAGGCTGGACGCGGCCGGCTACCAGACCCGGACCCAGTCCTTCACCCTCAGCGGCCGGACGCACACCAACCTGATCGCCGACTGGCCGGGCGGCCCGGCGAACCAGACCGTCATGCTCGGCGCCCACCTGGACAGCGTGGCGGCGGGCCCCGGCGTCAACGACAACGGCTCGGGCTCGTCCACCCTCCTGGAGGTCGCCCTCGCCCTCTCCGCCCAGCGGCCCACACTCACCAAGCACGTGCGTTTCGCCTGGTGGGCGGCGGAGGAGTCGGGCCTGAACGGTTCGACCTACTACGTCCAGAACGGTGGGACGGCCGGGGTCGAGGCCTACCTCAACTTCGACAT
The DNA here is from genome assembly GCF_016863135.1 of Planobispora longispora. Taxonomy (GTDB): domain Bacteria; phylum Actinomycetota; class Actinomycetes; order Streptosporangiales; family Streptosporangiaceae; genus Planobispora; species Planobispora longispora. Next base: position 7,855 of record NZ_BOOH01000022.1, read on the forward strand.
GACCGGCTCGCCGAACCCCGGTTACTTCGTCTACGACGACGACCGGACCATCGAGGGACACTTCAAGGAGTTCTACGCCTCGATCAACGTCCCGACCGAGATCGAGACCGAGGGTGACGGCCGCAGCGACCACGCCCCGTTCAAGAACGCGGGCGTGCGGGTCGGCGGCGTGTTCACCGGCGCGTCGAACATCAAGACCTCCGCCCAGGCGGCCAAGTGGGGCGGGACCGCGGGCCAGCCCTTCGACCGCTGCTACCACTCCGCCTGCGACACCACCGGCAACGTCAACGCCACCGCGCTCGACCGCAACGCCGACGGCGCCGCCTACGTCCTGTGGAAGCTCGCCGCCGGGGACACCCCGCCGCCGGTGGACGACTACACGATGTCGGTGAGCCCGTCCTCGGCCACGGTCCAGCCCGGCCAGTCCGCCTCCGCCACGCTGAGCACCACGGTCACCTCGGGCAACGCGCAGAACGTCGCGCTGAGCGCCACCGGCCTGCCCGCCGGCGCCACCGTGACCTTCAGCCCGGCGACCATCACCTCGGGGCAGTCCTCCGCGGTGACCGTCGCCACCGCGGCGAGCACCCCTGCGGGCACCTACACCGTCACCCTCACCGGCGACGGCGCCGCCGCCGACCGGTCGGCCGCCTTCACCCTCACCGTCGGCGGCGGTCAGGGCGAGACCGACTGGCAGACCTGGAAGCAGTACGGGGTGGGTGACGTCGTGACCTACGGCGGCGTCCGCTACCGCTGCCTGCAGGCGCACACCTCGCTGCCCGGCTGGGAGCCGCCGAACGTCCCGGCTCTCTGGCAGCGGATCTGATCCGGTCCGGATCCGGTGGGGCCGGTACGGCGGGCGGGCA
>NZ_BOOH01000023.1 GCF_016863135.1 Planobispora longispora
ATGGCCGCCCGCCGTACCTCCTCCCGCATGAGCCGGCCGGCCGCGGGCGGGCGGACTCCCGCCCCGCCCGCGGCCGGCCGGGGTGGGGCGGGGTGGCCTCCCCCGCCCCACCCGCGGATCCGCTACCCGCGGGATTCGCTCAGCACCCGGAAGGCGATCCCCGCCCGCCGCAGGCGCTCGATCAGCGCGTCGCCCATCGCCACGGCGGTGGTCACCTGGCCCGAGACCCGCGGGAGGTCGTCGAAGGCCAGGCAGAGCGCCGACTCGGCGAACATCTTGGCGGTCTCGTCGTATCCGGGGTCGCCGCCCGACACCTCGGTGAGGACGCGCTCACCGCCGCCCCGCCCGTCGAAGGTGACCTTGAACCAGCTCGCGGCCCGCTGCTCGGGGGTGGGCCCGGAGCCGGGCAGGACCCGGCCGAGCAACCAGGAGCGCGCGGGCGGGATCTGCGCGAGGACGGCCAGCGCCCCGGCCCCGGCGGCCAGGCCGAGGGCGCCGCCCAGGTGCTTGACGGCCATGTGGTGCCGGTAGACGAAGTCCGGGCCGTAGCGCTCCAGGGCCCGGGCCGAGCGGCCGACGATCTGCGGGTCGATCGTGGGCAGCGGCAGCGCCCAGCCGCCCACGTAGCGGAGGGTGCCGGGCAGCCCGCGGGCCCGGCGCCCGGCGGGGCGCTCCTCGGCCCGGCGGCGGTCGAGGGCGGCCCGCGCGGCCTGCGGGGCGCGCGCGAGGACCGTGACGGCCGAGTGCAGGGTCCCGCCCGACGGCCTGCCGTTCCCCCGCACGTACCCGTCGATCCGGATCGGCACGTCCTTGGGCAGGAGGCCGACGGTGAAGTGGACGCCCAGGTCGTACGGGATCGAGTCGAACCCGCACGCGTGCACGATCTTGGCGCCGCTCTCCTGCGCCCGCGCGTGGTGCCGGACGTACATCAGATCGACGAACTCCGGCTCGCCGGTGAGGTCGGCGTAGTGGGTGCCGGCCCGCGCGCAGGCGGCCACGAGCGGCTCGCCGTAGGCGAGGTAGGGGCCCACGGTGGTGGCGACCACCCGGGCCCGGCGGGCGATGTCGTCCAGGGAGGCGGGCTCGCCTGCGTCGGCGTGGAGCAGCGGCAGCCCGGGCAGGCCGAGCCGCTCCCTGACCGCCTCCAGTCTGCCCCGGTCGCGGCCGGCCAGCGCCCAGCGGCAGCCGGGGCCGGCGTTGCGCGCCAGGTACTCGGCGGTGAGGGCGCCGGTGAACCCGGTGGCACCGAACAGCACGATGTCGTAAGGACGGTCGTCGGGCATGGGTGGGGCTCTCCCCTCGGCGTCACGATCTTCCTCCGCCCCACATTGACACGCGCGGGCGGCGGTTGGGAACCGTCCCCGGGCATCCGTGAACCGTCCCGCCCGCCGGCACGTCATGGTCGTTGGCGGCTCCGGCACTTCCAGGAGGTCTCATGCGTCGCGTTCTCGGTCTCGCCACAGGTCTCGTCCTCGCCTCCACGGCGCTGGTCCCGGCCGCCTCCGCCGCCCCCGTCCCTGCGGCGGCCGGCGCGGGCCGGGCGGGGGCCGCCTGCCGTACGGACGCCGGGAAGTGCGGGCGCGACCCGCTCATCGCCATCGCGGTGAAGGTGCGCGCCACGCCCGCCGCCCGTCCCGGCGGCAAGGTCACCTACGTCATCGACTACTCCCAGACCTGGACGCCGTCCTTCGCCCCCTACTGGGGCGCCCTCTGGGTCGGGGGCAGGTTCCCCAAGGGGGCGCGCGGCCCGGTCCGCGCCGCGCTCCACGACACGTCGGGCAGACGCCTGGCCGTCCTGCCCTGCCGCCGGTACGCCGACGGCGTCTGGTGCGACGCCCACGGCCCGATGCCGCATCAGGGACGGATCGTCATGTCCGCCCGCCTGCCCGCCACGGCGAAGGGCACCGTCACGGCCAGGCTCGGGTTCGACAGCTTCGAATCGCTGAACGAAGCCGAGTACGCCCGGCACCACGGCAGGAAGAAGCTGCGGGAGAAGTTCTGCGAGTTCCGCTTCACGAAGACCGCCGCCACACGGGTCCGCACCGAATGACGCACGACACATCAACTACGGCCTCCGTCTGCCGATGAGAGACGCGTGTGGAATGTGATCAAAGGCGAGACCGGCCGTGCCGTCCGGTCGGCAGGCGTGCTTGCCGTCCTGGCGGCGCTGCTGGTGGCGATCGTGGGCACGGCCCTGTCGATCGGGGCCGGGACCGCGCTGCGCACCGTGCAACAGCGCGCCGCCGACCAGGCCATGGACCGGCGGATGGAGCTGGCGTGCTCGGCGGTGGCCGCGGAGACCGGCCGTTACGTCGACACGATGCGCATGATCGCCGCCTCGGCCGGTTCGATGCGGCCGCTGACGAGGACCGCCTTCGCCCAGACCGTACGGCCCCTGGAGCAGATGGGCCTGACCGGTGCCACCTCGATCGCGTTCATGGTCGCCGCCACCGACGAGCAGATTCCGCGGCTCCGGGCCGTCTGGCGCGACCGCGGGGTGGCTGACCTGGGGCAGGGCGTCGTGGGTCCCCAGCACGGGCAGGGGCACGAGAACGAGAACGAGCACGAGCACGTCTTCTCCGTCTTCAGTCATCCCCTGGCCGGGCTGACCGCGGCCGAGGGCACCGGCTCCTCCCTCCCCCAGGCGGCCGCCCAGGCCCTCGTCGAGGCCCGCCACAGCGGCCAGGTCACGGTCTCGGACACCTACCTGCCGAGCCGTGACACCCAGCTGCCGCCACACCGGCAGCAGCGGTCGTTCGTGCTGGTCGCCCCGGTCTACGGGCCCCTCGCGGACACCGGCGCGGCGCAGTCGTTCCTCGGCTGGATGCTGATGGAGGTGCGCGGTCAGGACTTCATCGGCGCCACCCTGCAGCACGTCATCCACGGCAGCGCCGACGTGCAGCTGCGCGCCCACCACGCCGACGGCACCGACGTGACGGTGACCACGCTGGAGGCCGCCGGCGACGACCCGCGCGACCTGCAGCGCGGCGGCCAGGTACGCGTCGCCCAGCGCCACTGGCATCTGCGGATCGCCGCCACCAGCGCCTACCTGCCCGAGACGAACAGCGCCCTGCCCGCGGCCGTGACCGCCGCGGGGATCGCGGCGAGCGTCCTGCTGGCGCTCCTGGCCTTCACTCTGGCCGGCAGCCGGGCGCGGGCGCGCGCCCAGGTCGTCGAGGCCACCACCGAGCTGCGTGCCGCCGAGCAGGCCGCCCGCCGCCAGGCCGCCCTGCTCACGGCGGTCCTGGACAGCGTCAGCGACGGTGTCAGCGTCGTCGACGAGCACGGCGCGTTCCTGCTGCACAACCCCGCCGCCAAGAGCATCCTCGGCGTCACCTCCACCAGTGACCGGATCGGTTCCTGGCAGCGCCACTACGGCATCTTCACCCCCGACGGCGAGGATCCGTTCCCCACCGAGCAGATGCCGCTGGTGCGCGCCCTGGCGGGCGAGTCGGCCGAGCAGGTGCCGATGATGGTCCGCAACCTGGCCCACTCCGACGGAGTGATCATCTCCGTGTCGGCCCGGCCGCTGGACGCCGCCAGCGGGCAGGCCGGCGCGGTCGCGGTCTTCCACGACATCACCGCGGTGCGCGAGCGCGAGGCCAAGCTGGCCGCCACCAGCGCGGCGCTCCACGAGGAGCTGGCCCAGCACGAGGCCGACCAGGCCGAGCTGCGCGCCGCACGCGACGAGCTGGTCGCCCAGAAGGCCTACCTGAACCAGATCATGGACGCCATCAACGTCGCCGTGATGACCGTCGGCACCGACGGACGGCTCGTGCACGGCAACCGCGTCGCCCGCGTCGTCCTGCCGCCCGGGGAGGCGCCGACCGTCGCCGAGATCGCCATGAAACTGAACATGACCCACCCCGACGGCGCCCCCATGCCCATCGAGGAGACCCCGCTGGTGCGGGCGCTGCGCGGCGAGAAGGTCAACAACATGGAGGCCCTCGTGACCGTGCACGACGGCACCCGGCGGGCCGTCGCGGTGCACGCCCGGCCGCTGCACCGCACCGACGGCCAGGTCGTCGGCGCCGTCGCCTCCTCCTTCGACATCACCGCGCTGCGCGAGCGCGAGGCCGAGCTGAGCGCGTTCGCCGGCATCGTCGCCCACGACCTCAAACGCCCGCTGGCCGCGGTGCGCGGCTTCGCCGAGCTGGTGCACGAGAGCCTGGCCGACCAGACCGGCCTGGACGAGCAGGTGCGTCACCTGGAGCGCGCCATGGCCGCCACCGGGCGGATGAGCCGCCTGATCGACGACCTGCTCACCTACGCCACGGCCCGGGACGCCCCCCTGCTCCTGGCCCCGGTCCGGCTGGACACGCTGATGCGCGAGCTCGTCGACGAGCACCTGACCGCGGTCTCGGCCGACCCCTCGGCCCTCATCCCGCAGGTGTACGTCGGATCGCTCCCGAACGTCCGCGCCGATGTGGCCCTGATCCGCCAGCTGCTGGACAACCTGATCGGCAACGCCATCAAGTACACCCCGCCCGGCCGCGCGGCCCGCGTGGACATCACGGCCCATTCGGCCGGTGACGGCTGGGTGCGCCTGGAGGTCGCCGACCGCGGCATCGGCATCCCGCCGGGCGAGCACCAGGCGATCTTCGCCAGCTTCCACCGGGTCGCCACCGCCTACAGCGGCACGGGGCTGGGCCTGGCCATCTGCCAGCGCATCGTCGAGCGTCACGGCGGCACCATCGCCGCCGGCGACAACCCCGGCGGCGGCGCCCGCTTCAGCATCACCCTGCCGGCCGCCTCGGTCGGCGTGGAACAGGCGGCGTGAGCCCCGGCCCGGACCCGGCGCGGCGGCCGCCGTCCGGGTTCCGGCGGCACTGTGGTCGCCGTCCGGGTCCCAGCGGCCCCGAACGTGTCTCGCGGCGGCCCCGGGCGTGTTTCCGGCGGCCCCGCGCGCCGTCCCGAATCGGCCCGGGGCGCACCTGTTGGTAGGTTCTTGCCGAGGACCGATACGCGGGTGAGCGCGGCGCGCACGAACGGAGGATCAGCGTGGTGGAAGTCGAGCAGACGGTGCTGCCGGGGATCGGGTTGCGGCACGAGTTCACCACGCGCTCCGGCCGGCGGATCGGCATCGTCTCCCACCGCACCGGCCGCCGCGACCTGGTGATCTATGATGCCGACGATCCCGATCGGGCGTGCGAGACGGTGAAACTGAACGACGAGGAGGCCGACACCCTCGTCGAGCTGCTGGGCGCCCCGCGCATCGTGCAGCGCCTCAACGCCCTGCACCGCGACGTCGAGGGGCTGGTCAGCCTGCAGCTGCCGATCCCGTCCGGCTCGCCCTACGCCGGGCGCCCGATGGGCGACGCCCAGGTGCGCACCCGCACCGGCGCCTCCATCGTGGCCGTGGTCCGCTCCGGCCAGGTCGTCGCCAGCCCGGGGCCGGAGTTCCGGCTCGCCGGGGAAGACATCGTGGTCGTGGTGGGCAGTCCGGAGAGCACCGCCGCCGTCGCCGACATCTTCTCCCACGGATAGGCCGGCGAGTGGAGCACTCTCACACGGCGATCCTTTTCCTCGAGTTCGGCGCCGTCCTGCTCGGGCTCGGCATCCTCGGAGCGCTGGCGCTGCGCGTCGGCATCTCCCCCATCCCCCTCTACCTGATCGCCGGGCTGGCCTTCGGCACCGGCGGCATCGTCCCTCTGGCCACCAGCGAGGAGTTCATCGCCACCGGCGCCGAGATCGGCGTCGTCCTGCTGCTGCTCACCCTCGGCCTGGAGTACAACGCCGGCGAGCTGGTGACCAGCCTGAAGAGCAACGCCCCGGCCGGTCTGGTGGACCTGGTGCTCAACGCCGCGCCCGGCGCGATCTGCGCGCTGCTGCTCGGCTGGGGCCCGGTCGCCGCGGTGGCCATGGCCGGCGTCACCTACGCCACCTCCTCCGGCATCACCGCCAAGGTCCTGTCCGACCTGGGCTGGATCGGCAACCGCGAGACCCCGGTGGTGCTGTCGCTGCTGGTCTTCGAGGACCTGACCATGGCGGTCTACCTGCCGGTGCTGACCGCCATGCTGGCCGGTCTCAGCTTCGCCGGCGGCGCGGTCACCGTCGGCATCGCGCTGGCCACCGTCAGCGTGGTGCTGCTGGTGGCGCTGCGCTTCGGGCGGTTCATCGAGGCGTTCGTCTCCAGCCCCAACTCCGAGGTGCTGCTGCTGAAGGTGGTCGGCCTGGCCCTGCTGGTGGCCGGTGCCGCCCAGCAGCTGCAGGTGTCGGCCGCGGTGGGGGCGTTCCTGGTCGGCATCGCCCTGTCGGGGGAGCTGGCCCACGAGACCCAGGCGCTGCTGGCCCCGCTGCGCGACCTGTTCGCCGCGGTCTTCTTCGTCTTCTTCGGCCTGCAGACCGACCCGGCGAAGATCCTGCCGATGGCGGGGCTGGCCGTGCTGCTGGCCCTGGTCAGCATGGTCACCAAGCTGCTGACCGGCGTGTACGCCGCCCGGCGGGCGGGCATCGGCAAGGCCGGCCGGGCCCGCGCGGGCATCGCGCTCATCCCCCGGGGCGAGTTCAACATCGTGATCGCCGGCCTGGCGGTGACCGGCGGGGCCCACCCCGACCTGGGTCCGCTGGCCGCCGCCTACGTGCTGATCCTGGCCGCGTTCGGCCCACTGGCCGCCCGCCTGGTGCAGCCGTTCATCACCGCCATCGCCAAACGCGCCTGACCCCGGCCCGCCCGTGCCCGCCGGAGCCCGATCCGGTTCTCCGGACGACCCGGATCTGGTAGGCATGGGCGGGTGATGCGATCCCTCGCCGTCCCGGCCGCCGTCGTCCTCGCCCTGGGCCTCACCCCCGCGACGGCCGCGGCCGCTCCCGGCGGGCCCGAGGTCCCGCCGGGGACCGCGGCCGGGTACGTGGTCTACGACCGGCAGGCCGGCAGGATCGTCGCGCACCGCTCGGCGCACCGGAAGTTCCGGTCCGCCTCGGTGGTGAAGATCCTGATCGCGATCGACTACCTGGAGTCCCACCGCAGCGTGCCCCGGCGGGACCAGGCGCTGCTGCGGGACATGTTGCGGGTCAGCGACGACGCCGCCGCCACGGCGTTCTGGAACCGGGGCGGCCGGGGCGGGATCATCAGCCGCACGGCCCGGAAGCTGGGCCTGACCGACACCGCTCCCCCGCCCGCCGACAAACCCGGCTTCTGGGGCTACACCTCGCTCAGCGCGCTGGACGTCGTCAGGACCTACCGCTACCTGCTCGACCGCGCCGACCGGCGGGTCAGCGGCCTCATCCTCGGTCACCTGCGCCGGGCCGGGCGGTGCGGCTCCGACGGCTTCGACCAGTTCTTCGGGATCCCGCGCGGGGTGCCCGGCCCGTGGGCGGTCAAGCAGGGCTGGTCGGGGTACGGCTCCACGCCCCCGGTCCGCTGCGTCCCCAGGAGCGGGGCGGGCGCGGTCACGGCGGGCGCCTCCCTCCCGGCCGCCTCCCCCGACGTCCTCCCGGCCGACCGCACCCGGGCGGCGGCCTCCGCCGTCCCCGTCCGCGGCCCGGCCGCGGAGGGCTCGCCGGTCTCCGCCGGGGCGGGCCCCGTCCCCGACCTGGGCCGTCCGGTGCTGCACACCACCGGCCTCGTCGGGCCGGGGGAGCGATGGGTCATGGTTCTGCTCACCGCCCATCCCGCGGGGACCGGCTGGCAGCGTTCGACCGCCCGCACGACCAGGCTCGCCAGGGAGCTCTACCGCAGCGTGGCCCCGTGACCGTGCGGCCCCGCGGTCAGGGGAGGGGACGGCGGCCGGCGAAGCCGAGCTCGTCGCGGTGGTACCACCCCAGCTCGCGGTCCCCTTCGAGCCAGCACAGCCGTACGGAGACCCCGTCGAGCGCCGAGGGGAAGTCGACCAGCAGCGGCGCGACGCCCTTGACCTCGAGGCCGTGTGCGACGAACCAGCCGAGGATCTCGCCCAGCCGCGCCTCCAGCGCCTTGACCTCCGCCAGCCCGCCCCGCTCCGACTCTCCCCGGTCCCTGAGATCCTGGGCGAGCTCCGCCAGGTCACCCCGCATGCGCACGAACGCGTCGGCCCGTTCCATCACGGCGGGCATCATCGCCCGCGCCTCCTCGACGGTGAAGGTCCTGTCCACACCTGCACCGTAGCGCCTGGCCGTACCGGATCGCGGGCCTCGGTCGGCGTCCCGGAGCCGCACTGCTCCGCGGACTCCAGGGAATCCCCCCGAAAAGGGACACTTCTATCCGTTTCCCTGAATCTCTTCGCCTCTGGGGCGTTACCGGGTCCGCAGACCTGGTAGGACAGAGGCAGCCCGCCCTGCCACCCGCGGGCGGAGGAGTATCGGATGCCCTTTTTCACCGTCTCATCGGACGTGCGCGGCCCCGCGCTCGTCGTCCACGCCGACGGCGAACTCGACTACGGTCACGCCCCCGTGTTCCGGAGCGAGATGACCAGGGTCTGGGAGGCCGGGACCCCGTCGCTGGTCGTCATCAACGTCACCGGGCTCACCTTCTGCGACTCCGCGGGGGTCGCGGAGCTGATCTGGAGCCTTCAGCGCAGCCGCGCCCTGGGCACCCGGCTCATCCTGGCGGGAGTGCACGGCACCCTGGAGCGGATCCTCGCCATCACCGGCCTGCGCTCCGCCTTCGAGGTCTCCCCGACCGTCGAGGAGGCCGTCCAGGAGATCTCCTAGGGACCCGCCCGCCGGACCGCCGGGCCCGCTCAGGTGGCATCCGGGCGCGGCGGCGCGGCGGGCCGGGAACGCCGACTCAGCTCTTCCGGTCGATCTTCTCCGCCGTGAGCACACGCGGCGCGTCCACGATCACGTCGGAGAAGATGTCGACGACCAGGGCGATGACCCCGCCGACCGCGATGAGGCCCACGCCTGCCCAGACCAGCGGCCAGTTCGGACCGAGGCACAGCGCCACGCCGCCGAGCGTGAATCCCGCGATGATGACGATCACCGCGAGCCAGGACTTGGGGCTCCCTGCGTGACTTCCGGCCATGGCGTCTCCCTGCTTCCTCTCAATATGAATCATCTGTTCGCGTTGTTCGCGACGGCGATCACGCGGGTCAGCGTCCGGCGGAGGTCCTGCGGTTCGGCGGGTCCCACGCGCGGACGCCCCACGATCGTAGGCGGTACCGGCCTCGCCTCGCTCCGCAGGTCCGTCCTTGCGGGGCGGGGACGCCGGCCGGGAGTCGTCCGCCCTGGCTGCGGCGTCGCCGCTGGATGCGGCCGACCGGCTCCTACCGTGTGAGCAGTGGGGAGAGCGTACCCGGATCGGGCGGCGGCAATCCGCCGACCCCCAGGCGGAGCGGCCCGGGGCTCCGGGGAGCGCCTGCCGCCCGGGGCGGAGCGCTCGCTGCATCTCCCATATAAGTCTACTTCCGTCATAGTAGGATTTTCTGGGCGCGTGCCGTTGTCGTCACCGACAGTCCCCGACAACCCCCGAACGATTCTCCGGCCGAGGAGCCCCATGTTCCACAGCAAGTCCATCGAGGAGCGGATCGCCGAGCGCCAGGCCGGGCGCGGTCCCCTCAAGGAGGGCAAGCACTTCGAGCACGGGCCGGCCAAGTTCCTGTTCATCTTCATCATCGGTTTCGTCGTCGTGGGCCATATCGCCGGACTGCTTTTCCTGATGGCCCTGGGTCTCCACTGAGACTCCCGAAACCCCGGCGGATCCGCCTCGCGTCCGGAACGTGATTTCGGACATGAGAGGATGATGATCCGGTTGGCCGGAGTTGGACTACCCGTCCGGATCAGGAGGTCACATGGCCGATGTCACGCCGGAGCCCGAGGGCCCCGAGGACGACGAGCTGAAGCGCAAGTTCCGCGAGGCCCTCGAACGCAAGAAGCTCGCCCAGACGGAGGCGAACGCGGGCGGGCGGGGGAAGAACTCCTCGAAGATCCACGGCGCTCACGGCCCCGTCGGGGGCAAGCGCTCCTTCCGCCGCAAGAGCGGCTGAGAGCTCCCCGGGGAACCGCCGGGCCGTCCGGGAAACCTCACGTGAACCGCCGGACCGCCCGGGGCGCCCCGGCGGGGACTTCCGGGAAGGCCGGGGACTCACGCGACGACGGTCCGGCGGGGCGCGCCCGCCGGACCGTCCCGCTCTTCCCCCGGCCCTCTCCGCCCTCCCGAGGGCTCGCCCCGCTCTCCCGCCGGTCCTCTCCGCCCTCCCGACGGACCGTCTCACCCTTCTAGCAGACCTCCCCGTCCCCCCACTGGGCCGTCTCGTCGGCGACGATCTGGAACGCGGCGGCGGACCCCGCCGCGACCGACTCGGCGGCGCTCTGCTCCTCGCTGGTGAGGTCCCCGGCGGCGTAGACGCCGGGGATGCTGGTGCGGCGGCCCTCGTCCACCTTGACGTAGCAGTCGCCGTTCAGGGCCAGGCCCCGGTTCTCCGCGAGGTGGGCCACCAGGGGGACCGGCCGCTGCCCGGGCTGCCAGAACAGGGTCTGGCGGGCGACGATCCGGCCGTCGTCCAGTTCGACCGCGTACAGGTCCCCGTCGGTGTGGCGCAGCCTCCTGATCTCCCCCTCGATCACCTCCGCGCCGTCCTCCCCGCCCGGCACGCCGCTCCCGGCCCCCGGGACACCGGTGAAGATGATCACGTTGTCGCTCCAGGCGGCGAATCCGGTCGCCGCGCTCCGGGCGAACTCCGGATCCGAGGTGACCACGCCCCAGGCGCGGTCGCGGTTCTCCCAGCCCGCGCAGAGCGGGCAGTGCACGACCGTCCTGCCCCAGCACTCGCCGAACCCCTCCACCTCCGGGTGGACGTCGACCATGCCGGTGGCGAGCAGCACCCGCCGCGCCCAGACCCGGGCCCCGCTCTCGCCGGTCACGTCGAAGCCGCCCTCCGCGGCGGGCGCCACGTCGGCGACGTCCTCCTCGCGCCGCTCCGCCATGCCGTACGCGTCCAGGTCGGACCAGGCGCGGCGGCGGTACTCGGCGTGGCTCACCCCGTCCAGGCCGACGATGCCGTGGACTCCCCGGGAGGCGGCGTTGCGCGGCGGCCCCGGGGAGTCGAACACCACCGTGCGGCGTATGGACCGGCCGAGCGTCATGGCCGCGGTCAGACCGGCCGGGCCGCCGCCGACGATCGCGACATCGTAGTGCTGCATGGTGGCTGTCTGCCCCCTCACGGACGGCCGTCACATCCGCGGCGCACCCGCGTCCGCCGCCGGGGGCCGGATCCCGCCCGGCCTCGCCGGATCGCCGCGATCGCCGCGTCGCATCCCCGCGCCCGGACTCCCAGGTAACATTTTTGAGCCATGCTCATATTCGCCTTGACCGGCGAGTTGACACGGCAGATCATGAGGCACCCGCTCCTCCGCACGCAGGGGTGTCCCATGGTCAGAATCACCAGATCCAAATCCCTCGCAGTCCTGTTATCCCTCATCGGAACCTTGACTCTGGCGGCCACAGCCGCCGTCGCCGCCCCGGCGCCTCCCGAATCGGAGGTCGGCGCCGTCGGGGAGCCGCCGGGGAGCGCCGCCCCCGTCCGGGGGTTCGTCGACGGGCACTCCCACCTGATGTCGTACGAGGCGTTCGGCGGCATGCTGCTGTGCGGCAAGCCGTTCGATCCCGACGGCATCGAGCAGGCCCTGGTGGACTGCCCCGACCACTTCCCGAACGGCGAGGCCGCCTGGTTCGAGAACTTCACCCGGACCGGCTCTCCCACCGGCACCCACGACCCGGTCGGCTGGCCGACCTTCCGCAGCTGGCCCGCCCATGACTCGCTCACCCACCAGCAGGCCTACCACCGTTGGGTCGAACGGGCCTGGCGCGGCGGCCTGCGCGTCCTGGTCAACCACCTGGTCGCCAACCGGCAGCTGTGCGCGATCTACCCGCTCAAGCGCAACTCGTGCGACGAGATGGCCTCGCTCCGCCTGCAGGCGCAGCGCACCTTCGAACTGCAGGACTTCATCGACGCCCGGTCCGGCGGTCCCGGCCAGGGCTGGTTCCGCGTCGTCCGCTCCCCCGCCGAGGCGCGGCAGGTGATCGCCGCCGGCAAGCTCGCGGTGGTCCTCGGCGTGGAGACCTCGGAACCGTTCGGCTGCCGCCAGACGCTGGGCGTCCCACGCTGCACCAGGGCGCAGATCGACCGGGGCCTGGACGAGATGCAGGCGCTCGGCGTGCGCAGCATGTTCGTCTGCCACAAGTACGACAACGCGCTGTGCGGGGTGCGCTTCGACTCCGGCACCCAGGGCGTCATCGTCAACCTGGGCAACTTCCTGTCCACCGGCAGGTTCTGGACCGCCCGGACCTGCACCGGGCCCGAGCACGACAACACGATCGAGAAGGCCGGGGCGCTGCCGCCCCCGCTCGACCGGCTGCTCCCCGGCGGCGTCGGCCTGCCGTTGTACCCCCCCGCCCCGCACTGCAACACCAGGGGGCTGACGAGCCTGGGCGAGCACATGATCAGGGGAATGATGGCACGCGGCATGCTCGTCGAGATCGACCACATGAGCGTCAAGGCGGCCGACCGGACCCTCGACCTGCTGGAGGCCGAGGGCTACGCCGGGGTGGTCTCCTCGCACAGCTGGACCGACCCGGGCTACCTCCGCCGGATCTACCGGCTCGGCGGCATGGTCACCGCCTACGGCCACCACGCCGAGGAGTTCGCCGCGACCTGGCGCGAGACCCGGCCGCTGCGCGCGGAGTTCGGGCGTCCGGGGTACGGCTACGGCCTGGACGCCAACGGCCTGGGCACGCTGCCCTCGCCCCGTCCCGGCAACGCGTCCAACCCGGTCACCTACCCGTTCACCTCCGTCGACGGCGCGGTCACACTGGAGCGGCAGCGCACCGGGGAGCGGGTCTGGGACGTCAACGTCGACGGGGTCGCCCACTACGGCCTGGTCCCCGACTGGATCGAGGACATGCGGCTGGTCGCGGGGAACGAGCTCGTCCAGGACATGGCCGCCGGAGCCGAGGCGTACCTCCGCACCTGGGAGGCCGCGGCCTCGCGGGCCCCGTGAGAATACGCTGGCGCCGCCACGGACGGATCGGTTACCCTCGGCCGCATGCAGCGCGCCCATGTGACGACGACGCCGGACACCGTCCCGGCGCGCTGACACCTGTCTGAAACGAAGCCCCGGGCGAGCGCCCGGGGCTTCGTCGTCGTCGGCCGCTCGTCCTCCACCAGGAGCGAGGAGACCGCCATGAACGACCAGCGCTATGACCACCACCCCGACCAGCACCCCGACCACCACCTCGACCGGCGCCACGACCACCGGCGCCTCGGCCGCGAGCTCGACCTGTTCGACACCGACCCGCTCATCGGCAAGGGCCTGCCGTTCTGGCTGCCGGCGGGCGCCGCCGTACGGCACGCCGTGGAGGCCTACGTGCACCGGGCCGAACGCCTGGCCGGATACCGGCACGTCCACTCCCCCATCATGGGCAAACGCGAACTGTACGAGATATCCGGGCACTGGGCTCACTACCGCGAGGACATGTTCCCGCCCATGATGGTCGGCGGCGAGGAGTTCGTGCTCCGGCCGAGCCTGTGCCCGCACCACGCGCTGGTCTTCCGCTCCCGGCCGCGCAGCCACCGGGACCTGCCGCTGCGCCTGGCCGAGCTGGGCGGCATGCACCGGGCCGAGCTGTCGGGGGTGCTCGGCGGCCTGTCCCGGGTCCGGGCCATCCAGCTCAACGACGGCCACGTGTTCTGCGCCGGGGAGGACGCCGGCCGGGAGGTGGGGGCGGCGCTGGCGATGATCGCCGAGGCCCACCGGGCGCTGGGCGTCACCGCCTCCGGGTACCGGCTCTCGCTCCGGGGCGAGGGGGACAAGTACATCGACGACCCGGCCATGTGGCGGCGGGCCGAGGTGATCCTGCGCGAGGCGCTGGAGGAGCGCGGCCTGCCGTACGAGGAGGCGGCGGGAGAGGGCGCCTTCTACGGGCCGAAGATCGACGTGCAGATCACCGACCCGGCCGGGCGCGAGTCCACCCTCTCGACCGTGCAGGTCGACCTGTTCCAGCCGGGCCGCTTCGGCCTGGAGTACACCGGCCCGGACCAGCGCATGCGCCGGCCGGTGATGGTGCACCGCAGCGTGGTCGGGAGCATGGAACGGCTCATGGCCCACCTGGTCGAGCTGTACGGCGGAGCCTTCCCCGCCTGGCTCGCCCCCGTCCAGGTGGTGGCGCTCCCGGTCTCGGCCGCCGAGCTGCCCGCGGCCGGGGAGTTCGTCCGGGCGTGCGAGGAGGCCGGTCTCCGGGCCGAGCTGTCCGGGCCGCAGGACGGCACCCTCGGGGCCCGGATCCGCGAGGGCAGGCTGGTGCCGTACCAGGCGGTGATCGGGGCGCGGGAGGCCGCGGCGGGGCAGGTCTCGCTCCGCCTGCGCGACGGCTCGCGCCGGGAACCGCTCCCCGCCGCCGAGGCGGTCGCCCGGTTGTCGGGGGAGGCCGTCCCCTTCCCCGGTGACGGCCTCCCGGACGACGGGCGTTGATAAAGCCGATCTAAGGGCGTTCCTCCTCTCCCGCGAGGCCCGCCGCGCGCATCGCGGCGTGCAGCGGTTCCAGCAGCGCCGCCGCCTGGTCCTCCCGGGTCACCAGGGCGGGCATCGGCCCGTACGGCACCGCCACCGGCGCGTAGGTCCCCTGGGGGGCGATCCCGACGGCGACCGCCGCGTCGGGCAGCCCCGCGCCGACCCGCGACGGGTCGAGCTGCGGCAGCGGCCGGCAGGACGCTCTGATGACCGCGAAGAGCCGGTCGACCCGGATGCTGTCGCGCGCCGCCTGGGAGCGGCCGGGCTCCGGCCGGAACAGCGGGTGGTGGGCCAGCACCAGGGCCGCGACCGCGGCCACGTGCGCCGCCGCGGTTCCCGTGCCGCCGCGGGGCCCGTAGCTGGTGGGCGGCAGCCCGGAGACGATCGCCAGACCGGGGGCGCAGCAGTCCAGCCCGGGGCCCCCGGCGCTGAAGCGCGGCACGAAGACGCCCTCGGGCGTGGGCCGGCCGTCCAGGTGGACCAGGTCGGCGCCGTCCGGCGGGAACGTGCCCAGCTGCCCGATCGCGCCCACCGCCAGCACCCCGGGCAGGGCGGCCGGATACGACAGCGCCCCGCCGGAGTCTCCGGCGGCGGCCACGCACGCCACCCCGTTGCGGCGCGCCTCTTCGATCTTGGCGGCGACCAGGGGGGAGTGCTCGGGGAAGCCGTAGGCGATCAGCGCGACGTCGATCCGCTGCTCGATGCAGTAGTCGAGGGCCTCCACGAGGTCCAGGGTCCAGCCCTCCGGAGCGATCCGGCACGCGTACACCTCCGCCTCGGGCGTCAGACCCACCACGCCCGAGCCGTCGTCCCGCCCGGCCAGCAGCACCGCGTTGTGCGTGCCGCCGCCGATCAGGTCCTCCTCCCAGCTCTTGTCGTCCTGGCCGATCACGTCGCGCCCGGCGGGGATGCGATCGGACAGGTCCGGGTGCCCGGCCGCCACGCCCGAGTCGATCACCGCGATCCGCACGCCGTGCCCGCGGTGGGTCGGCGGCAGCCGGTCGAATCCCATCGCCCGCGTTCCCCAGGAGTCGAGCTGCCGGTCGGGGAAGTCCGGGTGGGTCTCCGTGATCCGCAGGCAGGTCACCCGGTTGGGCGCGTCCACGCTCAGCAGCGGCCGGTTGACCACGACCGGCCAGCAGGCCCGGGGCGGGTGCACCACCAGCGCCCTGACCGAGGCCAGGACGTCGGGGGGCACGGTCAGCTCCGCCCGGCCCTCCGCTCCGGTGTAGGCGGTGAACGCGGTGCCGTACAGGCTCACCTCCGCTCCCTCGATCGGCCTGCCGGCGTCGTCGCCGACCTCGACGGCGGCCGTGCGCAGCGTCCCCGCGGGGGCGTCCAGCTCGTGGGCGTCCGGGGCGCCGAGCCCGTGGAACGCCGCGTGCCCGGCCCGGCCGTCGTACCGGACCGCCGCGCGGCCGAGCGGCTGGTCGGGCTCGATGTGCAGGCCGGGCACCCGGGCCAGGGCGGCGGCGCGGTCGGCAGGCATCTCGACGGCCGCCAGGCGCGGGAAGGCGCCCGCGGGGTGGACCGTGCCGACGGTCCGCACCACCGTGCACGCCGGGTCCTCTTCCAGTTGCGCGAGGACCGCCCGCACGTCGGTCGGCGGCATGACGGCGACCAGGTATCTGTCGCGGCGCGTGCGGATGCCCGTCCGGGCGGCGGAACGCCGGGAGGCCTGACCCGGCTTCGCCTCGCCGGTCCTGCTCTCAGCGGTTCTGGCCCCGCCCGCCTCGCCCTGGGCGCCGGAAGCTTGACGGCCCCTGCCCGCGGCAGGCTTCGGTTCTCGTGATCCGTTGGCCATCTTCTCGACTCTTTCGTCTCGTGTCTCGCCGGAGAGTCTCGTGTCTCGCCGGAGACGGGTGCGGCGCGCAGGCACCGCACCCGCCGCCTCACGACGGAGGCCGCCTCACAGCGGAGGCAGTGCCGGGTACGCCTGCCGGGCCTGGTGCACCATGGCGATGACGCCGGACAGCTGCCGCCGGGCGGCCGGATACTGCCCCGCCGCGTAGAGCTGCGCCGCCACGGTCAGCGCGGGCGCCGTCTGGGCGACCGCGGGAACCACCGCGCTCGCCGCGCGCAACCAGCGGTAGGTGTGTTCCAGGAGCCCCGCGACCTCCTGCCGCGAGACCGTGTCCGCGGGGTTCCGCGGCGCGGTGGCGGCGAGCAGGACCGGGTTCGTGGTCGGGTGCATGACCGGCCTCTAGAAGCCGCGGAGTTGGCCCGGCACCTGCTGGAAGGGCTGCTGCCAGAGCTGGCCGTACTGCTGCGGGCTGTACTGCTGGGGGCCGTACTGCTGCTGGAAGGGCTGCTGCCAGAGCTGGCTCTGCTGCCCCTGCTGCTGGGAGATCTGCTGGGCGACGAGCTGGTGGAGCTGCTGGTGGATCTGCTGCGCGGCGATGCTGACGACCTGCGGCAGGATGTACTGCTGCGCGATCGGCAGGATCTGGCTCACGAGCTGCTGGACGACCTGCTGCACCTGGTACGGCCCCTGCATGCCGAGCTGCTGCTCCAGCCCCATGGAGGCGGGGAAGCCCGGGGTGTAGCCCTGCTGCTGAAGGGCGGGAACCTGGGTGGTCGTGGTCATGGAGTCCTCCCTAACGCCGGTTCGGGCACCGCTCCGTCCGGTAACCCCAGATGAATGTCCAACCACATTGGACGCTACGTCGGCATTCGCGATCACACAAGGGCGGAAATCCCGGCTCCGGACCGGGACGCCGCGTTAGCCTTCTCCTTAGGAGAGGCATCGAATGAACGCGCTACAACGGCTCATCCACACCCGAATGGCCGAGCTCAACCGCTCATACGGCGAGGTGGCCCGTCAGGGCGGACTGCCCCGCTCGACCGTGCACCATCTCGCCTCCAACTCCCGCCTCAGCCGGCTGCCCAACCCCGTCACCCTCGAACGCCTCGCCCGCGGGCTCGACGTCCCCCTCGACGTCGTCCGCTCCGCGGCCGC
This sequence comes from Planobispora longispora, assembly GCF_016863135.1. Classification (GTDB taxonomy): domain Bacteria; phylum Actinomycetota; class Actinomycetes; order Streptosporangiales; family Streptosporangiaceae; genus Planobispora; species Planobispora longispora. The sequence goes on from NZ_BOOH01000023.1 coordinate 17,387, forward strand.
CGCCGTGGCGGGCTTCAGCCTCAGCAACGGCCCCGCCGACGACCCGGAGATCGAGGTCCTGATCGCCTCGCTGGCCAAGCTCAGCCCCCAGGACCGCAGGCACGTGGCCGCGCTCGTGCGCTCCCTGCTCACCGCGGACGGCGCCGGCGACTCCGACGGCTCGGGCGGCTCGAATAGCTCCGGCGACGCCGCCGATGTCCCTCAGAAATCGGACAGAAAAGACGGATGAGACCTAGCCGAGGCTCCCGATCGCGCCTAGGTTCGTCAAGGGGAACCACACAACACAGTCAACCAGCTACGTGTCTGGGAAGTGTGTCATGCGCGTTGTGCGATGGCCCGGCCCACCGGCGGTTGTCAAGGTCAAAACTCGGGGCGTCCTCACGGTGGCCGTGTCCCCGGCCCTGACGCACCGGGAGGTCCTCGAACTGGCCAGCCTTGTCCTGTCCGGCAGTGAATATCAGGAATTCCGCAGAGAGATCGACCCCGCCCCGCCCGCTTCCGGGGCCACCTGACAGGCGCCGGCGTCCACGGCGCCGGCGGGCGGACCCGGGACCGCGGCCCGGCCGGCCGGACCGCCTTCCCAGCGTGCCGCCGCGCGGGCCGGGACCCGGGCGTCAGCCGGCGGAGGCCGTGCGCACCGGGCCGAACACGGCGCGGGTGTCGACGACCTTCCCGAAGGGAGACCAGAGACCCTCCTCGAACCTGGCCAGCATCATCGACTCGATCGGGAAACCGTCGCCGGGACCGGTGGACAGCGTGATCCCGGGGAGCAAGGTGTCGACGGGCACGTCGTCGAGGCTGCGGACCGCGTCGCGCAGCCCCTCCCGGGTGGGGCACTCCATCTGCTGGAGCGCCTTGACGAAGGCCTGGGCGGCGGTCCAGCCGAACACGGTCTGCGGGGCGGCGGGGTCGGCCTCGGGGGCGTACCGCAGCAGGCTCCTGCGGTAGACCTCGACCGCGGGATCGTCCGCCCACTGCGGGTCCGCGGGGTCCTTCTGGTACACGGCGGACACGATCTCCCGCACCTTCCCCGTGTCCACGGTCTTCATCACGGCCGGGGAGACGGCCACGCTGTTGAGGATGTGCAGGGGGTTCCAGGAGGTGATCGCCGCGTCGACGGCGAGGGCCTGGGCCCCGAACTTGGGCGTGGTGACGCTCAGCAGCACGTCGGCGCCCGAGGAGGCGAGGTTCGCCAGCTGTCCCTGGACTCCGGGGTCGGTGACCTCGTAGCTCTGCTCCGCGACGATCCGGACGCCGCTGTCGCGGACCGCGTCGGCGAAGCCGTCGAGCAGGTCCCTGCCGAAGTCGTCGTTCTGGTACAGCACCGCCACCGTCGCCCGCGGCATCGTCTCCTTCAGATGCTGGGCGTAGACCCTGGCCTCGGCCACGTAGCTGGGCTGGTAGCCGATGGTCCACGGACGGCCCCGGTCGGTCCCCCACCGGGAGGCGCCGGTCGCCACGAATACCTGGGGCACCCGGCGGCGGTCGGCGTAGTCGCGCACCGCGGCGGTCGAGGGCGTGCCGACCGTCTGGAAGATCGTGAACACCTTCTCCAGCTCCACGAGCCTGCGGGCCTCCTCCACGGCCCTGGCGGGCTGGTAGCCGTCGTCGCGGACGAGAAACTCGATCTTCCGGCCGTCCACCCCTCCCCCGTCGTTGACATGGCCGAAGTAGGCCCGCACGCCCGAGGCGATCAGCCCGTAGGCGGAGGCGGGCCCGGACAGGGGATAGATCCCGCCCACCCTGACGGCATCCTCGGTGATGCCCGTGACGTGCTGGCCCCGGCAGGCGCCGGCGGCCAGGACCTCGGGGCCGCCCGTGAGACGGCACCCGCCCAGCGGGAGCGTCAGGGCGAGCACGGCGGCCATCGCCGTACCCCGGACCGCCGTACCCCGGACCGCGCCGCGTGGCGTGCCCCGCGCCACCACACGGGTCACGCCGTACGACATGCCCCGGGCCGCCCCACGGGTCCTGGTCCTTCCCTGCACGGTCAGCCCCTCCCGAGCCGGCGCGCCACCCCGCCGGCCGCCATGCGCAGCAGCCCGGCCAGCCCGGTGGGCGCGAAACAGACGACTACGATGATCAGCAGTCCCGAGACGATGCCCGGGAGCGCGTCCCCGGCCCGCTGCGCGGCGGCGGGGACGAACGTCACGAAGACCGCGCCCAGGAGCGGGCCGGCCAGCGAGCCCGGTCCGCCGATCACGACGGCGGCGAGCAGGACGATCGAGAGCGTCACGGTGAAGGAGTCGGGGGAGACGAACCCGACCACCCACGCGTAGAGCGTTCCCGCCACCCCCGCGTACATCGCGCTCCACCCGAACGCCAGTGCCCGGTGGGAGCCGGGCCGCACCCCCAGGATCTCGGCCGCGTGCGGATTCTCCCGGACCGCCGTCAGCGCCCGCCCGGCACGCGACTCGAGCAGGTTGCGGGCCGCGGCGAAGGCCGCCGCCGCCACGGCGAGGACCAGCAGGTAGAGCCACTGGTCCTCGGCGAGCCCGGTCCAGGACGGCGCGGACGGCACGGGAACCGGCAGCCCCATCGACCCCCCGGTCACCGTCCCGAAGCGTTTGATCACCGGTGGGACGACCGCGGCGATCACGAAGGTCACCACCGCCAGATAGGGCCCGCTCAGCCGCAGGGCCGGCCGGCCGAGGGCGAGGCCGAGGCCGAAGGTGACCAGCGCGGCCACCGGCAGGGCCAGCGGGTACGGCACGCCGAGCCGGCCCGTCATGACCGCCGCGATGTACGCGCCGATCGCGAGGAACGCCCCGTGCCCGAGGGACACCCGGCCACCGTGCCCGACGACGAGGTTCAGCCCGAGCAGCGCGATCCCGTAGACGAGGACCATGGTCAGCTGGAAGACCCGGTACGGCTCCAGGACGAAGGGGGCGGCGCAGGCGGCCACGGCCAGCGCCGCCAGCGTCGTCCGCCGCCAGGGCCACACCCGCCTCCGGTCCCCGGCCATCCGGCCGACCGCGAGCCTGCGGTGCCCGGTCTGCGCGACGGCGTTCACGCCGGTCCCCTCTCGCCCGTCGTTCCCGTGCCGCACCGCGCCGCGCTCACCGCTGTCCCGCCGTTCCCGCCGGGCCGCGGCGGAGCATCAGGACCACGACGATGACCAGCAGCGGCACGATCACCTTGAGGTCGGCGCCGACGAACGCCACATACGTCCCGGCCAGCGTCTCGGCCACACCGAGCCCCAGTCCCGCCACGACGGCCGCCACGGGGTCGCGGAAGCCGCCCACGACGGCGGCGGCGAAGGCGTACACCAGGACGCCTCCCATCATGTTCGGCTCCAGGAACAGGAGCGGGGCCACGAGGATCCCGGCGATCGCCCCGACGGCGGAGGCCATCCCCCAGCCGAGGCCGAGCACCCTGCCGACCCGGACGCCGGACAGGCGGGCCGCCACCGGGTCGGCCGCGACCGCCCGCATGAGCAGCCCGGCGCCGGTGTGCCGGAAGAACACGTGGAGCAGCAGCATCATGACGGCGACGACCCCGAGCACGCCCAGCGCGGAGAAGCCGCTCTGCGCGCTGCCGAAGCTGAGCGCGGCGGGGAAGGGGTTGGGGAAAGAACGGACGGCGAAGGACCACACCAGGCCCGCCGCAGCGTTCACGAAGACCATCAGCCCCACCGTCACGGCCACCGGCGCCAGCTCCCGGTCACCCTCGACCCGCCGGATGATCGAACGTTCCACCAGCATGCCGCCCACGACCGAGACGGCGAGGGTGATCGGCAGCGCGGCCCAGAACGGCAGGCCCGCGTCGAGGAGCTGCCAGGCGACGTACGCCGAGAGCATGGCCAGCTCACCCTGGGCGAAGTTGACGATCCCGTTGAAGCGGTGGACGAGCACCAGGGCCAGGGCGAGCCCGGCGTAGACGGCTCCCAGGCTCAGTCCCTGCACGATCTGGAGCAGCAGTCCGGCCACCGCCGGTCACCTCCCCGGCCGGAAGAGGGAGGGACGGCGGCCGGCCTGCGGCCATCCCGCCGGGCCGCCCACGGTCAGGCGCCCCGACTCCATGACCAGGGCGCGGCTGGTGAACTCCAGCGCCAGCCGCGCGTCCTGCTCGACCAGGAGCATCGCGACCCGGTCGTGGGAGCCGACCGCGCGGAGCACGTCGAACATCCTCCGGGTGGCGACGGGCGCCAGTCCCCGGGAGGGCTCGTCGAGCAGGAGCAGACGGGGCCGCGTCATCAGGGCGCGGCCGACCGCGAGCATCTGCTGCTCGCCCCCGCTCAGGGTCCCGGCGGGCTGGCTCAGGTGCGCCCGCAGGACCGGGAACCAGGCCAGGACGCGGCGCATGTCCTCGGCCCGTTCATTGGCGGGCCGCAGGTGCGCGCCGATCCGCAGGTTCTCCTCCACGGTGAGGGGGGCGAACAGGCCCCGGCCCTCCGGGACGTGCGCCACCCCCAGCCGGACGATCTCCTCCGGGGCCCTGCCGAGCAGCTCGGTCCCGTCCAGAAGGACCGATCCCCGGCCGCGTACCAGGCCGGACAGCGCCCGCAGCATGGTCGTCTTGCCCGCGCCGTTCGGGCCGAGGACGGCGACCATCTCCCCCGCCGCCAGTTCCAGATCGACACCGTGCAGGACCCGCGCCGGGCCGTAGCCCGCGCGCAGGCCGTGCACCCGCAGCAGGGCCGCTGGACCGTTCCCCGTCCCGGGCGGGGGATCGAAGAGGGATCGGGGGTGGTCCCCCGGGCCGTTCACGGTCACGGGGCGACTCCCAGGCACGCGTCGATGACGGCCGGATCGCGGCTGACCCGGTCCGGCGGCCCGTCCGCGATCTTCCTGCCGGAGTCGAGGCAGACGATCCGGCCGCACAGGCCCATCACGAACTCCATGTGGTGCTCGACGACGATGATCGCGGCGCCGGAGACGAAGTGCGCGTCCCGGATGAGGCGGGCGATCTCCGCCACCTCGTCCTGGCCCAGGCCGCTGATCGGCTCGTCGAGCAGGAGCAGGCGGGGCCGTACGGCCAGCGCGCGGGCGATCTCGATCCGCTTCAGCGTCCCGTGCGGGAGGTGGGCGGCCGGGTGGTCGGCCAGCGGGAGCAGGCCCATGCGCTCCAGCACCTCGTCGGCGATCCGGTGGATCTCCCGCTCCTCCCGGCGGCTCCGGGCCAGCCGGAGCGCGGCCGCGCCGAATCCGGACCGCCCGTGGCGGTGGGCGCCGACCATGACGTTCTCCCGCACCGACAGGCCGGGGAAGAGGCCCAGGTGCTGGAAGGTCCGGGCGATCCCGCGACCGGCGACCTCGTACGGGGGCAGCCCGCCCAGTTCCCCGGTCTCGAAGAGCATCCGGCCCGCGACGGGGTCGCGCCGCCGGGTCAGGCAGTCGAACAGGGTGGTCTTGCCCGCTCCGTTCGGCCCGATCAGGCCGACCAGCTCGCCGGGACGGACCGTGAGATCGACCTCCGACAGGGCGGTGACGCCGCCGAACCGCACGGTCAGGCCGCCGATCTCAAGGGTCACCGTTTCTCCTCGGGAGAACATGGCCGGTCAGGGGGTTCTGGGAGGGCCGGCTGGGAGAAGGGAAGTCTCCGTGCTCCATGCCGGGGTGCGCATCGGTGAAATCACCGGTCTTGGGACCGTCCGCGCAGGTGTCGAGGACGATCCGACACCCCCTCTTCTCAGTCAGGACACCCGCGCGTAACACTGGGTCATGTCCTGCGCCTCTCCCGCCACCCTGGCATCGATGCCGCACCCCCGCGTACCGGTGCCGCACGCCCGGACCCCGGTGCTGCACGGCCGTGCCACCGAACTGGAGGCGCTGTGCCGCCTCGCCGGCGGCGCCCTCCTCGGTTCGGGCGGCGCGCTGCTCCTGCTGGGCGACCCGGGAACCGGCAAGTCCGCGCTGCTCGAGGCCTTCGCCTCGGTCGCCGCCTCGCCCATCGCCTCGACCGCCGCCGATACCGGTGCCGGTGCCGGTGCCGAGGGGGCCGGCGGCTTCGTGGTGCTGCGGGTGCGCGGCACCCAGACGGAGGAGCACCTGCCGTACGCCGGGTTGCACGCCCTGCTCCGGCCGATCGCGGCCGGGCTGGCGGCGCTGCCCCCGGCCCAGGCCGCGGTTCTGGCGCGGGTGCTGGAGCTGGGCACGGCCGACGGCGGGCTGGCGCTGCCCGCCGCGGTCCTGGCCCTGCTGCGCGCCGTGGACCGCCCGCTCCTGATCTGCGCCGACGACGTCCACCGCCTCGACGCGCCCAGCCGCGAGGTCCTGTTCTTCGCCGCCCGGCGCCTGGCCGGCGAGCGGATCGCGATGCTGCTCACGGCCGGCGCGGAGGCCGCGGAGGAGGCCACGGAGAGGGCGGGCGGGGGCGGCGGCGTCCCGGGTGACGTCCCCCGGCTCGTGCTCGGCGGGCTCGACGAGGAGGCGGCCCGGCGGGTCCTCACCGATCTGGCGCCGGAGATGCCCGAGGACCTGCGCGCGTCGCTGGCGCAGGCCGCCCACGGCAACCCGCTGGCCCTTCGCGAGCTCGTGGGCTCGCTGACCGCGGCGCAGCTGAGCGGCACCGCCGCGCCGCCGGAGACGCCCCCGCCCGGCGGCCGGCTGTGGCGCGCGCACGCCGACCGGCTCGCCCGGCTGCCCCGTGACACCGGAGACCTGCTCCTGCTGATCGCGGCCGACCCGGACCTGGACACGGTCACGCTCCTGCGCGCCGCCGAGCCGGGGTGCGCGCTCACCGCGCTGGAGGCGGCCGAGCGAGCCGGCGTCGTCGTCCGGCTGGCCGAGGACCGCTACGGCTTCCGCGAGCCGGTGACCCGGGCGGTGGTGTACGGCGACGCCCCGGCCGCCCGGCGGCGCGCGGCGCACCTGACGCTCGCGCGGATCCTGGACCAGGAGCACCAGGGCCTGCGGCGGGCCTGGCACCGGGCGGCCGCCCTGGACGGGCCCGCCGAGCGGCTGGCGGACGGGCTGGTGGAGGAGCTGGCGGCCGCGCCGCCCGGGGCGACCGGCGGGCGGGGTTCGTTCCCCGAGCCGTTCCGCGTCCTGGAACGGGCCGCCGAGCTGACCGTCCGCGGCGACGCCAGGGCGGCCCGGCTGGCCGCCGCCGCCCGCCACGCCTGGCACGCGGGCCTGCCGCAGCGCGCCCGGTCGCTGCTCAACCGGCTCAACCGGCTCAACTCCCTGACGATCTCCGAGGAGGTGCGCGGGCGCGCCGAGCTGGTCCGCGGCAGCCTGGAGCTGCGCAGCGGCAAGACCGGCAGCGCCTGCGACGAGCTGCTGGCGGCGTCGGAATGGCTGCTCGACCGGGACCGGGAACAGGCCGTGCGCACGCTGGTGCGGGCGAGCGAGGCCAGTTACATGGCCGGTGACACCCATCGGTTCCTGTCCATCGCGCGGCGGGCCGCGACGCTGCGCCGCGCGGACGACCCTCCGGTCATCCAGCTGATGTTCGAGTACCTGGAGGGCATGGCGGCGACCTTCCGCGGGCGCCACGGGGAGGCCGCGCCGCCGCTGCGCCGCGTGCTGGACCTGGCCCCCTCGGTGGACAACCCGTCCGTGCTGGTCTGGGCCTGCGTGTCCAGCCTCCTGCTGGGCGACGACGCCCAGGCGCTGAAGCTGTCCACCAGGGCCATCGAGACCGCGCGCGCCCAGGGGGCCGTCTCCACCGTGCCGCAGGTGCTGGAGTTCCTGATCCAGGCCGAGCTCTGGCTGGGGCGCTACGCCTCCGTCGCGGCCAACGCGATGGAGGGCCTGCGCCTGGCTCAGGAGACCGGCCGGCTCAACAGCGCGGCCCAGCATCTGGCCTGGCTCGCCCTGGCCGCCGCCGTGGAGGGCGACGAGGAGACGTGCCGGATCAGGGCCGGCAGCGCGATCGAGCTGGCCGACGCCCACGGCCTGGGCGTCGTCGGCGCGCTCGGCGGCTGGGCGCTGGCCCACCTCGACGTCGCCGCGGGCCGCCACGCGAACGCGGCCGGGAGGCTGCGGGCGGTGGCCCGGGCCGACGGGACGGGCGGCCACCTCGTCATCCGGGTGATGGCGACGCCGCACTTCGTCGAGGCGGCGGCGCGGACCGGTGACGTCGAGCACGCGCGGGCGGCCCTGGCCGTGCTGGACCGCTGGGTGGCCAGCACCGGCAGCCCCGACCGGCTGGCGCTGGCGGCGCGCTGCCACGCCCTGCTGGCGGGGCCGGGAGAGAGCGAGGAGCGCTTCCGCGAGGCGCTGGACCTGCACCACCGGGGCTCCTGCGCGTTCGAGACGGCCCGCACGCAGCTGCTGTTCGGCGGGGCGCTGCGCCGCAACCGGCGGCCCGGCGCGGCCAGGGAGCACCTGCACGGCGCGCTGGAGACCTTCGAGCGGTACGGCGCGCGGCTCTGGGCCGAGCAGGCGCGCAGCGAGCTGCGGGCCGCGGGGGAGGCGACGCCGCGGCCGGAGGGCCGTACCCGCGCGACCGGCGCGCCGGCGGCGGAGGCGGCCGAATCACCGGCGGTCCAGGCGCTCACGGCGCAGCAGCTGCAGATCGCCCGGCTGGTCGCGGACGGGGCCACCAACCGGGAGGTGGCCGCCCGGCTCTTCCTGAGCCCGCGCACCGTCGAGCACCACCTGCGCAACATCTTCTCCCGCCTCGGCATCCGCTCCCGCGTCGAACTGGTCCGGCTGCTGTCCTGAGCGGTGCCCGCTCCGGATTCTTACCAGTTCGAGCGTTCATGTGGCGCGTGCGCCGACGTCGCTGTTCACTGTGAGGCAGAACTCGTCAAAGTGCGGGCGCATCGACCACCGGCCCATGAAGGGCTTCGATTCCGGAAATACGTATCGTCATCATTGTGAGCCGTCAGTGGGAAGATTCAGGCGATGGTTCAGCGGGCTCGACCTCGCGACGCGCGGTGCGATCCTGGCGGCTGCGATCACAGGATCATTCGCGATCGCCGCCGCGGTTGTTCAAGGGCTTTTCGGACTATGGGGTAGCCAGGCGTCCAAGTCCGACCTTTTACCTGGCGCTTCCAGCCCGACCATCGCAGCGGCCGATCCGCTCCGGTCCTCCCCCTCTTCCCCACCCAGTCCGCCTGCGACGGTGTCGCCCAGTCCCACACCCGGCAGCCAGATGACGGCGCCTCCCGCCGCGACACCATCCGGCAGTTCTTCGGCCGTCACCGGCGGCCCGGATCAACTCCTGGTCAACATAAAGGTGTATGCGAACGGATCACGAAAAATAGGGATAAATCCAGACACGTTCCGAAGCCCCATGGAATGGGGATACACGACGGAGGTGTACGGGCAGGACGGGTTGCTCGAAGACGGTTGCTACGTGAAGACAACCCTGTTCCAGGGAAATACCCCCGTCTATCGCGGCCGGACGGCATGCAGCAGCAGCGTCAGCAATATAACGGTCATCAAATCAGGACGCTACCGGCTCGTCATCGACATCACGACCGATCAAGGACTTACCGGCACCGGCGAGAAGATATTCCAGGTCGAACAGGTGTGATCACGAAACACCCGCCGCACCGCACCCGGACCGCACGCCTGCATCTATCTCAGCCACACAGACAAGGAAATGCGCCACGATCGCATCGTGGCATCGGCGACCAGGCCGCCCGTGCTGAACGGCAGGCTCTTGATGTTCATTCAGACACTGTTCTCATGTGATCCGAAGATCACGTCAGCGGTCAAGGACTACATATCGCCGACGGCCGGCCTCCGGGAGAGATCACAGAGAGGCTTCTCCGGCAGGCGGTCGGCAACCCTCGGCGAGTATCGCCGCGGCCTCCCCGGTCCGGCCGCCGTGTCCGGCGCCGGCGCCCTCCGGGGTTCCGCGTCCCTGTCCCGGCGCTCGGAAAACCCATTGCCGTTGCGCCCGCAACCTGGTGGAGTGCCTCGGTGGCCGACATCTCAGCACACCGGGAGTTCTCCGCCCTGCTCACCCGCATCGGCGCCGACCCGGCCGTCGTCGGGGGGATCCTGAGCGGATCCCGGGCACGGCAGGGGATGGCGACGCGCCGTTCCGACTACGACGTCTACCTGATCACCGCCGATGACGGACCGGTCGGCGAAGAACGCCGCGACGCGCTGCTGGACGTCACGGCCATGTCACTGGAGGAGTTCCGCGCCCACGCGATGCCGGGATCGGGGACGGAGTGGAACAGATACTCCTTCGCGCATGCCCGCATCCTGAAAGACCGGCCGGACGGCCTCATCGGTGAACTCGTCTCCGCCAAAGCGACGCTGTCGGCCCCGGAGGCCCGCCAGACGGCCGCCGCCGCCCTGGACTCCTTCGTCAACGCCGTCTACCGCTGGCTGAAGAACCATCGCGACGGGCACGCCGCCGAAGCCCGCCTGGACGCCGCGGAAAGCATCCCTCCCCTCCTGACCTTCCTCTTCGCCCTCGATCACCGGGTCCGCCCCTACAACAGGTATCTCGCCTGGGAACTGCGGAACCACCCCCTCGGACCGCCTCCGTGGCGGCATGAGCGGCTGCTGCCGCTTTTGGAGAGCGTCTTGTCGCACGCCGCTCCGCACATCGCTCGGCGGCTCTTCCAGGAGGTGGAGCCGTTCGCACGTGCCGCCGGTCACGGCCCGACACTGGAGGCGTGGGGCGACGACCTCCGTCTCCTGCGGCGAGATCCCGCCGACGACGGCGCCTGCCATCCTGAGTAGCGACGCCCGTCGACGAGCCGCAGGCCGAGGGCTACCGCGCCTCCACCGGTCGTCGCCGCGAGACCGTCCGAGCACGACCCGCAAACAGGCAAGACCCGTGATTTCACCGATGCACTCGCGGCCCTGACAGAGCGAAAGTACTCCCGTCAACGTTCCGAGGGAACCGAGGGTCCCGGAACCGGGCCGTCGCATCCGGCGGCCGGGGATCCGGGGCGGCCTTCCTCCGCGGAGGCCGTCACCCGGTTTCCCTCCTACGGACAGGAGTACGTCACGTGCAGTCACACCCCCCGATCTCAGCAAGCCGCACGGCCCGGACGCTCGCCAAGCTGACCCTCGCGCTGGCTCTCGCCGCCGGGACCGGCGCGGTCGCCCCGGTCGCCGCCCACGCCGCCGTCGGATACGAGCGCGGTCCCAACCCGACCGAGTCCATCCTGGCCGCCACCCGCGGCCCGTTCTCCGTCTCCGACACCAATGTCTCCTCGCTGCTCGTCAGCGGCTTCGGCGGGGGCACGATCTACTACCCGACCGACACCAGCCAGGGGACGTTCGGCGGCGTCGTCATCGCCCCCGGCTACACCGCGAGCAAGTCCAGCATGGCCTGGCTCGCCGAGCGGCTCGCCTCGCACGGGTTCGTGGTGTTCAACATCGACACCATCACGCGCTCCGACCAGCCCGACAGCCGCGGCCGGCAGATCCTGGCCGCCGCCGACTACCTGACCGAGGACAGCAGCGCCACCGTCCGCAGCCGGCTCGACTCCAGCCGCATCGGCGTGATGGGCCACTCCATGGGCGGCGGCGGCACCCTCGCGGCGGCCAACAGCCGCCCGTCGCTGCAGGCGGCCGTGCCGCTGACCCCCTGGCACCTCGACAAGACCTGGGGAGGCGTCCAGGTCCCGACGATGATCATCGGTGCCGAGAACGACTCGATCGCCCCGGTGGGCTCGCATTCCGAGCCGTTCTACAACAGCCTCTCCAGCGCCCAGGAGAAGGCGTACCTGGAGCTCAACGGCGCCAGCCACTTCGCGCCCAACAGCGACAACGACACCATCGCCAAGTACGCCATCTCGTGGATGAAGCGTTTCGTCGACGACGACCTGCGCTACGACCAGTTCCTGTGCCCGGCTCCCGGCCGGAGCACGACCATCGAGGAGTACCGCTCCTCCTGCCCCCACTCCTAGCGGACCGTCCCCGGACGGGGACCGGATGATCGCGGCGGCGGCCGTCCCCCGGGCGGTCGCCGCTCCGCGTTCCCCCGGCGGGACTTCTCACCTGGCCGCGGCCGAACGCCGCTCCAGCACGGTCAGCGCCCACTCGCCCCAGACCTGGTTCTCACGCTCGAACGCCAGACCGCGCATCAGCGTCAGATAGGGCCCGACGCGTTCGGCGCACGCGAGATACTCCTCCTCGCTGCGGCCGTCCAGCAACCGGGCGCGCAGCCGCTCGTATCTGGCGATCTTGGCCTGGGCCCAGCCCATGCGCTCCTCGATGGCCGCCCGTACGGCCTCGGCCTCACCGACGTCCACGGCCTGCACCTTGACCATCAGCTCGTCACGGATCGCGCCCGGCCGCGGCGGCGCGGCGGTGAACTCGCGCAGGACGCGGCGCCCGGCCTCGGTCAGGGAGAACAGCCGCTTGTTGGGGCGTCGTTCCTGCTGGACGACCCGCGCCTGGACCAGGCCCTCGGCCTCCATCCTGTCCAGCTCCCGGTACAGCTGCTGGGGCGTGGCCATCCAGAAGTTGGCCACCGACGCGTCGAACCCCTTGGCCAGGTCGTATCCGGACGCCTCACCCTCCAGGAGCGCGGCCATCACCGCGTGGCGCAACGACACCCGCCCAAGGTATCACCGCGTTGACTAAGCACTTCGTTCTCTAGTCAACGAGACGACTACCAGGACCTGGACAGCCCCTCCGCGCATGGTTACTGTCTACCGCAAATAGTAAACAAATTGACTAGGAGTGGGCATGCATCCGTTCCGTCAGGCCGTCGAGGCCCGAGACAGCGCGGCGATCGAAGCGCTCCTCGCCGACGACGTCGTGTTCACCAGCCCGGTCGCCTACAAGCCGTACCCCGGCAAAGCCATCACGGCGGCGATCCTGCGCGGCGTCATGAGGGTGTTCGAGGACTTCCACTACACCCGTGAGATCTCCGGGGCCGACGGCCGCGACCATGTGCTCATGTTCCGGGCGACGGTGAACGGCAAGCAGGTCCACGGCTGCGACTTCCTGCACATCGACGACGACGGCCTCATCGACGACCTCACGGTCATGGTCCGCCCGCTGTCGGGAGCCAACGCGCTGGCCGAGGCGATGGGCGCCCAGTTCGAGCGGATCCAGAACGAGGCGACGGGCGCGGCCTCGCCGTCGACGGCGTGATCCTCGGCGGCGCCGCGTCCCGCCGGACCCCGGTGGCGGCCGACCGGGTCGGCACAAGTTGCTCACAAGTCGGCTCTGTCATCGTGGAGTCATGAGGAAAAGCCGTCGTGGAGGCACGAACAGACGCCGTCGTCACGTCACCGGCCGCGGTCACGCCGCGGGCGCCGGCGGAGGCCGCGCCGGAGACGCCGGCCACGACCCGGCTGTGATCACCGCCTCCGCGAGACGGGCGCCCGGGCCGATCGGCATGGTGGTGCTCATGCTGCTGTGGGGAGGCGCGTTCCTGGTGCCGATCCCGCTGTCCGTGCCGGGGATCCGGCTGGCGGCGGGCGCCGTCGGCACGCCCGGCACGCTCACCGTGGACGTGTGCGAGCCCCTCGGCCGGAACAGGTACGACTGCGAGGGGACGTTCGTGCCCGACGGCGGCGGCCGGGCCGTCCCGGTCTCCGCCCCGCCCCACCTGGAGGTGGGCGACGAGATACCGGCCCAGCTCACTCCCGAGGGCGATCGCGCGGCGCAGGCGGGTCCGCGCGGCGTGCTCGGCTCGCTGATCCTGCCCTTCCTGTGCGTCGGCGGACTCGGCTTCCTGCCGTACGTCATCCTGTACTCGACCTCCCGCGCCACCCGCCGCCACCTGCGCACGGCGGCGATCGCGGGCTGGGCGCTGACCGCAGTCTCGGCCGCGGGCATCACCACCGGGCTCGTCGCGGTCTACTCCACCTGATCGGCCCACGGCCCCGAATCGCGGCCCTGACGCCGGAGGCTCGCCCCCGGACGGGCGGGACGGGGAACGGTCTCTCAGCTTCCTCACAGTCCGCGTCATGGATCCTTGGGCTGTCGGTCCTCTCCGCATCGCCACGACAGGAAGCAGGCGTATGAAGGCAGCCGTCTACACCCGGTTCGGCCCTCCCGAAGTCCTCACGCTGTGTCAGCTGCCCAAACCGGTGCCCCGGGACGACGAGGTGCTCGTCCGGGTGCGGGCGACGACGGTCACCTCGGCGGAGTGCACCATGCGCCGCGGCGAGCCGCTGTGGGGCAGGGTCATTCTCGGGTTCCTCCGTCCGAGGGTGAGGATGCGCACGCTGGGCACCGAGCTGGCCGGGGAGGTCGAGCAGGTCGGGGCCGGGGTCACCCGCTTCCGGCCCGGCGACGAGGTCTTCGGGTTCACCGGGTTCCGGCTCGGCGCCAACGCCGAGTACGTGTGCCTGCCGCAGCGGGCCTCGCTCGCGCCCAAACCGGTGAACATCGGCTTCGAGACGGCCGCCGCCGCGGTGGACGGCGGTTCGACGGCGTTGTACTTCCTCCGCAAGGCCGGGATCCGCGACGGCCACAAGGTCCTGGTCTACGGCGCGTCCGGCAGCATCGGCACCTATGCCGTGCAACTCGCCAAGCACTTCGGGGCGCACGTCACGGCGGTGTGCGGCCCCCGGAACGCCGGCCTCGTCGCCGAGCTGGGAGCCGACGAGGTGATCGACTACACCAAGGAGGACTACAGCAGGAGCGGGGAGGTCTACGACATCGTCTTCGACACGCTGGGCAAGACCTCGTTCTCCCGGGCCAGGGCCGTGCTGGCGCGCCGGGGCCGCTACGCGCCCACCGTCGGGTTGCACAACACCTTCCTGTCGCTGGGGACGTCGCTGTCGCGCGGCCGGAGAGTGGTGACCGGTATGTCGGTGGAGAAGAACGACGCGCTGCTCTTCCTCAAGGAGCTCATCGAGGCGGAGAAGCTGCGGATCGTCATCGACCGGCGCTATCCCCTGGAAGAGCTGGCCGAGGCCCACCGCTACGTCGAGACCGGCCACAAGAGCGGGAACGTGGTGGTCACCGTCGGATCCTGACCCGCCCCGGGAGCGGCCGGGCGGGGCGGAGACGGCCGGCGGCGCCCCGCCGGAGGCAGTGCCCCGCCTCGCGGAGCGGAGACGGCCGGGCGCCGCTCCGCGTTCAGGTCAGCAGCCGGTAGAACCGCCAGAAGCCGAAGTCCTCGATCGGGAGGACCTCGATGCCGCGGAAACCCGCCTCGACCGCGTAGCGGCGCAGTGTGTCCGGGCGCATCACGGTGCCGGTGCCCGCCGAGGGCTGGTGGGCCATCCCGTCCGGCAGGCAGATGAGCAGGCTGAAGCCGTACAGCAGCCGCTCGGTGTCGTCGGCGGGGGCGGTGAAGGAGTCCGCGGCGGCCTCGTCCATGACGACGACCGCGCCGCCGGGTCTGATCGCCCGCCGTATCGCGGTCAGGGTCTCCACCGGCCGGGACATGTCGTGCAGGCACTCGAAGGCGAAGATCGCGTCGTAGCCGTCCTCGCCGAGCAGGGTCGCGTCGCCGTGGTGGAAGGCGACCTCGGCCCCCGCCTCCTTCGCGTTGCGTGCGGCCAGCTCGATCGAGGGCGCGTCGACGTCCACGCCCTCCACGACCGCCTCCGGGTAGGCGCGGGCCAGGGCGATGGAGGACCAGCCCCCGCCGCAGCCGACGTCGGCGACGCGCGCGCCGGGGCGGCGCAGCGCGGCGTCCAGGTCGGTCACCCCGGCCAGGGCCCCCGGGAGGGCGTGCTCGAACCAGGGACGGTTCATCTCGGCCTGGGACTCGCGCACGTCCGGGCCGAACACCTCCCAGGCGACGCCGCCGCCGTCGCGGTAGGCCTCCAGCAGGGCGGGCGTCTGGACCGCCGCGCCGGCGAGCATGCGGGCCAGCGGGGCGAGGTAGGCCAGGCTGGATTCGTCCGTCAGCACCTCGGCCGCGCCCGCCGGAAGGGCGAAGCGGCCGTCGCCGCCGACGGTGAGGATCCCGCAGGCGGCCTGCTGCTCCAGCCACTCGCGGGCGTAACGTTCGTGGCCTCCGGCGCGCGCGGTCAGCTCCGCGGGGGTGGCGGGGCCCCGTGCGGCCAGCGCGCGGTACCAGCCCAGGCGGTCCCCCAGGTGGATCGAGAGGATCTCGATCGCGCCGAGCGCGGACCGGAACACCCGGTCGGCGAACTCTTCGGTGTTCATGTCTCAGTCTCCCTCCGTCATCCCGCCGATGGTCCGGAGGGGGCCTGTCAAACCGCTGTCGCCAGGCTGTCGCGGCAGGTCGGGAGCCGTCCCTCGATCACCCCGTCGACGTACTCGGTGACGGCTCCCGCGGAGCGGATCAGGGCGAGCGCGCGCCGGTTCCGCGGGTGCACGGTGAAGGCGAGCGTGCAGATCCCGCGCTCGGCGGCGTGGGCGGACAGCGCGTCCAGGAGCATCCGGCCGACGCCGCGCCCCTGGTAGTCGTCCACCACGGAGAACGACGCCTCGGCCGTGCGCTCCTGATCGGCGATGACCACGTAGCGCCCGATGCCGACGGCCCGCCGTCCCGCGGCCGCGACCAGGGCGACGTGCCTGTCCTGGTCGGGATCGGCCAGGACGCGCAGCATGAACCCCGGCAGGCGTGGCATCGGCGCCAGGAAGCGCATGAACCGCGAGTTCTCCGACATCCCCTCGAACACCTCGAGCACGGGGGCGGTCTCGCCGCGGGTCAGGGGGCGCAGCCGTACCGGGACGGGCAGCGGCATGGTGACAGTGGTCATGGGGACCTCCGTAGGTCGGCGGATTCGGTGGATACCGCCACTGTCCACGCCCCCGCTGTCGAGGGTCTTGCACGCCGCTGTCATCCGGCGGACCCCTCCGGAGTTCCTCCTGTTAAGGATGGGGCAATAGGGTTAATCCGCTATGACCGGGAACATTGATAATCGTCTGCGTAAGCCCTATTTGTGGCTGCTCGGCTTCGGCGGTACGGCCACGCTCCTGGTCGGCGGCAGCGCCGTCACGCCACCGGCCACCCCGGTCTCCACCTCTCCCTCCCCCACCGTGCTGGCCCAGGTCACGGCCCCGCCCGTACCCGTCCCGACGGTGACGACGGCGACGGCGACGGCCCAGCCGACGGCCGCACCCCGCACGACGAGCACGCCCCAGACGGCGGTCACCCCTCAGGCGACGATCACCTCCCAGCCCGCGGTCGCCCCCCGGGTGACCGCCACCGCGCAGGCGACGGTCGCGCCGACCCCGCCGCCGGACCCGCAGGAGGCCGGCGCGCCGAAGACGCAGCTGTTCGCCAACGGGCGGCTGCAGCCGGAGAAGGTCCGGGTGTCCCGCTCCGCCAGCGGCCGCTACCGGGTCGTCCCCGGCGAGTCCCTTCCGCCCCGGGGCAAGAAGAAGGTCGTCCGCTACAAGGTCGAGGTCGAGCGCGGGCTCCCGTTCGACGCGGAGGAGTTCGCGCGGGAGGTGCACCGGATCCTCAACGACCCCCGTGGCTGGGGGTTCCGCTTCCACCGCGTCTCGCGCGGCCCGGTGGACATCCGCGTGTCGCTGTCCAGCCCGGCGATGACGGACCGCCGGTGCCTGCCGCTGCGCACCTTCGGCCTGCTGTCCTGCTGGAACGGCGGACGGGCGGTCATCAACGCGATGCGCTGGAACGAGGGCGTGCCGGGTTACCGCGGCGACGTCGCCTCCTACCGGGAGTACGTCGTCAGCCACGAGGTCGGCCAC
The DNA here is from genome assembly GCF_016863135.1 of Planobispora longispora. Lineage (GTDB taxonomy): Bacteria > Actinomycetota > Actinomycetes > Streptosporangiales > Streptosporangiaceae > Planobispora > Planobispora longispora. Next base: position 34,858 of record NZ_BOOH01000023.1, read on the forward strand.
GGCCTGGGCCACGGCCACGTCCCCTGTCCCGGCCCGGGCCGGCGCGCCCCGGTCATGCTCCAGCAGACCAAGTCCCTGTACGGCTGCCGCCCCAACCCCTGGCCCTTCCCCAAGCGCGGGCCGCGCGCCCTGGGCTGAGGACGCGCGGCCGGGCCGGTCAGGTCTCGCCGCGCACCCTGCCGAGGATCCGGTGCGCGACCACGACGGCGGCGAGGAAGGCCCCGCTCACCACCTGCTGGAAGGAGGAGGTGAGCCCGGGGATCTGATTGATCAGGTTCTGGATCACCCCGAGGAGCAGCGCCCCGGCCAGGCCCGCGGGCAGCCCGGACACCAGACAAACGATGATCTTCGTACGGGCCACCGGCACGCCCATCAGCGCGGAGGTGGCCCGCGCGCTCGCGGGAGGTCTGCGTGGTCCGGACCGGCGAGGGCCAGCCGTCCGGGAGACCATCCGGCCATCATGGGCCGCCAGGGGTCCGCTCCGGCGACGGCCAGGGCGCGGGCGTTGTCCAGGCGACGGGCGAAGACGGCCACCCACAGGGCGGTCCGGTCGTCGTACTCGGCGTCCACGTCGTCGACGCGACGGGCCAGCTCGGTCACCGATTCAGGGGTTCCCCATTCGGCTGCGAGGTGCAACGGCTTTCCATCGTGGCTGCCGAAGGCGTAGACACCCGGGTTCGGATCGGCGCCCGCTTCCAGCCTGACACGGATCGCCTCGAGATCAGCTCAGCCGTACCCGCTGATGCCAGACCATCCCGCTGGTCCGGACCCTGTCATGGCGCTCCTCGGACGGCGTTTCACGGACATGGCGAGTATGCCGTATTCGAACTGACCGTTGATCACCCTGACTCAGCGCCGGGGAGCGGGTGATCGGAGCACGGCGCGCACCACCGCGTCGGTGTCGGCCAGATCGGGCAGCACGACCTCCGCGCCGGCGGCCCGCAGCGCGGCGGCGTCGACGAATCCGGTGGCCACCGCCACCACCCGCGCCCCGCCCCGGTGCCCGGCCAGCACGTCGTTGGGGGTGTCGCCGATCAGCACCGTGCTGTCCGCGGTGAAGACCTCGCCGTACTTGCGCCCGGCCCGCCGCTGGGCCAGCCGTACCAGCTCCGGGCGCTCGGCGTGGTCCATGCCGTAGGCGCCGACCTCGAAGTCCACGAAGCGTTCCAGGCCGAAGGCGGCCAGCTTGCCGATCGCGATGGGCTCCATGTTGCCGGTCAGCACCGACTGCACCACATCCTCGCGGACGGCCAGCGCCTGCAGCGCCTCGCGTGCTCCGGTGAGCGGGCGGCCGTGCTCGCCGATAGCGGCCTCGTAAGCGCGGAACGCCTCGACCAGCGCCGTTCCGAAGGTCTCCAGCAGCGCCTCGGAGACCTCGATGCCATGCAGTCGCAGGGTGTCGATGGTGATCGCCCGCTCGGTGCGGCCCAGCATGTCCGCCGGCTGCTTCATCGGGTGGCCGGTGGCGGCGCGGAAGGCCTCGGCGTACAGCAGCTTGCCGATCCCGGTGATGCTGACCAGCGTGTGGTCGATGTCCCACAGCACGAGCGTCCTCGGGTCGGCCACCGCCTGAGCATAACCCCGCGGACTCCCATGGAGGGGAGCCCGCGCACCGGCTTACGCGCCTCGACTTCTCGAAGGGGGCAGCTCTTGAAGGGGGCGGCTTCGGGCGGGAAGCAGTTCCTCAGACGCGCCAGGGCATGTGCTGGAGGGTCCAGGTGTTGCCGTCCGGGTCGGCGAAACGGGCGTAGTGGACACCGCCCAGGTCTTCGACCGGCTCCACGTCCGCGCCGCGCTCGATGAGCTCCGCGCGGGCCTTGTCGATGTCGCTCACCACCAGGTGCAGGCCGCGCAGCGTGCCGCCCGGCATGTCGAGGGACTCGATGCCCTCGGTCAAAGTGATCGAGCAGGCCGAGCCCGGCGGGGTGAGCTGGACGATGCGGACCCCGTCCGCGGGCTGCACGTCGACGTCCACCTGGAAGCCGAGGCGGTCGGCGTAGAAGGCCTTGGCCCGGTCGATGTCCGTGACGGGCACCGGGACGAGTTCGAGCAGGAACGCGCCGGGGCGGACGGGCGGCGCGGTGTGGTCCGCCGGGACGTCGGCGATGTCGGCCGGGATCTCGGTCTGCGTGGGCCGGGCCGGGGTGTGCTGGATGTCGGTCATTGCAGCTCGCCTTTCAGAGTCATCTCGTTCAACGTCTCGGCGAGACGGTCGTACGCCTCGCCCGCGCCGCGTTCCATGGGAGTACGGAGCACGCTGTCGCGGATCTCCCGCGAGGGGTAGCGCACCGTGGTGGTCATCGCCGTCCGGCCGTCCCGCTCGTCGAAGACGGTCGTGACGAGAGCCTCTCCTTCCTCCCAGCCGTCGTGAAGCTCGCTGTGAACCAGCCGGCCGGGCGCGTCGACCTCGTGGAAGACCCCGCCGAGGCCCATCTCGGCGCCGTCGGGCCCGCGCGACACGAAGCGCCAGACTCCGCCCGGGCGCAGGTCGACCTCGCAGACGACGAGGTGCCAGCCGCGCGCGCCGTGCCACCGCCGGAGGAGCTCGGGCCGGGTGAAGGCGTCGAAGACGAGCCGGCGGGGGGCGGTGAAGGTCCTGGTGAGCAGGAGATCGGTGTCGGACAGCGCCCGTACCGTCAGCCCTTCGCCCTGTTCCTGCCGCGACGTCACCGGATCTCCCGTTCGGCGGCGTCCGGCCCCTCGTGGTCGAGTTCGCCGAGCAGGGCGTCCAGCCTCTGGTAGCTCTCCTCCCAGTAGGAGCGGTAGTTCGCCAGCCAGTCCACGGCGTCCTTGAGCGGAGCGGCCTCCAGCCGGCAGGGCCTGCGCTGCGCGTCGCGCCCACGGGAGATCAGTCCGGCCCGCTCCAGCACCCGCAGGTGCTTGGAGATGCCCGGCTGGGTCATCGCGAACGGCGCGGCCAGTTCGGTCACCGTGGCCTCGCCCTCCCTCAGGCGGGCCAGAATCGCCCGCCGGGTCGGGTCGGCCAGCGCGGCGAACGTCGCGTCGAGAACGTCAGGAGCCATGAAGATTACCTTTCGGTTTTATAACCGACTGGTTTTCTATCGCGCCGGACCCGGTCCCGTCAAGGACTCGGCCGGACGGTGCTCTCCCGGACCATGAGCCGGTAGCCGGCCCGCAGTTCCTGCGGGGCGTGGGCGCGGCCGTCGAGCCGTCGTTTGAGCAGGTCCACCGCGATGTGCGCGAGCTGGCTCTTGTCCGGGGCCACGGTGGTGAGGGTCGGCGTGCTGTAGCGGCCGTCCTCGATGTCGTCGAGCCCGGCCAGCGCGATGTCCTCGGGCACCCGGAGCCCGGAGGAGAGGATGGCCCGCATCGCGCCGAGGGCGAGCAGGTCGTTGAAGCAGAACACCGCGTCGGGCCGCTCCCCCGCGCCGCCCGCGAGCAGGGCGGCCATCGCCGCGAACCCGTCGGCCCGGTGGTAGCGCTCCACCGTGGCCACCGTCTCCGGCAGCCCGTGCGCGGTCATCGCCTCCCGGTAGCCGGCCAGCCGGAGCGGGGCCGTACCGCTGACGGAGCTGTCCTGCGCGCCGAGCGCGGCGACGCGGGTGCGGCCCAGGCCGATCAGGTGCTCGGTGACGTCCCGGGCCGCCCGCACGTTGTCGATGGCCACGTGGTCGGCGGGGCCGTCGTGGATGCGCTCGCCCAGCAGCACCAGGGCCGTGTCGTCGGTGCGGGCGGCGAGCTCGTCGGCGCCGATCGCGATGGGGCTGAAGATGAGCCCGTCCACCCGGTGGTCGCGCACCCCGTCGAGGATCTGCCGCTCGCGCTCCAGGCTCCCGTCGGTCTGCTCGATGACCACCAGCCACCGCTGCTCGGCCGCGGCGTCGATGACGAACCGGGACAGCTCGGCGAAGTAGGGCGCGTCGAGCTCGGGCAGGGCCAGGGCGATCACGCCGGTGCGCCCCTGGCGCAGGTTGCGGGCCGACAGGTTGGGCCGGTAGTCGAGCCGGGCCAGCGCCTCCTCGACCTTGGCCCGGGTGGCGGGCGCGACATGGGCGTAGCCGTTGACGACGTTGGAGACCGTCTTCACCGACACCCCCGCCAGGACCGCGACGTCACGCAGGCTCGTTCCCACCTGCCCTCACCTCCCCGGCCGTACGGCTGCCGGGAGCCGCACACGATTCGACGGGGTCGATCGTAACGCCCCGGTATCGACCTGCGCGCACCCCGTTTACAACGTTGGAACAACGTTGTAGAAACTGCCTACCCGTAATGCCGCGTTAACAGAGAGGTCGTGTCTTGACGACCAGTGCCCGCCTCACCCTCGATCCCGCCTTCCGGATCGCCCCGGTGGAGCCCCGGCTGTTCGGCTCGTTCGTCGAGCACATGGGCCGCTGCGTGTACACCGGGATCTTCGAACCCGGGCATCCGCTGGCCGACGCCGACGGCTTCCGCACCGACGTGCTGGAGCTGACCCGGGAGCTCGGCGTGACCCTGGTCCGCTACCCCGGAGGCAACTTCGTCTCCAACTACCGCTGGGAGGACGGCGTCGGCCCGGTCGGGGACCGTCCCGTCCGGCTGGATCTGGCCTGGCGGAGCCTGGAGGGCAACGCCTTCGGGCTCAACGAGTTCATGGCCTGGACGGCGAAGGCTGGCGCGGAGCCGATGATGGCCCTCAACCTGGGCACCCGGGGTGTGGCCGAGGCTCTGGAGCTGGTGGAGTACGCCAACTACCCCGGCGGCACCCGCCTGTCGGACCTGCGCCGCTCGCACGGCGTGGACAAGCCGCACGACGTGCGGCTGTGGTGCCTGGGCAACGAGCTGGACGGCCCCTGGCAGATGGGGCACAAGACCGCCCGGGAGTACGGCCGGCTCGCCGCCGAGACCGCCCGCGCGCTCAAGCGCTTCGACCAGGGGCTTTCCCTGGTGGCCTGCGGAAGCTCCAACAGCGGCATGCCGACCTTCGGGTCGTGGGAGGCGGAGGTCCTGGAGGCCGTCTACGAGATGGTCGACTACATCTCGCTGCACGCCTACTACGACCCGTCCGACGGCGACGCCGACTCCTTCCTGGCCAGCGGGGCCGAGATGGACCACATGATCCGCTCGATCGCCGCCACCGCCGACCACGTGGGCGCGAAGCTGCGCAGCCGCAGGCAGATCAAGCTCTCCTTCGACGAGTGGAACGTCTGGTACCAGAGCCGCTTCCACGGCGAGTCGTCGCTGGAGTGGGCCGAGCACCCCCGGCTGATCGAGGACGACTACGACGTCACCGACGCGGTCGTGGTCGGCAGCCTGCTCATCACGCTGCTGCGCAACGCCGACCGGGTGGGCGTCGCCTGCCAGGCCCAGCTGGCCAACGTGATCGCGCCGATCAGGACCGAGCCGGGCGGCCCGGCCTGGCGACAGACGATCTTCCACCCCTTCGCGCTGACCGCCCGGCACGCCCGCGGCGAGGTGCTGCGGGTGGAGCCGGAGTGCGCGACGATCCCCACCGCCAGGTACGGCGAGACCCCCGCCATCTGGGCCACCGCCACCCACGAGGAGGCCACCGGGGAGATCACACTGTTCGTGGTCAACCGCGACCGGCACGACCCCTGCGAGCTCGACGTCACCCTCCCGGCGGGCCTGGTCCCCGCGGAGCACCTGGAACTCGCCGACGAGGACCCGTCGGCGACCAACACCGCCGCCGACCCCGACCGGGTCGTCCCCCGCCCCGGCGCCGGCCTCCGCCTGGACGGCCGCCGGGCCGCTCTTACCCTCCCTCCAGTTTCGTGGAGTATTGTCCGCTTCGCCCCCCAGGAGTAAGACATGACCAGCCCTCTCTCCCGCCGCTCCTTCCTCACGCTGTCCGGCGCCACCGGCCTCACCGCGGCGCTGGCCGCCTGCGGCGGCGGCACGAAGATCGGATCGGGCTCCACGGCCCCCGCCTCGGCCGCGCCGACGTTCTCCGGCGGCGAGTACTCCGGCCCCAAGGTGACCCTCGACTACTGGAACGGCTTCACCGGCGGCGACGGCCCGCACATGCGGACCATGCTGGACTCCTTCAACAAGGAGTTCTCCGGCCGGATCGAGGTCCGCAACGTCACCCGGCGCTGGGAGGACCTCTACCCCGCGATGCCCACCGCCATCTCCGCCGGCAAGGGCCCCGACGTGGCGATCATCCACAACGACTGGATCGGCACCTTCGCCGCCCGCCAGACGCTCGTCCCGCTGGACGACGTGGTCGGCGCGCTGGAGCTGACCGAGGCGGACTTCATCCCCGCCGTGTGGAACGCCGGCGTCTACAGCGGCAAGCGCTACAGCGTCCCGCTGGACGTGCACAGCCTGGCCGACTACTGGAACAAGAAGCACCTGGAGAAGATCGACCTGACCGAGGCCCCCGCCGACAAGGAGTCCTACGAGAAGGCCCTCGCCGGGCTCAAGGACGCCGGGATCGCCACCCCCTTCTGGATGCCGAACAAGTGGCCGGCGCACCTGATGTTCATGAGCCTGCTCTGGCAGTACGGCGGGCAGCTCTACAGCGAGGACGGCGCGAAGGCCCTGTGGGGCTCCGACCAGGGCGCCGAGGCGCTGGGCTGGATGGTGGAGCAGATCGACAAGGGCTACAGCCCGGCCAAGGTCGCCATCGACACCCAGTACGCCGCCTTCAAGAACGACAAGGTCAGCTTCACCTGGGACGGCATCTGGCAGATCAACGACCTGAAGACCAACGCGAAGTCCCTGGAGTGGGGCATGTCCCCGGTGCCGAACATCGGCGGCACCCCGGCGGTGTGGAGCGCCTCGCACAACTTCGTGCTCACCTCCCAGGCGGGCAAGGACCCGAACAAGGTGCAGGCCGCGAAGTTCTTCATCGACTACATGAGCCGCCAGTCCGTCGAGTGGGCCAAGGCCGGCATGATCCCGGCCCGCAACTCCGCCCGCCAGGACCCGACCGTCGCCGACCTCCCCCAGGTGCGCATGGCCGAGGACGTGAGCATCTTCCACTTCCTGCCCGCCCTGCCGGGCGTCGGCGACGTGCAGTCCAAGGCGCTGGAGCTGGCGGTGGCCAAGGCCGTGCTCAAGGAGGCGAGCCCCGCCGACGCCTTGAAGGAGGGCGTGGCCACCGCCGACAAGCTCCTGGCCGACAACAAGCGGAAGTACGGCCAGTGACCGCCGTGCGACCGAGCCCCGGGAGGCCCCGATGAGCCTTCTGACCCGGCAGAAGAGCCCGTCCGGGGCGGCGGAGCCCGCCGCCCCGGCGGGGGCCGCGCGGAGGATGCGGCGGTGGACGCCGTACGCCTTCCTCGCGCCCTACCTCACGTTGTTCGCCGTCTTCATGGTCCTGCCGATCGGCTTCGGCTTCTGGACCAGCCTGCACGAGTGGGACATCAACCTCCCGGCCAAGCCGTTCGTCGGGCCGGAGAACTACACCGACCTGTTCGACCCGGCCAGCGTGGACGGCGGGCGGTTCTGGACGGCGATGCGGGCCACGGCGATCTTCACCCTGTTCTCGGTGCCGCTGCTGATCGTGCTGCCCCTGCTGGTGGCGCTGCTGATGAACGGCCGCTTCCGGGGGCGCAACCTCTACCGGGCCGTCTACTTCGCGCCCTACGTGCTGGGCGTGGCGGTGGTCGGCTTCCTCTGGCGCTTCCTGCTCGACGGCAACATCGGCCTGGTCAACCACTACCTCGGCCTCGACGTCCAGTGGACCACCGACGAGCCGCCCGTCTGGATCGCGCTGGTCGGGGTGACCGTCTGGTGGACGCTGGGACTGAACGCGGTGATCTTCCTGGCCGGGCTCCAGGACATCCCGCGCGAGCTGCACGAGGCGGCGATGGTCGACGGGGCGTCGGCCTGGCGCCGGTTCCTCGCGGTGACCCTGCCGGGCCTGCGGCCGGTCACCGTGTTCGTGGTCAACGCCACGATCCTGGCCTCGGCCAACATGTTCGGCCAGTCCTACCTGATCACGGCGGGCGCCCCGGCGGACCGGACCAAGACCGCGATCTACCTCATCGCCGAGACCGGCCTGCGCCACTTCGACATGGGCACCGCCTCGGCCATGAGCTTCATCCTGGCCGCTTTCCTGATGGCCGCCAGCGCCCTGGTCTTCGGGGCCTTCAGAGACAGGAGCCGGCGATGACCCGTGACACCCGCGGCCTGCGGCGGGCCCTGCTCCACCTGGTTCTCGCGGTGGTCGCGGCGCTGTACCTGAGCCCGCTGGTCTACATGGTCTCCACCTCGTTCAAGACCCGCGAGGGCGCCGGGTCCACCGACCCCCAGTGGATCCCGGACCCGTTCACCACCGACGCCTACCGGGAGATCCTCGGCAGTGCGGACAGCCCGATCCTGACCTGGTTCGTCAACAGCCTGATCGCGGCCACCGGCCACGCCGCGCTGGTGCTCGTCACCGCGGCCCCGGCCGCCTACGCGCTGGCCCGGCTCCGCTTCCGGGGCCGTAACACGATCTTCACGGTGGTCGTGGCGACGCTGTTCGTGCCGCCCGTGGTGCTGCTGATCCCCACCTTCCTCATCGTCAACGAGCTCGCCTGGGTCGACAGCCTCCCGGCGGTGATCGTCCCGGCCGCGGCGGGCGCGTTCGGCGTGTTCTTCCTGCGGCAGTTCTTCCTCACCCTGCCCGGCGAACTGGAGGAGGCCGCCGAGCTGGACGGGTGCAACCGCTGGCAGATCTTCACCTCCGTGGCGCTGCCGCTGGCCCGCCCCGCGCTGGTGACGCTGTTCCTGCTGTCGTTCCTCACCAACTGGAACGACTTCCTGTGGCCGATCTACGTCCTGCTCAGCCCCGAGTCCCTGACCCTGCCCGCGGGCCTGGGCAACTTCCAGGGCGCCAACAACATCCGCTACGACCTGCTGATGGCCGGGGCGGTGATCGCCAGCCTGCCGGTGATCGCGCTCTATCTCGTCGCCCAGCGATGGGTGATCGAGGGCATCTCCCGCTCGGGCCTGAAGGGCTGAGAGACCGGGGCCGTCACAGGGGCTTGGCGAAGCAGAAGGTCGTGGGCACGTCCACGTACTTGCCGTAGGGCGGGATCGGCTCGTAGCCGGAGCCGCGGTACAGGCTGATCGCCTCCGGCTGGAGGTGGCCCGTGGCCAGGCGGAGGACCGTGTTCCCCTGCGCCCGCGCCAGGTCCTCCAGCGCCGCGAGCAGGGAACGCGCGACGCCCCGGCCTCGGTGGTCCGGGGCGACGTACATCCGCTTGACCTCGCCGGTCGCGGGGTCCACCGGCTGTACGGCCCCGCATCCCACGGCCCTGCCGTCGACCACCGCGACGAGGAAGCGCGCCTCGGGGTGCACCCCGGAGCGCCCCTCGGCGCCGTACTTGGCGACCAGCTCCGCGAAGGCGGCGGTCACGAGAGCGGAGAGGCCCTCGTCGTTCAGGGGCCGTTCCTCGATCAGCATGGTGATCATTTTAGGGGCGCCCGCACGGCCTCGCGATGCGCCCCCTCCGCGGGGCCGTACGGGCGCGCCGGAGAGCGGAACTCAGGGCTTGCGGCCGACCCCGGCCAGGATGTCGAGGCGGGGGCCCTGCCGATTCCCGGGCTGCCGGTCCTCGGGCCGGTGGTCCGGCCGCCATGACGCGACGGGCACCAGACCGGGTTCCACCAGGTCGAACCCGTCGAACAGGCGGCGGATCTCCTCGGGAGAGCGGTTCGCCGCCTGGGAGGTGGCCCGGTTGTAGACCGCCTGCGCCTTCTCCTCGTCCTCGGGCCTGACGCCGCCGCTGCCGTGCGAGATCACCAGGTAGCTGCCCGGGGCCATCCGGTCGCGGAGGCTCGCGACGATGCCGTGCGGGTTCTCGGCGTCGGTGACGAAGTGCAGGACCGACACGAACAGGACGGCGACCGGCTCGTCGAAGTCGATGAGCTCCAGCAGCCTCGGGTCCTCCAGGATGGCCCGCGGCTCGCGCATGTCGCCCTGGATGATCGCCGTGGCGTCGTCCGTCGCCAGCAGCGCGCGGCCGTGGATGAGGACGATCGGGTCGTGGTCCACGTAGACGACCCGGACCCCGGGGTCGACGCGCCGGGCCACCTGGTGGACGTTCTCCTGGGTGGGCAGGCCGGCGCCCAGGTCGAGGAACTGGCGGATCCCGGACTCCGCCAGGAAGCGGACGGCGCGGCCGAGGAAGGCGCGGTTCTCCCGTGCCATCACCGGCGCCTCGGGGAGCGCGGCGAGCACCATCTCGGCGGCCTCGCGGTCGGCGGCGAAGTTGTCCTTGCCGCCGAGCATGTAGTCGTAGATCCGGGCGGTGCTGGGGATCGAGACGTCGATCCCGGCCGGGGGGCGTGGCTGATCGGTCACGGAAATGATCATAGTGAGCGCCGGGCCGTACGGGGATGATTCGCCGTCCCCGTTCTTCTTCTCATCGCCGGAAGACCGGCCGGATTCCCTTTGACTCAGGACATTTCCCGACCTCTGTTCCGTCTAGGGTGAGAGATCAACCGGACCGGGAGGGCCCATGGAACAGCGGCACGAGGAAGAGATCTCGGACAGCCCGACGGGCTGGGTGGCCAAGCACGTCCGCGACTACCTCGCCTCGGACGGCGACAAGGGGCACCTCTACCACGGCATTCCGACCCTGCTGCTGACCACCCGGGGACGCAAGAGCGGGAAGCTTCGCCGTACCGCGCTGATCTACGGCACGGACGGCGGCCGCCACCTGCTCGTGGCCTCCAACGGGGGCTCCGCCGAGCACCCGGCCTGGTACCTCAACCTGACCGCGGAGCCGGACGTCCACGTCCAGGTCGGCGCGGAGAAGTTCGCGGCGCGGGCCCGTACGGCCAGCGCCGAGGAGAAGACGTCACTGTGGCCGATCATGGTGAAGGTCTTCCCGACGTACGACCGCTACCAGGCCAAGACGCCCCGGGACATCCCCCTCGTCATCATCGAACCGACCGAGCGGCCGGAGTGAGGCCCGCCGCGCGCTCCAACCGTGGGGCGCGCACGCGGTCGCCCCGGTCGTGGTGATCACTGCCGTGGGACACCCGGTGCGGAGGGGGCGTCGCCGCCCCCGCAGCCGAACGGTCACTGCCGCCCCTCGGCCTCCTCGGCCTCCGCGCGGGCGGCGTCCAGCACCCGCGCGGCGTCCCGCTCGAAGAAGCCGCGGGCGGCGAGGCTGAGCAGGCCGCCGACGACCATGGGCGCGATCAGCACGTACATGGCGGTGACCAGGGAGCCGCTCCGGTCGGAGGCGATGCCGACGGCCAGCGGCCCGAACGCCGCACCGGCCGCGAGGAGCAGCTGCAGGACGGCGAAGCCGAGCCCGCGCGAGGCGGCCGCCACCACGTCGGCGAGGGAGGCGGTCATGTTGGGGATGGCCATCGCGGACAGGAACGCCGCCAGCAGCAGCAGGACGACGAACGCGGTCAGGGAGTCCATGGCGATGGCCACGCCCTGGACCAGCGAGCCCAGGGTGATGCCGACGCCGCCGACGAGCAGCCGGCCGCCCTTGCGCGTGCCGTGCGAGCGCCGGCCCAGCCACGCGCCGACCAGGGTGCCGCCCACCACTCCGGCCACGGTGATCAGGCCGGCCAGGGACCCGGCGGCGGCGGTGTCGACGCCGAACTTCCGGACCATCAGGGTGGGCAGCCAGAAGTGGATTCCGGCGAGGCCGAGGGTGAGGAGCATCAGGCCGATGCCGACCACGGTGAGGGTGGGGATCCTCAGGACCTCGCGGAACTGACTGCCGAACCTGAGGCGGTCGGACAGCCGCTCGGCCACGCCGGTGACCTCGGCGGAGCGCGGCGCGGACGGCCCGGGGACGGGCACCGGCTCGGCGGAGTCGCGGGCGACCACCCGGTCCAGGAACCCGCGGGACGGCTCCCGCAGCCACCAGACGAGCAGGGCGGTCAGCACGCCGGGAATCGCCATGATCATGAAGGCGGTGCGCCAGTCTCCGAAGGCCTTGCCCAGCACGCCGCCGAGCGCGGTCCCGAATCCGCCGAGGTAGGTGGTGATGCGGACCAGCCCGTACGCCTTGGCCCGCGTGACGGGGGGATAGTAGTCGGCGATGAGGCTGCCGGAGGCGGGGTTGTCGATGCTCTCGGCCGCCGCCAGGAAGACCCGCATGGCGTAGAAGACGGCGAACCCGGTGGCCAGCCCCGAGCCCAGCGTCGCCAGTCCCCAGCAGAACACGACGACGGCGATGATCCGGGTGCGGCTGTACCGGTCGGCCAGGTAACCGGCGGGCAGGGTGACGATCGCCGCGGCCAGCGCGGAGGCGGTGGGGATGGAGCCGGCGACCGTGTCGCTGATCTTCCACTCCGCCTGGATCATCGGCAGCAGCCCGGACAGCAGGTTGGCCTCGATCCGGTCGACCAGCCCGACCAGGAACAGCACCGCCAGGGGGGCCCACCCGTAGGGGGCGTGGTCCTTCGCGCTGATCGCCGGGCGCCGTGGACCTCCCATCCCCCGGCGCGGCGTCTCCCGTTCTCCGCTCTCCTCGGTGACGACCTCGGCCAACGCACTCTCCTCCGCTGTGGTGCCGGAAGGCACGGGACATGCAGGCCCAGACCGGAGGGAAGTTCTAAAACTTCCTTCTAGTGGGTGTCCCATAAAGTGCCATAAATCACACCCGATTTACAGAAGCAGTCGGTAATCAGTGAAAAATCCTCCGCGACGAGAAGGGCCCGCCGGGCTCGCCCGGGGGACGGACCCGGCCCTCCCGATCGGGACGGGTCAGGGACGGGTCAAGGGTGGAGGCACGGGCCGTCATTGCGGGAAAACCCGTATTTACCGCAGCTCGGCCCCGTGTCATCATGCGCTCACCGTCTGCCGATGGGGGCGTAGTGATCCGCGACCTGCTGACCGTCCTGCGTTGCGCCCGGCCGGCGACCGCCCTTCCCGCCGCGCTCAAGGACGCCGTCGCCTGCGCCCCCGCCGCCGTGCGCGACTTCGAGCGGGCGGTGGAGCCGATCGTCCGCGACGTGTTCCCCGGACCCGGGCGCGAGGCGATGATCGCCTCCCTGCGCGGCACCGCGCTGACCTTCACCATCGGCATCCGCGCCTACGCCAGGATGGCGGGCCGGCCCTGCGACGGCGAGCTGGTCATGCTCGCCGGGTCGGTCGCCCGGCTCTACGACGACATGATCGACAACAGCGACGACCCGGACGTCGACTCGTGGGCGGCGTCCCTGTTCGGAGCCGGCGGGCACGCCGTACCCCGCGACGATCACCGGCGCCTGCTGGCCGCGCTCTACGCGGAGATCCGCCGCCGCGCCCCCGGCGACCTCTGGCACACCGCGCTGCTCGAACTGCACGACTACCAGGTGCTCTCCCGTGAGCAGCGCGACCCCGCCACCCCGGCGGCGCAGCTCGGCAAGATCACCCGTGGGAAGGGCGGGCTGGCGTGCGTCGTGCTGTTCGGCCTGGTCCATCCGGACATGAGCGTGGTGCAGCGCGACGCGGTGATGGAGGCGGGCGAGGCGCTGCAGCTCCTGGACGACTACCTCGACCAGGACGCCGACCTGCGCGACGGCATCGGCACCCCGGTCAACCGGGGCGAGGTGAGCCTGGCCGAGGTGGGCGCCCGGCTGCGGGCCCTGCGGCCCCGGCTGGCCGCCTGCTACGGGAGGGCCGCCGCCCGGCCCTTCTCCGCGACGCTCCTTCTCGTCCTGGCGGCCGACGTGCTCAAACGCCACCGGCTCGGACGCGCCGGGAGGAAGAGAGACACCCCGCTGGGACTGCTGCTCGCCGGCGGCACTCACGCCATCCCTCCGAAGAGGGTCGCGTAGATGCGCAAGCTGCAGACGGCGGTCTTCGTCATCGTCCCGCTGGCGTTCGTCCTCCTGGCGGTCGTACGGCTGGCGGTGGGCGGCTGGTCCAACGTCGAGGCGGTCATCGCCGCGGCCGCCCTCGTCGTGGCCTACGCCGGCACCCTGCGCGGCGCGCGGCCCCCGGACGACGCCTCCGACCTGGCCGACAAGCTGGCCGACGAGGTCATGAAGGCGGCCAGACGAGAGGCGGGCAACCGCGACATCCCGCACGATCGCGGCATCCCGATCCGCTGCGAGTCCGGCGGCGGCCTGCCCGGGACGATCGAGGAACTGGCCGACCACCTCCTCAGCGTGAAAGGCCGCGTGGTGGTGACGGGAGAGCGGGGATCGGGCAAGACCACGCTCGGCCTGCTCCTCGCGCTGCGGATGTCCTCGGTGCAGCACCGGCCGATCCCGGTCACGTTGCCGCTGTCGTCGTGGGAGCCGCGGCTGACCCTGCGCCAGTGGGTGGCGCTGCGGCTGGCGGCCGAGTACCCGTTCCTGCGAGCCGCTCCCCTCGCGCTGGAACGGCTGATCAGGAGCGGCAGCCTGCTGGCCGTGTTCGACGGCTTCGACGAGGTGCCGCCGGCCCGCCGCGCCGAGGTGGTCAGGGCCGTCGACGAGGACTGGTCCGGCTCGCCGTACGTGCTCACCAGCCGGGTCGAGGCCTTCACCGGCCCCGTCACCCGCAGGCTCGCCGGGACGCCGACGGTGCGGCTGCTGCCGGTGGACGCCGCCGGGGCCGCCGGATACCTGGAGGCGCGCTGGGGCGACGTGCCCGAGACCGCGGCCCTGATCGCCCGGCTGCGCGCGGAGCCGCGGGGTCCGCTGGCCGAAGCGCTCGACACCCCACTGATGATCTTCCTTGCGGCGCGGACCTGCGAGAGCGGCCACGCCCCGCGCGTCGACGGCACCACCGCGCAGATCAGGCAGGGCCTGGTCACCGGGTTCGTGCCGGCGGTCTACGGGCGGGATCCGGGGGACGGCTACGAGCCTGACCCGGAGGCCGATCAACCGTGGAGCCCCGACGAGGCGGCCCGCCACCTGCGGTTCCTGGCCGACTTCCTGCGCCGGAGCGGGACCCGCGACCTGGCCTGGTGGGAACTGCACCGGGCGCTGCCCCGCACGGTGCTCCCCGCTTTCCAGGTCGTGCTCGGGACGGCCCTGTTCGGGCCGCTCTGCGGCGCCGTGTCCGCGGTGTTCGGGCTGGGGGCGGCCGGCTGGTGGTTCGGCCTGGCGATCGGGCTCGCCGGCGGTTTCGCGGTGTCGCTGGCCAGGCAGCACCACCCGCGCGAGGTGGGGCCGAAGCTGCGCAAGACGCTGACCCGGCGCTACCTGCTGCGCCGCCTCCTCCAGGGCCTGGTGTGCGTGGCGCCCGGCATGGCGATCATCCTGGTGCTGTACGACGGGGTGACCTACGCGCTCACCGAGGGCGCGGTGTTCCTGCTCGGCTTCCTGGCCGCCTCCCTCGCCCTGGCCCCCGCCAACGCGGACAGGGCTGGCTCACCCGACGGCTTCCTGCGCAACGACCGGGCGGCCGTGCTGCTGGCCTTCGCCGCGGGCGGCCTGATCGGGCTCGCCGTGGGCGCCTATCTCGGCTGGTGGATGGAGGCCGGGCTGCGGGTCAGGGACCACGTCTGGATGCTCACCCTCGATCGGTGGCAGCAGACGCTCATCAGCGCCGCCTTCGGCGCGGTGCTCGGCGCGGCCGGATTCGGCGTCACGATGATGGCGCCGAGCGCGTGGGGGCGGTTCGTCGACGCCCGGGTGTGGTTCGCGTGGCGGCGGAAGCTGCCGCTGCGGCTGATGGCCTTCCTGCACGACGCCTACGAGCGCGGCGTGCTCCGCCGCGCCGGCCCCTATTACCAGTTCAGGCATGAGCTCCTGCAGGATCAGGCCGCAGCCGGGCCGGAACCGCCGGGGTCAGGAGCACCGGCCCCGCCAGCGACCACGCCGTGACCCGGCCGCTCGCGCCGATGACGTATCTCGCCTCGGGGAAGCGCGCCCGGCCGCTGTCCGGCGCGAAGCGCACGTACCGTATCTCCAGCTCCGCACGCCCGCGGCGGACCCGCTCGACCGCGACGCGCCCGCCCGGCGCGGGCCGGTAGCCGAACTCCAGCACCACCTCGGCGCCGGGCGCGGCCCGCGCCAGCGCCGCCACGTCGCCCGGCCTGGTCAGGTCGCAGACCCGGCCCTCGACCGTGCAGCGCAGGACGTCGAAGCCGTGCCCGCGCAGCACCCGCGTCTGCGCGGCCAGCCAGGCGGGCTCGAACCGGCTCTGGGCCCGCGCCAGCAGCCGCAGGGCCACGGCCCGCGCCAGCACGTACCCCGCGGTCAGCCAGGTGGCGGCGGAGAAGACGGGATGCGGCGCGAAGGTCGCCGCCAGCGCGAACGCGGCGGTGAGCAGCGCCCAGCCGAACGTCGCCGCGGGGGCGCGCTCCGGCGACGGCCCGGTGAGGGCCCGGCGGACCGGCGCCGGCACCCCGGGCAGCGGCACGAGCGGGACCGGCAGGTCGGGGCGGGAGTATTCGGACCCGTAGGTGACCGGCATCTTGCCAGTATCACCCGAGATGCCGTGCGATGTTACTGACCTGCCGGTCCGTCCTCCGGTGCGGGCCGGAGCCCGGAAGCGCGCGGTCCACGGCTGCCGCGGCCACCGCGGCCGGAAGCGCACGCGAGGCGCGGCTACCCGCCGGGCCGCAGCTTCCCGCTGGTGAGGCCGTCGAGCACGAGCCGGCTCAGCAGCTCGCCCGCCGCGCCGGCCCGGTGGAGCGCCTCGTCGAAACGTTCCAACTGGCGGAACGCCTGGCCGTACCGCCGCTGCTCGGCGAGGGGGAGCCGGGGCAGCTGCGCTCGGCGCGCGTCCACGCGGGAGACGCCGGACGACGTGCCGGCGGGCTGGCGGACCGAGGCCCGCAGGAAACCGGCGACGAAGTGGGGGTCGAAGAGCTCCGGATCGGGCCGGACGAGGATCAGGTGGGGACCGAGCACGATCTTCTCCTCGATCACCCTCGCGGCCGGCGTCCGGGCCGACAGGGGGATGACGACGTCCCCCGGCCGGGCGGTGACCAGGCCGGGACCGGCGGAGCCCCGGCCCGTCGCGGCCCGCCCGAGCGCCACGTCCTGGGCGGTCAGCACCCTCAGCTCCCCGGAGCCGGTCTCCATCCGCAGCGGCGTCGGGATGATCTGCACGCTCCCCGCCCGCGCCAGCTCGCTCAGGGAGGTCATGGTGAAGGGATCCCCCGGCGACTCGGTCGCCGCGGGCAGCAGCCCGGTCAGCTCGGCGGTCGCGCTCAGCAGCTCCTCCCGGGCCCCGGCCGCTCCGCCGGGGCTGAGCACCGGCCTGACCAGGTAGCGCCCCGGGGTGAGGTCCACCTCGTCGTCGAGCAGGTCGACGACCGGGACGGCGTGGCCGCCCGGCACCGTCTCGCGCCGCGGGTCCGCCGTGAAGGCGCGCCAGGCCGCGATCACGGCGTCCTGCGACTCGGTGGCGTCGATCATCAGCACGTGCGAGGGGATCTGGTCGCCGGCGTCCGGCCGCCGCAGCAGCCACAGGTGGGGCGGCATGGCCGACTGGGGGGCCGCGCCGGAGGGCAGGGCCACCACGGCGCGCAGCGCGCCCGCCCGGATGAGCTGCGAGCGGATGCGCCGGCCGGATCTGCGGCCGGCGGCGGCGGGCGGCATGAGGACCACCACCTGCCCGCCCGGGCGGGCGTGGGCCAGGCAGTGCTGCACCCACGCCAGCTCGGACTCCCCGCGCGGCGGCAGGCCGTACTGCCAGCGCGGATCGCTCGCCAGCTCCTCGTATCCCCAGCCGCGCTCGCTGAACGGCGGGCTGCACAGCACGGCGTCGGCCTGGAGGCTGGGGAAGGCGTCCCCGGTCAGGGCGTCCCCCCGGCGCACGTCGGAGTCGATGCCGCGCACCGCCAGCCGCGCACCGGCCAGCCGGGCCGTGGCCGGATCGCGCTCCTGGCCCATCGCCCGGACCCTGCCCGGCTCGCTCCCCGCCGCGATCAGGAGCCCGCCGTGGCCGCACGACGGGTCGAACACCTCCCCGGCTCTCGGCTCGACGAACGCCGCCATGAGCTGGGCGACCTCGGGGGAGATCTCCTGGATCCGGCGCGAGTGCGCCTCGGCGTAGCGGGTGTAGAGGAACTCCACCGTCTCCTCGGGCCCCCGGGCCTCGGCCAGCGCCGCGGTGGCGCGGATCAGCGGCACGTCGCCCTCGCCCACCACCAGCTCGGGAAGGGCCTGGGCGATCCCGGAGTCCTCCTCGTCCAGGAGCGCTCCCAGCCTCCGGTGCGCGATGGCCGCCGCCAGCCGGCTGACGAGGGAGAGCAGCCGCAGGTCGTCGGCCGAGTTGCGGACCCGCTGCCACAGGAGCTCGTCCTCGGGGAGCTCCCGGAGCTTGCCCTGGGCGCGCAGCCAGGTCTCGACCTCGGCGAGGGAGAACAGCGGGCTGGAGGCGGTGCCGCCGACGGGTTCAGGGAAGTCTCCGAACCGGCGGCGCCAGTTGCTCACCGCCGCCCGGCCGACCCCCGCAAGCCTGGCGATGTCCCCCGCGGTCACCGTCGCGCCGCCCTCCGTGATCACTCTCACCCCTCCACTTGAACCGACAGCTCCGGCCGAGGTCCTCGCCGCGATCGCCGCGCCTCCCCGGCCGCGGCCGGCGAAAGCGGCTCAGACGTGCATCTTCGCACCCTCCCCGGTCTCTTTCCCACCCAACCTGTACCGGTTCCGAAACAACAGGCGCGGGAACGCGGGAGCGGGAACCGCCTACTTGATCGAACCCGCGGTCAGGCCTCCGACGACCTTTCTCTCGATGAGGGCGAACAGGATGATGACCGGGATGGTGGCGATGACCGAGCCCGCGAACAGGTTCTGCCAGTCGACCTGGTACTGGCCGATGAAGGAGTTCAGCGCCACCGGCAGGGGCTGGGAGGCCGGGGTCGTGATGAGCGTCAGGGCGACGACGAACTCGTTCCAGGCGGCGATGAAGGTGAAGATCAGCGCGGTCACCACGCCGGGCATCGCCAGCGGGAGCGTGACCCGGAACAGCGCGCCGAGGCGGCCGTTGCCGTCGATGAACGCCGCCTCCTCCAGCTCGCGGGGGATCGAGGAGAAGTAGGCGTGCAGGATCCACACCGCGAAGGCCAGGTTGAAGCCTCCGTTGACCAGGATCAGCGCCCAGACCGAGTCGACCAGCCCGAACTGGTGGAATTCGCGGTAGATGCCGACCAGCATGGCGGTGGGCTGGAACATCTGGGTGATCAGCACCAGGATCATGAACGCCGTACGGCCCCGGAAGGCGTGCCGCGCCGTGTAGTAGGCGGCCGGCAGCGCCACCAGCAGCACCAGCACGGTCGATCCGGCCGCGACCTGCAGGGTGACGCCCAGGTTCCGGGCCAGCCCGCCGCTCCAGAAGTTCGTGAAGTTGGACCAGGCGAAGGTCTCCGGCAGGAAGGTCGCCCGGCGCAGCTCCTCCTGCGGGCGGAGCGCGGTGAGGATCATCACCAGGTAGGGGAAGAGGAAGACGAACGCGATCAGGTAGGCGCTCGCGGCCACGACCGTGGTCTTGAGCGACGGCGGCCGTCGCGCCGGGGCCGGGCGCCGTACGGCCGCCGGGCGGGGCGCCGGGGCGCCGCCCGCGACGGCCGCGACCTCCTGCGGCGGTCTCGCGATCGGGGCGTCGTGCTCGTCGACGGCCTTGCTGCGCTCGGTCATCGGACCTCCGTCCTCCACTTGGTGACCCTCAGGAAGATGACGGTCAGGACGATGACCATGCCGAAGTTGACGACGGACATGGCCGCGGACTCGCCGATGTCGGACCCCTTGAGGATGTACATGAAGATGGTCGAGGTGGCGGTGGAGTAGCCGGGCTGGCCGTGGGTCATGGCCCAGATGATCGGGAAGCTGTTGAAGACGTTCATCACGTTGATGAGCGCCGCCACGATCAGGGCGGGCCGGAGCAGCGGCAGCGTGATCGACCAGTAGATGCGCGGTTTCGAGGCCCCGTCGATCCTGGCGGCCTCGTAGACGTCGGGCGGGATCGCCGACAGCCCCGCCAGCAGCGCGTAGGTGGTGAACGGCAGTGAGACGAACACCGCGACGAAGACCAGCCACGGCATCGCGGTGGCCGCGTTGCCGAGCGGGTCGGCGTCGGCGCCGCCGAGCGCGTCCAGCACCCCGATCTCGCGCAGGATCATGTTGATCAGGCCGACCTCGGGGTCGAGCATCCACTTGAAGATGATCGCCGTCATCAGCACCGAGGCCGCCCACGGCGCGATCAGCGCCCAGCGGGCCAGGCGGCGGCCGGGGAAGCGCTGGTTGAACAGCTGGGCCAGGCCCAGCGAGAGCACCACCGTGATGGTCACCACCGCGACCACCCACAGCAGGCTCCTGACCATGATCCCGTCGAAGTCGGGCTCGGCGAAGAGCTTGGTGTAGTTGTCGACCCCGTTCGCCCCCTGGACCACGCCGAACCTGCTGATCCTCAGGAAGGACGACTGGATCATCACCACGACCGGCCAGACGACGACCACGCCGATCAGGACGACGGCGGGGCCGATCCAGACCAGCGGGGCCAGCGCTCGCATCACCCGGGCGGGGGTGAGTGTCTGCTGCATGTGTCCTGCTTTCGGTTGGCGGTGGTACGGCGTGCGCCCCGGGGCGCACGCCGTACCACCGCCGTGATCGGACCGGGAGGGCGCTAGTCGGAGGTGGCGACCTTCTGGATCGCGCCGAGGATCTCCTTGGGGTCACCGTCGACGGCGCCGCCGATGGTCTGCTTGATCTGGGTGTTCACCTCCGACCACTTCGGGTCCTGGAAGGGGTAGAACGTCGCGTTGGGCAGCGCGTCCAGGAACGGCTTGAGCTTCTCGTCCGACCCCAGCTTCTCGATGCCGGACTTGGTCACCGGGAGCAGCTTGTAGGTGTCGCTGATCTTCTGGGCCGCGGTGCCGCCGTAGAAGAAGTCGAAGAACTTCTTGATCTCTTCCTTGTGGCCGTTCTTGTTGAACGCCATGATCCAGTCCTCGACGCCCAGGGTGGTCTCCAGAGGACCGGCCTTGCCCGGGATGGGGGCCACGCCGAAGTTGCTCAGCCCGCCCTTCTCGAAGATCGGGATCGACATGGGGCCGCCGTTGACCATGCCGACCTTGCCCGCGGCGAAGTCCGCCCAGACGTCCTTGCGGTTCTTGGTGCCGGGGTTGGGGGTCGTCAGACCGGCCGAGACCAGGCCCTTGAGGTAGGTGAAGGTCTCGACGTTGGCCGGGGAGTCGATCGCCCAGTTGCCGGAGGCGTCCTTGTAGCCGCCGCCGTTGCCCATGAACCACAGGAACGACTCGGCCTGGGCCTCCTCGTTGCCCAGCGGCAGGCCGAACGGCTGGCTGACCCCGGCGGCCTTGAGCTTGCCGGCCGCGGCCTTGAGCTCGTCCCAGGTCTTGGGCGGTTCGGCGACGCCGGCCTTGTCGAACAGGTCCTTGTTGTAGAACAGGGCGCGGGCCGAGGAGACGAACGGGATGCCGTAGCCGACGCCGTCGACCTTGCCGAACTCGGCGAACTTCTCCAGCATGTCGGAGGCGGTCGTGGACGAGAGGACCTCCTCGCTCTTGTAGAGCAGGCCGTCCTTGACGAAGCCGGAGTAGTCGCCGGTCTGCAGGATGTCGGGCACCTGCCCGTTCTGCACCATGGTGGCGACCTGCTTGTCGATGTCGTTCCAGTTGATGACCTGATATTCGATCTTGATGCCGGGGTTGGCCGCCTGGAACTCGTCCACGACGCCCTTCCAGAACTTCTCCCCGCTGTTCTCGGCGGTGGGGCCGTCGCCGTAGTCCGCGGCGACGAGCTTCAGCGTCACCCGGCCGCCCTCCGCCGTGCTCTCCCCCGCAGGAGTCTCGGAGCCGCAGGCGGTCATGACCAGTGCGGCGGTCAGCCCGAGTGTGACCGCGCCGGCGAGTCTCTTGTTCACGTGACCATCACCTCGATCGTCTACGGACCAACTGGTCCGTACCGGTTGGGATGCCGAGGAGCACCCGAGCGGACGCGGTGTTCCCGGAAACGTAGCCGGTCACGGCCTGGCGGCCGGACCGAGTCGAGCTGCGTTGTGCGGAACACGTTAGGTGGGGGTGGCCTTTTGGTCCATACCGGGGAATATCAGTTTCGCAACGGCAGCCCTCGCGCACGCCAACCGGTCTAGACCAGAAGAAGGACGCACTTACCTCCATACGCTCAATATCGCCCTATTTGGCGATAAATCAATCAGCTATGAGCGGCTTTCCGTCCGCAGGATCGCCCCACCCGTTGAGGTGATATGTCCCAACCCATGGGCAGGAGCAGCCCATGACGACGCGATCCTTCTGGATGGAATCAGCGGAAGGTGGGGCATACCCGGCGCTCACCCACGACATCGAGGTCGATGTGGCCGTGGTGGGGGCGGGGATCGCCGGGCTGAGCGCGGCCTGGGAGCTCACCAAGGCGGGGCGGTCGGTGGCGGTGCTGGAGGCCGGGCGCGTGGCGGCGGGGGTCACCGGGCACACCACGGCCAAGCTGTCCGCCCAGCACACCCTGATCTACGCGAAGCTGAGGAAGTCCGCCGGGAAGGAGGCCGCCCACCTCTACGCCCGGTCTCAGCAGGAGGCCGTCGAGCACCTGGCGCGGACCGCGGCCGAGCTCGGGATCGACTGCGATCTGGAGCGGGTGCCCGCGTTCACCTACGCCGAGTCCGCGGACGCCGCCGGGGAGATGCGCGCCGAGGCCGAGGCCGCCGCGGAGGCGGGGCTGCCGGCCTCGTTCACGACCGAGTCCACGCTGCCGTTCCCGATCGCCGGAGCGGTCCGAGTGGAGGACCAGGCGCAGTTCCATCCCCGCAAATACCTCCTCGGGCTCGCCGGAGCCGTGATCTCCCGCGGCGCGGCCGTCTTCGAGGACACCCGGATCGTGGCGCTCAACGAGGGCACGCCGTGCCGCCTGCGGACCTCCGCCGGGGTGACGGTCACGGCCCGCGACGTCGTCGTCGCGACCCACTACCCGGTGTTCGATCGGGCCCTGCTGTTCGCCAGGATGGAGCCCCGGCGCGAGCTGGTCGTCGCCGCCGCCATCCCCGCCGGGCGCGATCCCGGCGGCATGTTCATCACCACCGAGCAGAACACCCGCTCGGTCCGGACCGCCCCCTACCAGGACGGACGGCGCCTGCTGATCGTCACCGGCGAGCACTTCAAGCCGGGTGCCGGAGGGGTGAGCGAACGGTTCGACCGGCTGGCCGCGTGGACGGCCGAGCGGTTCGGCGCGACCGAGGTCGCCTACCGCTGGGCCGCCCAGGACAACTCCACCACCGACGGGCTGCCGTTCGCCGGGCCCCTGCACGTGGGCGCCCGCCACACCTACGTGGCCACCGGCTTCGGCGGCTGGGGCATGAGCAACGGCGTCATGGCGGGCCTGCTGCTCGCCGACCTGATCACCGACCGGAAGAGCCCGTGGGCGCGGCTGTACGACCCGCGGCGGCTGCATCCGCTCCGGGAGGCCGGCCCGGCGCTGCGCATGCAGGCATCGGTCGCGGCCCACTTCGTCGGGGACCGGCTGGGCTCGAAGCCGGCGGACGCGGTGGACCGGCTCGCCGCCGGGCAGGGCGCGGTCCTGAAGGTGGGCGGCAAGCAGTGCGCGGTCTACCGCGACGACGACGGCCACATCCACGCCGTCTCGGCCGTCTGCACCCACCTGGGATGCGTCGTGGGCTTCAACGACGCCGAGCGCACCTGGGAGTGCCCCTGCCACGGCTCGCGGTTCGACGTGGACGGACAGGTCCTGCAGGGACCGGCCACCGAGCCCCTCGACCGGTTCGAGCTGCCGGACGCCGGAGCGCGGCGCGAAGCGATCGAGTGAGCACGGCGGGCCGGGCGGTCGGACCGTCCCGCGGGCTTTGAGCGCTCCGGACGGCTCCGCGGGACGGGACATCCCCGTACCCGGGAACGTCCGGCCCACACGGTGACGCCCCCGAGCCCGCCGTGGCGCGCTCCGGACCGGGGCACGCCGGACGAGAGCGATGTCCCCTTGACCGGGGCGGCGCATGGCCAGATTATTGACACGTTGTCCAATAGAGGCGGAAGGACGCGGCCATGCGGATGATCACGGGTGACGGCGTCGGGCTGGCCGTCTACGAGCGGGGCGGCCCGGCCGGGCCGGACCCGGATCCGAATCCGGTGGTCGTCCTGGTGCACGGCTACCCCGACGACCACCGGATCTGGGACCGGGTCGCCGAGCGCCTGGCCGGCCGGTTCCACGTGGTGACCTACGACGTCCGGGGGGCCGGGGCGTCGGACCGGCCGCGCGGGCGGGAGCCGTACTCCTTCACCCACCTGACCGCCGACCTGCGCGCCGTGATCGACGCGGTGAGCCCCGGGCGGCCGGTGCACCTGGTCGGGCACGACTGGGGATCCATCCAGGGGTGGGAGGCGGTGTGCACGACGCCCGAGAGGTTCGCGTCGTTCACCTCGATCGGCGGGCCCTGTCTCGACCACGCGGGCCACTGGTTCCGGGGGGCGGGCCGGGCGCGGGCCGTACGGCAGATGCTGGCCTCGTGGTACATCGGGTTCTTCCGGCTGCCGATCCTGCCGGAGCTGTGCTGGCGCTCCGGGCTCGGCGGGCGGCTGCTCGCCCTGAGCGCCGGGCACCGCCCCTCCTCCCGGCACGACGCGGTGGCGGGCCTGGGACTCTACCGCGCGAACGTCCGCGCCCGGCTGCGCCGCCCGCTGGAGCGGCGCACCGCGGTTCCGGCGCAGGTCGTGGTGGCGCTCCGGGACGCCTACGTGACGCCGGACCTCGCCGAGACCGCCCGCCGCTGGGCCCCGGAGATCCGGATCCACCGGTTCGACGCCCCGCACTGGATGCCGGCGACCCATCCCGGACCGCTCGCCCGCCTCATCACCGAGCACGTCGAGGCCGTCGAGCGGGCCGCCGCGAACGGGCACGTGCCCGGATGAGGCCGCATCCCGAAGACGATCAACGCGGCCGGGGACGGCTGTTCCAGCGGGAGGAGCGGAACAGGTCGCGGCGCTGGAGGAGGTAGGCGAGCTTGGCGGCGGCGACCCGGACGGTCTCCTCGTGGCGGTGGCGCCTGGCGGGGGCGACGGCGCTCCACTGGTCGAGCGCGTGGGCCATCTCGTCGGCGACCTCGCCGATCACCCGGTAGCGGGTGCCGAAGGCGTGGAGGTCACCGTGGACCTCGCCGACCAGGTCCTCGTCCACCCGGCGGGTCAGCGGCTTGATCTTGCGGAGGATGCCCGCCTCCATCGCCGGGGTCACCGGGGCCCGGCGGGCGTCGCCCTCCGGGACCATGACGAGGGCGCGGACGCGGGCCAGGGCCAGGGCCCGCTCGGCCTCGGGGGTCGAGGGGTGTTCGGCGAGGTCCAGAAGGCGGCGCAGGGTCTCCTGCGTCTTGTCGTCGAACATCCGAAAGCCCGTCCCCGTCGCGTGGTGTCCGGCACATGCTATTCGACCCGGACTATTCGACCAGGACACAGCGGGTTCTGCGGTAGGTGGTCGGCATGCACCGGTTGCAGTGGATGCAGGCGGAGACGACGGTCCTGTCCTTGCGGACCCGGTCGGGCAGGTCGGGCTCCATGAGCAGGGCCCGGCCCATCGCGGCGAACGCGAAGCCCTCGCGCATGGCCAGGTCCATGGTGGCGGCGCCGGTGATCCCGCCGAGCAGGACCAGCGGCGTCCGCAGGGCGGCGCGGAAGGCGCGGGCGTCGTCCAGGAGGTAGGCGTCCCGATAGGGATAGGCGCGTAGGAACCGGCCGCCCACCAGGCGCACGCCCAGCCGCTGCGGCTGCGGGAAGACCGCGGCGAAGTCCTTCAGCGGCGCGTCGCCGCGGAAGAGGTACATCGGGTTGAGCAGCGAGCTGCCGGCGGTCAGCTCGATGGCGTCGAGACTCCCGTCCTCCTCCAGCCAGGCCGCGACCTGCAGGCTCTCCTCGGGGACGAGCCCGCCGCGGACCCCGTCGTCCATGTTGAGCTTGGCGAGGATCGCGATCCGGTCGCCGACGGCGTCGCGCACGGCGCGCGTCACCTCCCGCGCCAGCCGGGCCCGGCCCGCGAGGCCGCCGCCGTAATCGTCGTCGCGCTTGTTGAGGCGGGGGCTGAGGAAGGCGCTGACCAGGTAGTTGTGGCCGAGGTGGATCTCCACCGCGTCGAAGCCCGACTCCGCGGCCAGCAGCGCCGCCTCGGCGTGGGCCCGCACGATGCGGCCGAGGTCGTCCCGGGTGGCCGCGCGGGTCGCGCTCACGCCCAGCGGGTTGAGGCGCCGGGACGGGCCCAGCGCGGGCAGCCGGGTGGAGGCCGGGTTCGCCACCGGCCCGGCGTGCCCGATCTGCGCGGAGACGGCCGCCCCCTCGGCGTGCACGGCCTCCGCCAGGCGGCGCAGCCCCGGGACGGCCTCGGGACGCATCCAGATCTGCTTCCGCGTGGTGCGGCCCTCCGGGGCGACCGCGCAGTAGGCCACCGTGGTCATCCCCACTCCCCCGGCGGCCGTCCGCCGGTGGAACTCGACCAGCTCGTCGGAGACCAGCGCCTGCGGGGTCCTGCCCTCGAAGGTCGCGGCTTTGATCAGGCGGTTGCGCAAGGTGATCGGCCCGAGCTTCGCCGGGGCGAAGACGTCGGCCACGTTCCCGGTCATGCCTAACTGTTTACCAAACAAGCGCTTGGGTTCAATAGCCCTCCGCCATCCGTTCGCGTACTCCGCCCTTCTGTAGGGTTCTCTCCCATGCGCCCCCTCCGCCTCGTCCTGCCGGCCGGAGTCGTGGCCAGCCTGCTGCTCGCCGGCGCCACCGACGCCGGAGCCGAGACCGCCGGGACCGGAGCCGGCTCCGTCCGCGCCGGCGGGCCGGTCCCCACCGGCACCGCGGCGCTGACCCGCAACCCGATCTACCTCGGCGGCAGGCTCGCGGTTCCCTGCGCGCACCGGCCGGACGGCTCCGGCGTCGCCGCGGCGAAGAAGCACCTGACGGCGGTCCTGTCCTGCCTGAACGCCTCGTGGTCCAGGCAGCTGGAGCGGGCGGGCCTGCCCTTCGCCGAGCCGAAGGTCCGGTTCATGACCAGGCCCGCCCGGGCGTGCGGATCGGCGTGGGGCAAGAACGTCACCGGCCGCTACTGCACCGGCGAGCGGCGGCTGGTCCTGCTGATCGGCGACCACGCCCTGTCCGACCCCGCCGACCCGGTCACCCTGCACCTGATCGCGCACGAGTACGCCCACCACGTGCAGAACCTGGCCGGCATATGGGACGCCTACCGGGGCATGCCGGCGCACGGCAGGGCCCAGATGCTCGCGCAGAGCCGCCGCCTGGAGCTGCAGGCCGACTGCCTGGCCGGGGCGTTCATGGGCAGCGTCTGGAACTCCCAGAAGTACCGGGACGCGGACTGGAAGGAGGTCGTGGACCTCATCCGGCGCAGCGGCGACGGGAGCGCCACCACGGAACGCAGCCACGGCACGGGCCGGAACCGCGTCGCCTGGCTGCGCCGGGGCTTCGGCAGCGCGTCCCCGGCCGTCTGCAACACCTGGACCGCGACGGCGTCCGCGGTCGCCTAGAGTGCGTCTTCGAGATCATGCGGGGCGCCCGCGGCCTCCGCGGACGTCACGGGAGCGAGGACCCCGGCGGGGCGTTCCCGGCTTCCTCTCCACGGCTGAAGCCGGGGATGCCGGCCGGCGGACCGTTCCGACCGGCTGGGGGATCGCGCGTTCCCAGGTCATCCCCGACGGCGCGGCTCTCGTAGCATGATGGCGTGCACGGCTTTCTGCGCTCCGTATGGAACGAGCCCCCTCCCCCCAGCCCGTCGATCCGGGTGTGGCGCGACTGGGCTCTCGTGGGGGTGCTCGTGCCGGTCGCGGTGCTCGAAGGGCTGCTGCGGCCGGACCTTCCGTGGCGGGTCGTCTCGGTGATCGTCACCGTCGGGCTGGTGCCCACGCTGCTGTGGCGCCGGACCAGGCCGCTGCTGATGGTCGTGATCGCCTTCGGCGTCACGAGCGTGGTCCCGCTGCTGACGGACGGCGACGCCGTGGAGACGAACACGACGGTGTACCTCCTGCTCCTGGTCTACGCGCTGTTCCGGTGGGGCTCAGGGCGCCAGGTCGTGATCGGGCTGTCGATCATGCTCGGCACGGTCGCCCTCTCGGCGTTCCTCGACCGCCTCGCCCCCGCCGACGCGATCGCCGCGTTCACCGTCACGTTCTCGGCCGTCGCCCTGGGCGGGGCGTTCCGCTACCGGGCCGGGGCCAGGATGCGCGAGCTCGACCAGGTCAAGCTGCTCGAACGCGAGCAGCTGGCCCGCGACCTGCACGACACCGTCGCCCATCACGTCTCGGCGATGGCGATACGGGCCCAGGCGGGGCTGGCCACCTCGGCGTCGCAGCCGGCCGCCGCGGCCGACGCGCTCCGCGTGATCGAGGCCGAGGCGTCGCGCGCCCTCGCCGAGATGCGCGCCATGGTCCGCGTCCTGCGCCGGAACGAGCCCGTGGAGATGACGCCCGGCCGGAGCATCGCCGACCTCCGGCGACTCGCCGGCCGGACCCCCGACGGGCTGTCGGTCAACGTGGAGATCTCGGGCGACCTCGACGACCTGCATCCCCCGGTGGGGGCCGCGATCTACCGCATCGCGCAGGAGTCGATCACCAACGCCAGGCGGCACGCGCGGCACGCCACCCGTGTCGAGGTCCGCGTCGCCGCCGACGACACGTCGGTGAGCCTGCGGGTGAGCGACGACGGCGACGGCTCCGCACGCCCGGCCGCGTCGCAGGGGTACGGGCTCATCGGCATGATCGAACGCGCCGACCTGCTCGGCGGCACCTGCCACGCCGGTCCGAACCCCGGCCGCGGCTGGACCGTCACCGCCGTGCTGCCCCGGGCCGGGGCGGCCGCGTGAGCATCCGGGTGATCGTCGCCGACGACCAGGAGATCGCCCGCACCGGGCTCAGGATGATCCTCGACGCCCAGCCGGGCATCGAGGTCGTCGCCGAGGCCGCCGACGGGCGGCGCGCCGTCGAGCTCGCGCGCCGCCTCCGCCCCGACGTGTGCCTGTTCGACATCCGCATGCCCGGCCTCGACGGCATCGAGGCCACCCGCTCCCTGGCCGGACCGGCCGTCGAGGACCCCATCGCCGTCGTCGTCATCACCACTTTCGACCTCGACGAATACGTCTACGCCGCGCTCAGGGCGGGCGCCCGGGGCTTCCTGCTCAAGGACGCCGGTCCGGTCCTGCTCTCCCAGGCCATCCGCGCCGCCGCCGACGGCGACGCGCTCATCGCCCCGAGCGTCACCGCGCGGCTGCTCGACGCCTTCGCCGACGCCGGGCGCTCCTCACCGCCGGCGCAGCCCATCGAGACGCTCACGGACCGGGAGGAGCAGATCCTCCTCACCGTGGCGCGCGGGCGGACCAACAACGAGATCGCCGACGAGCTGCACATCTCCCTCAGCACGGTCAAGAGCCACATCGCGAGCCTGATGGCCAAGCTCGGCGTGCGCAACCGCGTCGAGATCGCCATGTGGGCGTACGAGACCAAGCGCGTCAGGAACTGATCGGGGCATTCGGGCGCGGGCGCGCTCCCGCGGGGGTGCGGACCGGCCCGGCGGACCGCCTGCGGATGATCCATTCGGCCACGGCGAGGTTGATCACCCATCCGGCGCCCATGAGGAGCGCCCTGCTGAACTCGCCCGGCTCACCGGCGACCAGGGACCAGGGCAGATGGGTCAGCACCTGCGTGCCCGCGCCGAGCCCGATCGCGTAACCGCGCGTCATCCAGGCGCGGTGGCGGACGATGTCCCGCCGCCGGATCGCGGCGAGGCCGAGGACGATGGACAGGGCCATGCCCGAGCCGAACACGAGCCGGAAGCCGGCGAGGAGGGCGCCGTCACCGGCGGGGAAGGCGTAGAACACGGTCATCCACAGCCCCGAGAGCGCCGCGACGAGCCCGCACCCGACCAGGAGCCGCCCGGCGGCGCGGTGCCAGCCGGGCCTGCGGCGGCGCAAGCCCGGCGCGAACTGGAAGGCCCCCAGGAGGCTGTACACGGTGACGCTGAGGATGTGCAGCACGATGGGCACGGGTGCCGCGAAGAACCGGGCGTTCTCCGCCGTGACCTCCGCGCCGGCGGTCAGCTCGCCGAGACGGACGGCGCCGGCGATGACGGGGACGACGCTGAGGACGATCAGGCCGGTGGGCGCGAGCCATCCCGCCCTGGCGGGGGAAGTGTCGGTCATGGATCGATCGTGGCGGCCGGGGCGGTGCCGGCTCATCGATAGAACGGCCCGATCCGATCCCGCCGATCAGCCACGAAACGGTCGTACTTTCGGCCGTTGAGCCGCCGCACGGAACGCGGACACACTCACCTCGTTCCCCCCGGCCCCTCGCCCCAGTAGATCAGGAGAATGTGATGAAGGCGTTCGTCCTACGCTCGTACGGCTCACCCGACGTCCTCGACCTCACGGACGTCGCCATGCCCTCGCCCGGCGACGACGAGGTTCTGGTCCGGGTCCTCGCCACCTCCGTCCAGCCCTACGACTGGCACCTGATGAGAGGCGAGCCGTACATCGCGCGCCTGATGCCCGGCGGTCCCGGGCTGCGCGGACCGGAGATCGACATCCTGGGCGCCGACGTGGCGGGGCGGGTGGAGGCGGTCGGCAAGAACGTGACGGAGTTCCGCCCCGGTGACGAGGTGTTCGCGATGCCCAAGCGGGGCGGCTTCTCCGAGTACGTGTGCGTCCCGGAGAGCGAGCTGGCGCCCAAGCCGGAGAACCTCTCGTTCGAGCAGGCGGCGGCGGTGCCGCTGGCGGCCGGCACCGCCCTGCTGGGCCTGCGCGACCAGGGGCGGATCCGGCCGGGGCAGAGGGTCCTCGTCAACGGGGCCTCGGGCGGCGTCGGGACGTTCGCCGTGCAGATCGCCAAGGCGTTCGGCGCGGAGGTGACCGGCGTCTGCGGGCCGCGGAACACGGAGCTGGTGCGGTCGATCGGCGCGGACGAGGTCATCGACTACACCAAAGAGGACTTCACCCGGAGCCGGCAGCGCTACGACCTCCTGCTGGACGTCGCGGGAAGCCGCCCGGGGAGGGCGTGCCTGCGGACGCTGACCCGCGAGGGGACCCACGTCATCGTCGGCGGGCCGGGCGGCCGGTGGCTGAAGCCCGTCGGCCGCATGGTCTCCGCACTCGCGCTGTCGCCGTTCGTGTCCCAGAGGGTGGTCAGGGCGGACGTGGTCGGGTGCACGGAGAACAAGCGGAACCTGATGACGCTGACCGAGCTCATCGAGGGCGGGAAGGTCACCCCGGTCATCGACCGGTGCTACCCGTTCGAGGAGATCCCGGCGGCCGTCAGGTATCAGGAGGAGGGCCACACCGCGGGGAAGGTCGTCGTCACGGTCGGAACTTGATCTCCCACCTCCGCGAGCGCACGGACGTGGCGACTTCGACCTGCTCCGCATCCGCGTACTCCACTACCGCCAGCCCCACCTCACGCTCCGTCATCCGATCCCCGGGAGCGGGCCGGAGCCCCGGCCGGGTCGCACCGCCCCGCGATAGAACGATCAGGCGGGAACGACGGCCGCTCGCCGGTCTCGCACGGCATGAAGCCCTCCAGCCACGCAGACCTGTCCGTCACGGTAAAGCGAGGGATGCCCAGAGGGCGGAGAAATGATCGCGGCATCTGCGACATGAAGGGGCGTAAGCGAATCCCCGTCACGTGGAAGGCCGGTCATGAGGACTACCAGTGGATGACAACCCTCAAGCCTGGTTCGAGAAGGTCTATCTCGACACCTACGAACAGATCCTGGGCTATGCGATCCGCCGTTGCGACTGCGCCCAGGACGCGGCCGACGTGGTGGCCGAGACATTCGAGATCGCGTGGCGCCGTATAGCGGACCTGCCCGCCGGGGATGAGGCGCGGCTGTGGCTGTACGGCGTGGCGCGCAACGTCGTGGCCAGCCACCGCAGGGGACACCTGCGCCACCGCAGCCGCCACACGACACTGGACGAGGACGTCGTCGCCTTCTACGCCCGCACGGCCCCATCCGATGAGCGCCTGGAGTTCACCCAGGTGGCCGATGTGTTCCGCGGGCTGTCCGACGACGATCACGAACTGCTGTCCCTGGTCGCCTGGGAAGGCCTGGACGCCGCTGAGATCGCCTGTGTCCTGGGCTGCTCCCGCAACGCCGTACGCATCCGGCTCCACCGCGCCCGCAAACGCTTCGCCCAACGACTGGCCGCAGCCGGGCAGGCGTCCGCCGCGGGGGCACGGACCCTGCTCGCCACCATCACCGCCGCACGGCCGGACATCGCGGCGCCGCCCTCACCGGCCGGCGGGCGGCCCTGGAGAATGCGGCTGATGGCCGCGGCAGCCGTCGGCGTGCTCGCCACCGGCCTCGTCGTCGGTCCCAGCCTGCTGCGCGAGCCGAGCGCCGTCAGCTACGCCAACTCCGCCGTCTCGATCGTGCGCGACGGCGACCAGTACGTCGCGCGGATCACCGACCCCTTCGCCGATCACGCCAGGTACACCGAGGCGTTCCACGCGGTCGGTCTGGACATCGACCTGCGTCCGGTGCCGGTCTCCCCGGGCGCCGTGGGACAGATCCTGGGCATGGTGATCGGCGGCGATCAGGTGCCCGATCCGCAGACCCCACCGGACCCTTCCGGCCCCCGGTTCGGCGGCGTCGCCTTGTCGACGGAGAGCGCTCCGAAGGGATGCCGGCCGGGCCGCGACAGCGGCTGCGTCATGGTGATGCGGATTCCCGCCCGGTTCACCGGACATGTGAACATCCGGCTCGGCCGCCAGGCCCGGCCAGGAGAGCAGTACGCCAACGCTGACCAAGCCACGGCCCCGGGCGAGATGTTCGCCGGTGTCTCCCTGCGGCGTGGCCGGTCGGTGGGGGACATGGTGGCCGAGGCGCGCCGCCGAGACCTGCGCGCCGTGTTCAGCCGCATCCGCATCGACCCGCAGACCGCAGGCCTGTCCTTCGACCCGGTTCCTGCCGACCACGTCGAACGCGACTGGGTCGTGTGGCACGCCTGGCAGGTACAGGCCGGCGTGATCCGTTTCCTGGTCACACCCGAGCGACTGGCCGACAACCCCTTCCACAACGGAAGCGCGCCGCCACCGGCCTCCTGACCATCAGGCGCCCGGCCCCTGTTCCCGCGAGAGCGGGCCGGGGCCGGGCCGTCAGAAGGCGTCGACGTACACATACACCCGGTCGAAGCGGAGAGCGACCAGGTCGGCGCGGCGAATCACCCAGTGGAACAGGCCCGCCTCCAGCTCCTCGCAGTCGTCTTCACCACGCCAGGTGGCCAGCAGCGTCCACTCGTCGCCGTCCGCGACGGGCAGCGGCGCTTCGTCCCGGACCACCTCGACCGGGTCCCAGTTGAACAGGACCGGCTCGCCGCCAAGCTGGAAGCGCCAGTGAGGGCGCCAGCCGACCACCTGCGACCAGGCGGACTCCAGCTCGGCCGCCCGCTGCGACTCCTCGTCGTCGTCCTCCTCGCGCCACGGCCACGACCACTGGTGGAAGCAGAAGTCCAGCCGCGCCCGGCGGTAGGTGCCCGGACCGTCGTCCGGGTCGACCGCACGCTCTGCCAGCGGCGTCCCGGCCGGCATATACCGCACAGCGTCGGCGACCACCGCCCCGCTGCCCGGATCGGGGTCGGCGAAGAACAGCAGCCGGCCCTCGGTGGGCAGCGGCAGATCCGTCGCCCCCGGCGGCAGGGCCGCGCAGTCGACGGCCGCGACGAACGCCGCCGCCGGCGCGGGGGCGCCCTCCGGCAGCGGCGGGTTCCCGCCGGTCAGCGCCACGACCGGGCCGGGGCCGCCCGGTGCGAGGTAGACGGCCGGGCGAGCGGTGCGTATGTGCGCCTGCACCTCGGCGGCCGGAATCCCCCGCGCGGCGGCCTCCGCACGGAAGCGGGCGGCCCTCGCCGCCGGGGTCTCGTCAATGGTTTCCGTGTCGGTCACGGGGGGAGCCTATGGCCGTCACCCGGTTCGTGGAGGACCTGGTGGCCTCCTCGTCGTAGTGCTGGATGAGCACATGCCTGGGGCGCAGCGCGGCGATGACGGGGATGTCACCGGTTCGCCGATGGCAGGCGGTGGCGCGGTCGTACGTTGCGCCCTGGATCTCGTTCGCGGACGTCCTCGCGACGAGGGCTTCCGGGAACACGGTCTTCTCGGAGGCCGCTGGCCTGCGTCGGCAGCCCGCGTGGTTCAGCCCCGGAGGGTGGCGAGCCAGTCGGTCAGCAGGCGGTTGACCTCGTCGGGGCGCTCCTGCTGGATCCAGTGACCGCAGCCGTCCAAGAGGTGGGAGGCCGACAAGCCGGGGAGGGTGGTGGGGTAGGCGTCGATGGCGTCGGACATCCAGGTGGTGGAGGCGTCCAGGGCGCCGCCGATGAACAGAGACGGCTGCTTGATCGGGGCTCCGTGGTGCGGGGCGAGGTCTTCCCAGTCTCGGTCCATGTTGCGGTAGCGGTTGAGTGCGCCGGTCATCCCTGTGCGCTCGAACTCCCCGGCATGGACGTTCAGCTCGTCCTCGCTCAGCCAGGCCGGGAGGACTCCCGTGGGGAAGCGGTCGCGCAGCCGGCCGCCGCCGCGGACGACGAAGTGCGGGTCGGGCTCGCCCGGGGCAGGCATGGTGTCGGCGGACAGGGCCGCGTAGAAGCCCGCGAGCCAGCCCCGGACGTCGGGCTCGATCTCCGCCTCGGCGCGCCGGGGCTCCTGGAGGTAGGAGACGTAGAACTCCTCCTCGGGGCCGCCGATCTGGCCGAAGATGTCGCTGGGGCGGGGGCCGCCGGGCGGCGCGTAGGGGACGCTCAGCAGGCCGACGGCGCGGAAGACCTCGGGGTGGAGCAGGGCGGAGGCGGCGGCGATGCCGGAGCCCCAATCGTGGCCGACGACCACCGCGCTCTCCTCGCCGAGAGCGCGCACCACGGCGAGGTTGTCCTCCACCAGGTCGAGCATCCGGTAGGCATCGATCGCCTCCGGCTTGGAGGAGCGGCCGTAACCGCGCACGTCGACCGCCACCGCCCGGTGGCCGGCCGCGGCGAGGGCCGGGAGCTGGCGGCGCCAGGAGTACCAGGACTCGGGGAAGCCGTGCACGAGCAGGACCAGCGGGCCGGTGCCCTGCTCGACCAGGTGCAGGCGCCCGGCCGGGGCCTCGACGATGCGGTGGCGGAGCTCGGTGGTCGGCTCGGGCTGAATGGACTTCTCCTCGGTTCGCGGCGGATGCGGCCACCCATAGATCCTGCGGCGCGGCACCCGCCCGACGTGATTTGCCTTGCCGTTCTGGCAAACTCGCAGGACATAACGGTGGAGCGGCACGGCAAGAAGGAGCGGGAAGGTGACAGTCGACGGCGTGAACGGCACGCCGGCCGCGATGGGGCCCCGATTGCGGGCCGTGCGCGAGCACCACGGCGCGACGCTCGCCGGTGTCAGCTGCGACGGGCGGCTGTGGCTCGCGCTCGGCGGCCAAGACCTCATCCTGCCCCCGGGGACGTCGCCGAGTTCGACACCCGCACCCCGCACGGGGTGGCGAACACCAGCCCCGGCGGTCCGGTCGAATATCTGATCGTGTTCGGACCGCAGGGCGAGCGCCTGCGGCCGCGCACGCCTCCAACCGCTGGTCGCGGCGTCAGCACCGACCCGAACAAGATCATCAACTAGTTCGGCGCACCCTGATGCTGCAGGACGTCCTGGCCGGGCCGGAGTGGGCCAAGCCGCTCAACCCCACCCTGGCAGCACGTCCGGTCCTACGGCGAGCTACGGCTGGATGTCGCCAGGCGTCTGCCACTGGGCGGTGGCCCGGACGCCGCGCAGCCAGGGCCGGATGCCGCGCCCCGGCTCCTAGTAGCCGGGGAAGACGCGGCGCAGGAGGCCGAGGTCGGCGGCGACGGTCTGGGTGTCGTGACGCAGCGCGGCCAGCAAGCTGCCGGTGCTGCCGGTGCTGCTTCGGCTGCCGCGCAGCATTTTGCCGTCGACCGCCAGGCCGACCGACGGTGTCCGGCGCGCGCGATGGTCATCGGCTTCGGGCAGGGGGCGGGTGGCAAGGGTGGCCAGGTAGCCGCAGGTCGCGACGTCGAAGGCATCACCGTCCAGGCGTGACAGCAGGCGCCGCAGGGTGCCGGCGGCCAGGGGGGCGGTGCCGGGCAGCCCGGCACGGGCCAGCAGGTCGGGGTCGTATCCGCTGATGCATCGGGTGATCGCTGCCAGGGAGGCGGCCCCGCCGAGCACCGCGATCAGGGATAACGCCAGCAGTGAGCCCAGGCGGTAGCGGCGTCCCCGGCGGCTGCGCGGGTCGGGCGGTGTGTCCAGGACGTCGGCCGGGGCGGGCAGGTCGTCGGGGCTGGCGATGGGGGCGGTGGAGGTGACGTGCTCGCGGTGGTGGGTGAGCACGTCGATAGGGGATGATGGCACGCGAACGCGGCCCCTGTTCTTGATCGGCTGGCTTCGACAACCGTCGATCATCAGGAGTCGCGTTTGCCGTCTCCAGGCCGGGGTGCCCTCAATCGCTCGCCCGTGTCAGGGTGCAGCCGTCTCACCAGCCGAGAACGCCTCGGCCTTGGGCCGGGGCGTGTCCCGGACCGAGGAAACGGTAGTCACCCGCGCACACGTCCGGCGGATTATCGGCCAATTCGCCACTCCGCGCCACTGAATTTTTAAATGTGTGCAGTTTGGTTAATTAAGCGTCTGTGTGCACTTCTGCACGGAACGGTTACGTCGCTTCCGTGCAGTGTTCTCTCCGGGTTGACCAAGCCCACACAGAGAACAGAAAGGCAATCCGAAATGCCGATGAACAAGAAGGCCCTCGGTCTCGCCGTCCTGGCCGGTGCGACGGCGGCGCTGCTCGGCGGGCCCGGCCCGGCGGCAGGGGCGGTGACCGGCCCGCCCGTTCAACCCACGGCCCCGGCGGCGCAGTTCACTCCCCCGGCAGTACAGCCCACGACCTCGGCGGCGCAGCCCACGACCCTGGCGGCGCAGCCCGCCACCGGTCCGGCAACGCGGGCCGCAGCCGCGGCCCCCCTGCTGGTCGGGCTGATCCCGCAGCACGTTCCGCAGACCGACGGGCTGAGAATGGCCCTCACTGCGGGCCTCCCGCCGACGCCGGGAGTCACCGGCATCAGGGTGACCCAGGAGCCGGACCTCAGCCTGCAGACGCAGAAGTGGGAGCTGCGCTTCGCTCCCGGCGGCGCCGTTCTGCAGATCGTCAACGCCCACACCGGCCTGTGCCTGAGGGGTTCCAGCGTGGCCGGCGACATCGTTCGCCAGGTCAAGTGCCTCCCCTCGGCGTCGGTCGACGATTCCCGCCAGTTCTGGCGGGACCGCCAGACCCTGCACAACGGCGTCGTCGTCCACCGCTACGAGAACGCGGACAGCAAGCTGTACATGGGAATCAGGAACAGTTCCCCGCAGAAGGGCGCGCTTCTGGAATCACAGGTCCTCAACAACCTGCCCAGCCAGAAGTTCAAGCTGAAGTGAGGGCAGTGAGCTGACCGGCACGGGCCGAAGGCCATTTGCGGAAAACAGGCCCGGGTCAGATTCAGGGATCCCGTCCGGCGATTTCACCGGGCGGGATCCGTCTTTTTCCGATGACCCACCGGCGGTCCCTGCACTCCAAGGCCGAGGCGTTCTCGGCCGGTGAGACGGCTGCACCCTGACACGGGCGAGCGATTGAGGGCACCCCGGCCTGGAGACGGCAAACGCGACTCCTGATGATCGACGGTTGTCGAAGCCAGCCGATCAAGAACAGGGGCCGCGTTCGCGTGCCATCATCCCCTATCGACGTGCTCACCCACCACCGCGAGCACGTCACCTCCACCGCCCCCATCGCCAGCCCCGACGACCTGCCCGCCCTGGCCGACGCCCTGCGCACCCAAGACACCCACGCCCGCCACCTCGTCGCCGCCGGCGGCCACTACCTGTTCATCGTCAAGGCCAACCAACCCCCACTGCAACGCCGCCTCAAGGCGCTGCCCTGGCGCCAGGCCCTGCTCAACCACCGCAGCGATGAGCGCGCCCACAGCCGCCGTGAGATCCGCCGGATGAAGATCTGCACCGTCCGGCCCGACCTGCCCTTCCCGCACGCCGCCCAGGCCCTGCAGGTCAAGCGCCGCCGCCCGGGTCATGGCCGGCTTCCGCAACCTGGCCATCGGCCTGGCCCGCCTGATCGGCCATCGGCCTGGCCCGCCTGATCGGTTGGAGCAACATCGCCGCCGCCACCGACCATTACCGCTGTCATCCCGCCGACGGTCTTCAGCTACTCGGTCTCACAACATGAGAACGCTTCGGCCCTGATCGTCCACCACCCTCTGAACACGGGTTCTGGCACCCGATGAGGGCGATCGCCCCGCTTGAAAGCGGGCGGCCGTGCACCATGTCGCCTGACTCGGCGAATGCGGGATGCATGCGGGATGATCACGCAGATGATGCGATCCATCCAGGGCACCCGCACAGGTCAGACGGTATAAATCAGCCGTACGGCCGCCGCTCTCCTGACGCGGCTTCGATTTGCTTGCCGGAGCCCGGCTCCTTCCCCGGAGCGGACGGACCGGCCGCAGATCGCGGTGCTGTACCTGTGGCTCGAACGGCTCCACCCGACCGCGCCGGTACGGCTCAGCCGGGTGGTGGCGGTCGCCAAGGCCCACGGGCCGGCCCGCGGGCTGGCACTGCTCGACGACCTCGACCGGCGCCACGGGCTGGACCGGGAACCGCTGACCCGGCAGCGGGAACGTGCGGTGCGCGCCCACCTTCTCCGGATGACCGGCGACGCGGGCGGCGCTGTACCGCCGGGCGGCCGCCCCGACCGGCAACCAGGTCGAGCGGCGATACCTGCTCGGCCTGGCCGACCGTCACAGCTGAAGGTGCGGCCGCAGCGGGCGAAGGCATGGTAGACGGCGCGGAGCTCCGCGTCGCGCCATCCATCAAATCCGGCATTCATAACTCAATCGCCCGACTTATCCGGGTTTATCTGAATAAAGTTCGGCGTGATCGGACAGTGACCACCGCCTTCGCGCAAGGGCGGCGGCGAGGGGACGGAGCGGCGGGCGGCCATGGATCGGATCGGGGACGATCTGCTGAAGGTCATGGTGGCGGAGCTCGGGTACCGCGAGGGCGCCGGGCAGCGCACCAAGTTCGGCGAGTGGTACTCCACCCACGTGGTCCAGGACACCCAGTACCGCACGGCCCCCTGGTGCGACATGTTCATCGCCTGGGCCGCGGAACGGGCCGGGGTGGAGGAGTACGTCGGCCAGTTCGCCTGGACCCCCTCCCACGCCCGCTGGTTCGAGACCCAGGGCGCCTGGTCCAGCACGCCGGAGCCCGGTGCGCTGGTCTTCTTCGACTGGTCGGGCGGGAAGAACATCAAGGGAGTGGACCACGTCGGCGTGGTCGAGCGGGTGGACGGTGGAACGATCCACACCATCGAGGCGAACGTCGACCGGGTCTGGCTGAAGCGCAAGGCCCGCGACGAGAGCAAGGTCGTCGGCTACGGGCTGCCGCGCAAGGTCGCGGAGAACCTCACGCTGGGCGCCGAGGACACCGCCGAGACCCCGGCCGAGGTGGCCCCGGCGCCGGCCGCCGAATCCGTGTCCCTCGTCCTGTACGACCCCGAGGGAACGTTCCCCCTTCTGGACCCCCTGCCGCTGACGACGCTGATCGCCTTCGTCCTCGGCTGGACGTTCCTCATCGCCAAGTGGCACCCCCGCCCTCCGGCGAGCGGCCGGCACCGCAGGCGCAGGGAGCGGGACCCGCGGAGCCGTCCCGGAGCCCGGCACTCGTCGCGAGTTGATTAATTAGGATAGGCAAAGCTAAGTTGCTCTTGGAGGCATCCCCGAGCGAAGGCGGCGAATCACCGTGAGCACCGAGCAGACCGTGGAGCGGACCGAGGCGCAGGCCGCCGGGAGCGCCGCGGAAGCGGCTGAGGAGATCCTCGCCTTCCGCTCCTTCCGTCTCCAGGTCCTGCGGACGCGGCGGCTCAGCCCGAGCTTCATGCGGGTCACCTTCACCGGCGACGACCTGGCCGCCTTCGCCGACAACGGCCACGACCAGCGGATCAAGATAATCCTCCCGCTGCCCGACGGCACCTTCAGCCCGATCGGCGACGGCTCCGACTGGTACTTCCGGTGGCGGGCGCTGCCCGAGGCGCTGCGCAACCCGATCCGCACCTACACCGTGCGCGCCGTACGGCGGGAGGCGCGCGAGCTCGACGTGGACTTCGTGCTCCACGGCGACATCAGCCCCGCGTCCCGGTGGGCGACCTACGCCGCCCCCGGCCACCCGGTCGTGGTGATCGGCCCCAACGCCGCCTTCCCCGGCCCGGCCGGCGGCCAGGAGTGGGCTCCCCCGGCCGGGACGGCCCGCATGCTGCTGGCCGGCGACGAGACCGCGGTCCCCGCGATCGCCTCCATCGCCGAATCCCTCCCCGGGGACGCGCGGGCCCGGGTCCTGCTGGAGGTGCCGGAGGCCGGCGACGAGCTCCCCCTCACCGTCCCGCCGGGCGTGGAGGTCACCTGGCTGCCCCGCGAGGGCGCCCGCCACGGCGACCTGCTCGTGCCCGCCGTACGCGAGGCGCTCGCCGGGCTCGGCGTGTCAGGCGGCGCGCAGGAGGCGCTGGAGGACGTCGACGTGGACGCCGACATCCTCTGGGAGGTGCCCGAGCCCGCCGCTCGGGGCGGCGGCTTCTACGCCTGGCTGGCCGGTGAGGCCGGGGTGGTCAAGACGCTCCGCCGCCACCTGGTGCAGGAGGCCGGGGTCGACCGCTCGGCGGTCGCGTTCATGGGCTACTGGCGGATGGGCCGCTCCGAGAGCGAGTGAGCGAGCGGCGGGTCGCGGCGCCCCGGATCCGGCCCTCCGGATCGGGGGCGGGTCGCGGCGGCCCGGCCCGATCCTCGCGGGCCAGGCCGTTCACGTGACTCTGGCAGGATGCGGATCATGCCTATCGACCCCCACCTCCTCGCCCTCTTCACCGTCACCACGATCGTCGCGATGATCACCCCCGGTCCGGACATGTTGTTCGTGCTGGGATGCGGGATGCGCGGCGGCCCGCGCGCCGGCCTGCTCGCCACGGCCGGCGTGGCGAGCAGCGAGGCCGTCCACGTCGCCGTGGCCGCCGCGGGACTGGCCGCGCTGTTCGAGGCGGTGCCGGTCGCCTTCACGATCGTGCGGATCGCCGGAGCCGCGTACCTGATCTACCTGGGCGTCCAGATCCTGCGCAACCGCGGCAACGGCGACCTCGACGCGGCCGCGACCGGCGGAGGGATCTCGGGCCGCCGGGCGTTCCTCAGCGGCCTGATGACCAACTTGCTCAACCCCAAGATGGTCACCTTCACGATCGCCTTCCTGCCCCAGTTCATCGACCCGGCACTGGGACAGGTGTGGCTGCAGTTCACGATCCTCGGCGCCATCCTGATCGCGCTGGAGTTCCTGGTCGACGGCACGGTCGGCGTGCTCGCCGGCCGGATCGGCGGCTGGCTGCGCACCCGGCACGCCGCCCGGCGCCGCATCGACACCGCCACGGGCGGCATCTTCGTCGGGCTCGGGGTGAAGCTGGCCGTCGACAGCTGACGCCCGCCCGGACCACCGGCGGCGCGGTCAGGAGAATCCCCTGCGGAGCTCCGGAGCGAGCGTCCGCAGCCAGGCCCCGGAGAAGGCCGGCTCATCCGCGCGCCGGCGGGCTTGATCGCGAATTGGGCCTGCCCCCGCGGAGATCCTCCGGCTACCCTCCGCCTAGGGGTCGTGGGAAACGGGGTGTCTCACCATGGGGTCGTTCCGCCGCATGCTCGCGCGCGCGCTGACTGTCTCGTTGTTGTCCATGTTCGTCGTGGCGTCGCCCGCGGCGGCCCGGACCGCCACGGCGACCATCGTGCTCCAACCTCGGGCCTGGACTTACACGTCCTCGCTCCAGCCCGGCGAGAGCCACTGGAAGGAGCCCGCGGACCTGCCCGTCGGCCTGATGGGCGAGCCCCCGGCGGTGCACCGGGCGTACTACGCCTACGACGTCTCCGCGCTGACCGGCAAGAAGATCGTCGAGGCCCGGCTGACGCTGGTGCGCCCCGCGCTGGACTGCGCGGAGCGGATCCGCAGCTTCCAGCTGTGGCAGACCGGTCCCATCAGCAGGCACACCGACGGGAAGCACCAGCCGGAGTGGATCAGCTCGCTCTACGCGGTGCCCGGGGAATGGGCGTGCCGCCCCAGCCCGTCGTACGAGCTCGTGGCGACCCCCACGACGGCCTGGGAGAACGGCGTGGCGACCTACGGCGTTCGCGGCTCCTTCGAGGACCGGCCGCAGGGTCCCCTCGTCTTCCGGAATGATCCGCAGCTGCGGATCACCTACGAGTACGAGGAGAAGGACCCCTTCCCCGGCGACCCGACGCTGCCCGTCGACGCCGCCTCTCCCGACGCCTGGACCCATGTGGACTCGCGGCGCCGTCACGAGCCGCACTGGAAGGAGGAGACGCCGCTGCCCGTCGGCCGCCGGGACCGGCACGGCGTCACCCGGTCGTTCCTCAGATTCGACCTGGCCACGCTCCCCGCGGGCAGGCCGGTCGAGGCCAGGCTCTTCGTGCGGCGGGCCGACACGTGCCGGGTGGGCGAGAAAACCATCGAACTGTGGCAGACCGGCCCCATCGACGAGCGCACCACCTGGCACCGGCAGCCGACGTGGCTGCGGCTGATCGACACCTACGCCTGGGGTTCGTGCGACGACGAGTCCGGGACGACCCTGCTGTTCGACGCCACAGAGGCGGTGACGGAAGCGCGGGCCGCGGGGAAGAACACGGTGACGTTCGGGCTGCGGTCGTCGCGGGAGCGGGACCCTGGGGGCGCCTACCTGATCGGCCACGATTCGCTGCTGCGCGTCAGTTCCCTCCCGCCGCTGAGGCCGCCCGCCGAGATCATGACCGACAGGTCCGGCTATCACTGGCCGGATCCCCCCGGCGGCCGGGTCCCGCCCTTCCCCTGT
This sequence comes from Planobispora longispora, assembly GCF_016863135.1. GTDB lineage: Bacteria > Actinomycetota > Actinomycetes > Streptosporangiales > Streptosporangiaceae > Planobispora > Planobispora longispora. The sequence continues at coordinate 77,529 of NZ_BOOH01000023.1, forward strand.
ACGGCGGGGGCCGGCCGGCCGTACATTCCCTACTTCCCCCGCCCCGAGGCGATCTTCAGCGGCGGCGCCCACCCGCTGAGCACCCGCTGGCAGTGGGAGACCCTCGAAGGCGTGGCCGTTCACGAGGAGGTCGCCTACGTGGAGTACAACGGCCTCTCGATGGGCTCCCCACGGGGTGCGGACGGCGAGTCCTACCGGTGGCGGGTGCGCTCGGAGGACCGCTACGGGCAGGTGAGCGAGTGGAGTCCGTGGTGTGAGTACACGGTGGACATCACCAGGCCCGCCCCCGCCGTGGTCACCGCGACCCCCTACAGCGGTCTCGATCTCGTCGGCGGGCCCGGCGTCCCGGGCCGGTTCACGTTCGCCCCCAACGGGGCGAAGGACGTGACGGACTATTACTACACGGTGCCGCCCGCGGAGCGATGGCAGCACGTCCCGGCCGGCCCCGACGGGTCCGTCACCCTGACGTGGACACCCCGGACCGCCGGGCTCCACCAGATGGCGGTGTTCAGCGTCGACCGCGCGGGCAATCGCGCCGACCTCACCTCCTACTACTTCGCCGTGGCGGCCCCGCCCCAGTGAACGATGGGGCGGGCTCCGGAGCCGGCGTCACCGGCGAATGTAGCCGTCGAGGCGGGCGGCCAGCTCCTCTGGCCGCGAGAGCATCACCATGTGGCCGCCGTCGATCTCCTCGGGGGTGACGCCCAGACGTTCACGCGCGATCCCGCGCATGAACTCCGGGCGGAAGAAGCGGTCGTCGCGGCAGACCAGGACCTTGGTCGGCACGTCGGGCCAGGCGGTCAGCGGCCAGGGCTCGACCAGCGAGCGCTCGGCATGGCCCTGGCCGCGGCGCATCGCCTCGTCGGCCAGGGCGGGCGGCAGGTCGTGGCAGAAGGTCTCGGCCGGGTCGCCGCCGGGATCCTCGAACCCGGTCGCGGTCCACCAGTCACCGGGAGGCTCGCCCGGCGCGGGGATCATGGCCGCCAGCATCACCAGCAGGTCGGCCCGGACCCGGTCGCACACCAGCGGGCCGACGAACCCGCCCCAGGAGTGGGCCACCACGACCACGTCGCCGCGCTCGCCGACCGCCTCGACCACCGTGTCGGCGAGCTCGGCCAGCCCTGCCTTCTCGTCGGCGAGGGGCAGGTCGACGGCGACGACGTCGTGACCCCGCGCGCGCAGCTCGGGATCGAGAAGGTGCCACTGCCAGGCGACACCCCCACCGCCGTGGATCAGAACGAACGTGGCCATGGGCGTGTTTCCCTCCGCGTGCGACCGCCTTCGGTATCGGAGAGGATTCTCGCCGCCGCCACCGACAGTTTCCGGTCCGGTTCAGGGGACGGCTCAGCCATGTACGGAGCGGGGGGTCGACGATCGCGGCGGCGCGGTTCGGCCGCGGTTCCCGGGACCGGCCCCGGGCCCGCGTCCGGCCTCCTCCGGCGGGTCTACCCCCGGCCGTCCTCCAGGTCCCCCTCGGTCTTGAGGTAGACCTCCTGCAGAGCGGCCAGGATGTCCGGGTCCGGGTGCTCCCACATGCCCCGGTCGGCGGCCTCCAGCAGGCGTTCGGCGATTCCGTGCAGCGCCCACGGATTGGACTCGGCCAGGAACGCCTGGTTCTCCGGGTCCAGGACGTAGGCCGCGGCGAGCTTGTCGTACATCCAGTCGGCGACGACACCGGTGGTGGCGTCGTAGCCGAACAGGTAGTCGACGGTGGCGGCGAGCTCGAAGGCCCCCTTGTACCCGTGCCTGCGCATGGCCGCCAGCCAGCGCGGGTTCACCACCCGGGCGCGGAAGATCCGGGAGGTCTCCTCCGAGAGCGTCCGGGTGCGGACGGCGTCCGGGCGGGTGCTGTCGCCGATGTAGGCGGCCGGGGCCCTGCCGGTGAGGGCGCGGACGGTGGCGACCATGCCGCCGTGGTACTGGAAGTAGTCGTCGGAGTCGGCGATGTCGTGCTCGCGGGTGTCGACGTTCTTGGCCGCCACGGCGATGCGCCGGTAGGCCGTCTCCATGTCCTCGCGCGCCGGGACGCCGTCGACGCCCCGGCCGTAGGCGAACCCGCCCCAGACGGCGTAGACCTCGGCGAGGTCGGCGTCGTCGCGCCAGTTTCGGCTGTCGATGAGCGGAAGGAGCCCGGCGCCGTACGCTCCGGGACGGGATCCGAAGATCCGGAAGGCGGCCCGGTCGCCCCGGTCGGCGTCGGCCAGCACGTGGGCGCGGACGTAGTTGTCCTCCTCGGGCTCGTCCAGGCTCGCGGCCAGCCGTACGGCGTCGTCGAGCATGGCCACGACGTGCGGGAACGCGTCGCGGAAGAAGCCGCTGATGCGGACCGTGACGTCGACGCGGGGACGGCCCAGCTCGCCGGCCGGGATCGCCTCCAGGCCGGTGACCCGCCGCGACGCCTCGTCCCAGACGGGCCTGACCCCGAGCAGCGCGAGCACCTCGGCCACGTCGTCGCCCGCGGTGCGCATGGCGCTGGTCCCCCAGACCGACAGCCCGACCGAGCGGGGCCAGTCCCCCGTGTCGGCCCGGTAGCGCTCCAGGAGGGACTCGGCCATGGCCTGTCCCGTCTCCCACGCCAGTCGGCTCGGCACGGCCTTGGGGTCGACCGAGTAGAAGTTCCGCCCGGTCGGGAGCACGTTGATCAGCCCGCGCAGCGGGGAGCCGCTCGGCCCGGCGGGCACGTACCCGCCGTCGAGGGCGTGCAGGATCGCGCCGATCTCGTCCGTGGTCCGCGCCAGCCTCGGCACGACCTCGGTCGCCGCGAACCGCAGGACCCGCTCCACCAGTTCGAGGTCCGCCCGCGTCCCCGCCTCGGAACCCGGCTGCGCCCCCACGGCAGCGGAGTCGGCTGCCACCGCGGAAGCGGCGCCGGGGACAACCGCGTCCGCTCCAGAACCCGGCTGCGCCTCCGCGCCGGCGGAAGCGTCTCCCGGTTCCGAGGCGGAGCCGAGGATGGCGGCGGTCGCCTCGGGGACGGCTGCGGGGTCCCAGCCGCGGGCTTCCATGGCCTCGACGAGGGAGCGGGCCAGGGTCTCGGCCTCGTCGGTCCCGGTACGGCCGGCGGTGCCGTCCTCCGTCAGGCCCAGGGCCTCCCGCAGGCCGGGCAGCGCCTCGGCGCCGGCCCACATCTGGCGGGCCCGGAGCATGGCCAGGACCAGGTCGACCCGGGCCGGGCCCTCCGGGGCCGCGCCGAGGACGTGCAGCCCGTCGCGGATCTGGACGTCCTTGACCTCGCAGAGCCAGCCGTCCAGGTGCAGCAGGAAGTCGTCGAACTCCGCGTCGTGCGGCCGGTCCTCGACCCCCAGGTCGTGGTCGAGCCTGGCCGCCTGGATCAGGGTCCAGATCTGGGCGCGGATCGCGGGGAGCTTGGCGGGGTCCATGGCGGCGATGGAGGCGTGCTCGTCGAGGAGCTGCTCCAGCCGGGCCATGTCCCCGTAGGTGTCGGCGCGGGCCATCGGCGGGACCAGGTGGTCCACCAGCGTGGCGTGGGCGCGGCGCTTGGCCTGGGTGCCCTCGCCCGGGTCGTTCACCAGGAACGGATAGATCAGCGGCAGGTCGCCCAGGGCCGCGTCCGGGCCGCAGGAGGCGGACATCCCGGCGGACTTGCCGGGCAGCCACTCCAGGTTGCCGTGCTTGCCGACGTGCACCACGGCGTGCGCGCCGAACCCGTCGGCCAGCCAGCGGTAGGCGGCCAGGTAGTGGTGGCTCGGCGGCAGGTCGGGGTCGTGGTAGATGGCGATCGGGTTCTCGCCGAAGCCGCGCGGCGGCTGGACCATCACCACGACGTTGCCGGCCCGGAGCGCGGCCAGCACGATCTCGCCCCCGGGGTCGCGCGAGCGGTCCACGAACAGCTCGCCGGGGGGCGGGCCCCAGTGCCGCTCGATCCCCTCGCGCAGGTCCTGCGGGAGCGTGCCGTACCAGGCGGCGTAGTCGCGCGCGGCGATGCGCACCGGGTTGGCGGCGAGCTGCTCCTCGGTGAGCCACTCCTGGTCCTGCCCGCCCGCGGCGATCAGCGCGTGGATGAGCGCGTCGCCGTCCTGCCCGGCCACGCCCGGCAGCTCGTCGTCCGCGCCGATGTCGTAGCCGTGCCCGCGCATCGCGGCCAGCAGCCGCACCAGGCTCGCGGGGGTGTCCAGGCCGACGGCGTTGCCGACCCGCGAGTGCTTGGTGGGGTAGGCCGAGAGCATCAGCGCGATCCGCCGCTCCGCCGCCGGGACGTGCCGCAGCACGGCGTGCCGTACCGCGATCCCGGCCACCCGCGCGGCCCTCTCGGGGTCGGCCGCGTAGACCGTCAGGCCGTCGGGGTCGATCTCCTTGAACGAGAACGGCACCGTGATGATCCGGCCGTCGAACTCGGGGATCGCGACCTGGGAGGCGGCGTCCAGCGGCGAGAGGCCGTCGTCGTTCTCCTCCCAGGTCGCGCGGCTGCTCGTCAGGCAGAGTCCCTGCAGGATCGGCACGTCCAGCCCGGCCAGCGCCCCGACGTCCCACGCCTCGTCGTCGCCCCCGGCCGACGCGGTCGCCGGGCGGGTGCCCCCGGCCGCGAGCACCGTCACCACCAGGGCGTCGGCCTGCCGCAGGGTCGCGAGCAGCTCCGGCTCCGCGCTGCGGAGGGAGGCGCAGTAGACGGGCAGCGCCTGCCCGCCCGCGTCCTCGATCGCCGAGCACAGCGTCTCGATGAACGCGGTGTTCCCGGCCACGTGGTGGGCCCGGTAGTACAGGACGCCGACGACCGGCCCTCCCGTACGGCGCGCCGCGCGCTCCAGCACGCCCCACGACGGGGTGGGCGCGGGAGCGGCGAAGCCGTGCCCGGTGAGCAGCACGGTGTCGGACAGGAACCGGTGGAGTTCGGCGAGGTTGGCCGGGCCGCCGTGGGCGAGGTAGGCGTGCGCCTCGGCGCAGACGCCGCCGGGCACGGTGGACAGCTCCATCAGCTCGGCGTCGGGCGCCTGCTCGCCGCCGAGCACGACGACGGGCCGTTCTCCGGCGAGCAGGAGGTCCAGGCCCTCCTCCCAGGCGCGGCGGCCGCCCAGCAGCCGGACCACGACCAGGTCCACGCCCTCCAGCAGCGGCGGCAGGTCTCCGGCGGCGAGTCGGGCGGGGTTGCCCAGCCGGTAGGCGGCGCCGCAGGCGCGGGCGCTGAGGAGGTCGGTGTCGGAGGTCGAGAGCAGGAGGATCACGCGTCACGCCCCGCCGGAGTCTCGGCGAGGCCGGGGGGCGTCGCGGAACGGCGGGAAGACGGCGAAGAGCGCACGGCGGTTTCCTCCCTCGGGGTCCTCGCCCCGGGTCGTCGTCGGACACGACGGCCGGAGTCTCCTGGCTCCCGGATCAGTGCTCCCCCCGGCCTTCCCATCCGTCGCCGGACAGTGGCCGCAGTGGGGTTCGCTCCCCGGTCACAGTGGCGGGACCGCGCCGGATTCGCACCGGCTTCCTCCCTCTGCCATCGATGACCATGAGACTACGGCAGACCGGTCCCCTCAGGAAACTGGCGTTAGCATCCCCTCCGTGCTCAATGTCGACTTATCCGGACGAACCCGGCTCGACGCGTGCCCGGGAGCCCTCCAGGTCCACGCCGCCGCCGACGGCGGGCTGGCGCGCGTCCGGGTGCCCGGGGGCAGGCTCACCACCGGCCAGCTGCGCGAACTCGCCCATGCCGCCGCCGGGTACGGCACCGGCGTCATCGAGCTGACCTCCCGCGCCAACGTCCAGGTCCGCGGTCTGCGGACCGGGGTGGAGGCAAGGGACGGAAACCGGACGGCCGTCGGGGCGGGTGCGGAGCACGGAGGCGGCACGGGAACCGAGAGACGGGCGGAGAACGAGAACGGGGCCAAAACCGGAAGCGAGACGGGAACCGGGACCGGCGGCGGAGCGGCAACCGGGGGCGGAGCGGGAACCGGGGGCGGGGGCGCGCCCGGTTTCGCGGACCGGATGGCGCGGGCGGGGCTGCTGCCCTCACCCACTCACGAACGGGTCCGCAACATCCTGGCCTCCCCGCTGACCGGCTGCGACGAGGCGGGCGCGGTGGACGTCGGGCCCCTGGTCACCGAGCTGGACCGGCTGCTGTGCGCCCGCCCCGCGCTGGCTGCCCTTCCCGGACGGTTCCTGTTCGCCCTCGACGACGGGCGGGGCGACGTCGCCGGGCTCGGCGCCGACGCCGGGATCATGCCGGTCGGCGCGGGCGAGATCGCGCTGGTCGTCGCGGGCGCCGACAGCGGCCTGCGCGCGCACCCGGACGACGCGGTGCCCGCCCTGCTCGCCGTGGCCGAGGCGTTCCTGGCGGAGCTGTCCGCCCGGGGGGTCACCGCCTGGCGGATCTCCGAGCTGCCCGGCGGCCCCGCCGCGGTGACGGCCCGCGTCCGCGCCGCCCTCGACGTGGACGCCCTCGGCGTGGACATCGGCGCCGTTCCCGAGCCGGCCGCCCACGCCGCTCCGGTTGCCGGCGGGCCGGAGCCGGTGCGGCTCCGGTCCGTCGTCCGGGGGCCCGTGGGGATCGTTCCCGGGCGGGACGGCCGCGTCGCTCTGGGCGTGGCGGTCCCGCTGGGACGGCTGACCTCGGCCCAGGCGGAGGTGCTCGCGGACGTCGCCGCCTCGGGGGAGGTACGGCTCACGCCGTGGCGAGGGGTGGTGCTGCCCGGCCTGACCCGCCCCGAGTCCGAGGCGGCGATCGCCAGACTCGCGGACGCCGGGCTGGTCACCGATCCCGGATCTCCGTGGAACGGGGTGAGCGCCTGCACCGGCCGTCCCGGCTGCGCCAAGTCCCTGACCGACGTCCAGGCCGACGCGGCCACTGCCATCGCGACCGCCGTCGCCTCCGGCCCCGACTCCGGCCCCGACTCCGGCCCCGACTCCGGGAATGAGCAGCGGGCCCCGGACAGGAGCCGGGGCGCCGCCGGAAACGGACGGCAGCCCGCAGGCGGGCATCGGGGCATGGGGTGGTCCGTGGACGGCCGCCGGGAGCCCGGCCGGTCCGGGGGCGGTACGCTCCCGGTGCACTGGGCGGGCTGTGAGCGGCGCTGCGGCCGTCCCAGGGGGCGGGTCGTGGAGGTGGTCGCGACCGGTGACGGCTATCGCGTGGATCTGGATCGTCGGAGCCTGACCTGTACGGACATCGGACAGACCGCGGCCGCGGTGGCGGCCGCCAGAGGGGAAAAGTGATCGACTACGTCCGCGACGGCGCGGAGATCTACCGCCGTTCCTTCGCCACCATCCGCGCCGAGGCCGACCTGGGCGGGCTGCCCGAGGACGTCGCCCGGGTGGCGGTCCGCATGATCCACGCCTGCGGCATGGTGGATCTGGTCGCCGACCTCGGCTGGTCGCCCGGTGTCGTCGCGGCGGCGCGAGCCGCGCTGAACGCCGGGGCCCCGGTGCTGTGCGACGCGATGATGGTCGCCTCCGGGGTGACCCGCCGCCGCCTCCCCGCCGGCAACGACGTCGTCTGCACCCTCGGCGACCCGCGCGTGCCGGAGCTCGCCGGACGGCTGGGCACCACGCGCAGCGCCGCCGCCATGGAACTGTGGCGGGACCGGCTGGAGGGCTCGGTGGTCGCGATCGGCAACGCGCCGACCGCGCTGTTCCGGCTGCTGGAGATGGTCGGGGAGGGCGCCGGGCGACCGGCCGCCGTCCTGGGCGTCCCGGTCGGCTTCATCGGCGCCGCCGAGTCCAAGCAGGCTCTGGCGGAGCACCCGGCGGGCCTGGAGTACCTGGTCGTGCACGGCCGCCGCGGCGGCAGCGCGATGACCGCCGCCGCCGTCAACGCGATCGCCAGCGAGGAAGAGTAGTGAGGACCGGAATGACCGACGAGACCGCTGGAACCGCCCGGCCGGACGCCGCGTCCCCGGGCCTCCCGGCCTCCTCCGACGCCGCCGCCTCCCCCGGCGTCTCCGCGAGCTCCGTGAGCTCCGCCGGGCGGCTCTGGGGCGTGGGGCTCGGCCCCGGCGATCCCGAGCTGGTGACCGTCAAGGCCGCCCGGCTCCTCGGCGCGGCGGACGTGATCGCCTACCACAGCGCCCGGCACGGCCGGAGCATCGCCCGCTCGGTCGCCGCGCCGTACCTTCGGGAGGGGCAGATCGAGGAGGCCCTCGTCTACCCGCTCACCACGGAGACCACCGACCATCCCGGCGGCTATCAGGGGGCGATCGACGACTTCTACGCCGGGTGCGCGCTGCGGCTGGCCGCCCACCTGGACGCCGGGCGCGACGTGGTGGTGCTGTGCGAGGGCGACCCGCTCTTCTACGGCTCCTACATGCACATGCACAAGCGCCTGGCGCACCGCTACGTCACCGAGGTCGTCCCCGGCGTGACCTCGGTGAGCGCGGCCTCGGCGGTCCTGGGACGGCCGCTGGTCGAGCGGGACGAGACGCTGACCGTCCTGCCCGGCACCCTCCCTGCCGAGGTCCTCGCCGAGCGGCTGGCCGCCGCGGACTCGGCGGCGGTGCTCAAGCTCGGCCGGACGTTCACCAAGGTCCGCGACGCGCTGGAGAAGGCGGGCCGCCTCGGCGAGGCCTGGTACGTGGAGCGCGCCACCACCGGCGGCCAGCGCCTGGCGCCCCTGGCCGAGGTCGACCCGGACAGCGTGCCGTACTTCTCGCTCGCCCTGATCACCAGTCCGGTCAACGCGGACCTGCCCGCACCGGCGGGCCTCGCGGGGGCGGGTACGGCCCTCGTCGCGGAGGCCGGGACGGACGGCCGGAACCAGGCGGACGGTCAGGTCCGGGCGGGCGCGGCGGACCGGGCTGGCCGGACGACCGGTGAGGTCGTGGTGGTCGGGCTGGGCCCGGCGGGGCGGCCGTGGCTGACGCCGGAGGCGCAGGAGGCGCTGGCCGCCGCCGACGAGCTCGTCGGGTACGGCCCCTACCTGGACCGGGTCCCGCCGAACCCGCGCCAGCGCCGCCACGCCACCGACAACCGGGTCGAGGCCGAGCGGGCCGCGCACGCGCTGGAGCTGGCCATGGCCGGGTCCCGGGTGGCGGTCGTCTCCTCGGGCGACCCGGGGGTGTTCGCGATGGCGAGCGCGGTGCTGGAGGTGGCCTGCGAGCCCCGATTCTCCGACGTCCCGGTGCGGGTGCTGCCGGGCCTGACCGCGGCGCACGCCGTGGCGAGCCGGGCGGGGGCTCCGCTCGGCCACGACTACTGCGTGTTGTCGCTGTCGGACCTGCTCAAGCCGTGGGACGTGGTGGCGGAGCGGATCCGCGCGGCGGCCAGGGCCGACCTGGTGCTGGCGATCTACAACCCGGCCTCGAAGAGCCGGACGTGGCAGGTGGCCGCCGCCCGCGACCTGCTGCTGGAGCACCGCGACCCGCGCACACCGGTGGTCATCGGACGGAACGTCGGCGGGACGCGGGAGAGCATGACGGTGACCACCCTCGCCGAGCTGGACCCGGCCGAGGTGGACATGCGCTGCCTGCTGCTGGTGGGGTCCTCGACCACGCGGGTGGCCGAGCGGGGCGACGGCCGCCGGGTGGTCTTCACCCCCCGGCGCTATCCGGCATGACCCCCCAGGCGCCCTCCGGCATGACTCCCCCGGCGCCCTCCGGCGTGAGCGACGGCCTCCAGCCAGGCGACCGCCTCCTCGACGGTCTCCACCGCGGGAACGCCGCCGGGGGCGGGCGGGCGCCGTACGACCACGACCGGCAGGCCGAGCTCGCGGGCCGCGTGGAGCTTGGCCGTGGTCATCCGCCCGCCGCTGTCCTTGGTGACGACCACGTCGATCCGGTGCTCCCGCATCAGGGCCAGCTCGCCCTCCACGGTGAAGGGGCCCCGGCTGAGCAGCACCTCCGCCCGGCGCGGCAGCGGCGGCTCGGGCGGGTCCACCGAGCGGGCCAGGAACCACAGCCCGTCCAGGCCCGCGAAGACCGGCAGGCTGCGGCGGCCGGTGGTGAGGAACACCCGCTCCCCCAGCGCGGGCAGCAGCTCGGCCGCGGCCTCCAGCGACGGGACCGGGCGCCAGTCGTCGCCGGGGCCCGGCCGCCAGCCGGGCCTGCGCAGGATCAGCAGCGGGAGGCCGGTCGCGCGGGCCGCCTCGGCCGCCGAGGCGGTCATCCGGGCGGCGAACGGGTGCGTCGCGTCCACGACGGCGTCGATCCGGCGCTCCTCCAGCCAGGCGGCGAGCCCGGCGGGACCGCCGAAGCCGCCCTCGCGCACCTCGCCCACCGGCAGCTTCGGGTCGCGCACCCGCCCGGCCAGCGAGGACACCACGTGCGTCCCGGCCCGCCCGGCGAGCGCGGCGGCCAGCCTCCTCGCCTCGTCGGTGCCGCCCAGCACGAGGACGTTCAGCACTCCCCCACCCCTCTTCGGCCTCTCACGTCGCGGAGCACCTCGGTCCTCCCCTTCCGGGGAACCGGGTCTCCCCCCTCCCGGAACACCCGGGAGCTCCTTTGGCGGAATGCCGGGGTCCGTCCCGTTCCGTCCCCCGGCACCGGGACACCGTACCGGCCGGCGGGCGAGCGGTGAGCGCGCCCCTGCGCCACGGCTGGACCACGGGCGCGTGCGCGACGGCGGCGACCGCCGCCGCCTACACCGCCCTGCTGACCGGCGAATTCCCCGACCCGGTGGAGATCACCCTGCCGAGGGGACAGCGCCCGGCGTTCGCGCTGGCGCGCGAGGACCTCACGGGCGACGCGGCGACGGCCTCGGTGATCAAGGACGCGGGCGACGACCCCGACGTGACGCACGGCGCGCTGATCTCGGCGACCGTACGGCACGGCGCCCCGGGCGGCGGCGTGCTGTTCGCCGCGGGGCCCGGCGTCGGCACCGTCACCAAGCCGGGCCTCCCGCTGGAGGTGGGCGAGCCGGCGATCAACCCGGTGCCCCGGCGGATGATGCGCGAGCACGTCGCCGAGGTGGCCGCCCGGCACGGCGGGACCGGCGACGTGATCGTGGAGATCTCCGTGGAGCACGGCGAGGAGCTGGCCGGGAAGACGTGGAACCCGAGGCTGGGCATCCTGGGCGGCCTGTCCATCCTCGGCACGACCGGCGTCGTCGTGCCGTACTCGTGCTCGGCCTGGATCGACAGCATCCGCCGGGGGATCGACGTGGCCCGCGCGGCGGGGTACGCGCACGTCGCGGGCTGCACCGGGAGCACCTCCGAGCGGGTCGCCGCCGAGCTGTACGGCCTGCCGGAGGACGCCCTGCTCGACATGGGCGACTTCGCCGGAGCCGTGCTGAAGTACCTGCGCCGGCATCCGGTGCCCCGGCTGACGATCGCCGGCGGCGTCGGCAAGCTGTCCAAGCTCGCCGACGGCCATCTCGACCTGCATTCGGGCCGCTCCCAGGTCAATCCGGACCTGCTGGCCGAGCTGGCCCGCGCGGCGGGCGGGGACGACGCCCTGGCCGGGCGGGTGCGCGCCGCCAACACGGCCCTGCACGCGCTGCGCCTGTGCCAGGAGGCGGGTCTCCCCCTGGGGGACCTGGTCGCCGAGCGGGCCCGCCGTACCGCCGAGGCCGTGCTCCGCGAGGCCCCGGTCGCCGTCGACGTCGTGGTCATCGACCGCGCGGGCGTGATCGTCGGCCGCGCCTGAACGCCGGGCGGCGGCGCTGTCGACGGCGTTGATCGCGGTGTCGGCGTAGGTCGTCGAGGAATGCGACCGGCGTAGTCGTCGAGAAGGCGGCCACCGGGCCGCCCGGGCGGTCCGTGATCACGATCACACGCGCGAGTTGTCACGCCGGGCGTCTCGGGGCCCGTCTGTAGGGCACCGACACGCGACCCGAGGGAAGACCATGACTCAACTCGCCGAGCGCCCCCAGACCTCCGCCCGCCGGCCGTCGCGCAGGAGACTGCGCCGATGGGCCGGGGCCGTCCTGGCGGCGCTGGTGGCCGCACTGCTGTTCGGCGCGTACGTATGGCAGCCCGCCCGGGCCGAGTTCCGCTCGCCGTACCTGGCGAAGACGGGCTCCCGCTACGCCGACACCCCGATCGCCCGCTTCCACTACGTCCGGGCCGGATCCGGCAGCCCGGTGATCCTCATCTCCCCCGGCGGCACCTCGGTGATCGGCTGGAAGGATCAGGTCGGCGTGCTGGCCCGCGACCACACCGTCTACGTGGTCGACCTGCCGGGCCAGGGCTACACCCGCCTCAACGATCCCGGCTTCGGCTACGACCTGCCCGCCATGACCGCCGCCATCGGCTCCTTCATGGACGCCGTCGGAGTACGGCGGGCCGCGCTCGCCGGCAACTCCTGGAGCGGCGGCTGGGCGCTGGCCTTCGCCCAGCGCCACCCCGACCGGGTCAGCAGGCTCGCCCTGCTGGACGCCACCGGCCTGGACCTGCCGGGCACCTGGATGTGGGAGGCGCTGAAGATCCCGGTCGTCGGGGAGCTGGCCGTCAAGCTGTCCGCCGGCCGCTCGGCCGCGCGCGGCCTGGCCGAGGGGATGCTCGTCAACAAGCGGCTCCTCACCGAGGAGCTGCTGGACGAATGGTGGGCTCCGATGACCTTCCCGGAGAACATCCGCGCCACCTACCTGCTGGAGCGCCGCCTGGACTGGGCTCAGACCGAACGCGCCCTGCCCTCGACGAAGACCCCGACCCTGGTCCTGTGGGGCGGGCAGGACACCGTGCAGCCGGTCGAACGCGCCCGCCGCTTCGCCGAGCTGCTGCCCGATGACCGGACCCACATCCTGGACGGCTGCGGCCACATGCCCCAGCTCGACTGCCCGGAGCCGGTCAACCGCCACCTCCAGGCCTTCTTCGCCGACTGACCGGGATCCGTCACCGGGGCGGACGGCCGGCGGGGAGAGGACCGTCGGCCCGGTGGTCCCGGCGGCGGAAGGCGTGGGCGTGCTCGGCGACCCAGGCCCGGAAGGTGCGCGCGCCGCTCCCGGTGACCTGCTCGACGGTGGCGGTCACCGGCGCCGGGCCGCCGGCCATCTCCGCCTGGGCGCTCAGGATGCCGTCCACGACTTCGGCCGGCCAGCCTCGGGCGAGCATCTCCCGCCGGGCGTCCTGCGCGGGAGCCTCCTCCCAGTGCACCGGCTCGCCGATCACCTCGCCGATGACGCGTGCCTGCTCGGCCTGGGTCAGCGAGTGCGGCCCGGTCAGCTCGTAGACGGCGCCGGCGTGACCATCCCGCGTCAGCGCCCGAACCGCCACCGCGGCGATGTCCCGCTCATGCACCGGGGACATGGCGGCCCGGCCGTACGGCCCGCGCACCACGCCCCGGGCGCGGATCTGCTCGGCCCAGCGCAGGGTGTTGGCCGCGAAGGCGTGCGGGCGCAGGATGGTCCATTCCAGCCCGGACCGGGCGATCAACCGCTCGGCCTCCCGTTCATGGTCGCGTACGGCCGCCGACGACAGGTAGACCACCCGGCGCGCGTGTCCGGCGGCCGTCCTCAGCACCGGCTCCAGCCCTTCCACCGAGGCGAACGGCCAGACCAGGAACACCGCCTCGACGCCCTCGGCGGCGCCGTCCAGGGAGCCGGGCCGGGACAGGTCGCCTCGCACGCCCTCGACGGCGGACGGGAGATCGGCCGTCCCCCTCGTCAGCGCGCGGACCCCGGCCCCGGCCTCCAGCAGTTGCGATGCCACCTGGCGGCCGACTGCGCCGGTGGCCCCGGTGACCAGAATCTGTCGTGACATCCCACGTCTCCTCTTCGGTGATTTCACTGATCAACAACCGTATGAGGGGGAAATGAGATGACCAATGCTTGTATCTCTCCGATTTATACGTGATCGTCTCGTGTTAGCGTCTCCATGTGGACGTTCTCAGCGACGCGATCATGATCATGCGTTCCGGACGGCCCCGTTCGGCGCGCGTCGCCTGGCGGGCCCCGTGGGGGCAGCGGTTTCCCGCGGTGCCCGGTTCAGCGGGCTTTCAGGTGATCCTGCAGGGCTCGTGCCGGCTCATTCCCCCCGCCGGCGCCCCCGTCGCGCTCAGGGTCGGCGACGTGGTGTTCTTCCCGCACGGCCACGGGTACGGCCTCGCCGACAGCGCGGCGACGCCGCTGGCCGAGCCCGCCTGCGATCCGCTGGAGGACGCCGAGCTGTTCGTCTCCGACTCCGTCGGGCACGACGGGCCCCTCACCGTGACACTGTGCGGCGGTTACCGGCTGGACCCCCGCCACGCCCATCCACTGCTCCATGACCTGCCCGAGGTCATCCACCTGCCCGCCCGGCCCGGCCACCACCCCGAACTGCGCGCGGCCGTCGATCTGCTCGGCAACGAGGTCGGCGACCCCCGGCTCGGCGCGGACACCGTCGTGCTCGCCCTGCTCGACATGCTGCTGCTGTACATCCTGCGCGCCTGGTTCGAGGAACTTCCGGCGCCGGCGAGGGCGACCGGCTGGGCCGCGGCGCTGGCGGACCCCGCCGTCGGCTCCGCCCTGCAGGCCGTCCACCGCGATTTCGCCCATCCCTGGACCGTCCAGACCCTCGCCGCCCGGGCCGGCCTGTCCCGCGCGGCCTTCTCCCGCCGCTTCGCCGCCCTGACCGGCCGGCCGCCCCTGACCTACGTGACATGGTGGCGCCTGACCGTCGCGGCCGGCCTTCTCCGCACGACCGACACACCGATCGGCGAGGTGGCCTCCCGCATCGGCTACACCTCCGAGTTCGCCTTCGCCAACGCCTTCAAACGCCACTACGGCACGGCGCCCGGCAAGTACCGCCGCCAGAACATCACGAGCCCCGTCCGCGAAGGCGGCCCGCTCGGCAACGCCGGTACCGACGTCTGAGACCGGCCTTCACCCAGGGAACCGGCCCGTTTCATGACGGCGGCAGCGGGCTGCCGTCACCGGGTGGACGGCCAGCGGGGAGCCGCGGGCGGCGCGGGCCAGGACGTCCTTCCAGACGCGGGTGGGGTGGATGGCGTGCAGATCCGTCAGCATCATGCTCCTCCGTACACGGGTGTGGTCCATTCGGGGTGGCGCGGGTCCCTGCGGCGGCTGATCGCGTCGAGCGCGGACTGGACGGCGAGGGTCGCCTCACCCGGACGTCCGTCCCCGACGCGGCGGCCGTCCACCTCGACGACGGGGGCGACGAGGGCGGCGGTGCCGCACAGGAGCGCCTCGTCGCAGGCGTAGAGCTCCGAGCGGTGGACGCGGCGCTCGGTGACGGCGGCCCCGGCGAGCTCGCCCAGCAGGCGGGCGACCAGGCGCCGGGTGATGCCGTCGAGGATGTCGTCGGCGGGCGAGGGAGTGGCCCAGTCCCGGCCGGTCCGCAGCAGGATGTTCGAGGTGGTGGCCTCGGCCACGTAGCCGTCGGCGGTCAGCATGATCGCTTCGTCGAAGCCGTTGCGGATCGCCTCCGACTTGGCCAGGGAGGGTCCGACGTAGCCGCCGGTCACCTTGGCCCGGCCCGGCACGGTGGTGTCGACGGCCCTGCGCCAGGTGCTCACCGCGCACCGCACGCCCCGCCGGTCGATGTAGTCGCCGGGCATGGGGGTGGCGGCGATGTACAGGCGGGTGCCCGAGTCGTGCATGCGCACGGCGAGTTGCTCCCCCGCCTGCAGCAGGAGCGGGCGCACGTAGGCGTCGCCGCGCACGCCGTTGCGGCGCAGCAGTTCGGCGGTGACGCCCACCAGGTGGCCGGGGCCGTGCGGCAGATCGAGGCCGAGGATGCGGGCCGAGCGGCCCATCCGCACGTAGTGCGCCCCCGCTTCGAGCAGGTAGAGCTCCTGCTGCCCGGGATTCCACAGGGCCCTGACGCCCTCGAAGGTGCCGGTGCCGTACGAGACCGCGTTGGCCAGGACGCTGAGCCTGGCCTCCTTCTCGGGGACGAACGCGTCGTCGACGTAGATCTCGTCGTAGGGGGTTCCGAATCGCATGGCGGCCTCGGCTTCACGTGGTGATTCCTCCGGGAAGCCGGATCTAGGCAGACGGAGGGTTAAGCACAATCGACGGCTTCTTAAGGGAGGGTTTAGCGTTTCCGTATGCTCGATCTCACCAGGCTCCGGCTGCCGGCCGCCGACGCGATGATCGAGCACCTGCGCGCGGTCGCGGCGGACCTCCGGAAGGTCTGAGGCGATTCCAGCGGGAAAGGGGGCGGGCCGTACGGCGCGGCCACGACGGTACCGGGTGGCCACTGTCCTCAGCGCCCACCCGGCCCCCGTCGTACCGTCATGTCACGCAGGCCTCACGCCGTCCCCGCACGCAGGCGACCTCAAGCGGCCTCGATGGAGAACAGCTGGTGGCCGCCGCCGGCTCCGACGATGTGGAACCGCCGCCGCCAGCCCTTGTTGCAATTCCAGAGCCGGAAGGATTCACCGTTGAATGAGGAGCCGTGGGGAACGTCCACGCATGCCCTTCCTCTCTGACGATTCCTTCGGCGAACGAAGCGGTTGCACGGGAGATCCGCCCAGCTCAAGC
Organism: Planobispora longispora; assembly: GCF_016863135.1. Lineage (GTDB taxonomy): Bacteria > Actinomycetota > Actinomycetes > Streptosporangiales > Streptosporangiaceae > Planobispora > Planobispora longispora. Next base: position 93,822 of record NZ_BOOH01000023.1, read on the forward strand.
CGTGTGCCGACACGCCTGCCGCTTCGCACGTCGCACGGCCAGAAGAGGGACGACCGGCACTCAACGCCACTTCACGAATGTCACCCGCCTTCCAGAGAAGGCGGGCCGAAGAATTCGCCCGAGAACGAATTTGTCTCTTCGGTCCCGCCCTTTGTGGAGGTTGTCCTTCCGCATGAGTGAACCAAAGAGGAAGCACTCATAAATAGAGATTCGACGACATTCGAATGTGATTTACCGTGAGCCGTGATCACTGTAAGAGCGGATGCCTTGAGTCTTTCCCGGACCAGGTTCGTCACGCGATCCCGACGTGGCGCGGCAGCCGCGGCTGGGCCGCTCCCGGCGGCCCCGTGCCGGACGGGATGCGCGCCGCGCCCGCGTCAGGGGAGCGGGCGCGTGTCCATGCCGTAGCTCAGGCGGTCGATCCACCATGGTCCGCAGGTCGCCGTGCTCCACTGGCCGCTGCCGGTCGTCACCCAGCCGCCGTCCCTGCGGCCGTTGACGCACTGGACCCACGTGCGGAACTCGTAGGCGGGACCGCTGGTCGCGCATCGGGCGGAGAACGAGTTCTGGCCCAGGGCGTAGTCACAGCCGCCTGCCCCTGCCGACGCCGGGTTCAGCGCACTCGACCCGACGGTGACGGCTCCCGCCGCGAGCACGGTCGCGGCGAGGACGCGCACGGTTCTTCTCATATCTCTCCTCGTACTGGTGACGGGTGGCCGTTTCACGTTCCGTACGCCCCGGTTCGCGCCTCGATCCGGGGTTGTGCAGCAGAGAGAATTCTTAGGAAACTTTCCTAAATGAAAGATACGCGCCAGCCGGAGCGCGTCAACCCCGCGCGCGCCCGCGCCGGTGGACGAGCAGGAGCAGCCCGAGCATCGCGAGCTGCGCCGCGCCGCAGGCCAGCAGCGGGAACCCGTACGGCCGCCGGGGCGGCCACTGGTCGGCGACGATGGCCCATCCCGACAGGAGGACGAGCGCGGCCCAGGCGGCGGCGACCGCCAGGCCGAGGCCTGTCGGCCGGTGGGTCCGCGTGGTCCGCAGCACCCAGCCGATCACGACCGCCTGGGCGACTCCCGGCCACGCCAGGAGGGCGACGTCCCCGGCGAGGGGGAGGCCGACGACCAGGCCCTCGGGCAGGAGCACCTGCACCAGGAGGTCCGCCATCGAGAGCGGGAACGCGAGCAGCAGCATGAGCAGGCTGCCGTAGATGCCGTCCCCGGGCATGCCCTCGAAGGTCCACCAGGCCAGCAGGATCACCGCCGCGCCGTAGCAGGCGGCCACGCAACCGGCCAGCGCGTTCGGCAGGACGTTCCCCCGCATGCTCACGCCTCCGGGCTTCACAGGTCCGCGCCCGCGGCGGCCTCGATCGGGGCGCGGCAGCGGGCGGCGGAGTAGAGGTGGCTGTCGGGGAACTCCGCGGCGGTCAGGACGCGGCCGACGACGATCACCGCGGTGCGGACGATCCCGGCGGCGCGGACCTGGTCCGCGATGTCGGCGAGGGTGCCGCGCAGGACGACCTCGTCGTCGCGGCTGGCCCTGGCCACCACGGCCACCGGGCAGTCGGCGCCGTAGCTGGGCGCCAGCTCGCGGGCGATCTCCTCGACGCGCTGCACGGCCAGGTGGAGCACCATCGTGGCCCGGCTCCTGCCGAGCGTGTCCAGGTCCTCGCCCTCGGGCATGGGGGTGGCCCGTACGGAGGTCCGGGTCAGCACGACGGTCTGGCCCACCCCGGGCACGGTCAGCTCGCGTTTGAGCGAGGCCGCCGCGGCGGCGAACGCGGGCACCCCGGGGATCACCTCGTACGGCACCGCGGCCGCGTCGAGCCGCCGCATCTGCTCGGCCATCGCGCTGAACACCGACGGGTCGCCGGAGTGCAGCCGGGCCACGTCGTGCCCGGCCCCGTGGGCGGCGAGCATCTCCGCCACGATCTCATCCAGCGCCATCCGCGCGGTGTCCACCAGCCGGGCGCCGGGCGGGCAGTCCTTCAGCAGCTCGGCGGGGACCAGCGACCCTGCGTACAGGCACACCGGCGCGGCCTGGATCGCCCGCAGGCCCCGGAGGGTGATCAGGTCGGCGGCGCCCGGTCCCGCCCCGATGAACCGGACCGTCATCGCCCGCCCTCCCCGGCGCGCACGGACCGGACCGTCGCCGCCCGCCCTCCGGGAGAACCGGACCCGCGTCCCCGGCCCTCCGGGGAACCGCAGCTGATCACTCTCATCGTCCTTCCTCGGGCTTGACCGCGCTCCAGATCGTCACGGGCATCAGGGGTTTCCAGCCGGTGAAGCCGCCCACCGGGGCCGCCCGGCTGACCGACAGCCGGATCAGGTCGCCGCCGAGCCGGCCGTACCAGGAGGCCAGGACCGCCTCGGACTCGACGGTCACCGCGTTGGCGACCAGGCGCCCGCCGGGGCGCAGCGCCTCCCAGCAGGCCTCCACCACGCCGGGGGCGGTCACCCCGCCGCCGACGAAGACGGCGTCGGGCCGCGGGAGCCCGGCGAGCGCCGCCGGGGCCGGACCGTTGACCACGGTCAGCTCGGGCGCCCCGAGCCCGGCGGCGTTGCGGGCGGCCCGGGCGGCGCGGCCGGGGTCGCGTTCCACGGCCACGGCCCGGTTGGCCCGGTGGCCGCGCATCCACTCGATGGCGATGCTCCCCGCCCCGGCTCCGACGTCCCACAGCAGCTCGCCGGGGACGGGCGCGAGGCGGGCGAGGGTCACCGCGCGCACCTCGGCCTTGGTGAGCTGCCCGTCGTGCTCGAACGCCGCGTCCGGCAGGCCGGGCAGGCACGGCAGCGGCACCGTCCCGGGGTCGGCCCGGCACTCCACGGCGACGATGTTCAGATCCTGGGTCGTCGGCAGGTCCCAGCGGGCCGCCACCCCGGTGATCACGCGTTCCTCGGGGCCGCCGAGCCGCTCCAGGACGGTCACCGGGCTGCCGCCGTACCCCCGGGCGGCGAGCAGGACGGCGACCCGGGCGGCGGAGCTGCCGTCGGCGCCGAGGACCAGCACCCGGCGGCCCTCGTGGATCACCGAGTTCAGCGCCTCGACCGGCCGCGTCATGAGGCTGACGACCTCGACCTGGTCGACGGCCCAGCCGAGGCGGGCGCAGGCCAGCGAGACCGACGACGGGTACGGCAGCACCCGGACCCGGCCGGCGCCCAGCAGGCGGACCAGCGTCGTGCCGATGCCGTGGAACATGGGGTCGCCGCTGGCCAGCACGCAGATCCGGCGGCCCCGGTGGGCGGCCAGCAGGCCGGGCAGCTCGGGCAGGAGCGGCGAGGGCCACACCACCCGCTCGGCGGTGGGCTCGGGGACCAGGGCGAGCTGCCGCGCACTGCCCATGAGGACCTCGGCGGCGTGCAGTTCCCGGCGTGCGGCCTGCGACAGGCCGGCCCAGCCGTCGGCGCCGATGCCGACGACGGTGACCGTGTCGTTCACGACGGCGGGCAGCGCGGGCGCCGGGACGGACGCGGCGGGATGCGGGACGGCGAGCCCCGGGTCAGACAGCCTCGGGTCAGACATTGCCCATCACCCGGGTTACCCGGATCTCGATCACGACGCGGGACGGGTTCTCCCGGGGCGGCTTGTAGCGCTCGGCGTAGCGCTGTTCGGCGTCGGCGACCGACGCGCGGTCCGCGCGGATCACCGCCCGTCCCTCCAGCGTCGACCAGCGCCGCCCGTCCACCTGGCAGACCGCGACCGGCACGCCCTCTTGCCCCGTCTCGTTCGCCGCGCCCTCCTGCCCCGTCGCGTCCGTCGCGTCCGCCGCGTTCGCCGCGTTCGCCGCGTTCGCCGCGTTCGCCGCGTTCGCCTCCAGGATGTTGCGGACCTTGCGGGAGCCGCCCGAGGAGATCACCCGGGCCGTGGCGGTGGCCGCGTCCAGGGTCACCCCCACCGGGACGACGTGCGGCGTGCCGTCGCTCCGGGTGGTGGTCAGCGTGCACAGGTGGCGCTCCCGCCAGAAGGCGTGGAACCCGTCCCCGAGATCCTTCAAGATCTGGCGATCCTTCAACACCCAGCCCCTCCGTCGTCACGGTCCAGGGCGACATGCTAGCGGCGATCTCCGTTTCCCGGCCGGGCCCGGCCGGGTCCGGGGAGCGGGCTCAGCCGCCCGGGTTGAAGATCACCTTTTCGGGGGTCACCCGGACCGTGATGCGCTGCTCGCCGGGCTGGCGGTAGGGGTAGGTGTCCACGCCGAGATACTTCTTCGCCAGCCCGTCGATGACCCGGTCGGCGCCCTCGAGTTCGAGCCGCGCGACGCCGGAGACGCTCACCAGGTGGAAGGCGTCCTCCGGGTCCAGGACGCTCACCGAGACCTGCGGGTTGGCGCGCAGGTGCCGCTCCTTGGCCCGGCCGACGGCCGTGTTGAAGATGACGTCGTCCCCGTCCACGTCCACCCAGACCACGGTGCTGTGCAGCGAGCCGTCCGGGCGTACGGTGGCCGCCCAGCCGTGCACCGGCCGCTGGAGCAGTTTTCTGGCGTCGTCGGTCAGCTTTTCCATGGGAACCTCCCCGATCCGCGATATGTCCGCCGAACGATCGAACATCGCGGAACGGCGGTCCCCCGGCTCCGCCACACGCTCCGGGCACCCGCATTCCCATTTCCCGGCCCGCCGTTTACGGGTCCCGCCCGGAGCGCCGTGCCGTACGCCCCACGAGACGATCATCTGTACCGCGCTCCTCATGTGTCCCTGTTCCGTGGGTAGGAGAGGCCGGTGACCGAACTGCGCCAGAGTGATCCCGCCGAGCCCGGAATCATCCGCCGCCGCAGGGGGCGGGGGTTCAGCTACCACCACCCGGACGGCCGGCAGGTCCGCGACCGCCGCACCCTCGACAGGATCAAGGCGCTGGCGCTCCCGCCCGCCTGGATCGACGTGTGGATCTGCCGCGCGCCGAACGGGCACATCCAGGCGGTCGGCACCGACACGGCCGGCCGGCGGCAGTACCGCTACCACGACGTCTGGCGCGAGGAACAGGACCGGATCAAGTTCGACCGGGTGCTGGAGATGGCCGAGCGGCTGCCCGTGTTCCGCGAGCGCGTCGCCGAGCACCTCAAGCAGCCGGAGCTGACGCGCGAGCGGGTGCTCGCCGCGGCGGCCCGGATGCTCGACGTCGGTTTCTTCCGGGTGGGCGGCGAGTCCTACGACTCGTTCGGGCTCGCCACGCTCCGGATGGAGCACGTCACCTGTTCGGCGGGCCGCGTCGTCTGCGCCTACCCCGCCAAGGGCGGCAAGCACCGCGAGGTGGAGATCGTCGACCCGGATGTGTGCACGGTGGTCACCGCCCTGCACCGGACCGGACAGGAGGGGGAACTGCTGCGCTACGAGAACGGCTCCGGGTGGACGGACGTGCGCAGCGACGACATCAACGCCTACCTCCGCGAGACGTTCGAGTGCGAGGTCTCGGCGAAGGACTTCCGCACCTGGCACGCGACCGTGCTGGCCGCGGTGGGCCTGGCGGTCTCCTCCCCCGTCCGCTCCAGGAACGGCAGGCGGCGCGCGGTGGCCAGGGTGATGAAGGAGGTGGCCGGCTATCTGGGCAACACCCCCGCCGTCGCCCGCGCCTCCTATGTGGACCCCCGGATCGTGGACGCCTACGAGAGGGGCCGGACCGTCGCCCGGGCGCTCACCCGGCTCGGCGCCGAGGCGGAGTTCGGCCAGCTGGCCACCCGGGGCGACGTGGAGCGGGCGGTCATCTCCCTGCTGCGCCGATCATGACAGAGGGACGCCCGCCGCACACCGGTGATGACACGCCGGGCCTTCCAGCTGCACCGATCATGTTTTCTCGGCCCCGATTTTGCCGATTTTTCTATCCCCAAATCGTATGAACCCGACAGGCAGGGGCATCCGAATGAGCAGTTGGGCCGACGGCAGTCGGGTTTCTCCCACGACTCATTGGATTCACCATGCCTTCTCACACTGACATTTCTTTCATCACCCACTGGTCTCGCCGGGCCGCCTGCCTCAGCGAGGACCCGGAGCTGTTCTTCCCCATTTCGCCCCAGGGGCCGGGACAGATCCAGCACGAGCACGCCAAGGCCGTGTGCCGCCGCTGCCCGGTGCGGGCCCAGTGCCTGGACTACGCCGTCAACACCCACCAGATGCACGGAGTCTGGGGCGGCACCAGTCCCGACGAGCGCGCGGCGACGGCGCTGGCGAAGACCCGCCAGAGAACGGGCACCTGACCGCCCCGCCCCCCCCCTGCCGCCGTCCTCTCAGATCTTGATCCAGGTGGCACGGCTCGCGGCGACCAGCCTGCCGTCCGCCTCGTAGACCGCCCCGCTCGCGAAGAGCTTGCGCCGCTCCCGCCCCTCCTTGCGGGCCACGACCACGTACGTCCTGCCGGGCACGACCGGCCGGCGCGTCCGCACCGTGAGCCTGCCCAGCAGAGCCACCCCGCCGGGCTCCAGGTGCGCCCAGCCCGTGGGGCAGTCGAGCGCCCCCCACACGTGCGTCAGCGGCATACCGGCCGACCACTCGGCCAGCGCCGGGTGGGCGAACCAGGGAGCGGCGACGGTGTCCGGCACGCCGCCGACCGGTCCCGGGTGGATCCGCATGCCGTCGCCCGGCTCGCGGTCCCCGCAGACGAAGCAGCCGGGGAAGGGGTGGTCGTCGATCCCGACGAACTTCTCCGCCGCCACGGCGGCCCGGTCCAGCGAGACGAACGGCGGCGGCGCCGGGACGTCGTCCACCCGCCTGGCCTCGACGAGCGGCTCGTCACCGTGGAACAGCGTGACGCGGCCGTCCTCCCGCTCGGGCCGCAGCGGGGTGTCCAGCGGGGTCGGCGCCCGCAACGTCACCTCGACGGTGTTCCCCGACGGGAGGTAACTCGCCGCCATTCCCGCGATCCACCCGCCGTTCGCCATGCCCGCCGGGCCGCAGTAGCGCTCCGGCACGCTGAACTCCTGCAAGAGGGTCTTCATCGTCGTACTCCCCGTACTCCCGTTCTCAGTTGACGGAGACCAGAGTGGCCGAGCGCGCTTGCGTCGCGCTGTCACGCCGGTGTCAACGGATCACATGCCCGGACCTAGCGGCGCACAAGTGCGGTACGGCGGAGCGGTGATATGCGGTGCCGCAGCGGAGCGGACGGGCGGCGGCGGGGCGGACGTTTGGGGGCCCGTAATCCAAACGTTCACCCGGGCGCGATGACGGACCGCGCCCACACCGGGCATACTCCTCCACGTGCAGCGCCGTTACGCCTTCCTCGACCATCCTGTCCCTCTCGCCTTCGCCCACCGGGGCGGCGCCTGGGAGGGCAGGGAGAACACCTACGCGGCCTTCGCGCACGCGGTGGAGCTCGGTTACACCTATCTGGAGACCGACGCCCACGCCACCGCCGACGGCGTGCTGCTCGCCTTCCACGACCACACCCTGGACCGGGTGACCGACCGCGGCGGCAGGGTCTCCGCCCTGCCGTACCGGACGGTGCGCGAGGCGCGCATCGGCGGCGTCGACGAGATCCCGCTCATGGAGGAGCTGCTGGGCTCCTGGCCCGAGGCCCGCTTCAACATCGACGTCAAGGAGGCGGGCGCCATCGCCCCGCTGGCCGAGGTGGTCAAGCGGACCAACGCCTACGACCGGATCTGCCTGACGTCCTTCTCCGACGAGCGCCTGGCCCGCGCCCGCGCCGCGATGGGCCGGGACGTGTGCTCCTCCCTCGGCCCGCGCGGCGTCGCCGCCCTGCGCGCCGCCGCCGCCACCTCCGCCTACGGGCGCCTGCTCACCCGCCTGGCCCGCGCCGGGGTGCCGTGCGCGCAGGTGCCGGTGGGCTTCCGGGGCCTGCGGGTCACCACCCCCGCCCTGATCCGCACGGCGCACGCCCTCGGCATGCAGATCCACGTGTGGACCGTCAACGACACCCGGCAGATGGAGCGCCTGCTCGATCTCGGCGTGGACGGCGTGATGACCGACAACATCACCGGCCTGCGCGAGGTGCTCCAGGCGCGCGGCCAGTGGCACCCGGGGCGGCTGGCCGCCTGACCCCCTGGCGCGGGGCCGGTCCGAGCTGGGAAGATCCCGGCGTCGGCCGTACCCGCCCGGACGGGTTTCCGGGACGGCCGCGCCCCGACCGCGAAGCCCCGCAGAGAACCGGCGTCGAAGTCCCCGCGAGCCGCCCTCCGGCCGCACCCCTGAGAACGAGGACCGCCCATGACCGTCTCCCCGGACGTCGTAGAAGAAAGCCCCCAGGCCCGCCGGCGCGAGCAGTTCGGCTGGTACTGGTACGACTGGGCCAACTCGGCCTTCCCCACCACGGTCCTGACCGTCTTCCTGGGGCCCTACCTGACCACGATCGCCGAGAAGGCCGCCGGGAGCGCGCCGTACGTCCCGGTGCTCTGGTTCGACGTGCGGCCCAGCGCCTACTACTCCTTCGTGGTCGGCGTCGCCGCCATCCTGCAGATCATCCTGATGCCCATGGTGGGGGCGCTGGCCGACCACACCGGCCGGAAGAAGGAGATCATGGCGGTCTTCGCCTACCTGGGCGCGGGCGCGACGGTCTGCTTCTGGTTCCTGTCCGGCGACCGCTACCTGCTGGGCGGCCTGCTGTTCATCGTCGCCAGCGTCAGCTTCGCCGCCGCGTTCGTCGTCTACAACTCGTTCCTGCCCCAGATCGCCACGGCCGACGAGCGCGACAAGGTCTCGGCGCGGGGCTGGGGCTTCGGCTACCTCGGCGGCGGCCTGCTGCTCGTGCTCCACCTGGCGCTGTTCCTCTACCACGATTCCTTCGGCGTCTCCGAGGGCGACGCGGTCCGCATCGCGCTGGCCTCCTCCGGCCTGTGGTGGGGCGGGTTCACGGTGATCCCGATGTTGCGGCTGCGCAACCGGCGGGCGCTCGCCCCGGGGACGGAGAGCGCGGGGCGGGCCGTGACCGGCAGCTTCCGGCAGCTCGGCCGTACGATCAAGGGCCTGCGCGCCTACCCGCTGACGCTGGCCTTCCTGCTCACCTACCTGATCTACAACGACGGCGTGCAGACGGTCATCTCCTTCTCGGCCACCTACGCCGACAAGGAGCTCGGGCTGAGCCAGACCGTGCGCATCGCGGCGATCCTGATGGTGCAGTTCGTCGCCTTCGGCGGCGCGCTGCTGCTGGGCCGGCTGGCGGGCTCCTTCGGGGCCAAAAAGGTCGTGATGTACGCGCTGGTGGCCTGGACCGTCGTGGTGGCCGTCGCGTACTTCCTGCCCAAGGGGTCGGCGGCGGCGTTCTTCGCGCTCGGCTTCGCCATCGCGATCGTGATGGGCGGCACCCAGGCCCTGTCGCGCTCGCTGTTCTCCCACGTGATCCCCCAGGGCAAGGAGGCGGAGTACTACAGCCTGTACGAGATCAGCGACAAGGGCTCGACGTTCCTCGGCTCGTTCACCCTCGGTCTGGCCCTGCAGCTGACCGACAGCTACCGGCTGGGCATCCTCACGCTGGTCGTCTTCTTCGTGGTCGGCCTCGCCGGCCTGGCCGCGATCAACCTTCCCAAGGCCATCCGCGCGGCCGGGAACCCGGTGCCCGAACGCATCTGAGGGCCCCTCCAGAGGGATCTTCTGTCGATCATCTCGAAAACAGCGATTGGATCACGCCCTGTGTGGGAATCCACACACGGTATCAAGCGTTGTACGCCGTGGGAGACGAACCCCTCACGACGGGGCCCTCAGGAGGCATTCAGACATGGGCGAGCGTGCGCTGCGCGGTACCCGACTCGGGGCGACCAGCTACGAGAACGACCGCAACACCGATCTGGCCCCGCGCCAGGAGGTGTCCTACACCTGCCCGAAGGGCCATCGGTTCGACGTCCCCTTTGCGGCGGAGGCGGAGATCCCGGCGACGTGGGAGTGCCGCATGTGCGGCGCCGTCGCCCTCCGCGTGGACGGTGAGCAGCCGGAGGCGAAGAAGGCCAAGCCTCCGCGGACCCACTGGGACATGCTGCTGGAGCGACGCACGATCGAGGACCTGGAGGAGGTGCTCAACGAGCGTCTGGCGATCCTGCGCGCACAGCGCCGCAAGAGCGCCTGACCGGCAGGACCGTCTGGACCGTTCGGGGAACGGATGCGGATCGGAGCCCCCGGCACCTTTCACGGTGCCGGGGGCTCCGGTTCTTCCCCGCCCGGTGATGCGGCCCGCCGTCCGGGAAGGATGCGCGCGTGACCCATGCCCACATCAGCGTCTCGGTCGAGGCGGAGGCGAGCCCGGCGCACGTGTTCTCCGTGCTGACCGACTGGCCCCGGCACGACGAGTGGATGGTCCTGACCCGCGCGCGCGTCACGGCCGGTGACGGCCGCGGCCCGGGGAGCCGGCTGGCCGCCTTCACCGGTCTGGGACCGCTCGGCTTCCTGGACACCATGGAGATCGTCCAATGGGACCCGCCGACGACGGTGGCGGTCCGGCACACCGGACGGCTGGTGCGCGGCACCGGCGCCTTCCGGGTGCTGCCCCGGCCCGGAGGGGGCAGCAGCATCATCTGGGAGGAGGACCTCGACCTGCCGTTCGGCCCGATCGGGCGGCTCGGCTGGCCGCTGCTGCGGCCGGTCAACGAGGCCCTGTTCCGGCTCTCGCTGCGCCGCCTGGCCCGCCTCAGCGCGGGCTGACCGCGCCCTGGGACGTACGTGCTGAGACGCACACCCTGAGACGTGCGGAGGAACGTCAGCCGTTGGGCAGGTCCCGGCCGGGGTCGCGGGTGACCGGGCCGGTGGCGTCGTCGTGGATGACCTCGCCGTGGATGACCGGGCCGGAGCCGTCCGGCCGTCCGCGCCGGGCCTCGCCGGAGGTCCCGAAGGGGCCGAAAGGCGCGCCGGCCGGGCCCGCGGCGCCGAACGGCATGCCGAGGCCGGGTCCCGCACCCGTCTTGGCGAGCGCCCGGATCCGGCGGGCGAAGAACCAGGAGCCGAGCCGGCGCATCAGCGGCCGGGTGAACGGCAGCACCAGCAGGAAGCCCGCGACGTCGGTGAGGAAGCCGGGGGTGAGCAGCAGCGCGCCGCCCGCGACGATCATGGCGCCGTCGGCGAGCTCCCGGTCGGGCATGCGGCCCTGGCCGAGCGCGCCCTGCAGGCTCCGCCAGGCCCGGCGGCCCTCACGGCGGACGATCCAGGCTCCGAAGAGACTGTCGGCGAGCAGCAGGGCGACCGTGGGCCAGCCGCCGATGACCTGACCGACCTGGATCAGCACCCAGATCTCCAGGATCGGGACCACCAGGAAGGCCAGGAACAACAGAAGGCGCATCGTTTCCTCACTCGGGCGCGGGGCCGTGACTCGGGCGCGGGCCGTACGAGAGTGTCAACGCCCGCAGGCGCCGCCGCGTTCCGTCGTATCTGTGAAGGCTCTCAGCGGGGACGGCGCAGCCGGTGGGGCAGGCCGGAGACCCCCCACACCGTGACCCGCCAGAGCGCCTCGGTGATGACGGTACGGCTCATCTTGCTGGCGCCGACGGTGCGCTCCACGAAGGTGATGGGCACCTCGGCCACGCGCAGGCCGTGCCGGGCCGTGCGGAGCGTCAGGTCCACCTGGAAGCAGTAGCCCTGCGACTCGACGCCGTCCAGGCCGATCTTCTCCAGGGTGGAGGCGCGGTAGGCGCGGAAGCCCGCGGTGGCGTCGCGGACCGGCATCCCGAGCATCATCCGGGTGTAGACGTTGGCGCCGCGCGACAGGAACTCCCGGGAGGCCGGCCAGTTGACCACCTTGCCGCCGGAGACGTAGCGGGAGCCGATCGCCAGGTCGGCCCCGCCGGCCACCGCCTCCAGGAGCTTGGGCAGTTCCTCGGGCTGGTGCGAGCCGTCGGCGTCCATCTCCACGAGGATGTCGTAGCCCTCGGCCAGGCCCCAGCGGAACCCCGCGATGTAGGCGGCGCCGAGCCCCTGCTTGCCCGGCCGGTGGAGGACGTGGACGTGATCGTCGTCGGCCGCCAGCCCGTCGGCCACCCGACCGGTGCCGTCGGGGCTGTTGTCGTCGGCGACGAGCACGTGCGCCTCGGGCACCGACGCGCGCACCCGCTCGACGATCATCGGCAGGTTCTCCCGCTCGTTGTACGTCGGAACGATGACGAGCACCTTGCCGAACGTCCGCTCCATCACGCGTCTCCCACCTGCCGGTCGTCATTCTTCACCAGGCGAGCCAGGCGGCGGTTCCGGAGCGCCGGGACCGCGCCCAGCGCGACTGTACCCATCAGTATCAAGGCCCACTCGGGCCAGGCGCCAACCGTGGTGGCGATCGTGGCCGCCGTGCGGACCTCGACCTCCAGCACGGCCATGTCGGGAACCAGCTCCCGGGTCTGCCAGACCACCCGCCCCTCCGGGGTCACCGACGCGGAGATGCCGGTGATCGCCGAGGTGACCACCGCGCGGTTGTGCTCCACGGCGCGCAGCTGGGACATGGCGAGCTGCTGGGGAGGCAGGTTGGTCAGCGCGTAGGTCGCGTTGTTGGTCTGCACCACCAGCGGGCTCGCGCCGGTCCTGGCGGTGCCGCGGACGACGTCGTCGTAGGCGACCTCGTAGCAGTTGACGGCCCCGACGGTCACCGGGCCCATCCGCAGGTCGCCGTCGCGGGTGCCGGCCACCGACTGCCTGCCGACCAGGTTGGCCCGCTCGAACAGGGCGAGCACGAGGTCCTTCAGCGGGGTGTACTCCCCGAACGGCACCAGCTGCTGCTTGTCGTAGTAGGCGCCGGGGCCGGTGACCGGGTCCCAGACCAGGCTGCGGGTGGCGCGCTGGCTGTCCCCGATCGCCACCACGGCGCCGACGAGGACGGGCACCCCGACGTCCTTCACCGCCGCGTCGATCTCCTGGCGGGCGACGTCGCTGCGGTAGGGATCGATGTCGGTGGAGTTCTCCGGGAGCACGACCACGTCCGGCCGGGGCAGCTTCCCCTCCCGTACGGCCCGCGCCATCTCGTGGAGCTTGCTCGTGTGGTTGCGCAGGACCACGGCCGGCTCGTCGCCCAGGGGGTACATGCCCCGGCCCGGCACGTTGCCCTGGATGACGCCGATGGTCACGCTCCTGCCCTCGTCGCCCGGGCGGGGCACGGCGAAGGCCGCGAGCGGGACGGCCAGCGCCCCGGCGAGCGGGAGGGCGAGCGCCCGGTCCCACCGGCGCGGCCCCCGGCCCGGCCCGGCCCCGGACGAGGACGCCTCCACGGTCGCGGGCCGCAACGCCCGCACGGCGGCGAGGGCCAGGAGCGCGCCGCAGAGCACCGCCGCGAAGCTCACCAGCGGCGCGCCGCCGAGAGCCGCGTAGGGGGTGAAGACCGACTCGCCCTGGCTGAAGGCGACCCGCACCCAGGGGAACCCGCCGAAGGGGACCTCTCCCCGGGCCCACTCCATCGCCACCCAGAGCGCCGAGGTCCACAGCGGCCACAGGGGAAGCTTGACGACCACGGCGGTGGCCGCGGCCCAGGCGACGTAGAAGAGGCTCTCGATGGCGACCAGGCCCAGCCAGGCGTCCGTGCCGATCGGGCTGACCCAGCGCAGGCCGGGCAGGAGGAAGGCGAGCGCCGCCAGGAGGCCGAGCCAGGCGGCGCGGCGGGGGCGGGTGCCGTACAGCGCCAGGATGAGCAGGGCCGCGCCGATCGGAGCGAGGAACCAGAGCCCGAGCGGGGGGAAGGCGAGGTAGAGCAGCGCTCCCCCGGCGACCGCGGCCGCGGCCGCGGCGAGGGTTTCCCGTCCCGGGGATCCGCCGGAGCCCTCCCCCGCCGGACCACCCGCCCCGGGCGCGCCCGGTCCGGGGGCGCCCGGCTCAGGAGCGCCCGCACCCTCCCCGGCGGGCTCGTCCCCCACCGGGGAAACCGTTCTCTCCTGCACCACCGGCGAGGCTCCTTGCGCTGTCGTTCGGGCTTGCCCGAACGCTACCGCCCGGCCTCCACCTTCCCAAACCCCGGACAACCCGCGAGGGGGCGCCGGTGCGCTGGACTGAGGAGCGCGCGCTGCGAAGCGAGCGCGTGACGAGGGAAGGCACCGGTCACCGGCCCCCGAGCCGCCGTGCGCAGCACGGCCATGAACACGGCCATGGACACAGCAACGGGGTGACCCCCGCCCTGGAGATCACCCCGACGCGTGCGGCGGTGGCACGGGAGCGGGAAAAGAGCCTGGACAGACCCTTCGGACCGGTTCCGTCCCGTCGGCGGCGGGCTCGGATTGCCGTTGTCTACTGGGTGTCCAGACCCCTCCTGGGTCCATTCCCCCGCCCGGATGGAGTGCCCCGACCCGACGGACCACCGGTCCTGCACCTGGCTGTTCGGGCGGAGCGCACTCCGCCGCGGACGCAGGAGCCGGCGACGTCGGAGACGGCCAACCGGCCAGTCCCGTGCTGGACTGGGCAGCAAACTACCGGCACCGGTCCAGATGTCAACCCCGCTACCAGCTGCGGAGACAGTGCATCCCCCCAGCTAGGCCATGATCGACAAGAGCTGTCAATGCTCTCATGTAATCCGCTGCCACTCAAGCCCCGCCAATTCCCCGGGGAGAGGAGTGGTGTGGACCACACCCAGGCGCTGGGTGGCGCGGGTCAGGGCGACGTAGAGATCGCTCGGCCCGCGCGCGGACTCGCGGAGGATCAGGGCCGGTTCCACCACGACGACCGTGTCGAACTCCAGTCCCTTGGCGTCGGCGACGGTCAGGACCGCCGCGGGGGCGTCCAGGGCCGCCAGGCCGGGCCCGGCGACCGCGCCGGGAACGCCCAGCGTCACGGCCTCGCCGAGTTCGTCCTTCAGGGACTCGGGGACGATCACCGCGAGGCGGCCGCCCTCGACGGCCTCGGACTTCACCAGCGGCACCAGGGCCTCGGCCGGGGAGGCGGCCCAGGGGCGCACGCCGGTCTCCCGGACCGAGTCGGGCGCGGTGAGCCCGGGACCGACCAGCGGGAGGACGGCGGCGGCCACGGCCATCAGCTCGGTGGGGGTGCGGTAGTTCATGGTGAGGCTCTCGGTGCGCCAGCGCCCGGCCACGTAGGGGTCGAGCACCCGCTTCCAGGAGCGCGCCCCGGCCGCGGAGGCGGTCTGCGCCAGGTCCCCGACGAGCGTCATCGACCGGCTCGGGCAGCGGCGCATGACCATCCGCCAGTCCATCGGCGACAGCTCCTGCGCCTCGTCCACGATGACGTGGCCGAAGGCCCAGGTGCGGTCCCCGGCGGCGCGCTCGGCGGTGGTGAGGTAGAACTCGTCGCCCAGGTGCCGGGCGGCGAACTTCTCGGCGTCCATGATGTCGGACAGGCCGGTCAGCTCCAGCACCTCCTTGGCGTAGGCGAGGTGGGCCTGGCTCTCCTCCCGGTCGGCGGCGCGGGCCGCGGCCTGCTCCTCCTCCGCCATCCACGCCCCGGCCCGCAGCACCGCGGGATCGATGTCGCCGAGCAGCTCGGCGGCCTCGTCCAGCAGTGCCACGTCGGACTCGGTCCACCAGCTCTCCCCCTTGCGGGGCGGCTCGCGCAGCAGCAGCTCGCGCTCGGCCGGGGCGAGGTCGGCCGCGGCGTAGTCGAGCCGCTCGCGGGAGGTGAACAGCCCGATGAGGAGCTGCTGCGGGGTGGTGTACGGCCACAGCCGGTTCAGCGCGGCCTTCACCGGCTGCTCGGTGCGCAGGTCCTCGCGGAGGTCGGCCAGCTCGTCGTCGTCGATCATGCCCTTGCCGAGCTGCTTGGCCGCCTGGCGGGCGAGCGCGTTGAGCAGGTGGCGGACGAAGACCGCGCGGGCCTCGTTGTGGGTGCGGCGGGCGCGGGAGGCCCGGTTGCGCGCGGCGTCGAGGGTGCGGCCGTCGAGCCGGAGGGTGTAGCGGTCGAGTTTGATGTCGATCGGCTTGCGGGGCACGCGCTGGCGTTCCCGTACGGCGCGGGCCACCACCTGCGCCATCCGCTCGTCGCCCTTGAGCGCGGCCACCTCGGGCCGGTCCCTGCGCGCGGCGGTGACCCCGGGGTACAGCTCGGCGACCGTGGACAGCAGCACGTCGGTCTCGCCGAGCGAGGGCAGGACCTGCTCGATGTAGCGCAGGAAGGTGAGGTTGGGGCCGAGGATGAGCACGCCCCGGCGGGCGAGCTTCTCGCGGTGGGTGTACAGCAGGTAGGCGGCCCGGTGGAGGGCCACCACGGTCTTTCCGGTGCCGGGACCGCCCTGCACGACCAGCACGCCGTTCAGGTCGGAGCGGATGATGCGGTCCTGCTCGGCCTGGATGGTGGCCACGATGTCGCGCATCCGGCCGGTGCGGCGGGCGCCGATGGAGGCCAGCAGCGCGGCCTCGCCGTTGAGGGTGGCGGCGGCCTCGTCGGTGAGGTTGTCGAGATCGAGCAGGTCGTCGTCGACGCCGATCACCGTGCGGCCCTTGGTCTGCAGGTGACGTCGGCGGGTGACGCCCATCGGGGCGGCGGGGGTCGCCCGGTAGAAGGGCTGCGCCACCGGGGCCCGCCAGTCGATCAGCATCCGCCGCTGGTCGTCGTCGGCCAGGCCGATGCGGCCGATGTAGAGGGAGGTCTGGTCGGCGTTGTCGAGCCGGCCGAAGCAGAGGCTGTTCTCCACCGCCCAGAGCCGGGCCAGTCGCTCGGCGTACATCCCCGCGAAGGTGTCGCGTTCCGAGCGGTTCTGGTGGGTGCCGCCTCCGCCCTGGGCCAGGACACCGTCGAGCTGGCGCTGGGTGCGGTCGCGCAGCAGATCGAGCCGTTCGTAGAGGGTGGAGACGTACTCCTGTTCTTTGGCGAGCTCGATTTGACGGGTTGCCGTCGCTCCATTATCGTTGCTAGTAATGGGATACTCCGGGCCATATGGCTACTGTTAGGTCAATATAGGGCTATTTCAGTAGTTGTGTGACAAACCACCACCTTACCAGGTCCGTCGAGACATTCGCATTCTCTTTCCTCTCGTTCTCTACCCCTCCGGCGTCACAGGTTGATTGCAGCCCGCGCCGCATTTCCCTTTCTCGCTTGACGCCCCGCACCGGGACTTCTAGATTCATTGGAGGTTAGGAAAGTTTCCTAACAGTAGATGAGGTGGAGGGGCAGTGGCCCAACCGACACCGGGCACTCCGAGCCTGCTCCGCGCGATCAACGACCGCGCCGCGATCCAGGCGTTCCTGGAGCGCGGCCCGCTGACCCGGCCCGAGATCGGCGCGCTGACCGGCCTGTCCAAACCCACCGCCTCGCAACTCCTCTCCCGTCTTCAGGACGCCGGGCTCGTCGTCCTGGACGGCATCCGCGAGGGACTTCCCGGCCGCACGGCCGAGGTCTACCGCATCAACCCCGGCCTCGCCCACGTCGCCGCGGTGGACGTCACCCCCTCCCGCATCGAGGCCCGCGTCGCCGACATCACCGGCGCCGTGACCGGCGAGCACCGCCTGCCCACCCCGGGCCGCTCCGGCCGCGACATCGTGGGCCGGCTGCGCGCCGCGCTCGACGGCGCCGGGGCCCAGGACGTCCCCAGCGGCCTGCGGCGCGTGGTGATCGGCATCCAGGGCGCCCTGGACCCGGTCACCGGCAGGCTCGGCTACGGCGGCCACATCCCCGGCTGGCACATCCCCGACCTGGTCCCCACCCTCCGCGACGGCCTCGGCGCCGACGTCCGCATCGAGAACGACGTGAACCTCGTCGCCCTGTGCGAGCAGGCCCGCGGCGCCGCCCGGGGCCGGCAGGACTTCGTGCTGCTCTGGGCCGACGCCGGCCTCGGCTCGGCGCTGGTGCTCGGCGGACGGCTGCACCGCGGCGCGACCGGCGGCGCGGGCGAGGTCGGCTACATGCCCGCGCTGGGCGCCCCCACCGCCCGCGAGGTCGGGCACGACGCCGACCACGGCTTCCAGGCCCTGACCGGCGGCCGCACCGTGCTCAAGGTCCTGCGCTCGTACGGCGTGCGCGGCGCCACCTCCGCCGCGGCCGTGCGCAACGCCGTACTGGCCTCGGAGGGCACCGGGAGAGGGGCCGACGACGCCCGCGCCGGGCTGCGCGACATCGCCGCCCGCCTCGCCGTCGGCCTGGCCGCCGTCACCGCGGTCGTCGACCCCGAGCTCGTCGTCCTGGCCGGGGGCACCTTCGCCGCCGGCGGCGAGACGCTCCGCGATCTCGTCGAGCACGAGCTGCACGCGCTCACCATCCCCCGGCCGCCGCTGCTGCTGTCGGCCGTCGAGGGCAACCCGGTCCTGACCGGCGCTCTCGACGTGGCCCTGGCCGGCGTCCGCGACGAGGTCTTCGGCCCCGTCGTGCCCGGAATCTCCGCGTGACGGCCCGGCCCGCCGGGGCGCCCGCGGTCACTGTGTCCTTTCGCCCGGAGAGTTTCCACCGGGGGCGCTACATGACAGGAGTGAAAAGGTGAAAATCGCCGTTGTCGGGGGCGGCTCGACGTACACGCCGGAGCTGATCGACGGGTTCGCGCGGCTCCGGGACGAGCTTCCCCTCACCGAGATCGCGCTGGTCGATCCGGACGCCCACCGCCTGGAGCTGGTCGCGGGCATGGCCCGCCGGATGCTGGCGCACGCCGGCCACCCGGGGAGGATCCTCGCGACCTCGTCGGTCGAGGAGGGCGTCGCCGGGGCGCAGGCCGTCCTGCTGCAGCTGCGCGTCGGCGGCCAGACGGCCCGGAACGTGGACGAGACGCTCCCGCTGGAGTGCGGCTGCGTCGGCCAGGAGACCACCGGCGCGGGCGGCCTCGCCAAGGCCCTGCGCACGGTCCCGGTGGTGCTGGACATCGCCGAGAAGGTCCGCGAGCACGCGCCCGGGGCGTGGATCGTCGACTTCACCAACCCCGTGGGCATCGTCACCAGGGCCCTGCTGGAGGCCGGGCACCGGGCCATCGGCCTGTGCAACGTGGCCATCGGGTTCCAGCGCCGATTCGCCGCCAAGCTGGGCGTCGCGCCCGAGCGGATCTCCCTGGGCCACGTCGGGCTCAACCACCTGACCTGGGAGCGCTCCGTCCACCTCGACGGCGAGGACGTGCTGCCCGCGCTGCTGGAGTCGCACGGCCAGGAGATCGCCGACGACATCGGCCTGCCGGTCGATCTGATCCGCCGCCTGGGCGTGGTGCCCTCCTACTACCTGCGCTACTTCTACGAGCACGACCTCGTGGTGGAGGAGCAGAAGGCCAAGCCGTCGCGGGCGGCCGAGGTCGCGGCGATGGAGGACGAGCTGCTGAAGCTGTACGCCGACCCGTCGGTGACCGCCAAGCCCGAGCTGCTGGGCAAGCGCGGCGGCGCGTTCTACTCCGAGGCCGCGGTGGCGCTGATCGCCTCGCTCGCCGGCGACCGGGGCGACACCCAGGTGGTCAACCTCCGCAACGGGGGGACCCTGCCGTTCCTGGCCGACGACGCGGTCATCGAGGTGCCCGCCCGGATCACCGCCGCCGGGGCCGTGCCGCTGGCCGTACCGGCCGTGGAGCCGCTCTACGCCGGGCTCATCGCGCACGTCACCGCGTACGAGACGCTGGCCCTGGAGGCCGCGCTGCACGGCGGCGAGGAGCGGGTGGCCGACGCCCTGCTGGCCCACCCGCTGGTCGGCCAGGCGTCGCTCGCCGGCGACCTGGCCCGCCGCCTGATCGACGCCAACCGGCGGCACCTGCCCTGGGCGGGCGCGTGAGGACCGTCCTGGCCATCGACGGCGGCAACAGCAAGACCGACGTCGCGCTGGTCGGCGAGGACGGCTCCGTCCTGGCCACCGGCCGCGGCGCGGCCTTCGAGCCGCAGCGGGCGGGGGTGGGCGCCGCGATCGACGTGATCGCCGAGACGGTGCGGCGGGCGCTCGGCGAGCGGGCGGCCCCGCCGTACGCCGACCACGTGGCCGCCTACGTGGCGGGCGCGGACCTGCCGGTCGAGGAGGAGGCCCTCCGCGACGAGATCCTCGCCCGGGGATACGGGCGGGAGGCGGTCGTCGGCAACGACACCTTCGCGCTGCTGCGCTCCGGGGCCTCGGGGCCGTACGGCGTGGCCGTGGTCTGCGGGGCGGGGATCAACGCGGTCGGAGTCTCCCCCACCGGCGAGGTCGCCAGGTTCCCCGCCCTGGGGAAGATCACCGGGGACTGGGGCGGCGGCATGGGACTGGGCGAGGAGACGCTCTGGCACGCCGTGCGGTCCGAGGACGGCCGCGGCCCGGCCACCGGGCTGGAGCGCGCGGTGCGCGAGCACTTCGGCGCCCGCACCGTCGAGGAGGTCTCCCTCGGCCTGCACTTCGGCGACCTGCCCCACGCCAGGCTGCACGAGCTGGTGCCGGTGCTGATGACGACGGCCGCCGCGGGCGACGCGGTGGCGCGGTCCCTCGTGGCGCGCATGGCGGAGGAGGTCACCGTGCTCGCGGTGGTCGCCCTGCGCCGCCTGGACCTGCTCGGCGTCCCCATGGAGGTGGTCCTGGGCGGCGGTGTGCTGACCGCCCGCGACCCGCTGCTGAACGGCATGATCGAGGAGCTGTTCACCGAGCGGGCCCCGCAGGCCAAGCTGGTCGTGGCCGACGTGCCGCCGATCGTGGGCGCCGCCCTGCTCGGCCTGGACGCCCTGGACGCGAGCGAGGAGGCCAAGGCCCGCCTGCGGGCCCGTTTCTCCGCCGAGGTCTGAGTGCCGAGGACGCCCGGCCGCCGGGAGCACGGACCGAAGAGCGCCGGGGACGTCAGGGCCGGGAACGTGGGGCCGGGGACGTGGCGGCCGCTCACGCCCCGGCCGGCTCACGCCTCGGGCTCCCAGTAGGTCTCCACGCGATGGCCGTCCGGGTCGGCGCACTTGAACGCCACGTAGGCGGGTTCGTCGTAGTGCTCGCCGACCCCGACGCCGTCGGCCCGCATCCGGGCCAGCAGGGCGCGCACCTCCTCCGGCTCGCCCATCCGGAAGCCGAAGTGCAGGAAGGCGGGGAGCGGCCCCACCTCCTGCCCGCCGTGCAGGGCCAGGTCGAAGCCGTCGGCGTTGCGGACGATGACGGTGCCGTCCTCGTAGCGCCGGGCGGTGGCGGGGTCGAACCCGAAGTACGTCTCGTAGAAGCGCAGGCTGCGCCGCGCGTCGCGCACGGGCAGCCCGAGATGGCTCAGGTGCATGGGCACAGCGTGCGACTCCGCCCGCCGTGCCACAAGGTCTTTCTGCACACCCGTTCCTCCCACCGCCTCCCGGAGGCTTCTCCTCGTCCTCCCCGGACGATTCTCATCGCCCGCCCGCCCCGGCGGCGAGGTAGTCGCTGATCAGCCCGAGCCAGCGGGTGTAGGCCCAGCCCGCCAGCCGGTCGGGGAGGAGGCGGCTGAGGTTCGGGCGGTACTTGTCGGTGGATTCGGCGCCGGCCGCCCGGGTGACGCGGGCGGCTCGCGTGGAACGGCCGCGTTCGTATCGGCGCAGGGCGTCCGTCAATTCGGTGAGGTCGTGTCCGGCGACGTCGCGCAGCGCGCGGGTCAGCGCCCAGGCGTCTTCGAGCGCCTGATTGGCGCCCTGGGCCTGGGTGGGGGGCATGGTGTGCGCGGCGTCGCCCACCAGCGTGCCGCGGCCCCGCCCCCAGACGCGCGGGACCCGGTGCCGGTGGTGGGGGAAGAACTCGATCTCCTCGTCGCCGATCGCCGCCAGCACGTCGGGCACGGGAGCGGCCCAGTGGCCGAACCGCCGGCGCAGGTCGTCGGCGGCGGAGGCCCGCGCGGGCTCGCCGGGTTCCCACCGCCGGTCGAACCACCACTGGAGCAGGCCCTCGCCCGCGGGCATCAGCCCGCACACGCCCTCCCTGCCGACGATCAGCAACCCCTCGCGCCCGCCGGTGACCCCGATCGGAATGCGGCTCAGCCCCTGCCAGGTGGCCCAGCCGCTCGGCTCGGCCGGGTCCGCGCCCCACAGGCGCCGCCGCACCGCCGAGCGGTGACCGTCGGCGCCCACGAGCACGTCGCCGGTCGCGTCGCCGCCGTCGGCGAAGTGGGCCACCACCCCGCTCTCGTCGTGGGTCATCCCCGTGCAGGCGCGGCCGAAGGACACCGTCCCGCCGGGCAGGCCGTCGGCGAGACGTTCGATCAGGCGGCGGCGCGGCAGGGAGACGTGCGGCCGTCCGTAGCGCCGGGCGGCCCGCGCGACGTCGACGCGCAGCAGGCGCCGGCCGGCGGCCTCGCGCTGCTCCAGGATCTCGATCGGGCTGCCCGCGCCGTCCAGCGAGACCCCCAGCTCGGCGAGGATGCCCGAACCGTTGCTCCACAGCGTCAGGGCGGCGCCGCTCGTCCGCGGCGCGGGGGCCTTCTCGAAGACCTCGACGTGATGACCCGCGGCGAGCAGTCCCCGGGCGGCCGCGAGCCCGCCGACTCCGGCCCCGATCACGAGCACCCTCATCGCCACTCCTTTCACTACGATCGTTGTACTACTGGAACCGTAGCACTACGGCAGTTGTACAACCACAGCAGCGATAGGATCCGAGGGTGGCGCCACAGAACACGGAACGCCGCCGCGTCCTGGCCGACGCGGCGATCGACGTCCTCGGCCGGCAGGGCGTGCACGGCCTCAGCCACCGCGCCGTGGACGAACGCTCCGGCCTGCCCGCCGGGACGGCCTCCAACTACTTCCGCAGCCGGGACGCCCTGCTCGCCGCCGCCATGGACCGCGTCGCCGACCTGCACCACGCCGAGATGGAGGCCGCCGCCGCCCTGGAGACCGCGCCGATCGGACGCGCCCGGCTCATCGAGATGCTCGGCCTGTCGCTCCTGGCCGCCGCCGACCGGAACCGGATCCGCTACCTGGCGGTCTGCGAGCTCAGCCTCGAGGCGACCCGGCGGCCCGCCCTGCTGGAGACGCTGACGGCGATGAACGAGGCCTCGGTGCGGTTCACCTGCGAGCAGCACCGGGCGCTGGGCCTGGACACCTCCGTCGAGGACGTCCGGACCCTCATCCTGCTCTACGGCAACGCCCTGTTCGGCCTGCTGACCGGCCCCCCCGAGCGGATCACCCGGGAGACCGCGCTGACTCTGGCCAAGGCCCTCGTCGACGGCGTGCTCGGCCCCTCGCGATCCGAGGGCTGAGCCCATGACCGGATCATGGGCGTGGGACGTGGCGATCGGGATCGCGGTCGCGCTGCCGGTCACCTGGCTGGCGCTGATCGCCGTGCTGGTGATCGTCCGGCCGCGGGGCGGGCTGCTCCGGGAGGCGCTGCGGCTCCTGCCCGACGTGCTGCGCCTGGTACGCCGCCTGGCCGCCGACCGGGAGCTGCCCCGCGGGGTGCGCGTGCGGCTGGCGCTGCTCCTCGCCTACCTGGCCTCCCCCATCGACCTGGTGCCCGACTTCATCCCCGTCCTGGGCTACGCCGACGACGCCATCATCGTCGTCGCGGTGCTGCGCTCGGTGGTGCGCCGGGCCGGCCTGCGGGCGGTGCGCCGCCACTGGCCCGGCACCGACGACGGCTTCGCCGCCCTGACCCGCCTGACCGGCCTCGACAGACCACCCCCCGCCGCGCCTCCCACCGCCTGACCGGGCCCGTCGGACGCCTCCGCGCCTCTCGCCACCCGACCGGGCCCGCCGTTCACGCGCCGTCGCCCGAACCGGTGTCCGGCCTCGGCGAAGTCGGCGGCGGGACCGGCCGATCACCAGTCGCGGGTGGCGATCAGCTCCTCCACGTCCGCGTCCGTGAACCCGTAGGCCGAGGCCACGAACCAGAAGTCCTCGGCGATCACTTCGCGCGCCACGGTCTCGATCCCGCTGCCGGCCGCCTCGAACTCGGCCTCCAGCTCGTTGAACTCCTCCGTCGCCGCGTGCGTGAGGGCGTACAGCGCCGCGAGACCCGACGGCCGATCCGCCTCGATCCGCTCGCACAGACGCAACAAGATCTCTTTGCCCCT
Organism: Planobispora longispora; assembly: GCF_016863135.1. Classification (GTDB taxonomy): domain Bacteria; phylum Actinomycetota; class Actinomycetes; order Streptosporangiales; family Streptosporangiaceae; genus Planobispora; species Planobispora longispora. The sequence continues at coordinate 117,507 of NZ_BOOH01000023.1, forward strand.
GTCGACGACATGATCGGGGTAGTAGCCGTCCCGGTACATGCCCTCGAGGAAGCTGTGACCGGCTATCTGCTGGTTGCTGGGGGGCACCCTGTTCTCCTGTCGCCGCCGTGACTCGATGTGCCGATACTGCACGCCACCACCGACAATCGCCCGAATGAGACGGGTGGTCACCGGCGAGTGATCCCGGCGGTGACGGCCGGGCCTCCTGCCGTATCCACGCCTCGGCGCGGGGCAGCCGGTCCTTCGCTCCCTCGTCCCAGATCAGAAAAGGGCGCCGGGTATGGCGGCGCCGAGAACGGGACGGCGGAGGTGCTGGGGGCCGATCATGACGCCGGTGACGCGGAGGGGGGTGAAGTCGGCATCGGACATGATCAGAAAGCTACCGGCAGGTGTGATGCCCTGTCTGCCCCGTCCAGGCCCCGCGCTTCCGCCGGCAGGCCGGCCCCGGGGCGACGCATCCCTCCCAGGGATGTGGTCATCGGATGCTTACTCCCACCTATTGACGAATCAAATGAACGATCTTTTAATTCGTTCATGGGACGCATCGCGGGCGTCACCGCCGCCGAGACGCGTGAACGGCTGCTGCGCGCGGCCGCCGAGGTGTTCGCCGAGCGCGGGTACGACGGCACGCGCGTGGCCGACATCGCGGCCTCGGCCGGGGTGAGCAACGGCGCGCTGTACGCGCACTTCGGCTCGAAGGCCGAGCTGCTGGTGGCCGCGCTGCGCGCGCACGGGCCGCGCCTCCTGGCCGACCTGCTCGCCGCCGATCCCGACCGGCGGATCTCGGATCTGCTCGTCGCCGTCGGCCGCAGGCTGCCCCACCGCCGCGAGGCCTGCGGACACCTCATCGTCGAGGCGCTGGTCGCGGCCCGCCGCGACGAGGAGGTCGCCCGCTCGATGCGCGGCTACGTCGGCGAGCGCGCCGACTGGCTCGCCGGGCTCGTACGGCTCGCCCAGCGCGACGGCGAGCTCGACCCCACGCTGCCGCCGGACGCGCTGGCCCACTTCTGCCTCCTGCTGGCGATGGGCAGCGCGCTGGTCACCTCGGATCTGCACGCGGTGGACGACGAGGAGTGGGCCGCCCTGCTCACCCGCGTCGCGGGCGTCCTCGCCCCCACCGACACCACAGCACAGAGGGGAGCACCGCGATGAAGGTGCGGATCGACTCCGAACGGTGCCAGGGACACGGTCGCTGCTACGACCTGGCTCCCGAACTGTTCGGCGAGGACGACGAGGGCTACGGGCACGTCCTCGGTGACGGCGCCGTACCGCCGGACGGGGAGCGCACGGCGCGCCTGGCGGTGTCCAACTGTCCCGAACGGGCGATCGAGATCCTCTAGGGAGATGTAACATGACCGTCGATGAACGCTTCAGCCGGGACCTCCGGGAGACGTTGAAGGACCGCCCCCTCGGCGTCCGCAACGAGATCGTCACCGGTCCGGTCTCCGACTGGGCGGCCGACTTCTCCCACACCGAGCCCGAGTGGGCGGCCGACCCCTACCCCATCCAGGACGAGCTGCGGCAGCGCTGCCCGATCGCGCACACCGAGCGGTTCGGCGGCGGATGGCTGCCGACCCGCTACGAGGACGTCGCGGCCGTCGCCTACGACACCGAGCGCTTCTCGTCCCGGGCGATCATCATGAGCAACTTCCGGCCGCCCCGTGAGATCGCCCCCATCGGCGGCGCGCCGCCCATCTCCTCCGACCCGCCCTTCCACCACCACGCGCGCAAGCTCCTGCTGCCGGCCTTCACCAAGGCCGCGGTCGCCAGGCGGGAGGCGGCGACCAGGGCGTTCTGCCACTCGCTCATCGACTCCTTCGCGGGACGGGACGTCGTCGACGCCGCCCACGACTACGCCCAGCACATCCCGATGCGGGTGATCGCCGACATGCTCGGATTCCCGCCCGAGGACGGGCCGCGCTTCCGCGAGTTCGTCGAGAACGCGCTCGAGGGCGTCAACTCCCCGCCGGAGGAGCGCGTCGCCCGGATGGAGAAGCTGTTCGACTACCTGTACGCGCAGATCCGCGACCACGTCGACAACCCGCGCGACGACCTCACCACCTACCTGATCAACGTCGAGCTCGGCGGCCACAAGCTCAGCCCGGAGCACGTGGCGGGCACGATGGGGCTGCTGCTCATCGCCGGCGTCGACACGACGTGGAGCGCGATCGGCGCCTCCCTGTGGCACCTGGCGAAGACCCCCGCCGACCGCGCGCGCCTGGTCGCCGAGCCCGGGCTGCTGCCGACCGCGATGGAGGAGTTCCTGCGGGCCTACGCCCCGGTCACCATGGCCCGGCTGGTCAAGGAGGACATGCGCTGGAACGGCGTCGACATGAAGGCCGACGACTGGGTCCTGCTCTCGTTCCCGGCGGCCAACCGCGACCCCGCGCAGTTCGACCGGGCGGACGAGGTCGTCATCGACCGAGAGGTCAACCGGCACGCCGCGTTCGGCCTGGGCATCCACCGCTGCGTGGGCTCGCACCTGGCGCGCATGGAGCTGCGGGTCGCGCTGGAGGTCTGGCTGGAGCGGATCCCGGACTTCGGCCTCGCCGACCCGGCGGCGGTGACCTGGTCCACCGGCCAGGTGCGCGGGCCGCGCACCCTGCCGGTCCGCATCGGCTGACCGCGGCGGCCGGAACAGGCGGGCAGGCGGGGCAGGCGGGGCTCCGCTCCCCGGCCGCCCGCCGCGGTGCGCGCCGCTCCCGGTCCCGCCCCGGTGTACGGCGGGACCGGGAGCGGCGGATCAGCCCTCGGTGAAGTCGAGGTTGCGCGGCCCTTCGGCCAGCGCCCGCCCGTAGTCCCCGGTCACCGGCACGTCCGGGGACACCTCCTCCAGGCTCACCCCCGCCACGAGCGCCTCTCCCCCGCCGGTCAGCAGCACGCCCAGCGCGACCGCGGTGGCCTCGGGGGCCACGTCGAGGACCACCTCGGCGTGGACCCAGCCGGTGGTGCCGGTGATCGGCCGGTTGCTCATGTTGTCGAAGGCGAGCGGCTGGTCCTCGGTGCCGTCGACCCGCATCCACAGCCCCATCTGGTCCGTGACGCCGCGGGCCTGGAGCCAGGCCGACACCCGCATGCGCCTGCCCTGGTACTTCTCGGGCCGGAACATCTGCATCGCCGTACCGAATCCACCGGGTTCGTCCACGGCGCACCGCAGGGACGCCACGGGCAGTCCCTCGTGCTTGTCCCCGGTGAGCTCGAACGTGTACTCCTGCGGGTGCGTCCCCGCCAGCATCCAGCCGATCACCACTGAACTCCTCGTCGTCTCGTAGGGTCGGAGAAGGCGGGCCAGCGTCCGGCGTCCCCGGTGCAGGGCGCTCTTCACCGTTCCGGGACTGATCTCCAGCAGCCGGGCGATCTGGGCGACTTCCAGGTCCTCGTAGTAGTGCAGCCTGAGGATCTGCCGCTGCCGGGGCGGCAGCGCCTCCATCGCCTCCGCGACCGTCGCCGTGCGGTGCCCCTGCCCGGGGCGCAGGGAGGCCAGGGCCGTGACGGCCCGCTCCTCCGCCAGCCGCCGGCGCACCTCCATCCGCGCGGCGTTGGTCGCCACGACGGCCAGCCAGCCGTCCCACGACTCGATGACCGCGCCTCCACGGGTGTGCTGCCAGGCCCGCACGACGGCCTCCTGCACGGCGTCCTCGCCGGACGCCCGCCCGGCGAAGCGCCGCTCCAGCCCCGCCGCGAGCCGTGGGAACGACTCACGCAGGTAACGTCGGATCTCCTTCTCGTCCATCGCACTGGAGATGCGCGGCGCACTCCCCCAGGTTGCCTCGGGCCGAAAATATCCGAAAAACCCTTATTCCTTCTCCACCGAGGTCTCCGCCGCCAGCAGCTCGGGGGGCCGGTGCTCGTACGGCGTGCTGAGGACGACGGTGGTCCGGGTGGAGACGTTGGCCGCGACGCGGATCTGGCTGAGCAGCTCCTCCAGCGCGCTCGGCGAGGCCACGCGCACCTTGAGGATGTAGCTCTCGTCGCCCGCGACGCTGTGGCAGGCCTCGATGGCGCTCAGGTGGGCCAGCCGGTCGGGGGCGTCGTCGGCGGCGGCGGGGTCGATCGGTTTGATGGAGACGAACGCGGTGAGCGGCAGGCCGATCTCGTCATAGTTCAGCAGCGCAGCGTAGCCGCGCACCACCCCGCGCTTCTCCAGCCGGCGCACCCGCTGGTGCACGGCCGACACCGACAGGCCGGTCTCCCTGGCCAGGTCGGTGAAGCTCATCCGGCCGTCCGAAGCCAGCAACGTCACGATCCGGCGGTCGATCTCCTCCACCCGCCCAAGGTAGCGTGATCCCGGCCGCCCCGTTACCGCGCGACGGTCACGATCCGGCTCCGGCGCCGGGTCCCTCTCCTGACCGCGCGGCCAGGGAGGTGTAGACGGTCACCTCGTCGGGACGGATGAGCCCGTCCTGGATGGCGCAGATGAGCAGCTTCTCCTTGGTGGGCGCGGGCCGGCCCGCCGCCGCGTACTTGATCCGGGCCCGGTCGATGTACTGGCGCACGGTCCGCTCCTTGATCCCCATCCGGGCCGCCACCGACGCCTTCGACATCGACTGGAACCAGAACAGCAGCGCGGCCCGCTCCTTGTCCGACAGCTGCGGCCGGTGCGGGCGCTCGTCCGTCGCGATCGCCTGGGCCATCGGCGGCGTCACGTTCGGCCTGTCGGCGGCCACGTCCATGATGGTCTCCAGGCAGGAGTCCCGCGTGGCCCGTCCCTTGCCGATGAACGCCGAGGCCCCCGCGTCCAGCACGGCGCGCACCGTCTCCGGCTCCTCGTGCTCGGAGAAGACGATGACCCGCTGCCCTCCCTGGCACAGCTCGGCGACCCGGCCGACGACCATGGTGCCGTTGAGGTTGAGGTCGAGCAGGAGCACGTCGGCGGCCGTGCCGAGGACGGACTCGATGGTGGGCCCCTGCGCGACCAGCTCCACCGGACCCGGCGGGGAGAACCAGGATCTGACCCCGTCGACCACGACCTGGTGGTCCTCCACCAGGGCGACCGTCACGGGCCCGGTCACGGGGCCTGCCAGATGCTGTTGACCCATACCTCTCCTCCCTGCCGCTGATAGGTCACGACGACGCCGCTGGGCTCGCGCACCGGGGTCGCGCTGACGGGCAGGTCGTCGTTGTCGGCCACGACGGCCACGCTCACCATGGTGGACATCGCGGACACCGTGACCCGGGCCCGCGATCTGGCCCCGTCCAGGGCCCGGACCGGCGCTCTGAGCAGGTCCTCCCGTACGGCCGCCGGCAGCTCGGGCAGGTTCCCGCCGAACGGCGGCGCCGTGACCAGGATCCTGCGCCGCTCGGCCGCGTCGATCCGCTCGCGCAGCACCGCCACCAGCGCGTCGGGCACCTCCTCCCGCTCGGTGATGAGCCGGCGCAGCCGCATGGCTCCGGCCGTGCAGTCCCGCCGCACGCGGTGGTCACCGGGGTCGGCGCCGTCGGCGAGCTGCTTCAGCAGCGATTCCGCCGCGTCGCGGATCGCGTCGTACCTGCGGAGCCGGTCGGCGTGGATGCGCCGGGCGGACTCCCGCCAGGCGTCGTCGGCGGCGAGCCTGCGGGCCAGCACCACGGCGTCCTCGGCGCGGGCGCGCAGGGTGTGGCAGCCCGCCGTGTAGCCGAGCTGCATGGTGATGCCGCCGACGATGACCACCAGGTACTTGGCGATGGAGACCCGGTCGAGCGTCCCGGTCACGACCATCGCCGCCAGCATGATGCCGGCGTTGGCGGCGAGGAACGCGATCAGCTCGGTCCGCCAGCGCGGCCGGTTCCACGCCAGCATGACGCCGAGCCAGCCCACCGATCCCCATCCCCAGTCGCTGACGCCGAGCAGGTCCCCGGGGCGGCAGGCCACGATCACCGCGACGTCCACGGCCAGCGCGGCGACGGCGAGCTCCCGTATCCTGGCCGGCCCGCGGGAGGTTCGCGCCAGCGACAGCGTGGCGATCACGGCGATCGCGGTGTAGACGATCCAGGCTGCCGCCGCCGCCACCGGCCAGCGGAAGTCCCGCCAGCCGGCGACCGTGACCGTCAGGTCGTAGCCGACGTGCCAGAAGCCCGCGATGACCGCGGCGCCGAGGGCGGTGTACCGGGCGTAGCGCTGGGCCACCTGCTCGATGTCCTCGATCACGGCCGCCACCACAGGCGCACCCGGGTGCCCTGCTCGCCGGAGGAGATCTCCGCGCCGCCGTTCGGCAGGGAGCGCATCGTGTCGAGGATCGAGCCGCGGACGCCGAACCGGTCGGGCGGCAGCCGGTGCTGGTCGAACCCGCGGCCCCGGTCGGCGACCTCCACGCGGATCCCGCCATCCCACCTGCTCGACACCAGTTCGGCCTCGCGCACCCCGGAATGCAGTGCGATGTTCGCCAGGGCCTCGGTGACGGCGCGGGCGAAGTGCTCCGCGACGTCCTCGGGCACGGTCTGCGGCGTCAGGCGCCTGCGCACCTCCAGGCCCGCGGCCCGCCCGGCCACCTCCTCCAGCAGGGAGTCCAGGGCGATGGGCCCGGTGACGGCGCGCGGCGCGTCGCGCAGGCCCTCCAGCGTCGCCAGGTCGGCCTCCGCCTGACCGCGCAGGACGGGCGAGGGCTCGTCGTAGACGCCCAGGCCGACCATCGTCAGCGTGTGCAGCGACGTCTCGTGGATGCTGCTGACCTGCCTCAGCTCGTCCTCGCGCCGCCGTCTCTCCACCATGAGCGCGATCCCGGCGTGCGCGCTCTCCCGCAGGAAGGCGTCGGCCGAGGCGGCGGAGCGGCGCAGCAGCGTCATCAGCACCGTGATCGCGAGGATCTGCACGAGGTGGATCGCCAGGGTGCCGGTCACGTCGTGGGAGGGCGAGGCCAGCCGTACACCGGCCAGATACGCGCCGGCCACGGCCAGCCCGGCGGGGACGGAGATCTTCGGCAGCCAGGTGGCCCCGGCGACGACGACGGTCATGGTGACCAGTCCCGCGATCCAGCTCGATCCCGTGTCGAGCGCCTCCCGCGCCACGAGGTGACGCTGCGCGAGGCACAACACGACGGTGGTGGCCACATCAGCGGCCACCAGCCAGGACGGCAGCGGTTCCCGCCGCCAGGCGAGGCGGAGGAACAGCACGGTCCACGCGAGATCGACCGCCAGCATGGGCGCCAGCCACAGGGCGGAGACCGGCGGGACGGCGCCGAGCACCGCGGCGACGACCGCAACCAGGCCCACCGTGCCCCGCGCGGCCGCGCCGGTACGCGCGACGGCCTTGTCCAGCTGCCTGGCCGCCGAGTCGTACCTCGTGGAACTCGTGGAACCGGGGTGAGCCATGTGCCGTCCGCCCGCAATAAGAGCACAAGACGGGTTTCACCCTAACGCGTCCGACATGAATGGGCAGAGTGGGAAAAAAGAAACAGGAATGGATTTCCCTACACTCTGGGCCGCCCACGGCCCCGCGGCACGACGGCTGATCGGCCGTCACCCCGGACGACGGCCGATCAGCCGTCAACCGCACCGCCTCGCGCGGGCGTGTACTGGGCTCGTGTCTCAGCGAGAGGGGAGCCATGACCTTCATCGTGATCACGATCCTGATCGGCTGTCTGTCCACGATGGCGGTCTACGGCCGGCGCGGGCCCTGGCCGCCCGGCACGCCGGCGGCCCGGCCGCGGCTGGTGGTGGCGGGCGGCACGTACGAGGGCTCGCAGGGCCGCCCCTCCGACGTGTACGTCCTTCAGGAACGACTGATCGCGGTGGCCGACGGCGGGGGCGCCACCCGGTTCGGCCACACCGCCGCAGCCCTGACCCTGGGCGCCGTCGTCGTCGCCCGTCCCCAGTACACGGCGCGGCGGGAGCAGGACATGGAGGACTGCGTCCAGGAGGCGCACCGCGCCGTGCGCACCACCGCGCTGCGCAACCCCGCCGTGTCCGGCCTGATCAGCACCCTGGACATGGTCGTCCTCGACCCGGGCGAGAACCCGTTCCTGCGCTACGCCCACGTCGGCAACGGCGCGATCTGGCACTGCCCGAAAGGCGGGCGGCCGAGGTCGCTCACCACGCCGCACTCCTTCGAGGGCGGCCCGCCGCTGCGCGCGATCGGCCTGGAGTCCGACCTCGCCTCCGACCTCGGCACGGTGCCGCTCCACCCGGGTGACCGCGTCGCCATCGTCACCGACGGCGTGATCAGGGCCGTCGGCGCCGCGCGCCTGGCCGAGTTCTTCTCCCGGGGCGCGTCCCCCGCCGCCTGCCTGGACGGGCTGTACGACGAGCTGGCCGCCGCGGAGCCCAAGGACGACGCCACAGTGGTCATCGCGGACTTCGTCACCGTATGACGTCGCCGCACGACGTCCACCGCATGAGGAGGCGGCCGACATGAGCCGGGGAACAACTCCGCCCCCGAATGCGTCATATAGAGATAGTCACGTAGACGCCGCCGCAGCGCGGCGCACCACCACAGGATGCCGGGGCGCAAGGACGCCCGGCGTTCCCCTTGATAGGAGGTCCCGCGTGGGCCTGTCCGTGACCGTACACGGCAACTCCACGATCCACCGGGTGACCGGCGACATCGACGTCTCCACCGCGCCCGCGCTCCGCACGCGCCTGCAGAACGCGCTGACCGCCGGCGGCGGGCTCCTCGTCGACCTGTCCGGGGTGACGTTCATGGACGCCCGCGGCCTCGGCGCGCTCGTCGCCGTCAACAACAGGGCGCGCGAGCTCGGCGGCACCGTCCAGCTCATCGGCGTGCCCGTCGCGGTCCGCCGGCTGCTCAAGCTGACCGGGCTGAACCGCCTGCTTCTGGGCGCGGAACCCGTCCCGCTCTGCGCCTGACGGGCGCGCACGCCCGTCAGGCGCGGAGCCCGGCGAGACGGACGATCACCGCCGGATGGACACCACGTCGTACGGGGTCGTCGGCGTGGGCGTGGTGGTGAAGCGGGCGTTGGGCAGGTAGAGCCGGTCCCCGAACACCGCGACCGTGGTCGGCACGTCGAAGTCCGGGTCGGTCAGCCGTTCGACGACCCGGCCCGACGACCCGTCACGGCTGATCTTGATGACGGCCACGGTGTTGAGCCGGTTCTGCACCACGTACAGGGTGCGGCCGAGCAGCAGCAGCCCGTCCCCGTTGGCGAGCGTCTCCCCGCCCAGGTCCACCCGCGTGGCGGCGCCGGTGGCGGGGTCCACGCGGAACAGCGTGCCGGTGTTGGACTGCACGATGAGCAGCGACCTGCTGTCCGGCGTCTCGACGATGCCGTTGGCGTTGGTGCCCGTGCCGTACACGATGTCCCCGGTGAGCGGGAGCGTCACCGCCTGGTCGGGCAGGGCGCCCCGGCGCCCGAGGGGCAGCCGGTACAGCACGGGGCTCCTCGAGTCGGTGAACCAGGCGGCGTCGCGGGTCAGGACGACGTCGTTGACGAAGGTCGTGCCGGTGGCGAGGGCGTAGGACTTGATCACCTCGCCGGTCCGGACGTCGACGACCCGCGCGTCGCCGCCGGTGCCCCCGGCGACGAACAGCCGCCCGCGCCGGTCGGTCTTCATCCCGAGCGACGGCGTCCCGGGTCCCTCGCTGACGATCCGGCCCTCGCCGGTCCTCAGGTCGGCGCGGTAGATGTCGCCGGTGGCGCGCGATCCGAAGTAGGCCACCGGGCCCGGGCCGATCGCGATCCCCTCCGGCTGGAACCCGTCGGGCAGCGGGAAGTTCTCCGGGAAGGGCGCCACGCCATCGGCCTGCGCGGGCGCGGCCACGCCCATGAGGGCGACAAGCAGCGTGAGCAGCGCGGTTGTAACGGCTCCTGGTCTCATACGATCACCATCCCCGTCCCCCCTGCGCCGGGAAAGATCTGAATCCTCTCTCCCAGCACTTTCCCAGGATCCTGCGGAGCATCCGGCCGCCGCGTCAGACGCGGCCGGGACGTCAGACGGTGAGCCAGCGGTTGCGCGGGCGGATGGCGCCGCGGTGGTACAGGGCCTGCGCGGCGCGGCGGGCCAGCAGGCCGAGCTGGTCGTCGGTCAGCGAGACCGGGGTGGCGGCCAGCTCCGCGCGGAGGATCCGGGTGACGTCCTCCAGGAGGGACGGATCGTCCGGACCCCGCGGGGCGGGCGCGATCTCGCCCCGGTGCAGGGACCGGTCCGCGGGGTCGACCGCCACACCGCAGACCCAGCAGACCGTCTCGGCCTCCAGGGCGGAGTCGATGCGAGGACGATGGTTGAAGACGAACGTTACGGACATCTCGGTCACACCTCACCATCAGGGTAACCGGGTCGCCCGGAAATCTCCCGGCCCGCGGCCGCGGACCGGACGTCCGCACCGGGCCGGGTCCCGGGCGGCCGCCCTGGACCGGAACCTCAGAGGCGGTCGTGCTTGGCGATGGCGCGGCCGATGACCAGGCGCTGGACCTGGTTGGTGCCCTCGACGATCTGCAGGACCTTGGCCTCGCGCATGTGACGCTCGACCGGGAAGTCCTCCACGTAGCCGTAGCCGCCGAGCACCTGCACGGCGTCGGTGGTGACCTTCATGCACATGTCGGTGGCGAACAGCTTGGCCATCGCCGCCTGCGTGCCGTACGGCCGCCCCGCGTCGCGGGCGCGGGCGGCGTCGAGGTAGAGGGCGCGCGCGGCGGCGATCTGGGTGGCCATGTCGGCCAGCATGAAGCCGACGCCCTGGAAGTCGACGATGCGGGAGCCGAACTGGCGGCGCTCCTTGGCGTAGGAGGCGGCGGCGTCGAAGGCGGCCTGGGCCAGGCCGACGGCGCAGGCGGCGATGCCGAGCCGGCCGCCGTCCAGGGCCGCCATCGCGATGCGGAAGCCCTCCCCCTCCGCGCCGATCAGCGCGTCCGGCGCGAGCCGTACCCCGTCGAAACGGACCTGGGCGGTCGGCGAGGACTTCATGCCCATCTTCCGCTCGGGCTCGCCGAAGGACAGCCCGTCGGCTCCGGCGGGCACGTGGAAGCAGGAGATGCCGCGGGCCCCGTCGGCGGAGGTGCGGGCCATGAGCGTGTAGAAGTCGGCGGCGCCGCCGTGCGTGATCCAGGCCTTCACCCCGTCCACGGCGTAGCCGTCGGCGTCACGGACGGCCTTGGTGGTCAGGGCCGCGGCGTCGGACCCGGAGTGCGGCTCCGACAGGCAGTAGGCGCCCAGCAGCCGGCCGCCGAGCATCGCGGGCAGCAGGCTCTCGCGCTGCGCGTCCGTGCCGTAGGCGGCGACCGGGAAGCACGACAGCGTGTGCACCGACAGGCCGAGGCCGACCGCCAGCCAGCCCGCGGCGAGCTCCTCGATCACCTGCAGGTAGACCTCGTACGGCTGCGCCGCCCCGCCGTGCTCCTCGGGGTAGGGCAGGCCCAGCAGCCCGGCCGCGCCGAGAGTGGCGAACACCTCGCGCGGGAAACGCCCGGCGGACTCGTCGGCCGCCGCCCGGGGCGCGACCTCCTTGCCGATCAGGTCACGGACCAGGTCCAGCAGGTCGTGGGCCTCGGGGGTCGGAAGGACACGCTCGACGGGCATCGCCGCACACTCCAGATCATGGCGTGGAACAAAGAGGACGGGGTGACCGGGATCGCCGGTCACCCCGATTGTGGCATCCGACCCGATTGTGACATCTGCCAGACGTCGCGGGCGTCACGGAACGCTCTCGGGCGCTCCCCCGGAACGGTCCGGGATCTCAGATGACGACGAGCTCCCGGGGACGGTGGTTGACCCGCTCGCCGCCGCCTTCGGTGCAGATCAGGATGTCCTCGATGCGGGCGCCGTGCGTTCCGGGCAGGTAGATTCCCGGCTCGACGGAGAAGGCGAAGCCCTCCTCCAGCGGCTCGGTGTTGCCCGCCACGATGTACGGCTCCTCGTGGCTCTCCAGGCCGATGCCGTGGCCGGTGCGGTGGATGAAGTACTCGCCGTACCCCTCGGCGGCGATCACCTCGCGGGCGGCGGCGTCGATCTCCTCGCACGGGACGCCGGGCCGCACGGCGGCGCAGGCGGCCTCCTGGGCGCGCTGGAGCACGTCGTAGTACTTCTGGAAGCCGGCCGGCGGCTCCCCGACCGAGTAGACCCGGGTGGAGTCGGAACGGTACCCGCTGGGCATCCGGCCGCCGATGTCGACCACCACCGGCTCACCGGCCTGGATGACGCGGTCGGACAGCTCGTGGTGCGGGCTGGCGCCGTTGGGCCCCGAGCCGACGATGACGAAGTCGACGGTCACGTGCCCGGCGGCGAGGATCGCCTCGGCGATGTCCGCGCCGACCTCGCGCTCGGTCCGCCCGGCCTTCAGGAGGTCGGGGACCTGCGCGTGGACGGCGTCGATCGCCGCGCCCGCCTCGCGCAGGGCGGCGATCTCGGCGGGACTCTTGCGCATGCGCAGCTCGCGCAGGACCGTGCCGGCCAGGACCTGCTCGGCGCCGGGGAGCGCGTCACGGAAGCGCAGCGACTGCATCGCCCACATCAGGTCGGCCAGCCCGACCTTGCCGACCTTGCCCAGGCGGGCCGCCACGACGGCGTAGGGGTCGTCGGTCTCGTCCCAGGCGACGAACTCGACGCCGAGCCGCGAGGCCGGGGAATGCTCGGCCGCCGGCAGTTCCAGCCTCGGCACCATCATGAAGGCGTCGCCCCGCGCGGGCAGCACCAGGCAGGTGAGCCGCTCCAACGGCAGCGCCTCGTAGCCGGTGATGTAGCGCAGGTCGGGGCTGGGGGTGAGCAGCAGGGCGTCGAGCCCGGCGGCGGCGGTCGCCTCCTGGGCGGCGGCCAGGCGGGCGACGGGGTACAGGTCAGAGGACTCCTTTGTCACGTGGACCAATCTAGTGCCGCGCCGACGGCTCCGGGATCACCATGAGCCGGACCGGTGATCCCGGGCGGGATCCCCAAGGGTTGGCAGTTGAGCGAACACGTCACTACACTCCGTGTAATGGCGCTCACGTTTTGTCGGCCGTCCCGCCGGCAGAGCGTCCGATCAGCCCGCAATCCCTCCCGCCCCTCCCTCAGGACGGGACCACCACCCCCATAGGCGAGCCGCAGGCATCCTCCACCGGTATCCCGCTTCTCCGGCGTGCCGGCGGCCACGCCCCCCGGTACGAACGAGGAACGACCATGCAGACCGTACGCCCGATCCTCCCCGGTCTGGCGATCGTGACATCCTCGGCGGTGGCCGGGTGAACGGTCCGGTGCCGCCGGGCGCGGCCCGGACGATGCGGCGGCCCCACGACGAACCGGGCGAGCCCGTCCCCGCCGAGAACGTCCTCCTCAACGCCCGCCTCGCCCTGGCCGAGCAGACCGCCTCGGACTCCCGGCGCATGCTGCTGGAGGTCAGCGAGCAGGCCGCCGCGGAGCGGAACGTGAGCGCCGCGCTGCGCGACGCGATCATCCCCGGCGCGGGCGCCCACGTCGACCTGCCCCACGCGCGGGTCATGGCGCGCTACGTCCCGGCGGGGGCCGGGGCCGGTCTGGGCGGCGACTGGTACGACGCCGGTTCCCTGCCCGACGGCCGGGCGGTGCTGGCCATCGGCGACGTGGCCGGGCACGGTCTGCCCGCGCTCGCCCGGATGGCCCAGCTCAGGCACGCGCTCGCCGGGCTCGCCATGAGCGGCGCGCCTCCCGGCCGGCTGCTGTCCTGGCTCGACGACCTGGTCGTGCACCGGATGCCCGAGACGACCGCGACCGCGATCGTCGGCCACCTCGACCCGGACACCTCCGTGTTCACCTGGGGGCAGGCCGGGCACCCCGCGCCGATCCTGGTCCGCGACGGGACCGCCACCCGGCTCGCCCCGCCGCAGGGGGTGCTGCTCGGGGTCGGCGCGGGCCTGCCGTACGAACCGGCCGAGGTGCGCCTGCGGGAGGGCGACCTGCTGCTGCTGTTCACCGACGGTCTGGTGGAGCGGCGCGGCCGCGACATCGACGAGGGGGTCGCGCTGGCTCTGGAGGCGGCGGCCCGGCTGCCCCGCGGCGGCGGCCTGGACGCCGGGCTGAACCAGATGATCGAGGCCGTGTGCGGAAGCGCCCCCGAGGACGACGTGTGCCTGCTCTCGGTCGAGATCCTCGGCTGACGGCCGCCGGGCGCCAGGGTCTCGGCGGGGGGCGTTCAGCTCCACCGGGCGCCAGGGTCTCGGCGGGGGACGTCCGGCTCCGCCGGGCGTTGCGATCGGCGCGCGGATTGTCGGCGTCGCTTGGTTGAATGGGGGTCATGCCCGGACTGATGATCCTTGACACGCCGTCCCTCTACTTCCGCGCGTTCTACGGGGTGCCGGAGTCGGTCACCGCCCCCGACGGAATGCCGATCAACGCGGTCCGCGGGGTCATCGACATGATCGCCTCCCTGGTCCGGGAGCACTCCCCCGGCGAGCTGGCCGCCTGCATGGACGCCGACTGGCGGCCCGCCTTCCGGGTGGCGGCCATCCCCTCCTACAAGGCCCACCGGGTCGCGGCCGAGGGCGGCGAGGAGGTCCCCGACACGCTCTCCCCGCAGGTGCCGGTGATCGAGCAGGTGCTGGACGCGGCGGGGATCGCCCGGGTCGAGGCGGCCGGTTACGAGGCCGACGACGTCATCGGCACGCTCACCGCCCGCGCCTCCGGCCCGGTGGACATCGTCACCGGCGACCGCGACCTGTTCCAGCTGGTGGACGACGCCCGGCCGGTCCGCGTCCTCTACACGGTGCGGGGGATCAAGAACATCCAGCCCGTCGACGAGACCGTCGTCGCCGAGCGGTACGGCATCCCCGGCCGCTCCTACGCCGATTTCGCCGTCCTGCGCGGCGATCCCAGCGACGGGCTGCCCGGCGTCGCCGGGATCGGCGAGAAGACCGCCGCCTCGCTGATCACCCGGTTCGGCTCGCTCGAAGCGCTGCTCAAGGCCGCGGACGACGAGAGCGCGGAGAGCGGCCTGACCAGGGGACAGCGCTCCAAGCTGGCCGCCGCCCGCGACTACCTCGCCGTCGCCCCCGCGGTGGTCCAGGTGGTCCTCGACGTGCCGCTCCCGGAGCTCGCGGAGCCCGCGCGGCTCACCCTCCCGGCGGAGCCCCGCGATCGGGAGGCGCTGGAGGCCCTCTCCACCCGGTACGGCCTGAGCGGCCCGCTCAAGCGCCTGTCCGACGCCCTGTCCTGGAGCGCCTGAGCCGGACGGTCCCGGGTGACGTCCGGCGTTCACCGCCGGCCGGTGGCGCCTACCTGCGTCAGGCGGTGGGGAAGGGGCCCTGGTACTCGGTGTAGTCGGAGACGCCGTCGCCGTTGAGGTCGACGCGCACCTCGTCGGTGTAGCCGTCGCCGTTGTGGTCGAGGTAGACCACGTCGGTCACGCCGTCGCCGTCGGCGTCGTAGCGCTCCTCGTCGGCCACGTAGTCGCCGTCGGTGTCGATGAGCTGGACGTCGGTGCCGCCGTCGCCATCGGTGTCGTAGTAGTCGGTGGTGGTGACGTAGAACTCGCTCATCGGGGTTTCCCTCGTCCTTTTCGTTCGTGCCGGTTCGTCAGATAAGAGGGGCGTTCCGGCCGGATGGTTACAGCGACTTCCACGATTTTTTCGCAGCCCGTCCCCGCCGGGCGGAGAGGCGGCGGGACCGGCTCATCCATCCTCCCCGCCCAGGATCAGGGCATCCTCGGCTGACCGCCGCCCTGCTCCAGCCACTCGCGGGGCGACACCGGGATGATCTCTCCCTGGATGAGGGCGCGGCTGAGCGCGGTCAGCTTGAGCTGGTGCGCGCGGGCATAGTCGCGCAGCAGCACGAACGCCTCATCGGGGGTCACCCCCAGCTGCCCGGCCAGCAGACCCTTGGCCTGCTCGATCAGCACCCGGCTGTTCAACGCCAGGCGCAGTTGCCCGGTGACGGTCTCGTGGTGGCGCACCGCGCGCCGGTGCGCCAGGCCGATGGCGGCCGCCTGGGCCAGGTCCCCGGCCAGACCGGCGGTCGCGGCCTCCAGCGGGAGCGGGACGGTGTGCAGCAGGATGAGCGCGCCGACGGCCTGGTCGCGACAGCCCATGGGCAGCGCGTGCACGGCGGCGAATCCGGCTGCCGCCGCGGCCGAGGCGAAGTTCGGCCAGCGCCCGGCGGCGGCCGCGAGATCGGGGCAGCTCACGGGGGTCCGGCCCTGGTGGGCGTCCAGGCCGGGACCTTCCTGGTACTTGAGCTGGGACAGCCCCACGATGCGGGCCGGCTCGCTGGAACCGGCCACCATGCTGAGCGGGCCGGCGGGATCGGCCAGCAGCACCGCGCACGCGGTCACCTCCGCCACTTCGGCTCCGTGGCAGGCGAGATTGTCCAGGTAATCGACGATGTCGAAGTCGTCGGCCAGAGTGTCGGCCAGTTCTATGAAGATGCGGCCCATGCGCCGTCCGGGGTGCGCCATCTCCTCCTCCCCGCGTCTGCCGCCGCGTGAGGCAGTCCCCTGCCCTGCAATCAGCTTTTCAGACGAAACTCTCCCTGGGAGGGGGTTAAGCCTGTATCCCCGGACGAGGTTGAGCGACCCCCGGCGCATGGGCCGGCACGGCCGGAGCGGAGAGGCCGGGTGGGGCTATCCGGCCGAACAGGTGGGGACGGGCGGGTTGTTGACGCCGTTCCAGGAGGCCAGGAAGCCGAAGGCGGCCGAGCCGCCGGGGGGCAGGTCGCCGTTCCAGCCGAGGCTGCGCACGCTGACGGCGGGACCGCTCACGCTCAGCGTGCCGTTCCACATCTGGCTGATCCGCTGGCCGTCGGCGAAGGCCCACCGGACCGTCCAGGCGCTCATCGCGGCGGTCCCGGTGTTCTCGACCGTGACCTCGCCCTGGAAGCCGCCCGGCCACTGGCCGATGTTCTTGAACGTCGCCGTGCACCCGCCCACGGGCGTGACCGTGGGGGTGGCGGTGGGGGTCACGGTGGGAGTGACCGTGGGAGTGACGGTGGGCGTCGGGGTGGCGCCGGACAGGAGGTCCGCCAGCGCCGGGTACCACCGGTCGGAGATCTTCTGGTTGCCCGCCTCGTTCGGGTGCACCCCGTCATAGGTGTCGGTGGCCGTGTCGAATCCCGTCCACTGGTCGACGACCACGACCGGCGACTGCGGGGTGGAGACGGCCGAGGCCCAGGCCGGGATCGCGTCGTTGAGGTTCACGGCCCGCTGCCCGCACTCGGCGCAGGTGGCCGGGTTCATCGGAATGATCTTGGCGACCAGGATCCTCATCGCGGGGTTGCTCGCCCGCATCTGGTTCACCAGTGTGGTGTACGCGCTCAGGATCGTCGCGGGCGGGATGTTGCTCCACACGTCGTTGGTGCCGAAGTGCATCATCACGATGTCGGGCCTGGCGGCCGCCAGCCAGGCGGGCAGCTGGTTCTGGCGGGCCACGCTGGTGGCCAGGAAGCCCCCGTGGCCCTCGTTGTCGCCGTCGTGGGCCACCCCGCAGCCCTGCGCGGGCAGGGTCCCGACGAAGTCGATGTCGGTGTGACCGGCGTTCTGCAACCTGTTCCACAGCAGGGCGCGCCAGCAGCCCGGGGATCCGGTGATCGAATCCCCCAGGGGCATGATCCTGACGGTGGCGGCGCTGGCCGGTGCGGCGGTCAGGACCACCGCTCCCGCGGCCAGCGCCAGCAGCGCCGCCAGAAAAGCGCTGATCCTCTGCATCGTCTGCTCCCGTCGTCGGCTGCGCAGATCGTAGGAGCGGGCCGTGCGGACGGGAAGGCGGACGATCATCGGGCGCGCGCCACCTGCGGCGTCGCCGGAGCCGGCGTGTAAATTTCAGGATCGGGAGCCGGAGACGGCGGGGCGCCTCCCGCCGGCCGCACCTCCCCGCCGGCCGCGCCGTACGGCCGCCGCGATTCAGGGAACGGCCCCGCCGGATCGTCAGGCCAGGCGGCCGAGCGCCTCCTTCGCCTCGGCGGCCACCCCTCGGCGGGCGCCCTCCTCGCCGAGTTCCAGGACGTGCCGGAGGGCCAGGCCGTAGGCGTGGACGAAGGCGTGCTCCGCGGGGAGGTCGATGTCGGGCACGATCCCGGTGCCCTCCCAGTTCGTCCCGGTGACCGGGTTGATCGCCCGGCCGCAGGGCACGGCGGACTTCAGGTGGGCGCCCACCCGGTAGCGCACGCCGGGGTGGGCCCCTCCCCTGGTGCGCTCGCCGACGACGGTCGCGCGCTTCCTGCTCTGCAGGTCGTAGGCGAACTCCTCGGCCCCGGAGAACGTGAACCCGCTGGTGAGCACGTAGACCGGCTTGTCCGCGCCGAACCGCGGCCCCGGCACGAAGGGCAGCGTCCAGAACTGGGCGGTGCTGTCGCCCGGGCGGTCGTAGATGTCGTTGAGGTGGGTCGGCTCGTCGAACAGGTAGCTGCACAGCAGCGCGACCATCCCCGGGTCGCCGCCGCCGTTGCGGCGCACGTCGACGATCAGCGCGTCGTTGAAGGCCACCAGGTTCATCGCGGCGGTCGCCGCCTGCCCGGCGATGCCGGGGTCCGCCATCTGCCGGATGTCGAGATAGCCGACGTTGCCCTCGAGCCGTTCGACGCGCGCGAAGCCGTGTCCGCCGAGCTGGGTCTCGGCGCGGTAGAGGGCCAGGTCGAAGAACTCCTCGGCATCCTGCTCGGGGATCGGGTCGACGCTGTGCAGGAGGCGCAGGTGCTTGTCCCCGTTGACCGACTGCAGGTCCTCGGTCACCGCGGCGGCGAAGTCCTCGTCGCGGTCCAATTCCGCGTAGCGTCCCTCGGCCAGGCGGGCGCGGAGCACGTCCGCGATTTCCCGGGCCGCATCGGGGAAGACGTAGTACCTCAGCAGCTGGGCGCAGAGGATGTCAATGTGAAGGGATCGGTCAGCGTTGGTCACGATCGATGACCCTATGGGGCATTCAGTGGAGATGACGAGTCGATTACCACGTCGTTCAGGGTGTCCGATAGGGGCGGCACGTCAGAGAACGGTAGGTTGATCGCCGTGCCGTACGCGAGCATTAAAGTGTCCGGGGAATCCCGTCTGCGCCTCGACGATGGTTTCGAGCGCATCCGCCGGGAGCTGAAGCTGCCGGAGGAGTTCCCCCGTAGCGTGATCGACGAGGCCGAGTGGGTGGCCGAGGTTCCCCGGCTGCCCCGGCTCGACCGGACCGACCTACCGCTCATCACCATCGACCCGCCCGGCTCCATGGACCTGGACCAGGCCATGCACCTGGAGGAGCGGCCCGGCGGCTACCGCGTGTGGTACGCCATCGCCGACGTCGCGGCGTTCGTCCGCCCGGACGGGGCCATCGACCGCGAGGCGCGCCTCCGGGGTGAGACCGTCTACCTGCCCGACGGGCGGGTCCCGCTGCACCCGCCGGTCCTGTCGGAGGGCGCGGCCAGCCTGCTGCCCGGCCTGACCCGGCCGGCCGCCCTGTGGTGCGTGGACCTGGACGCCGAGGGCCGGACCGTGGGCGCCGACGTGACGCGGGCGCTGGTGCGCAGCCGCGAGCGGCTCGACTACGACTACGTCCAGACGGCCGTCGACACCGGGACCGCGGACGGCACGCTGCGGCTGCTGGCCGAGATCGGCAGGCTGCGCCTGGCGCTGGAGCGGGACCGGGGCGGGGTGGCGCTGCCCACCCCCGAGCGCGAGGTGATCCCGGACGGGGACGGCTACCGGGTGGCGGTCCGGGCCCCGCTGGCGGCCGAGGAGTGGAACGCGCAGATCTCGCTGCTGACCGGCATGGCCGCCGCCTCGATGATGCTGGATGCCGAGATCGGCCTGCTGAGGGTGCTGCCGGCCGCCCCGGCCGAGGAGGTCGCCCGGGTCCGGCGGATGGCCGCCGCCCTGGACATCCCGTGGCCGGAGGAGGCCCCCTACGGGGAGGTCGTGCACGGTCTCGACCCGAAGACCCCCGGGCACGCCGCCTTCCTCCAGGAGTCGGTGGTGCTGCTGCGCGGGGCCGACTACGTGGCCTTCAACGGCGAGCCTCCGGCCGAGGCCGCCCACGCCGCGGTGGCGGCGCCGTACGCGCACGTGACCGCCCCGCTGCGCAGGCTGGCCGACCGCTACGCCTCAGAGATCTGCCTGGCGATCGCCGCGGGCGAGCCGGTGCCCGAGGAGATCCAGCGGGTCATGGTCGAACTGCCGGAGGTCATGCGGGCGACCGGGCGGCGCGCGAGCGCGGCGGCGCGGGCGTGCGTGGACCTGGTGGAGGCGTTCGTGCTGCGTGAGCGGGTGGGCCAGACGTTCGACGCGGTGGTGATCGACGTGGACGGGGAACGGCCGGGCGGTCAGGTGCAGATCGACGAGCCCCCGGTGGTGGCCCGCTGCGACGGCGGGCGGCTCCCGCTGGGCGACAGGGTGCGGGTGCGGCTGACGCGCGCCGACCCGGCCACCCGGGAGGTGCGCTTCACCCTCGCCTGATCACGCCCTGCGGCCGCTCCCGCCCGGTCGGGCGCGCCGAGGCTCCCCGATCTCCGCCCGGTACGGCCGAGGCCGCGTCCGGACTCTCCGGGCGCGGCCTCGCCAGCGGGGCGGGAACCTTGTCGGGGTGCTCCTTTCGCGGGCGGATCGGACGTGGACGGACCTTCGTTGGGAACGACCCGGTGGAGATGATTCTTCTGGGGTGGGCTCCAACGGTTCGTGACATGAAAAATTTCCGTCCGCGCCCCCGGGAAAACAGACGACACGGTTACGTTCCGCACACCTTCCGTCACACGGGATTGACCTGACGGTCAGGTGGCCGGCGGGTCAGCCGACCGAGGAGTAGGCCACCACCCCGCGCCGGAGCGCGTCCATCGCCTTGCCCGCGCTCTGCCTGACCTTGCTGTCGCGCGGCGAGGCGTCGGAGATCTGGCCGAGCAGGTCGAGCAGCTGCTTGACCCAGCGCACGAAGTCGCCCGCGGCCAGCTCGGCGCCGTTGACCCCGTCGCTGAGCACGGCGTCCAGGGTGTGGCCCTTGGCCCAGCGGAAGGCCGCCCAGGCGAAGCCCGCGTCGGGCTCCCGGGTGAAGGACAGCCCGTGGTCGCTCTCGATCGCCTCCAGGTCGGCCCAGAGGCGGATCATGGACGCCAGCGCCTGCTGCGCGCCGCCCGCGGGGATGCGGGGCTGGCGCGCCTCGTCGCCCTGCCGGGACTCGAAGATCAGCGAGGACACGCACGCGGCCAGCTCGGCGGGGTCGAGATCGTTCCAGAGCCCGGCCCGCAGGCATTCGGCGGTGAGCAGGTCCAGCTCGGTGTAGAGCTGGGACAGCCTGCGGCCCTCGGCGGTGACGGCCTCGCCGTCGAGGTAGCCGAGCCGGTCCAGCACCGCGCAGACCTTGTCGAAGGTGCGCGCGATGACGTGGGAGCGGCCCTCGACCCGGCGGCGCAGCCCCTCGGTCTCGCGCAGCAGCTTGTAGTAGCGCTCGGCCCAGCGGGCGTGGTCTTCCCGCTCGTCGCAGCCGTGGCAGGGGTGCCGGCGGAGATCCTTGCGCAGGCGCAGGATCTCGTCGTCCTCGACCGCGTGGTCGCGAGCCCGCTCGGGCTTGCCGAGGTCGCGGTCGCCGATCTTGGCGTGCATGGAGGAGACCAGGTTGGCCCGTTCCTTGGGCGAACGGGCGTTGAAGTGCTTCGGGATGCGCATGTGCTCGACCGGCTCCACCGGGACCGGGAAGTCGGCCGGCGACAGTTTCTTGACCTGCTTGCCGATGGTCAGCACCAACGGGGAGGGGCCCTCGCCCCGGGAGTTCAGGCCCGGGTCCAGCACGACCGCCAGGCCGGCCCGGCGGCCGCCGGGGATGCGGATGATGTCGCCCGGCCGCAGCGCCTCCAGCGAGCGCAGCGCCTGGAGTCTGCGCGCCGCGCCGCGCTGGCGGGACAGCTCGGCCTCGCGGTCCGACAGCGCCCTGCGCATCGCGGCGTACTCGGGGAAGTCGCCCAGGTGGCAGGTCATCGCCTCGCGGTAGCCCGCCAGCGCCTCCTCGTGCCGGCGCAGCTGCTTGGCGATGCCGACCACCGCCCGGTCCGCCTGGAACTGCGCGAAGGAGGACTCCAGCAGGGTTCTGGCCCGCTCCCTGCCGACCTGGCCGACGAGGTTGACGGCCATGTTGTAGGAGGGGCGGAAGCTGGAGCGCAGCGGGTAGGTGCGGGTGCTGGCCAGGCCCGCGACGTGCAGCGGGTCCATGCCCGGCTGCCAGAGCACCACCGCGTGGCCCTCGACGTCGATGCCGCGGCGCCCGGCCCGGCCGGTGAGCTGGGTGTACTCGCCGGGGGTGAGGTCGGCGTGGGTCTCGCCGTTCCACTTGTCGAGCTTCTCGATCACCACGGACCGGGCGGGCATGTTGATGCCCAGGGCGAGGGTCTCGGTGGCGAACACGGCCTTGACCAGGCCGCGGGTGAACAGCTCCTCGACGACCTCCTTGAAGGTCGGCAGCATGCCCGCGTGGTGGGCCGCCAGGCCGCGCTCCAGGCAGTCGCGCCATTCGAGGTAGCCGAGCACGGCCAGGTCCTCGTCCGGCAGGTGCGCGGTCCGCTCGTCCACGATCTGCCGGATCTCGTGGCGTTCGTCGTCGGTGGTGAGCCGGATCCCGGCGTGCAGGCACTGCAGGACGGCGGCGTCGCAGCCGGCCCGGGAGAAGATGAAGGTGATCGCGGGCAGCAGGCCGTCGGCGTCGAGCCGCTCGATGGCCTCGGCCCGGTTGGGCGGGCCGGGCCTGCGCGGACGCGCGTAGCCGCGGCGGCCCCGGCCGTAGGCCTGGCGCTCCTCGTCGCGGGCCATCCTGAGCAGGTTGGGGTTGATCAGCGGCCTGCCGCCGTCCTCCTCGGTGAGGAAGAGGTCGTAGAGACGGTGGCCGACGAGCATGTGCTGCCAGAGCGGGACCGGGCGGTGCTCGTCGACGATGACCGAGGTGTCGCCGCGCACGGTGCCGAGCCACTCGCCGAACTCCTCGGCGTTGCTGACCGTGGCCGACAGCGCGACCAGCCGCACCGACTCGGGCAGGTGGATGATCACCTCTTCCCAGACGGCCCCGCGGAACCGGTCGGCCAGGTAGTGGACCTCGTCCATGACCACGAAGCCGAGGCCGGCCAGGGTGCCCGACCCGGCGTACAGCATGTTGCGCAGCACCTCGGTCGTCATGATGACGATCGGCGCCTCGCCGTTGACGCTGTTGTCACCGGTGAGCAGGCCGACCTTGGCGGCGCCGTACCGCTTGACCAGGTCGTTGTACTTCTGGTTGGAGAGCGCCTTGATCGGGGTGGTGTAGAAGCACTTGCGGCCCTCGGCCAGCGCCAGGTGGACCGCGAACTCGCCCACGACGGTCTTGCCCGACCCGGTGGGAGCGGCCACGAGGACCCCGTCGCCCGCCTCCAGCGCCCGGCAGGCGTCGAGCTGGAACTCGTCCAGTTCGAAGTCGTACAGAGCCCGGAACGAGGTCAGCGCCGGCCCGCTCTCGGCCTGGCTCTGACGGAAGGCGGCGTAGCGTTCCGCAGGCGTCGTCATGGCTTCAGCCTACCGATATCGCAATTCCGGTCCGTCCGGCGCGTGCTCAGCGTGCCGGGTAGCCGCCGAGGCCGTGCTCCGGCAGATCGAAGGTGAGTCGGGGCGCGGCGAGGGGTGCGACCGGGGGCGCGTCAGCTCAGGACGCGCAGGGCTCCGGGGACGGCCTCGCAGGTGAGGGGGGTCGGGCCGATGCGCTCGCCGTCGGCGTAGGCGATCGCGTCCGGAGCCTCCAGCGTCACCTTCCTGGCCCGCCGCATGGTGACCAGGGGGTGGCCGGCGTGGGTGCCCCGGTAGACCTTGGGGAAGGCGCGCAGGAACCGGCCCCGGGGACCGGCGTCGATGATCGTCACGTCCAGCAGGCCGTCGTCGGGCAGCGCGCCCGGGCAGACGCGCATCCCCGCGCCGTAGGAACGGGTGTTGCCGATCGCGACGAGCATGGCCTCGCGCTCGATCACCTCCCCGTCGAGGTCGATGCGGAACGGGATCGGGGTGAAGCTCCGCAGTTCCTGAACCATCGCGACCAGGTACTTGGCCATGCCGGGCGGCCAGGACAGCCGGTTGGCCCGCTCGTTGACCCGGGAGTCGAAGCCGCAGCACAGCACGCTGGCGAACCACTCGTCCTGGCCGATCCGCGCGGCGTCGACCGTACGGCACCGGCCCCGCGCCACCACGTCCGCGGCGGCGAGCGCGTTCTTCGGCAGGCCGAGGGCGTCGGCGATGTCGTTTCCGGTCCCGGCCGGGATGATGCCCAGCGGCACGTCGGTGCCGGCCACCGCCTGGACGGCGAGGTGGACCAGGCCGTCCCCGCCGAAGGCCACCAGCGCGTCGGGCCCCTCGGCGACGGCGGTGCACGCGCGCTCCAGGGCGTCCTGGGCGGACTCCCCCAGGATCACCGATACTTCGGCGCCGTCCCTTCGGAGGCGCTCCAGGACCGGGGCGAGCAGGCCGCGCGAGCGGCCGCCACGGGCGGTGGGGTTGACGAGGACGGCGATCTCTCCGGACACAAAACGGAACTTATCGCCTATCTGGCCCGGTCAGCATCGCTCGTATTCAAATCGAGAGAAGAGTCGTCATCCGGAAGGTCCGTGACACTCGAGATCTCAGATGCCTCATCATCCGACAAGTGGGAGAAGTCATCGTCCTTGCGGCGCCTGTCCCGCAGGTACATGATCCCCTCAGCGAGGGCGAACAGGACCACCATCGGCAACGCCAGCGCCAGCATCGAGAACGGGTCGGTGCTCGGGGTCGCGACCGCCGCGAACAGGAACATGATGAAGATGACCATGCGCCGGTGCTTGGCCACCGTCGCGTGGGACAGCACGCCGATCACGTTGAGGAACACCATCAGCAGGGGCATCTCGAAGGAGATGCCGAAGATGACGAGCATGACCAGCGCGTAGCTGAGGTAGTCGTCCATCTCCAGCAGCGGCACGGCGTTCCCCGGCGCGAAGCCGAGCAGGATCGCCAGGCCCTTGTCCATGACGAAGTAGGCCAGCGCCGTACCCGCCAGGAACAGCGGGATCGCCAAGCCGAGGAAGATGATCGAGTAGCGCTTCTCGTTGCGGTAGAGACCGGGCGTGACGAAGGCCCAGACCTGGTAGAGCCAGAGCGGCGAGGAGACCACCAGGGCGAACATCGCCGCGACCTTCAGGTTGACGAGGAACGCCTCGAAGACGCCGCGGATGGCGAACGTGCACTCGCCCTCCCGGAGGATCTGCGAGGCCTCCAGGCTGCAGTAGGGCGCGGTGATGAAGTCCCAGATCGGATCGAAGAAGACGAATCCGACGATGATGCCGGCCACCAGCCCCAGCAGGGCGATGACGATCCGGTTGCGCAGCTCACGGAGGTGCTCCATGAGCGGCATGCGTCCCTCGGCCGCGTCCTCGGGTGACACGGACCCGTTACGGCCCGGCTTGGGCCATTTCAGCAGTGCCATTCGTGAATCCCGGTCCGAGGAGTGAGGTGATCAGGTTATGTCCGCAGCCTACTGCTGCTTCTGGACACCCGCCTGCGCGCGCAGCTTGGCGGCCTGCTCTTCCAGGGCCCGGGCCTGCTCCTCGGCGGAGGGCTCGGCGACCGGGGCCGGAGCGGCGATCGGCTGCGGGGTCACGGGCGCCTGCTGGGGCTGCGCCTGCACGACCGTGGCGGTGACCTCGTCGTCGTCGCGAAGCTTGGAGGTCTCCGCCTTGAAGATGCGCAGCGACCGGCCGATCCCGCGCGCCGCCTCCGGCAGCTTCTTGGCGCCGAACAGCAGCACCAGGATCACGCCAATGATGATCAGTTCAGTAGCTCCGATACCGGCGGGCATGGCACATCCTTAACCAGACGAAGTGCAATCTCAGTGCCGATCGTACGCTGCCGCGGACGCACTCTCATCCCTTCAGCGTCCGAATCGTCCTTTTACTCGCAACGAATCCCGTCCGTACGTGCTCCGGAAATCAGCGGTAAAGATTCCGTACGGGGTCAGGCCACCGGTTCGCGAGGCCGTAGCGGGGAACGGCGCGGCCCGCGGGGCCCCGGCGGGCCGGATCAGGAGACCGACTCGTAACGGTTCAGCGCCGCCGCCGCGGCCTCGCGCACCGCCCCGGCCAGCGAGGGCGGCGAGACGACCCGGCCGGTGTCGCCCAGCCGCAGCGCCAGCCGGAGCAGCCAGCCCTGGTCCCGGGCGCGCAGCGCCACCCGCAGGCGGCCCTCGCCGAGCTCCTCGACGCCCTCGCAGGGGTAGTACTCCGCCACCCACCGGCCCGCCGCGGTCACCTCCAGCTCCACCAGCTCGTCGGTGGGCGAGGGACGGAACACCCCGGGGGTCACCTCGTCGGGCACCGCGTCCTCCGGCGGGGCCGCGAGCACGTCGAGCACCTCGACCGAGAGCATGCGGTCCAGCCGGAACAGGCGCACCGCCTCGGCCCGGTAGCACCAGCCCGACAGGTAGGAACGGCCGTCCACCACGACCAGCCGCATCGGGTCGACCTCGCGCGGGGTGATCTCGTCACGGCCCGGCACGTAGTAGCGCAGCGACAACCGCCGGCCGCGCCGCAGCGCCTCGTTGACGACGGGCAGCGCGTCGGAGACGGCGCCGTCCACCTCGACGGCGACCTGGCTGCTGATCGCGGCGGCGCCCTCCCCCGCGGCCTGCTCGAACTTGGCGATCACCCGCGAGAGGGCGTCCCGCTCGCCGAACTCCGGCATCTCGGACAACATCCGCAGCGCCACCAGCAGCGCGCTCGCCTCGTCCACGCCCAGGCGGAGCGGGCGGGCGATCGTGTCGGCGTTGTCGATGACGATCTCGCCGCCGTCCCAGGAGACGTCGATCAGGTCGCCGGGGGTGTGACCGGGCAGCCCGCACATCCACACCAGCTGCAGGTCGTCGATGAGCTGCTTCTCGGTCAGCCCGAAGATCTTCGCGACCTCGGGCACCTGCGCCCCCGGATGGGACATCAGGTAGGGGACCAGGGCCAGCAGCCTCGGCAACCGGTCGGCCGTGCTCATCGGTCGCTCACTCCGCTCACCAGTCCGTCGTCCGCCACGCGGCCCGCTCGTCCCCCACGACCCACTCCGCTCACTCCGTCGGGCCCGATCCGGCTCATCGGTCGCTCACCACTCCATCATCCGCAGCGCCGTACCGGATCATGCCAGAACTCCCTTCAGCCGGCGGATCACCGCGTCACGGGCGTCCGGCGGCCCGACCACCACGGCGTCGGCGGCGAACCCGGCGACCCATCCGGCCAGCCGTTCGGGGTCGGCGAAGGTGATCTCCAGCTCGTCCCAGCCCTCACCCGCGGGCCGTACGGCCCCCGCCACCTGGCGCAGGCCCTGGCAGGCGCCCTCGCGGACCCGGATGACGGCGGTGCGCCGCTGGACCGGGCCCTCGTCGCGGGGGGCGACCATCGCCTTGACGTCGACGTCCTCGGGCACCGTCACGGTCCCGGGGCGGCCCGCCGGGACGACCGGCCCGCTGATCCGGCTGAGCCGGAAGACCCGGGGCGCCTGACGGTCGCGGTCGTGGCCCACGACGTACCACTTGCCGCGGCGGCTGACCACGCCCCACGGCTCGACCGTGCGGGTCAGCACGCTCTCCCCGGCCGCGACCCGGTAGGGGAAGCGGACCGGGTGCCGGTCGCGGACCGCCTCCCAGAGCGCGGGGAAGGCGGGGTCCTGGGTGTCGACCCGCAGCTCCAGCGCGCCGCCGAGCATCCCGCCGGTCTCGTCGGTCTCCACGCCCCCGGCGCGCAGCTTCAGCAGCGCCCCGCTGGCCGCCTCGGCCAGGCTCGCGCGCTGCCACACCCGGGCGGCCAGGCCCACCACGGCCGCCTCGTCGGGCTCCAGCGTGATCTCCGGCAGCTCGTAGGCCTGGCGGACGATCCGGTAGCCGGGATCCTCCTCCCAGGGGTCCTTCTGGACCTCGATCGGGATGCCGATCTCCCGCAGCTCGTTCTTGTCCCGCTCGAACATCCGCTGGAAGGCCTCGTCGTTGGCCGAGTCGTAGCCGGGCACCGCCTGGCGGATGTGCTCGGCGGTCAACGGCCGCCGCGTGGCGAGCAGGCAGATCACGAGGTTCAGCAACCGCTCGGTCTTCCGGCGCGACATCCGGCCTCCCTCCCTGTTCAAATGACGCTACTCTGCCCCCGTGATCAGATGGCGCAGGGGCGAGGTGTTGCGGATCCGGCGCGAGTGGCCGGGGGCCGTGGAGCTCGACGTCCGGACCGAGGAGGGCGAGGCGCGCGCGCTCGCCTATCCCGCCCTGGTAGGACGCCCAGAGCCCGGCGACGCGGTCCTGCTGAACACGACCGCGCTCGCGATGGGCCTCGGTACGGGAGGGTACGCCATGGTGGTGGCGATTCCCGACCGATTGCCAGAAGATCCAGACGGACCCGGACATCTGGTAAAGGCACGCTACACCCCGTTGCAGGCCACCGTTCTCGGCGCCGACGAGCAGGACTCCCCGCACCACGAGATCCTGCGGGAGGCCGACTCCCTCGACGGCATGCCGGTTGTGGTCGCCGACCTGCACTCGGCGCTCCCGGCGATCCTGTGCGGGCTGTACGATTCGCGCCCGCGGGCCCGCGTCGCCTACGTGATGCTGGACGGCGGCGCGCTGCCCGCCTGGTTCTCCATGTCCTGCGCCCGGCTGAGGGAGGCGGGCTGGCTGGCCGGGACGGTGACGGTGGGCCAGGCCTTCGGCGGCGACGTGGAGGCCGTCACCACGCACACCGGGCTGCTGGCGGCCCGGCACGTCCTGGAGGCCGACATCGCGATCGTCACCCAGGGGCCGGGCAACCTGGGCAGCGGCACCCGCTGGGGGTTCTCCGGCGTCTCGGCCGGAGAGGCGGTCAACGCCGCCGCGGCGCTCTCCGGCCGCCCGGTCGCGGCGCTGCGGGTCAGCGAGGGCGACCGGCGCGAGCGGCACCTGGGGGTCTCACACCACTCCCTGACCGCCTACGGCCGGGTCGCCCTGGCCCCGGCCCTCGTCGCGGTGCCGGAGCTGCCGGGCGACTTCGGCAGCCGGGTGGCCGAGCAGGTCCGGCCGCTGGGCGGCCGGCACGAGCTGGTCCCGGTCCCCGTGGACGGCCTGCACGAGGCGCTGAAGGGTTCGCCGGTGCGGCTGTCCACCATGGGCCGGGGGCTGGACGAGGACCCGGCCTACTTCCTGACCTCGGCCGCCGCCGGCAGGCTGGCGGCCACGCTCCCGGCCCCCGGGGAGCCCCCGGAGGCGGAGACGCCCGCGGGAGCGTCGTAGAAGTCCTTGAAGGTGAAGGCCTCCGGGGTGGGGCCTTCCCGCCGGAGCAGCTCCAGCCGCTCCATCCCCTCCGCCAGGGAGGGGATGTACCCCTCGGGGATCCACCACATCACGGAGTACGGCTCCGCCACGCGCAGGAACCACTCCCTGCGCCGCTGCAGCACCGGCAGGTGGGCGCTGCGGTAGACGAAGTTCCACAGCTCCTCGCGCGACGCCCAGACCGAGAAGTTGATCACCAGGTGGTCGCCGTAGTCGTGGTCGACCGTCTCCCGGGGGTCGTCGCCCGCCTTGAGCCGCCACACGAAGCCGGGCGCGGCGTCGGAGAGCTCGTTGATCGGTTCGAGGAGGTCGACGAAGTCGGCGAGCTCGGGGGAGTCCAGGGGCGCCCGCAGGTGGGCGACGTTCAGCTGTGCCAGGTGCATGACATCAGCAGACCATCCCCGCGCCTTCTATGTCAATTCTCATTATTTATAGAGAGGCTCACGCAGCACTCCCCCGGTCTCGGGTCCAGCCGGGCCCGCGCCGGATCCTGACCGAGCCCCTCCAGCAGCCCCTGGCAGAGCGAGAGGTTCATCGAGCACACCAGCAGCGGATGCTGCTCGGCCAGCACGTGGAACGGGCAGTTGCGCAGCCGCAGGCGTCCCTCCTCCTCGTAGGGCTCGTAGCCGCGCCGCCGCAGCGTCTCCTCCAGCTCCTCCCCCGGCTCCACGCGCTCCGCGAGCCTGCCGCCCGCCCGCCGCGCGGCCTCCTCCGCCCGCTCGTCCCCGCCCAGCAGGTCCACCGCCTCGGCCAGCACCAGCGCGAGCGTGCGGTAGTCCCGGGCCGGGACGCTCACCTGCCACTCCCCCGGCGCCCGCCGGTAGACCTTCGCCGGGCGCCCGCTCCCCGGCCCGGTCTTCTCGCCCAGCCGCTTGAAGCCCGCCTCCAGCAGCCCGGCCTCGACCAGCTTGTCCAGGTGGAACGCCGCGAGCGTGCGCTGCACCCCGGCCGCCTCGGCGGCCTCGTTGCGCCCGACCTCGCGCCCCTGGGAGATCACATATTCGTAGACCGCCCGCCGTACCGGATCGTTCAGGGCCGCCACCACGCCGAGGTCATCGCTGCTCACAGCCGCGAGTCTAGGCCGTGCCGGATCCCGTACGGCGAGCGGCGGAACCGGATGACGGGACGACCGTTGACGCCGGCGGCGACCGTCCGCGGCGACGTGCCGGGCCGGATGGACCGGCGGCTCAGTAGGCGGCCAGGACGTCCACGACGAAGACGAGGGTGTCGGAGGGTTTGATCAGCGGGGGCAGTCCCTTGTCGTAGCCGAGGTCCGGAGGGACGATCATGACGACGCGGCTGCCGACCGGGACGCCGATCAGGGCCCGCTCCCAGCCCTTGATGACGCCGCCGCCGCCGACCCGGAAGGCCCTGGGCTGCCGGGCCCGCCAGGTGGACTCGAAGGAGGAGTCCGCACCCCAGACCCTGCCCTCGTACTGGGTGACGACGAGCTGCCCGGCCTGCACCCGGGCCCCCTTGCCCTGGATGAGGACCTTGCTCCGGAACCCGGAGGGCGGCGTGCCGCGCGGCGCCGTGACGACCGGGCGCTCGCCCGGGCCGCCGCCGACCTCGACGCCTGCCAGGGAGCCGGGTCCTCCGGCGCCCGTCGCGGTCGCCCCGGGCGGGAAGGCGCCGAGCACGTCGATGACGTAGAACAGCGCGCTGTCGGCGGCCATGCCGTCCGGCGGGTTGGGACCGAAGCCCTCCCCCGGGGGGATGGCGGCCACGACGCGGCTGCCGACCCGGTGTCCCCGCAGCGCCTTGCTCACGCCGGTGAGCGACTGGCTCAGCGGGAAGGAGGCGGGGGCGCCCTGGTTGAAGCTGGAGGCCAGCAGGGGGTTGTCCGCGCCGTCCCACACGTGCGCGGTGTAGTGGGCGACGACCAGGTCGTCGGATCCGACCACCGCGCCGGTGCCGGTCATCTGCTCGCCCACCTGAAGGTCCACCGGGGGGTCGCCCTCGGGGAAGGTGATCGTCGGCTTGGCTCCGAAGGAGCTCTCGGCCCGCACGCTCTGGGCCGCCTCGCCGTCACCGGCGGTGCAGCCGACGGCGGGCACGAGAAAGAGCACGGTGAGCAGCGCGCGAATACGCATCCGACTCCCCTGGTCCGGCGGATACGGACACACATTAGCGCCCTATTAGGAAAAATGTCAGTAGCGTCGGGAAAGCGGAGAGCCCGGTCACGCCGAGGGCGTGACCGGGCTCTCCGGCCGATGAAACGGACCTCTCGCGGCGCCCGCCCGCAGGCTCGGGGAGCCCGCCCGGACGGGCCAGGCGGCGGTCAGTAGGCGCCGACGATGTCCACCAGGAAGACCAGGGTGTCGGTGCCCTTGATGCCCGCCTGCGGGCTGCCCTGCTCGCCGTAACCGAGGGCCGGCGGGATGCTCACCAGCACCCGGGTGCCGACGGGCAGGCCGACCAGCGACTGGTCCCAGCCCTTGATGACCTGTCCGGTGCCGATCCCGAAGGTGGCCGGATCGCCCTTGCCCCAGCTGCTGTCGAACTCCTTGTCGGTGCCCCAGATCTTGCCGATGTAGTGGGCCATGAGCTGCTGCCCGGACTTCACGACCGGGCCGGTGCCCTTGATGACGACCTTGGTGACCAGCTCCTTGGGAGCCTTCTCATCGGTCTTCGTGGTCAGCACGGGGGTCTTGCCGGGGCCCGGGTTCTCCACCTTGACGCCCTTGACGCCGGGGTCGACGGCCTTGCCGTCGACGGTCACCGGCTTCGGCTTGACCCCCACCATGTCCAGCACGAGCACCTGGGTCAGCTTGTCCTGGCCCTGCTGCTTGGCCTGCTCCAACTGCTCCTTGGTCAGGCTGTCCGGGGCCACCACGGCGATGTGCCGCCCGCCGGGCTTGGCGCCGACGAAGGCCTCCCGCAGGACGCTCGGGAGGTCCTGGCTGACCGTGATGGTCTCCGGGCTGCCCGCGTCGTAGGTCGACCCGACCGTGGCGTTGCTCTTGCCGTCCCAGTTGAAGACCGTGTAGTTGACGATGACGCTGTCGCCGACCTTGAACTCCGTGCCGGAGCCGTCCTTGACCGTCTCCTCGGACGACTTCGCGGCGGGCGAGCCCGACGGGAAGGTCACCGACGGCTTCTTGCCGACCTCACCGGTGACCTTCAGACCGCTGCCGCCCGTGGCGGCCTTGCTGTCACCCCCCTCGGTGCCGCAGGCTGCGGCGAAGAACAGGGGCACTGCGGCCAGTACGGCCAGGCTGCGGCGGCGCATTCGGTCATCCCTCGGGCAGACATCAGTTCGCGCAACCTTATCCGAAGCGCGCATACAGCCGAGGTAAAGGGATCACATTCCCGCGATCAGCTTGTCCACCCTCTCGTCCACGCTGCGGAAGGGGTCCTTGCACAGCACGGTGCGCTGTGCCTGGTCGTTGAGCTTCAGGTGCACCCAGTCGACGGTGAAGTCGCGCCGCTTCTCCTGCGCCCTGCGGATGAACTCCCCGCGCAGCCGGGCCCGGGTGGTCTGCGGCGGCACCGACTTCGCCTCGAAGATCTTCAGGTCGGACGCCACCCGCTCCACCGCACCGCGCTTCTGCAGCAGGTAGAACAGGCCGCGGCGGCGGTGCACGTCGTGGTAGGCCAGGTCGAGCTGGGCCACCCGGGGGCTGGACAGCGGCAGGTCGTACTTCTTGCGGTAGCGCTCGATCAGCTGGTACTTGGTGACCCAGTCGATCTCCCGGGCGACCAGGTCCAGGTTCCCGGTCTCCACCGCGGTGAGCGTGCGCTCCCACAGCTCCAGCACCCGGTGGCTGATGTCGTCGGCGCCGCGCCGGTCGACGAAGTCGCGCGCCTTGGCGAGGTACTCGTGCTGGATCTCCAGCGACGACGCCTCCCGCCCGTTGGCCAGGCGCACCCGGCGGCGCCCGGTCATGTCGTGGGAGACCTCCCGGATGGCCCGGATCGGGTTCTCCAGCGACAGGTCGCGCATCACCGTGCCCGCCTCGATCATGCGCAGCACCAGGTCGGTCGCGCCGACCTTGAGCAGCATGGTCGTCTCGCTCATGTTGGAGTCGCCGACGATGACGTGCAGGCGGCGGAAGCGCTCGGCGTCGGCGTGCGGCTCGTCGCGGGTGTTGATGATCGGACGGGAGCGCGTGGTGGCGGAGGACACGCCCTCCCAGATGTGCTCGGCCCGCTGGGAGACGCAGTAGACCGCCCCGCGCGGCGTCTGCAGCACCTTCCCGGCCCCGCAGACGATCTGCCGGGTGACCAGGAAGGGGATCAGCACGTCGGCCAGGCGGCCGAACTCGCCGTGCCTGCCCACCAGGTAGTTCTCGTGGCAGCCGTAGGAGTTGCCGGCGGAGTCGGTGTTGTTCTTGAACAGGTAGATGTCCCCGGCGATGCCCTCTTCGCGCAGCCGCTTCTCGGCGTCCACGAGCAGGCCCTCCAGGATGCGCTCCCCCGCCTTGTCGTGGGTGACGAGCTCCACGACGTTGTCGCACTCGGGGGTGGCGTACTCCGGATGGCTGCCCACGTCGAGGTAGAGGCGGGCGCCGTTGCGCAGGAAGACGTTGCTCGACCGCCCCCAGGAGACGACCCGGCGGAACAGGTAGCGCGCGACCTCGTCGGGGGACAGCCGCCGCTGCCCCCGGAACGTGCAGGTGACGCCGTACTCGTTCTCAAGCCCGAAGATGCGACGATCCATTGCCTCACACTATTCGCCGAACCCCTCTCGCGGGAGGGATCAGTGGGGTTTTCGGTCGTCAGGCTTATGCCCGGATGATCAGCGTCGTAAGCGGGTTCCGGGGGCGGAGATCTCCCGGTTCTTGCTCAGGGGGTGTAAATCTCCTGAACCTTCACGATCCGACCGCGGTAGACGGTGATCAGCGAGGGCTGCCCGTGCTTCGCGGCGCGGGCCAGCAACTGCTTGCGGGAGCAGCGCTTGTTGCCCAGGCCGGTGTTCCGGTCCACCGTGAACCCCGCCATGTTCGCGCCGCAACCGAACGCGCTGAGGAAGACGACGTCCGCCGCCACCGGGGAGGCGTACGCCATGACGTCGCCCTCCGGCGGGCCCACGAAGCGCCCTTCGGTGTGCTTGCCGGGCTTCCACCTGATCGGTTCGTACTCCGCCGTGCCGCGGCGCACGTGCGTGATCCAGCCGCGCAGGATGCCGTCCTTACGAGAGTGGATCTTCTTGGAGAAGTCGTGCCCGGGGTCGGGCTGGAAGGTCTTGCCGAAGATCTTCGGCTTGGGGAAGTCGGGGACGGCCGCGGCCTCGGCGGAGGCCGTTCCGGCCAGGACGAGGGCGGGCACGACGGCGGCGGCGGTGAGGAAGCGCTTCATGAACGTCACGACGGATACGACGGCACCGCCGATGGTCTGGTTGCCCGGCGTCCGGTGATCCGGGTCACATCACGCGGATCCGGGTCACATCACGCGGATCCGGGTCACATCACGCGGATCCGGGCCACCGCGGGTCCGGGCCACCGCGGGTCCGGGCCGCATGACACGGCGGAGCGCCGCGGCCCGCCGGGGCCGCGGCGCTCCGGAGGCGCCGGGCGGAGGTCAGGCGCCGGAGCCGGTGTCGATGTCTCCCTCGGGCGCGGTGGCCGGGCTGTCGCCCGTTCCCGGGGCCGCCTCGGCCGTCTCGGCCGCGGGGGCGGCCGACGCGGCCGCGCCCTCGGCCAGCAGGCGCTCCAGCCTCGGGCCGGCCAGCCGCAGGAACTTGCGGTGCGGCCGGTTGCGGTCGAGCACCGCCACCTCCAGCTGGCCGGCCGGGGGACGCTCGCCGCCCGGCTCGGTCAGCGCCGTCAGCGCCGTCTCCAGCGCCTCGGCCAGCCCCATGCCGTCGCGGTAGCGCTCCTTGAGACGGGTGGCGACCGCCTCGGCCTGGCCGCCCATCGCGGCCGTGCCGTGCTCGTCGAAGACCGAGCCGTCGAAGGTCAGCCGGTAGATCGCGTCGGCCTCGGGGGTGTCGCCGACCTCGGCGACGACCACCTCCACCTCCATCGACTTGATCGACTCGGTGAAGATCTGCCCGAGGTTCTGCGCGTACAGGTTGGCCAGACCGCGCGCGGTCACGTCCGTGCGGTCGTAGGTGTAGCCGTTGATGTCGGCGTAGCGGATGCCGCCCAGCCGCAGCGCCTCGAACTCGTTGTAGCGGCCGACCGCGGCGAACCCGATCCGGTCGTAGATCTCACTGATCTTGTGCAGCGCCCGGGAGGGGTTGGGCGCGACGAACAGGATGCCGTCCTCGTACTGGAGAACGACCACGCTGCGGCCCCGCGCGATGCCCTTGCGCGCGTAGTCCGCCTTGTCCCGCATGATCTGCTCGGGGGAGGCATATCCAAAAGGCATGGTCACCGGAGTGGTCTTCCTCTCGTGTTAGCGCAGCGGGGCGACGGGGCCGTCGGGGTTGTTCATCCGGCCGTCCACCGTCGTGCGCACGTACTGGGCGACCTCCTCGTCGGACAGGCGGCGGAACCCGTCGGCGGTGATCACCGCGACCACCGGCCAGATCCGGCGGGTCACGTCGGGGCCGCCGGTGGCCGAGTCGTCGTCGGCCGCGTCGTAGAGGGCCTGGATGAGCGTCAGGACGGTGTCCTCGGGCGAGGCTCCCTCGCGGTAGAGCTTCTTCAGCGCGCCGCGCGCGAAGATCGAACCGGAGCCGATCGCGTGGTGCTGGTACTGCTCGTAGGGGCCGCCGCCGACGTCGTAGCCGAAGATCCGGCCGCCGTCGACCTCCGGGTCGTAGGCCGCGAACAGCGGCACCACCACCAGCCCCTGCATCGCCATCGCGAGGTTGCCGCGGATCATCGTGGCGAGCCGGTTGGCCTTGCCCGCCACGGAGAGGGTGCGGCCCTCCATCTTCTCGTAGTGCTCCAGCTCGACCCGGTAGAGCCGGGCCATCTCGATGCCGGTGCTCGCCGCCCCGGCGATGCCCATGCACGAGTAGTCGTCGGTGCGGAAGACCTTCTCGATGTCCCGCTGGGAGATGATGTTGCCGGAGGTCGCACGGCGGTCGCCGGCCATCACCACTCCTCCGGCGCAGGTGGCCGCGACGATCGTGGTGGCGTGTGGAATCCGGTCGCCGACCGGGGTCGCCAGGGTGTCGTTACGGCCGGGCAGCAACTCCGGCGCGTAGGACCCGACGAACTCGGTGAACGAGGAGTTTCCGGTGTTCGTGAAGAGATGGTTCACCATGCCGGCGGGCAGGTCCCTGTGCGATGCCACGCGACTCCCTCCAAAGGTGCTTCCTTTACGGTCCGACCCTACTCACGTTGCCGTGTTGCATGCACTTCCCTCGATCAGCTCAGCGCGAACCACTCCCGGCCGGCCCCCTGAATCTTTACGCGCGAGTATGCCCGTGTAATTGTCGAGTTGTCGTGACATTCCGCCGCCTCCCGAGGAGGTCGCCGTGAGACTCTCCCCCCGACCCGCGCTGACCGCGGCCCTCGCGGCGACGCTGCTCGCCCTGGCCTCCTGCGGATCCGACACCCCGGCGGAGGACGGTTCCATCACGTTGACCATCACCGCCAACGCGATCCCCGGAGGCAAGAACTCGGCCAGCGCCGACTGGATCAGGCAGTGGGTGATCCCCCGGTTCGAAGCCGCGCAGAAGGCCGCCGGGCGCGACGTGCGGGTGCTGTTCCAGCCCAACGGCGTCGACGACGAGCAGTACAAGACGAAGATCGCGCTGGATCTGAAGTCGAAGACCGGCGCCGACGTGATCGACCTCGACGGGATCTGGGTCGGCGAGTTCGCGCAGGCCGGATACGTCAAGCCGCTCTCCGAGGTGGGCGGGCCCGGCGTGGACGCCTGGGAGGGCTGGTCGCAGATCCCGCAGGCCGTCCAGGGCCTGGGCATCTTCGACGGCAAGAAGTACGGCCTGCCGCAGGGCACCGACGGCCGGGTCCTGTTCTACAACAAGGAGCTGTTCGCCAAGGCCAGCCTGCCCGAGCCCTGGCAGCCGACGAGCTGGCAGGACATCATCGACGCGGGCACGGCGCTGAAGAAGCTGCCCGGCGTCACCCCGATCCAGATCAACGCCGGCACCGCGATGGGCGAGGCGACCACGATGCAGGGCGCCCTGCCGCTGCTGGCCGGGACCGGCACCGAGATCTACGCGGGCGGCAAGTGGACCGGCGCCTCCCAGGGGGTCAAGGACGTGCTCGGGTTCTACCGGCAGATCTACGGCGGCGGCCTGGGCGACCCCAAGCTGCAGCAGGAGGCCAAGGGCCGCGACAAGTCCTTCGCCGAGTTCGCCGACGGGAAGATCGGCATCCTCGCCGAGGGCGACTACTTCTGGCGGGCCGTCGTCGAGCCCCAGGCCGGCGTGGCGCCGATGGCCGACCGGGACCGGGTCGTCGGCTACGCCAAGATCCCGGCCAAGGAGCCCGGAGCCGGGGTCCGCGGCCAGGACTTCGTCAGCATGTCCGGCGGGGCCGTACGGGTGCTGAACCCCTTCTCCAAGAACCCCCGGCAGGCGTGGGAACTGCTGGCGTTCATGCACTCGGCCGAGGCGATCAAGGCCGAGCTCGCCGGCGCGGCCCGCGTCACCTCGCGCACCGACGTCAACGACGAGGTCCTCGCCAACGACCCGATGCTGACGTTCATCGCCAAGGAGATCCTGCCGATCACCGCCTACCGTCCGGGCCTGGCCGTCTATCCGCAGGTCTCCACCGCCCTGCAGGAGGCCACCGCCGCCGTCGTCTCCGGCACCGGCCCCGAGGAGGCCGCCGACGCCTACCGGACCAAGGTGGAGGGAATCGTCGGTGGCGCCGGCAACGTCTCCAACTGACCCGGCGAGGGAACCGCGAGGGGGCGCCGGTGCACCGGGCTGAGGAGCGAAGGAGCGAGGAACGAGCGGATGGGTGATGAGGGCCGCGAGGGGGCGCCGGTGCGCTGGACTGGGGAGCGCGCGCTGCGAAGCGAGCGCGTGACGAGGGAAGGCACCGGTTACCGGCCCCCGAGCCGCCGTGCGCAGCACGGCCATCAACACAGCCGGTCATCAGCCCCCGGGCCGCGACGCGCAGCGTCGCCATGAGCACTGACGCGGCGGGGCTGGGCAGGAGCAGAGCGGTCGGGTTCGTGCTGCCGGCGCTGGTGCTCATCGGGGTCTTCCTGGTCTTCCCCGCGCTGTGGACGATCTACCTGGGGCTCACCGACTACCGCCTGACCGGGCTGGCCGCCGCCGACCCCCAGGTGGTGGGGGCCGACAACTACACCGCCGCGCTCGGCGACGACCGCTTCCGCACCTCGCTCTGGCTGAGCGTGCAGTACGTGCTCGGCTCGGCCGTGATCGGGCAGGCCGTGCTGGGGTTCGCGATCGCGTGGACGCTGCGCGACCGGCGCGGGCCGGTGCGGCGGATCGTCGAAGGACTCGTGCTGCTCTCGTGGATCCTGCCGAGCTCGGTCGTGGCGTTCCTGTGGATCGCGCTGCTGGACCGCGACGGCGGCACCCTCAACGCCCTGCTGAACACCCCCGGGGCCGCCTGGCTGCTCGACCACCCGATGTTGTCGATCATCGTGTTCAACACCTGGCGCGGCACCGCGTTCTCGATGATGCTCTACGCCGCCGCGCTCGAGAACGTCCCCCCGTCGCACCTGGAGACCGCCCGCCTGGCCGGGGCCTCGACCTTCCAGCAGCTGCGCGACGTGGTCCTGCCCCGGATCAAGGGCCACATCCTGACCAACATGCTGCTGATCAGCCTGTGGACCTTCAACGACTTCACCCCGTTCCTGATCACCGCGGGCGGTCCCGAGGGGCGCTCGGAGATCCTGCCGTTCTACGTCTACACCACCGCCCTGCGCGGCGGGCAGCTCGGCTTCGGCGCCGCCGTCTCCTTCCTGATCCTGCTGATCAACCTCGTCTTCGCCCTCGCCTACCTGCGCCTGCTCCGCACCCGTGACCGCGCCCATGATCGCGGGGACGACGGCGGCCACGACGACGAGCCCGGCGCCGATCCCGCGATCCGGGGGACCGCCGCGTGAACGCCGTCCGCCACGCCCTCGGCCGCATCGCCTCCGCCGTCTTCCTCTCCGTCGTCGGCGCGTTCTTCGCGCTGCCGATGCTCTGGCTGGCCTCCGCCCCCTTCGACGCCACCCCCTCCATCACCGTCTCCGTCCCCGAGTTCACCCTCGCCAACTTCCGCGCCATCCTCGACAACCCCTACGCGCTCGGCTCCATCGGCAACTCCGTCATCCAGGCCGGCGGCGCGGCGGCCGTCGTCGTCGTCCTGGCCGCGCTGGCCGCCTACGCCCTGTCCCGGGTACGGGTGCCGGGCCGCGACGTCCTGCTGTACGTGCTGCTCCTGCTCTCCTCCGTCGTCACCGGCACCGCCGCCATGGTGCCGATCTTCGAACTCGCCACCCGCCTCGACCTGATCGACACCCACCTCGGCGTCATCCTCGTCGTCTCCGGCGGCCTGCTCCCCGCGGCGATCTTCATCCTGAAGGACTTCATGGACGCCACCCCGACCTCCTACGAGGAGTCCGCCCGGGTGTTCGGCGCCTCGCCGCTGCAGATCCTGCGGCACATCGTGGTCCCGGTGGTCCGGCCCGGCCTGGCCACCATCGCGGTCTGGGCCGTGGCCAGCGTCTGGGGCGGCTTCCTGATGCAGTACATCCTGCTGCGCGACCCGGAGAAGTCCCCCAGCGCGGTGATCCTCTACACCCTCTACACCGAGGGCGGCCAGCCCAACCTCGACCTCATCTCCACCTTCTCGCTGCTCTACTCGCTGCCCGTGGTCCTGATGTACCTGTTCGTCAGCGGCCGGTACGGCTTCCGCTTCCACGGAGGGATCAAGCAGTGACGATCTCCCTGCACGGCCTGACCAAGGTGTTCCCCGGCGGGGCCCGCGCTCTGGACTCCCTCGACCTGGACATCGGCGAGGGGGAGTTCTTCGCCCTGCTCGGCCCCTCCGGCTGCGGCAAGACCACGCTGCTGCGCAGCATCGCCGGGCTGGAGACCCCGTCCTCCGGGACCGTCTCCATCGGCGGCGCCGACGTCACCGCGCTGCCTCCCGGCCGCCGCGACGTCGCCATGGTCTTCCAGGACTACGCCCTCTTCCCGCACATGGACGTCACCGCCAACATCGCCTACCCGCTGCGCATCCAGAAGGTTCCGCGCTCCCGTCGCGAGGCCGCGGCCGCCGAGGTCGCCGGGCGGCTGAGCCTGTCGGAGCTGCTCCGCCGCCGCCCGGGACAGCTCTCCGGCGGGCAGCAGCAGCGCGTCGCCCTCGCCCGCGCCATCGCCTGCCGCCCCAAGGTCTTCCTCTTCGACGAGCCCCTGTCCAACCTCGACGCCCGCCTGCGACTGGAGGCCCGCACCTTCCTCAAGCGCCTGCAGGGCGAGCTCGGCGTCACCACCGTCTTCGTCACCCACGACCAGGGCGAGGCTCTGGCGCTGGCCCACCGCGTCGCGGTCATGGACGCCGGGCGGATCACCCAGGTCGGCGCCCCCGCCGAGATCTTCCACCGGCCCGCCACCACCTTCGTCGCCTCCTTCATCGGCTCCACCCCGATGAACCTCCTGCCCGGCAAGGTCGCCGGGGACGCCCTGCACGTCGCCGGGGCCGTCCTGCCCGCCCCGCCCGGCCTGCCCGACGGCGAGGAGATCGTGTACGGCGTCCGCCCCGAGTACGCCGACCTGTCCGCCGCCCCCCGCGACGACGCCTTCCCCGGAACCGTCGCCGTCCTGGAGAACCTCGGCACCTCCACCCTGGTCACGCTGGAGGGCGGCGGGGACGACGGCGACCTGCTCGTCCAGGTGGTCGTCCCCGAGGGGGAGGAGCCCCCGGCCGGCACGGCCGCCTGGGCCGTGCCCCGGCCGGGCCGGGCCCTGATCTACCACGGCGACCGGCTGATCCACCCGGCATGAACACCGCGGTCCGCGGACGGGGACGCCGGTGCGGGAGCGGGGACCTCGGACAGGAGCAGGGGATGGGGGCACCGGAATGAGAGCGCTGCGCCGTACCGGCCACTGGACCGTCGCCGACCGCGCCGCCGGCCCGGTCCGCGGCGTCCCGTTCGAGCTGCCCGCCGACGCCCGCGCCTTCACCGTCCGCCTCGCCTACGACCGCTCGGCGGGCGTGCTCGACCTGGGCTGCCTCGGCCCGCGGGGATTCCGCGGCTGGTCCGGCGGGGCCCGCTCCGAGTACACGCTCACCCCGGGCTGGGCCACCCCCGGCTACCTGCCCGGCGAGCCCGAGCCCGGCGTGTGGCACGTCCTGCTCGGCCTGTACCGGATCCCGCCCGAGGGCCTGCCGTACCGGCTGCGGATCATCCCGCACCTGTCCCCGCCCGCCGTCCCCCCGCCGCTCCGGCGCGGCCTGCGTCCCCCTCCCCCGCCCCGCGAGCCCGCCGCCACCCGGCGCGGCCTGCCCTCCCTCGGGGGCCTGCGCTGGCTCGCCGGCGACCTGCACGCCCACACCGTGCACTCCGACGGCTCCCTCACCGTCGCCGAGCTGGCCTGCCTGGCCGCCGACCGGGGCCTGGACTTCCTCGCCGTCACCGACCACAACACCGTCAGCCACCACGCCGAGCTGCCCGCCGCGGCCGCCTACGCCGCCATCTCCCTCCTGCCCGGCCAGGAGATCACCACCGATCTCGGCCACGCCAACGCCTTCGGCGACCTCGGCTGGATCGACTTCCGCGAGCCGCCCGGCGTGTGGGCGGCCGCCGTACGGGAGAGGGGTGGAGTGATGTCGATCAACCACCCCGTCGCCGCCGACTGCGCCTGGCGCCATCCCACGCTCGGCACGGACGTGCGGTCGCCGGTCGTCGAGACCTGGCACTGGAGCTGGCTGGACCGCTCCTGGGGCGCCCCGCTGGCCTGGACCCAGGCGTGGACCGCCGCCCCCATCATGATCGGCGGCAGCGACTACCACCGGCCCGAGGAGGGACACCCCCCGGGCGAGCCGACCACCTGGATCCTCGGCGGCGACACCCCCGGCGGGATCCTCGACGGGATCCGCGCCGGGGCCACCTCCGTCTCCGCCGCGCCCGGCGGGCCGCTCCTGCTGCGCCACGGCGACGACTTCCTCGTCCTGGACGCCGACGGCCTCCTGCTGTGGGGCCCCGACACCCGCCGGGTGATCGTCGGCGACCGGGTCGTCCTGCCCGCCCGGCCGGGCCCCCACCGGCTGGAGACCTTCCGCAACGAGGTGATGGCCCTGTGCAGCTGACCCCCGGCGCCGAGGTCCCGGTGAACGTCGCGATCGCCGGGCTCGGCGTGGCCGCGCAGGTGATGTACCTGCCGCTGCTGGCCAGGCGGCCGGAGCTGTTCCGCGTCACGGCCGTCTGCGACCTCGACCCCGAACAGGTCGGCCGGGTGGCCCGGCGCACCGGCGCCCGTCCCTTCTCCGATCCGCACGCCATGCTCGACGCCGGCGGGTTCGACGCCCTCATCGTGCTCACCGCCGGAACCCACGGCGGGATCGTCGCCGCCGCGCTCGCCGCCGGACACGCCGTCCTGTGCGAGAAACCCCTCGCCTACAGCCGCGCCGAGGTGAGCGCGCTGCAGAACCGGGACCGCCTCATGGTCGGCTACATGAAGCAGTACGACCCCGCCGTCCGGCGCGCCGCCGCCCTCCTCGGCGGGCACGCCGTCCGCCACCTCGACGTCACCGTCCTGCACCCCGCCGGCGAGGCCCAGCTCGCCTTCGCCCGCGTCCGCCCCTCCCGGCCCGGCCCGCAGGCCCTGGAGCCCTGGCTGCGCGCCGACGAGCGGGCCCTGGACGCCGCCCTCGGCCCCGCCTCCCCCGCACCCTGGCGGTCCCTCTACGCGAACGTCGTCCTCGGCAGCCTCTGCCACGACCTGGCCCTCATGCGGACCTTCAGCGGCCCGCCCGCCACCGTCGAGCACGCCGCCGTCTGGGACGGTCCCTCCGTCGAGGTCTCCGGCGCGCTGGAACACGGCCGGTACGGCCTGCGCTGGCACTACCTGCCCGGCCACCCCGCCTACCGCGAGACCGTCGCCGTCCACCACGAGGAAGGCTCCCTGGAGCTCGTCTTCCCCTCCCCCTACCTGATGAACGCCCCCACCGTCCTGACCGCCGCCTCCCGGTCCGGAACCACCGAGGTGCGGGCCGCGCACCTCGACGTGACGGAGGCGTTCGAGCTCCAGCTGGAGGCCTTCCACGCGCTGGTCACGGAGGGCGCGCCCCCGCTCACCGGACTCGACGGCGCCCTCGCCGATATCGTGACAGCGCAGCGGATCATCGCGGCGGCCGCCGGAGACGCCATCGGAGGCGAGGCCAATGAGGCACACCAGTCACACGACGCCTGACCCCGCCGGGCACGCCCCCGGCCCGGAGATCGTCGTCGTCCCGCACACCCACTGGGACCGCGAGTGGTACCTGCCGTTCCAGCGCTTCCGCCTCGGCCTGGTCCGCATGCTCGACGAGGTCCTCGACACCATGGCCGCCGACCCCGGCTACCGCTTCACCATGGACGGCCAGCTCGCCGCCCTGGAGGACTATCTGGAGATCCGCCCCGAACGGCTCCCCCAGGTCACGGCCCTGGTCACCGAGGGCCGCCTGGCCGCCGGCCCGTGGCTCATCCTCGCCGACGAGTTCCTGTGCTCCGGCGAGACCCTCATCCGCAACCTGGAGTACGGCGTCCGCGGCGCCGACGCCCTGGGCGGCGCGATGCGCGTCGGCTACCTGCCCGACCAGTTCGGCCACTGCGCCCAGATGCCGCAGATCCTCCGCCAGGCCGGGTTCGAGCACGCCTGCCTGTGGCGCGGCGTGCCCGCCCGGCTCGACCGGGACGCCTTCGCCTGGGTCGGCGCCGACGGCACCGCTATCCGCACCCAGTACCTGCCCGGCGGGTACGGCAACGCCGTCGCCCTGTTCAGCGGCCCCGCCGAGGCCCTGCCCGACCGGCTCGCCGCCTTCACCGAGACCCTGCGCCCCTGGCACCCCGACGGCCCCCTGCTGGCCATGTACGGCGCCGACCACACCGCCCCGGCCGCCGACATCACCGCCGCAGGGCTCCGCCTGGCCACCCTCGGCGAGTACGTCACCGCGCAGGACCCGTCCACCGCCGGCCTGCCCGCCCTCACCGGCGAGCTGCGCTCCCACGCCCGCGCCAACATCCTGCCCGGCGTCATCTCCGCCCGCGTCCCCGCCAAACGGGCCATGGCCCACGCCGAACGCGTCGTCACCCGCTACGCCGAGCCCCTGGCCGCCCGCTGGCTGCCCGGCGACACCGCCGCCGCCAGACTCCTCGACCTGGCCTGGCGCCGCCTGATCGCCTGCAGCGGCCACGACTCCATCACCGGCTGCGGCGCCGACGACACCGCCCAGCAGGTCGCCGCCCGCATCGCCGAGGCCGGGCAGATCGGCCAGGCCGTCGTCGACATGGTCGGCGCCTCCCTCGCCGCGCAGGCCCCACGCGACCACATCGTCGTGGTCAACCCCTCCCCCGTCGCCCGGACCGCCCTCGTCCTCGCCGACCTCCCCGAGAGCCGCGCCCGCCTGCTCGCCCCCGGCGGCGAACCGGTGCCGCTGCAGCGGCTCGAACTGGCCCCCACCCTCCTCGACGAGACCGTCATGGACGACCTCACCCGCCTCCTCGGCCGCGTGCACGAGCGCGAGCTGTTCGGCCTCCAGATCGTCTCCTGGAGCGCTCCCGGGCCCGCCTCCGACGCGCCCCCGGACGCCTCCGCGACCTTCGCCGAGGGCGCCGTCCCGGGCATCCCCGCGACCTTCAGCATCGTGGTCGGCCGCCACGCCACCACCGGCTACGACTACGCCGACCTGCGCCGCGCCGTCCTGGAGGCCGCCGCCTCCCGGCCCGGCCCGTGGCTGGTGCAGACCCTCGCCGAGCCCGTCGTCACCGTCGCCGCCCGGGTCACCGTCCCCCCGCTCGGCCGCACCGTGCTCGCCTCCGCGCCCTGGACCGCCGCCGGAACGCCGGAACCGGCTG
Source organism: Planobispora longispora (assembly GCF_016863135.1). Lineage (GTDB taxonomy): Bacteria > Actinomycetota > Actinomycetes > Streptosporangiales > Streptosporangiaceae > Planobispora > Planobispora longispora. The sequence goes on from NZ_BOOH01000023.1 coordinate 162,461, forward strand.
AGAACGCCGCCTCCCCCGGGGACACCGGAAACGCCGACGACCTCCCCTCCACGCTCACCGGGGACACCGCACCGGCCGCCGGGGGCGCCGTCCTCGACAACGGCCTGCTCCGGGTCACCGTCGCCCCCGACGGCTCCCTCTCGCTCCGCTCCGGCGGGAGCGAGGTCCACGGGGTCGGCCGCGTCGTCGACGGCGGCGACGCCGGGGACACCTACAACCACGCGCCGCCCCGCCACGACGTCCTCGCCGACGCCCCGTCCTCCGTCGAGATCGAGAGCGTGTACGCGGGCCCCCTGGTCTCGGTGCTGGAGATCCGCCGCACCTACGACTGGCCGGTCGAATCCTCCGAGGACGGCCGCGCCGCCACCACCGAGACCGTCGCCGTCACCACCCGCGCCGAGCTCCGCGCGGGCGAGCCGTACCTGCGGCTGGAGACCTCCTTCGACAACCGCACCCGCGACCACCGCGTCCGCTGGCACGCGCCCCTCCCCCGGGCCGCCGCGGAGTCCTTCGCCGAAGGGCAGCTCGCGGTCGTGCGGCGCGGCCTGACCGCCGAGGGCGGCTGCGGCGAGAAGCCCCTGCCCACCTACCCCGCCGAGGGCTTCGTGGCCGCCGGAGGACTCGCCGTCCTCCTCGACCAGGTCACCGAGTACGAGCTGACCGGCGGGGAGCTCGCCCTCACCCTGCTCCGCTCGGTCGGCCACCTGTCCAGGAACCGCAACGCCTACCGCGACGAACCCGCCGGACCCCAGCTGCCCACCCCGGACGCCCAGTGCCCCGGCCCCACCGGCATGCGCTTCGCCGTCCTCCTGCACGACGGCTCCTGGGACGAGGCGGGCCTGCCGCGGCTGGCCGAGGAATATCGCCACGAGCTGCTGGCCGTGCCGGGCTCGGGCGGCACGCCCCCCGGCGGAACCGCACCCGCGCCGGCGCGCGCCCAGGACGCGTCCTCCGGCCCCCCGGACGCCCCCCTGGAGGTCGAGGGCACCGGCGTGCTCCTCACCGCCCTGCGGGAACGCGACGGCGCCCTGGAGCTCCGTGTCGTCGCCGAGCACCCCGCCGCCACCGAGGCCGTCGTCCGCGGCCCCTTCACCGCCGCCCGCCGCGCCGGAATCCTCGGCACGGCGGGCGAGCGGCTGGAGATCACCGGCGGCGCCGTACGGCTGCCGCTGCGCCCCTTCGAGATCGCGACCGTCCATCTGACGCGCTGAACACGGGCCCGGGCGGTTCCGCGGCGTGATTTCGCGGCGGCTTCGGACGGCATGACGTCAGGGGATCGCTCCGGACGCCCACGGATTCTCCGTCCGATCAGCTCTTGTCGTTTGAATGCCCATAGAGCATGAAGTGAGATTAAATCCATCGTCCGCCGGTGAAAGCGGTCTCGCCGCGATAAAGCAAGACCGCCGGACGATCGCCCATGGCGCCGGAATTCATCGGCATGCCTCCACACCCCGGCCCTCGCGGGCCTTCCGCCCTCCGAGTCGTCCGACGGGCCCGCTCGACCCTGCCTGCGCCCTCCTTACTCGCCGCCCTTCTGGACGTACGACCTGACGAACTCCTCCGCGTTCTCCTCGAGAACCTCGTCGATCTCGTCCAGGATCGCGTCCACGTCGTCCGTGAGCTTCTCGTGGCGCTCCTGAACGTCAGCAGACTCTTCGACCGCGGTCTCCTCGACCTCGCGGTCGGTCCGGCCGGTCTGCTTCTGCCCGCCGGTGTCCTTGCTCGCCATATGTGGCACCTCCGCCTGGGGGACGTCTGTACTTCATATCTTCCCCGAAGTGGCAGACATTTCGCGCGGATCACCTCGCGATCTTCAGCCGCCTCGGACCCTGCCGCCAGACAACCTCCCCCACCGGCTCCGAGGCAAATCCCGCCTTGACTAGATAGTAAGACTATCCAATAATTGGCTAGCGCCACTATCCAAATGGAGGAGTCATGTCCCCGTCATCCCTGAGCACCGCCGGGGTGCTCCTGATCACCGTGCCCGCCGTCGCCTTCGGCGGGGTCTCGCTGCTCGCGCACATCATGCGCAACATCCCCGGATACCTCGACAACCCCGTACGGCGGGGCCTGTGGCGGGCCGGGCACGCCCACGCGGGCGTCCTGGTGCTCTTCGCCCTCGTCGCGCTGCTCTACATCGACCAGGCCGACCTGTCCGAGGGGATCAAGAGCCTCACCCGGACCCTCATCGTGGCGGCGCCGATCCTGATGCCGCTCGGCTTCTTCCTGTCGGTGGTGCGCCCTTCGGACACCCGGCCGAGCAAGCTGATCTGGCTGGTCCCGCTGGGCGGGGTCTCCCTGGCCGCCGGGACGCTCCTGCTGGGGATCGGTCTTCTCTGACGTGCCGGGGAGCGGCCCCGACCCGGCTTCTTTACAAAGTAGATCTATACCTATCCGGTCCGTTTCACCGATCCGGGGACGACCCGAGTAGGCCTTCGGCCCCGATTACTGAGATCATGCCCGGATGAGCAGCATCGTCGCCGATCGTTATCAACTCCTCGCTCCCGTGGGCAAGGGCGCGACAGGCGTCGTGTGGCGGGCCTACGACCAGCTGCTGGAGCGGGATGTGGCGCTCAAGGAGATCGCCCTGCCGCCCGGCCCCGAGGCGTCCCACCGGCGTCGCAAGGTGGTGCGCGAGGCCCGCATGGCGGCGCGGCTCAGCCACCGGGGCATCGTGACGGTGCACAACCTGGTCGAGGAGCCGGAGCGGCTCTGGATCGTCATGGAGTTCCTGGAGGCGCTGACGCTGCACGACACGGTGGTGCAGGCCGGCCCGCTCCCGGTCGACCTGGTGGCGAAGCTGGGCCGGCGGCTGCTGGAGGCGTTGCGGCACGCGCACGACGGCGGGGTGGTGCACCGGGACATCAAGCCCGCCAACATCATGCTGACCGGCGACCGCGTGGTGCTGGCCGATTTCGGTTTCGCAGCGTTCGAGGGCGCGGCCACGACGTCGATGCGCGGCACCCCGGCGTTCATCGCGCCGGAGGCGCTGCAGGGGCTGGGCGGGACGCGCGAGGCGGACATGTGGTCGTTCGGGGCGACGCTGTACATGGCGGTGGAGGGCAGGACCCCGTTCCGGACGGTGAATTCCATAGCGGCGCTGATAGAGGCGCTGCGCGAGCCTCCGCGGGCGCCGCGCCGGGCGGGCGTCCTGGAGCCGATCCTGCGGGGACTGCTGCGCAAGGATCCGGCGTCCCGGCTCAGTTCGGCGCGGGCGCACGAGATGCTGATGGATCTGCGCCGGCACAGCGCCGCCTGAGACACGGAATGCGCGTTTCGGTCGCTTTATCGCTTCTTTAACGGCGCCCGGAAGCCTGAAAACATCCTTCCGTCAATGTATCGCGCGTGTATGCGGTTGAGGCTCATGCGACCGATGCATATGCGACTGAATTGTTATGTGCGCTCTGCGGCATCGGCAGTTGATGCACCGTTCCAGATGAAAACATGAATCGACGGGGATTCGATCGCTACGCGCGACGGGTGGTTCATGGGAAAGGAACTGGGAAAACCGCGATTACTCGGGGGCCGTTACCGGCTGATGTCGCCGCTGAGCAGGGACAGCGCGGGCATCATGTGGCGGGCGCACGATCTGCGGCTGCGCAGGGATGTTTCGATCAAGGAGGTCCAGCCGCCGTTCCGGGGCAACGGCGCCGATCTGGGCCACGCGCGGCGGCGCGCGCTGCGTGAGGCGCGTTCGGCGGGGCGGCTGAGCCATCCGGCGGTGATCTCGGTGCACGACCTGCTGGAAGAGCGGGGCCGCCTGTGGATCGTGATGGAGATGCTGGAGGCGCTCACCCTGCGGGAGACCGTCGAGCACCTCGGGCACCTGCCGATCCGCTGGACGGCGTGGATCGGCTTCCAGCTGCTCGCGGGGCTGCGGCACGCGCACGGGGCGGGTGTCCTGCACCGGGACATCCATCCCGGGAACATCCTGCTGACGGGTGAGCGGGTGGTGCTGTCGGGGTTCGGCATCGCCGCGCTGAACGGGGACCCGAGCGTGTCGACGACGATCCCGATCAGTTGCTCCCCGGCGTACGTCGCGCCGGAGCGGCTGCGGGGCATGCCCGCGAGCCCGGCGGCGGATCTGTGGTCGTTCGGGGCGAGCCTGTACTTCGCGGTGGAGGGCCGCGCGCCCTATCCGGAGTCGGACGGGCTGTCGGCGCTGGAGAGGGTGACGGGCGGGGAGCCGGACCCCCCGGTCAGGGCCGGGCCGCTCCTGCAGGTTCTGGAAGGGCTGCTGCGGCGCGATCCGGGCGGGCGCGTCATCGCCGACCACGCGGCGCGCCTGCTGTCGCAGGTGCTCCGGACGGAAGGGGTGGTGGTCGGCCCACCCCAGCTCCCGGTGACACGGCTGCCGCCGGACGCCTTCACGGTGTAGGCCGACGGGTAATCCCTCAAGACCGGCTCTCCCCCGCCGATGGGGCACCAGAGGGAAAATCCGCGTTACGGGGGAAGTCACGGCATGAGAATCGGTCAGCGGGGACGCGCCATGCTGTCATACGCCGCCCTGATCCGCACCTTGACAGAACCGGTCACAGCCGTTCTCGCGGTGCTCGCGGTGTTCTCCACGGCGTGGTTCGCCCTCAGTTTCGCGCGTCCCCTCGCCCCGCCGATCGTGGCGTGGGTACCGGTGCCGCTCTCCTTCGGCCTCGCCGCCCTGGCAGCCGAGCGGGTGGCGCGGACCGCCGCCCTGGCCGCGCCGACGCGCCTGTTCTGGCGCCGCCTCGCCGTCGCCCTGGGCGTCATGACGCTCGCGCTGATCAGCAACGGCCACGACGCCCTGTCCGGTCCCGGCGCACCGCACCAGCAGGTCGAGCCGCTGACCATCCTGATGTACCTCGCCGGTCTCATGGTCGCGCTCTGGGCCCTGCTGCGGCTGCCCGGCGCCCCGCGTTCGCGCAAGGTGCGGCTGACCCTCGGCCTCGACTCGGGTGTCGTCATGCTGGCCGGCGGGCTGTTCGTGGGCTACTTCACGGTGTACGGCTCGCCGGAGGCGCTCTCCGCCACCGGCTCGGCCTGGTGGGCCCTGACGGTCATCACGCTGGGCTTCCTCACGATCCTGGCCGTGGTCAAGCTGGCGCTGTCGGGCAACGGCACGCTGGACCGCGGCGCCCTGTCGGTCCTGGGGCTGGCGGCCCTCGCCGGCGCGCTGGGCGGCGCTCTCATGCCTGTGATCCAGTCCAAGCCCTACCTTCACGTCGGGCACGTCAGCGTCCCCGCCGCCGCGTTCCTCGCCGCCGTCTCGGCCGGGCTGCAGCGGCGGACCGGGACGGCGCAGGTCCCCCTCCCCCGGCCGCGGCGGCCGTTCAGCCTGCTGCCGTACGCCGCGATCGTGGCGACGGACGCCCTGCTGCTGTTCGCGACCCGGTCGGCGAGCTCGCAGATCCGCCTGGTGGTGATCGGCACGATCGCCCTCACCGCGCTGGTCGTGATGCGCCAGATCGCCGCCTTCTACGACAACGCCAACCTGCTGGCCCGGCTGGACGCGAGCATGCTGGAGGTGAGCCGGCACGAGCAGCGGTTCCGGTCGCTGGTGCAGAACTCCTCCGACGTCATCACGATCAACGACGTGGACGGGAAGTACGTCTACATCAGCCCGAGCGTCGAGGCCATTCTCGGCATCTCGGTCCGCCAGTGGCTGGGCCGTCCGGTGCACGACTTCGTCCACCCGGACGACCGGGACGCCCTCATGGAGATGAGCCACAGGCTCCGGGAGCGTCCCGGCGTCACGGCCACCTGCCAGGTCCGCATGCGCCACGCGGACGGCGGCTGGCGCTGGGCCGAGGTCGTGAGCACGAACCGGATGGACGACCCCACCGTCCGCGGCATCGTGAGCAACACCCGCGACATCACCGAGACCAAGCGTTTCCAGGACGAGCTCGCCCATCAGGCCACCCACGACGCCCTGACCCTGCTGGCCAACCGGACCCTCTTCACCGAGCAGGCGTCGGGCGCGCTGTCCGCCGGGGGCGGCGTCTCGCTGGCGCTGATCGATCTCGACGACTTCAAGACGATCAACGACCGGCTGGGGCACGCGGTGGGCGACGCCGTCCTGGTGGCCGTGGCCGGCCGGCTGCGGAAGTGCGCCCGGCCGGGTGACTCGGTCGCCCGGCTGGGCGGCGACGAGTTCGCCGTACTGCTGCGGGACGTCACCCCGAAGCAGGCGGACCGGATCGTCGAGCAGATCATCACGGTGCTCGGCGCCCCCGTCAACGTGGAGGGGCACGACCTGCTCGTGCAGGCCAGCATCGGTCTGGTGGACGGCGAGCCGGGCATGGGCTCCAGCGAGCTGCTGCGCCGCGCCGACGTCGCCATGTACGCCGCCAAGGAGCAGGGCCGCAGCCGCTGCGTGCGCTACGCCGCGGAGATGGACCTGCGGGCGATCGAGTACGCCCAGCTCGGGGCCGAGCTGCGGCGGGCCGTGGACTCGGGCGAGCTGTTCCTGATGTACCAGCCGGTCGTCACGCTGCCGGCCGGCGAGGTGTCGGCGGTGGAGGCGCTGGTGCGCTGGCAGCACCCGGAGCGCGGGCTGGTCTCCCCGGCGGAGTTCGTCCCGGTCGCGGAGCGCAACGGGACGATCGTCCAGCTCGGCGCCTGGGTGCTGCGGGAGGCGTGCCGGCAGATGGTCGAGTGGCGGCAGACGTACGGCGACGCCGCGCCCTCCCGGGTGGGGGTGAACGTCTCGGCCCGCCAGCTGCGGGAGCCGGGGTTCGCCCAGACCGTCGCGGACGTGCTGCACGAGACCGGGCTGGGGCCGGGCGACCTGCTGGTGGAGATCACCGAGACCGCCGTGTTCGACGGCGGGCCCGCCCTGGAGGCCGTGCACGCCCTGCGCGAGCTCGGCGTCAGCGTCGCCCTCGACGACTTCGGCACCGGCCACTCCTCGCTCGGCCTGCTGCGCACCTGCCCGGTGGACGTGCTGAAGGTGGACAAATCCTTCGTCGACGGCGTGACCGGCACGGTCGAGCAGGCGGCGATCGCCACCTCGCTGGCGCACATCGCCCAGGCGCTGCGGCTGCGGGCGGTGGCCGAGGGCGTGGAGACCGCGGCCCAGGCCAAGCGGCTGTACCAGCTGGGCTACCGACTGGCCCAGGGCTTCCACTTCGCCCGGCCGCTCTCCCCCGAGGACGTCGGCTCCCGCCTGTCCGCCCGCGCGGACGCGGAGAAGGAGTCTCCCGACTCCTGGGACCCGCCCGCCCTGGCCAGCTGAGCACGGACGGCCTCGCCCCGGCCCGCGGACGCGCCCTTCTCCGGAGGGGCGCCCCGCGGGCCGCGGCCTTCCCGGGGGATGCGCCGGGGTGCGGCGGGGCCGCTAAGGTACGGCCCGGCGCCGGCACTCCCCGGCGAACCGGGCGGCCAGGTGCGGCTCGCCCGCCCAGTGCAGGTGGAGGTAGGAGGCGGCGACCCGGTCGTCGGCGAACCCGTCGGCCCCGTCCCGCCAGCGGAACAGCGGCCGGTCGGGCGCGGGGCGCACGGCGGTGCGGTGGAACTCGTGCCCGCGGTACCGTTCCCCGTTCCTGGTGAGCACGGAGTCCCGGACGGCCACCGCGTCGCGGTAGCCGAGGGTGAGCGTGCCGGTCATCTCGGCCTCGGCGGCGACGATCCCGCACATCGGCAGGCCGTCCAGCGAGCGCGCCAGGTACAGCAGTCCCGCGCACTCGGCCGCGATCGGCCCGCCGAACGCGGCGATCTCCTTGCGCAGCGGCTCGTTGGCGGCCAGGTCGGCCGCGTAGACCTCCGGGAAGCCGCCGCCGATGATGATCCCCCGGGTTCCGGCGGGCAGGGCCTCGTCGGTGAGCGGGTCGAAGGCGGCGAGCTCGGCCCCGGCCGCGGCCAGCAGCTCGGCCTGCTCGGTGTAGCCGAAGGTGAAGGCCCGCCCGGCGGCGACGGCGATCGTGGTCCCGTCCCGCGCGGAGCCCCGCGCGGCGACGGCGGACGCCGGGTCCCAGGGGCGGGCGGCCAGGGGCGGGGCCGTGCGCGCCAGCCGTACGACCGCCTCCAGGTCGCAGGAGGCGGCGACGAGCGCCTCGGCGGCCTCCATCGCCTCGCCCGCCGGGGTGCGGCGCTCGGCGGCGGGGACCAGGCCGAGGTGGCGGGAGGGCGTGGCGACGGCGTCGCTGCGGCGGATCGCGCCCAGGACGGGGACGCCGCTCTCGGCGAGGGCCTCGCGCAGCAGGTTCTCGTGCCGTTCGGAGCCGACCCGGTTGAGGATGACCCCGCCGAACCTGAGCCGGGTGTCGTAGGAGGCGAAGCCGTGGACCAGGGCCGCCACCGAGCGGCTCTGCCTGGCCGCGTCGACGACCAGGACGACCGGGGCGTCCAGCAGCCGGGCCACGTGCGCGGTGGAGGCGAACTCCCCGGCGCCCGCGCCGTCGTACAGGCCCATCACGCCTTCGACGACGGCGATGTCCGCCCCGGCCGCCCCGTGCAGGAAGAGCGGCGCGACGAGGTCCTCCCCGGTCAGCCAGGGGTCGAGGTTGCGCCCGGGGCGCCCGGTGGCCAGGGCGTGGTACCCGGGGTCGATGTAGTCGGGCCCGACCTTGTGCGCGGAGACGGCGAGCCCGCGGCGGGTCAGGGCGGCCATGAGGCCGGTCGCGACCGTGGTCTTCCCCGCGCCCGACGCGGGCGCTGCGATCACCAGCCTCGGCGTCCCGACGTTCATCCGCCCATCCCTTCCACGCCACTCACCGCAACCACTCCGCACTCACACCCCGCTGCCGGTGACCACCCGCACTCAGCCCGCACCGGCTCACACTCACCCGACCACCCCACGCCCGTCTCCCCGCCGGTGACCACCCGCGCCGCACCCGCCCAGTCAGGTGCGCACACTTCCCGGCGCCGGTACGGCGAGGCGGGGTGCGGGCGTCTCCGGCGCCGCCGTACGGCGCGCACGCCGGATCACCACTCGATGCCCTTCTGGCCCTTCTGCCCGGCGTCCATGGGGTGCTTCACCTTTCCCATCTCGGTGACGAGGTCGGCGGTCTCGATCAGGCGCGGATGGGCGTCCCGGCCGGTGATGACGACGTGCTGGCCGCCCGGGCGCGCCGCCAGGGCCGCGACCACGTCCTCGACGTCGATCCAGCCCCACTTCACCGGGTAGGTGAACTCGTCCAGCACGTACAGGCGGAAGGTCTCGGCGGCCAGGTCGCGTTTGATCTGCTCCCAGCCCTCGCGGGCGTCGGCGGCGTGGTCGGCCTCGCTGCCGGGCCGCTGGATCCACGACCAGCCCTCCCCCATCTTGTGCCAGGAGACCGGCCCGCCCTCCCCCGACGCGCCGAGGACCCGCAGCGCGCGCTCCTCGCCGACCCGCCACTTGGCGGACTTGACGAACTGGAACACCCCGATCGGCCACCCCTGGTTCCAGGCCCGCATGGCCAGGCCGAAGGCCGCGGTGGACTTCCCCTTGCCGGGCCCGGTGTGGACCATCACCAGCGGCCGGGTACGGCGCTGCCGGGTGGTCAGGCCGTCATCGGGCACGCTGGCCGGTTTTCCCTGGGGCATGTCACGCCTTTCCTGTGCTCACAGCTGCTCGTGTCGTACGGTCACGCGGCGGTCCGCTGCCGGATCATCCCGGCGAGGTCGGTGAGGTCGTCCAGGCGCACGGTCTCGGCGCCCATCCGGCGGGCCAGGGAGGCGGCGAGGCCGAGGCGGACGTAGCCGCTCTCGCAGTCCACGACCACGCTCGTCACCCCGGCCAGCAGCGCCGCCGCGCGGTGCGACTCCTCGACGGTGCCGGAGGTGGCCCGGCCGTCGGTGACCAGGACCAGCAGCGGCCGCCGGGACGGGTCGCGCAGCCGTTCCACCCGGAGCGCCTCCGCGGCGCGCAGGAGCCCGGCGGCCAGCGGGGTGCGCCCGCCGGTGGGCAGCTCGCGCAGCCGGGCGGCGCCCGCCTCGACGGAGGAGGTGGGCGGCAGCACGAGATCGGCGCGGGAGCCGCGGAAGGTGATGAGGCCGACCTTGTCGCGGCGCTGGTAGGCGTCGAGCAGGAGGCTGAGCACGGCAGCCTTGACGGCGCTCATGCGCTTGCGGGCGGCCATGGACCCGCTGGCGTCGACGACGAGGAGCACCAGGTTGCCCTCGCGGCCCTCCCGGACGGCCTCGCGCAGGTCGTCGCGGCGCAACAGCAGCCCGGGGCCGCTCCTGCCGCGTTCCCGCTGGTACGGCGCCGCGGCGAGGACGGTGGCCGTCAGGTGGACCGAGGCCGGGCGCCCGCCGGGGACGCGGGCCCCGGTGGTGCGGCCGAGCGGGGTCCTGGCCCGGGATCGGCGGCCGGGGGCTCCGGCGCCGACCCCGGGGACGGTGAACACCCGGGCCGGGCGGAGCCGGCCGGGCGCCTCGACCCGCTCACCGTCCCCGCCCTCGGCCCCCGGCCCCGGATCCGCCGCGCCCCCGGCGGGCGGGTGACCGTACGGGCCGCCGGACCGATCCTCCGGGGCCCGGGGGTCATCAGGCCCACCGTGCCCGCCCGATGCGTGGCCGTGCGGACCGCCGGACCGGCCCTCCGGGTCCCGGGGATCATCAGCTCCGTCACCGCCCTCGGCCCCCGGCCCCGGATCCGCCGCGTCCCCGGCGGGCGGGTGACCGTACTCGCCGGATGCTGGGTCGCGTGGATCGCCGCAGGAAGGGGGGGCGTCCCCGGGGCCGCCGCTCTCGGGGCCGCCGCTCTCGGGGCCGCCGCCGTCGGGGTCGTCGTCCTCGGGATCGTCGTCCTCGGGATCGTCGGGGATCCGGGCGAGGAGGGCGTCGAGTCTCGCCTCGTCCAGGCCGGGGGCGTCGAAGGGGTCGCGGCGGCGGCGGTGCGGGAGGGCGAGCCTGGCGGCCTCGCGGACGTCCTCGGCGGTGACCCTGCTCCGCCCCCGCCAGGCGGCGTGCGCGATGGCGGCGTTGGCGGTGACCAGGTCGGCGCGGAGACCGTCCACGTCGAACCCCGCGCAGACCGTGGCGATCCGCCGCAGCGCGGAGTCCGGCAGGACCACCTCCGCGACGCGGGCCCGCGCCTCGGCGATCCGGGCGGCCAGCTCCGCCTCCCGGCCGGCCCAGGCCGCGGCGAAGGCGGCCGGATCCGTCTCGAAGGTCAGCCTGCGCCGGACCACCTCGGCCCGCTCGCCCGGCTCCCGCGAGGCCCTGACCTCGACGGTGAGGCCGAACCGGTCGAGGAGCTGCGGGCGCAGCTCGCCCTCCTCGGGGTTCATGGTGCCCACCAGGAGGAACCGGGCGGCGTGCCGTACCGAGACGCCTTCCCGCTCGACGTAGCAGGTGCCGAGCGCGGCCGCGTCCAGGAGCAGGTCGACGAGGTGGTCGTGGAGGAGGTTGACCTCGTCGACGTACAGGACCCCGCGGTGGGCCGCCGCGAGGAGGCCGGGTTCGAAGGCTTTCACGCCCTCGGTCAGGGCGCGCTCGATGTCCAGGGAGCCCGCCAGGCGGTCCTCGGAGGCGCCGACCGGGAGCTCGACCAGGCGGGCGGGGCGCGAGGACCCCGCCCCGACGCCCCCGCCGATCGCGGCTCCGCCGTCCGCCTCGGTGGGGTGCGGCCCGTCGGGGCAGCCGGGGTCGGGCGCGGCCGGGTCGCAGGAGAAACGGCAGCCGGGGACGACCGCGACGGGCGGCAGGAGCGCGGCGAGCGCGCGCACGACGGTGGACTTGGCGGTGCCCTTCTCACCGCGGACGAGCACGCCGCCGACGCGGGGCGAGACGGCGTTGAGGATCAGGGCGAGCTTGAGGTCCGCGAGCCCCACGACCGCGGTGAAGGGGTAGCGCGGCGCCTCCCGCGCCGCCGGAACCGCCGCCGGGGACGGCGTCAGGACCACCGGGGAGGTGCCGGGCGCCGCCGGGGATGTCCGCCGAGCCGCTTCCGAGGCCCCTTCCCGGATGTCTGCCGAGGTCCCTCCCCGGGGCCCTGCCGGGATCTCCGCTGGGGTCTCTGTCGAGGTGTCGGGCACCGTCGGTGTCTCCTTGTGGTTCGTCATTCGGGGTAGCTCAACCGCCAGCGTCCGCCGCGCCCGGTGAGGGAGACCCGGGCCAGCGGCGCGACGTCGACACGCCAGAAGGAGCGGGCGGGGGCGCCGAGGGCGTGGACGACGGCGGCGCGGACGACCGCGGGGTGGGTGACCGCGACGGTCCGGCCCGGCCCCGCGGCGGACAACCAGCCGTCCACCCTGGCCAGGAGGTCCAGGAGCGGCTCGCCGCCGTGGGGCGCGGCGGCGGGGTCGGAGAGCCAGGCGGCGAGCGCCTCGGGTTCGGCCGCCTCGACCTCGGCGAGCGTCATGCCGCGCCAGCGGCCGTAGTCGCAGTCGGCGAGCAGCGGATCGGGGTCTCCCGCCGTCTCCAGGCCGAGCGCCCCGGCGGTCTGGACGCAGCGCCGCTCGGCGGCCCAGGCCACCCGGACGCCGCCGGGTCCGGTCCGCCCCTCCCGGCTCCGTCCCGCCTCCGCCGTCCCCACGAGGGGGGCCAGGGCGGCGGCCCGGCGCAGGCCGCGCTCGTCGAGCGGCTCGTCTCCGGGGAAGGCGGCCCTGGCGGTCGCCCGGGTCGAGGCGTGGCAGACCAGCAGCAGGCGGGTGGTCCCGCCGGACGTCGTCACGCCGGGGCGGGCGCAGGCGGTGCCGTGGTCCGCTCGCGTACGGCGAGGGCGAACAGGGCGCCGACGCCGAGCCAGAACACGGCCTGGGTGCCCAGGGAGGCGACCCGGAAGTCCCACAGCAGGTCGGCGGGGAACCCGGCGGGCACCTCGGCGATCTCCGGAAGGAAGGCCCAGGCGGCGGCCACGGGCAGCAGCGTCGCCGCGCCCGCCGCGAGCCAGCGCAGCGCGGGGTCCGATCCGGCCGCCACACGGTGGGCGGCGGCGCCCGCGGCGGCGGCGAGGATGCCGATGACCACGGCGACCAGGTAGAGCACGGTGCGCTGGTTGATCGTGCCGGGGTCGCCGACGGCGGGCGGGTTGGCGGGATATTTCAGGAACGGGACCAGGACGACGGCGGCGAACGCGGTGACCGCCAGGACGACCGCGAGCACGGGCGCCGAGCGGGGTCCGGCCCGGCCGCGCACGGCCGCGTGCACGAGGGCGAACAGGCCGCCGAGCGCCACGCCGTACAGGGCCAGGGCGAGGAAGAGCCCGAATCGCTGCCCGCCCCTGCTGACGAGGGCCCCCTCACCGTGGGAGTGGTCCCCTTCGGAGGCTCCGCCGTGGGAGTGGTCCCCTGCGGGCGTACCCGCGTGGGAGTGCTCTCCGGCGCCGTCCGAGCCGGTCGCGGCCGCCTCCTCCAGCGCGATGGCCCGCTCGATCTGGGGCTCGCCCACGACGTAGGCGAAGCCGGCCGCGAGCAGCCCGGCGAGCAGTCCGGCGAGCATGCCCCGGACCAGGAGTCTGGTGATCACGTGTGGCTCAGTGGCAGGGGACGCCGAGCAGGTGGCGCCCGTCGTGCATGAGCTCGTGCAGGTAGTTCCCGGCCTGCGAGATCGCGCCCTGGTCGAAGGCCGCCAGGTAGGCGACGAGGAGCAGGACCGGGACGGCGAGCAGCCAGGGGGTGAGCGAGGCCCACGGAACGGGTCGGGTCTGCGGAGCCGAGATCTGGCTCACGGCTACCTCCTTCAGGGATTGCGCGTCCCTCTCGTAGGTGGTGGCGGCCGAGTGACCTGGCTCCCGGCCGCGAAGGGCCGGTTACAGTGGCGCGACCGCACCGGAATCTCACCGGATTTCCCTCGCGCCGCCACAAAACATCCGGAACCTATCCCGTGATCCTCTTCTCCGTCAATCTCCTGACCCATCACACGACGGATATATCCACAGAAAGCATCTGAACGCTCTCAATTTCCTGCGATACCGGACGCAGGTGCCGTCCGCGCGGGCAGGCGAAAGCCCGGGGCCCTTCTCGAGGCCCCGGGCACGCCTTCACGGCCGGGCGCCGCTCCGCGGCCCGCGCGGCCTCACGCCGCCCGGGTGGCGCTCCGTCACTCGCCGGTGAGCGCGGTGACCAGCTCGCTGGCGGTGCGGCAGCGGTCGAACAGCTCGCCCACGTGGGCCTTGGTGCCGCGCAGCGGCTCCAGGGTCGGGACCCGCTGCAGCGACTCGCGGTCGGGGATGTCGAAGATCACCGAGTCCCAGGAGGCCGCGGCGACCGAGTCGCTGTACTGGCTCAGGCAGCGGCCGCGGAAGTAGGCGCGGGTGTCGCTCGGCGGGACCTCGACGGCGCGCTGCACCTCCTCCTCGGTCACCAGGCGCTGCATCCTGCCCCGGGCGACCAGCCGGTTGTACAGGCCGCGGTCGGGCCGGATGTCGGAGTACTGCAGGTCGACCAGTTGCAGGCGGGGGTGCGACCAGGGCAGCCCGTCGCGGCTGCGGTATCCCTCGAGCAGCTCCAGCTTGGCGACCCAGTCGAGCTCCCCGGACAGCTGCATGGGGTCGTCGGCCAGGCGGGTCAGGACCGACTCCCAGCGGTCCAGGATGTCCTTGGTCGGCTCGTCCACGCCGTTGCCGCTGCGGGTCTCGGCGTACTTCCTGGCCAGCTCCAGGTACTCCATCTGGAGCTGGACCGCGGTGAGCCTGCGGCCGTCGCGCATCGGGATCTCGTAGCGGAGCGTGGGGTCGTGGGAGACCGCGCGCAGCGCCTGAACCGGGTTCTCCACGGCGAGGTCGCGGGTGAAGAAGCCGTCCTCGATCATGGCGAGGATCAGGGCGGTGGAGCCCAGCTTCAGGTAGGTCGAGATCTCCGACATGTTGGCGTCGCCGATGATGACGTGCAGCCTGCGGTACTTCTCCGGGTCGGCGTGGGGTTCGTCCCGGGTGTTGATGATCGGCCGCTTGAGCGTGGTCTCCAGGCCGACCTCGACCTCGAAGAAGTCGGCCCGCTGGCTGATCTGGAAGCCCTCGCCGCGTGAGTCCTGGCCGATGCCGACCCGGCCGGCGCCGGTGACGACCTGCCGGGAGACGAAGAACGGCGTCAGGTGCCTGACGATGTCGGCGAACGGCGTGGCCCGCCGCATCAGGTAGTTCTCGTGGCAGCCGTAGGAGGCGCCCTTGTTGTCGGTGTTGTTCTTGTAGAGCTGGATGGGGGCGTTGCCGGGCATCGCCGAGGCGCGGACCGCGGCGTCGTGCATGACCCGCTCTCCGGCCTTGTCCCAGATCACCGCGGCCCGGGGGTTGGTGCACTCGGGCGTGGAGTATTCGGGATGGGCGTGGTCGACGTACAGCCGCGCGCCGTTGGTGAGGATCACGTTGGCCAGGCCGAGGTCCTCGTCGGTGAGCTGACTCGCGTCCGCCACCTCCCGCGCGAGGTCGAAGCCTCGCGCGTCGCGCAGCGGGTTCTCCTCCTCGAAGTCCCACCGGGCGCGTCGCGCCCTGGCCGCCGAGGCGGCCAGGTAGGCGTTCACGACCTGGGAGGAGGTCACCATCGCGTTGGCCCCCGGCTGTCCGGGCACGGAGATGCCGTACTCGGTCTCTATGCCCATCACCCGCCGTACCGTCATGCGCACCTTCTGTTCGTCAGGGGCTGTCATGTCCGCTGTGTATATGCCCGAGCCTAGACCTTTCACCATGCCCTGTGGCCAGACAGTTATGGCACCGAAGCCTTTTCGCCCAGGCTGTGTGGCGCCGCGGAGACCCTTTCCCAGGAGGGTTCCGGCGCGGGGCCGCGCCGCCGCCGCCTGGCCTTGACGAACTCCTGGACCGGCCGTTCGGCCACCCGGTAGACGAGATAGGAGAAGGCCGTCACGGCCAGGACGGTGACGACGGCGGTCAGCCAGGGCGGCAGCGTGTCCCGGAGCGCGGGGATGATCAGCACGGCGCCCGCGGTGTGGAACAGGTAGACGGGGTAGGTGACGGCGCCCAGGACGACCAGGCCGCGCCAGCGCAGCCGGCCGAGCCAGCCGAGCGCCACCATCGCCATGAGGGCGTAGAAGGCGATCACGGTGGCCACGACGGCCCACTCGGGCACGGGCATGGCGGCGTAGCCGACCAGTTCGATCCGGCCGGCCACCCGGTCCAGGGCGGCGTTGACCGCGAGCCCGGCGCTGACCCCGGCCACGCACCACAGGATCAGCCGGGGGCCGTACCTGGTCATCAGGTAGAAGGCCATGCCGCCGACGAAGTAGGCCGCGTACTTGGGCATGATCAGCAGTTCGACCCAGTAGTCGTCGCTGCCCGTGAAGAACCCGGCCGCCAGCAGCCAGACGCCCATGAAGACCAGGCAGCGGCCGAGCGTCGCCCCGAAGATCACCAGGACGGAGATCAGCAGGTAGAAGCGGAGCTCGACCCAGAGCGACCAGTAGACGCCGTTGGCGTCGTAGACGCCGAACAGGCGCTGGAGCATGGTCAGGTTGACCGCGTAGCCGCCGGAGTCGAGCTTGGGGTCCAGGGCCGTGGCCGAGGTGAGGCCGTACAGGGCCGCGGTGACGCCGACGCTGACCCAGTAGGCCGGGTAGAGCCGGACCACGCGGGAGAGCGCGAAGCCGCCCAGGCCCCGTCCCCAGATGCTCATCAGGATGACGAAGCCACTGATCATGAAGAACAGTTCGACGCCGAGGATGCCGAGGCCGGAGATCGTGGAGATCGCCGGGAACAGCTCGGCGGGCGTCTCATCCCATACGGAACGGAAGGCGACGAAGTAGTGGAAGGCGAGCACCGCCATGGCGGCGACGAAGCGCAGGAGGTCCAGTTCGGCGAGGCGGCCGCCGCCCTCCGCCGCTCCGCGCGACCTCGTGCCGGTCAACGGACGACCACGCCGAAATATTCACACACGCCCCTTGGACGGCGAACCGATCACTTGGGTTCCAAGTGATGACATTTCACTTTTGTGACTGGTGGGAGAACGCCGGACCGCGCCGCCGGACCGCGCCGCCGCCCCGCTCACCCGCCGGCCCACCGGTCCGCTCATCCGCCGGCCCCGGACACGCGCGTGGCGCGCTCCCCGGCCGGGGAGCGCGCCACGTGGATGTGCCGCCGGACGCGCCAGGGATCGGACGCGTCAGAGGTACTGACCGGTGTTGGCCACCGTGTCGATGGAACGGCCGGCCTCGGCGCCCTGCTTGCCGGAGACCAGGGTGCGGATGTAGACGATCCGCTCGCCCTTCTTTCCGGAGATGCGGGCCCAGTCGTCGGGGTTGGTGGTGTTGGGCAGGTCCTCGTTCTCGGAGAACTCGTCCACGCAGGCGGTCAGCAGATGGTTGATCCGCAGACCCTTCTGCCCGGTCTCGAGGAACTGCTTGATCGCCATCTTCTTGCCGCGGTCAACGATGTTCTGGATCATCGCGCCGGAGTTGAAGTCCTTGAAGTACAGGACCTCCTTGTCGCCGTTGGCGTAGGTGACCTCCAGGAAGCGGTTCTCCTCGCTCTCGGTGTACATCCGCTCGACGACCCGCTGGATCATGCCCGCGATGGCGCCCTCCCGGCTGCCGCCGTTCTCGGCGACGTCGTCGGGGTGGAGCGGGAGCTCGGGGATGAGGTACTTCGAGAAGATGTCCTTGGCCGCCTCGGCGTCCGGCCGCTCGATCTTGATCTTGACGTCCAGACGGCCGGGCCGCAGGATCGCCGGGTCGATCATGTCCTCGCGGTTGGAGGCGCCGATCACGATGACGTTCTCCAGGCCCTCGACTCCGTCGATCTCGGACAGGAGCTGGGGGACGATCGTGTTCTCGACGTCGGAGGAGACGCCCGAGCCGCGGGTCCGGAAGATCGAGTCCATCTCGTCGAAGAACACGATCACCGGGGTGCCCTCGGAGGCCTTCTCACGAGCCCGCTGGAAGACCAGGCGGATGTGCCGCTCGGTCTCACCGACGTACTTGTTGAGAAGCTCGGGACCCTTGATGTTGAGGAAGAAGCTCTTGCCGGACTGGCCGGTCTTCTCCGCGACCTGCTTGGCCAGGGAGTTGGCGACCGCCTTGGCGATGAGCGTCTTGCCGCAGCCGGGCGGGCCGTACAGCAGCACGCCCTTGGGCGGACGGAGCTTGTGCTCGCGGAAGAGGTCGGCGTGCAGGTAGGGAAGCTCGATCGCGTCCCTGATCTGCTCGATCTGCCGGCTGAGGCCGCCGATCTCCTCGTAGGAGATGTCGGGCACCTCCTCCAGGACGAGCTCCTCCACCTCGGACTTGGGGATGCGCTCGTAGACGTAGCCCGAACGCGGCTCCAGCAGCAGCGAGTCGCCGGCCCGGATCGGCTGGTCGAGCAGCGACTCGGCGAGCTTCACCACCCGCTCCTCGTCCGCGTGCGAGATCACCAGCGCCCGCTTGCCGTCCTCGAGGAGCTCCTTGAGCATCACGATCTCGCCGAGATCCTCGAAGCCGAGGGCCTCGACGACGTTGAGCGCCTCGTTGAGCATCACTTCCTGGCCGCGCTTGAGATCGTCGACGTCCACCGCCGGACTGACGTTCACGCGAAGCTTGCGACCGCCGGTGAAGATCTCCACCGTGCCGTCTTCTCTGGCCTCCAGGAAGACGCCGAACCCGGATGGCGGCTGCGCCAGCCGGTCGACTTCCTCCTTGAGGGCGACAATCTGATCCCTGGCTTCCTTGAGGGTCGCCACCAGGCGTTCGTTCTGCGCGGTGACGGCCGCGAGATTCGCCTGCACCTCATGGAGACGCTCTTCAAGGACCCTGGCCTGCCGGGGAGACTCCGTCAATTTCCGACGTAGCGCGGTGATCTCCTCCTGCAGGAAGGAGACCTGTGTTGTGAGGTCAGCGACCTCCCGTTCGCGCTGCGCGGCTCGAGCCTCAGCGTCGTCGCGAGCTGCCACGCCGTCACCTCCTTCCCAGTCGAGACCGACTACTCAAGACCCTACCCATCTGAGGGCTCTGCGTTACCTGACCGAGCAGTGTTCGTGTGGCTACTCTAAGTGTTCAGTGATTAATCCCTTATGGTGTGTTTAGCACTAAGAGCAGGAGAACACGACGTTCTGTTCCCGTGTCATACCCCGGAATACGTCGCGACCGAATCGTCGTGCGGCGGCTGCCGCCGAACTGTTATACGACGGACTCCTGCCCGGCGGATGCCGCGGACTCCTCGCCATACGCCCCCTTCGCCGGACGTCTGCGGCGGGGCGGCGGCGTCACCCCGTCGGCCATGCGACGGGCGGTGACGAGGAAACCGGTGTGGCCGACCATCCGGTGGTCGGGCCGTACGGCGAGTCCTTCGACGTGCCAGTCGCGAACCAGGGTCTCCCACGCGTGGGGCTCGGTGAAACTCCCGTGCTCGCGCAAAGTCTCGACCGTGCGGGACAGCTGGGTCGTGGTCGCCACATAACAGCAGATGACGCCGCCCGGGGTGAGCGCCTTGGCGGCGGCGTCCACGCACTCCCACGGGGCGAGCATGTCGAGGATGATCCGGTCGACGTCGGTCTCGTCGAGCGCGTCCACGAAGTCGCCCACCACCAGGCGCCACTGGTCCATCGGGCCGCCGTAGAACTTCTCCACGTTCTTGGTGGCGACCTCGGCGAAGTCCGCGCGGCGCTCGTAGGAGGTGACCTTCCCCTCCGGGCCGACGGCGCGCAGCAGGAAGCAGGTCAGCGCGCCGGAGCCGACGCCGGCCTCCACGACGCGCGCGCCCGGGAAGACGTCCGCCATGGCGACGATCTGCGCCGAGTCCTTCGGGTAGATCACCGCCGCGCCGCGCGGCATGGACAGCGTGTAATCGGAGAGCAGGTGCCTGAACGCGAGGTACTGGGTGCCGCCGGAGGAGCGCACGACCGAGCCCTCAGGCTTGCCGATCAGGTCGCTGTGCGGGATGAACCCCTTGTGCGTGTGGAAGACCCCGTCTTCCTTCAGCGTCACCGTGTGGCGCTTGTTCTTGGGGTCGGTGAGCTGAACCTGATCCCCGGCCTGAAACGGCCCATGCCTGCGAAAACCCATGTCCGCAAGGGTATCGGCGCGCGGACGCCGCCCGGTCCCCTCCGGAGCCCGCCCCCCGCACCCCTCCCGCTCCGGCCGGAGGGGTGATCCTCCGGAAACCCGGCCCGGGGGGAGGATGATCCCCGGAAAAGGGTTTCGCCTCCTCCTCGTCCTCTTGATACCACTGGAGGATGTTCCCCAGAGAGACCGTCCCGGCGGGTCCCGTCGTGCTGCGCGAGCTGACCGCCGGCGACGCCGACGCGATCGTCCGCGCCTGCGCCGATCCCGAGATCGTCAGGTTCCTGCCGGCCCTGCCGGTGCCGTACACCCGCGACGACGCGTTCGCCTTCCTGAAGTCCTCCGAGCGGGAGTGGGAGGCGGGCGGCGCGACGTTCGCCGTCGCCGACCCGGGCACCGGCGCGTGGCTGGGCAACGTCGGCCTCAAACCGCCCGGCCCGCGCGGAGGCGTCGAGATCGGCTACCTGATCGCGCCGTGGGCGCGGGGACGCGGGGCGGCCACCGCCGCCGCCCGGGCGCTGACCGAGTGGGCGTTCGCGCACGGGACGCACCGCGTGGAACTGCTGGCCGAGGTGGAGAACCTGGCCAGCCAGCGGGTCGCCCTCGCCGCCGGGTTCGCCCACGAGGGCATGCGGCGCGGGGACCACCCCATGCGCGACGGATCCCGGGGCGACCTGGTGTCCTTCGCCCGGCTGCGCGCCGACTCCGGTGAGCGGGTCCGGCCGTACCTTCCGCCCCTGCCCGGCGGGTCGCTGTCCGACGGGGTGGTGCGGCTGACGCCGCTGACCGCCGCGGACGCCGCCGACCGCCTCGCCCTGGAGAGCCTGCCGGACGTCATGGAGCACCACGTCCCGCCGGAGGTCCCGGACCCGGCCGAGAACGAGACGTTCTGCCGCGAGGCGGGCATGCGCTGGCTGGCGGGCTCCCGGGCGGAGCTGGTGATCCGCGACGCGGCCGGCGGCGCGTTCGCCGGGAGCATCCAGCTCGCCATGATCCTTCCCCCGCTGGGGCAGGCCATGACCGGCTACAGCCTGCGGCCGGAGTTCCGCGGCCGGGGCTTCGCCACCCGGGCGGTGAACCTCCTGGTGGAGTGGGCGTTCACGCACACCGGCCTGGCCCGGATCGTCGCCGGCACCGACCCGGGCAACACCGCCTCGCACCGGGTGCTGGAGCGGGCGGGCTTCACCCGTGACGCCGTCCTGCACGGGTTCCTGCCCGGCCCCGGGGGCGTCCGGCGCGACGACCTCCAGTGGTACCGCCTCCGTCCCGGGGGTGGCCAACCCGGATTCTGAGGGTGATACTCCAAATCGCGCCACCCTCCGCCCGCCGTCTCCGGCAGGGCGTCCCGATTCGACGGAGAGAGGGATGGGATGAGCATCACCCATCAGATCGGCCTGGACTCCGGTGCCCTGCTCTGGTGCGGAGCACCGGGAGACTCCCTGGAGAGCCTGATCGAGACCTTCGCCGGGCACGACGCCGACGACCTGATCGAGCGGGTCGTCGCCGCGGCCGCGACGGTGTGCTCGACCGGCTACGCGGGGCTGGTGGAGGTCGATCCGGTGGAGGAGAGCGCGGTCCCGGTCCACGTGCACGTCCCGCCCGGCGATCCGCTGCGGGTACGGCGCTGGCTGCGTGACGGCGCCGTGCTCAAGACCCTGGCGACCCGATGCCGCCCCGTCTTCCTCCCCCGGGACCCCGCCCTGGGACATCCCGGTTTCCTGGCCGTCCCGGTGCCGCTGGCCACCGTCGGCCAGGCGTACCTGTGGGTGGCCGGGCGCCCCTTCGACCACCGGGACGAGGATCTGCTGGTGCGCTTCGCGACCGCGGCCGGGCGGGCCCTGGAGGCGGCCCGGGGGTTCGAGGCCGCCACCCGGATCCTCCGCTCGATCCACGCGTTCAACCGGCCCCGCGCCCGGTCCTGACGCCCGGTCCCGGGACGCGGCCGGGCCGGGGACCGGCCCGCTCCGGACTCGTGCTCGCGGTCCGGCCCGCTACGGCTGGAACCTGTCGTCCGGCCCGTCCCGGAACCGGGCCGCCGGGTCAGTCCGCCCCGAACCGGGCCCTGAGCCGGGCGAAGGCCGCGTCGGTGCCCTGCAGGGCGCGGTCGATGTCGTCGTCGGTGTGCGCGGCCGAGATGAACCAGTTGTGCCAGGGGTGGAGGTAGACGCCCTCCGCCAGGCAGGCCGCGGACCAGAACATGCCCTTCTCCAGCGTCGCGTCGCCCTCGAAGGACAACCACGGGATCTGGACCGGGCCGGTCTGGTTGATCGTGAAGCCGTGGGCGGCGGCCTGCGCGGCCAGGCCCTCGCGCAGGCGTGCGCCCGCGCGCTCCATGAGGGCGACGCCGCCGATGGCGTGCAGCGTCTCGATGGTGGCCTTCGCCGCGGCCATCGGGGCGGCGTTGAACCAGAACGACCCGGTCGAGTAGATCGTCTGGGCCGGCCCGCGCAGGGCGTCCACGCCGGTGACGGCGGCGATCGGGTGGCCGTTGGCCATGGCCTTGCTGAAGGCGTACAGGTCGGGGCGGACGCCCAGGGTCTCCCAGGAGCCCCCCAGGTCCAGGCGCCAGCCGCCGCGCACGTCGTCGATCACCAGGGCGGCGCCGATCCGGTCGGCCAGCGCGCGCAGGCCCCGGGCGAACTCGGGCGCGGCGAGCTCCTGGTCCTCGAAGGAGTCGTGCTTGAACGGCGTGACGATGATCGCGGCGACGTCCGACCCGCCCGGTCCCTCCGCCTCGGCCGCGGCGGCCTCGGCGCTGGCCAGGTCGTTGTAGGTGAACTCGATCAGGTCGGCGCGCTCGCTGGGCGTGGTCCCGGACGGGCTGGGCGTGCACCAGGGGTCGGCGCCGTGGTAGGACCCGTGGGCCATCAGGACCTTGGTCCGGCCGGTGGCCGCGCGGGCGACCATCAGGGCCTGGGTGGTGGCGTCGGTGCCGTTCTTGGAGAACATCACCCAGTCGGCCTGCGGGATGGTCTCCACCATCAGCTCGGCGAGCTCCACGAAGACGGGGCCCGGGCCGTTGAGGCAGTCGCCGGCGGCGAGCTGGGCCGCGACGGCCGACTCCACGGCCGCGTGGCGGTGGCCCAGCACGATGGGACCCCAGGAGCACATCAGGTCGATGTACTCGCGGCCGTCGGCGTCGAACTGGCGGCAGCCCTCCCCGCGCACGAAGAACTGGGGGTAGGCCGGGCCGTGCAGGGGGGCGTTGAGGTGACCGTACATGCCGCCGGGGACGACCTTGGCGGCGCGGTCACGCAGATTCGCATCGATCGACATTTTCGGGAACATCACCTTTCACGGGTGCCATCGGGCCGGGACGGGCCGAGGTCTTCTCAGAGCCGGGACAGGTCGAGGCCGTCCAGCCCCGCGTCGGAGCCGAGGCCTCCGGCGACGCGGGCGGCCACCGCGGTGCCGAGCCCGGCGGCGGCGAGCACGTCCCTCCCGCCGGCCAGACCGGCGATGAACCCGGCGCAGTAGGCGTCGCCGCAGCCGGTCGTGTCGATCACCGGCACGTCGAGGGCGGGCACGCGGGCGATCCCGGCGGCGGTGGCCACCAGGCTGCCCTCGCCTCCCAGCGTGACCAGCACGCCCCGGGGGCCTTCGGCCAGCAGTTCGGCGGCGGCCTCCTCGGCGGTGGCCGCCCCGCTCATCATCAGCGCCTGCTCCTCGTTGGGCAGGAGATAGTCGACGTGCGGGAGGAAAACACGCGCTCCCTGCATCAGGTCGGGCATGTTGGACAGGAGGTCCATCGTGACGACCGTTCCGCCGGCCCTCGCCTCGTCCAGGAGGGCGAAGAACCCGGGGTCGTGCAGCCCCCAGGTCACGTCCATGCCGCCCAGGTGCAGGACCTCCGCCGCCTTGATCCGGGCGGGGTCCAGGTCGGCCGGTGACAGGACGAGGTTGGCGCCGGGCACGTGGAAGGAGGGGCGGCCGCCGTCGGGCCGGATCGGCAGGATCGAGGCGGCGGTCTGCTCGCCGGGCTTGCGCACGATCCCGCTGACGTCCACCCCGTGGCGGGCCATGACCATGAGGAGGAAGTCGCCCAGCTCGTCGTCCCCGGCCGCCCCGGCCGAGGCGACCTCGACGCCGAGCTTCGCCAGGGCGACGGCGGTCCCCGCCGCCGCGCCCGCCGCGGTGATCCGGATCTGCTCCAGCAGGTGGGTGTCCTGGCCGGCCGGGATCGACTCCACGGGCCGGGCGAGCACGTCCACGATGTGCACCCCGAGGGTGACGACGGCCATGGCGAGCCCTCCTCATGTCTTGACGGTCTTAGCGGATAATAGACGGGCGTCCGAATACCATGTCAACGTGTGAGCCGGGGAGGAAAGGCAACCGTGCCGAAGATCGTCAATCACCGGGAGCGCCGCGAGGAGGTCGTCGAGGCCGCCCGCCGCGTCATCCTCCGCGACGGCATCGAGGCCGCCACCACGAGGGCCATCGCCAAGGAGGCCGGTTACTCCAACGGCGTGCTCACCCACTACTTCGCCGACAAGGACGACATCATGTTGTCGGCGCTGCGCTCGTCGCACCGGCGCATCGTGGAACGGCTGCGCGCCAAGCTCTCCGGCCGCGCCGGACTGGCCGCGCTCCGCGAACTCCTCCTCGACAACCTGCCGCTGGACGACGAGCGTGCCCAGGAGAGCGGCCTGGAGGTGGGATTCTGGAGCCGGAGCCTGACCAGCCCCGCCCTGCTGGCGGCGCAGCGCGCCGAGGCGGAGGAACTGCGCTACCTGGTGCGGAGCCTGCTCGGCGCGGCCGCCGACGCGGGCGAGATCGCGACCGCCGAGGACCTCGACGACGTCACCGAGCGGCTGCTCGCCCTGGTGGACGGCCTCAGCCTGCACCACCTGCTCTATCCCGGCCGGGTCGGCGCCGGGCGGCTGGAACGGCTGCTCCACGCCGAACTGGACCGCCTCCGCCTCCCCGTCGCCCCCGCGGGCGGCGCTCCACCCGCGGACGACGCCTCACCCGCGGAAACCGCCGGGACCCGGGACGGCGCGGCTCAGGACAGCAGCACTGCTCAGGACAGCGGCACTGCTCAGGACAGCAGCACTGCTCAGGACAGCAGCGCGTAGATCCGGTCGGCCACTCCCCTGGCCGTGGGCCGCTTGGCCACGTCGCCGATGCAGACCCCGACCAGCTCGGCCAGCTCCGGCTCCAGCCCGGTGTCGATGGAGGGCGCGATGCTGTTGATCTTCCGCAGGGTCAGCAGCGGGTCGTGGACGGGAAGCTCGCCGTACAGGCCGGTGCCGCTCGCCGCCCAGTGCAGCGTCGCGCCGAGCGACCACACGTCCCCGGCCGGGGTGGGCCGATCCCCCTGCAGCAGCGCCGGGTCGACGAACTCCACCGACCCGATCCCGCCCATGCCCGTCACCGTCGCCCCCGGTGTCAGCACCTGCGACAGGCCGAGGTCGGACAACTTGCCCCCGGTCTCGGTGAGCAGCACGTTCCCGGGGTTGATGTCGCGGTGCACGATGCCCTCCTCGTGGAGCGCCTGCGCGGCGTGCGCGGCGCAGGCGACCGCGCGCAGCGCCCTGTCCCGCGGCACCGGCTCGGCGGGACGGCTCAGCGAGCCGCCCGGCAGGTACTCCATCGAGTAGTAGAACACCCCGCCGTGCCGGCCCGCGTCATAGAGCGTCACGAGGTACGGCGAGCGCACGGCGGCGAACGCCTTCAACTCCCGGGTGGCCCGGCGGAACGCGTCGGCCCCGGTGCCCTCGGTGAGGACCTTCACCGCGACGAACTCGGCCTCCACCGGCAGCCGCTCCGGTTTTCTGGCGAGGTAGAACTCCCCGTGGTTCCCCTCCCCCAACGACCGGACGAACTCGTAGTCGGCGATGCCCTCCACCGGCGGTCTCCTTCCCATCGCATGACCCTCGCGGCGGCTTCCCGCACACGGTAACGTCACCATGGCCATTGTCGGAGCTTTCCTTTACTCCCGGGAGGCGGGCTCTCCGGTGCTCCATATGGACATCCTCCTGCTCGACCTGGTGATCGTCCTGACGGCCGCCCGCCTGTTCGGGGCCGCCGCCAAACGGCTCGGGCAACCACCCGTCGTCGGCGAGATCCTCGCCGGCATCCTCCTCGGCCCCACCCTCCTGGGGCCGCTGCTGGGCGACACGCTGTTCGGCAGCGAGATGAAGCCTCCGCTGCAGGCCCTGGCCAACGTCGGCCTGGTGCTGTTCATGTTCGTCGTCGGCCTGGAGCTGGACCAGAAGCTGGTGCGCGGCAAGGGCCGGCTCGCGGTCACCGTCGCGCTCGGCTCCACGGTGCTGCCGTTCGCGCTCGGCTGCGCGCTCGCGCTCTTCATCGCCGACGAGCACGTCGGCGGCGCCAAGACCCTGCCGTTCGTGCTGTTCATGGGCGCCGCCATGGCCGCCACCGCGTTCCCGGTGCTGGCCCGCATCCTCACCGACCGCGGCATGCAGCGCATCACGCTCGGCGGCCTGTCGCTGGCCGCCGCCGCGGTGATCGACGTCCTCGCCTGGACCGTGCTGGCGGTGGTGGTGGCCATCGCCGGGGCCGGGGACGCCGAGGGGCAGTGGAAGGTCTTCCTGGCGCTGCCGTACGCGCTGGTGATGTTCCTGGTGGTGCGGCCGCTGCTGGCCCGGCTGGTGCCCTCCTACGAGCGGGCCGGGCGGCTGACGCCGGGGCTGCTCTCGCTGGTGCTCACCGGCCTCATCGCCTCGGCCTGGGTGACCGAGTGGATGCACGTGCACTTCATCTTCGGCGCGTTCCTGTTCGGCGCGGTGATGCCGAGGGAGGGCGCCGAGCGCCTCAACCACGAGATCCTGGAGCGGCTGGAACAGCTCGCCGTCCTGCTGCTGCTGCCGATGTTCTTCGTGGTGGCGGGGCTCAACGTGAACCTGCGCGTGCTGGACCTGTCGAGCCTGGGCACGCTGGCCGCGATCCTGGCGGTGGCCGTCGGCGGCAAGATGCTGGGGTCCTACGCCGCGGCCCGGACCCAGCGCCTGCCCTCGCGGCAGTCGTGGGCGCTGGCCACCCTGCTGAACACCCGGGGGCTGACCGAGATCGTCATTCTCACCGTGGGGTTGCAGAAGGGCGTGCTCGACAACGAGCTGTACTCGCTGATGGTCGTGATGGCCCTGGTCACCACCGGGATGACCGGCCCGCTGCTGCGGAAGATCTACCCCGACCGGCGGGTGGCCCGCGACATCGCCGAGGCCGAGCGGGCCGCGCTCGGCACGACCGCCGCCCACCGGGTGCTGGTCGTGACCCCCGACCCGCCCGCCGGGCAGGGCCCCCTGGTGGATCTGGCCGCCACCCTGGCCCGCGCGGCGTCCCCCTCCGAGGTCGCCCTCGTCCACCTGCGCCCCTACCCGGGGGGCCGGCTGGAGGTCGGCACCGGCCTGTCGTCCGAGCTCGCCGAGATGGCCGAGACGCTGCACGATCTGGAGGTCCTCGCCGAGACGGCGCGCGCCCAGGGCTCGGAGTCCCGGGTGGTGAGCCGGTTCGCCACCGACGTGGCCGCCGAGCTGCCCGAGGTGGTCACCGGGGCCGCGCCCGACCTGCTCGTGCTCCCGGCGGACGCGCCCGGCCACGCCGCGCTCCACGCCGCCGCGACCTGCCGCGTGGTGACCGTCCTGGCCCCCGAGCAGCCCGAGGTGGCCGACTTCGGGGCCGGGCCCGTCGCGGTGCGGCACGGCTCCGACGCCGCCACGCACGTGGCGCTCGTCCTCGCGCTGGCCAGGGAGCGGCCGCTGGTCGTCACCGGCGGCGGCCGGGCCTCCTCCCTGGCCCAGCGGCTGGCCCGGCTCGGCGTCGCGGCCACCTCGGGCGAGGCTCCGGCCGGAGCGCTGGTCGTGGCGCCCGACAACGGGACCGTCCCGGCCGGGACGCACCTGCTGGTCCGCGCCGAGCAGGACGCCGATCCGGTCGACTGGGCCGTCGCGGTCGCCGCCCTGCGGGCCGCTCAGACGCCCGTGGCGCAGCCCTGACACTCCCCACCCCGGCCTGACACGCGGGTCGGGGCACGGCACGCCGTACCCCCCGGATCCGCTCAGTTGTTGCGGTGCGACTCGTAGCGCATGGTGCGCGAGACGCCGATCCGCACGGTCGTGCCGGGCATGATCGTGACCGGCTCGTTCGGCGGGATGTCGTAGAAGTTCTGGTCGCCGGGCGGCTGGATCTGGGTGCCGTTGACCGAGCCCAGGTCGACCAGGTTGACGTCCCAGCCGTCCAGCGCCACCCGCAGGTGACGGCGGGACACCGAGCCGTCGGGGCTGGTGACCTTGGCCGGGCGGACCGAACCCTCGGCGACCTCCGGGGCCCGCTCGGGGTCGCGGCCGAGCAGGTAGTCGGTGTCGAGGCGGAGCGTCATCCCGTCGTCCAGCAGGAGCACGCCCAGCGGCGGGCGCGGGCCCTTGTACGGCACGAGCGTGCGCTGCACCAGAGCGATGCCGCAGACCGCGCAGTAGGGCACCCTGGGGTCGTTGAAGTGGTCGTTCTTGCAGTCCACCCCGTAGACCAGGGGCCGGGAGTCGGGCTCGGGCGCCGACGGCAGGAGGTCGGGCGCGGTGTGCGAGGGGCCGCCGGAAGCGCCGGGGCCGAGCAGCTCGTACTCGAACGAGTCGTTGCGGCCGTCGATCGGGTCGCCGCCGATCCCGTTCGCCCGGGCCGTCTCCACGTCCTCGTGCGGCGTCATGACCGGGGCCGGACCGGACATCGGCCCGGGGACCGCCGGCATGGGCTCGGAGTTCCAGCCCTGCTGCTGGTAGGGGTTCGCCGGGCCGGGACCCAGCGGGTACGGCGGCGCGGGCGGCGCGTCCATCGCGTGCGCGGGCCGCTCCATGGGCGGCGGGCCGGGCTCGGCCGGGGGCGGCCCCCAGTCGGGGACCTGCGCCGGGCCGGGCGGGGCGGGCTCCGCGTGGCGGGG
The DNA here is from genome assembly GCF_016863135.1 of Planobispora longispora. Lineage (GTDB taxonomy): Bacteria > Actinomycetota > Actinomycetes > Streptosporangiales > Streptosporangiaceae > Planobispora > Planobispora longispora. The sequence continues at coordinate 191,184 of NZ_BOOH01000023.1, forward strand.
CTGCTCGGGCACGGGCGGCATGGGCGCCGGGGTGGGCGCGGAGGGCATGGACGGCATTGAGGGCATGGAGGGCATGGACTGCGCGGAGGGCGCGGACGGCTCCGCCGCGTGCTGCCCGTGGTGCGCGGGCTGCGCGGCCGGCTCGGCCGCGGGCCTCGCATGCGGCAGGGCCTCCCCCGCCTCGGACGGGTCGCACTCGACGCCGCCGCCGACGATCACGCCGCTGTCCAGCCGGGTCAGCCGGTGCGCCGACCCCGTGTCGGCCAGGCGCAGCTCGACCCGGGTGACCGGGCCCGGCACCAGCCGGTCGGACCAGGTGAGCGCGTCACGCCCGGCGAGCCGGACCTCTCCGCCCGAGCCGGTGACCGATGCGAACGCCGGACCGCTGACCAGCACGGCCACCCCCCCGGTCACGGGACCGGCGACGGCGCACGCCACGGACTCGCCCATCATGGCCGCCAGCACCTGCGCGACGCGGCGGGCCAGCGCCCGTCCGTCCCCGCCCGAGGCGGCCGTCTCCCGCACCGCCCCCAGCAGGTCCTCCGCCACGGCCTCGGCCGCGTCGCACACCAGCAGCAGCCCGCCCACATGGGCGACCAGCCCGTTGCCCGGGATCGGACGAACCACCCCGAAGCCCTGGTCGGTCACAGAACTCTCCCTCCGCGGAAACGCCACCGGATGAACGGGACCCTCATCGGCCCGTTCGCCACCAGCCACATCGATACCCAGACGACGGTGAAGTGCGTCCAGAAAGTGGACGATGGGATCGGATCGATGAAACCAATCGCACCGGACCGTAGCAAAAAGTACAGCAGAAGACCTTCAGGAACGAGCGTCAGCAAACCGAACGAAGTCGGCCAGTCCTTCTCCCACCTGAACTGCATGAGAAGGTGATAGATCAACTCCCAGCCGATCCCCAATATTCCCACCGCCGCCAGGACCAGCAGGCCGGTGACGTAGAGATCGCCCAGGGGCGCGTCCGTCCCGGGCACGATGGGCATGATCAGCAGGGTCATGACCACACCGACGGTGGCGAGCAGGAACAACCGGGTCTGGATGCGCCCGATCAAGGTCGGAACCATGGGAACTCCTTACACCGGCGAGTTGAAAACCCACTTGAACCACTGCGACGTCGAGCGCAGCGGACCCATCTTCCGCACGAACCCGCGCCCGGCGAGGTCGTCGGCGATCTCCTGGGCCGCGATCTGCAGCCCGAGGAAGGTGTCGACGCCCGGGAAGTAGCCGCCCAGGGTGGCCGACCCGGAGGCGTAGAGAGCGCCGTCGCCGCTGGCGGTCCCCTTCACCTCGAAGTGGCGCTCCACCTCCAGCCGGCCGACCGGGTTGCGGTAGGCTCCGCCGTACTGCAGCAGGTCGGCGAAGACGCGGTGCTCGGCGATGTCCGCCTCCAGGCCCGTGCAGTCGATGATGTAGTCGGCGACCGGCTCGCGGATGATCCCGTCGCTGCTGCGCACGTAGCTGACCAGGCGGCCGTCGGGGGTGGGCTCCACCCGATCCACCGTGCCCTGCACCGCGTGGTAGTAGCCGCCCGCGCGCCCGGCGCGCATCTGCTCCTGCCAGCGCCGCCGCTTGGGGGTGTTGGTGCCCCCCATCTCCTTGTACTTCGCCGCGCGCTCGGCGCCCTCCAGCTTGCGCATCTGCGCCTTCAGCTGACCGCCCCAGACCGACTTGGGGTAGTTGAAGCCCTGGTAGGCCCAGCCGTCGCCGCCCTTGCGCCGGGCCCAGATGTGGGGCCCGTGGGAGCCCGTGATGAAGGTCCGGAAGATGTGGATGATCTGCGTTTTCAGCCCGTACTTCTCCCGGTCGTCGAACAGGCGCTGCAGCACCCGCGAGGCGACGATGCCGCCGCCCCGGATGACCACCGTGCCGGGCCGGGTCTTGAGGAACTCGTAGACCTGCTCGTGCGGCTCGTAGGCGTTGACGACGTGCTGGTAGTCGGAGTATTTCGTACGGAACTCCTGCAGGTCGGGCAGGAACTTCAGGCCCGGATAGCCGATCGCCAGGTGCACGAACCGCGAGCGGAAGACGATGCGCTTGGTCGGCGCGGCGCCCTCCGGCGGGGTGACCACGGTGAAGTAGCCGCCGCCCGCCCTCTTGCGCACCATCCGGACCTGGCCCTTGACCAGCATGTCCCAGTAGCGGATGCGCTTGGCCTCGCGCTCCAGGTTCGCGAAGACCGTGCCGGCGCGCGGCGTCCAGTAGTCGTTCAGGATCGGCTCGGTGAGCAGCTGCCACAGGTAGATCGGGTTCTTCTCCTTCCACGCCTCTTCGAGGCCGTAGGAGGGGAAGCCCCAGATGTTGTCGGGACGGGAGGAGGAGTCGGAGCGGATCCGTTCCGGCCGGGGGATCTGCGAGCACCGGGTGAGGAACTCGTAGGTCTGCCAGGGATGGTCGATGTTGGAGACGACCTTCATCTGCCCGGTGGGAACACCGTAGATCCTCAGGTAGTCGAGGGTCACGAAGGATCCGATGCCCCCGCCCACGGTGAGGAAGGGCACGTCGTACATGGGTATCCCGGCCGCCGCGACCATCTGGTCCGTCCACTGCGGGGTGCCGAGGAGTTCGGGTGTGAGGTCGCCGGCCTCGGCCGGCTTTCGGGGGGCTGCCACTGATGCGTCCCTAACTGCGGGGCCAACCGGTTCAGTTGACCAGAACACTAGTCTTAAGGGCGCCCCGAAGACGAGAGGGCGGACCGCACGGCCGTCCCCCCCGCAACCGGTGCGTCCCCGTTGCTTCCCGTGCACCCGTTGAGACGCCTGAAAGCCCCGCCGGGTTCGCTCACACTCCGGTGAACAGGCGGTTCACATCGGCGGTGGAGAGCACGCCGAATATCTCCCCGCCGCGCTCGACGAGGAGATACTCCCCGGCGGGGGCCTCGCGCATGGCGTCGATCAGAGGCTCCCCCCGCAGGTCGGCGGCGAGCACCAGGGACGGTTCGAGGCTGCGCGCCAGCGAGCCGACCGCCACCCAGGGACGGCGCCCCTCGGGGGTGGCCTCCACCGCGACCTCGTTGACGATCCCGGTCGGGCGGCCCTCGTGGTCCACCACGACCATGGCCCCCGCCTCCGCCTCGGCCTTGCGGCGCAGCGCCTCGGCCAGCGGCACGTCGGCGGTGACCACGATGGCCCTGCGGGCCAGGGCCCGGGCGTCCACCTGGGGGATGCGGGCCCGCATCCGGGCCGTGCGCAGCGCCTGCGTGGCGCCGAACCAGATGAAGGAGGCCAGCAGCACCGACCAGATGAGCGGCATCCCCAGGTTCGGCTCCTGCCCGCTCACCAGCGCCAGCACGAGGGGCCAGGCGACCAGCAGGACGGCCAGGCCGCGGCCGGTCCAGGCCGCCGCGATCGTCCCCGAGCCGGAGCTGCGGGTGATCTTCCACACACCGGCGCGGAGCATGCGGCCGCCGTCCAGCGGCAGGCCGGGCAGCAGGTTGAAGATCCCGACGATCAGGTTGGCGGCCCAGAGCTGGAAGGTGAGAACGCCCACGACGGTCTGCGGGTCCAGGAACAGCGCGGTCGCGTATCCCGCGCCGGCGAGGCCCAGCGAGAGCAGCGGCCCGGCGAAGGCCACCATGAACTCCCTGCCGGGGGTCTCCGGCTCGCGCTCGATCTCCGAGACGCCGCCGAGCAGGTAGAGCGTGATGCGGCGGACCGGCAGGCCGTACATCTTCGCGACCAGGCAGTGCGCCAGCTCGTGCAGGAGCACCGACGCGTACAGCAGCACCGCGAAGGCGAGCGCCACCAGGTAGGACACCTCGGTGCTCAGGTGGGGCAGCCGGCTCTGCATCACGGGCTGGAAGCTGAAGGTGATGAACGCCGCCACGATGAACCAGGTCGGCGAGACGTAGACCGGGATGCCGAACGGCCGTCCCATGCGCAGACCCGGGTTGTCCCGGCGCGGGCTCTCGCTGCTCACCGCTGGCTCACCACTCCTCGACGTGCCGGGCTTCCGGACCGCGATGCCTTACAGACCTTGATGTTACGCGCCCGGACACCGGCCCGGCGGTGTCGTCAAGCCACCGCGGGCGTGAACCCGTCCCGTCGTCCGGGGCGCGAACTGTCGCCGGGGTGACCTACAGTGCGGACATGTCACTGACCGAGCCCACGATCATCGGAGCGTTGTCGCCGTCCCGCGCCGGCGACTTCATGACGTGCCCGCTGCTCTACCGGTTCCGGGTGATCGACAGGCTCCCCGAGCCGCCGTCCCCCGCCGCCGTCCGCGGCACGGTGGTCCACTCGGTCCTGGAGCGCCTCTACGACCTGCCCGCCCCCGCGCGCACCGTGGCCGCCGCCCTGGATCTGCTGGAGCCCCAGTGGAACCGGCTCCTGGCGGAGGAGCCCGCCTACGGCGAGATGTTCGCCGGCGAGGAGGAGCAGGCCGCGTGGCTGGCCCAGGCCCGCGCCATGCTGCAGCGTTACTTCACCCTGGAGGACCCCAGCCGCCTGGAGCCCGCCGAACGGGAGCTGTACGTCGAGGCGGTGCTCGACAGCGGCCTGATGCTGCGGGGCTACATCGACCGGCTGGACGTCGCGCCCACCGGCGAGGTCCGCGTGGTCGACTACAAGACCGGCAGCGCGCCCGGGCCCTCCTTCGAGGCCAAGGCCCTGTTCCAGATGAAGTTCTACGCGCTCGTGCTGTGGCGGCTGCGCGGCTCGGTGCCCCGCCTGCTCCAGCTGATGTACCTCGGGGGCGGCGGCGAGATCCTCCGCTACGCACCCGACGAGGCCGACCTGCGCGCCACCGAGCGCAAGGTGCAGGCCCTGTGGCAGGCCATCGAGCGGGCCCTGGACACCGGTGAGTGGGTGGCCCGGCCCAGCCGCCTGTGCGACTGGTGCAACTACAAGGAGCTGTGCCCGGAGTTCGGCGGCACGCCCCCGCCGCTGCCGGAGCGCCAGCCGGGCGACACGGTGCGCAGAACCCGCCGCGTGCCCCGGGCCGCCACCGACGAGATCTGAGCCCGGCCCGCCCTCGGGCGAGGTCGCCGGGGAGGCTCCGGCGGTCTTCCGCTCCGGGGCGCCCGGCCGTCCCGGACGGGGTCATCTCGGACGGGGTCATCCCCGGGGATGAGGAGGATTTCCCCCCTCAGCAGGGTGGCCCGGAGTGCCGGACGCCTAAATTGATTGTGTGCGCAACACCCTCGGCGGCCTGCGACCCTGGCTCCGCGACCATCCCCTGATCACGGACGCGGTCCTCGCGATGCTGCTGACGGCCGTCGCGGTCCTCTTCGCCCACGGCGCCGAGCCCGCCGGGGGCCCGCCCGGGCCGGACGACCCCACCGGGACGGCGCTGGCCCTGATCGTCGCCGGATGCCTGATGACGGCGCTGCGCCGCCGCCGCCCGTTCCTCATCCTCTGCCTCGTCATCGTCATCGACGTGACCCTGGCCGCCCTGTCGCGCAGCGGCTCGCTCTGGCTCGCCACCCTGCCGCTGGTCTACACGATCGCCGCCCACCGCGGCCTCGCCCTGAGCCTGTGCGCGCTCGCGGCGGGCTTCTCCGGCCAGTTCGTCTCCGGGACGGCCAGGGGCGACCTCGGCGACTGGACCGCGCACCTGCTCATGGCCGCGCTCACCATGACGCTCTGGCTGATCGGCCGGAGCCTGCGCCTGCGCCGGGCCTACCTGTCGGAGCTGCGCGACCGCGCCGAGCGCATGCACCGGGCCCGCGAGGCCGACACCCGGGCGGCCAGAGCCGAGGAGCGCTCCCGCATCGCCCGTGAGCTGCACGACGTCGTCGCCCACCACGTGAGCGTGATGACCGTCCAGGCCGCCGCGGCCCGCCGGGTGCTGGCCAGCAACCCCGACGGGGCCCGCGAGGCGCTGTCGGCCATCGAGGAGACCGGCCGGGCCGCGATGGCCGAGATGCGCAACATCGTGGGCGTGCTCCGGACCGGCCCGGCCGTCCCCGCCGAACGGGGGCCGCAACCCGGCCTGCGGGAGATCGCGACGCTGGTCGAGCAGATGCACGAGGCGGGCCTGCCCACGTGCCTGCGGTTCGAGGGCGCCGGGGGCGCCGAGGCGACCCCGGACGGGGTGCCGCCGCTCCCCCCGGGCGTCGACCTCGCCGCCTACCGGCTGGTCCAGGAGGCGCTCACCAACAGCCTGCGGCACGCCGGGGAGGGCGCCAGCGCCTGGGTGACCGTACGGCACGAGCCCGGCGAGCTGACCGTCCACGTCGAGGACGACGGCCGGGGTTCCCGGGGTTCCCGGGGTTCCCGGGGTTCCCGGGCCGCCGCGGCCCGGAGCGAGGCCCCCCGGAGCGAGGCCCCCCGGAGCGAGGCCGCCGGCGACGCGGCCGACCGCACCGCCTCCGGCCTGGGCCGGGCCGCGGCTGAACGGATCGGGCACGGATTGGTCGGCATTCGCGAGCGGGTCGCCCTCTATGGTGGAATTCTGAGGATCGGCCCGCGTCCCGGGGGCGGATTCGAGGTAAAGGCCCGCTTCCCTCTCAAGGACTGACGTGATCTGATGACGATCAGAGTGCTGCTGGTGGACGACCAGCCACTGCTGCGCACCGGTTTCCGCCTCATCCTGGAGGCCGAGCCGGACATCACGGTGGTCGGCGAGGCGGGTGACGGCAAGGCCGCCCAGGACCAGTCGCGGGCGCTCCTGCCCGACGTGGTGCTGATGGACATCCGGATGCCGGGCGTGGACGGCATCGAGGCGACCCGGCGGATCGCCCGCGAGGCCGCCGCCGGCGCCCATGTGCCCCGCGTGCTGGTGCTGACGACCTTCGACCTGGACGAATACATCGTGGAGGCCCTCCGCGCCGGGGCCAGCGGCTTCCTGCTGAAGGACGTCCCGCCGGACGAGCTGGTGCAGGCCATCCGGGTGGTCGCCGCGGGGGACGCCATCGTCGCCCCGAGCGTCACCCGGCGGCTGCTGGACAGGTTCAGCACCCGCCTGCCCTCGGCCAGCCCGCAGTCCGCCCCGGCCCGCCTGGACCGGCTCACCGAGCGCGAGCTGGAGGTGCTGCGGCTGATCGCCCGCGGAATGTCCAACGCGGAGATCGCCGCCGAGCTGGTGGTCAGCGAGACGACGGTCAAGACCCACGTGGGCAACGTGCTCACCAAGCTGGGCCTGCGCGACCGCGTCCAGGCCGTGGTCCTCGCCTACGAGACCGGCCTGATCACCCCCGGCGCCATCCCGTAACCCCGTTCCGGCGCGGGGCTCGGGCGGGTGCGCAGCCGGACGAAGCGCCGGATCCCACATGACGCGCTGGTACCAGACGGCACCGGCCTCCCCGAAGGTGATCCCGAGGAAAGGGCTGCTGACCGGGACTCTCATCACCCGCCGCGCACTGCCCTGAACGACGAGCCGGTACGGCGCCGCCCTGGCGGCACAGGACGGCGCCCTCAGCGCGAACAGCAGCGCGGGTCGTACTGCGGGAGGGATCCGACGCCGACGAACGGATAAACCATTCCCATCCATTACTTTGACGATATTTCCTGGCTCGCAGGAGTGCGCACCTCCATGCCGGATCCGGCACGGCCGCAAACCGTTGGCGCTGGGAGCGGACGGTCATCGAGAATCTCCGCACGGCGGAACCGCCGGAACGCTGATGATTTTTGGAGGACCGCGACGATGGTGATCCGTGAGCTGACCCTCGACGACCTGGACGCCTGCCTGGACCTGGCGGACAGCCGCAACTGGGGGCGGGAGGAGCGCAAGTGGCGGTTCCTGCTGGAGGTCGGGGAGGGCTACGGGATCACGGACTCCGCGGGTGACCTGGTGGCCACGACGATCCTGACCCGGTACGGCTCCGGCGCGGCGGCGGTCAGCATGGTGCTGGTCGCCGAGCGATACGGCAGGCAGGGGCTGGGCGGACGGATCATGGGCCACGTGATGGAGCGGGCCGGCGGGGCGACCGTGTTCCTGAACGCGACCTCGATGGGACGCCCGGTCTACGAGCGGCTCGGCTTCCGGGTGACGGGCGGGGCGGCCATGCACGTGGGCGTCTTCACCGGGCGGGCGGCCGGGGCGTCCCGCGTGGCCGTACCCGGGGACCTGAAGGAGATCGCGGCTCTCGACGCGGAGGTCGTCGGCGCCGACCGGTCGGAGACCCTGACGAGGTACACCGGCTTCGCCGAGGAGATCCGGGTGATCGACGACGGCCGCGAGATCATCGGCTACGCCGGGATGTGGCGCAACCTCACCAACACGGTCGTCGGTCCCGTGATCGCCGCGGACGCCGCCGCGGCCCGGGCTCTGATCGCCGACCTCGCGTCCCGGGCGGGCCGCCCGGTCCGGGTGGAGGTCGGGGAGGACCGCCCGGAACTGGCGGCGTGGCTGGACGGTCACGGCGTGACGGCGGGTATGCGGACCTCGGACATGGTGCTGGGCGACGGGCCGCTCCCGGGTGACCGGAGCCGCCTCTTCGCCCCGATCATGTCGGCGCTGGGCTGAGACGAACCCGATCACACCGCCCGGACCGGGAGACACCCGTCATCCCGGCACCGGGCCGGGACACGGCCTGTCATGTCGGTGCCGGACCGAGGAGCGCGGGACGCCGGCCTGAGGGAGCGGGACGCCGGGCAACCGTTCCGCAACCGTCCCGCTACCGTCAGTGCTACCCGCCGTTGATCCCATGGACCTCCCGTCGTACGAGTGCGCGGCCTTCACCCGGTGGTCGCGGCACCGCCTGGACACGAGGCCATGAACCCTTCACTCACCACACCCGCACCCGTACCCGCGCGGGGAAGTGCGCGACGGCGCAGGCCTCCCGCATGGATCTCCTGGCTCCTCATCGGCTCCGCCCTGTCCGGGTTGCACTACGCGCTTCCCGTGCTGGGCGCGTCCGACGTGTCGCAGGCGGTGGTGTACTGCCTGGTCAGCGCGGGCGGCGGGATCGCCATAGCGATCGGGATCCGGTTGTGGAGACCCCAGGCGGCCTCCGCCTGGTGGCTGTTCGCGGCGAGCCAGGCGATGTTCACCGGCGGCGACATCTCCTATTACACGCTCACGGTGCTCGGCGAGGAGGCCGACTACTCGCTGCTGCCCAACATCCTCTACCTCCTGCAGTACCCCCTGCTGGGGCTGGCCCTGATGGTGTTCTCCAGAAGGCGCACCGCCGGGCGCGACATCCCCGCGGTGATCGACGCGGCGATCATCACGGTCAGCGCCACTCTGCTGTACTGGATGTTCCTGATCGGCCCCATGGTGTCCGCCGCGGACATGCTCCCGATGGAACGGCTCGCCACGGTGGTGTTCCCGGTGATGGACCTGCTGGTGCTGACGGTGGCGCTGCGCCTGATGTTCGGCGGGGGCTCGCGCGGCTGCTCGTACTACCTGCTGCTCGGTTTCCTCTGGCTGGTCCTGCTGGCCGACAGCTTCTACGGGATGCAGACGCTGATCAGCGACTACATCCCCGGCAGCTGGGTGGACATGATCTGGCTGGCGGGCTACATATCGCTCGGCGCCGCCGGCCTGCACCCGTCGATGGCGCGGCTGGGCGAGCGGCCGCACGAGCACCGCCCGGTGGACGCCACCGGCTACCGGCTGGCCCTCCTGGCGAGCGCGACCCTCGTGGCCCCCATGGTCCTGGTCGTGCAGTACTTCCAGCGGGGCGACCTGAACCTGCTGGTGGTGGCCTGCGCCTCGGCCATCCTGTTCCTGCTGGTCGTGGCCCGCATGGCGGGGCTGCTGGCCGCCCAGCGGCGGCTGGCCTCGACCGACGTGGTCACCGGCCTGAGCACGCGGCGCTCGCTGCAGGAGCGGATGGCGCGCGAGTCGTCCCGGGCGGGCCGCCGCGGCACCGCGCTGGGGCTCCTCCTCGTCGACGTGGACCACTTCAAACGGGTGAACGACACCTACGGGCACCCGGCGGGTGACGAGGTCCTCGCCGAGACGGCCCGGCGCATCAGAGCCTCCTGCCGCGCCCAGGACCTGCCGGCCCGGTTCGGCGGCGAGGAGTTCGCGGTCCTGGTCCCGCAGAGCACGCCCGAGGGCCTGGTCCGGCTCGCCGAGCGCATCCGCGCCGCGGTGGCGGCCGAGCCGGTGACCGTCGACGGGTCCGTCCACGTGTCCGTCACCGTCTCCGTGGGCGGCGCGGCCATGCCGCCGCACGCCCGGACGGTGGAGGATCTCGTCCAGACGGCGGACGGCGCGCTGTACGCGGCCAAGCACTCGGGCCGGAACCGGGTCCTGATCGGCCAGGTCACCGGCGGGACCGGCGCCGCGGACCGCCGGTTCCACCCGGCGGCCTGAGGCGGCCCGGGGCGGCCGGGGCCAGGCGCTCCGGACGGTCAGGACGAGGGCGTGCCCACCTCGGTGGCGGTGGGGTCGTGGGCGCTCGCGGCGGCCCGGATGGCGCCCGCCGCGATCTCCTCGGCCCAGTGGCAGGCGACCTTGCGGCCGGGGCGCATCTCCCGCAGGTCGGGTGACTCGTCGGCGCACCGGGTGGGCTGGCGGAACGGGCAGCGGGTGTGGAAGCGGCAGCCGGGCGGGACGTCGACCGGGGACGGCAGGTCGCCGGTGAGCAGGATCCGCCGCCGGCGCTCCTCGACCTCGGGATCCGGGATCGGGATCGCGGACATCAGCGCGATCGTGTAGGGGTGCAGCGGCTGGGCGTACAGCTCGTCGGAGGACGCCTCCTCCACCAGCGCGCCCAGGTACATCACCCCGATGACGTCGCTGACGTGCCGGACGACGGCCAGATCGTGGGCCACGACGACGTAGGTGAGGCCGAGCTGGTCCTGCAGGTCCTCCAGGAGGTTGACGATCTGCGCCTGGATCGAGACGTCCAGCGCGGAGACGGGCTCGTCGGCGATGATCAGCTCGGGGTTGAGGGCGATCGCCCTGGCGATGCCGACGCGCTGGCGCTGACCGCCGGAGAACTCGTGCGGGTAGCGGGCGGCCGCCCCCGCGGGCAGCCCCACCAGGTCGAGCAGTTCCCGCACCCGCCGGGAGCGGTCCCCGGCGAAGCCGTGGGCGCGCAGCGGCTCGGAGAGCACCGACTCCACGCTCTGCCGGGGGTCGAGGCTGGCCAGCGGGTCCTGGAAGACCATCTGCATGTGCCGACGGAGACGGCGCATGCCCTCCCGGCTCTGCCCCGCGACGTCGACGCCGTTGAAGCGGACGGTCCCGGCGGTGGGCTCCACCAGGCGCAGCACGGCCTTGCCGAGCGTGCTCTTGCCGCAGCCCGACTCCCCCACCAGGCCGTAGGTCATGCCGCGCCCCACGTCGAGGTCGACGCCGTCCACGGCGCGCACGTAGCCGGTGACGCGCTGCAGCAGCACGCCCTTGCGGATGGGGAAGTGCACTTTGAGCCCGCGGACGGACAGCAGCGGCTCGCCGGGCGCGGCGGAGCCGTCCGGCGGGCCCCCCGGGGAGCCCGGCACGGCGGGGCCGGTCGGAGTGTTCACCGGGGCACCGCCTTCGTCGCCGGCTGGTCGGATCGGAGCGGGTTGACGCAGCGCAGCCCGTGGCGGTCGCCCAGGAGCTCGGGGGCCACGGGGGTGCACTCCTCGACCCGGTTGGGGCAGCGGGGGGCGAACGCGCAGCCCCGCGCCCACGGGATGACGTCACGGGGCGAGCCCTCGATGGGCTGCAGGCGCACCCCGCGCGGCTGGTCCAGGCGGGGCACCGAGGCGAGCAGGCCGCCGGTGTAGGGGTGGCGGGGCTCGGCGAAGAGCTCGTGCCGGGGCGCCCGCTCGACGATCCGGCCGCCGTACATGACGTGGACGGTGTCGCACGTCCCGGCGACCACCCCCAGGTCGTGGGTGATCAGGATGAGGGCGGTCCCCGACTCCGCCACCAGGGTCTTGAGCAGTTCCAGGATCTGCGCCTGGATGGTGACGTCCAGGGCCGTGGTGGGCTCGTCGGCGATGAGCAGCCGGGGGCGGCAGGCCAGCGCGGCGGCGATGAGCGCGCGCTGGCGCATGCCCCCGGACAGCTGGTGGGGATACTCCCGCAGCCGCCGGGACGGGTCGGGGATGCCGACCCTGCGCAGCAGGTCGGCGGCCTCCTCGCGGGCCTCGCCGTTGCTCAGGCCCCGGTGGCGCGTCAGCACCTCGGTCACCTGCGTGCCGATGGGGACGACGGGGTTGAGCGAGGTCATCGGGTCCTGGAAGACGATGGCCAGGTCCCGGCCGCGCAGCAGGCGCAGCTTGTCGGGGGGCAGGGAGAGCAGGTCGGTCCCGTCGAAGGAGACACCGCCCTCCACCCGCACGCCGCGCTTCGGGAGCAGGCCCATGATCGCCAGGGAGGTGACGGACTTGCCGCAGCCCGACTCCCCCACCAGGCCGACGGTCTCGCCCGGCGAGACGGAGAAGCTGACGCCGTCCACCGCGCGCACGTCGGCGCGGCCGCGCTGCCGGAAGACGACGCTCAGATCCTCGACCTCCAGGAGGCTTCCCCTGCTCGCCGGGTTCACCGGTCTCATCGGATTCACTGGTCACCGCCGGTACTTGGGGTCGAGGGCCTCGCGCAGCGACTCGCCCAGCAGGGTGAAGCCGAGCGCGGCGATGACGATGGCCAGGCCGGGGAAGACCGCCAGCAGCGGCGCGCTGGACAGGTAGCGCTGGGTGTCGGCGAGCATCCGTCCCCACTCGGGGATGCTCGGGTCGTTGCTGGACAGGCCGAGGAAGGCCAGCCCGGCCGCGTCCACGATCGCGGTGGCCAGGGTCAGGGTGCCCTGCACGATCACCGGGGTCAGCGAGTTGGGCAGGATGTGGCCGAGCACGATCCGCCGTCGCCGCACCCCCACCGACGTGGCGGCCAGCACGTAGTCGGAGCGGCGCTGGGCCAGCATCTGGCCGCGGAGCAGCCGCGCGAAGATCGGCATGTTCACCACCGCGATGGCGATCATCACGGCGTCCAGGCCGGAGCCGAGCATCGCGGCGACGCCGATGGCGAACAGCAGGCCGGGGACCGAGAGCATCATGTCGACCACGCGCATCACGACGCCGTCCACCCAGCCGCCGAAGGCCCCGGCGAGCAGGCCCAGCAGCAGCCCGCCCGCCATGCCGAGCAGGAGCGACACCACCCCGATGACCAGAGACCAGCGGGCTCCCCACAGCACCCGGGTGAACTCGTCGCGGCCCAGGTCGTCCAGGCCGAACCAGTGCTCGGCCGACGGTCCGGGGATGGAGACGGGGGTGACCTGGCCGACGGGCTTGTCCGGCGGGTACGGCGCCAGCCAGGGGGCCAGCAGCGCGACCACGACGAACAGCGTGACCAGCAGCGCGCCCGCGATGGCGACCGGGTTGCGGCGCAGCCGCCGCCAGGCATCCCTGCCGAGGCTCCCGCCGGTCTCCTCCGGGGCGACCGCGACCGTCTCCGCCTGGGACAGGCTCATGCGCCGCTCCTTCCCCGGGGAGTCCCGCGGCCTTCCCCGCGTCCTCGCCGATACCCGCTCACGCGGTCCTCACCCTCGGGTCGATGAGCCCGTAGGCGATGTCCACCAGCAGGTTGACCAGCACGAAGATCACCGCGGTGAACAGGATGAAGCCCTGCAGCACCGCGTAGTCCCTGGCGGTGATCGAGTCGGCCATGAACTTGCCGAAGCCGGGGAAGGCGAAGACGGTCTCGGTCAGCACCGCCCCGCCCAGCAGCAGGCCGACCTGGAGGCCGACGATCGTGACCACCGGGAGCAGGGCGTTGCGCAGCACGTGCCGCCCGCGGATCGTGGCCGGGCGCAGGCCCTTGGCCTCGGCGGTGCGCACGTAGTCCTCGTGGAGCACGTCCAGCACCGACGCCCGGGTGATGCGGACCACGATCGCCAGCGGGATGGTGCCCAGCGCGATCCCCGGCAGGATCAGGTGCGCCAGCGCGTCCAGGGCGGCCTCCGGGTTCCCGGTCACCAGGCCGTCCAGCACGTAGAAGCCGGTCGGGTGCTCGGCGTCCATCAGCGGGTCCTGGCGTCCGGCGGTGGGGAGGATCCCCAGTTTCTCGGCGAAGGCGAACTTCAGCATGTAGCCGAGGAAGAACACCGGGATCGTGATGCCGAACAGCGATCCGGCGACCGAGGCGTGGTCGAGCCAGGTGCCGTGGCGGCGCGCGGCGAAGTAGCCGAGCGGGACGCCCACCCCCACCGCGAAGATCATCGCGGTGAGGGCGAGCTCCACCGTGGCGGGGAAGGTGCGCAGCAGCTCCTCCAGGACCGGGTGCTGGGTCCTGGTGGAGACCCCGAGGTCGCCCCGGAGCACGTTCCCCACCCACCTGAGGTACTGCTCGTACCAGGGCCGGTCGAGGCCGTAGAGCCGTTGGACCCGCTCCACGGCCTCGGGGGTGGCCCGTTCCCCGAGCAGGGCCTCGGCGGGCCCTCCCGGCAGCGCCCTGACCCACAGGAACAGCAGGATGGACAGTCCCACCAGGATCGGCACGAGCAGCGCCAGCCGCCTGACGACGAACCTCAGCATCGATCAGTTCAGCGAGATCGAGGCGAGCTTGTCGTTGAGCACCGGGCTCGGCACCCAGCCCTGGACGTTCTTGGCCGCGGCCGAGAACGACGGGCTCTGCGCGTACGGCACGCCGGGCACGAAGTCGGCGATCAGGGTGTTGGCCTGCTTGTACAGCGCCTCCCGTTTGGCCTGGTCCGGTTCCTTCTCCGCGTCGCTCAGCGTCTTGAAGATCTCCTCGTTCCGGAACGACCACTGGTTGGAGAAGGACTGGAAGAACGTGCCGAGGAAGTTGTCCGGGTCGCCGAAGTCGCCGTTCCAGCCGAGCAGGAAGAGCGGGCAGTCGCCGGCCTGGGTGCTGTTGAGGTAGTCGGGGCTCCACGGCGAGGTCTTCGGCGTGACCTTGAAGCCCGCGGCCTCCAGGTCGGCCTTCATCAGCTGGAAGTTGCCCGCCGGGTCGACCATGTAGGCGCGGCTGACGCCGCTGGGGTAGCAGAACTCCAGCGTCGGGTTCGACACGCCGGACTCGGCGATGAGCTGCTTGGCCTTGTCGACGTTGTAGTCGTACTTGGTGAAGTCCTCGCTGTAGCTCCACAGGCTGTCCGGCATGAACGCGTTGGCGACCTTGGCGCCGGCGGCGTACTTGGTCTTCACGACGTTCTCGCGGTTGATCGCGTGGGCGATCGCCTGCCGGATCTTCTGGTTCTTCATGATGTCGGTTCTCTGGCTGAAGCCGAGGTAGCCCATGTTGAACGGCGCCCGCTCCAGCACCTGGGCCCCGGCGCTCTTCAGCGACTCCAGGTCGGCCGGGTCGGCGTAGTCGAAGGCGTGGACGGACCCGGCGCGCAGCGCCTGGGCCCGGTCGGCGGCCTTCTCGATGGGCTGGAATATGATCTTGCTGAGCTTGGCCTTCTCGCCCCAGTACTCGTCGTTGCGGACGAGCTCCAGCTTGTCGCCGCGCGTCCAGCTGCCGAACTTGAACGGCCCGGTGCCGACCGGGTGCTCGGTGCCGAAGGTCCCGGTGAACTGCGGCGACTCGGCGGTCCCGCTCACCTCGTCGGCCTTGTAGTCCTTGAGCGCCTTGGGGCTGGCGATGCCGAAGGACGACAGCGTCAGCGCCGACAGCACCACGGCGGACGGCTCGGTGAGCTTCAGCTCGACCGTGCCGTCGTCCTTGGCCGTGCAGCCGCCGTACAGGCTCTTGCCGAGGGTGTCGGCCTCGTTCTTGGCGAAGCCCCGGAAGACCGTCACCCAGTAGTAGGAGACCGAGTCCGACTGCGCCAGGCCGGTGAAGTTGTACCAGCGCTCGAAGTTGGCGCACACGGCCGCCGCGTTGAACGGCTCGCCGTCGTGGAACTTCACGCCCTGGCGGAGCTTGAAGGTGTAGGTCCTGGCGTCCTCGCTGACCTCCCAGCTCTCCGCGAGCCCGGCCACGACGTCGGTGCCGCCCTCCTCGGTGGCCACGAGCGTCTCGAAGATCTGGTTGGTCACCCGGGAGGACTCGCCGTCGCTGTGGAAGGCCGGGTCCAGGATGGCCGGGTCCGCCGAGGAGGCGAAGATCAGGGTCGAGCCCCTCGCCGCCTCCGTCCCGCCGGTCCCCGGAGTCTCCTCGTCTCCGCCGCAGGCCGCCGCGGACAGGACCAGGACAAGGCCCGCCGTCACCGCCATCGTCCTGCGCAGGGGCATACCGTATCGTCGCATGCTGCACCTCATCGCCGTCTTACGGCCGGGTCCCGGCCGCCGTGCGGACTCCCCGTGATCGCAGGATCTACGCGGACGGCAGCGCTGACCACCCCCGGCGTGAGGCTGTGGCGTAAATGTGACAGTCGGTTGACCGGAACGGTAAACAGGCGTTTCACAGCGGACGGCGCGCGCCGGCAGAGCGGCGCGCGCCGTCGGGAGGTGCGGGGCACCCGGTGGACGCGCGGGGCGCCCGTGCGGCGTCAGCCGTTCAGACGACCGGCTTCTTCGGGTGGAGGGCTTCCTCCACGTTCTGCGCGACCTTCGCCGCGGCCGGGGCCGTCGCCTGCTCCACGTTCTCCGGGAAGTGGCAGGCCACCTGGTGGCCGGGGGCCAGCTCCGCCAGCGGCGGCTCCTCCGTCTTGCAGATCACCTGGGCCTTCCAGCACCGGGTGTGGAAGCGGCAGGCCGGCGGCGGGTTGAGCGGGCTGGGCACGTCGCCCTGGAGACGGATGCGCTCGCGGTCCTTGCGCCGCGCCGGGTCCGGGATCGGCACGGCGGACAGCAGCGCGTTGGTGTACGGGTGCATCGGCGAGTCGTACAGGCTCTTCCGGTCGGCCAGCTCGACGATCTTGCCGAGGTACATGACCGCGACCCGGTCGCTGATGTGCCGGATGACCGACAGGTCGTGCGCGACGATGACGTAGGTCAGGCCGAGCTCGTTCTGCAGGTCCTCCAGGAGGTTGACCACCTGGGCCTGGATCGACACGTCGAGCGCGGAGACCGGCTCGTCCGCGATGATCATCTTCGGCTTGAGCGCGAGCGTGCGGGCGATGCCGATGCGCTGGCGCTGGCCGCCGGAGAACTCGTGCGGGTAGCGGTTGTAGTGCTCGGGGTTGAGGCCGACCAGCTCCAGGATCTCCTGGACCGCCTTCTTGGTCCCCTGCTCGGTCTGGACGCCCTGGATGCGGAAGGGCGCGCCGACGATGGCGCCGACCGTGTGCCGCGGATTGAGCGAGGAGTAGGGGTCCTGGAAGATCATCTGGATGTCGCGGCGGAGCGGCCGGATCTTCGACTGCGACATGTGGGTGATGTCGTGGCCCTCGAAGAAGATCTTCCCGGCGGTCGGCTCCATCAGCCGGGTGACCAGGCGGCCCGTGGTGCTCTTGCCGCAACCGGACTCGCCGACCAGGCCGAGCGTCTCGCCCTGGCGGACGTCGAAGCTGACCCCGTCGACCGCCCTGACCGCGCCGATCTGGCGCTTGAGCAGGCCCTTGGTCACCGGGAAGTGCTTCTGCAGGCCCTGGACGGACAACAGCGCTTCGGGAGCGTTCACGCCCTCGCCCCCCTTGTCGGCCCTGTGGCTCACTGGACCTCCATCATCGGCTTGATCTCGTTCTCCCAGATGGCCCGCCGCTCCTCGCGCGGCAGGTGGCAGCGGACCAGGTGCCCGCCTTCGGTCTCCAGGAGCTGCGGCACCTCGGTGGTGGCCTTGCCGCCGGTGCGCTCCCGGTAGGGGCACCGCGGGTTGAAGGCGCAACCGGACGGCACGTTGATCAGGGAGGGCGGGGTGCCCTTGATCGGCATCAGCCGCTCGGTGGGCTCCCGGTCCAGCCGGGGCATCGATCCCAGTAGACCCCATGTGTAGGGGTGCTCGGGACGGTAGAAGATGTCGTCCGCCGTGCCGTACTCGATGCACTTGCCGCCGTACATCACCAGGATCTCGTCCGACAGCTCGGCGACCACGCCGAGGTCGTGGGTGATGACGATCAGCGCGGAGTTGAACTCGCGCTGCAGGTCCAGCATGAGGTCCAGGATCTGCGCCTGGACCGTCACGTCGAGGGCGGTGGTCGGCTCGTCGGCGATCAGCAGCTCGGGGTCGCACGACAGGGCCATGGCGATCATGGCGCGCTGGCGCATGCCGCCGGAGAACTCGTGCGGGTAGCTGTCCACCCGCCTGTCGGGCTGCGGGATGCCGACCCGGCCGAGCATGTCGATCGCGTGCTTGCGGGCGACCGCCTTGCTGACGTTGTGGTGGATCCGGTAGGCCTCGATGATCTGCTTGCCGACCGTGTAGAACGGGTGCATCGACGAGAGCGGATCCTGGAAGATCATCGCCATCTTCTTGCCGCGCAGCGTCCGCACGTGGTCCTGGCTCGCGCCGACGAGCTCCTCGCCGTCCAGCCAGATCTCGCCGGAGATCTTCGCCCGGCCGCCCTTGTGCAGGCCCAGGATGCCGAGGCTGGTCACGCTCTTGCCGGAGCCCGACTCGCCCACGATGCCCAGGGTCTTGCCCCGGTCCAGCTTGAAGGACAGGCCGTCGACGGACTTGACCAGGCCGTCCTCGGTCGGGAAGTGGATGCGCAGATCGCGCAGTTCCAGGAAGGAGCCGGGCGCAGGAGAAGCAGACCCCGTGGTCATGAGAGCCTCACCCTCGGGTCGACCACCGCGTACAGAACGTCCACGATGAGGTTGGCCAGGACGATGAAGAACGCCGCGAACAGGGTGACGCCCAGCACGACGGGCAGGTCGTTGCCCCGGATCGCGTCGATGACCAGCTTGCCGATGCCGGGGATGGAGAAGGTGCTCTCGGTGAGCACCGCGCCGCCCAGCAGCAGGCCGAGGTCGAGGCCGAAGATGGTGAGGATGGGGGTGAGCGTGGCGCGCAGGGCGTGCTTGGTGACGACCGTGCGCTCCTTGAGGCCCTTGGCGCGGGCCGTGCGGATGTAGTCCTCGCCCATGGTCTCCAGCATGCCCGCCCGGGTGAGCCGGGCGTACAGGGCGGCGTAGAGGAAGGCCAGGGTGATCCAGGGCAGCACCAGCGCCTGGAACCACATCAGCGGGTTCGTCGTGATGGGCGTGTAGCTGCCGCCGCCGGGGAAGATGCCGAGCGTGTAGGCGAACAACGCGAGCGAGACCAGGCCGGTGAAGTAGATCGGCAGCGAGACTCCCGCCAGCGCCACCGTCATCGCCGCCCGGTCGAGCACGGTGCCGCGTTTCAGCGCGGATATGACGCCGATGGAGACGCCTGCCACGACCCAGATCACCGCCGCGCCGATGGCCAGCGAGATGGTCGCGGGGAGCCGGTCGAGCAGGGTGGGCCAGACCGGCTGGTTGTTGTTGAAGGAGAAGCCGAAGCAGGGCGCCGGGCACTCTGCCTTCCGCGGCCCGAGCGAGTAGTCCTGGCCCGCCACGATGCCCTTGGCGAAGCGCCCGTACTGCACGATGAGCGGGTCGTCCAGGTGGAGCCGCTTGACGGCGCCCTGGATCGCCTCGGGTGTGGCGTCCCGCCCGACGTAACGCGACGCCATGCCCTCGGGGGTCTGTCCCAGGGCACGCGGGATGAGGAAGAAGATCGCGAAGGTCGCCACACTGACGATGACGAGCATCAGCACGGCGGCGATCACGCGGCGGACGATGAAAGCGACCACGATCGTTCGGCCGGGGCGCCCGGGAGGATCGCTCCCGGGCGCCCTAGGCCTTCACCTGCCTTTGGCTAGCTAGAGAAGGACTACTGCTGGACGCCGAGCCACGTGTAGTCGTACATGCCGTAGGCGGGGTGCACGTACACGTTGGTCAGGCTGGCCGGACGGAAGATCAGAGTCTTCTCGTAGACGAACGGCAGGAACGCGGCCGACTCCATGACCTTCTTGTCGACCTCGGCCCAGATCTTGTTGCGCTCGGCCGGGTCGGTGGTCTGGATGCCCTTGTCGAGCAGCTCGTTCACCGCCGGGTCGTTGAGCTCCATCATGTTGTAGTTGCCCGAGGGCTTGATGAAGCGGCCGTCGACGATCTGCGACAGGAAGCCGAAGCCCGAGGGCCAGTCGGCGCCCCAGCCGGCGATCATGATGCCCAGCTTGTTCTGGTGCACGAAGTCCGGCTTGCCGGCGTACTGCGCGCTCCAGTCACCCGAGGGGTACTTCTTGATCGTGGCCTTGATGCCGACCTTGTCCAGCGAGGCCTGCAGGGCCTCGGCGACCTGGACCTCCTTGACCCGGTCACCGCGGACCGCGATGTTGGTCTCGAAGCCGTTCGGCTGGCCGCAGGCCGTCAGGGCCTCCTTGGCCTTGGCCACGTCGCCCTTGTTGTCGGCGCCGTTCGGGAACAGGTCGTACTGCTGGTAGCCGACCGTGGTCGGGGTCATCAGCGTGCTGCCGATGTCACCGCCGAGCGGGCCGCCCCACGGCGCCTGGGTGGCGACCTGGTCGGTGGCGTACTGCACGGCCTTGCGGCACTCGATGTTGTCGAACGGGGCGACCTTGGTCGACATCATCGCGTAGCGGTTGAAGGGGGTGTACGGGTTGTCCGTCGAGTCCTTCAGCTTGGCGTCGGCGACGATCTTCGCGCGGGCGGCCGGCTGCACACCGGTGCCGCCGAGGTCGACGTGGATCTGCCCGGCCAGCAGGCGCTGGTCGATGTCCTCGCCGCTCTGCTTCATCTGGACCTCGATGCGGTCCGGAAGCTGCTTGCGCGTGGTGTCGGTGGCCGGGTCCCAGTTCTCGTTCTTCACGAGGTTGAACTGCTTGCCGACCTCGTAGCTCTCGATCTTGTAGGGGCCGGTCGAGGCGACGGTCTTCTCGTACTCCAGGCCGGTGTCCTTGGCCTGCGGCACCGGAGCCGACTGCGGGTTGGCGACCAGGAAGTCGAACTCGGAGAACGGCTTCTTCAGCTTGAAGACGACCGTGTAGTCGTCCGGGGTCTCGACGCCCTTGAAGTTGTCGAGGTTCTTGTCCTTGTAGGGACCCTTGTAGTCACCGGAGTCGAGGTACTCGGCGAAGTACTTCGGACCGTCGGTGAGCTCCTCGCTGAAGTTGCTCCGGGCGATGGCGTACTTGACGTCCGCGGCCTTGACCTCCGTGCCGTCGTCGTACTTGATGCCCTTCTTGAGCTTGTACGTCCAGGTCAGGCCGTCCTCGCTGGCCTCGCCGAGACCCTCCGCCAGGTCGGGGACCAGCTTCAGGCCCTCCTCACCGGGAGCGGCGGCGTAGGTCAGCAGCGGGCGAGCGTACAGACGCGTGAAGTTCCAGTTGAACGCGTAGTAGGTGTTGCCCGGGTCCATCGAGTCGGGCTCGTCGGAGTAGGCGAACTTGAGCGTCCCGCCCTTGGCGTCCGAGGGGTTGACGACCTTGGTGTAGCCGTCGTTGTGCTTGGCGGCGGAGGTCCCGGCACCGGTGTTGCCCGTCCCGGTGTTGTTGTTGCCGCCACCGCCGGCGGTACCGCCGCAGGCCGCGAGGCCCATGGTGAGCGCGGTGCCCAGTGCGGCGAGCGCGAGGGCTTTGGTCTTCCTCATCGTGGTTGTACACCCCTTGTCATGAGTGACGGTGATATCGAGGGACGGAAGCGTTGCCGCTAACGAGCTCGGGGGTCGAGGGCGTCCCGGAGCCCGTCTCCCAGAAGGTTGAAGGCCATCACGGTAATGAAGATCGCGAGACCCGGGACGAGCATGAAGTGCGGTGCGATCTGGTAGTAGTCCACCGCGCGGGTGAGCATGCCTCCCCAGGAGGCCTGCGGTTCCGCCACGCCCACGCCGAGGAACGACAGCGCGGCCTCGAAGAGGATGTTCGTGGGGATGAGAAGCGTGGAGTAGACCAGGATCGGCGCCGCGAGGTTGGGGAAGACCTCACGGAAGATGATGTAGCGGTTGCCCGCGCCCAGCGACCGGGCGGCGTCGACGAACTCGCGCTCGCGCAGCGAAAGGGTCTGGCCGCGCACGATTCGCGCGATGTACGGCCAGTTGAAGAACCCGATGATGAACACGATCACCGCCACCCGCAGGGCGTTGCCCTTGAGGCCGAGCGCCTCGTCGGGGACGGCGCCCACGATGGCGATCGCGAACAGCAGCAGCGGGAAGGCGAGGAAGACGTCCATCAACCGGCTGATGATCGTGTCGACCCAGCCGCCGAAGTAGCCCGCCAGCACGCCCATCAGCGAGCCGATCACCACGGACAGCAGCGTGGCGAGGAAGGCGACCAGCAGCGAGATCTGAGCGCCGGACAGGATGCGGGCGAACAGGTCACGGCCGTTGACCGGCTCGAGACCGAGGGGATGCTCCAGGCTGATGCCGCCCCAGGCGCCGATCGGCGCGCTGGTCATGGGATCGACGAGATCGTTGTTGGGCACGTTCGGCGAGTCGCCGAAGAGCGCGATCAGCCCGCCGAACGGACGTTCGGCGAAGACGGCGACCAGCGTCAGGAACAGCACGACATAGAAGCCGACGAAGGCGGCCTTGTCACGTTTCAGCCGCATCCATGCGATCTGACCGAGCGAACGGCCTTCGATGGCCTTTCCGCCCGCCCCTTCAAGCACGGCCTCCGGCTGGGCCTCCAAGGCCTGCCCGGAGACATCGAGCGGTGCGGTCATACAGTGGCCCCCTGGATCCCAGACGACGTTGTCCGATGAACGCGTCCCCCGGGTCGGGGTGTCGCGCCCTGAGTCTACGGTTCTGTTTCTTCAGTTCCGTTCCGCAGAATCTATGGGCTGAACTGCACTTACCAGACCTTTGGCGGCCTATGTGGCTTAAATGTGATTCACGTGAAATTCATTCGTTTTGATCTTGATCTGAATGTCCCCGGGAGGTTCCGTTTCTGTCTTGATTTTGTGACACAACCGTGGCCGCCCCGGGCACCCCCGTCACACGGCGTCCGAGACCCGCGCCTCACCCGATCCCGCGGCGCTTGAGGATCGCCTCGATGTCGGAGAAGTCGTCGTCCTCCGCGGGCTTGGCCGCCGGCTTGCTCCCCGGCTTGAGCGCTCCCGGCCTGGCCGCGGCCCCGGGAGTGCGCTGCGGCAGCGGCTGGGTGACGGTGGCGCCGGAGCCCTGACCGGCGGCGCCGCGCGCCGCGGCCGGGACCGCCGGAGTCCCCGGGGCCGCGGTCCGGGCCGACGACAGACGGCGGGCCCTCAGCACGCCCGAGACCAGGAACAGCACCACCGACAGGCCGGCCACCGCCACACCTGCCCACACCTTCGGATTGAACACCAGTCCGGCGACGAAACCGGTGACCGCCGTGCCGATGTCCCACAGTGTCGGCAGCGCGTCCGTCAGATAGGCCGCCACCGGCAGCAGCGACCACGCCGCCATCCGCAACCCGGCCGCGGCCCCCCGGCGGCGCAGCATCAGGAAGCTCACGACCAGTCCCACCCCGGTCAGCCCGGCGCAGAGCGCCAGCCACGGGATATCGGCGAACGTCAGCATGGTGGAATCCCCTCGTATTCGGTTGCCTGTTTTCCATCCTGGCACGCCGATACGCGAGTGCTCCTCCTCCTTTGGGAGGGATGACCCCCTAAGGGCTCCGAGAGGGCCGATCCCTAAGGGTCTCCCCGGGACGGCGAGCGAAGCCCCTACGGCTCCCCGGCCGACAGTTCCCGCAGCGTCTCGACGTCCACCTCGCGCAGCGAGGACACGACGAGGCGGCCGGGGGCGTGCGGGATCGGCAGCACGCTCGGCACCGCCACCACCCGGCAGCCCGCCGCGGTGGCCGCCGTCACCCCGTTCGGGGAGTCCTCCAGCGCCACGCACCGGGCGGGGTCCACGCCCAGCAGGGCGGCGGCCGTCAGGTAGGGCTCCGGGTCGGGCTTGGTCCGCGTCACGTCGTCGCCGGTCACCACACGGTCGAAGTTGTGCCGGCCGATCGCGCCCGACAGGCACGCCTCGGCGATCTCCCGGGCCGAGGAGGTGACCAGGGCGGTGGGCAGGCCCGCCCGCCGTACGGCGGCCAGCAGCTCGGCGGCGCCCGGCATCATCTCCACCCCGCCGGAGAGCTTGGCGATCATGCCCTCCAGCATCCAGGCCGCCACGTCGGCCGGGTCGGCGGACGCCCCGGAGACCCGGAGCATGTAGGCCACGGTGGCCGGCATGGAACCGCCCACCAGGTGCTCCTGGTCCTGCGGCCCCCAGTCGCCGCCGAGCCGCTCCATCACCTCGGTCTCGACCTGGAACCACACCTTCTCGCTGTCCACGAGCAGGCCGTCCATGTCGAAGAGGACCGCGTCCATCCCCCGAGAAGTCCTCTCCCGATCACACGCCGGGCAGCCGCCCGGCGTCACGCCGTAGAAACCGTGCAAAACCGCAGAAGCCGCGGGAACCGTCAGACGTTGAAGTACTTGGCCTCGGGGTGGTGGACGATCAGCGCGGAGGTCGACTGCTCGGGGTGGAGCTGGAACTCCTCCGACAGCTTCACGCCGATCCGCTCCGGGGAGAGCAGCTCCATCAGCTGGACCTGGTCCTCCAGGTTCGGGCAGGCCGGGTAGCCGAAGGAGTAGCGGCAGCCGGCGATGTTGACCTTGAGCATGTCCTCCAGCGACTCGTCGCCGCCGATGCCCAGCTCGGAGCGGACCCGGGCGTGCCAGTACTCGGCCAGCGCCTCGGTGAGCTGCACCGACAGGCCGTGCAGCTCCAGGTAGTCGCGGTAGGCGTCCTTGGCGAACAGCTCGGCCGCGGCCTCGGAGACCTTGTTGCCCATCGTGACGACCTGGAAGGCGACCACGTCGACCTCGCCGGAGTCCTTCGAGCGGAAGAAGTCGGACAGGCACAGGTGCCGGTCGCGGCGCTGGCGCGGGAAGGTGAACCGGGTGCGCTCGCCGCCCGCCTCGTCGAGGATGATCAGCGAGTCGCCGTCGCTGACGCACGGGAAGTATCCGTAGGCGACGGCCGCCTCCAGCAGGCCCTCGGTCTGCATGCGCTCCAGCCACATCCGCAGGCGCGGCCGGCCCTCGGTCTCGACCAGCTCCTCGTAGGACGGCCCCTCGCCGCGGCGCGCGGCCTTCAGGCCCCACTGGCCCATGAAGGTCGCCCGCTCGTCCAGGAAGGCGGCGTAGTCGGCGAGCGGGACGCCCTTGATCACGCGGTCGCCGAGGAAGGGCGCCACCGGGACCGGGTTGTCGGCGGCCACGTCGGAGCGGGCGGGCAGGTCCTCCACGGCGGTGCGCTCCAGGACCGCGCCGGTCTTGACCCGGCGCTGGCGCAGCGGCGGCAGGGAGGCGCCCTCCTCGCCGCGCTTGACCGCCATGAACGCGTCCATCAGGCGCAGTCCCTCGAAGGCGTCGCGGGCGTAGCGGACCTCTCCGCGGAACAGCTCGGCGAGATCCTGCTCGACGTAGGCGCGGGTCAGGGCGGCCCCGCCGAGCAGCACCGGGAACCGGTCGGCGATGCCCCGGGCGTTCATCTCCTCCAGGTTCTCCTTCATGATCACCGTGGATTTGACGAGCAGGCCGGACATGCCGATGACGTCGGCGCCGTGCTCCTCGGCGGCCTCCAGGATCGCCGAGACCGGCTGCTTGATGCCGAGGTTGACGACCTCGTAGCCGTTGTTGGACAGGATGATGTCCACCAGGTTCTTGCCGATGTCGTGCACGTCGCCCTTGACGGTCGCCAGCACGATGCGGCCCTTGGTCTCGCCCTCGACCCGCTCCATGTGCGGCTCCAGGTAGGCCACGGCGGTCTTCATCACCTCGGCCGACTGGAGCACGAACGGCAGCTGCATCTCGCCGGAGCCGAACAGCTCGCCGACGGTCTTCATGCCGTCCAGCAGCACGTCGTTGACGATCTCCAGGGCGGGGCGCTGGGCGAGCGCCTCGTCCAGGTCGGCCTCCAGGCCCTTGCGCTCGCCGTCGATGATGCGGCGCTTGAGCCGCTCCCACAGCGGCAGCGCGGCCAGTTCCTCGGCTCTGCCTGCCTTCATCGCGGCCGCGTCGACGCCCTCGAACAGCTCCATGAACCGCTGCAGCGGGTCGTAGCCCTCGCGCCGCCGGTCGTAGACCATGTCCAGGGCGACCTGGCGCTGCTCGTCGGGGATGCGCGCCATCGGCAGGATCTTGGAGGCGTGCGCGATCGCGGAGTCCAGTCCCGCGTTGACGCACTCGTTGAGGAACACGCTGTTGAGCACCATGCGGGCGGCCGGGTTGAGGCCGAAGGAGATGTTGGACAGCCCGAGCGTGGTCTGCACCGCCGGATAGCGGCGCTTGATCTCGGCGATGGCCTCGACGGTCTCCAGGCCGTCGCGCCGGGTCTCCTCCTGGCCGGTGGCGATCGGGAAGGTCAGGCAGTCGACGACGATGTCCTCGACCCGCATGCCCCAGTTCCCGGTCAGGTCCTCGATGAGGCGGGTGGCGATGCGGACCTTGTGCTCGGCGGTGCGCGCCTGGCCCTCCTCGTCGATGGTCAGCGCGACCACGGCGGCGCCGTGCTCCCGGACCAGCTTCATGATCTTGGTGAAGCGGGAGTCGGGGCCGTCGCCGTCCTCGTAGTTGACCGAGTTGATGATCGCGCGGCCGCCGATCGCCTCCAGACCGGCCTCCAGCACGGCGGGCTCGGTGGAGTCGAGCATGATCGGCAGCGTGGAGGCCGTGGCGAAGCGGAACGCCAGCTCCCGCATGTCGCCCGCGCCGTCCCGGCCGACGTAGTCGACGCACAGGTCGAGCATGTGCGCGCCGTCGCGGGCCTGGGCCCGGGCGATCTCCACGCACTCCTCCCAGTTGCCGGCGAGCATGGCCTCGCGGAACGCCTTGGAGCCGTTGGCGTTGGTCCGCTCGCCGACGGCCAGGTAGGAGGTGTCCTGCCGGAAGGGCACGTGTTGGTAGAGCGAGGAGGCGCCGGCCTCCGGGCGGGGGCGGCGCGGGGCGGGAGCCTGACCGCGGACCCGCTCGACCACCTTGCGCAGGTGCTCGGGGGTGGTGCCGCAGCAGCCGCCGACGATCGACAGGCCGTAGTCGCGGGCGAAGGTCTCATGCGCGTCGGCCAGCTCGCCCGGGCTGAGCGGGTAGTAGGCGCCGTCGGAGGTCAGCACGGGCAGGCCGGCGTTGGGCATGCACGACAGCCGGACCCGCGCGTGCCGGGCGAGGTAGCGCAGGTGCTCGCTCATCTCGGCCGGGCCGGTGGCGCAGTTGAGCCCGATGACGTCGACGCCGAGAGGCTCGATCGCGGTGAGCGCCGCGCCGATCTCCGAACCGAGCAGCATCGCGCCGTTGGTCTCGATGGTGACCTGGGCGATGATCGGCACGTCGCGGCCCGCGTCGGCGATGGCCCGGCGCGCGCCGACGACCGCGGCCTTCACCTGGAGCAGGTCCTGGCAGGTCTCGATGATCAGCGCGTCGGCGCCGCCGGCGACCAGCCCGGCCGCGTTGTCGTAGTAGGCGTCGCGCAGCTCGGCGTACGGCTTGTGCCCGAGGGTGGGCAGCTTGGTGCCGGGGCCCATGGAGCCCAGGACGAAACGCGGGTGATCCGGGGTGGACCAGCGGTCGGCGGACTCGCGGGCGACCCGGGCGCCGGCCTCGGAGTAGGCGAAGACGCGCTCGGAGATGTCGTATTCCCCGAGCGCGGCGAGATTGGCGCCGAAGGTGTTGGTCTCCACGCAGTCGACGCCGACCTCGAAGTAGGCGTCGTGCACGGCCCGCACGATGTCGGGACGGGTGACGTTGAGCACCTCGTTGCAGCCCTCGTGCCCCTCGAAGTCGTCGAGGCTGACGTCGTGGGCCTGGAGCATCGTCCCCATGGCCCCGTCGGCGACCAGAACGCGCTCGGCAAGGACGTCACGGAAAGACGGTGCGTTTGTCATGGGGGAATCCTACTGGGAACGACTCAGGCGCTTATCGTTCATGATATTAATTGTACTCACGGTCCAATTAACCTCCGAGAGTGCTCACGCCCGACCCCCTGCGAGGTTCCCGATGGCGTCCTACCGCACCATTCTCGTCGGCACCGACGGCTCCGCCTCCTCCTTCCGTGCGGTCTCGGCCGCCGCCGCCCTCGCCGGCGCGACCGGTGCCGTCCTGGTCCTTGCCTGCGCCTACCTCCCCATGCGGGAACGCGACCGCAACGTCGCCGCCGACGCCCTGGGCGAGCTGGCCTACAAGGTGAGCGGGTCCACCCCGGCCGACGACGCGCTGCGCGCCGCCCGGGAGCACGCGGTCGCCGCGGGCGCCCAGCGGATCGAGCTGGCCGCCGCGGAGGGGGACGCGGTGGACGCGCTGATCTCCCTGGCCGCCGAGCACGACGCCGACCTGCTGGTCGTCGGCAACCGGGGGCTCAACAGCCTCGCCGGGCGGCTGCTCGGCTCGGTGCCGTCGGCCGTCTCCCACCGCGCGGGATGCGACGTATTGATCGTTCACACCACCTCCGGGAGGTGACGCGAGGCCCCTCCGAGCGCATAGGCTTAGCCGGAGGTACGGCGAGGCGACTAGGGAGGCTGCGCGTGATCGAACTCGAAGGTCTACCTGAGCTCGTCGACCCCGTGCTGATCGCCGCGTTCGAGGGGTGGAACGACGCAGGCGAGGCCTCGAGCGGCGCGATCGCGCACCTCGAAGCCGAGTGGAAGGCCACCGAGCTGGCCTCCTTCGACCCCGAGGACTACTACGACTTCCAGGTCACCCGCCCCATCGTGGAGGTGGGCGAGGGGCTGACCCGGTCGATCACCTGGCCCACCACGAGGCTCTACGTGGCCAGGCCCCCGGGCGCCGACCGCGACGTGATCCTGCTGCGCGGCATCGAGCCCAACATGCGCTGGCGCTCGTTCTGCGCCGAGATCATCGAGCTCTGCCAGAAGCTGGGCGTGGAGCTGGCCGTGCTGCTGGGCGCGCTGCTCAACGACTCGCCCCACACCAGGCCGGTGCCGATCGTCGGCTCGGCCAGCGACGAGAACCTCGCGCGGGCGATCAACCTGGAGCTGAGCCGCTACGAGGGGCCGACCGGCATCGTCGGCGTGCTGCAGCAGGCCTTCGGCACGGCGGACATCCCCGCGGTCTCGCTGTGGGCCTCGGTGCCGCACTACGTGGCCCAGCCGCCCAGCCCCAAGGCGACGCTGGCGCTGCTGAG
Source organism: Planobispora longispora (assembly GCF_016863135.1). Lineage (GTDB taxonomy): Bacteria > Actinomycetota > Actinomycetes > Streptosporangiales > Streptosporangiaceae > Planobispora > Planobispora longispora. The sequence goes on from NZ_BOOH01000023.1 coordinate 220,026, forward strand.
CCGGATGGAGGAGCTGCTCAAGATCCCGATGCCGCTGGGCGAGCTGGCCGAGGAGGCCAGGGCCTGGGAGCACGGCGTGGACGAGCTGGCCGCCCAGGACAGCGAGGTGGCCGACTACGTCAGGGAACTGGAGGAGCGCAAGGACGCCACCGAGCTGCCCGAGGCGAGCGGCGACGCCATCGCCGCGGAGTTCGAGCGCTACCTGCGCCGCCGCGATCGCGACGGGGACGGCTGACCCCACGACGGGGTCGGCTGACCTCGCAATGGAGCCGGTTCACCCCACGACGGGACCGTCTTTCACCTGGCCGCCGCGGCGGCGCCCGCCCGTCACACGGCCGCTGACCTGCCCGTAGGGGCCGCCGGCCGGGCCGTCACGGAGACGATCGAAACACACAGCGCATAGTTACCGTCGTTTACCCCATTTCTCACGGGTTTCGGGTAATAATCGGTCTCCAACCGTTCCGACCGGATCGCACCGAGTTGGGACCCCCGCTCGCAACAGTTCCATCATCAGGAGAAAAACGGCTCGGTAAACATCGCTGAATGGCGCCATCACCACGCCGACCCTTGTCCATGTGACTGCGCACGTAAGGGCAACCATGGCGACTCCCCAGCTCGACCCGCACCAGAAAGCACAGGAGACGCGACGCCGCGTTCTCGAGATGGCCGTATTCATGAAACGCCAGGACGGCGAGGCCGTTCCCTATTCGGGCCTGCGAGGTCCGGGGACCCCCGGACAGGCCGTCGACATGTTCCTCGCCCTGCTCCAGGACAGGCTCCCGCTCTGGCTGAAGATCCTGGACGACCTCATGCACCTGGTCGGCAAAGGGCGGGTGAACGACAACCTGCTGCCCATCGCCAGAGCGGGCATCGACTACTACGCGGAGGTGCAGTCGGCGGCGCTGCCCGCCTTCACCTCCCCCTCGGTCACGGTCCGCTTCCGCGAGGCCATGAAGGACACCAGGCTCGGCCCCACCTCGGAGGTCGTCCCGCTGACCGAGTACCTGGCGGCCGAGCAGCGGGAGGGACGCGTCTCCTCCCACGTCGACCCGGTCGCCAGCGCCCGGCTGCTGCTCGCGGGCTGCTTCCGGCACGCCTACTACGAGCTGTTCGTCGGCACCGACTTCGTCCCCTCCCGGGACGAGAGCGCCGAGGAGATCGTCAGAGAGCTGCGGCTGGAACCTCCCGCTCGCACGCCAGGCGATAGCCCCGCTTGACGACCGTCTCGACGATGCCCGCCGGCCCGAGGGCGCGGCGCAGCCGGGTGATCGCCATCTCGACCGCGTGCTCGGCCGGGTCGCGGGACGGGCCGCCGGGCAGGACGGTCCGCAGCTCGGAGCGGGCCACCACGTGGCCCGGTTTGTCGGCCAGGCGCTTGAGCACCGACATCGGGGCCGGCGGCAGCGGCTTGAGCTCGCCGTCCACGACGGCGGCGTGCCCGCGGATCTCCAGCTCGTGGCCGCCCGCGACCAGGCGGGTGACGCCGTGGGCGGGCAGGTGCCGGGCGATGGTGCGGGCCAGCGCGCCGAGCCGGGCGCGCTCCGGCTGCACGACCGGCACGCCGCGCTCCAGCAGGGGCGCGGCGGTGACCGGGCCCACGCACGCCGCGACGACGGGGCCCGCGAAGGCCGCCAGCAGCGCCTCCTCCAGTCCTTCGGCGCGGGCCGCGTTCAGCATCGCCAGGACGGCCGGGGCGCTGGTGAAGGCCACGGCGTCCACGCCGCCGGAGACCGCCTGACTGATCAGGCGGCGCAGCGGCGAGGGGTCGCGGTACGGCAGCCACCGGTAGACCGGCACCTCGATGACCTCCGCGCCGGCCTCGCGCAGCGCGGCCACGAAGCCGGTCAGCGGCTCCCCGTGCAGCTGCACCGCGATCCGGCGGCCCCGCAGGTCCTGGGCGAGCAGATACTGCTTGATCTCCTCGCACGACTCGGTCGCCGCGGTCCAGTGGTCGTTCAGCCCGGCCGCTCTGACCGCGCCGCGGGCCTTGGGCCCCCGGGTCAGCAGCCGGGCGGCGGTCAGGTGCCCCATCAGGTCCGCAGACAGGCCCCAGCCCTCGGCGGCGGCCACCCAGCCGCGGAAGCCCACCCCGGTGGTGATCACCACGTCGTCGACCGGGGCGGCCAGGGCCTCCCGGGTCGCGGCCAGCAGATCGGCGTCCTCGGCCAGCGGCACCAGCCGGATCGCCGGAGCCCGCACCACCCGAGCGCCCCGCCGTTCCAGCAGGGCGCAGAACTCCTCGCGCCGCCGGGTCGCGGTGACGCCGATCGTGAACCCCGCCAGCGCGTCGGGCGCCGTCTCGGGGGCCTCCCGAGAGGACTCCGGGAGAGCCCCGGAGAGGGGCGCGGAGAGGGGCGCGGAGCTCACGCGTCCTCCTCCGCCGGCCGCCGCGTCCGCCGTGCCGCCGTGTCCGTGGCCCGCCCGCTCACGCAAGGCTCACCTCCACCGTGCCCGCGGCGACACGGATCCGGTAGGTCGGCACGGACACCGCGGGATCGTCCAGGCACACGCCCGTCACCAGCGAGAAGACCTCCTTGTGCATGGGCGAGGCCACCGTCGGCTCGTTCCCCCGGGTGCCCACGATGCCCCGCGAGAGCACGTAGGCGCCGCTGAACGGGTCGCGGTTGCCGATCGCGTACAGGCCGCCGTCGAAGGTGCGGAACAGCGCGACCTGGTGCCCGTCCACCAGGGCGCAGGCGCCGCGCTCGGGCATCAGGTCGGCGTAGGCGCACACCCGGGTCCAGCCGGTCTCCTCCAGTCCGGCGCTCAGGTTCTCGCTCAGCACTGTCATCGGGCAGAGCCCTCCTTCTCGGGTCGGGTCGGGTCGGGATCGGGTCGAGGTCGGTTGGGAGCCGTGAGGGGCGGGGCGGCCCCGTCCGGGGACGGGGCCGCGACGGCCGGGGCCGCCGGGGCGGTCAGGCCCGCACCGGCTCCAGCGGGATCAGGACCGGCTTGACCTGCTCGCGCTCGGGTTCGAAGGCGATCGACGGGTCCGGGGTGCCGGGCGCGTTGACGAAGGAGACGAAGCGCCGCAGCCGGTCCGGGTCGTCCAGGACCGCGCGCCACTCGTCGGCGTACCCCGCCACGTGCCGTTCCATCTGCGCCTCCAGCTCGGCGCAGATCCCCAGGGAGTCCTCCAGGATGACCTCCTTGACGTAGTCCAGGCCCTGGTTCTCCAGCCACACCGAGGTGCGCTGGAGCCGGTCGGCGGTACGGATGTAGAACATCAGGAACCGGTCGATGATCCGGATGAGCTCGTCGGTGGACAGGTCGGAGGCGAACAGGTCGGCGTGCCGCGGGGTGAAGCCGCCGTTGCCGCCGACGTAGAGGTTCCAGCCCTGCTCCGTGGCGATGATCCCGAAGTCCTTGCCGCGGGCCTCGGCGCACTCGCGGGCGCATCCGGAGACGGCCGACTTCAGCTTGTGCGGCGAGCGCAGGCCCCGGTAGCGCAGCTCCAGCGCGACGGCCAGGCCCACCGAGTCCTGCACGCCGTAGCGGCACCAGGTCGAGCCGACGCAGGACTTCACCGTGCGCAGCGCCTTGCCGTACGCGTGCCCGGACTCGAAACCGGCGTCGACCAGGCGCTTCCAGATCAGCGGGAGCTGCTCCACCCGCGCCCCGAACAGGTCGATCCGCTGCCCCCCGGTGATCTTCGTGTAGAGGCCGAAGTCGCGGGCGACCTCGCCGATCACGATGAGCTTGTCGGGGGTGATCTCCCCGCCGGGGATCCGCGGGACCACCGAGTAGGTGCCGTTGCGCTGGATGTTGGCCAGGAAGTGGTCGTTGGTGTCCTGCAGGGCGGCCTGCTCGCCGTCCAGGATGTGGCCGTTGCCGAGGGAGGCCAGGATCGAGGCGACGGTGGGCTTGCACACGTCGCAGCCCCGCCCGGCGCCGTGCTCGGAGATGAGCTGCGAGAACGTCGTGATGCCCCGCACCCGGACGATGTCGAACAGCTCGGCCCGGCTGTAGGCGAAGTGCTCGCACAGGGCCTTGGACACCTCGACGCCGGACTTGATGAGGAGCTGCTTGAGCATCGGCACGCAGCTGCCGCAGGCGGTGCCCGCGCGGGTGCACGACTTGATCTCCGCGACGTCGGTGAGGCCCTTGTCCGCGATGGCGGAGCAGATCTGGCCCTTGGTCACGTTGTTGCAGGAGCAGACCTGCGCGTCGTCGGGCAGGTCCATGTTCGCCGGGCCGCCGGTGAACAGCAGCTCGCTCGGCGAGCCGGGCAGCTCGCGGCCGACGAAGGGCTTGAGCGAGTTGTACGGCGTGGCGTCGCCGACGCAGATCCCGCCGAGCAGGGTGCGGGCGTCGTCGCTGACGAACAGCTTCTGGTAGACGCCGGTGACCGGGTCCATGAACGTCACGTCCAGGGCGCCGTCCATGGCGCCGAACTGCGCCACCTCCACACCCAGCAGCTTGAGCTTGGTGGACATGTCCGCGCGGGCGAAGGCCCCCTCGCCGCCGAGGATGCGGTCGGCGGCGACCTCGGCCATGGTGAAGCACGGCCCGACGAGGCCGTACACCATGCCGTCGTGCAGGACGCACTCGCCGATCGCGTAGATCGCCGGGTCGCTGGTGCGCATGCCGTCGTCCACGACGATGCCGCCGCGCTCGCCGACCGCCAGCCCGCTGGACCTGGCCAGCTCGTCGCGGGGCCGCACACCCGCGGAGAAGACCACGACCTGCGCCTCGATCGTCTCCCCGTCCGGCTTGACCAGGCCGGACACCCGGCCCTCCGGCCCGGCGACGATCTCCTTGACCCCCGCGCCGGTGTGCACGCCCAGGCCCAGCGCCTCGATGTGGCCGCGCAGCACGGCGCCGCCGCCCTCGTCGACCTGACGGGGCATGAGCCAGCCGCCCATCTCCACCACGTGCGTCTCCAGGCCCAGGCCGCGCAGCGCGTCGGCCGCCTCCAGGCCGAGCAGGCCGCCGCCGATGACGATGCCGGCGGTGGCGCCCCGCGAGGCCTCCCGGATCGCGTCCAGGTCGTCGATGGTCCGGTAGACGAAGCAGCCGTCGAGGTCCTTGCCCGGCACCGGCGGCACGAACGGGCTCGACCCGGTGGCCAGCACGAGGACGTCGTACGGCTCGGCGTGCCCGTCGGCCGTCGTGACGACCCCGGCCTCCCGGTCGATCCCGGTCACCCTGGCGTTCAGGCTCAGCGTGATGCCGTCGGGAACCGGGTAGGTGAGGTCCTCGGCGGTCTTGCCGGTCAGGTAGGAGGTCAGCGCCACCCGGTCGTACGCGGGCCGGGGCTCCTCCCCCAGAACCGTGATCCTCCCGTCGAAGCCGCGGTCCACCAGGGTCTCGATCAGCCGGTAGGCCGTCGGCCCGTGCCCCACCACAACCAGCCGCGTCATGGTCGCGCTCTCCTTCTCCGTAATCCTGGTCACGCCGAGACCCCTTCCTGCTCACAGAGCCAGCCGACGATGCCCTCGACCGCGTCGAGGCAGCCGCCGCAGCCGGTCGTGGCCCGGGTGGCGGCGGCCACGGCCGCCACGTCCCGGGCTCCGGACTCCCAGCAGGCCCGGATCTGCCCCTTGGTCACGTTGTTGCACTGGCAGACCTTGGCCGCGTCCGGCATCCGGACGGGGCTGTCGGCGACCGCCGCCCCGGCCAGGCCGGGGAAGAGCAGGCCCGCCCGGTCGCCGGGCACCGGCCCGCCCCGGTCGAACAGCTGGGTGACCGTTCCCACCGCCGCCGTCTCGCCGAGCAGGATCGCTCCGACCAGGCGTCCGTCGCGGATGACGAGCTTGCGGTAGGTCCCGCGGGCCCGGTGGCTGAAGCGCACCACCTCGGCCGAGGTGTCGGACGTCTCGTCCACGTGGGTCTCGCCCATCGCCGCCAGCTCCACGCTCTTGGCCTTCAACCGGGTCACCAGGCGCGATCCGTGGTAGCGCGCCTCCTTGTCGGCCCCGGTCAGCAGGTCGGCGACCACGGCGGCCTGCTCCCAGGCCGGGGCGACCAGCCCGTAGACGGTGCCCCGGTGCTCGGCGCACTCGCCGATCGCGTAGACGGCCGGGTCGCTCGTGCGCATCTCGTCGTCGACGACGACCCCGCGCCCCACTTCCAGTCCCGCGTCCACGGCCAGGCCGGTCACCGGGCGGACCCCGCAGGAGAGCACCACCAGGTCGGCCTCGACCGTCTCGCCGTCCGCCAGCCGTACCCCGCCGTCCACGATCTCCTCGACCACGACGCCGGTCCGGCTCTCCACGCCCAGCCCGGCCAGGGTCTCCCCCAGCACCATCCCCGCCTCGGGGTCGAGCTGGCGCTCCATCAGGTGGCCGGCCAGGTGCAGCAGGGTCACCGGGAGCCCGCGCCCGGCCAGTCCGCGCGCCGCCTCGATGCCGAGCAGGCCGCCGCCGACGACCACCGCGCGCCGCGCCGTACCGGCCGCCTCCAGGATCGCCTGGCAGTCGTCCAGGGTCCGGAACGCGATGGCGCGCCCGGCGCCCGGCACCGGCGGCACGACGGCCTCGCTCCCGGTCGCCAGCACGAGCACGTCGTACGGCTCCCGCTCGCCGTCGGCCGTGACCACGACCTGCGCCTCCCGGTCGATCGCCGTCACCTCGACGCCCGGCCTGGCCGTCACGCCGTGGTCGGCGTACCAGGAGGGGTCCAGCAGCCGCACCTGGTCGGGCAGCATGGTCCCGGCCACCACGTTCGACAGCAGCACCCTGTTGTACGGCTGCCACGTCTCGGCCCCGAACACGGTGATCTCGATGTCCTTGTCACGGGCGCGCACCTCGTTCACCAGGCGAGCGCCCGCCATCCCGTTGCCCACCACAACCAGCCTGGTCATCCGACACGCTCCAGTCTCACGGCGCACACCTTGAACTCCGGCATCCTCGACACCGGATCGAGTTCGGGGTTGGTCAGCAGATTCGCTCCCGCCCAGTGGAACGGCATGAACACCGTGTCCGCCCGGATCGCCGGGTTGACCCGGACCACGCCCTCGGTCTCGCCCCTGCGGCTGATCACCCGCAGCGTCTGTCCCGGCGCCGCCTCCAGCCGCTCGGCCAGGTCGGGGTGGAGCTCCACGAAGGTCTCGTCGACCACCGCGTTGAGGGCGTCGATCCTGCGGGTCTGGGCGCCGCTCTGGTAGTGGGCCAGGACCCGGCCGGTCGTCAGGTACAGCGGGTACTCCTCGTCGACGTCCTCGCCCGGCGGGCGGTGGTCGACGGGGACGAACCGGGCGCGGCCGTCGGGGGTGGCGAAGCGGTCCAGGAAGGGGCGGGGCGTGCCGGGGTGGCCGGTGTCCGGGCAGGGCCAGAAGACCCCGGTCTCGGCGGCGATGCGCTCGTAGGTGATGCCCGCGTAGTCGGCGACGCCTCCGGCGCTCGCCCGGCGCAGCTCGTCGAAGACTTCGCGGGGCTCGGTGGAGAAGGCCCGCGCCATGTCCGGCCCGCCGGGGACGGGGCCGCCCAGCCGTACGGCCAGGGCCTGGAGGATCTCCAGGTCGGTCCGGACGCCGGCCGGCGGGGGCAGGGCCCGGCGGCGGAGCAGGACCCGGCCCTCGAGGTTGGTCATCGTGCCCTCCTCCTCCGCCCACTGGGCGGAGGGGAGCACGACGTCGGCGAGGGCCGCGGTCTCCGACAGCACGAGGTCGGAGACCACCAGCAGGTCCAGGGAGCGCAGCCGCTCGGCCACGTGGCCGGCGCGGGGCGCGGAGATCACCGGGTTGGAGCCGAACAGCAGCAGCCCGCGCGGCCCCCCGGCGGTGCCGAGGGCGTCGAGCAGCTCGTAGGCCGAGCGCCCGGGGCCCGGGAGATCGTCCGGGTCGATCCCCCAGACCCGCGCGACGTGCTCGCGCGCGGCGGGATCGTCGATCTTCCGGTATCCCGGCAGCTGGTCGGCCTTCTGGCCGTGCTCGCGACCGCCCTGGCCGTTGCCCTGGCCGGTCACGCATCCGTAGCCGGATCCGGGACGGCCGGGCAGCCCGAGGGCGAGCGCCAGGTTGATGAACGCGGTCACCGTGTCGGTGCCCTTCGCGTGCTGCTCGACGCCGCGCCCGGTGAGGATCACCGCCCGCCGCGCGTTGCCGAGGATCGCCACGGCCCGGCGCATCTGGGAGACCGGGACCCCGGTGATCCGCTCCACCCGCTCGGGCCACCAGGCCGCGACCGAGGTGCGGACCGCGTCGAAGCCGTTCGTGCGCTCGGCCACATACGCCTCGTCCGCGTGCCCTTCGGCGATCGCCAGGTGGAGCAGGCCGAGGGCGAGCGCCAGGTCCGTGCCGGGGGTGGGCTGCAGGTGCAGGTCCGCCTGGCGGGCGGTGGCGGTGAGGCGGGGGTCGGTGACGATGAGGCTGCCGCCGTTCTGGCGCATCGCGGCCAGGTGACGGACGAACGGGGGCATGGTCTCGGCCATGTTGCCGCCCGCGAGGAGCACCGCGTCCGCCGCGGCGAGGTCGGTGATCGGGAAGGGCAGGCCGCGGTCCATGCCGAAGGCCCGGTTGCTCGCGGCGGCGGCCGACGACATGCAGAACCGGCCGTTGTAGTCGATCTGGCTGGTCCGCAGCACCATCCGGGCGAACTTGCCCAGCAGGTAGGCCTTCTCGTTGGTGAGCCCGCCCCCGCCGAACACGGCCACGCCGTCGGGGCCGTGTTCCGCCTGCAGGGCGCGGATCCGGGCGGCGACGAAGTCGAGCGCCTCGTCCCAGCTCGCGGGCTCGCCGTGCAGGAGCGGGGTGGTGAGCCGGCGCCCGCCGGTGAGCAGCTCACCGGCGGTCCAGCCCTTCTGGCAGAGGCCACCGGCGTTGGCCGGGACGTCCTCCCGGGGAGTGATCGTCACCGTCCGGTCCGCGCCCTCCTCCGGGGCCCCTGCGGCGACGTTCATGCCGCACTGCAGTGCGCAGTACGGGCAGTGCGTCGCCGCCGGCGCCTTCACAGGCGCGGGAGCGGAAAGTGAGATCGGCATGCGTCCGATGGTGCTTTCAAGCGGTTTCACCGCTGGGTCCCTTCTGTTACCGCTGTGCTACAAGCGGCCAACCGGGTTCACATTCGCTGTCAGACCGCGGTGAAGCCGGTGGCGCACCGGTGGGGTCGCCGGGCCGGGGCCGTCAAGCCGGAACCCACCGGGTCCGGGCGCGGGCCGCGCTCAGATCCGGGCGGCGGCCAGGCTCGGCACCGGGCCGACGGTCCGCAGGTAGCAGGCCCAGGTCAGCAGCGCGCACAGCGCGTAGAAGCCGGCGAAGGCGGCCAGCGCGGTGCCCGCTCCCCCGGTCGCCGCGATGGAGGTGCCGAAGCCTCGGTTGATGAAGAAGCCGCCGAACCCGCCGATCGCGGCGATGATCCCGACCGCGGCGGAGGCGTCCCGCTTGCCCACCGCCAGAGCGGCCTCGTAGGCGGGCGTGCCGGGGGCGACCCCGGCGGTGGCCTTGGCCCGGAAGATCGCCGGGATCATCCGGTAGGTGGAGCCGTTGCCGATGCCGGTGGTGCCGATCAGCAGCATGTACGCGGCGAAGAACAGGGTGAAGCTGCGCTGGGCCAGCCCCTGCCAGACCAGCAGCAGCGCGGCGGCCATCGCGCCGAAGTTGACCAGCGTCACCCGGGCCCCGCCGATCCGGTCGGCGAGCCAGCCGCCGGCCGGGCGGATCAGCGAGCCGACGAGCGGGCCGAGGAAGGCCAGCGTGATCAGGGAGGCCTGCTCGGGGAACTGGCTCTTGATCAGTAGCGGGAAGGCGGTGGAGTAGCCGATGAAGGAGCCGAAGGTGCCGATGTACAGCACCGCCATGATCCAGGTCTGGGCCCGTCCGGCGATCTTCAGCTGCTCGCGGGGGTTGGCCCTGGCCACGGTCAGGTTGTCCATGAAGAAGTAGGCGCCGACGGCGGCGGCCACGATGAACGGGATCCAGAACAGGCCCGCGGCGGCCAGCCCGAACGCGCCGATGACCAGCGGCATGAGGAGCTGGACGGAGCTGACGCCGATGTTGCCGCCCGCGGCGTTGAGGCCGAGCGCGGAGCCCTGCTTGGACTGCGGGTAGAAGTAGGTGATGTTCGCCATGCTGGAGGCGAAGTTCCCCCCGCCCAGGCCCGCGGTGGCCGCGATCACCAGGAACACCCAGTACGGCGTCGCGGGGTCGCCGACCGCCACGGCCAGCAGCACCGCCGGAACGAGCAGCATCAGGGCGCTGAACACCGTGAAGTTCCGGCCGCCGAACCTGCCCGGGCCGAACGTGTAGGGGATGCGCAGGGCCGAGCCGATCAGGTTGGGCAGGGACACGATCCAGAAGAGCTGGTCGGTGGAGAACTTGTAGTCGCCCATCTTGACGGTCACGATGCTCCACACCGTCCAGAGCGTGAACCCGAGGTGCTCCGCGAAGATCGAGAAGATCAGGTTCCGCCGGGCGACCTTCTTGCCGTCGCTCTCCCAGAAGCCGGGGTCATCGGGTCGCCACTCGCTGATCCAGCGCTTCGCCATCGTTCCTCCTGCAACGGTTTCCGGGGGTCGTCCGGAAATGTAGGAGGCGGGCATTACGCACGTTCACGCATCGTGATGGTGCGGAGTTACGTGGGCCTAACCGATGTAATCAGCGATGAACACGTCGCACAGGCGCAACATCGCCGAAACATGACCGCATTCCTGGGCGGGATTGAAGGCAGGCGACAATGGGAATCATGCGCACACAACTACATCACCTCGGGGAGTGCGCGTGACCGTCCAGACGATCCGCCTGTTCGACGACCCCTCGCTACGCACCGTGGCCGAGCCCGTGACCGTCTTCGACCGCGAGCTGCGCAGGCTGGTCAAGTCCCTGCAGATCACCATGCGGGCCGCCGCCGGCCGCGCGGGCCTGGCGGCCCCCCAGATCGGCGTCCCGCTCCGGGCCGTCGTCTACGAGTTCGACGGCAAGTCCGGTCACCTGATCAATCCCCGGCTGGAGTTGTCCGAGCGCAGGGTCGTGGCCGACGAGGCCTGCCTGTCCGCGCCGGGCCTGTGGTGGCCGCTGGAGCGCTCGTACATGGTGACCGCCCGGGGCCGCGACATGTTCGGCAAGCCCGTCACCGTCCGCGCCCTCGGCACGCTGGCCCGGGTCCTGCAGCACGAGGTCGATCACCTCGACGGCGTGCTTTTCGCCGACCGCCTGCCCGAGGAGGAACGCGAGCGCTTCCTGCGGGCGGCCGGGACAAAAAATTTGTCCTGCCAGCCGTCCGGAAGATAGTGTGGTCGGGTTGTTGCCGGCGGGCCCGAAAAGGTCCTGGCGTCTGCGCGACGGGAGGCTCACGCCTCCCGGGTCCACGCGCTCAAGGCGCCACGGCGGCGGACGTTACGGCTTTCTCCGGTTGGTTCCGCGGATGCGTAGTAGGGTCCGCAGTGCAGCCCCGCATCTCCGACCTGGTGGTGCGGTGAGGCTCCCAATGAGGAGAAACAGTCTTGTCTGAAGGCACCGTCAAGTGGTTCAACGCCGAAAAGGGCTTCGGCTTCATCTCTCCGGATGACGGCAGCGCCGATGTGTTCGTGCACTTCTCGGCCATCAACTCCAGCGGCTACCGCAGCCTGGAGGAGAACCAGCGGGTCAGCTTCGTCACCACCCAGGGCCAGAAGGGCCCGCAGGCTGAGCAGGTCCAGCCTCTCTGACACGGTCAGATGCCTGATCTGAGCCCGCACCGCTCCGGCGGTGCGGGCTCAGTCCTTTTCCGGGGCTCTCGCCTTCCCGGGACTCTTGCGGGACGCCCTCCGGTCAGAGCTCGACGCCGAGCAGGGCGTCGGCGACGTCCTTGACCAGGGCGGGAGCCTGCGGGTCGGTGCCGCCCGACGACAGCGCCCGCTCGGCCCAGGCGTCGATGACGGCCAGGGCCCCGGGGGCGTCCAGGTCGTCGGACATCCGGGCGCGGACCTCCCGCAGCACGGCCTCCGCGCCGGGGCCGGTCTCCAGGCCGGTCGCCGAGCGCCAGCGCGCCAGCCGCACCTCGGCGGAGGCCAGCTGGCCGGGGGCCCACTCCCAGTCGGCCCGGTAGTGGCGGGCGAGCAGGGCCAGCCGGATGGCCATGGGGTCGGCCTCCTGGCGGAGCCGGGAGACGAAGACCAGGTTGCCCTTGGACTTCGACATCTTCTCGCCGTCGAGGGCGACCATGCCGGCGTGCACGTAGGCCTTGGCGAAGGGCCACTCGCCGGTGGCGACGTGCCCCTCGTGGGCTCCGCACTCGTGGTGCGGGAAGATCAGGTCGGAGCCGCCGCCGGCGACGTCGAACCCGCTGCCGAGGTTGGCCAGCGCGATCGCGGTGCACTCGACGTGCCAGCCGGGCCGGCCCTGGCCGAACGGCGAGGGCCAGGACGGCTCGCCGGAACGCTCGGCGCGCCAGAGCAGCCAGTCGAGCGGGTGCTTCTTGCCCGCCCTCCCGGGGTCGCCGCCGCGCTCACCGAACAGGGCGAGCATGTGCTCCTCGGAGTATCCGGAGACCGCGCCGAACTTGGGGGCCGCGGCGACGTCGAAGTAGAGGTCGCCGTCGAGCTCGTAGGTGGCGCCCTTGTCGCGCAGGCGCCCGATCAGCTCGGCGACCTGGTCGATCACCTCGGTGACCCCGACGTACTCGCGCGGCGGGAGGATCCGCAGCGCCTCCATGTCGGTCCGGAACAGCTCGATCTCGCGCTCGGCCAGCTCCCGCCAGTCCTGCCCGGTCTGCTCGGCACGCTCCAGCAGCGGGTCGTCGACGTCGGTGGCGTTCTGGGTGAAGTGAACCTCGTGGCCGGCGTCCCGCCAGACCCGGCCGACCAGGTCGAAGGCGAGGTAGGTGTTGGCGTGGCCCAGATGGGTGGCGTCGTAGGGGGTGATGCCGCAGACGTATATCCGCGCGGTGGAGCCGGGCTGGGTGGGGACGACCTCTCCGGCGGCGGTGTCGAACAGCCGCAGCGGAGTACCGGCACCAGGGAGCCGAGGGACCTTCGGCGCAGACCACGATCTCATGTGACGAGCCTATCCAGCAGACAGACCGCTCGGATCACCCCGGGGCGGTCGATATGAGGGCATTCACCACAACCTCCGGACCGGCCCCCGTCATTCCGGCGGGAGACGGCCGGGGAAGGACCCCGCGTCAGCGGGGCAGGACGCGGTGGAAGGAGCCCGGGTCGCGGGGGGCGCCGGTGAAGTCGTAGCGGATCCCCGACGGGGTCAGGGCCAGCATGGTGACCGACAGGGAGGCGAAGACCCTCCCGTCGGGGAGTTCCCTGCGGATGACCATCGCCCGCGGGTCCTCGGGCGGCAGTCCCGCCCCGGTGGCCAGGAACGCCCACTCCTCCCAGGGGCCCTCGACCGTCAGGGGACGCGCGGCCTCGGCGAACAGGGGGCGGAAGAACGCCACCCGTTCGTTCTCCTCGCCTTCCTCCCAGCCGCTGTTGACGATCATGTGGGTGCCGGGCGGGAACTCCGTCACCCGCAGGCCGGAGCCGTCCCAGCTCCACATGCGCGCTCCCCCGGCCTCGCCCAGGACGAGATGGAAGGGGTCGTAGCGGCTCAGGTCCAGATCGGGCAGGCGGCCCTGGGCCGCCGCCAGCAGCGGCAGATCGCCCCGGGAACGGCGGCGCCGCTCGTCGGCGAGCACGCCGTGGCCGTTGAGCAGCGCCCCGGCCCGCCCGGAGGCCGGGTCGACCGCCAGCCACGTCCCGCCCGCCTGCAGGTCGCGCCCGCCGACCAGGCCGGGCCAGTGCTCGTCCGGGGGGACCCACGGGCGGCCGGTGAACTCGTCGCGGACGCCGACCATGATCAGGGGTATCGCGGCGTCCGGTTCGACGCTGAGGGCAACCGTGCACATGCCCGGCAGGGTACGCCCGGCCCGCGAGCGCCTCGCGGGAGGGGGCGCTCCCGGCGGCGGAGGGCGATCGGGGACGGGCGGGGATCGCGAGTCAGGGGTGTGATCGGGGATCGGGGGTCAGATCAGGGGCCGAAGGTGACCAGGGGCCGAGGTCGGATCGGGATCCGGGGGTGATCGGGGGCCGGTGTCAGATGGGGGGCCAGGGGATGGCGGGCCAGTCCTGGGAGGGACGGGGATGCAGGCCGGTGTCGAGGAGCCGGCGGACCCGCGCCCAGGTCGCCTCGACCTCGGCCAGGGTGACGAGCTCCCGCAGGCGGCGGCCGAGGCGGCCGTGCTCCAGATCGCGTTCGAGGCGGGCCAGGACGTTCATGGCCTCTCTGGGCAGGGGCTTGCCCCGCCACTGCCACAGCACGGTGCGGAGTTTGTCCTCCGCGGAGAAGCAGACGCCGTGGTCGACTCCGTAGACGTGGCCGTCGGCGAGCGGGAGGAGGTGGCCGCCCTTGCGGTCGGCGTTGTTCACCACGGCGTCGAAGACGGCCATCCGCCGCAGGGCGGGCTGGCGGCTGCGGATCAGGGCCATCAGATCGGCCTCGGGGTCGGCGTCGATCCACAGCTGGCACATCCCGGGACCGAAGGGGCCGTCCCGGTAGACCGTCGGCGGGACGATCCGCCAGCCGGTCGCGACCGAGACCTCGAAGGCGGCGACCTCGCGGGCGGCGAGGGTGCCGTCGGGGAAGTCCCAGAGCGGACGTTCTCCCCGCACCGGCTTGTAGACGCAGGCCGCCGCGAGCCCGCCCAGCCGGACCGAGCAGTAGAGGGTCATGTTCGTCGCCTCGACCAGCCTGCCCGCGACCTCGATGTGGCCCTCACTGAGCAGCCGCAGGGCAGCCTGGTCGTCCAGTCCCGTCGCGGGGACCGCACTCAGCGTCGGATCGCTTTCCGCGCTCATTCGCCTCCTTCAGCAGATGAAGCGCTCCTACCCCGGTAACCGTTGAGCCGCACGCAGATGTGCCCCTCGGCGTCGAGCGGTTGCCCGCACAGCGGGCACGGAGGGCGCCCGGCCGCGACGAGGGCCAGGGCACGCCTGCTGAAGGCCCTGGCCGCCGCGGGGCTGATGCGGACCCTCAGCACCGCGCGCTCGGTGAGGGCCGGGGACTCGAACAGGTCGTCCGCCTCCGGAGCGATCTCCTCCGCCTCGATCACCACCTGGGAGGTGATGTCGTCCCAGGCGAGCGCCATCGTGCCGACCCGGAAGTCCTCGCTGATCGGCGTCTCGAGGGGAGCGGTGTCGGCGGGCCCCACGGGGACGGCGGGAACCTCGGCGCCGCCGCTGCGCACCACCTCGTCGAGCAGGTCGTCGAGACGGTCCGCGAGCGCGGCCACCTGGAACTTCTCCAGTCCGACGGTGGTGAGGCGGCCCTGCCCCCGCGCCTGCAGGAAGAAGGTCCGTGCCCCCGGCTGCCCCACGGCACCGGCGACGAACCTCTCGGGTGAGTCGTAGTCGAACACCGGCATGTCCCGACCTTACGTGGTCCCGGATCCGCCGCCGACAGCGGCGTCGCTCCCGGTGAGGTTTTCTCCCCCGTCCGCGTCCTCCGAACCCTCCGCAGGCCTCAGACCGGTAACGTCTCCGCCCATGTCGTTGAGCCTGAGGACGAAGGGGCGCATGGGGGTGTAGCGAATGACGGTGAGCGAGGCGGGATCAGCCGCTATGCGCTGAAAATGATCCAAATGGATCCCCATCGCGTCGGCCACGAGCGCCTTGATGAGATCCCCGTGGGTGCAGACGAGATAGACGGCCCGCGGCCCCAGGCGGTCGTTCCACTCGCGGACGGCGGTCACCGCGCGGTGCTGCACCGAGGACAGGGATTCTCCCCCGGGGAACGTCACCGCGCTCGGATGGTTCTGGACGACGGGCCAGAGGGGGTCCTTCGCCAGATCGGCGAGCCGGCGGCCGGTCCAGTCGCCGTAGCGGCACTCCCCGAAGCGGTCGTCGGTCAGCGGCTCCGCGTCGCGGCCCTCGGCGATCGCCGCGGCGGTCTCCCGGCAGCGTTCCAGCGGGCTCGAGATGATCGCGTCCAGCCTCAGCGGCGCCAGCCGCGCGGCGAGGGCTTTCGCCTGGGCCCGTCCCGCCTCGTTGAGATGGACACCGGGGGTCCAACCGGCCAGCACCGGACCGGTGAGCGGGGTCAGACCATGTCGTGCCAGGAGAAGCGTCGTCACGGCACCAAGTCTTGCAGTGGTCACTCCCTCATTTTTAACCTCCCTGACGGTAATCTGGCCGGATCATGGAGCATCGCTATGTCGGCCGGAGCGGCCTGTCGGTGTCCCGCCTCGGGCTGGGGACGATGACCTGGGGACGCGACACCGGCGCCGAGGAGGCCGCGGCGCAGCTTCGCGCCTTCGCCGAAGCCGGCGGCACCCTCATCGACACCGCCGACGTCTACACGGCCGGGGAGGCCGAGCGGCTGCTGGGGCGGCTGATCCGCGACACGGTCCCGCGCTCGGAGCTGGTGCTGTCGACCAAGGCCGTGCTCACCCCGGCCGGACGGCGGCCGCGCGACGCCTCCAGGAAGCACCTGATATCCGCCATCGACGCCTCCCTGTCCCGCCTCGGGGTCAACGAGGTGGACCTGTGGCAGTTGCACGCCTTCGACCCGGACGTCCCGATCGAGGAGACCATGGCCGCGGTGGACGCCATCGTGTCCTCCGGCCGGGCGGCCTACGCCGGGGTCTGCGACTACACCGGCTGGCAGCTCGCCGCGGCGGCCGTCGGCCAGCTGGCGGTCCCCGGCCGGACGCCGCTCGTCGCCGCCCAGGTCGAGTACTCCCTGCTGGCCCGGGAGCCCGAGCGCGACCTGCTGCCCGCGGCCGAGCACGTCGGCGCCGGGGTGCTGGCCTGGTCGCCGCTGGGCCGGGGAGTGCTCACCGGTAAATACCGCACGGGCATCCCCGCCGACTCCCGGGCCGCGACCCCGCACTTCACCGACTTCGTCACGCCCTACCTGGACGAGCGGTGCCGCCGGGTCGTGGAGTCGGTGACGACCGCGGCCGAGGGCCTCGGCGTCTCACCGCTCTCGGTGGCGCTGTCGTGGGTCCGGGACCAGCCGGGGGTGGCGGCGGCCATCGTGGGGGCACGCACCCGCGGCCAGCTGGCCGGGATCCTCGAGACCGAAGACCTGACGCTGCCGGTGGCGATCCGGGAGGCCCTCGACGACGTGTCGGCGGACTGATCCGCCGGTTCGGAATGAGCGGCGGAGCCCGGTGAATGAGAGCGGATTGTAATGGCCACGTGTGGATCTGCACCTAATAAGAGCAGACCATATGGTCAGAAGGAATAAGAATTTTTCTCACGTGTCACTAGTCGATACCGAATCGCAACTTTCTGTGGAAAAGCCTGGCCTTCACACAAAACTGTCATTCAGGTGACAGGAGGGGTCAGCCGGGTAGCGGCGCGGTTCCGTCATTGATGTGCGGAGGGGGAAAGGTGCGATCTGTGATCTCAGCCGGCGCGCTGGCACTGGCCCTGGGGGGAGGCGTCCCCGCTGCGGGGGCCGCGGGCGCGGCCCAGCTGGACGACTGCCGGCAGGGGAACGGGCTGCTGGGCGGGATCACCAGCGAGGTCTGCAAGGCCGTGGACACCGTCACCGACGCCGTGGACGAGCTGACCTCCGATTCCCTGAGCCCGGTGACGGAGAGCGTGGACGACGCCGCGGACACGACGCTGGGAGGCGTCGGCGAGGCCGTCCCCACCAAGAAGCCGAGCGCCACCGCGGCCCCCTCCGCGACGTCCTCGCCCCGTTCCACCGCCACCGAGGAGTCCCGGAAGAAGGGCCTGCTGCCCACGGTCCTCAGCACCTGCCTCCCCCTGGTCGCCTCGCCCGAGTGCGGCGCCGAGGAGGCGCCGGCGGCCCAGAAGCCGCGGCCGTCCGCCTCGCCCCGTCCCTCCCGGAGCGCCGACCCCGGGAAAGACGCCGGGCGGAGCGGTTCGGAGGAGGACGAGAACCCGGTGGCGGCCCCGCCCTCCGAACCTCCGCACCGGCCGGAGACCCGGATGCACACCACGGAGGTCAGCGACCCGGTGATCCCCGAGCCGGCCGTGGTCGACATCGAGGCGCCCCGGCTGGACCCGCTCTGGCCGGGGCCGCTCCTGGAGGAGGTCCAGCGGCGGCTGCCGGGCAGGCAGACCGTCACGGCGACCCGCCGGTCCGACCCGCTGGGCACCGCCCTCACCACCACCCTGCTGGTGGCGGCGATCCTCGCCGTGCGCATGATGTACGCCAAACGGGGCACCGAGGAGTCGATCCCGCTCGAACCGGTCCGGGTGGGCCGGCACCGCACGGCGTAGCGGCAGGCCGGCGCCGTACGGAATGAACCGTACGGAACGGGCGCCGTACGGGACGGCGGCCCGGAGCGCCCGGGCCGCCCGGGCGTCAGGCGCCGATGGCGTGCACACCGCCGTCGACGTGCACGATCTCCCCGGTCGTGGCCGGGAACCAGTCCGACATCAGCGCGAGGCAGGCCTTGGCCGCGGGCACGGTGTCGGCCAGGTCCCAGCCGAGCGGCGCCTTCTCCGGCCAGCTGTCCTCGAACTCCTGGAAGCCGGGGATGCTCTTGGCCGCCATCGTGCGCAGCGGGCCGGCCGCCACCAGGTTCACCCGGATGCCGTGCTTGCCGAGATCGCGGGCCAGATAGCGGGCGCAGGACTCCAGGCCCGCCTTGGCCACGCCCATCCAGTCGTAGACCGGCCAGGCCTTGGTCGCGTCGAAGTCGAGGCCGACGACCGCGCCGCCCTCCTTCATCAGGGGCAGGCAGGCGACGGCCAGCGACTTGAACGAGTAGGTCGAGATGTGCAGGGCGGTGGCGACGTCCTCCCACGGCGTGTTCAGGAAGTTGCCGCCGAGGCAGCTCTGCGGGGCGAAGCCGATGGAGTGCACCACGCCGTCGAGGCCGTCCAGGTGCTCGCCGACCCGGTCGGCCAGCGAGTCCAGGTGGGCGGTGTCCTGCACGTCCAGTTCGATCACCGGAGGCGGCTCGGGGAGCCGCTTGGCGATGCGCTCGACCAGGCTGAGCCGGCCGTAGCCGGTCAGCACGACCGTGGCGCCCTCCTCCTGGGCCAGCTTGGCCACCGAGAAGGCGATCGAGGCGTCGGTCAGGACACCGGTGACCAGGAGTCGCTTGCCTTCGAGAATTCCCATCATGCTCCCTGGAGTGTGTCCGCCGGGGGAACCGCCTCCCCGGTGCGGTCTTGCGTGTGGGACGGCCGGGACACGGCCGCCGCCTTCCTCATGACGTCACGACGTCACGACGTCGTCCTCATGGTCCCGCCGCCTTCCTCGCGGCGGCGGGACGGGTTCCCGCCGGGACGCTCAGTGCCCCATGCCCAGGCCGCCGTCCACCGGGATCACGGCGCCGGTGATGTAGGCGGCGTCCGGGCCCGCCACGAACGCGACCACCTTCGCGATCTCCTCGGGGGCGGCCTGCCGGCCCAGCGGGATGTTCTTGCGGATCTGCTCCTGGTAGGCCTCGTCCAGCGCGGCCGTCATGTCCGTCTCCACGAAACCGGGGGCGACGACGTTCACGGTGATGCCGCGCGAGCCCAGCTCGCGGGCCGCCGAGCGGGCGAAGCCGATCATGCCGGCCTTGGAGGCGGCGTAGTTGGTCTGCCCGGCCGAGCCGAGCATCGCCACCACCGAGGAGATGAGCACGATCCGGCCGCGCTTGAGCCGCAGCATGCCGCGCGTGGCGCGCTTGGCCACCCGGTAGGCGCCGGTCAGGTTGGCGTCGATGACGTCGGTGAAGGTCTCCTCCTTCATCATCGGCAGCAGCGTGTCCTTGGTGATGCCGGCGTTGGCCACGAGCACCTCGACCGGGCCGTGCTCGGCCTCGACCTTTTCGAACGCGGCGTCGACGTCGGCCGTGCTGGTCACATCGCAGCGCACGCCGAACAGGCCCTCGGGGGGCTCGCCGGATCGGTAGGTCACGGCGACGGCGTCACCGGCCTGGGCGAGTTCGCGGGCGATCGCGAGGCCGATGCCGCGATTGCCGCCGGTTACGAGAACAGAACGGGACATGGAGCCGACGCTATCGGCTACCCGGCGGTACACGTCTTGTCCGTGAGGGACAAGATCACAGGGTTAGGATCGTTGACATGCGCCAGATCGATTCCGACTTCCTCGCCCTGCCCATGAGGCGGATGGCGGACGCGGCCCTGCAGCGTGCCCGAGACCTCGGTGCCGAGCATGCCGATTTCCGGCTGGAGCGCGTCCGCGCCGAGACCCTGCGTCTGTCGGACGCCAGGCTGGAGGGCTCCATCGACGCCGACGACCTCGGCTACGCCGTACGGGTCGTCAAGGACGGCACCTGGGGCTTCGCCGCCGGCATCGAGCTCACCCCCGAGGCGGCCGCGCGCGTGGCCGAGCAGGCCGTGGAGGTCGCCGTCGTCTCCGCGGCGGTCAACCGCGAGCGCATCGAGCTCGCGCCCGAGCCGGTCCACTCCGACGTCACCTGGGTGTCGTCCTACGAGGTCGACCCGTTCGACGTGCCGCTGCCCGACAAGGTCGCGCTGCTGGCCGACTGGTCGGCGGGCCTGCTGAAGGACCCGCGCGTGGACCACGTCCAGGCCTCGCTGATGCAGGTCAAGGAGCAGAAGTTCTACGCCGACACGGCCGGCACCTCCACCACCCAGCAGCGGGTGCGCCTGCACCCGGAGCTGGAGGTCATGCGGGTGGAGGTCGGGCTCTACGACTCGATGCGCACGATCGCCCCGCCGGTCGGCCGCGGGTACGAATACCTCACCGGCACCGGCTGGGACTTCCCCGCCGAGCTCGCGACCCTGCCCGAGCTGCTGGCGGAGAAGCTCAAGGCCCCCTCCGTCGAGGCGGGCGTCTACGATCTGGTCGTCGACCCGTCCAACCTCTGGCTGACGATCCACGAGTCGATCGGGCACGCCACCGAGCTGGACCGCGCCCTCGGCTACGAGGCGGCCTACGCCGGGACCAGCTTCGCCACCTTCGACCAGCTGGGCAGCCTGGTGTACGGCTCGCCGGCGATGAACGTGACCGGCGACCGCACGGTCGAGCACGGCCTGGCCACCATCGGCTACGACGACGAGGGCGTGGCCACCCGGGAGTTCGACATCGTCTCCGGCGGCATCCTGACCGGCTACCAGCTCGACCGGCGCATGGCCCTGATGAAGGGCCTGGGCGCGTCCAACGGCTGCGCCTTCGCCGACTCCCCCGGGCACATGCCGATCCAGCGCATGGCCAACGTCTCGCTCCGGCCCGCCCCCGACGGCCCCTCCACCGAGGGGCTCATCTCCGGCGTGGAGCGCGGCGTCTACATCGTGGGCGACAAGAGCTGGTCCATCGACATGCAGCGCTACAACTTCCAGTTCACCGGCCAGCGGTTCTACCGCATCGAGAACGGCCGCCTGGCCGGGCAGCTGCGCGACGTCGCCTACCAGGCGACCACGACCGACTTCTGGCGCTCGATGGAAGCCGTCGGCGGCCCCCGGACCTACGTGCTGGGCGGCGCGTTCAACTGCGGCAAGGGCCAGCCCGGCCAGGTCGCCCCGGTCAGCCACGGCTGCCCGTCGGCGCTCTTCCGCGGCGTCCGCGTCCTCAACACCGTTCAGGAGGGTGGGAAGTAGTGAGCGAGCGAACCGACGAGCACGGCACTCCGGCGGATGCCGCGACGAGCCTCCAGGCGGGAAGTGGAATGAGTCCTCAGGAGATGGTCGAGAAGGCCCTGGCGCTCTCGACGGCCGACGACACCATCGTCATCGTGGACGAGACGTCCAGCGCCAACCTGCGTTTCGCGGGCAACACCCTGACCACCAACGGCGTCACCCGGTCCTCCCAGCTGACGGTGATCTCGATCGCCGGGCGGAGCGTGGGCGTGGTCTCGCGGGCCGCGGTCCGCCCCGACCAGCTGGCCGACGTGGTGGCCGCGGCCGACCGCGCGGCCGAGGACGCGCAGCCGTCCGAGGACGCTCGCCCGCTGGTCGACGGGGCGGTCTCCGCCGACTGGGACGCCCCGGCCGAGCCCACCGCGATCGGCGTCTTCGGCTCCTTCGCCCCCGCGCTGGGCGAGGCCTTCGCCGCCGCCGAGGCGGGCGGGCGCAAGCTGTACGGCTTCGCCGAGCACATCGTCACCACGACCTTCGTGGGCACCTCCGCCGGGGCCCGGCTCCGGCACACCCAGCCCACCGGCCGCCTGGAGCTCAACGCCAAGTCCCCCGACATGAAGCGCTCGGCGTGGACCGGCGTGGCCACGCGCGACTTCACGGATGTGGACGTGACGGCGCTGGACGCCTCGCTGGCCCGGCGGCTGGAGTGGGCCAAGAACCGGATCGACCTGCCCGCGGGCCGCTACGAGACGCTGCTCCCGCCGTCCGCGGTGGCCGACCTGATGATCTACACGTACTGGACGGCCGGCGCCCGGGACGCCCTGGACGGCCGTACGGTCTTCTCCAAGCCCGGCGGCGGCACCCGCGTCGGGGAGGTCCTCTCCCCCGTCCCGCTCCGGCTCTACAGCGACCCGGCCCATCCCGGCATCGAGACGACGCCGTTCGTGGTCGCGCACGCCTCCAGCCGGCAGAGCTCGGTGTTCGACAACGGCATGCGGCTGTCCTCCACCGACTGGATCGCCGAGGGCACGCTGGCGCGCCTGCTCCAGACCCGGCACTCGGCCGAGCTGACGGCGATGCCCGTGACCCCGGCGATCGACAACCTGATCCTGGAGGGGCCGGACGGCGGCAGGTCGCTGGAGGAGATGATCGCCTCCACCGAGCGGGGCCTGCTGCTCACCTGCCTGTGGTACATCCGCGAGGTCGATCCGCAGACCCTGCTGCTGACCGGCCTGACCCGGGACGGCGTCTACCTGGTGGAGAACGGCGAGGTCGTCGGGGAGGTCAACAACTTCCGCTTCAACGAGAGCCCGGTCGACCTGCTCGGCCGCATCGCCGAGGTCGGGGCGAGCGAGCAGACGCTCCCCCGCGAGTGGAACGACTACTTCACCCGCACGGTCATGCCCGCCCTGCGGGTGCCGGACTTCAACATGTCGACGGTCAGCCAGGCGAGCTGACGGCGCCGGCGGTCGGCCGGGTGGGCTGACGACCGGCCGCCGGGGCGTCGCGGACGTCCCGGCGGCCCGCCGTACGGGAACGGCCCGTGCCGGGGAAGGCGCGGGCCGTTCGCATGCGAGGCGCGTTCGCATTCGGTTACCTGATCGTCACATCCCCCGGGGTTGACGGGACCTGGGACGGAGCGAAATATCACGGCCAAGTGCTTATGGTCCGGCCTCAGACCATTGGCCGGACAACGCCCGGAGGTAACAGCGTGGCCGAGAACAGACGGCATGTCCACGGAGCCGACTACGAGCGGGTGTCCACCGACTATCTGGCCAGACGGCAACTCCAGCGGGGCGCGGCCGGATGGGTGCTGCTGGCCGGCCTCGGCGTCGCCTACGTCATCTCCGGCGACTTCGCGGGCTGGAACTTCGGCCTCGCCGAGGGCGGCTGGGGCGGCCTGCTCATCGCCACGATCCTGATGGCGATCATGTACACCTGCATGGTGTTCGGGCTCGCCGAGATGTCCTCCAGCATCCCGGTCACCGGGGCGGGGTACGGCTTCGCGCGGCGCGCCCTCGGCCCGCTGGGCGGGTTCGCCACCGGAATGGCGATCCTGATCGAGTACGCCGTCGCCCCGGCCGCCATCGCGGTCTTCATCGGCGGTTACGTGGAGGCGCTGGGCCTGTTCGGGCTCGCCAGCGGATGGCCCGTGTTCCTCGCGGCCTACGCCGTGTTCGTCGGCTTCCACCTGTGGGGCGTCGGCGAGGCGCTCAGGGTGATGTTCGTGATCACCGGCATCGCGATGGTGGCCCTGATCGCCTTCGTCGTCGGGATGATCCCGCAGTTCGACGCGGGCAAGCTCCTCGACATCCCGGCCACCGGGGCGTTCGGCGCCAGTTCCTTCCTGCCCTTCGGGATCTTCGGGGTCTGGAGCGCGCTGGTCTACGCGATCTGGTTCTTCCTCGCGATCGAGGGGGTGCCGCTGGCCGCGGAGGAGGCGCGGGACCCGCGGAGGGACCTGCCCAAGGGGATCATCGCCGGCATGATGGTCCTGCTGGTCACCGCCACGCTGATCCTGCTCACCGCCCCGGGCGGCGCGGGCTCGCGGGCGATCGCGGATTCGGACAACCCGCTCCCGGAGTCGCTCCGGCTGGCCTACGGCGGCGACACATTCCTGGCCGACTTCGTCAACTACGTCGGCCTGGCCGGTCTGATCGCGAGCTTCTTCTCCATCATCTACGCCTACTCCCGGCAGCTGTTCGCCCTGTCCCGGGCGGGCTACCTGCCCCGCTGGCTCTCGGTGACCAACCGGCGGCACACGCCGTACCTCGCGCTGATCGTGCCCGGCACCATCGGCTTCCTGCTCGCCGCGTTCACCCAGGCCGGGAACCTGATGATCCAGGTCGCGGTGTTCGGCGCGACCGTCTCGTACGTGCTGATGATGGTCTCGCACATCGTGCTGCGCAGGCGCGAGCCGGACATGGAGCGGCCCTACCGGACTCCCGGCGGCGTCGTGACCACCGGCGTGGCGCTGGTGCTGGCGCTCGCGGCGGTGGTGGCGACCTTCCTGGTGGACGTGACCGCCGCGCTCATCACGGCCGGGGTCTTCGTCGTCGCGCTGCTCTACTTCTGGTTCTACAGCCGCCACCGGCTGGTGGCCGACGCGCCCGAGGAGGAGTTCGAGGCGATCGCGCGGGCGGAGTCCGAGCTCTCCTGAGCGGGCGGCCTCGACCGCGTCAGCCCTTCCCGGCGAGCGGGATGGTGTGCACCCGCTCCCAGCGCTTGCCCGTCACCACCCGGGCGGTGCCGTCGGACAGGTCGTAGACGGCCGACCAGCGGGTGTGCCCCTGGGCCACCCGCTGGAGCAGGTTCATCCCGTCCTGCCAGGTCCGCGCCTTGGGGAGCCCCGCGTCGAGCTTGCCGTAGCGGGTCTCGGCCGTGCGCTCCGCCTTCTCGGTGCCGGTCATGGTGAAGTTGGTCAGCACGCGGTCCTCGATGACGTTCATCCGGCCGTCGGCGTACTCGACGACGGCCGACCTCCCGGTGGCGTCGGCGATCAGGTAGTGGAGCTGCGGGTCGGGGCCGAACCGGACGTCGTAGCGGCGCATGACGTCCAGCGCCTCGTCCACGGTGGCGGCCCGGTCGAGCATCAGCCGGATGATCCGCACGCTTCCGACGTCCGGCCGGTCGGCCGCCTCCGCCGGAAGCTTCCCGTCGGGGGTCTGCGCCATCCCGACGGCCAGCCCCTTCTCGTTGACCCCGTCGAAGGGTGTGAGCACGGCGTGGGCCATCCGGCGGCGGGTCCGGGGGTCGGCCGGGTCGGGCGGGGCCGCGCTGCCGAGCACGTAGAACAGGTCCACCATGGAGACCGAGGCGTAGCCGCCGGGCGGGTCGGCGTGCACGGCCATCGCCGGGTGGGGGTCCCAGTCGAAGTTCCGGCCGAACAGGGGCCGGTCGCCCGGCCCGGTCGCGGGCAGGAAGAACAGAGAGCACGCCCAGTCGCCGGCCGGGGCGGCCAGCGACTCCTCGGTGACCGGAGCCTCCGGGTCGTAGGAGCCGTGGAAGGTCATCTCGTACAGCGGGAGGTCGTCCAGGCGGCGCATGCTCTCGATCGTCCGGCGGATGTCGGCGGCGCTCTGCGTGAGCGCCTGCCGCTCCGGCGCGGGACTCCCGGCCGGCGCGCTCCGCGCCGGAGCGGCCTCACGCGCTCCGGGTGAGGAGCAACCTCCGGCCAGCAGCGCGGCCACCGTCACCGGCACGGCCCATACATTCCGGCGATAACCACCCATGCGGCACAGTCTGCCGTCCGGGCGGCGCGCCGTACAGACCGGAGATCGTCTACCGGCCGGACGGCGCGCCGGTCCGGGTCAGGAGTCGTCCTCCAGCCGGAAGCCGACCTTCAGTCCGACCTGGAAGTGGGCTATCTCGCCGTCGACGATGTGGCCGCGGACCTCCGTCACCTCGAACCAGTCGAGATGGCGCAGGGTCTGGGAGGCACGCCGGATGCCGTTGCGGATGGCCGCTTCGAGGCCCTCCCCCGACGTGCCGACAATCTCTGTCACCCGATACGTTCGATCCGTCACCTTCCTCCCTTACCCGAAAGCCATGATCATATGACCGCTCGCGCCCGATCAATCCGAGGTCTACGGTGGAAAGCGTGAGGGGATGGCACAGGAGCCCGGAGGTCCATCAGGTCACCGACGCCCGGCCCTCGCTGAGCGAGGACATCGGCCGCCGGGAGAGGAACTACCTGATCAAAATGGGGATCAGGCTGATCTGCCTGGTCCTCGCCTTCACCGTGCCCGCCCCCCTGCCCGTGAAGATCCTTCTCTTCGCCGGCGCCATCTTTTTGCCGTACGTTGCCGTGATCGGAGCCAACGCCCCGCGGCCCACCCCTCCGGCCGACCCCGACATGACCGGATCGGGACAGAACGAGATTCCACGGCACCGACGCGAGATCGGGTCGTGACTAAGTCTTGACGCATCTCAGGGGTTGGAGGTGTACGCTTTAGCCAAGTGCCCTGGTCCCCCGTCGGGGCACTGGTGCCGGCGTTCCGGGCCCCCGTCGGAACGCCGATGAAGCGGCGCCGGGTGGTTTGCCCCCGTAACCACCCGGCGTCGCCCTTTTCTCTTCCTTTTCTCCGTGAGGTTGACCTACCGGCCTCCCCCGGATTTACCTGCCGGTGTTAAATCCCTTACCGCCGTCACGCGTCGCCCATCGTCTCGGTGGTCGCCCGCTCCCAGTTCCCGGCCATCCGGACCAGCCGCTCCACCGCGTCGGGCGGAGCCGTCCCCGCCCCCTGGGCCAGGCCCAGCAGGTAGGCCGTCAGCGGCGCGGCCGGGCGGGCCACGCCGTGCGCGACCTCCTTCGTCAGGTCGAGCAGCATGTCACGGTCGATCTTCTCCGGATCGACGCCCAGTTCCTCGCAGACCAGCGCGGTCCACTCCGCCAGCACGTTCAACTCCCGCTCCTCACATGCTCCAGATCGTCAAGCGTGTCGCAATCGAACCACGGTTCTCCGGCGAGGCGGAGCGGGACCGGGTCCAGCGGGGCGAGCAGGCCGCGCAACGACTGTCCCTCGTAGCCGGCGAGCGCCTCGGCGAGCGCCGCCGTGCGCCAGGCCCCGGCCAGCCACTGCAGCCGCCCCTCGTCGTCCACGAGCACCGCGCCGCCCGGCCCGCCGCGCTCGCCGGGCATGAGGTCCGTACGACCCGCGCCCGCCGCGCCGAGCAGCGCCGAGACGTGTTCGGCCGTCAGGAGCGGCAGATCGGCGGCGAGCAGCGCCACCCACGGTGCGGTGACCTCCGCGATCCCGGCCCGCAGCGCCGGGATCGGCCCGCCGCCCGGCGGATCCTCCCGCCGGAAGACCGCCCGGCCGAGCCCGGGGCGCGGGGGGCCCACCACGATGAGACGCGCGGCGTCCGCCACGGCCGCCGCGACCCTCTCGATCATCGGCAGCCCGCCGACCACCACGCCGGGCTTGTCCCTCCCGCCGAGCCGGGACGCCCGGCCGCCGGCGAGGACCAGCGCGTCGTAGCCGTTCATGGACCCGAGGCTAACCGAGGGGAGGCGCGCCCGCTCACGGCAGGGGTTCGGGAGACGCCTCCCCGGGGATCGCCTGGGCCCGGCCCACCATCGTCAGCAGGCGCTCCACGTGGGACGGCATGCCGTGCAGGTGCGCCCGGCACGGCGGCGCGTGCCGGGAGGCCGCCAGGACGCGCAATCCGGAGACGTCGATGAAGGTCACCTGGCCGATGTCGATGACCAGGCCGTCGCATTCCCGGCCCTCCTCGGCCAGGATCCGGGACAGCGCGGCGCTGTTGACGGCGTCGACCTGCCCGCTGATCTTCAGCGTGCAGCCGGCGAACCCGCCGCACCGGGCGATCCGGAGGCGCTGGTCCTGGTAGAGCACCAGTTCCCCGGGGGTGGAGTCACCGGACTCGAACGACCGGTTGCCGGGGAGCTCCATCTCTCTGTCCACCGGCGTCACTCCCCGGGAGACCTCGGCAGCGGAACGGCGTGAAAGACAGTGGTCATGGCGTCCCTGTCACCCCTGCTCCCTTGTCGTAGAGGCCGGGTCACCACCCTCCCAACGGTAACCCCGAACAACAATACCTGAAATACTCTTCGTGAAAGATTTCCGGAGACACGAACATCCACGCGTTTCGGCTCTCGGGATGAACCGGCGGCCACGGACTTCTAGGGTGAGATCATGGACAGCTCTGGCGCCAACCGGCCGCACACCCGCTGGACGTTCCTCACCAACCACGCGCGGGTGCTGCTGATGGTCGCCCGGGACCCGCGGGCACGGCTGCGCGACGTGGCCGCCGGCATCGGGATCACCGAACGGGCCGCGCAGGCGATCGTCTCCGATCTGGAGGAGGCCGGTTATCTCACCCGCACCCGGGTGGGACGGCGCAACCACTACAGCATCGACCCCACCCGGCGGTTCCGGCATCCGGCCGAGGCCGGGGTCCGCATCGAGAGCCTGCTCGACATCTTCACCCACCGGGAGAACACGCCCTCGGCCGATCCGGACGGCGCCGGGCAGGATCACGCCCAGCGGGGCCGACGGGAACACCCCTGACCGCCGGCGCTCGCCGGACCGGAGGGATCCGCGATCAGCCGCCGATGGCGGACATCGGGCGGGCCGGCTGCAGGAACGCGGGGTCGTCGATGCCGTGCCCGGCCTTCTTCGTCCGGACCGCCGCCGTCCAGCGCTCGGCGAGCTCGTCGTCGGAGGCTCCCGAGCGCATCGCCGCCCGCAGATCGGACTCCTCGGTGGCGAACAGGCAGTTGCGGATCTGGCCGTCGGCGGTGAGCCGCACCCGGTCACAGGCGCCGCAGAACGGCCGGGTCACCGAGCCGATCACGCCGACCCGGGCCGGGCCGCCGTCGACGAGGAACAGCTCGGCGGGGGCGCTGCCGCGCTCGACCGGGTCGTCCTCGGTGAGGTCGAAGGACTCCTTCAGCATCGCGAGGATCTCGTCGGCGGTGATCATGTTCTCCCGGCGCCAGCCGTGCTGCGCGTCCAGGGGCATCTGCTCGATGAAGCGGAGCTCGTATCCCCGCTCCAGGCAGTAGCGGAGCAGCGGGGCGGCCTCGTGCTCGTTGATCCCGCGCATGAGCACCGCGTTGACCTTGACCGGCCGGAGCCCGGCGGCCTCGGCCGCGGCCAGGCCGGCCAGGACGTCCGCCAGCCGGTCGCGGTGGGCGAGCTTGACGAACGTCTCGCGGTCGAGGGTGTCGAGCGAGACGTTGACACGGTGCAGTCCGGCCTCGGCGAGCGGGGCGGCCAGCCGGGCCAGCCCGATGCCGTTGGTGGTCAGCGAGACCTGCGGCGTGGGCGTGAGGGCGACCGTACGGGCCACGATCTCCACCAGCTCCCGGCGGAGCAGCGGCTCGCCGCCGGTGTAGCGGACCTCGGTGATGCCCAGGCGCTCCACCCCGATGGCCACCAGCCGGACGATCTCCTCGGCGGTCAGCAGGTCCGGCTTGGGCAGCCAGTCGAGGCCCTCCGGGGGCATGCAATATGAACAGCGCAGATTGCACCGGTCCGTGAGGGACACCCGCAGATCGGTCGCCACCCGCCCGAACGAGTCCTGCAACACGAGGCGTCCCCTCCATCCATCACGGCCGAACAGGGAGCCAGCCTAAGGCCGCCTCCCTGTCTTGCCCAAACATACGTTCCATCCGCTGACAACAGCCGTCCCCGGCGGATGATTCCTCGGAGGATCATCCGAATCCGGGTCTCCCCACTCGGGAGCGCCGCCTACTCCGGACGGCCGAGCGCGGCGGCCGGCACCGGGATGGCCGGGAAGGGGTTGTCCGGCAGCAGGATCACCCGCCGCGCCCGGTCCGGCTGCATGGCGGCGTCCAGGTGCAGCAGCGCGGCGCCGACGCCGGCCGCGCCGACCATGTAGCCGGTGTCGGCCGAGACCTCGCCCGGGCGGAGCCGGCGGTAGGCCTGGTACCAGCGCATGCCCCGGCCGTCGGGGTCGGTCGCGTGGCCGATGAGGCTCCCGGCGAGGGTGCCGGCGAACTCCAGATACCGCTCCCGCCCGGTCGCCGCCCACAGCCCGACGAACAGCTCCAGCAGCCCGGCGGTGCCGCAGCACTGGCAGGCCGTGTTCCACAGCCCGGGCGCGCTCCGCTGCGGGACGCCGGAGCGCACGATGCCGTGCGCCATCCGCTCGGCCCAGTCCAGGTCGCCCGGGTCCCCCGCGGCCCGGTACAGCTCGTAGAACATCCGCGCCACCCCGGCCGAGCCCGAGCAGAAGCCCAGATAGTGCAGGCTCCTGGCCTGCGGGACGTGATGCGGGACGACCGCGCACCCGCCGGTGACGACGCTGACCTCGCGGACGAAGCCGGCCCCCCGGCGCGCGGCGTCCAGGAAGCGCCGCTCGCCGGTGACCCCGTGCAGGCGCGCCAGCAGCAGGGCGGTGCCCGCCGTGCCGGACAGGAAGCCCGGGGTGACCGCGTCGGCGGGCAGATCGGGGCAGTCGCCGAAGCGGTGGCCGGGCACGGCCAGCCCGGCGATGCGCTCGCCGGCCTCCAGCGCCACCTGCTCGTAGACGGGCACGCCGAATGCGGCGGCGGCCCGCAGCAGCACGAGCACGATGCCGCCGTCACCGCGCTGCGCGGGGTCCGCGGACCAGCCGAGGCCGCCGCCGACCGGGCGCACGGCGCGGACGATCCGGTCGGCGGCCGCCAGGGCCTCCGCCTCGAATCTCTCCTCGCCCAGCGCCCACCCCGCCTCGGTGAGCGCGACGACCGTGCCGGCCAGGCCGTGGTAGAGGGACGGGTCCGCCTGATCCCGCCAGGTCGCGGCGAGGTAGCGGGCCCCCGCGCGGGCGTCCTCCAGGTACGCCTCATGGCCGGTCGCCGCGGCGAGCTCCAGGAAGAACAGCACGATGCCCGCCGCCCCGGAGTAGAGCGAGGCGGGCTCCGCGGTCACGGCCGACCTGCCCCGGGGGTCGGGATTGGCCCGCCAGTGCCGCCCGCGCCCGTCGTCGACGGCCGCCGATCGAATCCAGCGGCCCGCCGCGACGGCAGCGGTCAGGGGCGTCTCGGCGCGCTCGCTCGACGCGCGAATCCAGTCCAGACCCATGCCCGAAGTATCCCACACAATTAGTAGGTAAATAGGGTTTTCTGGGAACCCTCCTCCTCACAAGGTCCCGCCGCGTCGCCCGCCTGTCGAGCCCCGCCGGCGACCCGAACGGGGCCCGCGCCGGCGCGCGCCTTCACGGCGCACCGCCGTCGAGAGGGAGGACAGGGCCGAGCGCCTCGATCAGCCGGTCCGGAACCGGCACCGTCCCCGAACCGTCGGGGGCGAACGCGACGTACACCGCGGAGCCGGTGGCGGTCAGCTCACCGTCGCGGCGGAAGGCGAAGTCCAGCGTGAAGCTCTTCTTGCCGATCCGCGCCGTGCTGATCAGGACCTCGGGGCGGTCCTCGCCCCGGATGGGCGACTTCCAGTCGATGTCGACGTGCGCGATGTGCACGTCGATGCCCAGCTCCTTCCAGCGGGAGTACGACACGCCGCGATGGGCGAAGAAGCCGTCCACCGCCTCGTCCACGTACGCCAGATACCACATGTTGAACATGACGCCCTGGCCGTCGATCTCGTAGAAACGCGGCGTGAAGCGCTGCGCGTACACATCACCGGGAGCCGGCGTCGCCGTTGTTCCGTCCGCCATTCGGGTTCCTGTTCCGAGTTCCTGGTGATCGACGTGATCACCGTGATCGCCCTGATCGCCGCCACCAAGGAAAAGCCTTTCCGGGGCGGAAGTCCATACCGCGGGCGGCGTCGGACTACCTGCGGCGGGCTCCCGTACGGTCCTCGTCCAGGACGCTCCGGTAGACGGCCAGCGTCTCCTCGACGGTCCGGTCCCAGTTCAGCTGTTTCCGGACGAACCGCTCCCCCTCGGCCGCGAGCGACTCCCGCGCCGCCGGGTCCGACATGAGCTCGATCACAGTCCCGGCGATGTCGTCCGGATCGTCCCCGCGGACGAAGCGCACCGCCGGGCGGGCCGGGTCGCCCAGGAAGATCCGGGAGAAGCCGTGGCCGAGGATCGTCGGCTTCCCCATGGCCATCGCCTCGGTCGCCACCAGGCCGAACGGCTCGAAGAGCGAGGGGAAGACGCAGGCGTCGGCCATCTCGTAGTAGTCCAGCAGTTCCTCGCCGCCGACCCACCCTCCGGAGGTGCGGACGTGCCCGGACAGCCCCGCCCCGGCGGCGATCCGCCGTACACCGTCCTCGTCGCCCTCGCCGACGATCACCAGGCGCAGCCCGGGCGCCCCGGCGACGATCCGCGGCATGGCCTCCAGCAGCGGGTAGATCCCCTTCTGCCGTTCGATCCTGCCGACGAACAGCAGGACCGGGTCACCGGCTCCGATGCCCAGCCGGGCGCGCAGGCCGCCGGCCCGCTCCCGCAGCGCCTCCCCGTCCGGCCCGCCTCCGGCGAGCAGCCGCTCGAACGTGCCGCCCAGGCAGACCACCTCGATCGACGAACGGTCCCAGCCGGCGGCGGCGAGCCGGTCGCGCACCTCCGGGGTGGGGACCACGACCCGGCGGGCGACCCGTGCCAGCCACCGCTCCACGACGGCGAGCAGTCCCTTCGCCCCCGCGGTGCCGTTGCGGCGGTCGACGCCGTACTCGGTGGTGTGCACGTGGAAGACGACGGGGAGCCGCAGCAGGTGGTGGCAGAGCAGGCCGGACAGGAAGTTGGTGGAGTCGTGCACCGCCACCAGGTCGGGACGCCCGCTCCGGCCGGCGGAGAACAGCCGCAGGAAATACCGCCAGTTGCTGACCACGACGTTCAGCGTGAGCAGGGCGAAGTCGAGCCTGCGGGTGCGGTTGAGCCGCCGCCGGCGGCTGATCGCGCCGAACAGCCGGTTCCGGGGACGGTGGACGGCGATGCCCCCGGCGCGTTCGGAGACCGGCAGGCGGCCGTCGTTGAGCGTGAAGACGCTCAGGCGGTGCCCCTCGGCCATCCGCGGGGCGATCTCGGCGATGTAGCGGCCCAGTCCCGCGGTGATGTTCGGCGGGAACTGGGTGATGATGTGGGCGATCCTCATCGGCTGACCTCCGGATGGCGGGTGCTCGGCGCCCCCGCCCGGTACGCGCGGGCGGAGACGACGACCACGGCCGCGGCGAGAACGAGATTGGACAGGATGAACGCCACCAGCCCGCCGACCAGGCCCTGCCAGGCGATGAGGACGACCTGGCAGGCGAGGACGGGCGCCGCCGCGGCGGACAGGGCGGTGATGAGCACCTTGGCGCCCCGCACCCCGTCCATCGACAGCGCCGCCGAGTAGACGTTGAAGACCGTGTGGGCGCCGATGCCCAGGGCCGACAGGGCCATGAGGCCGAAGGAGTACGGATACTCGTCCCGCAGCAGGAGGAAGAACACCGCGCTCGCCGTGAACGACAGCACGGCCGTCGCCGCGAAGACGGCCGGGGACAGCCTCCCGATGCGGCGCAGCGCCGTGGAGGTGTCCATGACGGCCAGGGTCGGGAGCAGCACCAGGCCGATGCCGTCGGCGAGCACCACCCCCAGGAGGCGCTTGGGGAAGTTGTTGTAGATCGAGTAGACCCCCACCTCGGCGGGCTCCGCCCAGTGGTTGAGGAAGATCACGTCCACGCCGAACAGCACGGCGGTGAGGGCGCCGAGAGCGGTGAGGTAGGCGCCGTGCCGGTACAGCGAGCGGGCCAGCGCGCGCGACCACAGGCGCGGGTCGATCCGGTAGCCGACCGCCGAGACGAGGGCGAACAGCAGGTTCGTGCCGATCAGCGCCAGCAGGTACCAGTCGACGTCCTCGACGCCGAGCACGAGCAGGAAGTAGGCCGAGCCGCCCAGGTAGACGAGGGCGACGGCGACCTTCAGCCCGGAGGTGAGGGCGTACCTCCGCAGGCCCCTCAGGAAGCTCTCGGTGAGGTAGTTCACCGCCATCGCCAGGGAGAGGGCCAGCGCGAGGCAGAGGGTGCGCAGATCCACGCCCAGAACCGCGGTCAGGACGGGGGCGGCCAGCAGCCCCGCCAGAGCCAGGACGGCGCCCAGCACGAGGGTGGACAGCAGCGCCGTGGTGATCAGAGCCCGGTGCTCCTCGGGCCGGGACCGCGGGAGCTCCTGGTACATGACGAAGTGCAGGCTCATCACCATGCCGACGGTGACGATCAGCGCGATCGACAGGACCAGGGTGAAGCGCCCGAACTCGGCGGCGCTGACCCCCCAGGCCACCAGCAGCGTGGTCGAGGCGGAGATCCCGCTGGCGATCGCGTTGACCGCCATCGGGGCCGCGACGGCCCAGCGGCGCTCCGGGGCCGCGCCGGCCCGGTGACGCCTGCCGATGCGGAAGGTCACCGCGCCGCCTCGGCGTAGGCGGCCAGCGTCCGCTCGGCCGTACGGGACCAGCTGTAGCGCTCCCGCACGTACGCGGCGCCGCGGGCGGCGATCCGCGCGGCCCCCGCCGGGTCGTCGAGGCAGCGCGACAGGGCGTCGGCCAACTCCTCGGGACGGTCGTGCGCGCACCGCACCGCCCCGTCCCCCACGACCTCGGGAGAGTAGCCCGGGCCGACGAGCACCGGCCGGGCCAGCGCCATGGCCTCCACCGCGACCAGCCCGAACGGCTCGTACACGGACGGGAAGACGCACACGTCGGCGGCGAGGAAGTGCGCGAACAGCTCGGCCGAGTCGAGGAACCGGTAGTCGGCCGCCACGTGCTCGCCGGCGCCGACCTCGCCGATCAGCCGCGCGACGACCGCGTTGTCGTCGGTCTGCGGCAGCTGGGCGCCGATGATCACGACCCGCAGGTCGCCGTACCGCTTCACCAGGTCCGGCACCGCCCGGATCAGGGTCTGCACGCCCTTGTGCGCGGACAGGCGGCCGGCGAAGACGACCAGCCGGCCCTCGCCGCCCGGCAGGTAGCGGCCGCGCACCCGCGAGGCGACGCGCGCGCGCTCGTCATCGGGCAGCGCGGCCAGCCGCAGCAGCTCCGGCTCCTCGAAACCGTGCGGCAGGACCCGGAGCCGCTCCTTCGGCCAGCCGCGGGCCGCGAGATCGTCGCGGACGCTCACGCTCGGCACGATGATCAGATCGGCCAGGCGGGCCTGCGCCGTCTCCAGCGCGTCGAGACAGGCCGCGTGCAGGGAGCGCCTCCCGGACCGGGCGGCCTCCGGGTCGGCGTTGAGCTCGCGGGTGTGCACGTGGAAGACCACCGGAAGGCGGCCCAGCAGCCGGCACACGATGCCGGCCGGGGCTCCCATCCAGTCGTGCACGGCGACGACCGTTCCGGCCCGCCCGGCCCGGGACCGCCCCGCCTCGGCGCGCAGGACGCGGCCCGCGACGCGCGCGTTGAAGGCGAGCAGCCCGGCGATCCTGGCCGCCCGCCGGAGCACGCTCGGCGTGCGCGAGTCCCTGGCGTGGTCGCTGCTCGCCGTCGTCAGCCGGTGCAGTGTGACGTCGCCCCGACGTTCGATCCGGGGTGAGCGGCCCTTGCGGGCCGTGCCGTACACCGTGACGGGGACCCCGCCGCGGCTCAGGGCCGCCATCATGCGCTCGGCGTAGCGGCCGAGCCCGCCCACGACGTCCGGGGGGATCTCCGAGCAGACGATGTGAACCCGGCGGAGCGGCCCGGGATCGGGGGTCAGCTCGCGCATCGCGAATACGCCCTCCGGGTGAACTCCAGATCGGCGGGGGTGTTGATGCCCAGGGCCTCGGTGGGGTCGGCGACCGGCACCACCGTGGTCCGCCAGCCGTGCTCCCGCGACAGGTACGGCAGGAACGGCAGGAAGTTGACCTCCCCGGTGACCGACCCGAGGCGGGCCTCGGCCAGGTAGCGGGTCCAGGCCCGCGGCAGCCCCTCCGCGCTGAGGCAGAAGACGCCGACGTCGCTGAGTCCTCCGGGGTCGCACTCGTCCCCCTCCCTGGACATGCGCACCCGCAGCAGGGTCGAGGAGGCCGCGTCGTAGTCGTACTGGACGTAGGGGTCGGGCAGCGGGACCAGCGGGAGGACCAGTCCCGGCTCTCCCCCGGACACGCTTTCACGATGGGCCCGCACCACCTCGCCGACCGTCCGTGACGACAGGTTCGCCTGGTCGCCCCAGACGACCAGGATCGCGTCGTGGCCCGCCCAGTACGGCACCGCGGCCCCGAAGACGGCGTCGCCCATGCCCGTCGGCTCGGCCTGGACGCTGACGGAGACCTCTGCCCGCTCGATCGCCTCGGCGGCCAGCCGCCGGAAGGGGGCCTCCCCCTCCGGGGAGAGCACCACGTGGATGTGCTCCGCCCACGGCGTGAGGCGACGGCGCAGCAGGTCCCAGACCGTGACGCCCTCGGCTATCTCCAGCATGATCTTCGGGATGCCGAGGCCGAGCCTGGACCCCTGTCCCGCCGCGGGGATCACCGCGCAGACACGTTCGTCACCCAATGGGGTTCGCCTCCATGCCGAGAGTCTCCGTGCCGGACTGCGTGCCGGGCTGTATGTCAAGCTGCGTGCCAGGCTGCGTGCCGAGAAGGGACACGACCTCGTCCAGATCCCGCACCCGCACCGCCCCGGCCACCGGGACGTCCCCGTGCACCTGGAGCGTGAGCAGTCCCGCGCCGACGGCGGAGGCCACCCCGTGGGCGGAGTCCTCCAGCGCGACGGCGTCGGCGGGATCGACGGACCAGATCTGGCACGCCCGCCGGTAGAAGCCCGGATCGGGCTTGCTGCACGGCACGTCGTCGGCGGTCAGCACGCCGCGGAAGTACCCGGTCAACGCGGAGGCCGCCAGGACCCGGGTGACCGAGTCGCGGCTCCCGCCGGTGACGAGGTAGGCCGCGCACCCCCGGTCGGCCAGGAGCGTCAGCAGCCGGTGCGCGCCGGGCAGGACCGCCACGGCCCCGTCCCTGACGTACGCGCGGTACAGGTGCTGTTTGCGCCCGGCCACCCGCTCGACGAGGGCCGGCGGCACGCCCAGGTCCTCCACCACCTGCCGGGTGCTCGCCCCCATGTGGGCGCCGTAGTCGAAGGAGCCGAGCGCCTCCGGCGAGATCTCGGCGAGCGCGGCGCGGAAGGCGGCCTCGTGGGCGGGGGCGGAGTCGACGAGCGTGCCGTCCAGATCGCACAGCCAGGCACGCCGCCCGGCGAGCGCCGCGGCCGTGCGGCGTGCGGTCGCGCTCATCCGGTCCCCAGCAGGGAGGTCTCGCCGACGATGCGGGCCAGTGCGGCCACCGTGCGGGTCCCGGAGTGCACGCCGGGCCGCCGCGGGTCCTCCAGGTCGGCCGTGACCCATCGCGGCCCCGTCCCGGCGCTCCCGGCGGGACCCTCCGGCGCGGCGGACCCCGTCCCCGCGGACCCGGCGTGGCAGAGGACGTGGGTGACCATGCGCCGCTCGTTGCGGGGATCGCCGAGGTAGCGCAGGGTCCGGTTCACCAGGGCGCGGGCGTCGAGTCCCTGGACGTCGTGGTCGTCCTCGATGTTGACCACGAACACCTTGGCGGCGGCGCGGCTGACGGCGATCGCGTCGGCGATCCCGGGGGTGAGGTAGCTGGGCAGCAGCGACGAGTGCGGCGTGCCGGGCCCGTACACGATCAGGTCGGCGTGCGCGACGGCGTCCCCGGCCTCGGGATTGAGGGAGATCTCGGCGCCGCCGCGGGCCAGGACGCGCCGCCGGTGCTCGTCGGGGAGCGCTTCCAGTACGGCCCGCCGCCGCGGGGTGACCGGCCTGTCGAGGAGGAACAGGTCGGAGATGGCCACCGCGTCCTGCGGGGCGACGATGTCGGCCTCGTCCGCCAGGAGCCGGCCGTCCTGTTTGAGCGCCACGAGGAAGGCGTTCTCGCCGCCCGTCACGTTGACGAGCCGCGCCGGCGACTCGAACGCCTCGGCGCAGGAGCGGATCGCGGCGTTGAAGTCGCGGCCCAGCCGCAGGTAGGCGCCCGCGAACACGAGGTTGCCGAGCGCGCAGTCCCCGAGTTCGAGTCCGGGCCGGTCGTCGAGCGCCTCCGTCAGGACGGAGAGGTCGCGCGCCACCGCGGCCCTCGTGCGCGGTGGCAGCATCCCGTACGCCGTCCCGCGGGCCAGCCCGTCCGCGAGGCGGTCGAGATCCTTGCGGGTGGCCCGTGCGGGCAGCCGGTGGTCGAGCACGCCCTTCAGCGCCTCCTGGCGCGGGTCGCCTCCGTGGAGGTGCAGCAGGAGGTTCTTGCGGAAGTCGGAGGGGCCGAGCATCCCGGGCAGGTAGCGGCGGAGCGCCCCGGTGGACTGCCCGTTGTCGTATCCGTTGATCAGCACGGACAGGTCGAGGTCCGGCACGCCCAGGAGGCCGCGGGCGATGCTGGCCCCGCCCCGCCCGCCGCTGAACAGGACCACCGAGGCCCGGTCGAGGTACGGCGCGATCATCGGGCCTCCAGCGGCAGGTCGGCGCGCTCGCCGGAGAGGGCGGACGCGGCGGGGGGCGCGGTGGAGGACCGGGCGGAGGACCGGGTGGGGGGCACGGCGGGAGACGCGGCAGGGGACGCGGCGGGAGACCCGGTGGGGGGCGCCGCGGGGGGCCGCAGCACGCCCCGGCGGAGCAGCCAGTGCCGGTATCCGAGGTAGCCCACGAACAGGGCCCGGTCGCGCGCCCCTCGCCAGAACCGCCATCCCCGGCTGCCGCCGCCGCGCTCCCTGTGCTCGATCGGAACCTCGATCCAGTCGTGTCCGAGCTCGACGACCCGGGCGGTGATCTCGGTCGAGCAGTTCATCCCGCCGGACTCCAGCGGCAGGGCGCGGAAGAGCGGGCCGTACACCACCTTGAAGATCGAGTTGAAGTCGCGGTACCGGGTGCCGTGGAGCAGGTTCCCCACGGCGCCGCTGAGCGCCGACCCCCACCGGTACGGCAGGCCGTCCGCCTTCCTGATCCTGGCCCCGGAGAAGGCCGTCCCCTCGCCGCGGCGGATGCGGTCGAGGAACCCGTCCAGGTTGGCGATGGGGAACTGGCCGTCGGAGTCGAGCAGCGCGACCCAGTCGAGGCGGGTCGCGGCGATCGCGGCGGCGATCGCCGCGCCCGCGCCGCGGTTGCGCGTGAAGCCCACCACGACGAGCCCGGGGCACTCCCGGCTCAGTTCCTCCAGGATCGCGCGGGTGGCGTCGGTGCTGCCGTCGTCGCAGACGACGATCTCCCACGCGCCGATCACCGGGTGCCCTTCCAGGTACTCGCGCCACTCCCCCACCGACGCCGCGATGTTCTCGGCCTCGTTGAAGGCGGGCGCCGCGACCGAGACGTCGACCGTCCGGGACGCGGCGGAGACGTGCGGCATGTGCTCGCCTCCCGTGGTCATCGCGGGCCGCCGGACGGTGCGACGCCGAGCAGGCGATCGATCCACCGGTCTACTGGGAGCGCTCCCACAGCGATGATGAGGGGAACGTGGACCAGAGTGAACAAGACGGTCGCCCCGTAGGAGATCGGCCCGCCCGTGAAGATCGAAATGTGCGGCGCGTCGATGACCGGGGGCAGCTCGACCGGGTTGACGAGGTACCACATCAGGTCGAGGAAACCGGAGAACACGATGACGATGCCGTTCACCGCGATCTTCAGGCAGTTGCCCGGGGTCCCGCCGCCCAGCCGGTGGGCGGCCGCGACGGTGAGCACGATCCCGGGGTAGAGCAGCAGGTAGACATGCGTGTAGAAGCTGTCACCCTCGGCGCGTGCGACGTCCCCGTAGTAGAAGTAGCTGATCCGCGGGATGACGTACCCGGTGAAGAACACGAAGGGGACGTACAGCAGCCAGTGCAGGCGCGGGGACGACCAGGGGAAGAAGGCGATCGCCGCGCACAGGCAGGCGAACGCGACCAGCTTGACGCCGAGCTCCCACACCGCCTCTATCTCCCTGCCGTGCGGTGTGGCCAGCCAGACGAACGCCGCTCCGGCGCCGCCGACGGCCAGGGCGACCCACCACAGGTGCCGCGCCCACGCCCGTTCCGACCTCAGGACGGCGCCCCGGGGAGGCTGCGGATGCCCGATGACCGGGGCGCCGCCGTCGAGGAGTCCAGGGGAAGACGGAGTTCCCCTCTCTACTGCCATGGCTTCAGCACCTTTCTTCCGTTGCCGGCGCTCCGGCGCCCGTTCGGGTCCGGCACGTGGGACCCGCCGGGGCCCGGGGAGGTCGCGCTCGCGGTGCACGGCGGGCGAGGCGCCGGGGGAGGCTGAGACGGGGGGTGTTCGGCGTCGGGTTCTCCCAGGAGGGACCGACTGATGAGTGAGGCACGGGGAGCGCAGAGCGAAGACGCGTCCCGCCCGCATTCCCCGAGAAAGTTGCTGCAAAGGATCATAGTGCTTTCAGTAACTTTCAGAAAGACCCAACAATCCGCCGTGCTGCCGGAATGTATCTTTCCGCAACTCCACCGTGATGTCTCCCGAACGAGGGCGACTCTCCCAAATCGGGCGACTCTTACAGATAACGGCGAAAAAGTGTCAAGGTGGAATGTGGAACCACCCGCCTCCGGGTCCGCTCCGGGCCCGCTCCGCCGACGTGGCGGGAACGCGACGGGCGACGACGCGAGACCCCCGTCCCGATCTCCTCACCAGGTGAGGAGCCCGACGACCCCGCTCGGGCTCACGATAAGTTGACGGCCATGACAACGCGTATCGCTGATATCGCGGCCCACTCCGGGGTCAGCGAGGCAACCGTGAGCCGTGTTCTGAACGGCAAACCGGGCGTCTCACCGGCCAGCCGTCAGGCCGTTCTCAGCGCCCTCGACGTGCTCGGCTACGAGCGCCCCGCCCGGCTCCGCCAGCAGCGGGCCGGGCTCGTCGGCCTGATCGTGCCCGAGCTCTCCAACCCCGTCTTCCCGGCGTTCGCCGGAATCGTCGAGGGCGCACTGGCGATGCGCGGCTACGCCGCCGTTCTCTGCACGCAGGCGCCCGGGGGCATGCGCGAAGACGACTACATCGAGTTGCTGATGGAGCGGGGAGTGAGCGGAATCATCTTCGTCAGCGGCCTGCACGCCGACTCCACGTCCGACCGCACCCGCTACGTCCGGCTCGTCGAGAGCAGGCTGCCGATCGTCATGATCAACGGCTACCGTGCGGACATCGAGGCCCCGTACATCTCCAACGACGACGTGACGGCGATGGAGATGGCCGTCGACCACCTGGCCGCGCTGGGCCACCGGCGCATCGGCCTGGCCGTCGGCCAGGACCGCTTCGTCCCCTCGATCCGCAAGACGGAGGGGTTCCGCCGCGGCGTCTCCCGCCACTTCGACGACGACCTGCCCGACGGACTGGTCGTGAACACGCTGTTCACGATCGAGGGCGGCCAGGCGGCCGCCCAGCTGCTGCTGGAGCAGGGGTGCACCGCGATCTGCTGCGGCAGCGACATCATGGCGATCGGCGTGATCAGGGCCGTCCGCCAGCGCGGGCTCCGCGTCCCCCAGGACATCTCCGTGGTCGGCTTCGACGACTCGCTGTTCACCCCGTACCTCGACCCGCCCCTCACCACGATCCGGCAGCCCGTGCGGGAGATGAGCCTCGCCGCGGTGAGCGCCCTCCTGGACGAGATCGGCGGCACCAAGGGCCCGCGCACCGAGCTGCTCTACCGCCCCGAGCTCGTGGTGCGCGGGAGCACGGCCCCGGCCCCGCTGTCCCTGTCCACGGCGGCCGGCGCCTGACCTTCCGGGAACGCCCGCGTTCCGGAAAACCCTCGGGGACCGGCGCCTCCCGGGGACCGGCGCCTCCGCGGGGCCCTGCCGTACCACGCGTCCGCCGGGATCCCTCGGGGTTCACACGGGAACACGTCCGGCATACGCTCCGACCGGACACGTTCCCGGCGGGCGGAGCGCCCGGGGGAGGGCGCGGGCGGAGGCATCGTGACGATCGTGAGCGAGCTGGACCTGCCGGTCTTCGACTACTCGGCGCCCGACCTGACCGGAGAGGTCTACCACCGGCGGCTGGCCGAGGTGGCCGGGCGGGGCTGGCTGGCCCAGGGGCCGCTGTCGTACGTGGTGCTGGACCGGGAGTCCGGCGAGTTCTTCCTGCGCTCGCGGGCCACGGCGTTCCCCGGCAGGCAGATCGCCGAGCTGTTCGGCGTCACCGCGGGCCGGCTGTGGGAGCAGATCGACGCGAACATCCTCAACCAGAGCGGCGAGCGCCACCGGCGGCTGCGGGCGCTGGTGGGCCCGGCCTTCACCCCGCGGGCGGCGGACCGCTGGCGCCCGGCCATGCGGGAGTTCCTCACGCTGCTCTGGGACGGACTGCGGCAGGACGGGAAAGCGCAGGGCGAGAAGGCACGGAATGGGGAGACGCGGAACGAGAAGGCGGGCGGGGAGGCGGGTGGGGAGACGGCCTCGTGCGAGTTCGTCGAGGCCGTGGCCAGGCCGTACCCCGCGCTGACCGTCGCCGCGGTGCTCGGCGCGCCGGCGGCGGACGCCCCGCGGCTGCACGAGTGGTCCAACTGGGTGCAGCGGCAGTTCGACATCCGCTCGCTGGCCACCGAGCTGCCCCGCATCGAGCGGGCCGTGGCCGAGGTGTACGACTACGTCGAGGAGCTGCTCGCCGAACGCCGCGTCGCGCCGGGCGACGACCTGGTCAGCGCGCTGCTGGCCGCCGAGGAGGAGGGCGAGCGGCTCTCCCACGCCGAGTGCGTCAACCTGGTGCTGAACGTGCTGGCCGGCGGGGTGGACACCACCCAGGCGCAGCTGGCGCACGCGCTGCGGCTGTTCGCCGGGCACCCCGGCCAGTGGGAGCTGCTGGCCGCCGACCCCGGGCTGGCCGGGCGGGCGGTGCAGGAGGTGCTGCGCTTCGAGCCGATCACCCCGTTCACCGCGCGGGTCTGCCTGGAGCAGGTCGAGTACCGGGGGGTGGTCTTCCCGGCCGGGTCGATCGTGGCGGTCTGCGCCGAGCGCGGCAATCGCGAGATCGAGGCGGGCGAGGCGTTCGACATCACCGCCGAGCGCGACGCCCGGCTGCTGACCTTCGGCGCCGGGGCCCACTACTGCCTGGGCGCGAACCTGGCCCGGGCCGAGCTGGAGGAGGCGCTGGCGTTCCTGGCCCCGCGCATGCCGGATCTGACCCCGGACGGCCCGCCCCGGTTCGGCGGCGTGGAGGGCATCTACGGCCTGGAGGCCCTGCCCCTGCGCTGGTCCTCCCCTACGGCCCCCGTATGACCGGACCGGCGCGACCGCAGGCGCTCACGTTTTCCGTGTCGGACATAAGGGCATAAATCACCCGGTCCGAGCGGCTGCCGACAGCGGTCCCGCTGCGGCGAAGAAGGCGGCTCCCCTCCCACCCGGACTCGAGATCATGACGTGAAAGGGCGGGCAGCCATGCAGCACGACGAATTCATCGGACGGGTCCAGGCCCGGGCCCAGCTGCCGAGCCGGGGCGCGGCCGAACGGGCCTGCCGGGCGACCCTGGAGACCCTCGGGGAGCGCGTCCCCGAGGGACTGGCGGACAATCTCGCCTCCCAGCTCCCCTACGAGATCGGCGAGAACCTCCGGCGTACGGAGGTCTACGACGGAGTCGGCACGGGAGAGGGCTTCGGCCGGGACGAATTCATCCGGCGCGTCGCGGACCGGGCCGGCGTCGACGGGCTCGAGGCCGCCCAGCTGGCACGCGTGGTCCTGGAGGTCACCGACGAGGCCACCAGCGGATTGATCATGAACGTCGTCCGCGAGAGCCTCCCATCCGACCTGCGCACCCTGGTCACCGCAGGCACCCGGCACTCCACCGGCTGAACCGGGAACACGTCCGGGGACACGACCGCCCCCACCTCCGGAACCGACCGCCCCGGCTCCCGTCTTCGACAGCGGCCCGCATCGCGGGATGAACCATCCCGCACAGAACCTTCACACGTCCTCCCCGATTCCGCCGTACGGCGGTGCTTGGCTTGCCCCATGGGACAGGAACGACATGCGGGCCGGCGTCTTGAGCCGGTCCCTCCGGAACAGATGCGGCAGGGAGAGAATGCGGCGGCTGCCCCGTCGAACGGCTCACGGGAGCCGTCCCTCCACTCGTTCCGGGAAGACATGCATGCCTGGAAGCGATTCCGCAGGCGGCGAATCCGCCGTTCGGTGACCGCCCTTACACCATTCCTTCTGCTCTACGCCCTGTTCACGGCACCACAGTGGATCCACGACCACCGGTTGAACGGCCTCGCCGACCGGTTCCTGAACCATCCCCTCCCTCCGGAAACCGATGTCGCCGACGACGAGGTGCAGTCGTCAGTAGCGCTGCGCGGCAACGGCAACCACTGCGACTACCGCCTGAGATTCAATCTGCGGTCGAAACTCCCGGTGAGCGAGATCGAGAGCCACTACGAATCCGCCGCCATCGGCGTCGAGGGCGGCAAGGTCTCAGTCACCGTCTGGACGCCTTCGGACGCTCCGCCCTTCCCTCTCACCTTCGACGACCGGTTGGTCATCGTCGAAGTGCAGGACATCCTGCATGACCCCGGCTGGGACCCCCGGTGCCACTGACGGATGCCCCCTCGCCGACGACCCCGGCTGCAGAGGGTAACCACAGATGGACATCCTTCGGCCCCACCGACGTGCTGCGCCATCGGGTCAGCACCGCTTCGGTCATGGGCGACGCCCCGGGCATCCTGGCCGCAGCCCCCGCCTGGGCGTCCCCGTGGTGGTCCTGCCCTTCGTCAACACCGCATTCACTTCCCGTGTCCCGTTCCGCCGCAGCATCGAGCAGCTCGGCGCCGAAGGTGTGCGCGTCCCGCTCGGTCCT
This sequence comes from Planobispora longispora, assembly GCF_016863135.1. Taxonomy (GTDB): domain Bacteria; phylum Actinomycetota; class Actinomycetes; order Streptosporangiales; family Streptosporangiaceae; genus Planobispora; species Planobispora longispora. Next base: position 264,548 of record NZ_BOOH01000023.1, read on the forward strand.
GGCGAGTTCGAGCTGGGATACAACACAGGATTCGCCTCCGCCGGAGGTGAGGGACCACTTTCCGGCTTCCGCGAATGGCTGATCATGAGACTGGGCACGGAGAGCAGCCTCGGACGGGAAGGGCTCGTGCTTCAGCTCATCCTGTCGGAGGCGTCCTTCTCCTCGCCCTCTCCCGACGCTGACGCCCAGGCGGTTGCCGCTCTCTTCGAACTGCTCGACCGGTTCATGGAGGAGTGCGCCACAGAAGGGGACGCAGCCAACATCATCGAGAAGTACCACGCTTGGCACCAATCCTGGCTCGATACCGTGCGATCCTCTCACCGCAGACACCAGCCTTGAGCACTGCCGAATTGTTCTTATGAGATATCAAGGGCGGCGCTACGCGCCGCCACGCGACCCGGGCTTGCGGGCCACAGGAGAATGGATGCCGAGCACAAAGTAGGCGAAACTCGCAACATGGCGAGACTAAGTCCTGGCTCTTCAGAGGAACTGACCGCCCCCGACGGCCGCACCTGGCAAGTGCGGAGACGCAAGCTTGACCCCAGGACTGTCCGGAGCCTGATGCGCCACCACGATGTTCCGGTCCTGCTGGGCGAATCCGGCGGCTTCGACTTGCGCTGGATCCCAGACGGGGAGCGGAGTGCTCTGTCAGAGCTGGTACTCCGGAACTACGCACTCCCGACCGAGCCTGCGGCCTCTGACACCGTGTACATGGGCCACGAGTTCGGCGATGAAGCCGGACAACGTCTGCTCTACATCGAGGAATGGTGCTAAGGCTCGCGGACATCCGTCGGCCGCTCCGCTCCCCGCAGACAAGCGAAAGCCGCCACGGACTACCGGACTCGAACCGGCTCATCCCTGCAAAGGGTGTTAGCGCGAAGCCAGTAACGAACTTTCCCATTCGTCTTTGCCCGTGGCGGCACCCGAAGGATAAGCCACCGAAAACAGTGGCTGGAAAGCCTGCCTCCGGCGGGGGCAGATCAAGTACGCCGGAAGGGGCTGATAGGGCTGGTCATGGTGGTGGTGGCGGCCGGAGATGGCAGGATGACGTGCCGGACGCCGGTTCCCGGGAGGAAGACATGCGGCAGCGACTCAATCTGATTCTGCTTGGTGTGCGCGATGTCGCCGCCTCGGTCGCGTTCTACCGGGAACTGGGCTGGCGAAGGTCCACGGCAGGCTCGGACGAGTTCGCGTTGTTCGAGTTGGGTGGGGTCGCGGTCGCGTTTCAGTCCCGGGAAGCCTTCGCGGCCGACGCCGGTCTACCCGACCGTCAGCCGGGCGGCTTCGCCGGATTCGCCCTGGCATATGTGGCCCGCAGCGCCGAGGAGGTGTACCAGGTCATGGCCAAGGCCGCCGAGTTGGGCGCCACCGTCACCCGCCCGGCCGGCCCGAATTCCTGGGGACACAGCGGATACTTCGCCGATCCCGACGGCCACCTGTTCGAGGTGCTCTACGAAGACGGTTGGATCTTCGACGAACACGACGATCTGGTGCTCTGACCGCCTGCCCTTGAGGGCGGATCGGGAACGCCGGAAAGAGGTGACGGAAGTCGGCGCACCGGGCAGAACCCGGGTTCCGCCCGGTCACCCTGTGGCGTTATCCCAAGTCAGCGCCACCATATCGAAACCCTTGCCGATTCGCTCTCGTGGATGATCCGGCAGTAGGCTGCCGAAACCCGCTCTCGACGAGCAGCGCAACGGGCCGCGTCACTCTTGGCCCCTTTCCGGCGCACTTGGTCTGCCTCCCTTCGGAGCACGGTCGAGGCCGGAGGGCGCGACGGCGATGGCGTCGATCTCGACTCGGACAGCGGGATGGAACAGTGCGGTGACGCCGATCAGTGCACTGGCGGGCGGTGCTGCGGGGTCGATCCACCGATCGCGGACAGCCCGGATGGTCTCCAGGGAGCGGTCGGGGAGGTCGCGGACATACAGGGTGATCCGGGCCAGGTGGGCGGTGGTGGCACCGGCACGTCGCAGAGCGTCGGCCACATGGGCGAAAGCGGCGTCGAGTTCCGACGCGAAGTCGTCGGGCACCTCTCCGTGGACGTCCATGGCGGTCTGCCCGGAGACGAATAAGAGGTCGCCCCGGATGTGAACGGCGTCGGAGATGCCAGGGATGGTGGTGCTGGGCGTGCGGGTGAGGATTGTTCCACCAGCGGCGGGAGGCGGCGGGAGGTGCATGGTGTCTCTCCGGTGAGATGGGTGATGGATGGGGCGGTGACGGCATGCGCCGTCCGGAGTGCTGATGCGTTTCTGCGATGGATGAGATGAGTGGGGGCGGCGGGGGTGGTTTCCGCGTCGCCGCCCCCCGATCTGGCCCGGGCTCTGGCCCGGGTCCCGCTCTGCATGGGGTCCTCGCCCGGACGCCCGGGACCCCTGGAGTGATTTCCGACAGGTGTCAGCGCCTCGCGAGCGCGTACGGAGCGTCCGGTTGCGGGCCGGTGCCCTCATGCGCGGCGATCCAGCGGTCGTGCAGCCACATCTCGGTGCCCCGGCGGCCCGCGCCGCCGTCCCAGCGCACATCCCGCTCGTAGGCGAGGACCGTTCCCCGGTCTCCGACGATGACCCAGGTGTACAGGCCGTTAGGATGCCGGGTCTTGACCTTCGTACCGGTCACAACCCGCTTGCGCCCCGCCTTGTCGCGGATCTCTTCATCATGCTGGTCCACCCACTGCACATCGAGCCCGGCGGCATGCTCGGCCGCGAAACCACGGAGCCAGTCGAAGGCAGCCCGTTCCGCCCGGTCGGCCTGCGGTCGCGGTCGGCCCGCGGTCGCGGCCGTCAGCCGTGTGTAGCCCAGCAGGGTGCCTTTGTCGTCGACGACGACGGTGAGGTGTTCACCGCCGAGGGTGCGGGTGGTTCCCGGCTCGTAGCGCACAACGGTCACCGGACGCTCGTCGTGCCGCTCCCGGCGCGTGTGCACCGGTCGCCAGCCCTCGGGCACGGCCAGGCCCGCGTGCTTCAGTGCCCGCTCGGCTCGCTCCACGGAAATCTCCCGGGGTTTGATGTCAACGTCGATACCGGTGGTGCGGATGGTCGGTGCGACGGGTGGTCCGCCATCGGCAGCAGAGACGCCCGCAACAGTGAGCGCGGCCAGGAGCGCGCCCGTCCCGACGGTGAGCAGAGCCTTCGGCATGCCGCTCGCGGCGGACGTGAAGCGTTTCATCACCGTGCCTCCCGGGTGGCGCGGCTGCGGAGAGCGATGAACGCGGCACCACAGGTCGACAGCGCGACCCCGCCGGCGGCCACAGCCGCCGGCAGCACCACGGGTGCCCGCCCCACGGCCCGCCCCACGGCCGGCCGCGCGGCGTAGCCGGCGCTGAAGGCGGTGGCCGTCCACCCGGTCACCTCAGCTGTACTCAGCCGCCCCCCGCCGGTCCGGCCGAGCATGAGCAGGGTGGTCGACAGTCGGCCGATGACCGGTGAACTCGCCGTACCCAGCACTCTGACGGTCCCCGGGGAGGCGACCTCGGGGACGGCGGGCGGAGCCGATGCCGCGCCCGCGAGATTTGTCTCGATCATGCCGTCATGAAACCAACCAACTAGTTGGATGTCAATCCTTCACCCTTTCGGGCCCACAGGAGAGAACTGGCGTGTACTTCTCTGACACTTCGCCGAGGAGCAAAGGTCTGCACCGGTCTACGATGCGGCACTGACCAGGAAGAAACTGCTCGAGGCCGCCCGGCAGGAGTTCGCCGAGCCGGGGCTGGCCGGGGCGCGCGTCGATCGCATCGCCGCCCGGGCCGGCGTCGGCAAGGAGCGCCTGCACGGCCGCTTCAGCAGCAAGGAGGCACTCTTCGCCGCAGTGATCAGCATCGCGATGGATGAGCTCTCCGGGCCGGTGGCCCGGCCGCTGGATGACATCGCGACCCGGGTCGGCCCGGTGTACGACTTCCACCGTGAAAGGAGTCCCACCCTCGGACGGCCACCCGGACACCCGGCGCGCGGATGCTTCGGCGCCCTACGGGCCGACGGGCTTTTCGAACCAGTGATGGACGTAGGGCTCGGCGTTGAACGCGTCCACCTCCCGGTATCCAGCACTGCGGTAGATCCCGATCGCCCCGGTCAGGACGCGGTTGGTCTCCAGGCGAAGCGTCCGCACGCCGCACTCTGAAGCCGCCATCGAATCTGCGCGCTTGGAGCGGGCCGGCATTCTCACCCTCGCCGACAGGGGCTACCAAGGTGCCGAAGGGTCGATCGTCACGCCGTGCAAAGGCCGGAGCAAGCCCGTCGCGCAGCAACAGGCAACCATTCCCACGCCCGGCTACGCGATCCCGGCGAGCGCGCCAACGCCCAGCTCAAGAGCTGGCGCACTCTCCGCTGGAGCCCCACAGTGAGGCCGGGCACCTGTGCAAGGCCATCGCCGTCCTGCAGGACTACGAGATCACCCGAGAATGAGAAAGGTTCAGTGCTCACTCACTTGGGCCGACGCTGTCTGGGCCGATACTGAGCGACGCGTTCTGCCGCCATACGTTCCCGTCGTTCTTGATCCGCGATCTCACGAGGAGTCGGCAGTCGCCGCTTCTCATGTCTGATGGCCAATCGGATCGTCCAATAGAGGAAGAAGAACAGCAGCGCGGCCAGAACAACCCATACGGCCCATACCATCAGCACGAGCAAAATATCGACGATCTGCATCCGATCCTCCGCATAGGGGGAACCAGCATGCCTAATCTTGCAACCTGCGTCCATCGACGTCCACCGTGCTGGACATGATCGCCGCCTCCGTGCTCATGGAATGGGCACGAGAGAGTGGCCGTGAGTCGCTCGGTGAAGTCTTATTCATATGCTCCCTGCTCTTCCAGATCGCATTCCTCTTCGGTGTGGTTCGGCTTCTCCTGCGTGACTTGCGGCGGGGCAGTGGTTTCTTCGCGCCTCGGCGGCGGAGGGAGCCGCGAAACCTTTCCGAACCGCCGGGCTATTAGCAGGCCGTTAAGGGCGGTCAACAGCGGTCAGTCACGGTAACTCACGGGGAGTTCTCCGCCCAGCTCGCGGTCCGTAGGGTCCGAGATCGGACCGATTTGCAAGCAGGGTGTCAGGAATTCGGGTCTTCCTATCTAGTCAACGGCTCAGGGTGCCGGGACACTCACCTTTCGAGAGCGTCTGACGGCGGCGTTTCGGTGAGCCAGGATGACCATTCCCACGATCAAGGCCGCTCCTCCGGAGAGCACGGCGAGCGCCGCCATGGCGGTCTCGCCGTCCGGATCGCCGACACCGGAGGGCCGGCCGTCGAGCCATCGCATGACGACCAACCCCAGAGCCACGACCAGAGCTCCGAAGGTGAGGGTGATCCCTCCCAGGACAAAGCCCGGAGGCGCGGGCCGAGGGCGTTTGCGCCAGGGACTGATCTCCCAGGCACAGATGGTCAACGCGATGGGAACTGAGAAGAACTGGCCAACGTCGAGGCCGATGAGTGTGGCCAGGGCCAGGTGCTCGAACTCATCGCCGCTCTGGATCCACAGGAGAGGAAGCGGGGCGACCCCGATGAGGAGTCCGAGGGCGAGGGCTCGAATGATCCACATGCCCGGCATGCTCTCAGATGGGGAGGGGACGAGTCGCGTGCGGAAGGAGAGTCAGGGAAGGGGCCACCCCTGATGAGAGCTGCATTCCATCTCCAGAATGCAGCCCTCTTGAAAACCGCTACCAACGCTGGCTGGCGCGGCACGGCGTCGGCGGTCTCAGCCGCGAGAGGGCTGCTTCTCAGGGCAGTCGGCCTCCTCCCACGTAGCGGTCAGGTCTCGACAGACCACCATCACCGTTCCCGGCCGGAGGGCGATCTCATGGCTGCATCCATCCGGATGCGGCAGGATCTCGTCGAGGATCACCACACTGCGCGGCTCGATCCCGGAGGGTGCGGCGATGTCGAGTCTGTAGTCCGACACGCCTTCGTAGCGGATGACGAGGTCCTCTTCGTGCTTCCAGCAGTTGTGCCGGAACGCGAGTTCCATGAAGTGCTCTCCCCCGGTCCCGCCGAACGAGATCTGTTCCAGCTTGAGGTCCTTCACACACCGAGGGCCGTAGAAGTCGTAGTGCAGGGGATCCGTCGCGAACACACGGGCACCCGCCGGCAGTGCGTCGGCGAACTCGGGAAGCCGTTCCAGGTAGGTGAGCGGGCTGGTGACGCCATGGATGACACCACCGGCGGGCAGGGGCATCGAGGCGTTGAGGTCGACGTACTTCATGTGTCGGCCACCTCCGGAAGCATGCGGATGCGACCATCGCGGAACGTGCACGGAATGATCTCCATCTCACTCACCGTGCCATGGTCTGTAGTCGCCGGCCACCGCATTACGGAGCCATCGACTGCCGCTCCACTTCTCATCCGACGGTCACGGGTTCGGGCGCTACAGGGAGCGCGATCACATGGGCTTCGTCCGGTTCCCGTACTCTGCGCAGAGCGAGGTCAAGGCACATTCAGGGCACATGACGTCGCGATCACACGCGAAACGACGAGACCTGCGCCGCAGGTCGGCGGGGGTTCCGCTGGTGCGGCGCAGGCTCTCAGGTCAGGTCAGCCCTTGATGCAGATGAGCTGGCGCAGGTGGGCGACGACCTCGACCAGGTCGGACTGGGCCGCCATGACCGACTCGATGTCCTTGTAGGCGGCGGGGATCTCGTCGATCACCCCGGTGTCCTTGCGGCACTCGACGCCCGCGGTCTGGGCCTTGAAGTCGTCCAGGCTGAAGGTCTTCCTCGCCTTGTTCCGGCTCATCCGGCGACCCGCGCCGTGCGAGGCGGAGTTGAACGCCGCCGCGTTCCCCAGGCCCTTCACGATGTAGGTTCCGGTCGCCATCGAACCGGGGATGATGCCGAACTCGCCCGAGCCCGCGCGGATCGCGCCCTTGCGGGTGACGAGCACGTCCACGCCGTCGTACCGCTCCTCGGCCACGTAGTTGTGGTGGCAGGAGATCGGCTTGTCGAACGTGATGTTCGGCAGGTGGCGCTGGAGCACGTCGCAGACCAGGGCCATCATGACCGCCCGGTTGCGGCGCGCGTAGTCCTGCGCCCAGAACAGGTCGCGCCGGTAGGCGTCCATCTGCGGCGTGCCCCCGAGGAACACCGCGAGGTCGCGGTCCGGCAGATCCTGGTTGTGCGGCAGGCCCCGCGCCACCTCGATGTGGCGGTCGGCCAGTTCCTTGCCGATGTTGCGCGACCCGGAGTGCAGCACCACCCAGACCACGCCCTCGTCGTCGGCGCAGACCTCCAGGAAGTGGTTGCCGCCGCCGAGGGTGCCCATCTGCACCTCGGCCTTCTCCCGCTTTCCGCGTACGGACGGGTCCAGCTCGTCGAAGCCCTTCCAGAACTCCGCCCAGCCGGTGCCCTTGAGCCCGTGCAGCTTCGCCGGGTCGACCGGCAGCTTGTGGTGCCCGAATCCGACCGGGACCGCCTGCTCCAGCTTGGAGCGCAGGTAGCGCAGGTTGTCGGGCAGGTTCTCGACCTTGTAGGAGGTCTTCACCGCGGTCATGCCGCAGCCGATGTCCACGCCCACCGCCGCCGGCGAGACCGCGTCCCGCATGGCGATGACCGAGCCGACCGTGGCGCCCTTGCCGTGGTGCACGTCCGGCATCACCGCGACGCCGTGCACCCAGGGCATCCCGGCCACGTTGCGCAGCTGCTGCATGACGTTCGTCTCGACCTCGTCGGGGTCGGCCCACATGCGGATTGGCGCCCGGCCACCCATCACCTCGTTGTACGTCATCCCTGCGTCGCCTCCCTCCGGTCGATCAGTTGCGAACGCGCTCAATGACGCCAGAAACCCCACAGACCTCGCAACCGAATTACGTACCCCCAGTCCAGGTGAACAGCCACGACGTCGCAGACCTTCCCGTACGGCGCGCGCCGCCCGCCCCCTCCCTCAGGCCGGCGCGCCCGCGCTCGGACACTCAGCCGAAAGGGGCACCCTCCTGAAACGGACGATCACCCGAAACGGACGATCACCTCTCGGTTCACAGATCCGCCTGCAATGACAGGGACATGGGCACGAACCCGTGCGCCCGATAGAAACGGATGGCGTCGGAATTGGCGGCGTACGCCGACACGGTGGCCCGATTGGCGCCCTTTTCCCCGGCCCATGCGAGAAACCGGTCGACGAGCTGCGCGCCCACTCCCCGGCTCCGCCATTCCTCGGCCACCCGCATGCTCACGAGCTCGGCCGCCACCACCCCCGGGCGCAGCGCGTCGGGCTCTTTCATCTGGCCGGTGAGGTGCCCGATCACCGGCCCGTCAGGCGTTGCGAGACGCGCCAGGAGCGCCAGGCACGCGGGGCCGGTGGCCATCATGGTGTAGTAGTCCCGGCCGTCCCGCTCAGGCCATTCCACGTCCATGAACGGATCTCGCCTGCCGCCGTCCTCCCGGAACAGCGCACCGGCGGAAACCATCAGGGCGGGAACGTCTCCGGCGGTCGCGGTGACGATGATGATGTCCATGACATCAGAGACTATTGACCGCCATTAATCATGTAAATTTTTAATCCGCGTAAATCAATTGCCTCCCGAACCGACAAAACCCGGCCGGGCGGGCCGGGTCCGCGGCCCGCGCCACGCCGCAGCCGGTGAGGGCCGCGCCGTGGCGGATCGGTGGAACCGGCCGGTGGAGCGGGTCAGCGGAGAGGGGCCCCGAACTGCCCGGCCGCCTGCGGGGTGGCCGGGCGCTGGAGGGTCAGGTTGGAGTCGGGGTCGAGGCCCCCGAAGCCGATGATCGGGTCCCTGCCGTAGACGACGTTGACCTGACCGTGGTCGGCGCCGGTGGCGCCGCTGACGTCCTCCCCCGGCACCCCGGCCGCCAGATCGGCTTCGCCGTTGTCGTCGTAGTCACCCGCGGCCAGGCCCGCGCCGAACCGGTCGCCCTGCTCGGCGTTGGCCCCCAGGGAGATCTGCACGAAGAACTGCTGGTGGTCCACCCCGAGCGCGGGATCGTCGGGGGAGTTCTGGCCGTCGTTCTCGCCGTACAGGACGTTGACCCCGCCGACGTCGGCGCGGTTGTCCACCTCGCGGTCCTCCTCGGGCACCCCGATGGCCAGGTCGTCCTGGTTGTCGCTGTTGAAGTCCCCGGCCGCCAGCACCGCGCCGAAGCGGTCGCCCGGGTCGGACGTCTCCGAGACGCCGGCCGAGTTCTGGCTCCACAGCTGGGTGCGGGCGATGTTCAGCCCGCCGGAGGCTCCGTAGAGGACGTGGACCATTCCCGAGCCGCCGTTCTCGCCGGGGGCGCCGATGGCCAGGTCGTCGGGGCCGCCGTCGAAGTCGCCGACCGTCAGCGCGGCGCCGACGGCGTCCTCGGCCTCCCGTCCTCCGGGCAGCGTGCCCTGGGCCCACAGCTGGTCGTCGGCGCCGGTCAGCGGGATGGAGCCGGCGCCGTAGAAGACGTTCACCTCGCCGCCGGGGTCGACGCTGCCCGGCTGGTCGGCCGGGGCTCCCACGGCCAGGTCGTCGAAGCTGTCGCCGTCGAAGTTGCCCGTCGCCACGGCGGCCCCGAACCGGTCGAAGGCGGCCGCGGCGCCCTCGACCAGGCTCTCGTCCTGGTGCAGCCGGCGCACGCTGTCCAGCGCGCCGCCCTCGAAGTGCAGCACGTCGACCGCGCCGGCGTCGACCACGGCGAGGTCCTCCCCCGGGCCGCCCACCGCGAGGTCGGAGCCGGAGCGGCCGACCCGTCCGACCGCGAGCGCCGCGCCCCACTGGTCCCCGGCCTCGACCTCGGCCAGCCCCAGCTGCGCGTTGACCGGGTCCAGGGTGATCGCGGCGTTGAGGTTGAGCAGGGCGCCCGTGCCGCCGGTCAGGATGTGGACCATCCCGGAGTCGGCCCGGTCGCCGGCGATCTCGTCGTCGTCCTCGAAGGGGACGCCGATCACCAGTTCCGATCCGGCCCCGAACAGGAAGTCCCCCACGGTCAGGGAGGCGCCGAAGCGGTCTCCCGGCTCGGCGGCGCTGCCGAGGTTCCCGGAGTTCTGGGTGATGGTCTGCACCCCGCCGGAGCCCGGGCCGTCCGGGCCCCCGTAGAAGACCCGTACCACTCCGGCGTCCGGGACGCCTCCCAGGTCCTCCAGCGGGGAGGCCACGACGAGGTCGGCGAACCCGTCGAAGTCGAAGTCGCCGACGCCGCGGAGGGCGTCGGCCCCGGCCGGGGCGGGGACGAGGAGCGCGGACAACGCGAGAGACGCGGCCGCGAGCGCGGCCACGCGTCGGGCAGAGAACATGCGTGCCTCCGATGGCAGATGTCCCGGGCCCCGCGCCATCCCACCAACCGGCCGGGACCGCTTCCAGGTCCTTGTCCGCACACCGGGCGAGGGGAAATCCCTTGTGGAATTCCCCGGCCCTTCTCGCGCCGGGAAACCGCGCACGCCGGACGCCCGCCGTACCGGCCGGACCGGACCTGGGTATCCCAGTAATCGACCGGCGGGGAGGGAATTACCCTTCGACCATGCCCGAGCGGCCTCGTCCTGACCTCCGGACGGGTCTCCGAACCGGAGACCCGGCAGCCGGAGATCGGGGAGTCAGAGATCTGAGACTCGGAGCTCTGAGACTCGGAGACCGGCTGATCAGGAGGCGGTGATCCCGGTGCCCCGGGCGAGCAGGAGGACGACGTCGAGCGCCGCCACGGCGATGGCCGCGGCGAACGGGGCGCGGGGTGAGCGGCGGCCCAGGGACAGGCCCGCGAGGGCGAGCGCGCAGGCCGCGGCCAGGGCGGCCCAGCCGCCCGCGGCGGGCGGTCCCGGAGGGGCGAGGACGAGCAGGCCGGTCGCCAGGAGGAGCGGGAGCGGGGCGAGCGCGCGGACCCGGCCGGGGCCGAGCCGCTGCGGCCAGCCGCGGACCCCGGTGGCGAGGTCGTCGGAGATGTCGGGCAGCACGTTCGCCAGGTGCGCTCCGCAGCCGAGCAGTGCCCCGGCCAGGACCGCCCACCACGCGGGCCACGGCTGTCCCGGCAGGCCGAGCGTGACGAACGCGGGCAGCGAGCCGAAACCCACCGCGTAGGGGATCCAGGACAGGACGGTCGCCTTCAGGCCGAGGTCGTAGGCCCACGCGGCGGCGACACCGGTCAGGTGGACGGCCCCGGCCGCCGGGCCGGAGGCGAAGGAGAGCGGCGCGCAGAGCACCAGGGCGGTGATCGCGGCGATCCGCACCGCCCGCACGCTCACCGCGCCGCCGACGATCGGCTTGTCCGCCCGTCCCGCCGTACGGTCCCGCCCGGCGTCCACCGCGTCGTTGCACCAGCCGACGGAGAGCTGCCCGGTGAGCACGGCGGCGGCCACCAGGGCGCACCCCGCCGCGTCGCGCCCGCTCGCCACGGCCAGGGCGGTCGTCAGGACGGTGACCGCGGCGGTCGGCCCGGGATGGCAGGCCCGCACCAGCCCGAGGATCACCCTCACGGCGGGGTGGGTACCGGGGGAATGCCCGCTCGTCGTCACGGACCCGATCCTAGATCGTCGTACGGCGGCGCCGGGGGTCTCGGTGCGACGCCTCGCCCTTCCGTCGCCGCACCGAGACCCCCGGCGCCGTCAAGGAGCGCGGGGAGCGACGGAGATCGGTGACGGGTATGGCCGGGGCGAGGGGAGACGGGGATGCTGGGGAGTGCACGGGGCCGGGAAGGCATGAGGCCGGACCGGATGGGCACAGAGCGGGTGTTCTGCCGTCCTTGATCAGGGAGTGTCCAGATGAGCCGTATCGCCGCGGTCCGGGGGGCGCTCCCGCCCAACCGCCACACCCAGGGCGAGATCGCGGACGCGTTCGCCCGGATGTGCCTGCCCGAGGGGACCGACCGGGCGTTGCTCGACCGGCTGTACGCGAGCGCCCGGGTCAGGCACCGGCACCTGAGCCTGCCGCTCGACCGGTACGGCAAGCTCGACGGCTTCGGGGCGGCCAACGACGCCTTCATCGAGGTCGGCCTCGAACTGGCGGCGGAGGCCGTCGGGAGCGCGCTGGAGGCGGCCGGGCTGACGCCGTACGACGTGGACATGATCATGTGCACGTCCGTGACGGGCGTCGCCGCGCCCTCGCTGGAGGCCCGGCTGGCCGGGCGGATCGGGCTGCGTCCCGATGTGAAGCGGGTGCCGGTGTTCGGGCTGGGGTGCGTCGCGGGGGCCGCCGGGATCGCCCGCGTCCACGACTACCTGCGCGGCTGGCCGGATCACGTGGCCGTGCTGCTCTCGGTCGAACTGTGCTCCCTGACCCTGCAGCGTGAGGACGCCTCCGTCGCCAACATGGTGGCGGGGGCGCTGTTCGGCGACGGCGCCGCCGCGGTGGTGATGCGCGGCGAGGAGTGGCGCCCGCGGGCGCCGGACTCGCCCGGGACCCCGCGATCGCCCGGGACGCCGCGATCGCCTGAGGCGCCGGGACAGGCCGAAACTCCGGGACCGGTCGTGGTGGCCACCCGCAGTCACCTGTATCCCGGCTCCGGCCAGATGATGGGCTGGGAGGTGAGCGACACCGGCTTCCGGGTGGTGCTCGACGCGGGCGTCCCCGACGTCGTACGCACCTATCTCGCCGACGACGTGCACGGTTTCCTCGCCGACCACGGTCTGACCGCCGGCGACGTCACGGCCTGGGTCTGCCATCCCGGCGGCCCGAAGGTGCTGGAGGCGGTCGCCGAGACGCTGGAGCTGCCGCCGGGCGCGCTGGACGTCACCTGGCGCTCGCTGGCCGAGGTCGGCAACCTCTCCTCCTCGTCGGTGCTGCACGTCCTGCGGGACACCCTCGATCTCCGGCCGCCGCCGGGGACGCCGGGCCTGATCATCGCGATGGGCCCCGGCTTCTGTTCCGAGCTCGTACTGCTGCGCTGGTAGGAGGCCGCCATGCCGTGGTATCCGCTGCTCGTCCTTCTGATCGGCGTGGAGCGCCTGGCCGAGCTGGTCGTCTCCCGCCGCAACATGCGCTGGAGCCTGGCCCGCGGCGGGGTGGTCGCCGGGCGCGGGCACTACCCGTGGATGGTGGCCCTGCACACGGGCCTGCTGGCGGGCTGCCTGGCCGAGGTGTACCTGGCGGGACGCCCCTTCCTCCCGGCGCTGGGCTGGCCGATGCTCATCCTCGTGGCCGCCTCCCAGGCGCTGCGCTGGTGGTGCATCACCACGCTGGGGCCGCAGTGGAACACCGAGGTGGTCGTGGTCCCCGGCCTGCCGCGGGTGGAGTCGGGACCCTACCGGCTCCGCTGGCTCCGCCATCCCAACTACGTCGCGGTCGTCGTCGAGGGCGCGGCGCTGCCCCTGGTGCACAGCGCGTGGATCACCGCGGCGGTCTTCACCGCCTGCAACGCCGTGCTGATGGCGGTACGGATCCGGTGCGAGAACGCCGCGCTGGCCGCGCTCGCCCCGCCCGCGGAGGGAACGGGCGACCGGACGGCGGATCCGGCGGCCGGGACCGCGCCCGGCGACCGGACGGCGGATCCGGCGGCCGGGACCGCGCCCGGCGACCGGACGGCGGATCCGGCCCCCGGGGCGGGGGCCGGCGGCTCCGCCGACGATCAGGCTCTGGCGTGATCGACGTTCTGGTCGCCGGGGGCGGTCCGGCGGGGCTGGCCACGGCCATTCACGCGGCGGCGGCCGGGATGGAGGCGGTCGTGGTCGAGCCGAGGCCCGGGCCGGTGGACAAGGCGTGCGGCGAGGGCCTGATGCCCACCGGGGCCGCCGTGCTGCGGTCGATGGGCGTCGAGCCGGACGGCTGGCCGCTGCGCGGCATCCGCTACCTCGACGGCCGGCACGAGGCGCAGGCCGCCTTCCCCGGCGGCCGCGGGCTGGGCGTGCGCCGTACCGCGCTGCACGCCGCGCTGTCGCGGCGCGCGGCCGAGCTGGGCGTGCGGGTCGTCCCCGGGAAGGTCACCGAGGTACGGCAGGGCCCCGACGGCGTCCGGGCGGCCGGGTTCCGGGCCCGCTGGCTGGTGGCCGCCGACGGTCTGCACTCGCCGGTGCGGGCCATGCTCGGACTGGACCTGCCCGGCCGCGGGCAGCGCCGGTACGGCCTGCGGCAACACTACCCGGTCGCCCCCTGGACGGACTTCGTCGAGGTCCACTGGGCCGCGGACGGGGAGGCGTACGTGACGCCGGTGGCCGGGGACATGGTGGGCGTGGCGGTGCTGACCTCCCGGCGTGGCGGCTACCCGGAGCGGCTGGCGGCGTTCCCCTCGCTCCTGGACCGGCTGAGCGGGCCGCCCGTGACCCGGGTGCGCGGCGCCGGCCCGCTGCGCCAGCGGGTCCGCACCCGGGTCGCGGGGCGGGTGCTGCTGGTCGGCGACGCCGCGGGGTACGTCGACGCGCTCACCGGCGAGGGGGTCGCGCTGGCGCTGCTGTCGGCGCGCTCCCTGGTCCGCTGCCTGCGCGCGGGCGCCCCGCAGGCGTACGAGACCGCCTGGCTCAGGTTGTCGCGGCGCCACCGGCTGCTCACCGGGGCGCTCCTGTCCGCCCGGCGGCACCCGGCGGCGGCCCGGCTGATCGTTCCGGCGGCGCACCGCCTGCCCGCGGTGTTCGCGGCGGCGGTGCGTGCGCTCGCCTGATTCGCGGCGGCGGTGCGTGCGCTCCCCTGAGGTGCGCCTCCCGGACGCTCCCCCGAGGCGTGCCTCCCGGAGCCCGCGGAGCCCGGCGTCCGTTTCCCGGACTCGGGGTGTGCTCGCCGGATCCGGACGCGTGTTCCCCGGAACGGCCTCAGCTCGCCCGGTGGACCGCGCTCAGCGCGGGGGCGTAATGATCCGTCCCGGAGAAACGTGCCCGCCACTGCCCGCGCCGGTGCCCCCGTACCTTCTCGGCGAAGATCCCCTGGCGGTCCGTGGTGGTGGTCGCCACCGTCGTCCAGTCCTCCCGGGCCCCGGCCCGGTGCAGGATCTCCACGGGCCGGTCGGCGAAGGGCGCGTAGTCCAGGTACCCCTGCGGGTCGACCCGGTTCAGCACGCCGCTGACGCGTACCGCCCGACCTTTCCTCTCCGCCTCGACGGCGCTGAACACGGTCTCGCGCTTCAGCCAGAACTCGGCGTGCCGGGTGACCGTCGTCCCCTCCGTTCCCCGGGCGGTGGCGACGATGGTCCACAGGCCGGCGGGGTACCAGCGGTTCAGCCGGGTCTCGGGCAGGAACCGCCAGGTCTCCCAGCCCTCGCCGGCGTCGTCCTGCCCGAGCCGCCGCGGGGGTTCGGCGTCCGCCGGTCCCGACGGCGACGGCTCCGGGGACGGCGGCGCGACGGACGGCGGCGCGACGGACGGCGGCGCGAACACGGAAGACGGGACGACCGCGGCGGGTGACGGGATCGAGCCGGACGACGGGGCCGCGGAGAACGAGGACGCCGGATCTGACGGCGACCCGGTGGACGGCGACCCGGTGGACGGCGACCCGGTGGACGCCGGGGGCGCCACGGAAGGCCTGGGGGCGGACGGCTCCTGCGCCCTCGGCCTGGGGGCCGCACCGGGTTCGACCCGGATCGTCACGCCCTCGGATCCCGAGGCTCCGCGGGCGACCACATCGATCACCAGGCGCACGGCGCTGTCCGGGCGGACCACCGGTTCCGCGGGGCGGACGGTGATCGAGCGGATCACCGGGCCACCGGCCGCGGGTTGCGCCGCGGCCGCCGCGGGCACCGCGCAGGCCCCGGCCGCCATGGACGCGAGAAGAACTCTAACCCTCATGATCACGACGCTAGGAAGCGTTCGGTAATGGCCGTTGGACGACACCTGCCCGGTTGGGCAAAACACCGGGGGCGTCCGCTCCCGCACGGGGAACGGACGCCCTCAGGGTCTCCGGCCGACCGGCGCCGGAGCCGGTCGGCCCGGGGCCGTCAGCCCTCGTACATCGAGGCGATGACCTCGGCGTACTTGGCGTGGATGACGCGGCGCTTGAGCTTCAGGCTCGGGGTGAGCTCCTCGGTCTCGGCCGTCCACTCCACCGGGAGCAGGCGCCAGCGCTTGACCTGCTGGACCCG
This sequence comes from Planobispora longispora, assembly GCF_016863135.1. Classification (GTDB taxonomy): domain Bacteria; phylum Actinomycetota; class Actinomycetes; order Streptosporangiales; family Streptosporangiaceae; genus Planobispora; species Planobispora longispora. The sequence goes on from NZ_BOOH01000023.1 coordinate 280,429, forward strand.
GGCGAGCTTGTCGTTGGCCGTCTCGACCGCCGCCTCCACGGCCTTGAGGACGTCGGGGTGCTCGGCGAGCTCGGCGAGGGTGGTGAACGCGATGCCGTTGGCCTGCGCCCAGCCGGGGGCGACCTCGCCGTCGAGGGTGAGGACGGCCACCGGGTACGGCCTGCCGTCGCCGAAGGCGAGGGCCTGCCCGATGATGGGGTGCTCCTTGAGGTAGCTCTCGATGTTGGCCGGGGAGATGTTCTCGCCGCCGGCGGTGATGATGAGCTCCTTCTTCCGGTCGACGATCTTGACGAAGCCGTCCTCGTCGATGGAGCCCACGTCCCCGGTGTGCAGCCAGCCGTCGGCGTCCAGAAGCTCCTCGGTGGCCTCCGGCCGGTTCAGGTAGCCCTTGGTGTTGAGCGGGCTGCGGGTGAGGATCTCGCCGTCCTCGGCGATGCGGACCTCGACGCCGGGCTCGGCGCGGCCGACGGTGCCGAGCTTGTAGTGCTCGGGGCTGTTGGCGGTGAAGGCGCCCGTCGTCTCGGTCATGCCGTACACGTCGAGGAGCTTCATGCCGAGGCCGGCGAAGAAGCGCTGCACCTCCAGCGGCATGGGGGCCGCGGCGGTGGCCAGCCAGCGGGCGTTGTCGAAGCCGATCATGGACCGGATGATCGCCAGGAGCGCGGCGTCGGCCTGCTCGTAGGCCTGCTGGACCTCCGGCGTCACGGTCTGGCCGTGCTGGCCGGCCTCGACGTAGGCGAGCCCGGCGGCCATGGCCTTGCGGACGTTCTCCTGCTGCTCCTCCGGCTGGGTCGCCAGCAGGGACTGCAGGCGGGCCATCATCTTCTCCCACACGCGGGGGACGCCGAAGAACAGGACCGGCTTGACCTTGCCGAGCGTCGCGCCCAGGTTCGCCAGGTCGGTGCAGAAGTGCACGTGGGAGATCTTGAACAGCGGCAGGTACAGGCTGAGCACCCGCTCGGCGATGTGCGCGTAGGTCAGATAGGAGATCTGGGTGCCGTGGGTGGGCAGCGAGGTCATCCGGTCGGTGGCGCCCACCTCGTAGAACACGTTGGCGTGGGTGAGCGGCACGCCCTTGGGGTTGCCGGTGGTCCCCGAGGTGTACAGGACCGTCAGCACGTCGTCGGCCTTGACCGCCCGCCAGCGGGCCTCGACGGCCTCCGGGTCCTCCGCCAGGCGCTCGGCGCCCAGGGCCAGGAAGTCGTCCCAGCTCATGTACCTGTCGCCGGCCGGTGCGCCCTCGAGCATGATGATCTTCGTGAGCCCGGGCAGCTCGCCGAGGATCGGCTCCCAGCGGGCCAGCTCGGCCGGGCCGCCCAGCACCGCGACCTTGGCGCCGACGTTGCTCGCGACGAAGGCGATCTGGTCGGGGGCGAAGGTGGAGTAGACCGAGCAGGGCACCGCCCCCGCGTGCACGGCGCCGAGGTCGGCGAGCACGTGCTCGCTGCGGTTGACCATCATCAGCGCGACGGCGTCTCCGGGCCCGGCGCCCAGGGCGGCGAACCCGGCCGCGATCTCCAGGACCCGCCGGCGAGCCTCGGCGTAGGTGATCGTGGTCCAGCCGTCCCCGTCCGGATCCGAGTAGGCCGGCGCCTCGGGATCGCTCTCCGCCGTCTGCTTCAGTTGCTCGCATACGGTACGGCCCGCGATCGTCTCCTGGATCGACATGCGTTCCGCAAGGACATCGGCCATGACGCGCCTCCAGAAAGTGCTTACTTGCACGATGGGATGCATCGCACCACACCGGGTCAGCGCAGACAAGACCCCCGCGGCAGGAATCGTTCCGGCACTCCCCCGGACGCCACCGGTATCCTGCTGCCCTCCCCTCCTCCGGGCCCGGGGCTCGCCATGCCGCGGGCCGGGACGGCTCGCCCGATATAGGGCCCATCATGGGATGATCCTCCCGTGAACCAGGTGCTCGATCTCGTCGGGATCTTCGTCTTCGCGCTCTCCGGCGCGCTCGTCGGCGTCCGCAGGAGACTGGACGCGGTCGGCATGGCCGTCCTGGCCGCGGTGACCGCGCTGGGCGGCGGGATCCTGCGGGATCTGATCCTCAACGTGCCGCCCGCGGCCTTCTCCAGCGTCGGCTACGTCGTCACTCCCCTGGCCGCCGCGGCCATCGTTTTCTTCTGGCACCCACAGGTGGAGCGGGTGATGCCCGTGGTGAACGTGTTCGACGCGGCCGGTCTGGGCCTGTTCTGCGCGGTCGGCACCGAGAAGGCGATGGACTACGGCCTGAGCCCGCTGCACGCGGCCCTGCTGGGGGTGACCACGGCGGTCGGCGGCGGCGTGCTGCGCGACATCCTGGCCGGGCAGACTCCCACGCTGCTGTACGACCGCCAGCTCTACGCGGTGCCCGCCATGCTCGGCTCCGGGGTGATGGCCGTGCTCTACGTGATGGACCTGCACGGCTGGCCCGCCACCCTGGCGGCGGCCGTCCTGGCCTTCGGGCTGCGGATCGCGGCGGTGCGCTTCCGGTTCCAGGCGCCCCTCGCCCGCGGCGTCACGGCCGAAGAGTGACCACGCCCCGGCACACCCCGACCGTGCCGCGGCAGCCCCGACCGCCCTCCGGTCGCACCCCGACCGCCCTGCGGCCGCGCCCCGGGTCCGCCCCCGCTCCGGTCACAGCGCCGGGGTGAGCGGCTCGGCCGGGCGCGCGCCGTACGAGCCTCTCGTCCTGGCCTCGGCGATGCGCTCCACGGCCTCCTCGACGACCTGGGGCGGCTGGGTGAACGGCAGGCGCAGGCGGCTCTCCAGCGTGCCGTCCACGCCGAACCAGGTGCCCGGCGCGAGCCGTACCCCGTGGCAGGCCGCCGCGTCGGCCAGCGGGCCCGCGGCGGGCCCGTCGAGCCGGACCCAGAGCGACCCGCCGCCCTGCGGGACCGTGAAGGACCACTCGGGGACCCGCTCCCGCAACGCGGCGACCAGGGCCTGCCGCGACGCGCCCAGGGAGCGCCGCCGCTCGGCCCTGGTCTCCTCGATCCGCTCGAACAGGCGGGTCACGACCAGCTGCTCGAACAGCGGGCTGGCGATGTCCACGGCCGCGCGGAGCACGGCCAGGCGGCGGACCGTGGCCGCGGTGGCGCGGATCCAGCCGATGCGCAGGCCGCCCCACCACAGCTTGGAGGCCGACCCGACGCTGATCACCCGGTTGTCGGTGTCGAACGCGCCCAGCGGCGCGGTCCGGGGCACCTCGTCGATCGCCAGCTCGCACCACGTCTCGTCCACCACCAGCGTGGTGTCGTTCCTGCGGGCCGCGCCGACCAGCCCGGCCCGCGCGGCGTCGTCCATCAGGTGCCCGGTCGGGTTCTGGAAGTCGGGGATCACGTAGGTCAGGCGGGGAGCCGACTGGCGCATCGCGCTGGCGAACAGGTCCAGGTCCCAGCCCTCCTCGGGGATGCCGACCGGGACGATCCTGGCCCCGCGCATCCTGGCCAGGTCGATCGCGTGCGGGTACGTCGGCGACTCGATCATCATAGCGTCGCCCGGCGCGAGCACCATCATGATCACCAGGTGGATCGCCTGCTGCGCGCCCGTGGTGACGAGGATCTGCTCGGGCAGGGTGGCCAGGCCCCGGGCGGTGTAGCGGGCCGCGATCGCCTCGCGCAGCGGCCCGATGCCGACCGGATCGTAGCCCATGCCGAGCCCGTAGCGCGGGTAGTGCTCGCTCGCGTAGGCGATCGCCTCCGGGAGCCCGGCGGTGGCGTGCGGCGCGGCGCAGTGCAGCGGGAGCAGGCCGTCGTCGCCCGCCGCGATCCACGGGTTCTCGGTGCCGAGCGCGCCGGGATCGGGCAGCGCGGTCCAGCTCCCCGCGCCCTGCCGGCTCTCCAGGTAGCCCTGCTCGCGGAGACGGTCGTAGGCGGCGGTCACGGTGGTGCGGCTGACGCCCAGGGCGTCGGCGAGGTGGCGCTCGGCCGGCACGCGCACCCGGACGGGGAGCCGCCCGTCGAGGATCAGCGACCGCACGGCCCCGGCCAGCGCCCGGTAGTAGGGCCGCGCGCCGGGGTCGATCGCGACGAGCCTGGCCAGCTGGTGTCCGCTCAGATACCGGTCCATACAGCACAGCATAAGGCCATTTATGTTGATTGGACCTTTTATCCCTGCCGGGCAGCCGCGACGATTGACCGTGTTATGAGCGAACTCTCCCTTTCCACCCGCACCTCCCTCCCCAACCGTCTCGTCCGGCTCTACGCGGGCCTGATGCTCTACGGCGCCGGCATCGGCCTGCAGATCGAGTCCCACCTCGGCAACGACCCCTGGGACGTGTTCCACCAGGGCCTGTCGGTCCGCTTCGGCCTGTCGATCGGAACCTGGATCATCATCGTGGGCGCCGCCGCGATGCTGCTGTGGATCCCCCTGCGCCAGAAGCCCGGCATCGGCACCCTCAGCAACGTCGTCTTCCTCGGCCTGTTCGCCGACGCGACCATATGGCTGGCCCCCACGCCGGACTCGCTCGCCGTCCGGTGGGCTTACCTGCTCTTCGCCGTCGTGGCCATCGCCGCGGCGACGGCGCTGTACATCGGCGCGGGCCTGGGCCCCGGCCCCCGCGACGGCATCATGACCGGCCTGGTCCGGCTGGGCCTGTCGATCCGCCTGGCCCGGACCCTCATCGAGGTGACCGTGCTGGCGGCCGGCTGGCTGCTCGGCGGCACCGTGGGCGTGGGCACCCTGGTCTTCGCCGTCGCCATCGGGCCGCTCACCCAGTTCTTCATGCCGCGGCTGCGGTTCTCCGGCGCGCAGGCTCAGGAGCAGACTCAGGAGCAGGCCCGGGAGTAGCCCCGCGACCGGCCGGGCGGAGCGGGGCGGGCGCATCCGGTCCACCGTACCCGGCCGGCAAGCAGACAACCTCCGGCCGGAGGACTGACGGCGGGCCCCCCGGGTATTAGCGTCGGATCATGCGGATCGAGGACTACGCCCTCATTGGCGACATGCAGTCGGCGGCCCTGGTCGGCCGGGACGGTTCCATCGACTGGCTCTGCCTGCCCAGATTCGACTCCCCCTCGTGCTTCGGGGCGCTCCTCGGCGACGAGGACCACGGGCAGTGGTGGCTCGGTCCGGCCGAGGGTGGGCGACGCCCCTCCGACCGGCGGCGTTACCGGGGTGACACCCTGGTGCTGGAGAACGAGTGGGACACCTCCGGCGGCACCGTCCGGGTCATCGACTTCATGCCGCCCCGGCAGACGAATCCCGACCTGGTCAGGATCGTCGAGGGGGTGTCGGGCACGGTGGACATGTCCACCGAGATCCACATCCGTTTCGACTACGGCCGGACCGTTCCCTGGGTGCGGCGCACCGGCGACCTGCTGCACGCCGTCGGCGGCCCCGACTCGGTCTGGCTGCACTCCCCCGTGCCGCTGCACAGCGTCGGGTTCTCGCACGAGGGCTCCTTCCGGATCTCGGAGGGCGAGCGCGTGGCGTTCACCTTCACCTGGCACCCGTCCCACGAGGATCGCCCCATCGAGATCGACCCCTTCGAGCAGCTGACCGAGACCGAGGCCCTGTGGCTGGAGTGGGTCGAGCAGTGCTGCTACAAGGGCCCGTGGCGGGACGCCGTGGTCCGCTCCCTCATCACGCTCAAGGCCCTCACCTACTCCCCCACCGGCGGCATCGTCGCCGCCCCCACCACCTCCCTGCCCGAGGACCTGGGCGGGGTCCGCAACTGGGACTACCGCTTCTGCTGGCTTCGCGACGCCACCATGACCCTGGACGCCCTGATCGGCGCCGGATACCTGCAGGAGGCCCGCGACTGGCGGGCGTGGCTGCTGCGCGCCATCGCCGGCCGGGCCGAGGACCTGCAGATCATGTACGGCGTCGCCGGGGAGCGCCGCCTGCCGGAGCTGGAGATCGGCTGGCTGCCCGGCTACGAGGACTCCCGGCCGGTCCGGATCGGCAACGGCGCGGTCAACCAGCTCCAGCTCGACGTCTACGGCGAGGTGATGGGCTCGCTGTATCTGGCGCGCACCTCCGGCATGGAGGCGGACGACCGCGCCTGGACCATCCAGCGGCAGCTGATCGACTACGTCGAGGCCCACTGGGACGAGCCCGACGAGGGCCTGTGGGAGGTGCGCGGCCCCCGCCGCCACTTCACGCACTCCAAGATGATGTGCTGGGTCGCCATGGACCGCGCGATCAAGTACGTGGAGGTCCTCGGCCACAAGGGCGAGGCGGAGCGGTGGCGGGAGGTCCGCGACCGGATCCACGCCGAGGTCTGCGAGAAGGCCTACGACCCGGTGCGCAACACCTTCACGCAGTCGTACGGCTCCCAGGAGCTGGACGCCGCCCTGCTGCTCATCCCGATCGTCGGTTTCCTCCCCCCGGACGACCCGCGGGTGATCGGGACCGTCGAGGCGGTCGAGCGCGAGCTGCTGGCGGACGGGTTCGTGCTGCGCTACCCGGTGGCCAGGGACAACGACGTGGACGGCCTGCCGGGCGGCGAGGGCGCGTTCATCGCGTGCAGCTTCTGGCTCGCCGAGGCCCGGGCGATGATCGGCCGCCGGGACGAGGCGGTCGAGCTGTTCGAGCGCCTGCTGGCCCTGCGCAACGACGTCGGCCTGCTCGCCGAGGAGTACGACCCGCGCTACGACCGCCTGGTCGGCAACTTCCCGCAGGCGTTCAGCCACGTCCCGCTGATCCACACCGCCCGCGCGCTCGGCTGAGCCCGTCCGTGAGGCGAACCCGTCCGGGACGGGCGGCGGCGTGTCACCGGGCGCCGATCACGGAGTACACCCTCACCGGGACCGGGTGACCGCTCCGGGGGCCCGGAAGGCCCTTTCACCGGGTGCCGGGAGGATCTCAGAAAAATCTTGGAACTGACTGTAACAATCCCCCGGGATCGCCTCTCTTATCTGACGACCGACACGATGAGGGGAACGGGAACCACGATGAGCGGCGACTTCTACGTCACGACCACCGACTACTACGACACCGACGGCGACGGCGGCACCGACGTCCAGCTCATCGACACCGACGGCGACTACGTGGCCGACGAGGAGCGCTACGACACCGACGGCGACGGCGTGACCGACGTGGTCTACCTCGACCACAACGGCGACGGCTACACCGACGAGGTGCGCGTCGACCTCAACGGCGACGGCGTCTCCGACTACACCGAGTACCAGGGCCCGTTCCCGACCGCCTGACCACACCATCCGGCATGAGCCCGTGCGACCCCCGGCCAGGGGAGAACCCGGATCCGGGCCGCACGGGCCGCCGACGAGGAAGGCCACCGATGAGAGACCGACGCGCGCTCCTTTCCCTGCTGCTCCTGGGCTGCCTGGCACTGGCCGGGTGCGGCCAGGCGGCGGGGCTGGGCGGAGACGCCGCGGCTCCGGGCGGGGAGGCGGCCAGCACCGCTCCGCCGTCGGCGTCCGCCGGGAAGGGCCAGGGCGGCCAGGACGACGTGCAGCGCCTGCGGCCCAAGGAGCAGAACCGGCCCGGCGCGGCGAAGACGCCGGGCGGGGCCGGATCGGCCGGAGCCTCGGGGGGATCGGGCACGGACGACGAGGCCGGCGGGCAGGACGAGTCCGGCGCGGGGGGCGCGCCGGGTCCGTTCGGGCCCGTCACCCTGGCGCTCGCGCTGGCGGCGGGGGCTCTCGCCCTGATCGCCGCGGGAGTGCTGCTGTGGTTGCGCAACCGCAGGGCCGCGTCCGCTCCCGCCGAGCGGCGGGACGGATCCGGCGTCGCGGGAGCGCCCGGCCCGGTGGCTCCGTTCCCCTCCGCGTCGCCGGCCGCGCCGGCAGGTCCGGTCACCGGGCCCGTGACGGGGCCGGTCACGTACCGGGGACCGGAGGAGGCGACCGCGCAGGTGCGCGCCGTGCCGGCCGGACCGGCGGCGCCGCCCGCGCCCGCCGCACCGTCAGGACCGTCAGGACCCGTCGCGCCGCCGCCCGCGGAGGCCGCGCCGGCCGGGCCGTTCCCGGCGCCGGCCGCGCCGTCCGGATCACCCGCGACGCCTGCGGAGTCGCCCGCCGCCCCTTCGGAGCAGACCGGGACGCCCGTGTCGGGCCCGATGGAGGACGCCCTGGCCGAGGTGGCCGGGAGCGGGATCAGCCAGGCGCTCACCCAGCAGGTGGAGCGTCTTTTCGCCGGTGGGGGCCCCGGCCGGGAGGCTCTGATCGAGGCGTGCATCGGCTACCGGGACCAGATCGCCGAACGGCATCCCCGGCTGGCCGCCACGCTGCTGGAGGGACTGAACCGGGCGGGGGTGCGGGAGATCGTCGCCGACGGGCAGCGCTTCGACCCGCGCCTGCACGAGGCGTTCGGCACCGAGCCGACCGACCGGCCGGAGCTGCACGACGTCGTCGCGGAGACCATCAAGCAGGGGTACGCCGACGGCGACCAGGTGATCCGCGTGCCGCAGGTCGCCGTCTACCGGTACGGGGCGGGAACCCCCGAGCGGCCGGAGAGCCACGGGCCGTCCGGAGGCGACGAGCCGTCCGGGACGGAGGACGCGCGATGAACGTCTCCGCCCGGAGCGCGGCCCGCGGCTCCTCAGGCGAGGCCGGGCTCCGCGAGCTCGCTCTGGAGCTTCTTCCTCGCGCGGTGGATCCAGACCTTCACCGTGTTGAGCGGCACCCCGATCGAGGCCGCCACCTGTTCGTAGGTCAGGCCGCCCGCCCACAGCAGGAGCGCCTCCCGGTGGGAGCCGGGCAGGGTGGACATGGCCCGGCGCAGGTCGGTCAGCTCGGCGACGGTGTCCTCGAAGGGGTCGGTGACCACCGAGTCCTCCGCCAGCTCGTCGAAGATCCCGCCCGCCGGGGAGCGGCGCCGTATCACCGCCAGGGCGGCGTTGCGCGCGATGGCCAGGACCCACGCCCGGAAGGGGGCCTTGCCCTCGAAGGTGGCCAGCCCCTTCCAGGCCGCGAGCTGGGTGTCCTGCAGCGCGTCGAGCGCGTCCGCCCGGTTCTCGGTCAGGTGGTAGCAGACGCCGAAGGCCGGGCGCTGCGCCGTGGCCCACAGCGTGGCGAAGGCGTTCTCGTCACCCGCCCTCGCTGCGACGACGAGCAGGCTCTCGTCGTCAACGGCACCGCTCAGGGACCCACTCGTCATCGGTCGCCATCCTCCCGAGGTGGAAAATCAGCCAATGACATCACGCCGCACGTTTCGCCCGGTATGAGGTAGTCACCCATGATATTGGACCGTAACAATACAGAGTTCGACCCGGCCGGGGGAGAGGCAGACGACCTGGCTGAGCTGCACCGACTTCTTTTCGACACGGTGCCCGCACCGACCGAGGAGGAGAGCGCGGAGATGCTGGCGGAGACGTTCTCCGCGGACGACGCCGACCTCTCCCTGCTGCCCGACTCCGGTGTCTTCTCCGACGCCGGCGCGGACGCCGCAGCCGCCGACGAGCCCGGCCCGTTCGACGCGGACGGCCCCTTCGGCGCCGAGGACCACTGGGACGCCCTGGGCTCCGGCTCCGGCGACGCGGACGGCGCCGACCACGGTGAGGACTTCCACGCGCAGGACGACTCCTACGACGCCTGGGACCCGCTCTTCGGCGGTGACGTGTGACGGCCGTGGCGGCCGGGCCCGCGGAGCTGCTGCGCCGGCTGTGCGACGCCACCTCCGCCCGGCTCGCCGGGGCGGAGCTGCGCGAGCGGGTGGCGCGGATCCGCGCCGACCTCGACGCGCCGCTGCGGGTGGCGGTGGCCGGCGCGGTCAGCAGCGGGAAGTCCACCCTGGTGAACGCGCTGCTCGGGCTCCCGGTCGCCCCGGTGGACGCGGGCGAGTGCACCTTCGTGGTCACCCAGTACGAGTACGGCGCGGACGACGGCCGCATCACGATCGAGCTGACCGACGGCGGCGTGGCCCACTCCCGGCTGCTGCCCGGCCACCGGCTCCCGGACGACCTCGGCGTGGAGGTCTCCCGGATCCGGCGGCTGCGCGTCGCGCTGAACCTGCCGGCGCTCCGCACGGTCACCATCGTCGACACCCCCGGCATGAACACGGTGACGGCCGTCAACGAGCGGGCCGCCCGGAGCATGCTGTTCGGCTCGGGCGAGGAGGACGACCGCGCGCAGGCGATGATCTACGTTCTGCGCTACGTCCAGAAGTTCGACGACACCACCCTCGCCGAGTTCCGCGGCCTCACCGACGCGTGCGGCATGAGCTGCGTCAACACCCTGGCCGTGCTCGGCCAGATCGACCGGCGCGGCGACGAGGACGACCCCTGGCCGACGGCCCGGCGGCTGGCCGCCGGGGGCTACCAGGACCTGCGCACCTCGGTCTTCGACGTGGTCCCGGTGATCGGCCTGCTGGCCGAGACCGCGCGCGCCCACCCGCTGGCCGACGACGAGGTCGCCGCCCTGGTCCGCCTGGCCGCGATGGACGAGGACGACCTGGAGGACTACCTCCTGGACCTGGACGACTTCCGCACCGCGTCCGACCTTCCCGTCCCGGCGGAGGCACGGCGCCGCCTGGTCGAGCGGCTGCACCGCTACGGCATCCGCGCCGCGGTGGAGGCGCTGCGCCGGGGCGAGGCGTCCGACGCCGCCTCCCTCGCCGACCACCTGCTCCGCTGCTCGGGGTACGCCTCGGCGGGCCGGGCCGCGACCGGCTCGGTGGCCGCGGGCCTGGCGCACTTCGCCCGCCGCGCCGACCAGCTGAAGGCGCTGGACGCCGTGACCCGGCTCCGCAAGCTCGCCCGCTCCCCCGCCCTGGGATCGGACCGCGCCACCCTGGACGCGCTGGCGGCCCAGCTCGACGAGAACAGGCCGATCGCGACCGCCCTGGGCGGTCTGCGGATCTTCGCCGCGGCCGAGGCCCTCGGCCGCGGCACGCTGGTGCTGAACGAGGAGATGACCGCCGAGCTGCTGCGCCTGTCCCGCCACGACGACCCCGCCGAGCAGCTCGGCCTGGTCGCGGGGGCCACCCGGGAGGAGATCGCCGCCTCGGCCACCGCCGCCTCCACGCGCTGGCGCACGCTCGCCATGATGAACGAGGGCCGCACCGCCGGCCACCGGGCCAGGGACGTGCTGACCGTCCTGGAGGACATGGCCATCGCGGCCCTGGAGGCGCCCGCCGACCCGGCCGCCGGGAGCGGCGCGCCCCTTCCTCCGGTCCGGGTCGACCCCGCCGCGATCGAGACGCTGCGCACCGCCCCGATGGTCCCCGCCGGGGACAAGCGGGCGCTGGAGCTGCTGCTCGCCGGGACCGAGCTGGCGGCCCAGCTCGGCGCCCCGCCCGGGGCCCCGCGCGCCGAGATCGCCGGCTACGCCGCCGCCCTGAGCGCCCGGTTCCGCGTCCTGACCCACCGGCCGCTCTCGCTGCGGCAGCGGCGGGCGGCGGAGACCCTCTGCGACGCCTACGAGGCCATCTGGTCGCAGCACCACCAGGACGGTTCCCACCCCCGGTGACCGGTCGCCCGGCACCAGATCCCCGACAGGAGAGACGACGATGACCACCCCTGACCCCAACGGCCCGGTGGCCCGGCTGCTGCGCTACGCCAACGAGGTCCACTCGCTGGCCGGCCGGTGCGGCAGGGCGGACCTGGCGGAGGTGCTGGCCGCCGCGGCGGCCCGCTGGAAGGACGAGTGCACCGACATCGTGGTGGCCGGGGCGCAGAAGCGCGGCAAGAGCCGGCTGATCAACACCCTGGTGGGCCACCCCGACCTGGTCCCCGTCGACGCCGACGTGGCCACCAACTGCTTCCTGTCCCTGCGCCGCGGTCCCAAGCTCGCCGCCGTCGTCCACCGGAGCACCGAGGACGGCCCGGTGCGGACGCCGATCACCGTCGAGTCGATCCCCGACTACGCCTCGATGCGCGGCGACGCCGGCAAGCGCCGCGACGTCGTCAGCGTGGACATCACCCTCGACAACCCCCTCCTCGACGGCCTGCGCCTGCTCGACACCCCCGGGGTGGACAGTCTGACCGTGGGGCACCGGCAGGTGACCGTGGCCATGCTCCAGCGGGCCGACGCCCTGCTGTTCACGCTCAGCGCGCAGGACCAGCCGGTGCTCCGGCACGAGCTGGAGTTCCTGGCCGAGGCCGCCGAGCGGGTCCAGGCGATCGCGTTCGTGCTGACCAAGGTCGAGGACTCCGCCAACTGGCGGACCCTGATGGAGGAGAACCAGGCCCGCCTGAAGACCTTCGTCGCCGACGCCGTCGCGGAGAACCCGGCCCGGTCGACCACGCTGACCCCGCTGCTGTCGGCGCCGTGGATCCCGGTGAGCTCCAAGCTCGCCGAGGCCGCCGAGGCCAAGCGGCGGGAGGGGCGCCAGGAGCGCGCGGACGCGCTGCGCTCCCGCAGCGGAATGGACGCGCTGGAACGGCACCTGCGGGGGTTCGCCGACGGCCGGGAGTTCGCGCGCGGCGCCACCGTGGTCAACGCCGCGCTGTCGGTCCTGGGCTCGCTGGGCACCGGGGCCAAGGACGACGTCGCCGCGGGCTCCGACGACGAGAACGACGTGGCGGCCCGGCTGGCCCAGGTGGAGACGGGGCTGGAGGAGCTGACCGAGCTGGCCGCCCGCCGCCGGGCGGGCGCGGTGGCCAACACCTTCCTCGGGCGCGAGGTGGCGGGCATCGTCGCGGCGCGGGCGGCGGAGATCCGCCAGCCGTACGAGAACGCGATCGCCACGCTGAAGAAGCAGGACCAGATCGACCGGTACATGGCGGAGCTGCCGATGAGCGTGCAGCGCTCGCTGGAGGCCGCCTGGTCGCAGATCGTCTACGACGTGGAGGTGCTGGCGCGCACCACCCTGGACGCCTTCGCCCGCGATCTCGGCCTGGACCCGGTGGACCTGGCCGCCGACCGGCGGATGATGCCCAGCTTCTCGCAGGTCCAGGTCAAGGGCGACGTGGGGCCCGAGGCCCCGGAGCAGGTGGACATGGTCCGGGACGTGCTGCCCTCGGCCTCGATCGGCCTGTCCCTGGGCGGCTTCGCCGCGACGCTGCTCGGCCCGGTGGGCTTCATCCTGGTCGCCCCGGCGATCGGCGCGGCCATCTTCATGGGACGCCGCTCGATGGAGAAGGTGCAGCGCAACCAGGCGGCGCTGCGCACCGCGCTCCGCGACCAGTTCTCGCTGGTCTCCCGGGAGATGACGCTCGACCTGGAGCGGATGGTCGCCACCTGGCGGGTGAACGTGGAGCAGGCCGCGGACGAGAGCCTGATGCGGCGCCGCAAGGAGCTGGAGACCCGGCGCGCCGAGCTGAAGGCCGCCTCCGCGCGCTCGGCCGAGGAGCGCAGGAAGGCCCGGCAGTCCGGCCAGGACCGGATGACCTCGATCGACACCCTCACCGCCCGCGGCCTGGAGCTCCGCAAGGAGCTGGCCGCCGCGGTGGCCGCCCTGGGCCGCTGAGGCACGGCTCGCAGAACGGCCCGCGGCACGGCGGGCGGGGCTTTCGGCAGCAGGCCCGTGGACGGGCGGTCACGTCCCCGGGCCTGCTGCCGGAGCCCCTTTTCAGTTCATGCAGTCCTGCCCCTTGAGGACCAGGGCCATCTGGGAGACCTTCCGGCCCGACAGGAGGAAGTAGTAGTGGGCGTTCGGGTTCCTCGGGACGGCGGCGATCGGGAACCCGCTCCCCGCCGTCTCCAGATCGGGGTAGGCCCTGCGCAGCTGACGCCGGGTGGAGCCGATCCCGATCCCCCGTGAGGTCTTGACGCCCTCGCCGACGATGATGACGGCCACGCCGTGCCGCCTGGAGATGAGCACGTCCGGTCCGCCGCGGTGCCGCGGGCCCGTCCTGAACTCCCATTCCGAGCAGTTCGCCCAGTTGCCCGTGCGCACGAGCTTCCCGGTCGCGCGGGCCTGCTCGACGCTCATCCCCAGCTTCACGCCGCGGTGTCCGAACGCCCCCAGTTTCCTCTTCCCGTCCGCGGGCGCGGCCTCCGCCGCCGGTACGCCGCCGGTCAGGAGCATCCCCCCGGCCAGCGCCGCCACCAGCGCCGGACGGCTCAGCCGCCGGGCAGTCGCATGCTTCATCGTGATCCCCCGTGATTACGATCGGACGCTCCAGTCCCGTCCGCCGGAGCGGCACCTGAGCGGACTTTCACGTGTTCCTGTTTGCGCAGGTTAAGCAGGGGATGCCGGTGAAGGCGGGTTCTGGCCCGGCGTGTCGCCGCTGACCGCCCGGCGCGGTCCGTCAGAGCGGCAGGTGCACCAGGGTGGCGGGCTGGTCGCGGACGTTGCCGGCCGCGTCGTCGGGGTGGTGCAGGCACAGCAGGCCCGTGGGGATCCGGGCGACCGGCTCGAACGTCCCCGAGGTGCGGTGCACCTCCCGCGCGCCCCCGGGGGTGACGTGCAGCAGACGGCTCCGCCCCGCGTCCCGCATGGTCATCCACATGGAGTCGCCGTCGGCGACCATCCGCGGGCGCTCCCAGCGGTGGCGGGAGGTGAGGTGGCCCGACAGGGTCGCCGACTGCTTGCCCATCAGGAAGTCCACCGCGTGGGTCCGCTCGTTGAAGACCCCGACCGACCAGCCCCGGGCAGGGCTCACCTGGTCGGCGCTGATCGCGTAGATGTGGTTGCCCGCCGGGAACCAGCGCAGCGCGCCGGCCCGCGGGCGCGGCATGACCAGCGTGGTCCGGCCGTCGGCGGTGTCGGCCTCCAGCCCCGCCGAGCTGGCCGTGAACCACCGCCCCTTGTGCAGGACCACCTGGTGCAGCCAGCTGCGCCCGGGCTCGCGCACGGTCGGGCGCACGACGCCGCCGGGATCGATCAGGCAGAGCACCTGCCACGGCCGGAAGCCCTCGTGGCGGTTGCCGAACAGCGGCTTGTTGCTGCCGAACTGGCCGAGCACCACGGTGCAGCCGGGCGCGCCCACCGAGGGCGCGGGCTCGGTGCCGCTGGGTCCATCCTGGTCGACCAGGCGCCGCATCCGGTTGTCCTCGTTGACGAACCACTGGGCGTAGGGGCCGAGGTCGCGCGGGACGGGCTCGGGGAAGAACCCGCCGCCCAGGTTGAGCTCCATCATCGCCAGATGGCCGGTCTCCCCCCAGGGCAGGCCCATCGTGCCGTCCACCGCGATGACCTGCCGGGGCTGGTAGAAGACCCACGCGACGGGACCGTGGGCCAGGACCGTGGGGTTGCCCCACATCTGCAGCGGGTGCGTGGTCCGCACGGTCAGCTCCGGGGTGAGCGTGCGGACCAGCACCTGCGCCGGTCCCACCTGCTCCACCGCGGCGACGCCCTCGCCCGTGGCGGCCCACTCCACCAGCCTGCCGAAGGGGATCTCCCGGTCGTGGCGCCCGCCCAGGCCGTCCAGCCTGCGCAGGAAGTGGCCGCTGGGGAACGCCTGGTGGACGAAGATCCGGCCGCCCTCGGCGCGGGCCTCCAGGACCCCGTCCATGATCTTCTCGATCCCCGGGACCGCGGGGCCGTCCGCTCCGGCGACCCTGGCCGGGCCCACGGCGTGGCCGGTCGACGGGAGGGGGTGGCCCCCGGTCTGCCTGCCCGCGGGGAGCTGGTGGCCCCCGGTGTGCCCGGCGGCCGGGAGGGGGTGGCCTCCGGTGTGCCCGGGCAAGGAGTGGCCCCCGGTGGAGCGGCTGGGGTCGACCTTGAGCTTCCAGGCGAGCTGGGCGGCGCCGTACGCGACGACGATCTTCGGGTCGTCGTAGGTCCGCACCAGATCGCCGTGGCGCTCGCGCACCACCTGCTGGACCAGCGGCATCCGGCTGGCGCCCCCGGTCATGAACACCGCGCCGAGCTCGTCGGCGCCGATCCCGGCGCCGCGGATGGTCTCGTCCAGGATGTCGACCGTCTTGACGATCTCATCCCCGATGAGCCTCTCCAGGTCCACCCTGGTGATGTGCACGTCCTCGTTGATGCCGACCACGTAGTGGGAGGAGGTGTCGAACTTCGACAGGGCCTCCTTGGCCTCCCGGGCCATCTTGAACAGGTCGGCGGCGTAGCTCGCGTAGCGGCGCTCGGGGTTGGTCGTCACCTGCGTCCACCACTCGGCGTCGAAGCGCTCGATCTGCTCCCCGAGGAAGGCGAACACCCGCTCGTCGAAGCCCTCGCCGCCGATCTCGTCGCTGCCGCCCGGCTCGCCGACGACCTTGAAGTCGCTGCCGTCCACGGTGAGCACGGCGGCGTCGAAGGTGCCGCCGCCGAGGTCGTAGACGGCCAGGTGCGAGCCGGCGGCCACCCGCCCGGCGGAGGCGAAGTAGCGGGCCGAGGCCACGGGCTCGTCGATGAGGACGATCCGCACGCCGCGCACGACCTTCCTGGCGGCGGCCACCAGCACCGCCTTGCGCTCCTCGCTCCAGGCGACCGGGTGGGTCAGCGCGATGCAGTCGGGCGTCGCCCCGTCGAAGCGCCGCCGCCCCTCGCTCACGAACAGCTCCAGCAGCGCCGCCATGGCGTCCACGACGTCCACCGGGACCCCGCCGAGCAGCATCTTGCCGCGGCCGACATACCGTTTGGGGTTGCGCTCGACGCGCTCGGGATTGATCGCGATCCCCCGCTGAGCGATCCGCCCCGCCACGAGGTTTCCGCGCTCGTCGAGCATGACCGCGGAGGGGATGCGCCTCTCCCCCTCCACCTCCAGGATGTCGAAGCGCCCCTCGGCGGCTATCACCCCGGCGGAGAAACTCGTCCCGAGGTCGACACCGAGGCACCACTGCGCCATTTCTCACTCCTCGTCGATGCGAAACCGATCATCCCGCATCCACCGGCCGGTCCCTTCGCGGGGGGCGGGGACCCGGGGAACGGTCCAGGGTGCGCGAAAGGAGCGTCGGAGTGGATCCGGAACAGCAACCATCTTCCTACGACCCACCGAGAGCTCAGGATGTTTCCGCTTTTGGCTGCTTTTTTCAGCTTCTTGCGGTTCCCCCGTCGGGGCGGGAGGCCAGGGCCGCCAGGACCCGGGCGAACTCCGGCGGCGGGGCCACCACCAGCCGGGTCTGTCCCTCCTGGCTGACCAGGTCGGCCCTGATCAGGGTCAGCCGGCCGCCGTGCCACCAGTAGACGTGCGGGCTGAGCGGGTCGTCGCCCCGCTCGAACTCCCGCAGGGCCAGCAGCCGCAGCCGCTCGATCGCGCGGACGACGCCGATCCCCTCGATCGGGTGCACGATCAGGGTCGCCGGGTCGGGCAGCACGACCAGCACGCCGTCGGCGGGGACGGGCAGGTAGTCGTCCAGGCGGCGCAGGTGGGCGGTGGCGCAGGCGGTGGGCCCGGTCAGCCGCCGCACCGGCACGCCGCCGAGGTCCTCCTCGATGACCATGAGCCGCTCGTCCAGGCGGGCGTTGTCCAGGGCCAGCTCCAGCGCCTGGGCGGCGGTGACCGGCCAGCAGCGGACCTCCTCCGGGCGGACCGGGCGCCCGGAGGCGCCGTACCCGACCGTCAGGACCTCGACCAGGTCGGCGGTGATGTGGCGGCCGACCACCCGGGCCGAGGCCAGATCGTCGTCGGACTGGATGCGGGTCCGCAGCAGCGGGCGGACCTGGGACAGGTCGCAGGCGTCCAGCGGTTCGTCCAGCGTGGCCAGGGTGTGCGCCAGGTGCTCGGAGACGAGCATCGGCCAGTCCTCACGGGAGCGGCGGCCCGCCTCGGCGCGCAGGCCCGACAGCCGTACCGTGACCTCGCGCGGGCCGGACAGGGTGAGCGTGCCGCCGTCGGGGGCGAAGGAGCAGGTGTAGCCGAGGGACTCGGCGACCAGTCCCAGCAGGGAGTCGAGGTCGACGTCCTCGATCCGACGCGGGGGCGTCTCGGCCCTCCGGTCGCGACGCCGCCGGAACAGCCTCACGCGTGCATCCCCTCTGCCGGTTTCCTTCCACCCGTACCTTCTAGCGTGCCCCCTCCCGATTGCGGATCGAACAGGTCAGAGAGCACGATTCAGCATCAATAACACCAAGAGCCCCCATGGGCAGCGTGAACTGGGGCGTTCCGTGCCCCACGGGCAATCCGCCGATCACCGGCACCCCGAGCGGTGCGAGCCGCTCCTCCAGCACCGGGTAGGGGTCGCCGCAGTCCACCCACGAGCCCAGCGCGAACCCCGCCGCCCCGTCCAGCGCGCCCGCCTGGAACAGCTGGGTGAGCATGCGGTCGATCCGGTAGGGCGCCTCGCAGACGTCCTCCAGCAGCACGATCCGCCCCCGGGCGTCCATCTGGTACGGCGTGCCGCACAGCGCCGCCAGCAGCGACAGGTTCCCCCCGGTGACCGGAGCCTCCGCGGCGCCCCCGGCGATCACCCGGTCGCCGGTGACGGCCGGGGCCCCGCCGAACAGGGACGCGGTGAAGTGCGCGAAGGTGAGGGGCTCGGGCCCGTCCGGGTCGCTGATCGTGGCGCAGGCCGGCATGGGCCCGAACCAGGACACGACGCCGAGCTCGGCGGCGAACGCCAGGTGCAGGGCGGTGACGTCGCTGGACCCGGCCAGGATCTTCGGCCCGGCCGCCCGCATGGCGTCCCAGTCGAGCAGGTCCAGGATCCGGGTCGCGCCGTAGCCGCCCCGCGCGCACAGCACGGCCGCCACCGCGGGGTCGCACCAGGCGTCCTGCAGGTCGGCCGCCCGCCCGGCGTCGGATCCGGCCAGGTAGCGGTCGCGTTCCAGCACGTGCGCGCCCGTGACGACCTTCAGGCCGAGGTCCCGCAGCACCCCGACGCCGCGCTTCAGCCGCACGGGATCGGGCGGCCCGCAGGGGGCGACCACCGCGACGGTGTCCCCGGGGCTCAGGGCGGGCGGCACGATCGCCGCCCCGGGAGACGCGGCGGGCGGGACGGGCGGGGCGGTCGCGCCGGCGGAGCGCGGGGCGGCGGACCGGGCGGCCTCCGCATCCGTCCTGAGCTCAATGGGCGTGGCCGGTTCGTTCACCCGGGAAACGGTGCCACACTGGGGGTCAGATATGCGACCTCCGACCCACATCCTCGTGGTCAACGGCATCAAGGTCCGCAGGCCGGTCTTCGTGCTCGCCGCCCCGCACTCCGGCGCGGACCTGCTTGCCCGCGCCCTCAAACGGTCTCCCGGCTTCCACGTCACCATGGGGCGTGCCGCGGTGGCCCATGTCGTCTACGCCTTCGCCCGCCGCCCCTCCATCACCCGGCGCGGCCTGGGCGCCACCCGCGTGCTCCGCGACGCCATGGCCGAGGCCTGGCAGATCCTGCCGGGCGTGTGCCGGGAGTGCCCGGCCGCCTGCCGCGAGGCGGGCGGTGTGACGGGAGCCGGCCCGTGCGCCGTCGCCGGGACCGTGGCCCGCTTCGGCGACGCCAGCCCGGACCTGCTCTACAGCGCCCCGGTGCTGCTGCAGGCCTTCCCCGACGCCCGTTTCGTCCAGCTGATCCGGGACGGCCGCGACGTGGCCGCCGACATGCTGACCGACCCGGCGGCGCTGTCCTGGTTCAAGCCGGCCATGCTCACCGACGAGACGGAGTTCCCCAACCCCTTCCTCGGGGTCAACTCCGGCCGGCACGCCGACCGCTGGAAGGCGATGCCCACGGCCGGCAAGTGCGCGCTGCGCTGGCGCGGGGCGGTCCGGCTGTCGGCCTCCCTCCGCCAGGAGTTCCCCCGCGAGCAGCTGCTGACCCTGCGCTACGAGGACATGGTCGCCTCCCCCGGCGAGGCGGTGGACCAGCTCTCCCACTTCCTGGAGACGCGCGTGTCCAAGGTCGCCCTGTACGGCGGGAACGCCCCGAAGGTCGGCGTCTGGCAGAACCGGCTCCGCCCCGAGGACGCCAAGCTGGTGGAGAAGGTCGCCCGCGAGGAGCTCAACCGCCTGGGCTACCAGTAGGGCTCCGGAGACGGGACGCCCGCCGGCCCCGACGGGCCCGGGGCGAGGAGCTCGCCCGCCCGGACGGCCGGGGGCGCCGCCGGGCCCGGGCCGTCCGTCAGTGCTCCCGGCTGAACTGGGTCCGGTAGAGCTCGGCGTAGACCGCGCCCTTGGCCAGCAGCTCCTCGTGGCGGCCGCGCTCGACGATCCGGCCGTCGGAGACCACCAGGATCTGGTCGGCCTCGCGGATGGTGGACAGCCGGTGCGCGATGACCAGCGACGTCCGCCCGGCCAGCGCGGTCTTCAGCGCGCGCTGCACCGCGGCCTCCGACTCCGAGTCCAGGTGGGCGGTGGCCTCGTCGAGCACCACCACCCGGGGAGCCTTGAGCAGCAGCCTGGCCAGGGCCAGCCGCTGCTTCTCACCGCCGGACAGCCGGTAGCCCCGGTCGCCCACCACCGTCTCCAGGCCTTCCGGCAGGGACTCGACCAGCTCGGCGATCTGCGCGGCGCGCAGGGCCTCCCAGATCTCCTCCTCGCCGGCGTCCGGCCGGGCGTAGCGCAGGTTGGCCCCGATGGTGTCGTGGAACAGGTGGGCGTCCTGCATGACGACGCCCACGGTCTCGCGGAGCGAGGCGAGGGTGGCGTCGCGAACGTCCAGGCCGTTGATCCGGACCGCGCCGTCGTTGACGTCGTACAGCCTCGACACCAGCGAGGTGATGGTCGTCTTGCCCGCGCCCGAGGGACCGACCAGCGCCACCAGTTCGCCGGGGCGGGCGGTGAAGCCCACCCCGCGCAGCACCTCGTGGCTCTGCCCGGTGTCGGGCCTGGCCACCGACTCCAGCGAGGCCAGCGACACCTCCGAGGCGGCCGGGTAGCGGAAGACCACGTCGTCGAACTCCACCGTGGCGGGCCCCCCGGGGACGGGCTCCGCCCCGGGCTTCTCGGCGACCATCGGCTTCAGGTCCAGGACCTCGAAGACGCGGTCGAAGCTGACCAGCGCGGTCATCACGTCCACGTGCACGTTGGACAGGCTCGTCAGCGGGCCGTACAGGCGCATCAGGAGCGCGGCGAGGGCGACCAGGGTGCCGACCTCGAACGCGCCGTTCACGGCCAGCACGCCGCCCGCGCCGTAGACCAGGGCGGTGGCGAGCGCGGCCACCAGCCCCAGGGCGACCCGGAAGACCGTCCCGTACATGCCGACGGTGACGCCGACGTCGCGGACCCGCCCGGCCCGGCCGCCGAAGACGGCCGCCTCCTCGTCGGGGCGGCCGTACAGCTTGGTGACCATGGCGCCGGCGACGTTGAAGCGCTCGGTCATCATCGAGCTCATCTCCGCGTCGAGCTCCATCTGCTCGCGGGTGAGCCCGGACATCTTCCGCCCGACCCACTTGGCCGGGAAGATGAAGATCGGCAGCAGCACCAGGGCGACCGCCGTGATCTGCCAGGACAGCGCGATCATCGCGCCGAGCACGAGCACCAGCATGACCACGTTGGAGACGACCGAGGACAGCGTGCTGGTCAAGGCCCGCTGGGCGCCGATCACGTCGGTGTTCAGCCGGGAGACCAGGGCGCCGGTCTGGGTCCGCATGAAGAACGCCACCGGCATGCGCTGCACGTGGTCGAAGACCTCGGTGCGCAGGTTGTAGATCAGGCCCTCGCCGACGCGGGCGGAGAACCAGCGCTGGGCCAGGCCGAGCCCGGCGTCCACGACCGCGAGCGCGGCGATGGCCAGCGCGAGCCAGGCGACCAGGGCGGCGTCCTTGCCGGCGATGCCGTCGTCGATGATCGCCTTCATCAGCAGCGGGTTGGCGATCACGATGACCGAGCCGAGCACCACCAGCGCGAGGAAGGCGGCGATCTGCCGGGAGAACGGCCGCGCGTACCGCGCGATCCGCTTCACCGTTCCCGGCGCGAGCCGCTCCTTCGTCACGGAACTGTCACGCCGCAGCGAGCGCATCGCCTGGGGGCCGAAGCCCCCTCCCATCATCGCCATTCGGTCTCCTCCCCCGGTGAGAGCACCGGGAGAGGCTACGCGATTCCCCCGTCAGCTCCGGGCGAACAGAGCCCGGATCCGGCCCATCTGTTCCTGGCGCTCAGCCGCGCACTGCTCTTCCAGTGTGCGCCCCGGGGCGCCCTGGAGCAGCCGCTTGGTCGCCGTCGCGGCGTCCCGGTTCGTCGACAGCAACGCCGCCGAGAGATCCCGTACGGCCTGCTCCAGCTCCCCGGGGGCGACCACCAGCGCCGCCAGGCCGAGCCCGGCGGCCTCCTCGGCCCCCACCACCCGCGCGGTCAGGCAGATCTCGACGGCGCGGGACACGCCGACGAGATCGACCAGCGGCTTGGTCCCGGTCAGGTCGGGGACCAGCCCGAGCGCGGGCTCCTTCATGCACAGCTTGGCGTCGTCCGCCAGGACGCGCAGGTCACAGGCGAGCGCCAGCTGGAAGCCGGCGCCCACGGCGTGTCCCTGAACGGCCGCGATCGAGACGATGTCCGGCCGCCGCAACCACAGGAACCCCTGCTGCGCCTGCGCGATCCGTCCCTCGAACGCCGTGGCGTCGAGGGTCGCGGTGCTCGCGAAGGAGCCCTGACCGGGCACTCCCTCAGGAGTGAACATCCGCAGGTCGATGCCCGCCGAGAAGGACGGCCCCTCACCTCGGACCACGACGATTCTCACCTGCTGCGGCAGGTTCTCACCGATCTGAGCCAGCGCCGACCAGGTCGCGAACGTCTGTGCGTTCCGCTTCTCCGGCCGGTCCAGCGTGATCGTCGCGATCTCACCGTCCACCTCGTAGCGCAGACCGGCCTCCTCGTAGAAGACCTTCTCCGCACTCCCCCCAGGTGCTGCTTCCGACATCGCCCGTCCTCCCATGTGCGCCGTCCGTCGCACCCGAGCCTATCGACTCTCCAGAATGAGGTTCTACAGGCTCGGGCGGACGGCCGGCGTGGACGAGCGGCTGCGGTCGCGCGTTCCGAGGCGGGGTCAGCGCTTGGACTTGCCTCGGGTGGCGCCGCCGCGCCCGCGCAGAGTCACGCCGGACTCGCTCAGGATGCGGTGGATGAACCCGTACGAGCGGCCGGTCGAAGCGGCCAGGGCGCGGATGCTCTCGCCCGAGCTGTAGCGCTTCTTGAGATCGGCGGCCAGTTTTTCACGGTCGGCCCCGGTCACCCGGGTGCCCTTCTTCAGAGTCTCGGCCACGAGTACCTCCTGTAGTGCCAGACTTCCGCAGCGTTACTCCGCCATGATCAGTCATTTCTGCGGGATCGGCTACCTACTCCTAGGGAAAAGATCCGTACCCGCTCAAATTAAGATCAGGCAAGTGCCACAAGATCGGAAAATTCGTCGCTCCACGCGTCTTCGACTCCGTCCGGTAGCAAGATCACCCTATCGGGCTGCAGAGCGTCGACAGCACCCTCATCGTGCGTAACAAGAACAATCGCCCCGGAATAGGACCTTAGGGCGGAAAGCACCTGCTCCCGGCTGGCCGGATCGAGGTTGTTCGTGGGCTCGTCGAGGAGCAGCACGTTGGCCGACGAGAGCACCAGCGTGGCCAGCGCCAGACGCGTCTTCTCCCCGCCGGAGAGCACGCCCGCGGGCTTGTCCACGTCGTCCCCGGTGAACAGGAACGACCCCAGCACCTTGCGCAGCTCGACGTCGGGGAGCTCGCTCCCGGCCGAGCGCATGTTCTCCAGCACGGTGCGCCCGGGATCGATGGTCTCGTGCTCCTGGGCGTAGTAGCCCGCCTTGAACCCGTGGCCGGGCCTGACCTCGCCCGTGTCGGGCTTCTCGATGCCGGCCAGGATGCGCAGCAGGGTGGTCTTGCCCGCGCCGTTCAAGCCCAGGATGACCACCCGCGACCCCCGGTCCACCGCGGCGTTGACGTCGGTGAAGACCTCCAGCGAGCCGTACGACTTCGACAGCTCGGTCGCCGTGAGCGGGGTGCGCCCGCACGGGGCGGGCTGCGGGAAGCGGAGCTTGGCGACCCGGTCGCCCTGCCGCTCCACCTCCAGGCCGGACAGCAGGCGCTCGGCCCGGCGCTGCATGTCCTGCGCCGCCTTGGCCTTGGTGGCCTTGGCCCGCATCTTGTCGGCCTGCGCCATCAGCGCCGAGGCCTGCTTCTCGGCGTTGGCGCGCTCGCGCTTGCGACGCTTCTCGTCGGTCTCCCGCTGCGCCAGATACGCCTTCCATCCGACGTTGTAGATATCGATCACCGCGCGGTTGGCGTCCAGGTGCAGAACCCTGTTTACCGTCGCTTCAAGGAGGCCGACGTCGTGGCTGATGATGATCAAGCCACCTTGATGTGATCGCAAAAAATCACGAAGCCAGATGATCGAGTCCGCGTCGAGGTGGTTTGTGGGCTCGTCGAGCAGGAGAGTCTCGGCTCCGCTGAAGAGGATCCGGGCCAGCTCCACGCGCCGGCGCTGGCCTCCGGAGAGGGTCTCCAGCGGCTGCGTCAGCACCCGGTCCGGCAGCCCGAGGCTGGAGGCGATCGAGGCGGCCTCCGACTCGGCGGCGTATCCGCCGAGCACGTGCAGGCGGTCCTCCAGCCGGCCGTAGGCGCGCACCGCGCGGTCCCTGGTGCGCTCGTCCGCCGAGGACATGCCCAGCTCGGCCCGGCGCAGCTCGCGCAGCACCTCGTCCAGCCCGCGCGCGGACAGGATGCGGTCGCGGGCGATCACCTGCAGGTCACCGGTGCGCGGGTCCTGCGGCAGGTAGCCCACCGAACCCGTGGTGGTGACCGCGCCCGCGGCGGGGAGGCCCTCGCCCGCCAGCACCTTGGTCAGCGTGGTCTTGCCCGCGCCGTTGCGCCCGACGAGACCGATCTTGTCGCCGGGGTTCACCCGGAACGAGGCGCCCTCGATGAGCAGGCGCGCCCCGGCGCGCAGTTCGATGTCAGAAGCAATGATCATGTTTGGGGAACACTCCCGAGGTGGGGATACACAGGCTCACTACGTCGCTGTGGCCGAACCCGCCGCGCCCTGTGTCTCCCGGCTCTCGGCTCGGCCGTTCCCGCCTCACCGCGGACGGCGCATCAGGCTTTCAGTCGGGAGTGCGCATACGATCAGTGTACGGCGCGCGCACGCCTGCCCTTCCCGCGACGGCGAGGACTTCCCCGGCCAGCCGGGGCTTCCCGGTCAGGCGGGGTCGACGACCTTGATCCGCACCGCGCGGAACTGCGCGGGCGTGCCGGTGAGCACCGCGAGCCGGGGGTCGGGGACGGTCAGGAAGGGACCGGTCTCCAGCGCGAAGATCGGGGCGAGCCGGCGGTCGGGCCGCAGCGCGTCCACCGCGCGCCGGTCGCCGCCCAGGACCACCGCCTCCAGCTCGGCCACGCGCGGCCCGAGGACCCGCAGAGCCACCTCGGCCGCCGCGTCGTGCGCCTGGCTCGCCTGCTTCTCCCTGCGCCGGGCGAAGCGCTGCTGCGACCAGCCCCCCGCGGCGCTGCGGCCGTGCACGAGCCGCGACCCGACCTTGGAGGCGACGAGCCTCTCCCCCTGGAACACCCCGGCCGCGTAGCCGCCGAGCCGGACCAGCAGCACGCCGACCCGGCGCTCCCTGCGCGCGTGGGTGGTCAGGCGGGCCAGCGGCCCCCCGCCCTCCGCCGTCAGCGGCGGGAAGGGCACCGCGCACTCGGCCACCGCCCCGTCCGCGCCCTCGATCCGCACGACCTCGTCGGCGGCGGTCACCTCGATCGGGCCGTGCCGCCCGGCGAACCCGTCGATCCAGCGGCCGAGCCGCTCCGGCCCCACCGAGACCCAGCGTCCTCCCCCCGCGGCAGGTCGTGACGTCATGTCCCGGACCCTACCCGCTCCCGGACGCCCGGCCCGCACGGCGGTCCCGGCCCGCACGACAGTCCCGGCCCGCACGCGGGCACGGGCCGTACCCCGCCTTCCCTACCGAACATGGAGAGAAGAGTCGATGAACATCGATGAACGGCACTTATGTGATGGAAGAGAGTGGTTCATCCTTTCCCCGTGTCGACTAACACGCAGCTCCTCCCGCCGACGACCGCGACGGCCACCGCAGCGGCCCCGCCGGTCTCCGTCGCGGGCATCACGCCGATCGTCGACCTCGACACCGGGGGCGTCATCGCGCTCCAGGCGATCGGCGGCGATCTGGGATACGGCGGCTCAGGCCACGGAGACGTCGTCGCCCTCGCCAGACTCGTCCTCGACATCTCCCGGAATGAGGCCCTGCTCCCCCTCCCCCTGGTCCTCACCCTGCCCACGGCCGCGGTCGTCAGCGGCTCCGCCGCGCTGGCGCCGCTCCACGAGGCCCTGCGCGTGTCCGGGAGACGTCCCCGCGAAGTCATCCTCATGCTCAAGGGCGGCTTCTCCGAGGTCGACCGTCGCGCCCTGATCATGGGCGTGGAGGGACTGCGCGCCGTCGGCTACCTGATCGCGGTGGGAGAGGTGGGCACCGCGCACGTCCCGCTGGACCTGCTCACCGACGTCTCGCCGTACCTGACGGTGCTCTCCCCCGAGCTCATCGCGCGGGTGCCCCGCGACCAGCGCCGCGCCGCGCTGGGCGAGTCCCTGGCGGCCCTCGCCAGGAACGTGGGCGCCCACGTGCTCGCCCCCGGGGTGACGACGGAGGTCCAGCTGGCGACCGTGCGCGGCTGGGGGGTCCGGCTGGCGCAGGGGCCCCTGCTGGTCCCCGGCCCGTCGGGGCGGGTCCACGTGCCGCTCCCGGTCGTCGAGCCGGAACCCGTCCAGCTCCTGCTGGGCCCCCGCGTCCAGGAGTTCCTGCTCCCCGCCGTGACGCTCCCCGAGGAGGCCACCGCCGAGGAGATCGTGGAGATATTCAGCAGCGAGCCGTCCATCACCAGCGTGATCCTGGTGGACGAGTACCAGCGCCCGAAGGGCAGCCTGGACCGCAGCCGCTTCCTGCTCTCCATCGCCAGCCGCTTCGGCCACGCGCTGCACGGCAAGAAGCCCGCGATCCGCCTGGCCGACTCCGTCCGCGCGGTCCCGAAGACCACTCCCGCCATCGCCGCCATGCAGGTCGCCGGGCGCGACACCGAGCGCGTCTACGACGACCTGGTGGTCACCGACGAGGTCGGCCGCTGCATGGGCATCGTCCGCGTCTCCGACCTGATCCGCCAGGTGGCCGCGATGCAGCACTGAGGACGGCGGCGGGGATCCGGCGCCCGGAGATCCCGCGGCGCACCGCCTCGACGGCGAGCCCGTCTTCGGCGGGGATGAGATTTCCGACTGCCGACGCCTTTACAATGTAGATTTTTACGAGAGCGCCTCGGCCCAGCGCGCGGTGTCGGTGATCTGGACGAGCTTGACCACCAGGCCGTCGCGCAGGTGCAGATCGTGCGCGAAGGCGGCCTCGTGGGGACGGCCGGTCTCGCGGGCGGCCCCGCGATAGTGACCGAGGACGACGACGCGGTCCGGCCCGATCCACAGCTCCTCCTCGGGCCGCGGGCAGGTGTCGAGCTTCCGGAAGACCACGCCCCAGCAGTCCCGGAAAATCGCCTCGACGCCCTGGTGCGTGCCGCCGACGCCCAGCGGCATGCCCGCGCTCACCACCCCGACGAAGTCCGGATGGAGGGCGGCCGCGATCTCCTCCGGATCACTGGCGGCGAAACCCTTGTAGAGCCGCTCGACGGCGTTCATGACTCCTCCGGCTCTCCGGGCCATTTTTAGAGAATGCTCTCTAGAACTATGCCTCCAGAACGGCCCTGGCCGCAAGGATCGCCATCCGCTCGGCCGACCCGGGCGGCCTGCGGCCCGCGAGCAGGTGCCTCCTGACCGCCGCGTACGGGATGTCCACCAGCGCGAAGACCATCCGCTCCGGCCCGTCCGGCACGTCCGCCCCGAAATACCGCCGGACCAGGTCGGCCAGCGCCTCCCGGACCTCCTCGTTCAGCCCCCTCAGGTCGTCGGCCAGCTCGGCGGGCCAGGAGTCGAGCAGGTCCTCCCGCCGGTGCAGCAGCAACAACCGCGCCTCGGCCGGGCGCCCGGCGGGCCAGCGGATCACGTGCGCGACCGCCGCCTCCACCGCGGCGCGCGGGTCGGCCCGCCGTACGGCCTCCAGATAGCCCTCCTGGAAGCGGCGGACCGCGCGGATCCACAGGTGCGCCACCAGAAGGTCGCGCGAGGCGTAACGGTGGTAGATCGACCCGCTGGGCGCCCCCAGCCGGGCCGCGATCGCCGAGACCGTCACCGCCGCCTGCCCGCCCTCCGCGGCGAGCTCCGCCGCGGCGTCGAGGATCTGGTCGTTGCCGAACTTCGCTGGTCGTCCCACCCGAGGCACGGTAGCGCCTGATCCCGCGCCGGGCGCGGGGGAACGGTCCGGGAAACCGCCCGGGAAACCGCCCGCGACGACGGTCCGGACGATCCGCGGAGACGTTTCGGAGCACGACCTGCGGAGACGTCCAGGGAAAGGACCCGAGGAGACGGCACGGCACGACGTCGCACCCCCGGCGCGCCGATCGGCGCCCCGCCGGCCCAGGCCGTATGCTACAACTTAGGTATGCCTAATTAATTAGGCATACCTAAGTTGATCTCATGGGAGTGGCGATGGCAGAGGGCAGGCGCCCGCGGAAGGTGACCCGGGGCGAGGTGCTCCGCACGGAACGGCTCACCCCGCACATGATCAGAGTGGTGCTCGGCGGCGAGGGACTCCGCGACTTCACCGCGGGCGAGTTCACCGACCACTACGTGAAGCTGCTGTTCCCCCCGGCGGGGGTGACCTACCCGCGGCCGTTCGACCTGGAGGCGATCCAGCGCGACCTGCCGCGCGAGCAGTGGCCCACCACCCGCACCTACACGGTCCGCGCCTGGGACCCCGAGGCGGTCGAGCTGACGCTCGACTTCGTCCACCACGGCGACAGCGGTCTCGCCGGCCCGTGGGCCGCGCGGGTCCAGCCGGGCGAGGAGATCTTCTTCTTCGGCCCCGGCGGCGCCTACGCCCCCTCCCCCGAGGCCGACTGGCACCTGCTGGCCGGCGACGAGAGCGCCCTGCCCGCCATCGCCGCGTCCCTGGAGCGCCTGCCCTCCGGCGCCCCGGCCCACGTGTTCGTCGAGGTCGCCGGCCCCGAGGAGGAGCAGCCTCTCGGCTCCTCCGGCGACGTGAAGCTCGTCTGGCTGCACCGCGGCGACGCGCCGATCGGCGAGGCCCTGGTCGCCGCCGTCCGCGAGCTCGACTTCCCCGGGGGGACCCCGCACGTCTTCGTCCACGGCGAGGCGAACTTCGTCAAGGCCCTCCGCCGCCACCTGCGCGCCGAGCGCGACATCCCGCTCTCGCAGATGTCCATCTCCGGCTACTGGCGTCTGGGGCGCGACGAGGACGGCTGGCAGTCCACCAAGCGCGAGTGGAACCAGCAGGTCGAGGACGAAGAGGCCGCCATCCTCTCCCCCTGATGGGGGGCGCCACGACGGTCACCGGTCGAGTCGCCCGTGCAGCGCGCGGGCCGCGCGGACGTAGCCGCTCGTCGCCCTGTGCGCGGCGATCCGCGCGACCTCCGGGATCGGGCCGCGCGCGTCCGCCCGGCGGGCGGCCTCGGCGGCGAAGGCGAGCGCCCGGGTGTGGGCGGAGTGCGCCCGCTCCCCCGGCCCCGGCAGGTAGACGGGGAGCAGGCCGGTCATGATCTCCCAGACCTCCCGGTGCGCCCCCTTCCTCGCGCACTCCTCCAGCGACGACAGCGCGTCGTTCAGCTTGGCCGACGTCCTGCGCAGCACCAGGCCGAGCTGGCGGCCGCACTCCGCGGCGGGCAGGCACCCGGCGGCGGCCGCCCGCAGAAACAGCTCCTGGCCTCGCTCGGCCGACCGGTGCCAGCCACGATCGGCCAGCAGGTAGGCGACCGGCAGCGCCAGCCCCTCACCCACCGGTCCGTCCTGGTGGAACAGCCCGGCGACGTATCGGTGGAAGTAACCGGGCCGGTTCCAGCCGTCGAGCAGGTGCGGCAGCAGGTGCATGGCCACCGCCTCCCGGTCGGAGGGCAGCAGCAGCCACCAGGAGTCCATGTGGACGCCGTATTCGTCCCGCCGGTAGGGGGGCGGGTCGGCCAGCAGCACGTCGAGCAGGGGCTGCCCGGCCGGTTCCAGCCGGATGCGGGGGTGCAGCCGGGGGTGGTGCTCGCCCGGCTGCAGGTCATGGGTGTATTCGAGGTCGCCGTGGGACCAGTCCACGCGCGTCACCGGCTCCGGCCGCTCCTTCAGCCATCGCGCCAGCATGACGCCCGCCTCGGAGACCAGCCGCCCCCCGCGCTCCACGATCTCCGGATCGACCTCCCGGGGCAGGCGCAGCAGCGCCTGCTGCAGGTCGGCGGGCAGGGCCGTCGCGCCCGCCCGCTCGTAGCCCTCCAGCCGGGCGACCAGCTCGGCGGGGTCGATGTGGCCGGAGGTCAGGGTCGGCGTGGCCAGCAGGTACGGCGGGAGCGTCCCGGCCTTCAGCGCGGCGTGGACCTCGGCGCAGCGCAGCAGCATGGCCCGGTGCGGCGGCGAGACGGAGTCCGGGCCGGGCAGCCGGTCACGTGGTTCCTCCGGTTCCTCCGGTTCCTCCTCCGGACGCCTCCAGCTCCCCGACGACATCATGGAGATGCCGAGGATCTCCCCTTCGATCGGGAGCCCCTCCTCGAAATGCTCAAGGTTGCCCAGGGGGATGCCCTGCTCTGCGAGAGCGGCGGCGATGTTCTCGCGCGTCTCGGCGGGCAGCCGGCCGAAATCGGTCTCCACGTCGGTCTCCACCCCATCCTCGGCGATGCGCACGCTGAGAACATGATGGGCGTAGGCGGGGGCGCGCTCGGGCTCGGGGACGGGCGGCTCGGCGCCGGGGTCGGCGGCCTCCCGCAGCAGCGCCTCGGCCCACTGCTCGGGCCGGGTCCAGTGGCGGTGGCCGTAGAGCTCGGTCTGCCCCGGCAGCGGTTCCCCGGCCGTCCTCGCTTCCGGTGAGCGCACGAAGCCGTCGAGCCAGCGCTCGAACTCGACGCCGTCGTGGACCCGGGTGTACGTGCCGGTCAGGTCGCCGAGCGCCGGGAGGAACGGCCTGCGGGCGGGCGCCTCGAACGACGGAAGCGGGACCGGCCGGAAGTCGTCGGTCTCCTCGGCCGGCGAGCAGTCCACCTCGCCGTACGCCGCGGACAGCCGTTCCGCCAGGTCCGGGGGAAGGGTGCTCGCCGCCTCGCGCACGGCCTCGGCCCCGACCGGGGAGAAGCGCCCGGCGTGCCGGACGGCCAGCCGTACCGCACGCTCCCGGACCTCGTACGACTCGCTCAGGAACGCCGAGGCCAGCGCGGGCGCCAGGTGGTCGAGGCCGCCGCCGGCGTCCCGGGCCGCCCGGTCGAGCAGGGTCAGCCCGGCGCGGACCAGCTTGCCCTCGGCGCGGAACAGCAGCGCCTCCACCGCCTCGCCGATCAGCCCACCGGTCTCCCCGTCCAGGGCACCGGCGCGGCGCAGCTCCCGCAGCGCCAGCTCGGCCACCGGTCCCGGCGCGGCGGGCAGCAGCCGCAGGTGGTCGCGGGCGCGTTCCGGGCTCGGGGCGGGGTCGAGCAGGTCGTACAGACGTACGAAGAACCGCAGGTCGGCGGCGTCCCCGCCGAGCAGGAAGCGCCGGACGCAGCCGTCGACCAGCAGGTCGCGGTCGAGGCGGCCCGCGTCGGCCAGGTCGCGCAGCGAGCGCAGCCAGGAGTGCCGCTCCCGGTCCCATTCGGGCGCCTCGACCCGGTCCTCGCGCAGCGCCCGGCCCACGCCCTGGGCCTCGAAGATCCGCGGGAGCAGATGCCCGGTCAGCGGGTCGTTCTCCAGGTCGGCCGGCGTGGACACCCAGGCGACCACGAGCGGGTCGTGGTCGGGCGGGACGGCTCCGGTACGGCGCAGCATCTCCAGCGCCAGCTCCGCGCTGTCGTCCCTGGCCCGCCCCCGGGTGGCGCGCAACCGCAGAGCGAGACGGACGGCCAGGTCGGCCTGCCACTCCGGAGGACGGGCGGCGATCACTCCGAGCAGCGGATCGTGATCGCCGTTCCACCGCCAGCGGGTGAAGTCGCGCCGGTAGAGCCAGGTGACGACGGCGGCCGCCGTACTGAGCGTGCCCGCCCCGGCGACCCGCATGGGCTCGATCCAGTCGTCCCGCTCGGCCCAGTCGACCCCGTGTCCGTGTCCAGGCCGGAAGCGGCCCCAGGTCCACCACGACTCATGCGCCTCGCCGCTGGAACGGCCCCGGGCCGTCTCGGCCCGGACGAACTCCTCCCGGGCCCGTTCCTCGGCCGCCTCGGCCACGGCCTCGCGGCGGGCGTGGCGCTCGTGGGCGGCGTCCCTGGCGGCGGCGATGTGGCCGCGCAGCGCGCGGGCCGCCTCCCTGCGCCCCGCCTCGTCGAGCCGGAGCACCTCGGCCGCCACCCGGGAGGCGTCACCCGTGCCGACGGCCTCCCGTACGGTCTCCCAGGCGCTCAAGCGGCCGCCCTCGCCGCGATCGGTTTCGTGCACCGCAGTCGTCATGCGGCACACGCTAGAGATCACCTCCGACAGAACCCGCCCGGGAGACGGCGGACCCCGCGTCCCCCGCCCGACGGGTTCCCCCGCAACGGCGTCGGAGGCAGGCCGCCGGGAAGGGCGTCAGAGACGGCAGGCGTAGATGGCGGTGACCAGGATGGCCTTGGCGCCGATCTCCCAGAGCTGGTCCATGACCTGCTGGTGGCCCTTGCGCGGCACCATGGCCCGGACCGCGACCCAGCCCTCCCGGTGCAGCGGGGAGACCGTGGGGCCCTCCATGCCCGGGGTGAGCGCGATGGCCTCCTCGATCCGCTCGGCCCGGATGTCGTAGTCCATCATCACGTAGTCGCGGGCCACCAGCACACCCTGCAGGCGGCGGATGAGCTGCCTGACCCCCTGGTCCTCCTCGGTGTCCACCCGCTTGATCAGCACGGCCTCGGAGCGCGCGATCGGCTCGCCGAACACCTCCAGGCCCATGTTGCGCAGGGTGGTCCCGGTCTCCACGACGTCGGCGACCGCGTCGGCCACGCCCAGCCGGACGGCGGTCTCGACCGCCCCGTCCAGTTTGATCACCCGGGCCTCGACTTCCTGCTCGGCGAGGTAGCCCTCCAGCAGCCCGGCGTAGGCGGTGGCGATCCGCCGGCCCTTCAGGTCGGCCACGGAGCGGAACCCGTCCGGGGGCGCGGCGAAGCGGAAGGTGGAGCGGCCGAAGCCGAGCGGCAGGATCTCCTCGACCCGGGCGCCGGAGTCGTGGAGCATGTCGCGGCCGGTGATCCCGGCGTCCAGGGTGCCCTCGCCGACGTAGACGGCGATGTCCTTGGGGCGCAGGAAGAACAGCTCGCAGGAGTTCTCGGGGTCGACGACCACGAGCTCCTTGCTGTCCCGGCGCGGGCGGTATCCGGCTTCCTTGAGGATCGTCTGGGCGCCCTCGGACAGGGCTCCCTTGTTGGGGACGGCGAGACGCAGCATGGCGGGAGGATTCCTTACGTGGACGAGTCGGTCTTCTGCGCAAGCGGCCGGGCTGACCGGCTCAGAGATGCTTGTAGACCTCGTCCAGCCCGATCCCCTTGGCGATCATGAGGACCTGGACGTGGTAGAGGAGCTGGGAGATCTCCTCCGCGGCCCGCTCGTTCGACTCGTGCTCGGCCGCCATCCAGCTCTCGGCGGCCTCCTCCACGACCTTCTTGCCGATGGCATGGACCCCGGCGTCCAGCGCGGCCACGGTCCCCGACCCCGCGGGCCGGGTGCGCGCCTTGTCGGACAGCTCGGCGAACAGCTCTTCGAAGGTCTTCATGGTCTCTCTCGGCGTCGTCGGATGTGCCAGCCCAGCCTAACGGGCCCGGCGGGGACGCGTGCGCGCGTGTCCAGCGTGCGAGACCTCTCGACACGGACACCCGCCGGGAGGCTCCTCGGAGCAATGGGGAGCCCGGGGGTGGGAAAGGGCTTGACATGGGGATTCTCAACAGAACCAGGAATCCCCGCCGGGGGCGGGGAACGTCCGGGTCACCGGGCGGGGACGGGGAGAAGGACCGGCACGGGGACCAGTACCGGTCACCCGGCGGCGCCGGGCGGCGTCCGGAGCCGGGCGACGACACGGGCCGGAGCCGCGCCCGGGCGCCGGGCGGCGGCGTGGAGGGCGTCCGCCGCATCCCCTTCGACCCCGGCGCCTCGACCGCGCCCTCCGCGTGGCGGGAGGGCGCGCTGACCCGCATCCTCGAACTGGAGGCCCTGTACGACTGGGTGGAGTACCGCAGCGACTCCGCCGCCCCGTCCGCCGAGACCGCCACGGCCCCGGATCCCCCGCCGGGGTGCGTGGCCGTCACCGCCAGGGACCATCTCGCCTCGGCCCGGCACGCGGCGCAGCACCAGCACGGCTGGTGGCGGTCCGTCAGCGGCGCCACGCACGAGCGGGTCAGCAGCAACTGCGACGCGGCCGAGGCGGACCTGCTCCGCAAGGCTCCGGACGACTACCTCTACGGGCAGCTGCCCAATTTCCTCGCGCACGCCGAGCGCCACCTGGACCGCGACGACATGCGGCTGCGCAGCTTCAGGGCCCTGGTGGAGCGGCTGAACGAGAGGCTGGAGCAGCCCTCCGGCGCGGCGCACCAGCGGCTCCGCCCGGACCGCTCCGACCCTCCGCCGATCACCGGGGCGGAGCGCACCCAGATCGTCGCGGCCGTGCGTGCGGCGAGCTCCCAGGCGGGCCGGGAGCAGATGCGCGTGCGGAGCTTCCGCAACGTCCTCATCGTCACCACCGTGGTCATGACCGTCCTCGCCGTCGGCGTCGCCCTGTTCGGCCTGCGGAACCCGACCGCCATCCCGCTGTGCTTCACCCCCGTGCAGCAGAACGGGGGCCGGCTCATGGTGTGCCCCACGGAGCAGAACGCCTTCACTGCGGCGGAGGACCTCGACGCCGTGCTGGCCAGGACCGTGGACAGGCTGGATCTCCTGACGATCGAGTTCGCGGGGCTCATCGCGGCGGCGATCTCCGCCGCCCTCGCCCTGAAGAACCTGCGCGGGAGCAGCGTGCCGTTCGGGCTGCCGATCGCCCTGGCCCTGCTGAAGCTCCCGATGGGCGCCCTGACCGCCCTGGTCGGCCTGGTCCTCATGCGGGGCGAGTTCGTCCCCGGCCTGAGCGCGCTCGACTCCTCGGCCCAGATCCTGGCCTGGGCCGTGCTGTTCGGCTACGCCCAGCAGCTGTTCACCCGGTTCGTCGACCAGCGGGCCCAGAACGTGCTCGACAGCGTGCGGGGCGCCAAGAGCACCGCCGCGGAGGAGTCACCGGGCGGCCAGGCGGGCGACCGGACCCCCGCGCCGAACGGCCGGGCCCCGGCGCGCCCCGCCTGACCTCCGGGGCACCGGTCCGGGGGCCGTTCCGCGCGGTCCCCGGTCACATGCCGAAGGGCCGGCACGGCGGCTGCCGTACCGGCCCTCCGGGTCGTCAGAAGTGATCAGCGGCCGTAGCGGTGGCCGCCGGAGTGGTCGCCGTGCGGGCGGCCGCCGCGGAACCCGCGGCCGTCGGTGCGGCCCTCGGGGCGACGCTCGCCGCCACGGGACTCGCCCCAGGAGCCGGAACGGCCCTCGGCGCGGTAACCGCCGCGGTCGTCGCCGAAGGAACGCTCACCGCTGCGGTAGCCGCCCTGGCGCTCGCCACGGTAGCCGCCGCTCTGCCGGTCACCCTGCCGGTCGCCGCGGAACGAACCGCGCTCACCGGCCGGACGCTCGGTGCGGTACTGGCCGCGCAGGTCGCTCACGTTGCCGCCGTTGCCGCGCCCCTCACCGCGGTAGCCGCCGCGGCTCTCGCCGGACCGCTCGTCGCCGGCGGAGCGCTCACGGGGCTGGTAGCCCTCGCCGCCGTGGCCGGGACGGTCACGGAAGCGACGCGGGCCGCGGCCGCCACCGCCGCCGAAGCCCTCGCGGCGCTGGCGCTGCTTGGCGACCGGAGCCGAGGGCTCCCAGACCGGGATCGGCTCGCCGCTGGGCATGCGGGCGCCGGCGACCTCCGAAAGGCGCGGGTGGCCCGGGGTGGCCTTGAGGCGGAACGGCTTGATGCCCGCGCGGCGGGTCATCGCGTCGGTGGAGCGGCGCTCGTTGGGGAGCACCAGCGTCATGACGGTGCCCTTCTCCCCGGCGCGGGCCGTACGGCCGCCGCGGTGCAGGTAGCTCTTGTGGTCCTGCGGCGGGTCCACGTGCAGCACCAGGCTGATGTTGTCCACGTGGATGCCGCGGGCCGCGACGTCGGTGCAGACCAGGACGCTGATCGCGCCTTCCTTGAACTCCGCCAGGATGCGGGTGCGCTGGTTCTGCCGCTTGCCGCCGTGCAGGCCGCCGGCCTTGACGCCGACCTGGGCGAGCTGCTTGCACAGGCGGTCCACGCCGTGCTGGGTGCGGACGAAGATGATCGTCCGGCCGTCGCGGTTGGCGATCTCGGCGGTCACCGGGAACTTGTCGTCGCGGTGCACCTCCAGGACGTGGTGCTCCATGGTGTCCACCGGGGAGGTGGCCGGGGCCAGGGAGTGCGTCACCGGGTCGGTGAGGAAGCGCTTGACCAGCTTGTCCACGTCACCGTCGAGGGTGGCGGAGAACAGCAGGCGCTGGCTGCCGGCCGGGGTCTGCTGGAGCAGGGCGCTCACGACCGGGAAGAAGCCGAGGTCGCACATGTGGTCGGCCTCGTCCAGGACGGTCACCTGGACGTCCTCCAGGGAGCACTCCCCCTGCTGGATGAGGTCGGTCAGGCGGCCCGGGGTGGCCACGACGATCTCGACGCCGCGGCGCAGCGCCTCGATCTGGCGGCCCATCGACATGCCGCCGACGACGGTCTTCATGCGCAGGGACAGACCGCGGCCCAGCGGCTCGAGCGCGTCGGTGACCTGCATGGCCAGCTCGCGGGTCGGGACCAGGATGACCGCGCGGGGGCGGCCGGGGGCCGCCTTGACGCCGGCGACGCGGGTCATGGTGGGCAGGCCGAAGGCCAGCGTCTTGCCGGAGCCGGTCTGGCCGCGGCCGAGCACGTCGATCCCGGCGAGGACGTCGGGGATGGCGATGCGCTGGATGGGGAAGGGGCTGTCGATGCCCTGGCGGGACAGCGCGGCCACGAGGGGCTTGGGCAGGCCGAGCATGGCGAAGTCGGGTCCGCTGTCGGCGGTCTCGGCGTCGTCGGATTCCGCGAGCCCGTCGAGCTCGGGAAGGTCGCTGAGCTCGTTGAACTCGTCGTTCTCGGGCAGGACAGCGTCAAGCATGGTCACGAAGATTCGTGCCTTTCGATAGAAGTACGTGGCACGTCACTTCTGCGAAAGGACGAGCCTGGACGCGCGGCAGGTGGCCGCGCTCGATCGACGCCCACGGAAGGGGGCGGTGGTGCGGTGCATGTCGAGGCGCACCGCACGGGGCGGGTCAATCTTACCCGCACGCAGTCAAACCACGATCAAGCATTCCCGGCGTTCGCAGTGCCGGGCCAATCGGGGCGCCCACGCCATGGGGCGGGCGCTTGTCCGTCATGGAGCAACGCTCCTGGCCGGGCTTTTCTTCCCGGCAGGGGGCATCCTCTCACACATTCCGGTACGGCTCACAACCCGCGGGCCGTGAACCGTACCGGAGACAGGTGTGTCAGACGTTGAAGCCGAGCATCCGGAGCTGGTCGCGCCCCTCGTCAGTGATCTTGTCCGGACCCCACGGCGGGAGCCAGACCCAGTTGATCTTCACGTCGGAGACCATGCCCTCCAGCGCGGAGTGCGCCTGCTCCTCGATGACGTCGGTCAGCGGGCAGGCCGCGCTGGTCAGCGTCATGTCGATGGTCGCGATCGGAGCGGTCCCGGCCTCGGCGGGGTCGAGGTTGACCCCGTAGACCAGACCGAGGTCCACGACGTTGATGCCGAGTTCGGGGTCCACGACGTCCTTGAGGGCCTCCATGACCTCGTCAAGGTTCGTCTCCCCGTCGTACGCCGAGGTCGGCGTCTCCACGGGCTTGCTCATCTGGCCTCCTTCGCCGGTGTCCGGGCGGGCCGGGTCCCGGTGTTCACAGCTCGCTCGTTCACGACGCGCTCCTGGCGAGCGCGTCCTTGTAGGCCATCCACGCCAGCAGCGCGCACTTGACCCGGGCCGGGAACTTGGCGACCCCGGCGAACGCGACGGCGTCGCCGAGCACGTCCTCGTCCGGCTCCACCTGGCCCCTGCCCTGCATCAGCCGGGTGAACTCGTCCACCACCGCGAGCGTCTCCCCCACGGTCGAACCGGTGGCGAGCTCGTGCAGGACCGAGGCCGCCGCCTGGCTGATCGAGCAGCCCTGGCCGTCGTAGGAGACGTCCTCGACCTTGTCCCCGTCCCCCAGCCTCACCCGCATGGTGATCTCGTCGCCGCAGGTCGGGTTCACGTGGTGGACCTCGGCGTCGAAGGGGTCGCGCAGGCCGCGTCCCTGGGGGTGCTTGTAGTGCTCCAGGATCAGCTCCTGGTACATCGACTCGGCGATCATAGGCTTGCGCTCACTCGTGGCTCGGCTGCTGGCTCGGTCATCGCTAGGCGAAGACCTTGCGCACGTGGTGGAGGCCGCGGACCAGGGCGTCGATCTCGGCCGGGGTGTTGTAGAGGTAGAAGGAGGCCCGCGTGGTGGCGGGGATCCCGAACCTCAGGTGGAGCGGGCGCGCGCAGTGGTGCCCCACGCGCACGGCCACGCCGAACTCGTCGTCCAGGATCTGGCCGACGTCGTGCGGGTGGATCCCGTCCAGGGTGAACGACACCGTACCGCCGCGGTCTTCCAGGTCCGTCGGGCCCACCACCCGCAGGCCGGGCACCTCGCCCAGCGCCTCCAGCGCGTAGCGGGTCAGCTCGCGCTCGTGGGCGGCGATGGCGTCCATGCCGACCGAGGACAGGTAGTCCACCGCCGCGCCCAGGCCGACGGCCTCGACGATCGGCGGGGTGCCCGCCTCGAACTTGTGCGGCGCGGGCGCGTAGGTCGAGCGGTCCATCCAGACCGCCTCGATCATCTCGCCGCCGCCCAGGAACGGGGGCATGGCCTCCAGCAGCTCGGCGCGGGCCCACAGCACGCCGATCCCGGAGGGGCCGACGGCCTTGTGCCCGGTGAACGCCAGGAAGTCCACGTCCAGCGCGGCCACGTCCACCGCCTTGTGCG
The DNA here is from genome assembly GCF_016863135.1 of Planobispora longispora. Classification (GTDB taxonomy): domain Bacteria; phylum Actinomycetota; class Actinomycetes; order Streptosporangiales; family Streptosporangiaceae; genus Planobispora; species Planobispora longispora. Next base: position 319,137 of record NZ_BOOH01000023.1, read on the forward strand.
GGACCGACTGCGAGGCGTCGAGCATCATCAGCGCGCCCACCTGGCGGACCCGCTCCAGCACCCGGGCGACCGGGTTGACGGTGCCGAGCACGTTCGACTGGTGCGCGATCGACACGATCTTCGTGCGCTCGGTGACCAGCTCGTCGAGGTCCGACAGGTCCAGCCGGCCCTCGTCGGTGACCGAGAACCACCTCAGCGTGGCGCCGGTACGGCGGGCCAGCAGCTGCCACGGCACGATGTTGGAGTGGTGCTCCATCTCGGAGATGACGATCTCGTCGCCGGGCCCCATCGTGAACCGGGGGTCCTCGTTGATGGGGTTGCCGAAGGCGTAGGCCACCAGGTTGAGCGCCTCGGAGGCGTTCTTGGTGAAGACGATCTCGTCGCGGCTCGGCGCGCCCACGAAGGCCGCGACCTTCTCCCGCGCCGACTCGTAGGCCTCGGTGGACTCCGCGCCCAGCACGTGCATGGCGCGGCCGACGTTGGCGTAGTGCACGGCCAGGTGCTCGCGCATGGTCTCGATCACCTGGAAGGGCTTCTGCGAGGAGTTGCCCGAGTCGAGGTAGACCAGCGGCCTGCCGCCGGGCAGCTCGCGGGAGAGGACCGGGAAGTCCTTCCTGATCCGCTCCACGTCGAACACGGTGTCCATGGGTCGCTTACCGCTCCTCATCCGCTACGCGGAGGCCTTGGTGTACGCCTCGTAGCCCTCGGCCTCCAGCTTGTCGGCGAGCTCGGGGCCGCCCTCCTCCACGATTCGCCCGCCGGCGAAGACGTGGACGAAGTCCGGCTTCACGTAGCGCAGGATGCGGGTGTAGTGGGTGATGAGGAGGACGCCGGTCTCGCCGGAGGCGCGGAAGCGGTTGACTCCCTCGGAGACCACGCGCAGGGCGTCGACGTCCAGGCCGGAGTCGGTCTCGTCGAGTACGGCGATCTTCGGCTTGAGCAGCTCCATCTGGAGGATCTCGTGGCGCTTCTTCTCACCGCCGGAGAAGCCCTCGTTCAGGTTGCGCTGCGCGAAGGAGGCGTCGATGGACAGCGCGTCCATGCCGGCCTTGAGGTCCTTGGCGAACTCGCGGAGCTTGGGCGCCTCGCCGCGCGCGGCGGTGACCGCCGAGCGCAGGAAGTTGGAGACGCTGACTCCGGGGACCTCGACCGGGTACTGCATGGCGAGGAACAGGCCGGCGCGGGCGCGCTCGTCGACCGAGAGCTCCAGGATGTCGACGCCGTCCAGCAGGACCTGGCCGCCGGTGATGGTGTACTTCGGGTGGCCGGCGACGGCGTAGGCGAGCGTGGACTTGCCCGAGCCGTTGGGGCCCATGATGGCGTGGGTCTCGCCGGCCTTCACGGTCAGGTTGACGCCGCGCAGGATCTGCTTGTCCTCGACGGCGACCTGGAGGTCACGGATCTCAAGCGTTGACACTTATGACTCCTTCGAGAGCGAGACGAGAACGTCGTCGCCGTCGATCTTGACTCGGTAAACGGGAACGGGCTTGTTGGCGGGCGGGCCGGTGGGCTTGCCGGTGCGCAGGTCGAAGCACGAGCCGTGCAGCCAGCACTCCAGGGTGTCGTCGTAGACCTCGCCCTCGCTGAGCTTGACCTCGGCGTGGGAGCACACGTCGTGCAGGGCGTGGACCTCCTCGCCCTTGCGGACCAGGGCGACCGGGGTCTCCCCGACCTCGACGCCGATCACGCCCCCGTCGGGGATGTCGGCGACCTTGCAGATCTTCTCGAACGTCATCCGGCGAGCCCCGCCTCGACCTTGCTCATCACCCGGTCGCGGAGCTCCTCGACCTCGATCTTCTCGATGAGCTGGCCGAAGAAGCCCCGGATCACCAGGCGGCGGGCCTCGTCGAACGGGATGCCGCGAGCCTGGAGGTAGAAGATGTGCTCGTCGTCCAGGCGGCCGGAGGCGCTGGCGTGACCCGCCCCGGCGACCTCGCCGGTGAGGATCTCCAGGTTCGGCACCGAGTCGGCGCGGGCGCCGTCGGTGAGCAGGAGGTTCCGGTTGAGCTCGTAGGTGTCGGTGCCCTCGGCCTCGACCCGGATGATCACGTCGCCGATCCAGACCGCGTGCGCGTCCTCGCCCTGCAGCGCGCCCTTGTAGACCACGTTGCTGCGGCAGTTGGGCTGCGAGTGGTCCACCAGCAGGCGGTGCTCCAGGTGCTGGCCGGCGTCCACGAAGTACAGGCCGGTCAGGTCGGCGTCGCCGCCCGGGGCGGTGTAGGAGACCGACGGCGAGAGCCGTACCAGGTCGCCGCCCAGGGTCACCACGAAGCTCCGGAACGTCGCGTCCTTGCCGAGCTGGGCGTGGTGGTGGGAGACGTGCACCGCGTCGTCGGCCCAGTCCTGCAGGCTGACGACCTTGAGCGTGGCGCCGTCGCCCACGACGAACTCGACGTTGTCGGCGTAGACCGCGCTGCCCCGGTGGTCGAGGACGACGACGGCCTCGGCCATCGCCTCCAGCTTGACGAGGATGTGGCCGTAGGCGACGCCGTCGCCGCTGCCGGTGAGCGTGATCGTCGTCGGCCTGGAGGCGACCGCCTCGCGCGGGACCGTCAGGACCGTGGCCTTCTCGAAGGCGGTGTAGGCCTGGGCGCTGACCCGGTCGGCGGGCACGTAGGCCTTGCCGAGACGCTGGTCGTCGCGGCCCACGGTCTCCACGGTCACCTCGGGGGCGGCGTCCACCGTGACGTTCACCGCGCCGGAGGCGGCGGCGGTGCCGTCGTGCAGGCCCTTGAGCCGCGACAGCGGGGTGAAGCGCCACTCCTCCTCGCGGCCCGTCGGGACCGCGAAGTCGGCCAGCTCGTAGGAGGCCTTCTCGTGGAGCGTCGACAGCGGCTTCTCGTTCAGGCCCATCAGCCGACGGCCCCTTCCATCTGCAGTTCGATCAGGCGGTTCAGCTCGAGGGCGTACTCCATCGGGAGCTCGCGGGCGATCGGCTCGACGAAGCCGCGCACGATCATCGCCATCGCCTCGTCCTCGTCCAGGCCTCGGCTCATCAGGTAGAACAGCTGGTCCTCGGAGACCTTGGAGACCGTGGCCTCGTGGCCCATCGACACGTCGTCCTCGCGGACGTCCACGTAGGGGTAGGTGTCGGAACGGCTGATCTGGTCGACCAGGAGCGCGTCGCACTTGACGGTGCTGGCGCTGCCGTGGGCGCCCTCCTCGATCTGGACCAGACCGCGGTAGGAGGTGCGGCCGCCGCCGCGGGCGACGGACTTGGAGATGACGGTGGAGCTGGTGTTCGGCGCCAGGTGCACCATCTTGGCGCCGGCGTCCTGGTGCTGGCCCTCGCCGGCGAAGGCGACGCTCAGCGTCTCGCCCTTGGCGTGCTCGCCCATGAGGTAGACGGCCGGGTACTTCATCGTGACCTTGGAACCGATGTTGCCGTCGATCCACTCCATGGTCGCGCCCTCGTAGGCCACGGCGCGCTTGGTGACCAGGTTGTAGACGTTGTTCGACCAGTTCTGGATGGTCGTGTAACGGCAGCGGGCGCCCTTCTTCACGATGATCTCCACGACCGCGGAGTGCAGCGAGTCGGAGGAGTAGATCGGCGCGGTGCAGCCCTCGACGTAGTGGACGTAGGAGTTCTCGTCCACGATGATCAGCGTCCGCTCGAACTGGCCCATGTTCTCGGTGTTGATCCGGAAGTAGGCCTGGAGCGGGATCTCCACGTTGACGTTCGGCGGCACGTAGATGAAGGAGCCGCCGGACCAGGTCGCGGTGTTCAGCGCGGCGAACTTGTTGTCGCCGACCGGGATGACCGAGCCGAAGTACTCCTTGAAGAGCTCCTCGTGCTCGCGCAGGCCGGTGTCGGTGTCGACGAAGATGACACCCTTCTCCTCAAGGTCCTCGCGGATCTTGTGGTAGACGACCTCGGACTCGTACTGGGCGGCGACGCCGGCGATGAGCCGCTGCTTCTCCGCCTCGGGGATGCCGAGCTTGTCGTAGGTGTTCTTGATGTCCTCGGGCAGCTCGTCCCAGGAAGCGGCCTGCTTCTCGGTGGAGCGCACGAAGTACTTGATGTTGTCGAAGTCGATGCCGGTCAGGTCGGAGCCCCAGGTCGGCATGGGCTTCTTACCGAAGAGGCGCAGGCCCTTCAGGCGCAGGTCCAGCATCCACTCCGGCTCGTTCTTGAGCGCGGAGATGTTACGGACGACCTCCTCGGACAGGCCGCGCTTGGCGGCGGCGCCCGCCGCGTCCGAGTCGGCCCAGCCGAACTTGTAATTCCCGAGGCCTTCCAGCTCCGGGCGGTCGGTGACAGTCACCTTCCGGTCTCCTTGCTCGATTCGTCGATCGTTCTATGACGGGGCGGGCTCACGTGGGTGGTGCACACCCCGTCGCCGTGGGCGATGGTCGCGAGCCGCTGCACTGGCGTGCCGAGGATCTGCGCGAACGCCTCCGTCTCGGCCTCGCACAGCTGCGGGAACTCCGCGGCCACGTGCGCCACCGGGCAGTGGTGCTGGCACAGCTGCTCGCCACCGAGAGCGGCCTTGCTCGCCGAGGCGGCGTAGCCGTCGGCCGAGAGGGCCTCGGCCAGGACCCGCACCCGCTGGTCGGCGGGGACGCCGTCCATCTCGGAGCGCAGGCGGCCGACCAGGCCGGACACCTGCGCCCGGGCGAACTCGGCCACGGCTTCCTCGCCCACGCGCTCGGCGAGGAAGCGCAGCGCGCTGCCCGCGAGACCGTCGTAAGCGTGCTCGAAGGCGCTGCGCCCGGCATCGGTGATGGCGAACAGTTTGGCCGGTCGCCCGCGTCCTCGCTGGCCGCGCGGGCGCGCCGTACGGGGCTCGATCATCCCGTCGGCGAGCAGGGCGTCCAGGTGGCGGCGGACGGCGGCGGGGGTGAGCCCGAGTCGTTCGCCGAGGGCGGCGGCCGTGATGGGTCCGTGCTCCAGGATGAGCCGGGCGACACGCGCGCGCGTGCCGCTCTCGGCGGGCACCGCGGAAGGCCGCACGGCGGCGGTCTCCTTGGTGCCTGACATCCCGGTCACGTATTTCACAACATCAGTGTGGCGTAATTCCTTCCCCAGCGCCAAACCGATGTGAGCTTTCCGTGAAATGAGATCCGTCACTCAGGTAAGCCTTACCTAAGCTGCGGAAACGTCGCCGGCGCACTGCGGCCGGAACCGGCGGAATGACGTCATCGGATCCCAACGCGACAGTGACGGGAGTCTGTTCCCATCACCTGTGAAGCCACCGCCACGGAACCCCTCCGCACTCCTCCGCCAAAAGATCCTTTACACGGACTCGTGCAGCGCGATGACGGCGAACGGGGCGAACTGCGGGTCGGCGATCACCGCGACCGGACCGACGGGGGTGTTCACCGGCTCGCTGAAGACCTTGCCGCCCAGCTCCCGGACCCTCGCCACGGCGGCGTCGGCGTCGGCCACCACGAAGTACGTCCTCCAGTGCGAGGAGACCTCCGGCGGGAGGTCCGGCCCCATGGGGACCACCCCCGCCACGGATCGGCCGTGCGCCCGCCACCGGACGTACTCGACGCCCTCGGGCCCGGTGTCCGCGGTCTCCCAGCCGAACACCTCCCCGTAGAAGGCCTTCGCCACGGCCGTGTCGCGGGCCGACAGCTCGGCCCAGCCGAAGGTGCCGGGCTCCCCGGCGAGCTCGGCCCCGTAGTCCTCCCCCGCCTGCCAGACCAGGAAGAAAGCGCCCGAGGGGTCCCGGAAGGCGGCCAGCACCCCCCGATCCATGATCTTCACCGGTTCCACGACGACCGACCCCCCGGCGGCGCGCACCCGGGCGGCCGTCGCGACGGCGTCGTCGGTGGCCACGCTCGTGTTCCACATCGCGTGCGCGCCGCGGCCGATCCGCGGATCGAGGCCGGCCACGAACTTGCCGCGCAACGTGAACCGGCCGTAGCCGGTCTCCGGCGGACCCTCGTCGAACATCACGTCCCAGCCGAAGAGCTCCCGGTAGAAGCGGGCCGCCGCCAGGACGTCGGTGCTCGACAGTTCCACCCAGCACGGGACGCCGGGCGGGTACCCGCTCCGCTCGGACACGCCGGCACCTCCCTCGCACCGCCTCCCGGGGACGCCTCCAGCGTCACACGCGCCGGCGAGGGCCTCCCAGCGGCCGCCGGGAGACTTGGCCGGATCGTCCCGAAGCCTTTTACCCGACATGGGAGGGTCCGGACGCGAGGGCGCGAGAGGAACCGGACCGGGGAGTCCCTAGACTCGTGGCCATGGACTCCCCAGCCGTCGAGATCATCGATCTGGTCAAGCGATACGGCCCGACGACCGCGATCGACGGCCTGTCCCTGCGCGCCGCCCGCGGCGCGGTCACCGCGATCCTCGGCCCCAACGGCGCGGGCAAGACCTCCACGATCGAGATCTGCGAGGGCTTCCGGCGAGCCGACGGCGGCACCGTCAGCGTGCTCGGGCTCGACCCGGCGCGGACGGAGCTGCGGGCCAGGGTGGGCGTGATGCTCCAGGCCGGGGGCGTCCCCCCGGCGATGCGCTGCGGGGAGTGGCTCCGGCTGGCGGCCCGCTTCCACGCCCGCCCGCTCGACCCGCAGGCGCTGCTGGACCGGCTGGGGCTGGCCGAGCACGCCCGCACGCCGTACCGCAGGCTCTCCGGCGGCCAGCAGCAGCGCGTCTCGCTGGCCGCGGCCGTCATCGGCCGTCCCGAGCTGGTCTTCCTCGACGAGCCGACCGCCGGGCTGGACCCGCAGGCCCGGCACGCCTGCTGGGACCTGGTGGGCGAGCTGCGCGCCGCCGGGGTCTCGGTGGTGCTCACCACGCACCACATGGACGAGGCCGAGAAGCTCGCGGACCACGTGGTGATCATCGACCGCGGGACGGTGGTGGCCGAGGGCACGCCCGCCGCGCTCACCGGCGCCGAGCGGCAGCTGCGCTTCCGCGCCCGGCCCGCGCTCACCCTGGACGAGCTGCTCAACGCCCTGCCCGCGGGGAGTTCGGCCAAGGAGTCCCCCGCGGGGCACTACATCATCGAAGGGCAGGTCGGCCCCGAGCTGCTGGCGACCGTGACGGCCTGGTGCGCCGCCGAGGGCGTGACGGCCGACGACCTCAGCATCGAGCGCCGCACCCTGGAAGACGTCTTCCTCGAACTGACCGGCCGGGAGCTGCGATGACCACGGCGAACGACAGGCCCGCGGGCACCGCGCTGGACTTCACCCCGGCCCCGGGCGCCGCGCCCCTGTCCCGGATGGTCGCGGCGCAGGCCGGCGCGGAGATCCGGGCGATACTCCGCAACGGCGAGCAGCTGCTGCTCACGATGATCATCCCGGTGCTGCTGCTCGTCGGGTTCTCCGCCGCGCCGCTGGTGAACGTGGGCGAGGGCCCCCGGGTGGACTTCATGGCCCCCGGCGTCCTCGCGCTGGCCGTGATGTCCACCGCCTTCACCGGGCAGGCCATCGCCACCGGCTTCGAGCGGCGGTACGGCGTGCTCAAGCGGCTGGGCGCGACCCCGCTGTCCCGGGGCGGGCTGATGCTGGCCAAGACGCTCGCGGTGATCGCGGTCGAGACCGTCCAGATCGCCGTCATCACCGGGGTGGCGCTCGCGCTGGGCTGGCGGCCGGGCGGCTCCCCGCTGGCGGCGCTGGCCCTGCTCCTGCTCGGCACCGCCGCGTTCAGCGGGCTCGGCCTGCTGATGGCGGGCACGCTGCGCGCGGAGGCCACGCTCGCCGGGGCGAACCTGGTCTACCTGCTCCTGCTCGGCTGCGGCGGGGTCGTCTTCCCGCTGTCGACCTTCCCCGACGCGATGGAGAAGGCACTGGAACTCCTGCCGATCTCCGCGCTGGCCGGCGGGCTCCGCTCCGTCCTGACCGACGGCGCCGGGCTGCCGGTGGCGGCTCTGACGGTCCTGGCGGCCTGGGCCGCCGTCTCGCTCCTGGCCGCCTCCCGGACCTTCCGCTGGGAGTGACCGCCCGCCGGAAGCGAGCGTTCCCTGGGAGTGAGCGTCCACCGGGAGCGGTCGTCCCCGGGCGGCACTCCGTCTCGGATCATGGACGCGGAAGGCCTGAGTGATCCCCATGGGGCAAGCCTTAGTAAGGTGCGTAGAACCATGTAGCGCCTGAGGAGTCCGATGACCGCCGACGCCCTTCCGGGACCCGCAGAGCCGTACAAGACAGGACCGGCCAGATCGGGGGCCGTGCTCAAGGCCGCCTCGGACGCCATCCCGCCCTCCGGCCTGGTGATGCTGGCCATCCTCTCGGTCCAGCTCGGCGCGGGCTTCGCCAAGGACCTGTTCAGCCAGCTGGCGCCGAGCGCGACGGTGCTCCTGCGGATCGCGATGAGCGCGCTGATCCTGGGCGTGATCGCCCGTCCCCGGCTGAAGGGGCTGACCCGGGCGGACCTGGGGGTGGGCGTGGCGTTCGGCGCGACGCTCGGCCTGATGAACCTGTCGTTCTACGAGGCGCTGGCCCGGCTGCCCATGGGGATCGCGGTGGCGATCGAGTTCCTGGGCCCGCTCGGGGTGGCGGTGGCCGCCTCCCGGCGGCGGCTGGACCTGCTCTGGGTGGTGCTGGCCGGCTCCGGCATCGCGCTGCTCGCGCCCTGGGGCCAGGCGACCGGCCTGAGCTGGGTCGGGATCGGCTTCGCGCTGGTCGCCGGGGCCTGCTGGGCGGCCTACATCCTGCTGTCGGCCGCCGTCGGGCAGCGCTTCCCCGGCACCGGGGGCGTCTCCTTCGCGATGATCGTGGCCTTCCTGATGATCGCTCCCGTCGGGATCAGCACGGGCGGAAGCGATCTGCTCCGGCCCGAGCTGCTCCTGATCGGCCTGGGCGTCGGGCTGCTGTCGTCGGTCATCCCCTACACGATCGAGCTGGAGGCCCTGCGCCGGATGCCCAAGCGGGTGTTCGGCATCCTGATGAGCCTGGAGCCGGCGGCGGCGGCGCTGGTCGGGCTGGTCGTCCTGGGCGAGGTGCTGAACGTGCGCGAGTGGGCCGCCATCGGCTGCGTGGTCATCGCGAGCGTGGGCTCGACGCGCAGCGCCCGCTGACCGGCCCTCGACGCTCAGCGCCCGCCGATCACTCCGGGCGGCTGGCCCAGATGCCCCGCACGTGCCGGATGTGCTGGCGCATCAGCCGCTCGGCTCCCCCGGCGTCGCCCGCGCGCAGCAGGCCGAGCAGGTCGAGGTGCTCGCGGGCGGAGTCGGTCAGCGCGCCCCGCTCGTGCAGGGGCGCCAGGCCGTACAGCCGGGCCCGGTTGCGCAGGTCGCGCACCACCTCGACGAGGTGGCCGTTCCCCGCCAGCGCCAGCAGTCCGACGTGGAAGCGGATGTCGGCGTCCACGTAGGCGAGCAGGTCGCCCTCCTCGGCCGCCTCGACGATCCGCTCGGCGAGCGGGCGCAGCTCCTCGAAGCTCTCGGCGCGGGAGGCGTCGGCCAGGCGCGCCACCGTGGGGACCTCGACGAGCTGACGGATCTCGGTGAGCTCGTCCAGGTCGCGCTCGGACAGCTCGGTGACCCGGAAGCCCTTGTTCCGCACCGCCTCGACCAGGCCCTCCTTGGTCAGATCGAGCATCGCCTCGCGGACGGGAGTCGCGGAGACGCCGAACTGGGCGGCCAGCACCGGCGCGGAGTAGACCACGCCGGGGCGCATCTCCCCGGTGATCAAAGCGGCCCGCAGGGCGTGCGCCACCTGCTCCCGCAGGCTCTGCCGCTCGCCCACGACCGGCAGGTCGAGCCTGTCCGGTGCCGAAGGAGCCATCCCAGCGCCTCTCATCTCGCTCGTCTCCGCACCTCGCGGGCGGCGGCCCATTGTCTCAGACCTGGTCCGGGACCCGTCTCCGCCGCGCCTCCGCCCCGGCCCCGGATCCGTCCCCGCGGCGGGCGCCCGCGGCCTCAGGCCCCGCCCAGGTACGCCTCCACCACCCGGGAGTCCTCGCGCAGCTCGGCGGCGGGGCCGCCGAGCACGCACGTCCCGTTCTCGATCACGTATCCGCGGTGGGCGACCCGCAGGGCCGCGACCGCGTTCTGCTCGACCAGCAGGACCGAGGTTCCCTCGGCGTTGATGCCCGCGACGAGCTCCATGACGGAGGCGACCACCAGCGGGGCCAGGCCCATGGAGGGCTCGTCGAGCAGGAGCAGCCGGGGCCCGGTGACCAGCGCCCGGCCGATGGCGAGCATCTGCTGCTCGCCGCCCGACAGGGTGCCGCCCCGCTGCCGGCGCCGCTCGGCCAGGCGGGGCAGCAGGTCGTAGACGCGCTCGATCCGGCGGCGGACCTCGGCCTGGTCCCGGACGAGGTACCCGCCGAGCTGGAGGTTCTCCTGGACGGTGAGGGCGCTGAAGACCCTCCTGCCCTCGGGGACGTGCACCAGCCCGCGGGCGGTGATCCGGTGCGGCGGGTCGCGGGTGATGTCGGCGCCCTCGAAGAGGATCGCCCCGCCGCTGGGCCGCAGGAGGCCGGAGACCGCCGAGAGCGTGGTGGTCTTGCCCGCGCCGTTGTTGCCGAGCAGGGCGACGACCTCCCCCGCGGCGACGGTGAGCGACAGGCCGCGCAGCGCGTGCACACCGCCGTAGTGCACGTCCAGCCCGCGGATCTCAAGCATCCGGCTCGCCTCCCAGGTAGGCCTCGATGACGGCCGGGTCGCGCCGGACGTCCTCGGGCCGGCCGTCGGCGATCTCCCTGCCGAAGTTGAGCACGACCACGCGCTCGGAGACCTCCATGACCAGGCCCATGTCGTGCTCGATGAGCACGATCGCGACGCCGAGGTCCCGGATGCGCCGGATCAGGTCCACCATCCCGGCCTTCTCCCCGTGGTTGAGCCCGGCGGCGGGCTCGTCCAGCAGGAGCAGCCCGGGACGGCGGGCCAGGGCCCTGGCGATCTCGGCGCGGCGCTGCTCCCCGTACGGCAGCGCCCGGGCGGGGCCGTACCGGTCGCCGCGCAGGCCGACGAAGTCCAGCCAGTGGTGGGCCTGCTCGGTGCACTCGCGCTCGGAGCGGCGGTAGCGCGGGGTGTGCAGCAGGGCGTCCAGGACGCTCTGCCGGAGCCACAGGTGGGTCCCGGCGCGCACGTTGTCCAGGACCGACAGCTCGCCGAACAGGCGCAGGTTCTGGAAGGTCCGCGCGACGCCCAGGCCCGCGACCGCGGAGGGCCGCAGCCCCCGCAGGTCCCGGCCGCGCAGCGTGATCCGCCCCGCGGTGGGCCGGTAGAAGCCGGTGACGCAGTTGAAGACCGAGGTCTTGCCCGCGCCGTTGGGCCCGATGAGCGAGACGATCTCCCCCTCCGCCACGGAGAGGCTCAGCCCGTCGACGGCCAGCAGCCCGCCGAAGGACAGGCGCAGCTCCGCCACGTCCAGCAGGGTCACTTGAGAGCCTCCTCGGATCTGAGGGCCTCGTCGGATCTGAGGGCCTCCTTGGAGCGGGCGGGCCACAGCCCCTGCGGGCGCACGAGCATGAAGCCGATGAGCAGGACCCCGAAGAGGAAGAAGCGGTAGTCGGCGAGGTCGCGCAGGACCTCGGGGAGGAGGCTGATCACGATGGCGCCGAGCACGACGCCCGGGACGGATCCCATGCCGCCCAGGACCACGGCCATCAGCACCAGCGCCGACTGCAGGAAGGTGAAGCTGGCCGGGGAGATGGCCGACAGGTGGGCGGCGAACAGCACTCCGGCCAGCCCGCCCCAGACCGCCCCGGCGATGTAGGCGGCGAGCTTGACCCGGTAGGTGTTGACGCCCGTGGCCTCGGCGGCGTCCTCGTCCTCGCGGACGAACCGCCAGGCCCGGCCGAGACGCGAGCGGCCCAGCCGGGCCGCGCCGAGGACGGCCAGGGAGACGACCGCCACCGTCAGGTAGTAGAACGACACCGGGCCGTCGGTGAGGTGCGGGATGCCGTAGACGCCCGAGGGGCCGCCGGTGACGTCCAGGTTGTTGGCGGTGATCCGGATGATCTCGCCGAAGCCGAGGGTGACGATGGCGAGATAGTCGCTGCGCAGGCGCAGCGTCGGCGCGCCGATGACGATCCCGGCCAGCACGGTGACCGCCAGGACCGCGGGCACGGTGGCCAGCAGCGGCAGGTCGAAGCGGGTGGCCAGCACGCCGCTGGTGTACGCGCCGACCGCGAAGAAGGCGGCGTAGCCCAGGTCGAGCAGGCCGCAGTAGCCGACCACGATGTTCAGTCCGGCGGCCAGCATCACGAAGATCGCCGCACTGGTCATGATCGAGAGGGCGTACGGCGTGGCGTTCACGAAGGGCGCCAGGAGCGCGACGAGCAGCCCCGCCGCCCCCGCCCACCGGTTCTGCAGCAGCCGCGACACCCGCGTCGGGGGCCGGTCCACCCCTCGGCGGCGCACCTTCGGCCCGGCCGCCCCGGTTTTCACACCCGCTCCGTGACGCGCTCGCCGAGCAGGCCGGTGGGCCGCACGGTCAGGAACAGGATCAGCACCCCGAAGGCGAACACGTCGCGCCACTCCCCGCCCAGCCAGAAGGTGCCGAACGACTCCAGCAGCCCGAGCAGCAGCCCGCCGAGCATGGTGCCGGGGATGTTGCCGATCCCGCCGATGACCGCCGCGGTGAACGCCTTGAGCCCGATGAGGAAGCCCATCAGGAAGTCGATCTTCCCGTAGTAGGCCCCGGCCATCACCCCGGCGGCCCCGGCCAGGGCCGAGCCGAGGAAGAAGGTCCGGGAGATCACCGCGTTGACGTCGATGCCCATGAGCGCGCTGGTGCGCGGGTCCAGCGCGATGGCCCGCATGGCGCGGCCCTCGCGGGTCCGGGTGACCAGCAGGTTCAGCCCGATCATGAAGACCACGGCCACCGCGATCAGCACCAGCTGCTGCGGGGTCAGCCGGGCGCCGAGGATCTCCAGCGGGGTGCCGCCGAGCCGTACCGGGTAGACCCGCGGGTCGGCCCCGGCGACGGCGCGCATGCCGTACTCCAGGGCGAAGGACGCGCCGACGGCCGTGATCAGCAGGGAGAGGCGGGGGGCGCGGCGCAGCGGCCGGTAGGCGACGCGCTCCAGCGCGACCCCGGCCAGCCCGGTGATCGCCATGGTCGCCAGGAGCACGCCGAGCAGCAGCGGGAGGGAGAGCGAGGACGGAACGCCGCCGGCCGCGCCGAGGACGGCGAAGCCGGTGAACGCGCCGAGCATGTACAGGTCGCCGTGGGCGAAGTTGAGCAGTTTGATGATCCCGTAGACCATGCTGTAGCCCAGCGCCACCAGGGCGTAGAACGAGCCGACGAACAGGCCGTTCCAGACGAGCTGCGTCATGCGGCCTCCCGCGCCGCGGGAAGTCCTGCGGGGCTCACCGGAGGGGATCCTGCAGGGTGAACGCGCCGTCCTTGACCACGAGGATCTGGAAGCCGCCGTTGGCCAGGGTGTGCTCGGGGGTGAACTTCAGCGGCCCGGAGAACATCGCGAAGCCGTCGACCGCCTCCAGCGCGGCGATGACCTTGGCGCCGTCGGTGCCGCCCGCCTTGGTGATCGCCTCGGCGGCCAGCCGTACCGCGTCGTAGGACTGGTTGGAGTAGGGGCCGGGGTCGGCGTTGTACTTCTTCTTGTAGGACGCGATCCAGTTCTCGGCGCCCTGGAGGGTGTCCGGGGTCTGGGTCATGGTCGCGTAGACGCCCTCGGCGGCCTCGTTCCCGGCGATCTCGGCCAGCTTCGGCGAGACGGCGCCGTCGGCGACCATGAGCGCGCCCTCGTATCCGGACTGGCGGAGCTGGCGCGCGATCAGCCCGCCCTCCTGGAAGTACCCGGTCCAGTAGATGAAGTCGGGCTTCTTGGCGAGCACGTTGGTGATGTTGGCGCTGTAGTCGCTCTCCTTGGGCGTGACCGCCTCGGTGATCACGACCTGGTCGCCGAGCAGGCCCTGGGCGCGCACGGCGATGTCCTTGGAGTAGCTGGTGTTGTCGTGCATCAGCGCGACGCTCTTCGCGCCCTGCTTGGCGATCCACTTCTGGGCGGCCTCGGCCTGCTGGGAGCCGGTCCCGTTGATCAGGAAGACGTGCTTGAGCTTCTGGTCGACCAGCTCCTGGGAGTTGGCCGCCGGGATGATCATCGGGATGTTCGCCCGGCCGAAGATGGGCAGGGTGGGAAGCGTGGCTCCGGAGCAGTAGCCGCCCACCGAGACGTGCACGCCCTCGGTGACGAGCTTGTTGGCCGCGGCCGAGGCCGACTGCGGGTCGCAGGCGTCGTCGGCGGTCTTCAGCTGGAGGGTGCGGCCGAGCACTCCGCCCTTGGCGTTGATCTCGTCGACGGCGAGCTGTGCCGCGTTGCTCATGTAGGGGCCGATGGCCGCCTCGCTGCCCGACTGCGGGATGAGCATGCCCAGGACGATCGGGCCTTCCTCGGTGGCGGCGTCGTCCCCGTCGCCGAGCAGGCCTTGACCGCACCCGCTGAGCAGGAGGGCGGCGAGAGTGAGTGACGCGAGGGATTTCAGGGGGATGGCGCGCATGGGGCGGCTCCTCACATCGAGTGATGTGTGACATTGCACGCGCGCGACGTGCTCCCGTCAAGAGGTGGGACGAGAGTGGCGGGTCATGAATTGTCCGCCCGCGCCGGGCCGCCGCACGGATCGGCGGGAGGGGACGGGCGCAGCGCAGGCTCCCGGCCCCGCGGAGCCTCGCCGGGCGTCACGACGCCCGGGTCCGCCCCGCGGCGATGACCAGGATGGCGCCGAGGACGGACAGGGTCAGGTTGGCGAAGATCTCGTAGCCGGTCAGGAAATCCACGTTCGGGATGACGAAGCGGTTGAAGGCGTTGAGGAACGGGCCCAGGAACGGCTGGACGGCCAGGTGGTCGACGGTCCCGCTGATACCCGCGGCGACCAGGTAGAGCCCGAGGAACTGGACGGCTTTGCTCATGCCCCAACGGTATGGATCTCTCTCCGGAGGAGGGATCGGTCATGGGGATCCCGCGGCCCGACCAAAGTCGCCGCCCCGGGACTCCGCGATCGACCAAAGTATCGGCCCCGCGTCCCGAGACCCGATGGCGGGACCGGAGGGCCCGGATGACAGATCCGATGCTGGTCGATATAGCCTGTGTCAGCCAACATAGAAATGAGGAGGCTCTCCATGCGCTGGGTGACCTACGCCGCGGACACCGGAGACCGCGTCGGCGTGATCGGCGGGGACCGGATCCATCCCGTCCCGCCGGGTGTCCATCTGATCGAGCTCATCAGCCGGGGCGCCGGGGAACTGCGAGCGGCCGGCGAGAGGGCCCTGGCCTCGGCGGCGCAGGCGGTGCCGCTGGCCGGGGCCAGGCTGCGCGCGCCGATCCCGCGCCCGCCCTCGGTCCGCGACTGCCTGTGCTTCCTGGACCACATGCGCAACTGCCGGCAGGCCGCCGGTCGGCCGCGTGCGCTCGAAGACGCCTGGTACGAGATCCCGGCCTTCTACTTCGCCTGCCCCTCCTCGATCGTCGGCCCGTACGACGAGGTGACGATCCCGCCCGGCAGCGCCTGGTTCGACTTCGAACTGGAGATCGCCGCGGTCATCGGGCCCGGCGGCCGGGACCTCACGCCGGAGCAGGCCGAGGAGCACATCATCGGCTACACCGTCTGCAACGACTGGTCGGCACGCGACCTGCAGCTGCGCGAGAGCCCGATGGCCATCGGCCAGGCCAAGGGCAAGGACGGCGCGACCACGCTCGGCCCGTACCTGGTGACCCCGGACGAGCTGGAGCCCCACCGCCGCGACGGCCGGCTGGCCCTGCGGGTCGAGGCCACCGTCAACGGCCGGGCCGTCGGCTCGGGCCGTACCGACGCCATGGACTGGAGCTTCGGCGAGATCGTCTCCTACGCCTCGCGCGGTGTCGACCTGCTGCCCGGCGACGTGTTCGGCTCGGGCACCGTGCCCGGCTGCTGCCTCGTCGAGCACCTGTCCCTCGCCGACCCGGCGGCCTTCCCGGGCTGGCTGCACGACGGCGACGTCGTGGAGCTGGCGGTCGAGGGGCTGGGCCGCACCCGCCAGACCGTCCGCGCGTCCGCCCCGCCGCACCCGCTGGCGCGCAGGCGCAACCCCGACGAGAGGCCGCGGCGGCCGCGCGTCAACCGCGCCCCGTCGAAGCTGCCCTACACGCGCGGGCTGCACGAGGTCGGCGCGGGCGTGTGGGCCTGGCTGCTGCCCGACGGCGGGTACGGCTGGAGCAACGCGGGCCTGATCGCGGGCGAGGGCGCCTCCCTCCTGGTCGACACCCTGTTCGACCTGCCGCTGACCGCCGAGATGCTCGACGCCATGCTCCCGATCACCGGCCGACACCCGCTCGCCCGCGCCGTCATCACCCACTCCGACGGCGACCACACCCACGGAAACCAGCTGCTGGGCGAGCACGTCCAGATCATCGCCGCGGAGGCCACCCGCGCCGGGATGCGGCACGGGATGCCTCCGGAGATGCTGACCGCCGCCCAGGTCGTGGACATCGGCCCGGCGACGCCGTACTTCCGTGAGCGCTTCGGCGCCTTCGACTTCAGCGGCATCCGCCCGCGGCTGCCCGACCTGACCTATGACCGGGAGCTGACCCTGGACGTCGGCGGCCGCGAGGTGCGGGTGATCGACCTCGGCCCCGCCCACACGAGTGCCGACTCGGTCGTCCACGTGCCCGACGCGGGCGTGCTCTTCTCGGGCGACCTGCTGTTCGTCGGCTGCACCCCGATCGTGTGGAGCGGCCCGATCGCCAACTGGATCACCGCCTGCGACCGGATGATCGCCACCGGCGCGCACACGATCGTCCCCGGCCACGGCCCGGTCACCGACCCCGACGGGATCCGCGCGGTGCGCGGCTACCTCACCCACGTGGTCGAGCAGGCGGACGCCGCCCACGCCCGCGGCCTGTCCCTCGCCGAGGCGGTCGAGGCGGTGGACCTGGACGAGTACGCCGACTGGCTGGACGCCGAGCGGATCGTGGTCAACGTGCACCGCCGCTACCGCGAGCTCGACCCCGCCACACCCGAACTGGACCAGCTGACGCTGATGGCCATGATGGCCGAGAGGGGACTCTCGTGAAGCTGCCCGAGACCGCGCACACCTCCCGCCCGTGGCGCGTCCACGAACTCACCGGCGACTTCTCGATCGAGGACGTGTGGTCGTTCCGCACTCCCGGAGCCGGGCCCGGCGACTTCCCGGCGATGCTCGCGGCGATGCGGGCCGCCGGAGGCCTCGCCCGGCAGACCGGGCCGTCGCGGTTCCTGTTCGCCCTGCGGTGGAAGCTCGGCGCCCTCCTCCGCTGGGACGCGCCGTCGGCGGGCGTCGGCGCGCGGGTGGCCTCGCTCCGCGACCGCCTGCCCGCCGACCTCCGCGACGCTCCCCGCGGCCCGGACAGCGAGAGCATGCCGCTCAAAGCGGTCTACGAGCTCGACATGGAGGCCGCGCGCGAGCTGGCGAACAAGACCGTGCACACCGTGATGCATCTCGGCTGGGTCCGGGGGGCGAACGGCGACCACGAGCTGCGGATGGCCGTCCTCGTCAAGCCCAACGGCTGGTTCGGGCGGCTCTACATGGCCGCCATCGCGCCCTTCCGGTATCTCATCGTCTATCCGGCTCTGACCCGGCAGTGGGAGCGGGCCTGGCGCGAGCACGCGGAGGCGGGGCGCCGGGATCCGAGGCGGCCTCCGGGACGGTGAAGGCGCACGGCAGGCGTTTGTAACCGTTGACGAAGCTGGACAGCAGCCGGTCGGGCTCGCCGGCGGTGATGTCGGGCAGGCGGGCGAACAGCTCGCGGAACATCACCGTGATCTCGCGGCGGGCCAGGTGCGCCCCCAGGCAGAAGTGCGGCCCCGGCCCGCCGAAGCCGACGTGCGGGTTGGGGTGGCGGGTGATGTCGAAGGCGTCGGGATCGGTGAAGACGGTCTCGTCGCGGTTGGCGGAGGCGTAGAACAGCATCACCTTCTGCCCGGCCCGGTAACGGTGGCCGTTGATCTCGACGTCGCGGGTGACGTTGCGGCGCATGAAGACGACGGGGCTGCTGTGGCGCACGATCTCCTCCACGGCCCCGGCGATGCGCCCCTCGAAGTCGGCCAGCAGCAGGCGCCGCTGGTCGGGATGGTCGGTGAACAGCTTCAGGCCGTGGGCGATCGCGGTGCGGGTGGTCTCGTTGCCGGCCACCACCAGCAGCAGGAAGAACGCGGCGAACTCACGCGGGCTCAGCCGTTCTCCGTCGATGTTGGCGTTGACCAGCGCGGAGGTCAGATCGCCGGTCGGCGCGCTCCGGCGCCGCCGGCCGAGCCGGGCGGCCAGCCGGTGCAGCCGCCATCCGGCCAGCGCCACCGTGGCCAGGACCCGGATCACGCCCAGCGGTGAGACCTTCACCCGGGCGCCGGTGTAGTCCGCCGTCTCGCCGACGTACTCGGGATCGGTGTAGCCGACCACGATGTTGGTCAGCCTCACCACCCGGGCGTGGTCGCGGGGCGGGATGCCGAGCATGTCGCAGATCACTTCGACCGGCAGCCGCATCGCCACCCGGGCCACGAAGTCGCCCGGGCCCGCCGCGACCAGCTCGTCGACGATCCGCGCGGCCCGCCGCGCGATGTCGTCCTCCGCTTGGGCCAGCATCCTGGGGGTGAACGCCCGGGAGACGATCCGGCGGATCTTGGCGTGCCGCGGGTCGTCCATATCGATCATCGAGGTGAAGTATCCGCTCATCCAGCCCGGCATGTCGGTGGGGCTGGTGGCGCTGGGCTCGCTGCTGAAGGCGTCGGGACGGCGGCTGGCCTCCACCACGTCGGCGTGCCGGACCAGCGCCCAGGAGCCGGGGTCGCGCCGCAGGAAGGGGACCTTCGGCAGCCGGAAGCGCAACGGGTGCGGCTGGGCGCGCAACAGCGCGAAGGCCCGGGCGCGCTCGGCCGGCGGCCGGGCCCAGAACCTCAGGTCGCTCAGGTCGATGGAGGCCACCGTGAGGGGAGGAGAGGATGCCGGCTCTTGCGTGGTCACAGGCGACCGCCTTTCCCTGCTCGGGCCGAGGGACGCATTTCTGGTGCTCGCCGACACCAGAAATTCTGGTGTCAACCATCACCAGATTTGGCCGCCGCGTCAAGGGCTACGGCACAATCGGATGCCGTGACCTCCTCAACCTCCTCCGCGCGCCCCTACCGCGGGATGCCGGCCGAGCAGCGCCGGGCTCAGCGCCGCGCCGCACTGCTGGAGGCCGGCCTGGAAGTGCTGGGCCGCCACGGCTGGGCCGCCGCGACCGTCCGGGGCGTGTGCAAGCAGGCCGGCCTGAACGACCGCTACTTCTACGAGAGCTTCACCGACCTGGACGCCCTGCTGCTGGCCGTCGTCGACGACCAGGCCGCCCGGGGCACCGCCGTGATCCTGGCCGCGGCCTCGGCCGCCCCCCACCGCCTGCGCGCCCGCGCCCGAGCGGTGGTGGAGGCCATCGTGGACTTCCTGTCCGCCGACCCGCGCCGAGGCCGTGTCCTGGCCCATGAGTTCTCGGCCCACCCGCTGCTGCAGCAGCGCCGCCGCCGCATCATCCGGACCCTGGCGGCCATCTTCACCGCCCAGGTCCACGAACTGCTGGACGAGGTCCCGCTGTCGGCCACCGATCTCCACCTGACCGCCCTGACCGTCACCGCCGGCCTGTGGGACCTGCTGACCGACTGGTTCCGCGGCGACCTGGACACCGGTCGCGACCATCTCATCGACTACGTGGTGGCCTTCCTGCTGACCACCACCGAACTGGCCCCGGCCCTGCAGCACCGGCTGCAGTGATCCCCGATCCGGCACGGCCCCGGTCACAGGCCCCGGCTCACGGGCTCCGCTCGCAGGTTCCGGTCACAGGAGGAAGCCCGCGGGGAAGGGGTCGCGGGGGTCGAGGAAGTACTGGGCGGTGCCCGTCACCCACGCCCGTCCGGTGATCTGCGGGACCACCGCGGGCAGCCCGGCCACGGACGTCTCCCCGGCGAGCCTGCCGGTGAACCGGGTGCCGATGAACGACTCGTTGACGAAGTCCTCCCCCAGGGCGAGCTCGCCGCGGGCGTGCAGCTGGGCCATCCGGGCGCTGGTGCCCGTGCCGCAGGGCGAGCGGTCGAACCAGCCGGGGTGGATGGCCATGGCGTGCCGGGAGTGCCGGGCGTCCGAGCCGGGGGCGGCGAGGTAGACGTGGTGGCAGCCCCTGACCCGGTCGTCGAGCGGGTGCACCGGCTCGTCCTCCTCGTTGATCGCCTCCATGATCGCCAGCCCCGCCTCCAGGAGCCGCTGCCCGTGCGCGCGGTCGTACGGCAGGCCGAGCGCCTCCAGCCCCACGATCGCGTAGAAGTTGCCGCCGTAGGCCAGGTCGTAGCCGACCTCGCCGAACCCCGGCACCTTGACCACCCGGTCCAGGCCGGCGCTGTAGGAGGCCACGTTCGTGATGGTCACCTCCACGGCGGCGCCGTCCTCCACCCGCACCTCGGCCGTCACCAGGCCCGCCGGGGTGTCCAGCCGGACGGCGGTGACCGGCTCGGCCACCTCGACCATCCCCGTCTCCACCAGGACGGTGGCCACGCCGATGGTGCCGTGCCCGCACATCGGCAGGCAGCCGGAGACCTCGATGAAGAGCACGCCGTAGTCGGCGTCGGGCCGGGTGGGGGGCTGCAGGACGGCCCCGCTCATCGCCGCGTGACCGCGCGGCTCGTACATGAGCAGCGTGCGGACGTGGTCCAGGTGCCGGACGAAGTACTCCCGCCGCTCCGCCATGGTCGCGCCGGGCACGACCCCCACCCCGCCGGTGATCACCCGGGTCGGCATGCCCTCGGTGTGGGAGTCCACCGCGTGGAAAACCCTTTTCGTCCTCATTTTTCTCCTCCCGGGAGACGTTCTCAGCGCAGGCCCGAGGCGAGGACCTTCTCGGTGGCGGCGCGTACGGCCGCGTCGTCCCCGGGACTCAGCGGGAGCCGGGGCGGGCGGCAGGGGCCGCCGCGGCGCCCGGCCAGGTCCATGGAGAGCTTGATGGCCTGGACGAAGCGCGGGCGGGAGTCCCAGCGCAGCAGCGGGTGCAGCGTCCGGTACAGCGGAAGCGCGGTCGCCAGGTCCCCCGCGGTGGCGGCCCGGTAGAGCGCCGCGCAGGACTCGGGCAGCGCGTTGGGGTAGCCCGCCACCCACCCCGCCGCCCCGGCCACCGCCAGCTCCAGCAGCACGTCGTCGGCCCCGGCCAGCAGGTCCAGGCCCGGCGCGAGCTCGGCGATCTCATAGGCCCGCCGCACGTCCCCGCTGAACTCCTTGACGGCCGCGATCAGGCCCTCGGCGTGCAGCCGGGCCAGCAGCGCCGGGGTCAGGTCCACCCGGGTGTCGAAGGGGTTGTTGTAGGCCACCACCGGCAGGCCCGCCCGCGCCACCTCGCGGTAGTGCTCGATCACGGTCGGCTCGTCGGCCGGGTAGGCGTTCGGCGGGAGCAGCATCACCGCGCCGCAGCCGGCGTCCCGGGCCTGCTCGGCCCAGCGGCGGGCCTCCCGCGCGCCGTACGCGGCGACCCCCGGCATGACCCGGTCCCCGCCGACGGCCGCCACCGCGGTCTCCACCACCCCGGCCCGTTCCTCCGGCGTCAGGGTCTGGTACTCGCCCAGCGAGCCGTTCGGCACCACGCCGTCGCAGCCGCTGTCCACCAGCCACCGGCAGTGCCCGGCGTAGGCGTCGTGGTCGACGGAGAGATCGTCGCCGAACGGCAGCGCGGTCGCCGTCATCACGCCGTGCCAGGGTTTCGCGCGGGTCGTGGTCATCGGGATCACCCTTCCGTGGGGGGATGAGACACTTCGGCAGGAGTACCGGGTGGGCCGGGACGGGGCGGTTCGGCGGCCGTCCCGGCGAGGTCGCCGAGCCGGACGGGCTGGGCGATCGGACGGTGGAAGGCCGCAGGCCCCGCGCCGGGCCGGGCTTCCCCGCCGCCCTGTCCGCCCGCTCCCGCCCGGGCGTCGCCGGCCGGGGAGCCGCCCGCCAGGCAGGAGACGGCGTAGCCGCACATCCGGCCCTGGCACCAGCCCATCCCCGCGCGGGACAGCAGCTTGACCGAACGCGCGTCGGTGGCGCCCAGCTCCAGGGCCTCCCGCACGGCGGCCAGCGGCACCTCCTCGCACCGGCAGACCGGGGTGTCGTCGCGGAGCCAGCCCCGCCAGCCGGGCCGCACCGGGTAGGCCTCCCCCAGCGCCCGGGCGAAGGCGGCCAGGCGGTCGCGCCGCCGGGACAGGACCGGGTCCGGCGGGACGCGGCGGCCCAGGTCGGCGGCGACGGCCCGGCCCGCGAGCCGCCCCTCGGCCTCGGCCAGCACGGCGCCGCCGACGCCGGTGGTCTCCCCGGCCGCGTAGACGCCGGGCACGCTGGTGCGCATCCCCGCGTCCACGGTGACGGCGAGATCTCCGTAGGGGTCGGCCCGCAGGGCGCAGCCGAGCTGGACGGGCAGGTCGAGCTGGGCGACGAAGCCGTAGCCGCAGGCGAGGGTGTCGCACGCGACCGTGCGGGTCGCGACCGGGTTCCAGTCCCGGTCCAGGTCCGCGATCGTGACGTGGGTCAGGGCGCCGTCGCCGTGCGCCTCGACGACGGCCTGGCGGCCGCGGTAGGGCACCCGGTGGCGGGCCAGGCGCGCGCCGTACCCGAACGCCTCGGCGAGCTTGCCCGCGGCCAGGAACGGGTGCCGGGCCAGGCCGGTCCGGCCGCCCGCCTCGTGCACGCCGAGCACGTGGGCCCCCGCGGCGGCCAGCCCGGCGGCGACCGGGAGCAGGAACGGCCCGGTCCCGGCGACCACGACCCGGCGGCCCGCGACGACGAGGTCCCCCTTGAGCAGCGCCTGGGCGGCGCCCGGGGTGAGCACGCCGGGCAGGTCCCAGCCGGGGAACGGCAGCGGCCGGTCGTGCGCGCCGGCGGCGATCAGCAGCCGCCGCGCGGTGACCGTGCGGGGCCGTTCCTCCCGGTCCCCCGCCAGGCAGCGTACGGTCACCGCCCCGCCGTCCCGCTCGACCGTCCAGACGCGGTGGCCGGTCAGCACGTCCGCCCGCCCGGCGAGGTCCTCGCACTGCCGGGTGAACCGGTCGAGGCCGTGATGGAGCGCGCCGGGCCGCCCGGCGCGGAAGCCGGGGGCCGGGCGGCGGAAGTACTGGCCGCCGAGGCGCGGGGCGGCGTCGATGAGGACCACGCCGAGCCCGGCCAGCGCGGCGGTCAGCGCGCCCGCCACCCCGGCGGGCCCGCCGCCGATCACCGCGAGGTCGTAGTCCGGGGTCATCGGCCCACGCCGCCCTCTCCTGCCCCGTCACCACCGGGAGAACGCGTCCCCTCCCGTGCATGACCCGCGTCCCCCTCTCCCGACCCGGCGGTGCGGGTGGAGACCCGGTCTCCGGGGCGCGCCTCGGTCAGGCATGCGCGCAGGGAGGGGGCTCCGTTGACCGTCACCAGGCAGTCGAAGCAGACGCCGATGCCGCAGAACAGCCCGCGGGGACGGCCGCCGGACCGGGTGGTCCGCCAGGAGCGGATGCCCGCGCCGTACAGGGCGGCGCCGATGGTCTGGCCGGGGATCACCGGCACGGTCCCGCCGTCCACCTCGATCGCGAACTCCGGCTCGGGGCGCGCGCGCACCAGCCGGTGCGCCGGGTTCACAGCCGCGCCTCCGCCGTCCGCGGTCGCGTCCGCGCCGCTCATGGGCGTCCCTCCGCCACGGCCGTTCCTCCTCGCGGGTCATGGGCGTTCCTCCGTCGCGGCCGTTCCTTCTCGGAAGTCATGGGAGTCCCTCCTCGAAGCGGTCCGGGCGGAAGGGGGTGAGGTCCAGATCGGGGCGGTGCCCGGTCAGGAGCTGGGCGATCAGATGGCCGGTGGCCGGGGCCAGGCCGATGCCCGCGCCCTCGTGACCGCAGGCGTGGTAGAGGCCGGGGGCCCGGGGATCCTCGCCGATCACCGGGAGATGGTCGGGGCAGTAGGGGCGGAAGCCGCAGTAGGCCCGGATCGCCCGGCGCTCGGCCAGGGCGGGGAAGAGCGCGACGGCCTGGGCGGCGAGCCTGCCGAGCACCGGCACGGAGAGGGTCCGGTCGAAACCGGTCCGCTCGCGGCTGGCCCCGATGAGCACCGTCCCCGCCGGGGTGCCCTCCACCACCGCGGAGGTCTCCAGGCCCGCGGAGTCGCTGGCCACGGCGGTGACGTAGGCGGCGGTGTAGACCTTGTGCCTGACCAGCGGCCGGTCGAGCGGCTCGGTGACCAGGACGAACCCGCGCCGGGGCAGGATCGGCACCCGCGCCCCGGCCAGCGCCGCGAGCTCGCCGCCCCACGTCCCGGCGGCGTTGACGACGGCCCCGGCGAGGATGTCGCCGCGGTCGGTCCGCACGCCCGTCACGCGGTCGCCGTCGCGCAGGAACCCGGTGACGGTGACGCCGGTGCGCAGGGCCGGGGCGCCGCCGCCGAACCGCTCGGCGCCCCGGCGGAGCAGCCGCGCGGCGGCCAGCATGGGCTGGACCTGGGCGTCCTGCGGGTAGAACACGCCTCCCGCCAGGTCCGCGGCCAGGTGGGGCTCGTAGTCGCGCAGACCGTCCGCGGTGACCGCGACATGCTCGACGCCGTGCTTTCCTGCGAGGTCCGCGAAGGCCGTGAGCTCACGCAGCACCCGCGCGTTCTCGGCGACCACCAGGCCGCCCTTCTCCTCGAACTCGAAGCCGCCCCCGCCCTCGGGCCCGGTCCCGCCCCCGGATCCTCCCGCCGCTCCGGTCCCGTCCCGGCCGCCGTCCCCGTCCGGGGAGGCCGCCAGTTCGCGCCAGAGCCGGTTGGACAGGAGCGCGAGATCGAGTTCGGGGCCGGGTTCCTTGTCGGAGACGAGGACGTTGCCCTCTCCCGCGCCGGTCGTGCCGCCCGCGACGGGGCCCCGGTCCACCACGGCCACGTCCAGCCCGGCCCGCGCCGCGTAGTGGGCGCACGCGGCGCCGATGATCCCGGCGCCGACGACCACGATGTCCGGCACGGCCACCTCGATTCCGCGACGCCGCGATTCCGCAATGCCGACCCCTGTAAAATGTCACATACTTCTGCGTGGATCAATGGCCCGGTCACGACGCGGCGGGGCGGCGGTCATGGCACAGCGGGACGGCGGCAGGGCAGCGACGGGACCGCCGCCCCCGCCACCTACGATGAGACCCGTGACGCAGCTCCTCGACCGTTCCCGCAACCCTGTCGCGACCCTGTTCCGCAGCGTGTGGTCGCCCACGCCGGAGACCATGCGGTGGTGGGCCCTGGCCGCGATCGTCGTCAACGCCGGGATCACGGTGACGGGCGCGGTGGTGCGGGTGACCAAGTCCGGGCTGGGCTGCCCGACCTGGC
This sequence comes from Planobispora longispora, assembly GCF_016863135.1. Classification (GTDB taxonomy): domain Bacteria; phylum Actinomycetota; class Actinomycetes; order Streptosporangiales; family Streptosporangiaceae; genus Planobispora; species Planobispora longispora. Next base: position 344,307 of record NZ_BOOH01000023.1, read on the forward strand.
CCCAGTGCACCCCGGACAGTTTCGTCCCGGCCGCCCACGAAGGCATCTCGCCGGTCAACACGGTGATCGAGTTCGGCAACCGGCTGCTGACCTTCCTGGTGCTGGCCGTGGCGGTCGCCTGCGTGATCGCCGCGCGGCGGCTGCCGTCCCGCCGCCGCGGCCTGGTCCGCCTGGCCTGGCTCCAGCCGTACGGCGTGGCCGTCCAGGCGCTCTGGGGCGGCGTGGTGGTGCACACCCTGCTCCACCCGGTCACCGTGAGCGTGCACTTCCTGTTCTCCGTCGGCATGATGGCCGCGGCCTGCGCGCTGCACGCCCGGGCCGGGGAGGGTGACGGGCCGCCGCAGCGGCTGGTCCACCGCGACCTCCGCACCCTCGGCTACGTCCTGGTTGGCGCGGTGCTCCTGCTCATCGTCGCGGGCATGGTGGTGACCGGCACGGGTCCCCACTCCGGCGACGATCTGGCCTCCCGCTTCCCCTTCGACATCGAGACCGTGGCCAGGATCCACGCCGACGTCGCCTACCTGGTGGTCGGCCTGACGTTCGCGCTGCTGTTCGCGCTGCACGTGACCGACGCGCCGGGGCCGGCCCGGCGGGCGGCGCTGACGCTGATGGGCGTGGAGCTGGCGCAGGGGGTCATCGGTTACGTCCAGTACTTCCTGGCGGTGCCAGCCTTCCTCGTCGGCCTGCACGTGCTCGGCTCGACGCTCGTGTGGATCTGCACGCTGCGGGTGGTGTCCGCGATGCGGGTCAGGGGCCCCCTGGAGCAGTCGGCCGAAAATTCGGACAAACTAGACACAGTTCCGGTCTAGCGGCCATAATAATCCGATGCCCTCCCTCCCCTGGAAACTCCCGGCGCCCTCACTCTCCCGGAAGGCCCTCCGGCGCTCCTTCCAGGCGGTGGTGCTCCTGAGCGTGCTGGCGATCCTCCCGCTCACCTGGGCCTGGCTGTCCAGCGCCGGGCACCGTACGGTCGCCGACTCCTCCCCCGGCTGGATCTCCGAGGTGCCCGAGGCCCCGGCGGCGCTCGTGCTCGGCGCGGGCGTCCGCGGCGCCTCCCCCACGCCCATGCTGGCCCGGCGGCTGGACATCTCCGCCCAGCTGTACCAGGCGGGCAGGGTCCGGGCGATCCTGCTCTCTGGCGACAACAGCAGGAAGGACTACGACGAGCCGACCGTGATGCGGGACTACCTGATCGCGCGCGGCGTCCCCGCCCGGGCGCTGGTCCTGGACTACGCGGGCTTCGACACCTGGGACTCCTGCATCCGGGCCCGCGACGTGTTCGGAGCCACCCGGGTGACCGTGGTCACCCAGCTCTTCCACCTGCCCCGGGCCGTGGCGCTGTGCCGCGCGGCGGGCCTGGAGACGCACGGCGTGGGCGACGACTCCACCAAGCAGTGGGCCGCCGCCACCTACGCCTACGCGGCCCGCGAGTTCGTCGCCGCGACGAAGGGGTTCATGGACTCGGTGGTCCTGGACTCCACCCCCGTCTTCCCCGGCCCCCGCGAGACGACCCTGGACGCCGCGCTCCGGCCGGAGGGCTGAGCCCCCGGCCCGCCCTCCGGAGGGCGGGGGTCCCGGAGACGGCGGACCCCCGGCCGGGGAACGCGGGCCCTCAGCCGGGGAACTGGGTGCCCTGCCCCTGGACGGGGAAGTTGCGGCGGGCCTCGGCCATGCACGCCAGCAGGGCGTGCTGCTCGTCGTTGAACGTGCGCTCGTCGATCACGTGGCGCGCGGCGCGCTCGTGGAGCAGGCCGAGCTCGGTGGCGGCCAGCTGGTAGTCGCTCATCGCCCGCAGGCCGGGCCGCCCGCCGTACGTCATCGCCCATTTGCGGGCCTGCCTGCGGCCGGGCAGCGAGGCGAGCATGTGGAGGTCGTACGGCGCGACCAGGCCGGTCGGCTGGTAGGCGGGCAGGTAGGCGTGGATCAGGCCGACGATGCGCCGGCGGTCCTGGAAGATGATCCCGATCATCGAGAACAGCACGATCATCAGCAGCAGGTAGGCGACGGCCAGCCCGGGGAAGCCCGCGTAGGAGGCGAAGCCGTTCCAGATGCCGTGCAGCAGCATCGCGCCGATCCAGCCCGCCGCGATCACGCCGACCCGGCCGGGGCCGTGCCGCTGCGCGGTGTAGGCCACCGCGATGCCGATCATCGAGGTGAACAGGGGGTGAGCGAACGGCGACAGGATCCCCCTCAGCACGACGGTCACCGCCAGTCCCTGCGCGCCCATCTCGTCGAGTGCGGACACGTAGTAGCTGACGTTCTCGCTCATCGCGAAGCCGAGGCCGACCATGCTCGCGTAGATGATGCCGTCGGTGGGGCCGTCCAGCTCCGCCCGCTTGAACCGCAGCAGGCCGAGCAGGACCAGCCCTTTCATCGTCTCCTCGACCACCGGCGCGCCGAAGGTCGCGGCGACGTTGCGCGCGTCGGCCTCGCCGATCAGGTCGGCCTGCCCGAGATAGACCAGGTTGAGCGTGTTGATGACGCCGGCCACCAGGACGGCCACGCCCGCGCCCCAGCCGAAGGCGAAGATCAGGTTGCTGCGGGGCTCGGGCTCCATGCGGTCCAGCGCGAGCACCGCCGCCAGCAGCACCGGGACCGGGGCGAGCGCCAGCGCCAGCGCGATGAAGAAGAACACCGGGTCGCCGTTGAGCACGTCGAAGGAGAACGACACCAGCGCGCACAACCCGGTCACGACGAGCCCGGAGATCAGCCCGACGGAGGGGCGGTCCTTGAACACCCATCGGGGATCACGGCTCGACATGGAGAAACCGTAACCGATCGCCGCGCGCGTGTCCCCTCGCCCCACTCTCCCCGGCGCCGGGGCGCCTCGGGAGACGGCTCCGGAGAGCCGCTCGGAGCAGTCCGGAGCGGCTCGGAGCGGCATGGAACGACTCGGAGCGGCGCGGAACCGCTCAGACCAGCATGGAGTCGATCGCCACGGCGAGGAAGAGCAGCGCCAGGTAGGCGTTCGACCAGTGGAAGAAGCGCATCGGGCGCAGGTCGACCCCGGTCTTGCCGGCGTTGAGGCGGGTCAGCAGCGCGTGGGCCTCCCACAGGCAGACCGCGCCGAGGACGGCGGCCACCGCCGGGTAGAGCGCGGTGGTGCCCGCGATCGGCCACAGCAGCAGCGAGCAGGCGACGGTCGCCCAGGTGTAGGCGATGCTCTCCAGCACCACGCGGCGCTCGGTGGCGACCACCGGGAGCATGGGGACCTTCGCCGCGGCGTAGTCCTCCTTGTAGCGCATGGCGAGGGTCCAGGTGTGCGGGGGCGTCCAGAAGAACACCACGCCGAACAGCACCACCGGGGCCCAGTCGAGGCTGCCGGTGACGCCGGCCCAGCCGATCAGCACCGGCATGCAGCCGGCGAGCCCGCCCCACACGATGTTCTGGGCGGTGCGCCGCTTGAGGATCATCGAGTAGACGAGGACGTAGAACAGGTTCGCGGCCAGCGAGAGGCCGGCGGCGAGCCAGTTGACCGTGAGCCCGAGGCCGAGGGTCGACAGCACGCCGAGGACGAGGCCGAAGATCAGCGCGTTGACCGGCGGGACCTGCGCGCGGGCCAGCGGGCGGCGGCGGGTGCGGCGCATCCTCGCGTCGATGTCGCGGTCGACGTAGCAGTTCAGCGCGTTCGCGCTGCCCGCCGAGAGCGTGCCGAACACCAGCGTGTTGACGGCGGTCCACAGCGGCGGCAGCCCCTTGGCCGCCAGGAACATCACCGGCAGCGTCGTGATCAGCAGCAGCTCGATGATCCGCGGCTTGGTCAGGGCGACGTAGGCCTTCACGACCTCGCCGAAGGAGCGCGGCGCGGCGTTCTCCGCCGCGTCCTCCTCAGACCTCGCGAACGGGGCCTTCGGCTGCTCGGCCGTCGGTTGCTTGTCGGTCAGCACCATCTACGGCGCTTCCTGCACGTGCGGGGTCAACGCGTAACCTCTGATCAGACAGGTCCGGGATGCGAACGGTATGCGGGCGTCATCCGGCTCCATGGTCGGCATTTCGTGGTCCTCACTGTAGTTGCACCCGGGGCCGGTCCCGGCACGGGGGCGCAATCACCCGGCACGTCATCCCGTATGGGGTGGTTCGTCCACTCTCTTCTCACTCCTGATAACTCCCGGCGACTCGCCTGCCGGACCTTGCGCCACGGCGAGCGGGCCGAACCGTTAGGGTCCGGTGTGGGCGGGAAATGCCACACCAACGGCACCATTACAACTAGATCCGGAGATCGAGCACTTGAGCAGCGAACTCGTGCCAGCCCTCGAATGGAGCGACCTCGACCGACAGGCGGTCGACGTCGTCCGGGCCCTGGCGATGGACGCGGTAGAGAAGGCGGGATCGGGTCACCCCGGCACCGCGATGAGCCTGGCCCCCGCCGCATACCTGCTTTTCCAGCGCACGATGCGGCACGACCCCTCCGACCCCACGTGGGCGGGCAGGGACCGGTTCGTGCTGTCCTGCGGGCACACCAGCCTGACCCTCTACATCCAGCTCTACCTGTCGGGGTACGGCCTGACCCTGCACGACCTGGAGATGCTGCGGCAGTGGGACAGCCTGACCCCCGGTCATCCGGAGCACGGCCACACGGCCGGGGTCGAGACCACCACCGGCCCGCTCGGCCAGGGCATCGGCAACGCGGTCGGCATGGCGATGGCGGCCCGCCGCGAGCGCGGCCTGTTCGACCCGGACGCCGAGCCCGGCGCCAGCCCGTTCGACCACATGATCTGGTGCTTCGCCTCCGAGGGTGACATCGAGGAGGGCATCAGCCACGAGGTCAGCGCCCTGGCCGGTCACCAGAAGCTGGGCAACCTCGTCGTCCTCTTCGACAGCAACCACATCTCCATCGAGGACGACACCCAGATCGCGCTGAGCGAGGACGTCGTCAAGCGCTACGAGGCGTACGGCTGGCACGTCCAGACGGTCGACTGGACCCAGACCGGCGAGTACGTCGAGGACGTCCAGGCGCTGAACGAGGCCCTGGAGGCCGCCCGCCGGGTGACCGACAAGCCGTCCTTCATCCGGCTGCGCACCGTCATCGGCTGGCCCGCGCCGAACAAGCAGAACACCGGCAAGATCCACGGTGCGGCGCTGGGCGAGGCGGAGATCGTCGCGACCAAGAAGATCATGGGCATGGACCCGGAGAAGTCCTTCAACGTCCCGGACGCGGTGCTGGAGCACGCCCGCCAGGTCGTGCAGCGGGGCCGCGCCGCCCGCGCCGAGTGGGACACCGCCTACGAGCGCTGGCGGGCGGCCAACCCCGAGCGCGCCGCCGAGTTCGACCGGATCTCCCGGCGGGAGTTCCCCGAGGGCTGGTGCAAGGCGCTGCCGACCTTCGAGACGGGGTCGTCCGTCGCCACCCGCAAGGCCTCCGGCGAGGTGCTCAACGCGCTCGCGCCGGTCCTGCCCGAGCTGTGGGGCGGCTCGGCCGACCTGGCCGAGTCCAACAACACCACGATGAAGGGCGAGCCGTCCTTCATCCCCGAGGAGTTCCAGACCAAGGAGTTCCCCGGCGGGCCGTACGGCCGGACGCTGCACTTCGGCATCCGCGAGCACGGCATGGGCTCGATCCTCAACGGCATCGCCCTGCACGGCGGCACCCGCCCCTACGGCGGCACGTTCCTGGTCTTCAGCGACTACATGCGCCCCGCCGTACGGCTCGCGGCGCTGATGAAGCTGCCGGTCACCTACGTCTGGACGCACGACTCGATCGGCCTGGGCGAGGACGGCCCCACCCACCAGCCGGTCGAGCACCTGTGGGCGCTGCGCGCGATCCCCGGCCTCGACGTGGTCCGCCCGGCCGACGCCAACGAGACCGCCGCCGCCTGGCGGGTCGTGCTGGAGCACACCGACCGTCCCGCCGCGCTGGCGCTGACCCGGCAGAACCTGCCGGTCTACGAGGGCACCGCGGACGCCTGCAAGGTCGCCAAGGGCGGCTACATCCTGCAGGACGCCTCCGACGGCCAGCCCAAGGTGCTCCTGATCGGCACCGGCTCCGAGGTCGAGCTGGCCGTCAAGGCCCGCGAGATCCTGGAGGCCGAGGGCATCCCCACCCGGGTCGTGTCGATGCCGTGCGTCGAGTGGTTCCAGGCCCAGGACTCCGCCTACCGGCAGACCGTGCTGCCCCCGGCGGTGCGGGCGCGCGTCGCCGTCGAGGCGGGAATCGCACTGGGCTGGCGGGAGTTCGTCGGTGACGAAGGGGTAGTGGTGAGCCTGGAGCACTTCGGCGCGTCGGCTCCTTACAAGACCCTGTTCGAGCAGTTCGGCCTCACCGCCGAGCGGGTGGTCGCCGCGGCCAAGGGCAGCCTGGCCAAGACCGGGGCCGACAAGGGCGAGACGACGGGAAACTGAGCATGAGCGAGATCATCAAGAACCTTTCCGGGCACGGCGTGTCCGTCTGGCTGGACGACATCAGCCGCGAGCGCCTGCGCACCGGCAACCTGGAGACCCTGATCCGCGAGAAGGGCGTGGTCGGCGTCACCTCCAACCCGACGATCTTCGCCTCCGCGCTGAGCAAGGGCGACGCCTACACCACCCAGCTGCACGACCTGGCCGTCCGCGGCGTCGAGGTGGAGGAGGCCGTCCGGGCCATCACCACCTACGACATCCGCTGGGCCGCCGACGTTCTGCGCCCCGTCTACGACGCCACCGGCGGCATCGACGGCCGCGTCTCCCTCGAGGTGGACCCGCGCCTGGCCCGGGAGACCGACAAGACGATCGCCGAGGCCCGCGCGCTGTGGTGGATGGTCGACCGGCCCAACCTGATGATCAAGATCCCGGCGACCGTCGAGGGCCTGCCGGCGATCACCCGGGCCCTCGCGGAGGGCATCAGCGTCAACGTCACGCTGATCTTCTCCCTGGAGCGCTACCGCGCGGTGATGGACGCCTGGCTGGCCGGTCTGGAGCAGGCCAAGGCGGCCGGCCTGGACCTGTCCGCGATCGAGTCGGTGGCCTCCTTCTTCGTCAGCCGCGTCGACACCGAGATCGACAAGCGTCTGGACAAGATCGGCTCCCCGGAGGCCGCGGCGCTCAAGGGCAAGGCCGCGGTCGCCAACGCGCAGCTGGCCTACGCCGCCTTCGAGGAGGTCGTGGGCTCGCCGCGCTGGCAGGCGCTGCAGGCCGCCGGGGCCCGTCCCCAGCGCCCGCTGTGGGCCTCCACCGGCACCAAGGACCCCAGCTACCCCGACACCCTCTACGTCGACGAGCTGGTCGCCCCGGGCACGGTCAACACCATGCCGGAGAAGACCCTCGACGCCGTCGCCGACCACGGCAAGATCACCGGCGACACCGTCCGCGGCTCCTACGAGCAGGCCTGGAACAGCATGGCCGCGCTCAAGGACGCCGGCATCGACTACGACGACGTGGTGCGCGTGCTGGAGGAGGAGGGCGTCGAGAAGTTCGAGGCGTCCTGGAACGAGCTCCTGGCCACCGTCGCCGCCGAGCTCCGGAAGGCGTGACGACATGGCTGCGACGCCCACGTATGTGACGATCGCCGAGGAGCGCCTGGCCGAGCAGACCGCGGAGACGATCCAGCGGCTCGTCTCCGCCGGGGTCCACGAGGCCCTGTCGAACGGCGACCCGGCGCTGTGGGGCGAGGACGCCCGCGCCGAGGCGGCCGTCCGCCTCGGCTGGCTCAACCTCCCCCTCACCAGCAGGGAGCTGCTCCCGGAGATCGGCAAGCTGGTCGAGCGGGCCCGCGCCGAAGGCCTGGACCACGTGGTCCTGGCGGGCATGGGCGGCTCGTCCCTCGCGCCCGAGGTCATCTGCAACACCGCGGACGTGCCGCTGACCGTGCTCGACACCACCGACCCGGGGCAGGTCCGCCGCGCCCTGGCCGACCGGCTCGACCGCACCGTCGTCGTGGTGGCCAGCAAGAGCGGCGGCACCGTCGAGACCGACAGCCACCGGCGGGTCTACGAGAAGGCCTTCCGCGACGCCGGGATCGACCCGGCCGACCGGATCGTCGTGGTCACCGACCCCGGCTCGCCGCTGGAGCAGGCCGCCATCGAGGCCGGCTACCCGGTCATCCTGGCCGACCCCAACGTCGGAGGCCGCTACAGCGCCCTGTCGGCGTTCGGCCTGGTGCCCAGCGCCCTGGCCGGGGCCGACGTCGAGAAGCTCCTCGACGACGCCGCCGAGGTGCGCCCGCTGCTCGCCCAGGCCGAGGGCAACCCCGGCCTGGACCTGGGCGCCGCCCTGGGCGCCGCCGCGCTCGCCGGGCGCGACAAGCTCGTCCTCGAGGACAGCATGTCGGAGATCACCGGCCTGCCCGACTGGATCGAGCAGCTGGTCGCCGAGTCCACCGGGAAGTCCGCCAAGGGCATCCTGCCGGTCGTCGGGGCCGACCCGAACGAGACCGACGACGAGCTGGTCGTCGGGATCGAGTCCGGCGGCGCCGTGACGGTCGGCGGCCCGCTGGGCGCCCAGTTCCTCATCTGGGAGTACGCCACGGCGATCGCCGGCCGGGTCCTCGAGATCGACCCGTTCAACCAGCCGAACGTGACCGAGTCCAAGGAGAACACCGGCGCGCTGCTGGCCGCCGGCGACCTCCCGGCCGGCACGCCCGCCCTGGTCGACGGGCCCGTCGAGGTGTACGGCGCCGAGGCCGAGGGCGCCAAGGACCTGCGGGAGGCGCTCACCAGGGTGCTGGAGGCCATCCCGGAGAACGGCTACCTGGCGATCATGGCCTACCTCGACCGGGAGGCGGCCTTCGACGCACCCGTGGCCGACGGCGCCTCCTTCGACGACATGACCGACGCCTGGAGCGCGGCCGACCCGGTCACCCTGCGCAGCCTGCTCGCGGTCAGGACCGACCGGCCCGTCACCTTCGGGTGGGGTCCCCGGTTCCTGCACTCCACCGGCCAGTATCACAAGGGCGGGCCGCAGAACGGCGTGTTCCTGCAGATCACCGGGGCCAACGAGAGCGACCTGGAGGTCCCGGGCAAGCCGTACACCCTGGGCCGGCTCCAGCTCGCCCAGGCGCTCGGCGACCAGGGCGCCCTGGTCAAGCGCGACCGTCCGGCCGTACGGCTGCACCTGACCGACCGCGCGGCCGGGGTCGCGCACCTGCTCGCGGCAGCGCGGGAGCTCTGATGACCGAGGGAAGCCCGGGGACGACGGGGACTGCGGGAAAGACGCGCGCCGGAGGGACCGCGGTCACCGCGGTCACCGGCTCCGCCGAGGAGTCCGCGTCCGTCGCGGCGTCCGTCGCGACCACCGCCATCACCGAGGCGGCCGTGGCCGCCAACCCGCTGCGCGACCCGCGGGACAAGCGCCTGCCCCGCGTGGCGGGGCCGTGCGTGCTGGTGCTGTTCGGCGTGACCGGTGACCTGGCGCGCAAGAAACTGCTCCCGGCGATCTACGATCTGGCCAACCGGGGGCTGCTGCCCCCGGGCTTCTCTCTGGTCGGGTTCGCCCGCCGCGAGTGGCGCGATCAGGACTTCGCGCAGCTCACGTACGACGCGGTCAAGCAGCACGCGCGCACGCCGTTCCGCGAGGAGGTCTGGAAGCAGCTGTCGGAGGGCATCTTCTTCTGCCCCGGGGAGTTCACCGACGACGGCGCGTTCGACGCGCTGGCGATGATGCTCAAGGAGATCGACGAGACCCGGGGCACCGGCGGCAACTACGGCTTCTACCTGTCGGTGCCGCCGAAGTTCTTCCCGGTCGTGGTCCAGCAGCTCAAGCGGACCGACCTGGCGCACGGCCCGGAGGGGGCCTGGCGCCGCGTGGTGATCGAGAAGCCGTTCGGGCACGACCTGAAGAGCGCCCACGAGCTCAACGCGATCACCAGCGCGGTCTTCCCGGAGAGCTCGGTGTTCCGCATCGACCACTACCTGGGCAAGGAGACCGTCCAGAACATCCTGGCGCTGCGGTTCGCCAACAACCTGTTCGAGCCGATCTGGAACCGCGGATACGTCGACCACGTCCAGATCACGATGGCCGAGGACATCGGCATCGGCGGCCGGGCCGGCTACTACGACGGCATCGGCGCGGCCCGCGACGTGATCCAGAACCACCTGCTCCAGCTGCTGGCGCTGGTGGGGATGGAGGATCCGACCTCCTTCGACGCCGACTCGCTGCGCCGGGAGAAGGAGAAGGTCCTCAAGGCGGTGCAGCTCCCGCAGGACCTGGCGCGCTCCACGGCGCGCGGGCGCTACGCCACCGGCTGGCAGGGCGGCCAGCCGGTCGTCGGCTACGCCCAGGAGGAGGGCATCCCCTCCGACTCCATCACCGAGACCTACGCCGCCATCAAACTGGAGATCGCCAACCGCCGCTGGGCCGGGGTCCCGTTCTACCTGCGCACCGGCAAGCGGCTGGGCCGCCGGGTGACCGAGGTCGCCGTGGTGTTCCAGAAGGCGCCGCACCTGCCGTTCAGCAAGGACGACACCGAGATCCTCGGGCACAACGCGCTGGTGGTCAGGGTCCAGCCGGACGAGGGCATCACGGTGCGGTTCGGCTCCAAGGTTCCGGGCACCGCGATGGAGGTCAGGGACGTCTCGATGGACTTCGCCTACGGCGAGTCGTTCATGGAGTCCTCCCCGGAGGCGTACGAACGGCTCCTGCTGGACGTGATGATCGGTGACCCGCCGCTCTTCCCGCACCAGCGGGAGGTGGAGCTGTCGTGGAAGATCCTCGATCCGATCGAGGAGTTCTGGGCCTCCCAGGGCGTGCCGGAGGACTATCCCGCGGGCAGCTGGGGCCCTGCCTCGGCCGACGAGATGATGGCCCGCGACGGGCGCGTCTGGAGGAGGCTGTGATGACGGGCTTCACGCTCGGCTGGAGGGCGCGGCGATGACGAGCTTCATGCTCAGCGACACGACCGCCTCGAAGATCTCCGCCCAGCTCACCCACCTGCGCCACCAGATGGGCAGCCCCGCGGTGGGCATGGTGCTGACGCTGGTGGTGGTCTGCGACGAGGGCGAGCAGTACGACGCGGTGCGCGCCGCGACCGAGGCCGCCCGGGAGCACCCCTCCCGGATCCTCGTCGTCATCGGCCGCGACCCGGCCGAGCCCAACCGGCTCGACGCCGAGCTGCGCGTCGGCGAGTCCACGCCCGGCGAGGTCATCCTGCTGCGCCTGTACGGCGAGCTGACCGAGCACGCCGACTCGGTGGTCAGCCCGCTGCTGCTCACCGACACGCCGGTGGTGGTCTGGTGGCCGCGGCACTCCCCGGACGTCCCGGCCAAGGACTCCGTCGGCGTGCTCGCCCAGCGCCGGATCGTCGACGCCCGCCCGGCGGCCGAGCCGGTGAAGGCGATCGCGGGCCGCGCCCGGAGCTACGTCCCCGGCGACACCGACCTGGCCTGGACCCGGCTGACCCCGTGGCGGAGCCTGCTGGCCGCCGCGTTCGACCAGCCGGTGGGCAAGGTCAAGAAGGGCGTCGTGGAGGCCGCGGCCGGCCACCCCAGCGCCCCGCTGCTGGCCGCCTGGCTCGGCGAGCGGCTGGGCGCCCCGGTGAAGGTCGCCGACTCCCCCGGCCCCGGCCTGACCAGGGTGACGCTCTCCACGGCCGCCGGCGACGTCACGATCACCCGCTCGGACGCCCGGCTGGCCACGCTGTCCCGCCCGGGGCAGCCGGACCGCCAGGTCGCCCTGGCCCGGCGGCCGACCTCGGAGCTGATCGCCGAGGAGCTGCGCCGGCTGGACCCGGACGAGGTCTACGAGGCCGCGATCCGGCGGGTCGCCCGCAGCCACAAGGGATGACCCGGGGAGCGTCTCGCGGGCCGGCCCCCGGGACGCTCCCTCCCCCGAACCCCACGATGTGAGAAAGAGCGTGCTGTGAGTGTTCCCAACGTCGTCGTCCACCGCGACGCCGACATGCTCGCCAAGGCCGTCGCCGCCCGGGTGATCACCCGGCTCGTCGACGCCCAGTCGGCCAAGGGATCGGCCTCGCTGGTCCTGACCGGCGGGACCGTGGGCATCGCCACGCTGGCCGAGATCGCCGCCAGCCCGGCCCGCGACGCCGTCGACTGGCGCAACCTGGACATCTGGTGGGGTGACGAGCGTTTCCTGCCCTCGGGTGACGCCGAGCGCAACGAGACCGGCGCCCGCAAGGCCCTGCTCGACCACGTCGACGTCGATCCCGCGCGCGTGCACGTGATGCGCGGCCCCGACGCGGGGATGACGGCCGAGGAGTCCGCCGACGCCTACGCCGAGGAGCTGCGCCGCGCGGCCCGCCCCGAGGATCACGGCCCGGCGCCCTCCTTCGACGTGCTGCTGCTGGGCATGGGCCCGGACGCCCACGTCGCGTCGCTGTTCCCGGAGATGCCTGCGCTGTACGACACCCGCCCGGTGGTGGCGGTGCACGGCTCCCCCAAGCCGCCGCCCACCCGGATCTCGCTGACGCTCCCGGTGATCCAGGCCGCGCGTGAGGTGTGGGTGGTCGCGGCGGGCGCGGACAAGGCGGGCGCCGTACGGCTGGCGCTGTCGGACTCCGGCCCGGTGCAGGTACCGGCGGCGGGCGCCCGCGGCCGCCAGCGCACCCTGTTCCTGCTGGACCGCGGTTCCGCCGCCAAGATCCCCGCCTCCCTCGGCCGGATCTCCTCCCCCTGACCTGGACGGCCGGCCCCGCTCGGGGCTGGTCGCCCATGTCGTTCCACACCTGCTGGACCGTGCCGAAGGCGCGGACGGAACCGGCGTCCGCCGATGAGCGGCCGTGCCGGGCCGCCATCGCGGCGGCCCGGCCCTGGTACATGGTCAGGATCAAGCATCGGCGCCCCACCTGGCGGAATGGATCCCGGCGGCAGGCGACGACAGCGGCCGGAGCAATCTGGAGCAGGAATAAAAAATCCCTTCCGGCAAGCCGTCCCGGGAAAAATCGATGAGAATACTCGCCGCGACATCGGGACCGAAACAGCGGCGAGTGACCGTACCGGGCTTCACGGAAAATCGGTCGTACCACATTCCGGAATTCGCCGAGTCCCCATGGCACAACAGGACAGAAACGACCAGGCGCCCGCCTGAAGTGGGAAGACAATCACGCCGTGCCCGCCCGTCCACACTGCGCACCGGGCCGGAAAACCACAGCGCAAAGGTGGGGGCCGCGAATTCGATTAGCCGCCCATCCGCATTGGATCGATGCATCGACGGCCCGATCCCGCCATAAATGATCACTGTCGGTGATCTTTGTTGAGGGTCCTTGTAGAGCAATCCGTGATCACTTACTTTCCAGGTGATCACCTCGCTCACCCCCCCCGAGGAGCCGCACGTGCGCCGATTAGCGATCACCACTGCCGTCGCAGTGGCCCTGCTCCCCCTGTTATCCCCGGCGACATCCGCCTCAGCGTCCGCCTCCACCGCCGAGGAGCCGGACCCGGTCCCGGTCCAGCAGGTCGGTCCCGGTCAGTACTTCTCCGACACCAACACCTTCAAGATCAGCGAAACCGACGTGTCGGCCGGTCTGATCGGCCGCAAGCACGGTGTGATCGTCGTGGACGGCGGCCTGGCCCGTCCGCAGTCGGCCCCCGGCTCCCGTCCCGACCTCTCGGTCTTCGGGCCGGGCTGGCAGGCGGAGTTCCTCGGCGGGGCGATCAGCCGGAAGCTGGAGGTCCAGAGCGGCGCCATCCTCGTCACCGACCTCGCCGAGGGGGAGACCGTCCGCTACGGGCTGCGCAGCAGCGTCTCGTTCCCCGGCGGCGGCGGTGTCCAGCGGTACGAGGCCCCCGACGGGTCCAAGGTCACCGAGACGACCCGCTGGGATTCGGCGGCCGGGGCGATGCGCACCTCGATCTCCGAGACGATCGCGATGAACCTCGGCGACCAGCAGCCGGAGGAGGGCGACGACACCTTCACCGACGCCGGCGGCGCTCCGCTCAGTTCGGCGGCCCTCAACCTCACCTACAGCTGGAACCGGCTGGACGGCCTGCAGAGCGCCGACGCCTGGAGGGTGACGGGCCTCGGCAACACCGCCTACGGCGCCTCATCGGTGGGTTACGACTCCCAGGGACGGGTCAGCACCATCAGGGAACCGGCCTCCGGTGAGACCCCCGAAGCACTGCTGACGGTCCACTACGCCACGGCGACCACCGCCACCGCCACCTCGTTCGGCGACTACGCGGGCCGGCTCAAGGAGATCACGCTCACTTCCGGCCCCACGGCCCCGCAGACCGTGGCCCGCTACGGGTACGACCCGTCCGGCCTGCTGCGCACCATGACCAACCCCAGCACGGACGCCTCCCCCCAGGCGACCTACGCCTACGACGCGATCGGGCGCCTGACGTCGATCAACTCGCGGAACCAGGGCGGCTGGGAGCTGTCCTTCGCGACGGGCACCGCGGCTCCCACCGTGACCTCGACCGATCCCGGGCGGCCGGTCCCCGGCAGTCCCCTTCCGGACCCCGCCCCCGACGCCACCGGACCGGCTCCGGGCGATTTCCTCCCGGGCGACATCTCCGGCCCGCAGGCCAACCCCCGGGCCTGCTACTACGCCGCGACCTGGCTGTGGTACACCAGGGCCGAATGCTACGCGGCCTGGGTGGCGCACTACGGCTGGAGGAAACCGGCCTGGAAGCGGCTCCCCACCGGCTACTGGGTCGTGGGCATCAAATACGACCACTGCACGTGGGCTCTGGACCGGCCGTCGGGCTTCGACTTCCGCTCGGCCTGCGACATGCACGACTACGGTTACGGGCTGATCGGCAACGTCTACAGGCACTACATCCGCTGGCTCGACATCGGCCGCAAGCTCGATGTGGACGGCCTGTTCTACGTCACGCTGCGCGATTACACCTGCTCCGCGTACTCCGGATCGGCCAGGAGGTCCCTCTGCAGGAGCTACGCGTACACCTACTGGAAAGCGGTCAAGGCGCGGGGCAATCCCAAGAACGGTGCGGACAAGACCCCGATCGACACCTGACCCCGCTGAACCACGCCTGAGCGTGACGGCCGGACGGCGGGCAGGCCCGCCGTCCGGCCCACGCTGCTCGCGCGCCGGCGCGCACATGGATCTCTTCGCTTTTAGGCGGACGTGCAATGAAGAAATTGATCATCTCCTGCGTCGTCGTGACGCTGGCGGTCACAGGAATCACACCAATCGCAAGCGCGCCGGTCAACGCCGCGTCGGCAAGCACGAATGAGCGGACCCTCCCGGCGCCACCGCAGGTGGATCCGGAGTTACGGAAGCGGGTCGCCGGCGGTGGCAAGGTCAGGGTGAACGTGGTCACCGAGACCCGGAAGGACATGCCGGACGCGGCGAGCTCCGGTCAGGTGCTGCAGAGGTTGTCCCGGCTGCCGGTGGTCACCTTGCGCGTCGACGAGGCGGCGCTGGAGCGGCTGGCCGGCCTGCCCGGGGTGGTGAGCGTGACGGAGGACCGGCCGGTGCCGCCGGTGCTGACCGAGAGCGTCTCCCTGATCGGCGGGGATCGGCTCCGGGAGGCGGGCATGACCGGCGTGGGGAGCGTGGTGGCCGTGCTGGACACCGGCGTCGCCGTCAACCACCCCTTCCTCCGGGGCCGGGTGGTCGCCGAGGCGTGCTTCTCACCCTCCGACCCCGACTACTTCGCCTCCAGCCTCTGCCCCAACGGCGCCGACCAGCAGGAGGGACCGGGGTCGGCGAACGCGGAGAGCGGGCCGTGCGCGGACGCGGCCCTCGACTGCGACCACGGGACGCACGTGGCCGGGATCGTGGCCGGCAACGGCCAGGATCTGGCCGGAGCCCCGGCGGCCGGTGTCGCCCCCGCGGCCGAGATCGCCGCGATCCAGGTGTTCAGCAAGTTCGAGTCGGAGGACTTCTGCGGACCCGGAGTCGCGTCGTGCGTGCTGAGCTTCACCAGTGCCCAGCTGGCGGGACTGGACAAGGTCCTGCAGCTCAAGGAGGCCGGGACACCGGTGGTGGCGGCCAACCTGAGCCTGGGCGGGGGCCGGTACACCGCGCCGTGCGACGGGGACCCGCGCAAGCAGGCCATCGACGATCTTCTGGCGGCCGGGGTGGCCACGGTGGTGGCGGCCGGGAACGACGGGTTCGGCGACGCGGTGAACGCGCCCGCCTGCGTGTCCTCGGCGGTCACGGTGGGCAGCACCACCGGCCAGGACGAGGTGTCCGGCTTCAGCAATCGCGGCCCGCTGCTGGACGTGTTCGCCCCCGGGACGGCGATCGTCTCCTCGGTGCCCGGCGGCGGATGGGCGCCGCTGAGCGGCACCTCGATGGCCGCTCCGCATGTGGCCGGGGCCTTCGCCGTACTTCGCCAGGCCTTCCCCGGTAAAACCGTCGCGGAGCTGGAGACGGCGATGAAGACCACCGGTAAGGCCATCGCCTATACGGGTGCCACCACTCCGCGGCTCCAGCTCGACGACGCGGCCCTGGGCGCGGGACCCGGGCCGGAGCCGACGCCCCCTGCCACCTTCGGCAACTGGACCTCCTACGACATCCCCGATCCGGGCACCGCGGAGTCATCGGTCCAGGTGGACGGCGTCCCCGGCAACGCGTCGGCCACCCTCAGGGTCTACGTCGACGTGCATCACGCCTGGCGGGGTGACCTGAAGATCGACCTGATCGCTCCGGGCGGCAGGGCCTACCCGCTGAGGGTGGTGAACGCCCAGGACGGCGGAGACGTCATCCACGAGACCTACCAGGTGAACGCCAGCTCCTCAGTGGCGGCGGGAGTCTGGAAACTCCGTGTCCAGGACGTCAAGGGAGGCAACAAGGGGTACATCTTCGGGTGGTCGTTGATGTTCTCCCAGTTCGACAACCGGACCTCCTACGACATCCCCGACCGGGGCACCGTGGAGTCGCCCACCGTGGTGGACGGGATCTCCGGTAACGCGCCGGCCGTCGTAATGGTCTACGTCGACATCCATCACACCTGGCGGGGCGATCTGAAGATCGACCTGATCGGGCCGGACGGCAAGGTCTACCCGCTGCGGGTGCCGGCGCCCAAGGACGGCGAAGACATCATCCACGAGACCTACCGGGTGAGCACGAGTGCTTCACCGGCGAACGGGACGTGGAGGCTCCGCGTCGAGGACGTCGCGGCGGGCGACACAGGTGCCATCTACGGGTGGATGCTGGCGCTCTAGGCGTCAGCGGTCATGAGCAAGGAGACCGCGGAGTGGGTCGTCGAGTTCCAGAGCGGGCTGGCGCAGCTCAACCTCCCGGCCGGCGGGCCGCAGCAGCAGCCGCCGCTCCCGTGAGGGCGCGGGGCGGGTCAGCCGCCGGTCAGGGCGGCGGTGACGGCCTCGGTCAGGCGGTGCTCGGCGTCGCGGGCGCTCATTCCGCGGTCGACCGTGAGCTGCTCCCAGACGGGGACGGAGGTCATCGCCCAGGCGAGGTCGGCGGCGGTCTCCGGATCCAGGCCGGGGCGGAGCAGGCCGGCGGCGCCGAGCCTGCGGGTGGCCGTCAGGAAGCCCTCGCGGAGTTCGCCCATGCGGTCGTCCCAGGCGGCGGCGGTGTCGAGGTCATCGCGGCGGGAGGCCAGCAGCGCCGAGGCGACGGGACGGATCCTGTCCGCGTAGCGGAGCCAGGCGAGCAGGAAGGCGCGCAGCGCCTCGGCGGGGTCGGGCGCGGCCAGGGCCCGCTCACAGCGCGGGCGGATGCCGTCGGCCTCGTCCATGTTCCGCACGAGGGCCATGAACAGGCTCGCCCTTGAGGTGAAGTGGAGGTAGACCGCCTGGCGGGAAACTCCGGTCTCGCGGGCCACGTCGGCCATCGTGAACCCGGTGCCGCGGTCGATGATCAGCCGTTCGGCGGCCCCGAGGATGCGCAGTCGCGTACTTGACACGTGTCAAGCATAGCCCTAGCTTGACACGCGTCAAGCACACGATCCGGCGGAGGAGAACCCATGAGCAGCACCCACCCGGCGGCCGTCGCCGCGCTCGCCGCGATGGAGGCGGTCGGCGCCGGCGACCGGGCCGCCTGGCTCGCCTGTTACGCCCCCGACGCCGTGCTCCACGACCCGGTCGGCGGCTCGCCGCTGGACCCCGGGGGGAACGGGCTGAAAGGGAGGGAGGATCTCGAACGGTTCTGGGAGCTCACCGTCGCCCCCAACGACGTCCGGTTCGACGTCACGGCCGTGCATCCCGCGGGCGACGAGGCCGCGGTCACGGCCTCGGTGGCGATCCGGTTCCCCGGCGGCGCCCGGGCGGACTACGACGGCGTCTTCGTCTACCGGGTCGGCGGCGACGGGCGGATCGTCTCGGTGCGCGCGTACTGGGATCTGCGGCGGGTGCTGTCGGCGCTCGGGCTCTGAGCCGTACCGGCGTCCGCATTCAGGCTCTGAGCCGTACCGGCGTCCACATTCAGGCTCTGGGCCGCGTCCGCCCGCGGGGCGCGTCCCGGTTCCGGGACGGGCCCGCCGCTCAGAGCGCGTCGATCTCGGCGAGGAGGGCCTGCTTGGCCCCGGGGTCGAGGTAGGAGGCGGTGACGGCGTTGCGGGCCAGGGCGGCCAGGGCGGCGCGGTCGAGGCCGAGGACGTCGGCGGCCACGCGGTACTCGTCGGTCAGCGTGGTGGCGAACATGGGCGGGTCGTCGCTGTTGAGGGTGACGAACAGGCCCTCTTCCAGCAGGCGCGGGAGCGGGTGCTCCTTGATGTCGGCGACCTGGCCGGTGCACACGTTGGAGGTGGGGCAGACGTCCAGGGGGATCTGCGTCTCGCGCAGGCGCGCCACCAGGCGGGGGTCGTCCAGGCAGGAGATGCCGTGGCCGATGCGCTCGGCGCCGAGGTGGTCGACGACCTCCCAGACGGTCTCGGGGCCGGTCATCTCCCCCGCGTGCGGGACGCTGTGCAGACCGGCGGCCGTGGCGGCGCGGAAGGCGTCCCGGAAGGCGTCGCGGTGGCGCACGCGCTCCTGCTCGATCCCGGCCAGGCCGAAAGCTACCAATGCCTGGGGAGGTTCCTGGAGGGCGTGGTCCAGGGTGATCCGGGCGGCCTCGGCGCCGTACTCGCCGGGGATGTCGAAGATGTAGCCGATCCGGACGCCGTGCTCGTCGAGCGAGCGGCGGGCGGCGATGTCCAGCGCCTCGGTGACGGCCCGCATCGGCATGCCGACGACGTGGTGGGCGTACGGCGTGACCGTCACCTCGACATAGCGCCCGTTCTGCCCGGCCAGGTCCCTGGCCAGGCCGGTCACCAGGGTCGCCACGTCCTCGGGCTCGCGGACCAGCGCGTTGACCGCCCCGTAGACCCGGGCGAAATCCGCGAAATCGCGGAAGACGTAGAACGCCCGCAACTCCTCCTCGGTGGTCGGCACGCGGCTGCCGGGGTGGCGTCGGGACAGCTCCAGCACGGTCGGCACGGAGGCGGAGCCGATCAGATGGACGTGGAGCTCGACCTTGGGGAGGGCGTCGATGAACGCGTGGATCGTCATGCCGCCGACCCTAGGCGTCTCCTGCCAGTGGCGATAGAGATTCAGCTCGAATATAACATTAGAATGTAAATTTTAATCGCCTCCCTGCCGGGGAGGAACAATCCGCACCGCCGACGATGAAGACGGCCGGGGCGAGGACCGCGCCCGGCTTTCGAGTGCCGCCGCGATCTCCGCCGCGGCGAAGGCCGCCCGAGCCGGCGAGAGCCGGCCGTACCCGATGACCAGGGCGGGCCGGAGGCGGCGGCGGGCGTAGCGCGACAGAGGCATCACGAGCACGCCCCGGCGCTCCAGGCGGTCGGCGACATCGCGGTCGTCATGGCCGGGCGGCAGGGGGAGCACCAGGTGCAGCCCCGCGGCGATCCCTCCGACGGGACCGGCGTCGCGGATGACGGAGTGGCCTCGCAGGGCCGTGAGCACCGCCTCCCGGCGCTCGCGGTACAGCGCGCGGGCGCGGCGCAGGTGCCTGTCGTAGTCTCCGGCGTCGATGAGCCGGGCGAGCGCCAGCTGGTCGAACACGCCGGGGCCCGCGCCCGACCTTCCGAGGGCCTCGGTCACCGGGTCTCTCAGGCGCGCGGGAGGAACCATCCATCCCATCCGCAGGCCCGGGTGCAGGGTCTTGCTCACGGAGCCGAGGTAGGCGACGTTGTCCCGGTCGAGGGCCGCCAGCGCTCCGATCGGCTTGCGGTCGTACCGGAATTCGGCGTCGTAGTCGTCCTCCAGCACGACGGCCGAGCGCTCCGCCGCCCACGCCAGCAGCGCCCGCCGCCGTCCGGCCGACAGCGCGGCGCCGGTGGGGAACTGGTGGGCGGGCGAGCAGAGCACCGCGTCCGGGCCGGTCCGCCGTAACCGCCCGACGTCGATGCCCTCGCCGTCGACGGCCACCGGCTCGATCGCCAGCCCCGCGTGGACGGCCGCGTCGTCGAACCGCCTCCAGCCGGGATCCTCCACCGCCAGCAGCGACGCGGAGCGCCGGGCCAGGACGCCCGCCAGCAGCCCCACCGCGTGTGTGGTGCCGCAGGTGATGACCACCTCCTCGGGCGAGACCGCCACCCCCCGGGTCCGTCCCAGGTAGCCGGATACGACCTCACGCAACCGCCGCACGCCCTCGGCCGGGGGAAACACGTCCGGGCCCCCGCCGGCCATGAGGACGTGATGCGTCGCCCGGCTCCAGGCCGCGGCGGGGAACCGCGCCACGTCGGGTGCTCCCGGCCGCAGATCGGCCACGACCGCGGAGGGCGCCCGCACGGAGGGTACGGCCGGCGGGACGGCCGGTCGCGCCGGCACGTCCGGCGCCACCCGCGTGCCCGACCCCTGCCGCGCCGTGAGGTGCCCTTCGGCGACGAGCTGTCCGTACGCCTCGTTGACGACCCAGCGCGAGCAGCTCAGCTCCTCCGCGAGCGCCCGGCTCGGGGGCAGCGCGTCGCCGGGGCCGAGGCGGCCCGTCAGGATGGCGCCTCTGATCGCGGCCGTCAGGCGCTCGTGCAGCGCCCGCCCGTCGTCGGGCACTTCCAGGAGGAGACCGGTGATGCGATTGGCCCGGTTTGGCGGCATGCAAGTGGACTGTATCACCGGACCAGTTCGCCCTAGCCTCTGGATCGGCCCTGTTCCGGGGCCCGTATCCCTGAAGATCACTGAGGATCACCGAGGAGCTCTCCATGACATCGACGACGACAACGACGGCATCGACGACGGCATCGACGACGGCATCGACGACGGCATCGACGACGTCCCCCTTGACGGTCATCGCGCGGATGCGCGCGAAGGACGGTCGGGAAGCCGCCCTGCGCGACGCCCTGACCGCCCTGGTCGCACCGACCCGCCGGGCGCCGGGCTGCCTGACCTACGACCTCCACACGGAGGTGGGAGAGCCCGCCCGCTTCTGGTTCTACGAGGTGTGGCGCCGTCCCGAGGACCACGCCGAGAACCTGAAGTCCCCGCATATCACCGATTTCATCGCCCAGACCGCCGACCTGCTCGACGGCGGCCTTGAGGTTCACTTCCTCGACTGACGGGACCGGCTCGGGGGCGATCGGCGGCTGCCGCTCGTGCCCGGCGAGCCGGTAGCCGCCG